>NZ_MOYL01000002.1:0-816104 GCF_001939785.1 Pseudochrobactrum sp. B5
AATCGCTATGGAAGAAAAACTCCGTTTCGCGATCCGTGAAGGTGGCCGCACCGTTGGTGCAGGTATCGTCGCTTCGATCATCGAATAATAGATTTGTGCAGGGCGTTTGGTTTGGTGGTTTAAAATCATCTTCAAAGCCAAACGTCCCGCGTAATAAGGAACAAATCAAATGAACGGTCAAAATATCCGCATTCGCCTTAAGGCGTTTGACCATCGGATCCTTGACGCTTCGACCCGCGAAATCGTGTCGACTGCCAAGCGTACCGGTGCCAATGTGCGCGGACCGATCCCTCTGCCAACACGGATCGAAAAGTTCACAGTTAACCGGTCGCCGCACATCGATAAGAAGAGCCGCGAGCAGTTCGAGATGCGCACTCATAAGCGTCTTCTCGATATCGTTGACCCAACCCCACAGACTGTAGATGCGCTGATGAAGCTGGATCTGTCGGCTGGTGTTGATGTCGAGATCAAGCTGTAAGGCTTGAGGACGGAAGGAACGAACCGATGCGTTCAGGTGTTATTGCACAAAAGCTGGGCATGACCCGCGTTTATACAGACGCTGGCGAGCATGTACCGGTGACAGTACTCCGCATGGAGAACTGCCACGTTGTAGCTCAGCGCACAGTAGAAAAAAACGGCTACACAGCCGTACAGCTTGGCGTAGGATTGGCCAAGGTGAAGAACACGACCAAGGCTCTGCGCGGTCACTTCGCGAAGGCTGAAGTTGAACCGAAAGCGAAAGTAGCTGAATTCCGCGTTTCAGAAGACAATCTTCTGGATGTAGGCGCAGAAATCACTGCTGAGCATTTTGTAGCCGGTCAGAAAGTTGACGTTACAGGTACAACAATCGGTAAAGGTTTTGCCGGTGTTATGAAGCGTCACAACTTCGGCGGCGGCCGCGCAACTCATGGTAACTCGGTATCCCACCGTGCCCATGGTTCGACCGGTCAGCGTCAGGATCCAGGTAAAGTATTTAAAGGCAAGAAAATGGCCGGTCACATGGGTCAGACCCGTGTAACCACGCAGAATATCGAAGTCGTTTCTACCGACCTCGATCGCGGTCTGATCCTTGTTCGCGGTGCTGTTCCTGGTTCCAAGGGTGCATGGATCTATGTTCGTGATGCTGTAAAAGTATCGCTGCCAGAAAATGCTCCTAAGCCAGCTGGCCTGCGCCAAGCTAAAGGTGAAGCTGCTGCGGTTGCAGAACCTGCAGCGACTGAGGGAGCCGAATAATGGATCTCACAATTACAACACTTGAAGGCAAGGATGCCGGTAAAGTGCAGCTGTCCGAAGAAATCTTCGGTCTTGAGCCGCGCGATGACATCCTTCAGCGCGTTGTCCTTTGGCAGCTCGCTCGCCGTCAGCAGGGTACCCACCAGACTCTGACCCGTGGTGAAGTTGCACGTACCGGTGCAAAAATGTACAAGCAGAAGGGTACCGGCCGCGCCCGTCACCATTCCGCTCGTGCACCACAGTTCCGTGGCGGTGGTAAGGCTCATGGCCCTGTAGCCCGCAGCCATGCACATGATCTTCCTAAGAAGGTTCGTGCTCTGGCTCTGCGTCACGCCCTTTCGGCTAAGGTTAAAGCCTCTGATCTGATCATCATTGATGATCTGGCAGCTGCAGAAGCCAAGACCAAGCTGCTGGTAAGCCAGTTTGCTAATCTCGGTCTGGAAAACGCACTGCTGATCGGTGGTTCGGAAATCGACGCCAACTTCAAGCTGGCTGCATCCAATATCCCGAATATTGATGTGCTGCCGGTACAGGGCATCAACGTTTACGACATTCTTCGCCGTGGCAAGCTCGTCCTTTCCAAGGCAGCTGTCGAAGCCCTCGAGGAGCGTTTCAAATGACAGATCTTCGTCACTATGATGTGATCGTTAGCCCGGTCATTACCGAAAAGTCGACCATGGTTTCCGAATTTAACCAGATCGTCTTTAACGTAGCCCGCAAGGCCACGAAACCAGAGATCAAAGCTGCAGTAGAAGCGCTTTTCGGCGTGAAAGTTACAGCTGTGAACACCACTGTGCGTAAAGGCAAAGTGAAGCGTTTCCGCGGTATTGTTGGGCGCCAGAGCGATGTCAAGAAAGCGATCGTAACTTTGGCTGAAGGCCAGAGCATCGACGTTTCGACTGGTCTCTGAGAGGCCGTGGAGTAAAGACAATGGCACTCAAGCACTTTAACCCGATCACTCCTGGCCAGCGTCAGCTGGTCATCGTGGATCGTTCGGAGCTCTTCAAAGGCAAGCCGGTCAAAGCATTGACCGAAGGTTTGACTAAAAAGGGCGGTCGTAACAACACCGGTCGTATCACTGTTCGCTATCAGGGCGGTGGTCACAAGCGTACGTATCGCTTTATTGATTTCAAGCGTACGAAACACGATGTGTCCGCTACTGTTGAGCGTCTGGAATACGATCCAAACCGTACCGCATTCATCGCGCTGATCCGCTACGAAGACGGTGAGCTGAGCTACATCCTGGCACCACAGCGTCTTGCTGTTGGCGACAAGGTTATCTCCGGCGCACAGGTTGACGTTAAGCCAGGTAACGCGATGCCACTCGGTGCGATGCCGGTTGGTACCATCATCCACAACGTGGAAATGAAGCCAGGCAAGGGCGGTCAGATCGCTCGCTCGGCCGGTACCTATGCACAGCTCGTTGGCCGTGACCAGGGCATGGCGATCCTTCGCCTGAATTCCGGTGAACAGCGTCTGGTACATTCCGGTTGTCTCGCAACTGTTGGCGCTGTATCCAATCCGGATCACGGCAACACCAACGACGGTAAAGCCGGTCGTTCCGTATGGCGCGGTAAGCGTCCACACGTACGCGGCGTTGCCATGAACCCGGTTGATCACCCACACGGTGGTGGTGAAGGTCGTACCTCGGGTGGTCGTCATCCTGTTACTCCGTGGGGCAAACCTACGAAGGGCAAGAAGACACGCTCGAACAAGGCGACGGACAAATTCATCATGCGTTCGCGTCATCAGCGTAAGAAATAAGAGAGGTAGTCTAAAGTGGCTCGTTCAGTTTGGAAAGGACCGTTTATTGACGGCTATCTTCTCAAGAAGGCTGAGAAGGTACGCTCCGGCGGTCGTAATGAGGTCATCAAGATCTGGAGCCGTCGCTCCACGATCCTGCCGCAGTTTGTTGGCCTGACCTTTGGTGTATACAACGGTAATAAACACATTCCTGTGTCCATCTCCGAAGAAATGGTCGGACACAAGTTCGGTGAATTCGCTCCAACCCGTACCTATTACGGTCACGGTGCGGACAAGAAAGCGAAGAGGAAGTAAGTATGGGCAAGGCCAAGGCTCCGCGCCAGCTTAAGGATAACGAGGCGAAAGCCGTCGCCCGCACGATTCGCGTTAGCCCGCAGAAACTTAACCTTGTCGCGGCTCTGATCCGCGGCAAGAAAGTCAACGCGGCACTTGCTGATCTGTCATTCTCGCGCAAGCGCATTGCAGAGACAGTTAAGAAGACGCTTGAATCGGCAATCGCCAACGCAGAAAACAATCACGACCTCGATGTTGATGCTTTGATCGTCGCGGAAGCTTCTGTTGGCAAGTCGATCGTCATGAAGCGCTTTCATGTGCGTGGCCGTGGTAAGGCGAGCCGGATTGAACGTCCGTTCTCTCACCTGACCATCGTTGTCCGCGAAGTCGCCGAAAAAGGGGAGGCCGCATAATGGGCCAGAAGATTAATCCGATCGGTCTTCGTCTGGGCATTAACCGTACCTGGGATTCGCGTTGGTACGCGAATACCGGCGAATACGGTAAGCTCCTTCATGAAGATCTGAAGATCCGCAAATACCTGACTGAAGAACTCAAGCAGGCTGCGATCTCCAAAATCGTGATTGAACGTCCGCACAAGAAGTGCCGTGTGACCATTCACTCGGCTCGTCCGGGCATCATTATCGGTAAGAAGGGTGCAGATATCGAAAAGCTCCGTAAGAAGCTCTCCGATATGACCAACTCTGATGCGGTTCTCAACATTGTTGAAGTTCGCAAGCCAGAAGTTGACGCTACCCTGATTGCTCAGTCGATCACTCAGCAGCTGGAACGCCGTGTGGCATTCCGTCGCGCTATGAAGCGTGCTGTTCAGTCCGCAATGCGTCTCGGCGCAGAAGGCATCCGTATTAATTGTTCGGGGCGTCTTGGCGGTGCAGAAATTGCTCGTATGGAATGGTACCGTGAAGGTCGCGTTCCTCTTCACACTCTGCGCGCTGATATTGACTACGGTACAGCTGAAGCACAGACCGCTTACGGTATCTGCGGCGTGAAAGTTTGGGTATTCAAAGGCGAAATCCTTGAGCATGACCCAATGGCTTCCGAACGTCGTGCGATTGAAGCCGACGCTCAGGGTCCGCAGTCGAACCGCCGCCGCGAAAACGCTTAATTTTAAGCGTTTTCGGTTAGAATATTGGAGTAGAGAACAATGTTGCAGCCTAAGCGCACAAAGTTCCGTAAGCAGTTCAAGGGCCGTATTCACGGTGAATCCAAGGGCGGTACGGATCTGAACTTCGGTGCTTTCGGTCTGAAGGCAGTCGAGCCTGAACGCGTTACCGCACGTCAGATCGAAGCCGCTCGCCGTGCCATTACCCGTCACATGAAACGTGCCGGTCGTGTATGGATCCGGATCTTCCCGGATCTGCCAGTAACTTCCAAACCTACCGAAGTCCGTATGGGTAAAGGTAAGGGTTCAGTAGACTACTGGGCATGCCGCGTAGCACCAGGTCGTGTTATGTTTGAGCTTGACGGCGTATCAGAAGATGTGGCACGTGAAGCTCTCCGACTCGGAGCTGCGAAGCTGCCGATCAAGACGCGTTTTATTCAACGCATCGCTGAATAAGAGAGACAGCTATGAAAGCCGCAGACATCCGGGCTAAAAGCCTCGACCAACTGACTGAACAGTTGGGTGGATTGAAGAAAGAGCAGTTTAACCTGCGCTTTCAGAAAGCCACTGGTCAGTTAGAAAAAACCGCACGTGTGAAGCAGGTTCGCCGCGACATCGCACGTATTAAGACTATTGCCCGCCAGAAGGCGGCCGAAAGCAAGGCATAAGGAATTTAAATAATGCCTAAACGCATTCTGCAGGGCGTTGTCGTCAGCGACAAGAACGACAAAACAGTCGTTGTTAAAGTGGAGCGCCGTTTCGCGCATCCACTGCTTCAGAAGATTATTCGTCAATCGAAGAAGTACAAAGCGCATGACGAAAACAACCAGTTCAAGGTTGGTGATCAGGTTTCCATTCAGGAATCTGCTCCAATTTCGAAAGACAAACGTTGGGTAGTTCTCGCGAACTAAGCAACGGGCTAACATTAAACACGCAGCTTAGGTAGGGCAGGAGCCCTTAACCAGCTGAGAGATAAGAAGGCGGCCAGTCATGATTCAGATGCAAACAAACCTCGACGTGGCGGATAACTCCGGCGCACGTCGTGTCATGTGCATCAAGGTGCTGGGCGGCTCGAAACGGAAATACGCTTCCGTTGGTGACATCATTGTGGTGTCCATCAAGGAAGCGATTCCTCGTGGCCGCGTTAAAAAAGGTGACGTAATGAAAGCGGTTGTGGTTCGCACAGCTAAAGACATTCGTCGCCCAGATGGTAGCGTTATCCGTTTTGATAACAATGCTGCTGTTTTGATTGACAACAAGAAAGAGCCTATCGGCACTCGTATCTTCGGACCGGTTCCGCGTGAACTTCGCGCTAAGAGCCACATGAAGATCATCTCGCTGGCTCCAGAAGTTCTGTAAGGGAAGTTCGACGATGCAAAAGATTCGCAAAGGCGACCGCGTTGTTGTGCTTGCCGGTAAGGACAAGGGCCGTACCGGTGAAGTGATCAAGGTCTTGCCGAAAGAAGATCAGGCTTTCGTAAGCGGTATCAATATTGTTAAGCGCCATCAGCGTCAGACACAGACTCAGGAAGCCGGCATTATTTCGAAAGAAGCCGCAATCCATCTGTCAAACCTGGCGATTGCTGATCCTAAAGACGGTAAACCAACCCGCGTTGGTTTCGTCGAGAAAGACGGCAAGAAGGTACGCGTAGCAAAACGTTCCGGAGAGTCGATCGATGGCTGAAGCAAAGAGTGAACCACGCTTCAAGACGCTTTATAAGGATACAATCCGTAAAGCTATGCTTGAAGAGTTCAAATACAGCAACGAAATGCAGATTCCACGCGTTTCGAAAGTTGTAATCAATATGGGTGTTGGCGAAGCCACTGCAGACTCCAAAAAGCCTGCGCGTGCTGCCGAAGATCTGTCTCAGATCGCCGGTCAGAAAGCCGTTGTCACCCGTGCACGCAACTCGATCGCTACCTTCAAACTCCGTGAAGATATGCCGATCGGTACGAAAGTCACCCTGCGTGGTGAGCGTATGTACGAATTTTTGGATCGTCTGATCACGATCGCGCTTCCACGCGTTCGCGACTTCCGCGGTCTGAATCCTAAAAGCTTTGACGGTCGTGGCAACTTCGCCATGGGTATCAAGGAACACATCGTGTTTCCAGAAATCAACTACGATAAAGTTGATCAGATCTGGGGCATGGACATCATCGTTTGCACGACTGCACCAACGGATGATGAAGCCCGCGCTCTTCTGCGCGCCTTCAACTTCCCGTTCCGCCAGTAACGGCAAGCGTAGCGAGGTAATCAAAAATGGCCAAGACTAGCGCAGTCGAAAAAAACAAGCGCCGCGAAAAGTTGGTTAAGCGTCATGCTGAAAAGCGTGCACGTTTGAAGGCAATTGTTATGGATCAGTCCCTGCCTCTGGATGAGCGCTTCCGCGCTACCATTCAGCTGGCTGAGATGCCACGTAACTCCTCCAAGGTTCGCATTCGCAACCGTTGCGAAGTGTCCGGACGTCCACGCGGTTTCTACCGCAAGCTTAAGATGTCGCGTATTGCGTTGCGCCAGCTGGGTTCGCTCGGCCAGGTGCCAGGCATCGTGAAATCGAGCTGGTAAGGAGAGTTATAATATGACTATGTCAGATCCTATCGGCGATATGCTGACCCGCATCCGTAATGCTATCGGTCGTAAAAAGACCAAGCTTACAACCCCGGCTTCCAAGCTGCGTGCACGCGTATTGGACGTGTTGCAGGCTGAAGGCTATATTAGCGGATATACACAGACTGATTTTGACAACGGTAAATCCGAAATCGAAATCGAACTGAAATATTACGAAGGTATGCCAGTAATCCGTGAACTGACCCGCGTTTCCAAGCCGGGCCGTCGCGTTTACGTTTCAGTAAAGTCGATTCCTCAGGTCGCTAACGGCCTTGGTATCAGCATTCTTTCCACCCCTAAGGGTGTAATGGCTGATCATCAGGCTCGTGAGCAAAACGTTGGTGGTGAGCTGCTCTGCCGCATCTTCTGATGTGGCTGAGTGGTGAACATAGAAACGGACAGGGTTAACAATGTCTCGTATCGGTAAAAAACCCGTGCCGGTTCCGGCAGGCGTGACCGCCAGCGTTGATGGTCAGACTGTTACTGCCAAAGGCACGAAAGGCGAACTGAAGTTCGTCGTAAGTGATGAAGTAAGCGTGAAGATGGAAGAGGGCGCTGTAAGCGTTACTCCTCTGTCCCAGTCGAAAGACGCCCGCGCTAAGTGGGGCATGGCCCGTACCATGATCAGCAACATCTTCGTCGGTGTTAAAGACGGTTTCGAAAAGAAACTTGAAATCTCCGGCGTTGGTTATCGTGCTGCTATGCAGGGCAAAAACCTTCAGCTTTCGCTGGGTTTCAGCCATGAAGTTGTATACGATGTTCCAGCTGGCATCACTGTTGCAACACCTAAGCCAACGGAAATCGTTGTCTCCGGTATTGACAAGCAGGTTGTCGGGCAGGTTGCTGCCGAGATCCGCGAATACCGTTCGCCAGAACCTTATAAAGGTAAAGGCGTTAAGTATGCCGGTGAAGTTATCGTCCGCAAGGCCGGTAAGAAGAAATAAGGAACACGTGTTATGGCATCGCCTAAACAAACTATTCAGCGCCGTGCTGCACGCGTTCGTCGTCAGCTCAAAGCTGTTTCGAATGGCCGCCTGCGCTTGAGCGTACATCGTACATCTAAGAATATCTATGCACAGATTATCGATGATGTACGTGGTCACACTGTTGCTGCTGCTTCCACCCTTGACGGTGACCTTAAAAAGTCCCTGAAGACTGGTGCAGACAGTGCAGCTGCCGCTGCAGTTGGCAAGCTGGTTGCAGAACGCGCCGCTAAAGCCGGTGTAGCAGAAGTTGTCTTCGATCGTGGTGCATATATTTTCCACGGCCGTGTGAAAGCTCTTGCAGACGCAGCACGCGAAGCTGGTCTCAGCTTCTAATAAAATTAAAAAATGTCGTCAGGTGCTTGCATTTGACGACATTTTTTCTGTATTACAGCGCCGTGAGGCTTAAGTGACTCACTTTTTATTGCTGTAAGCTGACTACGCATCATATTTTCATAACCGTTTACGGTTCTGGTCTGATGTAATGACACTTCCGGTTTGGTTTCTGATTTATCAGAGAGCTGAACTGCGGGTGTCAATTTGTGCATTTTCGGGTTTAATAGCTTGTTAATGTTTCACTTGTGCTTCCGGAAAAGAAAAAGGAATTAGGAAATGGCACAGAAAGAACGTAATCGCGAAGATCGCGCCCGCGAAGAGCGTGACAGCGAATTCGTCGATAAGCTGGTACACATCAACCGCGTTGCCAAAGTTGTTAAAGGCGGCCGTCGTTTCGGTTTTGCTGCTCTGGTCGTTGTTGGTGATCAGAAGGGCCGTGTAGGCTTTGGTCATGGTAAGGCTCGCGAAGTGCCTGAAGCAATCCGCAAGGCAACTGAAGCTGCCAAGCGCGATATGATTTTTGTTCCGCTGCGCTCAGGCCGTACACTGCACCACGATGTGCAGGGTCGTCATGGCGCCGGCAAGGTTCTTCTTCGCTCGGCACCTGCCGGTAAAGGTATCATCGCTGGTGGTCCAATGCGTGCGGTTTTCGAAACCCTCGGCGTTCAGGACGTTGTAGCCAAGTCGCTTGGCTCATCCAATCCATACAACATGGTGCGTGCAACTTTTGATGCGCTGAAGCATCAGATGCACCCGAAAGATATCGCTGCACAGCGCGGTATTAAGTATTCCACACTGCAGGCTCGTCGTCACGACGTAGTTGCCGGTGAAGAATAACCATTGGGTGAGGGGCGTTAGCCCCGCAAGGACTTAAGGAACAAAGTTATGTCTTCGACTAAAGGCAAAACGGTTACCGTTGAACAGATTGGTAGCCCAATTCGTCGTCCGAAAGAACAGCGCGCTACGCTCGTTGGTCTCGGTCTTAACAAAATGCGCCGCCGCAGCACACTGGAAGATACACCTTCCGTTCGCGGTATGATTGCCAAGGTTGCGCACCTCGTCCGCGTTGTGGACGAAGCTTAATCAAGCGCAGGAGAATTATCATGAAACTTAATGATCTGCGTGAAAACCCAGGTGCAACCAAGGCCCGCAAACGCGTTGGCCGTGGTATCGGTTCCGGCTCCGGCAAGACCGGTGGTCGCGGTGTGAAGGGTCAGAAGTCCCGTTCAGGCGTGTCCATCAATGGTTTTGAAGGCGGCCAGATGCCAATCTACCGTCGCTTGCCAAAGCGCGGTTTCACCAACATCTTCGCTAAGAAGTTCAATGTTGTGTCGGTTGGTCGCATTCAGGAAGCTGTGGATGCCGGTAAGCTGGATGCAAAAGCATCCGTTACCTCTGAAGCCCTGATCGCTGCCGGTATCATCCGTCGCGCTCTGGATGGTTTCCGCGTTGTTTCCGATGGCGAAATCACAGCTAAGCTGGTGATTGAAGCTGCCGGTGCTTCTAAGGTTGCGATCGAAAAGATCGAAAAAGCAGGCGGTTCGGTAAAATTACCTGAAGCTGCTTCTGCCGAATAAGGCCTCAGAAATACCTTCAAGACGGCGGCCTTAGTGCCGCCGTTTTCAACTTTATGCCTATTGATTGCATGTGCCTACTTGCGCCTTGTTGTCTATGGGCATATCTGGGGAGGGGCGTCAGATTCTGACGTACGACAGACCGGAGTAATCTCATGGCATCGGCTGCTGAACAGCTTGCATCCAATTTGAATTTTTCAGCCTTCTCGAAGGCGACTGAGCTCAAGAAGCGTATCTGGTTTACGCTCGGGGCTCTGCTTGTGTATCGTTTCGGTACCTATATTCCTTTGCCGGGCATTAATCCTGACGCGCTGGCCCAGTCGTTCCAGCAGCACAGCCAGGGTGTGCTGGGGCTGTTCAATATGTTCGCCGGCGGTGCTGTTGCCCGTATGGCGATTTTTGCGCTCGGGATTATGCCGTATATTTCGGCATCGATTATCGTACAGCTTATGACCTCTGTGGTGCCTTCTCTTGAAGCGCTGAAGAAAGAGGGCGAAGCCGGACGTAAAGTTATCAACCAGTATACGCGTTACGGTACGGTGCTTCTGGCGCTTGTGCAGGCCTATGCAATCTCTGTGGGGCTTGAATCCGGCAGCGGTATTGTGTCTGAGCCGGGAATGTTCTTCCGCATCACTTCGGTGATTACGCTTGTCGGCGGTACGATGTTCCTGATGTGGCTTGGCGAACAGATCACTGCGCGTGGTATCGGTAACGGTATTTCCCTGATCATCTTCGCAGGTATTGTTGCAAACCTTCCGCAGGCTATCTCCGGTACGCTCGAACTCGGTCGTACAGGTGCTCTGTCAACAGCGCTGATCCTTGGTGTGATTGTTCTCGCAATTGCACTCATCGCAGTGATCGTGTTTGTTGAACGCGCACAGCGTCGTCTGCTGATCCAGTATCCGAAGCGTCAGGTGGGTAACCGTATGGCGCAGGGGGAAACTTCGCACCTGCCACTGAAGCTGAACACTGCCGGTGTTATTCCTCCGATCTTTGCATCTTCTCTGCTGCTGCTGCCTGCAACTGTTGCCGGTTTTGCAAATACAGAAAGCATGCCTGCATGGGGTAGTACGCTGCTGGCCGCTCTCGGTCACGGTCAGCCGATCTATATGTTCCTTTATGCGGCGCTGATGGCATTCTTCTGCTTCTTCTATACTGCGATTGTCTTTAATCCTAAGGATACCGCTGACCAGCTGAAGAAGCATTCAGGCTTTATTCCGGGTATCCGTCCGGGTGAACGCACTGCTGAATATATTGATTATGTTCTGACCCGTATCACGGTGATCGGCGCTATCTATATCGTGATGGTCTGTCTTATACCTGAGTTCCTGATTTCAGCGGCTGGTGTACCTTTCTATCTCGGTGGTACGTCCCTGCTTATTGTTGTCAACGTAACACTTGATACAGTTGCTCAGATTCAGGGTCATCTCATTGCTCATCAATATGAAGGGCTTATCAAGAAATCCAAACTTCGTGGGGGAAGACGGGCGAGATGAGACTCATACTTTTAGGACCTCCGGGCGCAGGCAAAGGCACACAGGCAAAAATTCTCACTGAGAAATATGCTATTCCCCAGCTCTCGACCGGTGACATGCTCCGTGCAGCTGTGGCTGCACAGACTGAAATTGGTAAACGTGCCAAAGCAGTTATGGACGCAGGTCAGTTGGTTTCGGACGAGATCGTGAATGCGATTGTTTCGGATCGCATTGATCAGCCGGACTGTGCAGGCGGATTTATCCTTGACGGTTATCCGCGTACAGTGCCTCAGGCGCAGGCGCTGACAGGTATGCTGAAAGAAAAGCATGCTGAACTGGATGCAGTGATTGAACTGAAGGTCGATGAGACCGCTCTGATCAAGCGTATGGAAAACCGCGTTGCGGAAACCATTGCTTCAGGCGGTACTGTCCGTTCAGATGACAATCCTGAGGCTTTCCGCAAGCGTCTGGTTGAGTATCGTGAGAAAACCGCACCTCTGTCTGACTATTATGCAGGTACCGGTGAACTGAAGCTGGTAGACGGCATGGCCGCTATGGCTGATGTTACCGCAGAGATTGAAAAACTTCTGCTTCCTGCCTGATCGTCTGATCCGGTTTTTTGAAAATTCAAAGCGCTGATCTGATAATATCGGGTCGGCGCTTTGTCTTTGAGGGCTGCTATTGGCTATTCGTTATTAACGGAATGATAAGCATTTACGCCTGTTCTCTCTTAGAGGTTGACTTTTCCTCACGATTCCGTCAAAGACAGCGACAATTCGCTTAATTCAGATGGGCGCAACCGGTTTTCCGGTTTCGTTCATTTTTATGCTGTCTGTATCCGGTGGTTCGGTGCAGGCATAGAGAACAGATCCGGCTTTGTTGAAAGTCCGGTGGATCTCTTGGATTTCGGACGTGTTGTTAGCAGTTAACTCGCATATTTTTGTGAGAATAACTTGCGGATAGCGTTCGGTAGAGCTCATTACAGCGTGAACCGGCTTCCGGTGCTGTAATATTTTAAACTACCGTATGATTATAAAACATGCCGATGCGGCTGTTATCTTGCGGTTCATACAGGAGAAAGCGCATGGCACGTATTGCTGGCGTAAACATTCCAACGAATAAGCGTGCGATCATTGCACTTCAGTATATTCACGGTATCGGCCCTAAATTTGCTGCTGAAATCATGGAAAAGGTCGGCATTGCGCTTGATCGCCGTGTAAACCAGCTGACAGATGCTGAAGTGCTGCAGATCCGTGAAACCATTGACCGTGATTACCAGGTTGAAGGTGATCTGCGTCGTGAAGTTTCGATGAACATCAAGCGTCTGATGGATCTGGGCTGCTACCGCGGTCTGCGTCATCGTCGCTCCCTGCCGGTTCGCGGTCAGCGTACCCATACCAATGCTCGTACCCGTAAGGGTCCTGCAAAGGCAATCGCCGGTAAGAAGAAGTAATTTGCTGGTACCGGAGGTGTTTTATAAAACGGCTCCGGTATTTGCTCGTCTCTGCATCACCTTTAGGGCGCAGATCAGAGATAAGCGCAGATTATGCTCCGTTTATGGGGCGTCTTAAAAGTTTGGCTCCGAAAGGTGCCAATAAACAGATCCAGATATGTCTAGCCTGATGGTCAGATATGTCGGTGGAGCCGCTGGTATTACGGCGGTGTCGAGATCAATTGGAAGGACTAGTTATGGCTAAAGATGCCGGTCGCGTTCGTCGTCGCGAACGTAAAAATATTTCCTCGGGTGTTGCTCACGTTAATTCGTCGTTCAACAACACACTGATCACTATCACTGACGCACAGGGCAATGCGATTGCCTGGTCTTCAGCTGGTGCGCAGGGCTTCAAGGGTTCGCGTAAATCGACTCCTTTTGCTGCTCAGATCGCTGCTGAAGATTGCGCCAAGAAGGCTCAGGAACACGGCATGCGTTCGCTGGAAGTTGAAGTTTGCGGTCCGGGTTCCGGCCGTGAATCCGCACTTCGCGCTCTGCAGGCTGCCGGTTTCACAATCACTTCGATCCGTGATGTGACCCCGATCCCGCACAATGGTTGCCGTCCACGCAAGAAGCGTCGCGTCTAATCAGTCCATCGCCGCAAGGGCCCGGACTTATGTTCAGGTCTTTCGTGGTTTCCGCTCTCTGTTGCCACGATTGGATAGTGGCAAAGCTAGATTAAAGGAAAGCACATGATTCAGAAAAACTGGCAGGAACTGATCAAGCCTAACAAGGTTGATTTTCTTACCCAGGGCTCGAAGAATAAGGTCACTGTTGTGGCTGAACCGCTTGAACGCGGTTACGGTCTGACATTGGGTAACGCGCTGCGTCGCGTTCTTCTTTCTTCGCTGCGCGGTGCTGCGGTGACTGCTGTTCAGATTGACGGCGTTCTGCATGAATTCTCGTCGATCAACGGCGTGCGTGAAGACGTAACCGATATCGTACTGAATGTTAAAGAAATCGCTATCCGTATGGAAGGCGATGGACCTAAGCGCATGGTTGTCCGCAAGGAAGGACCAGGCGTCGTAACGGCTGGTGATATCCAGACGGTTGGTGATGTTGAAATCCTTAATCCGGATCACGTCATCTGCACCCTCGATGAGGGCGCTGAAATCCGCATGGAATTCACTGTCAATACGGGCAAGGGCTATGTGCCTGCTGACCGTAACCGCGCTGAAGATGCTCCGATCGGTCTTATTCCGGTTGACAGCCTCTATTCACCGGTACGTAAGGTTTCCTACAAGATCGAAAACACCCGTGAGGGACAGGTTCTCGATTATGACAAGCTGATCCTCAATGTTGAGACCAACGGCTCTGTCACTGGTGAAGATGCAGTTGCTTATGCAGCCCGCATTCTTCAGGACCAGCTTGCGATCTTCGTCAACTTTGACGAGCCGCAGAAGGAAGCTCCGCAGGAACAGGTTGCTGAACTCGCATTCAATCCGGCTCTGCTTAAGAAAGTGGATGAACTGGAACTGTCTGTCCGTTCTGCAAACTGCCTGAAGAACGATAACATCGTTTATATCGGCGATCTGATCCAGAAGACAGAAGCCGAAATGCTGCGGACTCCGAATTTCGGCCGCAAGTCGCTGAACGAAATCAAAGAAGTTCTGGCGTCGATGGGACTCCATCTCGGTATGGAAATCCCGACCTGGCCGCCGGAAAATATCGAAGATCTCGCTAAGCGCTACGAAGATCAATATTGAGACCGGTTGCGACCGGAAGATAGATTTTAAAGGAGAAGGCTCATGCGCCACGGAAAGACACTCCGTAAGCTGAACCGGACTGCAAGCCACCGTAAGGCAATGTTCGCCAATATGGCTGCTTCGCTGATTGAACACGAACAGATCGTAACCACTTTGCCTAAGGCAAAGGAAATCCGTCCGATCGTTGAGAAGCTCATCACTCTCGGCAAGCGCGGTGATCTGCATGCACGTCGTCAGGCCATTTCGGCTATCCGCGATGTACAGCTGGTTCAGAAACTGTTCGACGTTCTGGCAACCCGTTATGCTGACCGTCACGGCGGCTATATCCGCATCATGAAAGCCGGTTTCCGTACCGGTGACAACGCTCCGATGGCTGTTGTTGAGTTCGTAGAACGCGACATCACTGCTAAAGGTGCTGCTGATCGCGCACGCGTTGAAGCTGAAGCTGCTGAAGCAGAAGCTGCATAATATCTGTTTTAACGCAGATTATATAAATTAAGGGGCCTCACGGCCCCTTTTTTGTTTTTAGGTTTAATATTCTTGCCTTCCGAGATGAGGGCTTATTATCCACTTTTGTCTAGGTTTTCGGTTTTGCGATGATCCTGTATTCTTCTGAGAACAGGGGATTTATGTGAAATCGCTTCTAATGCACTGTTTTATTACAATAATTTAATTTTATGTTTGTTGTCCGGCCTCTTTTCCGTCTGGTTTTGAAGCCTATATTCATCCTAATCAGTCGGTTTCCGAAACGTGGGATACAAGTATGGCTTCACATCTGCAGAATGATCCGGTCAATAAATCAGGGCGCTTAGGTAAAATTTACAAGGCCGGTCTGGCTGTTTTACTCACCGGCGTTATTGCAGCGGGAACGATTTCTGTGTTTGCGCCTGCCGTGAGCACACCAGCAGTTGCTGAGAAACAGGTGCCGCAGTCCCATAGCGACATTCAGCTTTCCTACGCGCCTTTGGTGAAGTCGACTTCCGGTGCGGTGGTGAATGTTTATGCCGGCCGTAAAGTGCAGCAACGTTCGCCATTTGCCGGTGATCCGTTTTTTGAACAGTTCTTCGGCGGTCAGATGCGTCCGAATAAGCCACGTTTGGAGCAGTCGCTGGGTTCCGGTGTGATCGTAGACAGTTCCGGTCTGATCGTGACCAATAATCACGTTATTGATGGTGCGGATGATATTAAAGTCGCGCTGGCTGATGGCCGTGAATTCTCATCAAAGCTGCTCCTCAATGATGTGACGACCGATCTGGCGATTCTGAAGATTGATGCCAAGGAAGAGCTGCCAACCATTAAGCTTGCTGATTCCGACAAGGTTGAGGTCGGTGATCTGGTACTGGCAATCGGTAATCCGTTTGGTGTCGGGCAGACCGTGACCAGCGGTATTGTTTCTGCGCAGTCACGTACACAGGTTGGTGTCTCGGATTTCGACTTCTTCATTCAGACCGATGCAGCGATTAATCCGGGTAATTCCGGCGGAGCGTTGATTGATATGAACGGTAATCTGATTGGTATCAACACGGCGATTTATTCGCGTAGCGGCGGTTCTGTCGGTATTGGTTTTGCTATTCCGTCGAATATGGTTTCAGCTGTGGTCAAATCTGCGGAGAGCGGCAGTGACACATTCGAGCGCCCTTATGTCGGTGCAACTTTTCAGGCGATTACACCGGATATTGCTGCCGGTCTTGGCCTGAGACAGCCTTCCGGTGCACTGATTACTGATCTGGCTGAAAAAAGCCCTGCGGCAGAAGCCGGTATTAAAGTCGGTGATGTGATTACAGCAATTGACGGTGTGAAGGTCGATAATCCGGATGCGCTGGCCTATCGCGTATCCACTGCCGGTATTGGCAAGACAGTGCAGATGACTGTGCTGAATGACGGTAAATCCCGCGAGGTTGCTGTAACGCTTGCTCAGCCGCCAAAAGAAGCGCCTGCACGGGAAGTCACAGGCCGCAATCCGCTGGCTGGTGCGCAAGTGCAGAATATTACACCGGAACTGGCACGCAAATCCGGTCTCGCACCGACTACGCGCGGTGTGGTTATCAGCGGTGTGAAAAACAACACGCCTGCACAGGCGATGAATTTGAAGGCTGGTGACATTGTGCGCGGCGTGAATGGTACAGCCATTGCCAATGTCGACGATCTGCTGGCTGTGCTTTCTGCCGGACGCAGTGCATTATGGCGTTTGGATATTGAGCGCGATGGTGTAATTTACCGTCAGTTTGTTCGCTGATTTTTATCACAAGCGGTTGAGGGGAAACCTCATTTTCTGAAATCGCTTGTGCATGATTGAAACGGGGAGGCCGGTTTGCGAAAGCAATCCGGCCTGTTGCTATGAGTGATTTATTTTCATCTGCTGTTGATCCTTTAGCCGATCGTAACCGTCCGCTGGCCGACCGTATGCGTCCGCGAGACTTGAGTGAAGTCACAGGACAGGAGCATCTGACCGGCGAGCAGGGCATTCTCTCTCGCATGATTGCTTCCGGCAGCCTCGGCTCAATGATCTTCTGGGGCCCTCCCGGAACCGGCAAGACCACGATAGCGCGATTGCTGGCCGGTCATACGGATTTGGCCTTTGAGCAGATCTCGGCAATTTTCTCCGGTGTTGCCGATCTCAAAAAAGTTTTTGAAACGGCACGGGCACGGCGTATGTCCGGCCGCCAGACATTGCTGTTTGTCGACGAGATACATCGCTTCAACCGTGCGCAACAGGATAGTTTTCTGCCGGTGATGGAAGACGGCACGGTTGTGCTGATCGGCGCGACGACCGAGAACCCGTCCTTTGAACTCAATGCCGCTCTGTTGTCGCGTGCGCGGGTTTTGACCTTCAAACCACATGATGAGAACAGTATCACCACTTTGCTTGCCAGAGCTGAAGAGGTGGAGCAGAAGCCATTGCCGCTTGATGTGGATGCCCGTGCCAGTCTGGTGCGTATGGCAGATGGCGATGGCCGTGCGGCGCTTACGCTCGCTGAGGAAGTCTGGCGTGCGGCAAGGCCGGAAGAAATGTTTACCGCCGAGCAACTGCAGGACATTGTTCAGCGTCGTGCGCCGGTCTATGACAAAGGGCAGGACGGGCATTATAATCTGATCTCGGCACTGCATAAATCTGTACGCGGTTCTGATCCCGATGCGGCACTCTATTATCTCAGCCGTATGTTTGATGCAGGGGAAGATCCGCTCTATCTGGGGCGGCGTTTGGTACGTATGGCTGTAGAGGATATCGGTCTTGCCGACCCGCAGGCGCTTGTCATCTGCAATGCTGCCAAGGATGCCTATGATTATCTGGGCTCGCCGGAAGGGGAGCTGGCGCTGGCACAGGCCTGTGTCTATCTGGCAACCGCACCAAAATCCAACGGTGTTTATATGGCCTATAAAGCCGCCAGACGCGCTGCCAAAGAAAACGGCTCTCTGCTGCCGCCAAAGCACATTCTCAACGCACCAACCAAGCTGATGCGCGATGAGGGCTACAACGAGGGTTACCGGTATGATCACGACGAACCGGATGCGTTTTCAGGGCAGGATTATTTCCCTGAAAAAATGGGGCGTCAGCAATATTATAATCCGCCGGAGCGTGGCTTTGAGCGGGAAATCCGCAAACGCCTCGATTATTGGGCGAAGTTGCGTATTGAACGTAATCAAAAATAATATCGTATAATACAATAAAACCCGGTGGTTAGAGCGGTTTGTGCATGAATTGAATCATGCACACCGCTCTAACCCTTTTTTGAGCCGCATTTGTACGACGCTAAATAAATATTTAGCTGTAAAATGCTCAAGCCGGGTTTCCTTGTATTTAGATTCTGAAGTGCTTTATGCAGAAGCTTTTGACGGGAAACGTGTGACATTGCTGTTTTCATCAATGTCATTTGTCAGGTCTGCTTCTTCGGCCATCAGGCCGCCTGCACGCAGCAGAGAGGCGAAACGACCGCCTTTGGCTGCCAGCTCATTGAAGCTGCCGCTTTCAATGATGTGGCCTTTATCAAGGAACAGCACCAGATCGGCATTGCGGACAGTCGAAAGACGGTGCGCGATGATGAAGGTTGTGCGGTCAGAGCTCAGATCATCAATAGCCTGTTTGACCATGCCTTCGGTTTCCACGTCGAGCGCAGAAGTAGCCTCATCAAGCACCAGAATTGGTGCATCTTTGAGGATAGCACGGGCAATCGCCAGACGCTGACGCTCACCACCGGAAAGCTGCGACCCGCGCTCACCGGCAACTGTGTCATAGCCTTCGCTTTTTGCGAGAATGAATTCATGGGCAGCGGCAGCTTTGGCAGCGGCATGCACTTCTTCATTGGTCGCACCTTCCGCACCGATACGGATATTATCCTCAATCGAGCGGTTGAACATACCGGCATCCTGAAACACGGTTGCCATGGCTTTGCGCAGCGATGAACGGCTGACATTGCGGGTATCTGTGCCGTCAATGCTGATATGACCGGCCACAGGATCATAAACGCGCTGCAGCAAATTAATCAGTGTAGTTTTACCCGCACCTGTCGGGCCGACAATCGCCACAGTCTGACCAGCCTTGGCGGTAAAGGAAATGTCATAGACGCCCTGACCGGAATTGCGGAATTCATAGGTCACTTTGTCGAAGACGACTTCACCCTGCACATTTTTCAGATCATTGGCAGCTTGTGGCTCTTCATGCACAGCCACAGCATCTTCCATTGCGAAGAACTCTTCGAGTTTTGCGCGTGAAGAGGCGGTCTGGTTGATGAAGTTGCTGATCTGGTCGAGACGGCCGATCATCAGCTGGGCAAAACCGATAAAGGTAATCACTTCACCGACGCGCAGCTGGCCTTTGGAAACCAGATAGGCACCGATCAGCAGCACGATCACCATAGAAATGGTGGAAGCCATACGGTTCAGACCGCTGGCCAGTGCCCACCAGTTCAGCACCGGACGCTGGGTTTTTTCCAGAGTTGCCGCGTAATCACGCAGGGCAGAGGCTTCCGCATTGATGCGGTTGTAGCTCTGCAATACGGAAATATTGCTGATTGTATCGCTGATATGTTCAAACACTTTGTGATGGTGGCGCTCAACCGCAGCCTGTCCATCTTTGGTTTTCTGAATAACCAGCTGGCCGATCATCACATAAATCGCACCGAGTACCATCAGCACCAGTGTCAGGCGCGCATCCATGCTCAGCGCGGTCGGGATCAGCACAGCCAGCGCCACAATGGTGGTGAGGTGGTTGCGCATGAATTCCAGCCACAGCGTGAACAGCGTGTCGGTTGCACGGATCAGCGTGTGCAATGCATTGGAGGTGCCGCGCTGCTGATGCCATGCTAAGGGCATAGTGATGATGCCTTCGTAAGATTTGGTCAGGACGCCGAGACGGCGCTTATGCGCCAGCCGGTCAGCGCCGCGTGCAACCAATACCACGGCGATAATGTTGAACACACCGAGACCTGCCCACAGAGCGAGGGTCGGGATAATCACGGTCTTTTGCGAAATCGCATCAATGACCCGACCGAACAGCACAGGTTCAAAAATGGTGATCACGCCAAGCGCAATATTCGCCAGCACGATAAGCGCTGTCGCTGTTCTCTCGGCTGAGAGATATTGCAGGGATCTCCAGTAAACGCGCACAATAGACACGGGCCACTCCGGTATAATGTCTGACCGAATTATATCCGCCAGTCAGATTGCGGTCAGAAAAACAAATGTTTAGCGGCAGCGGGAACATGATCCTGATTGCCTGAAACTGCAATGGAAATTGGTGTTCATAAGTGGCAATTTAAGTGCGAAACCGACCATAAATTACAACGGATTGTAACCTGCTGTGATAGTTTTATGTAACCTGCTGAAAATGCATGATTTTATAAAATGTTCAGAAAGTTTAATGGATTTAAATATTCGGTGAGAATCCGGTGCCAGAGAGCTTATTCTTAAGTGTTTTTGCACTTTACGGTTACAGACGGGGACAGGTCGCCTTTAAGCATGAGTCCGTGCAGAAAACATGTTCTGAACAGTTCCTGTGTCATCTAATGTTTCCATTTGGCTGCGAAATGCTCTAGGAGCATATTTCAGAGTATATTGGCTGCACGGAAGACATTGCATTTGTCGCCGTGATTGTGCCCCGAATTTTAGCGGAATAAACAGAATATGGCTGGCGTAGAACTTAAAACTGTAGATGCAGACGAAACAGGCATGCGCCTTGATCGCTGGTTCAAAGTGCATTTTCCGGGCTTGGGCTTCGGGCATTTGCAAAAGCTGCTGCGCTCCGGCCAGATCCGTGTGGATGGCGGGCGGGTGAAAGCTGATAGCCGTTTGCAGGCTGGACAGTCCGTGCGTGTTCCGCCGCTGGGACTCGATGAAAAAGAAGACAACACTCCGCTGACCGGCAAGACCATCCGCAATCAGGGTGATGGCGATGTTCTCAAGAAAATGCTGATTTTTGAGAATGAGAAGGTTTATGTGTTCAATAAACCATCCGGCCTGGCCGTGCAGGGTGGTTCGGGTGTGGTGCGCAGTGTCGATTCGATGCTGGAAGCATGGCGCAATAAAAAAGGCGAAAAGCCGCGTCTGGTACACCGTCTTGACCGCGATACATCGGGCGTTCTGGTCGTGGCGAAAACCCGTGGTGCCGCGCAGGCGCTGACCAAGGCTTTCCGTGAGCGCGACACCAAGAAAACCTATTGGGCTCTGGTGAAGGGGGTACCGCGCAAGCGCGAGAACAAAATC
This sequence comes from Pseudochrobactrum sp. B5, assembly GCF_001939785.1. NCBI lineage: Bacteria > Pseudomonadati > Pseudomonadota > Alphaproteobacteria > Hyphomicrobiales > Brucellaceae > Pseudochrobactrum > Pseudochrobactrum sp. B5. The sequence goes on from NZ_MOYL01000002.1 coordinate 21,264, forward strand.
TCCACATGGCTGGTAAAAGACAGCACGCCAGATGGCGACCGTATGCGCGTTTGCCAGCATGGTGAGCCGGATTCCGATCACGCTGTATCGTTCTACCGCGTGCTGGAAACAGCCGGTCAGAACCTGTCCTGGCTGGAAATGGAGCCTTATACCGGCCGTACCCACCAGTTGCGCGTACATGCGCAGTATCTTGGTCATCCGATTATCGGCGATCCGAAATATTTTGAAGCCGATATCAACTGGGATTTCCCGGGCGGTGTGCAGAACCGTTTGCATCTTCATGCGCGCCGTATCCGCATTCCTAATCCGGGTGGCGGTATGATTGATGTTTCTGCGCCTTTGCCGCCGCATATGGTGCAGTCATGGAACCTGCTTGGTTTCGATGCGGATGCGGAACAGGACTGATAGTTGATTGTATGTTCCGCCGCATAACAGGCCGGAATGTGTTTGAAGCGGGGATGAAATGGGCAGGGCAGCAGGGAGCGCGGCGTCGGCAACAGGACGGCTGGTGACAGGTTATGAGCGCCGCGCGACGATAGATACAATGGGCGTGGCGCTGATGCTGTTTATCTGCGTCAGCTGGGGGATGAATCAGGTTGCCATTAAAATCGGCAATCAGGGTTTCAATCCGATGTATATGGCGGCTGCGCGCTCTTTCGTTGGCGGCTTTCTCGTTTTCCTCTGGTGCCGTTTTCGCGGTATTGCCCTGTTTGAAAAAGACAAAACGCTTATTCCCGGTTTGGTGATCGGGCTGTTGTTCGGTCTGGAATTTGTTCTGATTTTTGCGGGGCTGGATTTCACCAGTGCCGGACGCTCTACGCTGATGATGAATACTATGCCGTTCTGGGTGGCAATCGGTGCGCATTTTCTGCTGGGCGAGCGGATGCGGATACTCACCGTTGTCGGTATGATTGTTGCATTTAGCGGTGTGGTGCTGGTTCTCTCGGATGAATTGTCGATGCCCGGCGAGAATGCCATTTACGGCGATATTCTCTGTCTGATTTCCAGCGTGTTCTGGGCGGCAACGACACTGGTTATCAAGAAGACGCCGCTGAGCGACGCTGCACCGGAAAAAACCTTGCTCTATCAGTTGCTTATTGCGGCGATTGTACCTTTACCTTTCGCGCCGATGCTGGGGGATGCTGTTCGTGACCCGACCATGCTGACCTATGCGGCTTTTGTGTTCCAATCGGCCTTTATTGTCGCCTTTACCTATCCGCTGTGGTTCTGGATGATCCGCCGTTATCCTGCTTCAGCCCTGTCAAATTTCGCATTGCTGATCCCTGCCTTCGGGGTGATGCTGAGCGGACTGGTGCTGGGTGAGCCTATGAGCTGGAAGCTATTTGCAGCGCTTGGCCTGATCGCAGGCGGATTATTTATTGCCAATTATGCGCAGCGTATTGCGGTGCGCAAAGCAGCGCAGCAATTTGATGCTGATTTGGCAAAAACTATGCAGGAAAAAGCCTCGCTATGAAACTGGTGCTGTTTGATTGTGACGGAACGCTGGTGAATAGTGGCGGCGTTATTCATCGTTGTATGGCCGAGACCTTTGCGAGTGCAGGTCTGCGCATTCCTGAGCTAAGCGAGACACAGGAAATTATCGGCCTGACGCTCAATCTGGCGATTTCGCAGATTTCCGGTATTCCTATGGGTGCTGAAATTGAGAACCTGACCGAGCAATATAAGCAGCAATTTCGTAAAATCCGGCTGGAGCATGATTTTGACGAGCCGCTTTATGACGGTATTGCCGAATTGATTGATGCTCTGGCGCAGCAGGATGATATTCTGTTGGGCATGGTGACAGGAAAATCCCGCCGTGGCGTGATATCGGTAATGGAACGCCATGGTTTCGACCGGAATTTTCTTGTATCCCGCTGCGCAGATGATTGTCCGTCCAAGCCGCATCCGGCAATGGTGCTGGAATGTTGCCATGAGACGGGTTGCGATGTGTCGCAGACCTTTGTAATCGGTGATACGACTTACGATATGATGATGGCAGGCAGTGCCGGAGCCACAGCAATTGGTGTAAACTGGGGCTATCATAAGCCGGACAGATTAAGTGAAGCGGGTGCCGCAACTATATTGCACCATCCGTTAGATTTGTTGGGTCAACTTGCCCGCTGAAGGCGTGGTGAGATTCTGAACCGAAATATTTAGGAAATAAAATGCGCAATATTCTTGAAGATATCGAACAGGCACGGCTCGATCACGAGGCGATGCTGTCTGATCCTGATCCGGTTATCCGCGCACAAAAGCAGATGCTGACGCCATTGCCGAAGCGTTTCTATAAGGACGTGACTGTCGGTGCCTATGAAGCCGGTGGTTTTGCCATATTACTGGATGGCAAGTTGATCAATACGCCGCTGCGAAACAAGCTGGTTCTGCCAACGGAAGCCGCTGCGCAGATCGTGGCAGAAGAATTTGCCCGTCAGGATACACATATTAATCCGGCCGATATGCCTGCAACCCGTCTGGTGAATACGGCGATTGATGGTGTTGCTGCGGAAACGCAGGCGGTGCTGGAAGAAATTCTGCGCTTCGCCGGTACTGATCTGCTGTGCTATCGCGCAGACAGCCCGAAAGAGCTGGTTGACCGCCAGCGTGAACATTGGGATCCGCTGCTTGATTGGGCCGCGACACTCGGTGCGAATTTCGAGGTTACAGAAGGCCTGATGCATGTGGCGCAGCCGCGTGAGGCGCTGGCTGCTTTCGGTGCACATCTGCGTATGGTTTCTGATCCTGTTGCACTGGCTGCTCTGCATGTGATGACCACACTTTGCGGCTCAGCAATTACCGGTCTGGCATTGTTTAAGGGTGCCATTGATGTGGATACGGCATGGAAGGTCGCCCATGTCGATGAAGATTGGACGATTGAACAATGGGGCGAAGATGAAGAGGCGCAGGCGCGCCGTGCATGGCGGGAGCGGGAAATCCGTGCAGCTGATGCGCTGGTGCGTGCACTCTAATCAACGCTGAAATTGCTATGAATTTAAGCCGCGCCGGTTTGTCCGGCGCGGTTTTTTCTATCGATAAATATAAAATAATCAGAGTCTTACATGGATCGCCTGCCAATTAGATTCATTGATTGTCAGGCAAATAAAAAACCTCGCCAATGGCGGGGTTTCTTGTTTCGGGAGGATGTATCAGCAGGAGTAATACATATCGAATTCAACCGGATGCGGAGCCATTTCAAAGCGCATGACTTCCTGCATTTTCAGTTCAATGAAGCTGTCGATCTGGTCGTCGCTGAACACGTCGCCAGCTTTGAGGAAGGCGCGGTCTTTGTCGAGGCTCTGGAGGGCTTCACGCAGAGAACCGCAAACGGTAGGAATTTTTTTCAGTTCTTTAGCTGGCAGATCATAAAGATCTTTATCCATTGCCTGACCCGGATGGATCTTGTTCTTGATGCCGTCAAGACCAGCCATCAGAATGGCAGCAAAGCAATAGTATGGGTTTGCTGTCGGATCAGGGAAGCGGACTTCCAGACGCTTTGATTTTGGCGAATTGCCAAATGGAATACGGCAGGAAGCTGAACGGTTGCGGGCGGAATAAGCCAGCAGAACAGGCGCTTCATAACCAGGAACCAGACGCTTATAAGAGTTGGTCGACGGGTTGGTGAAGGCATTCAGTGCTTTGGCATGTTTGATCACGCCGCCGATGAAGAACAGGCAGCTTTCTGACAGACCGGCATATTCATTACCGGCGAAAGTCGGCTTGCCGTCTTTCCAGATCGATACGTGAACATGCATGCCCGAACCATTGTCACCGAAGATTGGCTTCGGCATGAAAGTTGCGGTTTTACCATAGGCATTTGCAGTCTGGTGAACCACATATTTGAAGAGCTGCATCTTGTCGGCATTAGCGACGAGGGTGTCGAACTTCACACCGAGTTCGTGCTGAGCGGCTGCAACTTCATGGTGATGCTTTTCAACGGTTACGCCCATTTCGGACAGAACTGTGAGCATTTCCGAGCGCATATCCTGACAGCTGTCGATTGGCGGAACAGGGAAATAGCCGCCTTTAACGCGCGGACGGTGACCCATATTGCCGGTTTCGTAGTCGGTGTCATCATTTGATGGCAGTTCGCTGGAATCCAGCTTGAAACCGGTATTGTAAGGATCGTTTTTGTATTTCACATCATCGAAGATGAAGAATTCAGCTTCCGGGCCGATGAAAACAGTGTCGCCGATGCCAAGCGATTTCACATAGGCTTCTGCTTTCTTGGCAGTGCCGCGCGGATCGCGGTTGTAGTTTTCGCCGGTAACAGGATCGAGAATATCGCAAAGCAGAACCAGAGTGGACGCTGCAAAGAACGGATCCATGTGAGCGGAAGCCGGATCAGGCATCAGAACCATGTCGGATTCATTGATGGCTTTCCAGCCGCCGATGGAGGAGGCGTCGAACATAACGCCGTCGGTGAACATGTCTTCATCAACCATGCCCACATCCATAGTCACATGGTGCAGCTTGCCTTTAGGGTCAGTAAAACGCAGGTCAACGAATTTTACGTCGTTGTCAGAGATCAGTTTCAGAATGTCATGGGCGGTCGTCATATGCATTTTCCTATTGAACGACGTTAAACTGAGAAAATTTGTCCGGCAAAACCGGTGACTTACATATCAGATAGCATCAGGGCCGGTTTCGCCGGTACGAATGCGGATCACTTCTTCAACGCTGGAGATAAAGATTTTACCATCGCCGATACGGCCGGTTTGTGCGGCTTTGCGGATGGCTTCTACCGCTGCATCGACTGCATCATCGGCAAGCACGACTTCGATTTTTACCTTTGGCAGAAAATCGACAACATATTCCGCGCCGCGATACAGTTCAGTGTGGCCTTTTTGACGGCCGAAACCCTTAGCTTCCAGAACGGTGATACCTTGCAGGCCGACGTCCTGAAGTGCTTCTTTGACTTCATCAAGTTTGAAAGGCTTAATGATAGCTTCGATTTTTTTCATCAGAATGCTGCCTCCGTTTATTTCTGAGCCTTACATGGCCTTGAAATATCATAAGCATAAATCGTGCCAAAATCTGCGAATTTATAATCTGACGGGTAAAATTTTATAATTTTTTATGGGCAGGCAGAATTTTAATTGGCAGCTTTTGCTGCAGCTTGTTGAAATGTTTGGTTTATTTTTAAATGATGCCGAAAGGTGAATTTCAGCTGAGGCAAAGAATATGCAGAAATTTCAGGCAAGGCCGCATCTGCGTTGCCTTTGCATGAAAAAATGGCAGTGATAAATATGATTGCCGGATTATGATTGCCTAAAATTTAGGCATTGTGCGTTTTTAATAAGCATGTGTGAAGCAGTAAGCGTTCTTACAGGAGCCTGATATGGAATTATTGACGCCGGAAGAGATGGGGCAGGCTGACCGGATTACCATTGCGGGTGGTATTGCAGGCTATCATCTGATGCAGCGCGCTGGACAGGCGGTGCTTGAGGAGATTGTCAGATTTTGGCCTGATGCCTGTTCTGTCGCTGTGCTCTGTGGTTCCGGCAATAATGGCGGCGATGGCTATGTCGTTGCAAAGCTGCTGCGGACTGTGGGCATATCTGTGGCTTGCTTTTATACGGAACAACCCAAAACGAACAGTGATGCGGCTCTTGCCTATGCTGACTATGTGTCTTTGGGCGGGCAGGTTCTGCCGCTTCATCATTTTATACCTGAAGATTATTCGCTGGTTGTGGACGCTTTGCTCGGTGCGGGGCTGGTGCGTGATGTAAGCGGAGAGCTGACAACTTGTATCACAAGGCTGAACATGTCCGGTATATCTGTCTGTGCGATTGATCTGCCAAGCGGTGTATCTGGACTGGACGGGCAGATTAAAGGCGCTGCTGTGCAGGCGCAGCACACGGTTACGTTTTTTCGTAAGAAGCCCGGACATTTATTGCAGCCGGGACGTGAGTTATGCGGTGAAGTGCAGGTCCGCGATATCAGCATTGAAGATACGGTATTCGAAACAATACCGGTCAGGCTTTATGAAAATCTGCCGGAGCTTTGGTGTGATGCTCTCCCTGTTACACTGGTCAATGCCCATAAATTTACACGCGGCCATGTCGGGGTATTTTCCGGCGGGATGATGTCCACCGGTGCTGCACGTCTGAGTGCGGCGGCTTCCGCGCGTGCAGGGGCGGGGCTGGTGACAATGATTGCACCGCCGGATGCATTGCCTGTTCATGCCGCACATCTGACGGGCACAATGCTGTATCCGTTAGGTGAAACTGTTGATGTTCTGAATTTTATTAAAGCGAGAAAAGTCAAAACTGTGGTTTTGGGGCCTGCCTTTGGCGATGTGCCAAGAGCGCGGGATTTGGTCTGTGCATTATTGGCGGATAGTGCAGATGGAGCCGGTTTGAAAACACTGGTTCTGGATGCTGATGGCATCACAGCATTTAAAGATCAGCCGCAAATGCTGTTTGCTGCCGCAGAACGATCAGGCTGTTCGCTGGTGTTGACACCTCATGAGGGAGAGTTTCAGCGGTTATTCGGCGGATTGGTGACGGATAGTCAGAGTAAAGTTGAGAAAGCGCGGAAGTCTGCTCAGCTCAGCCATAGTGTAGTGATTTATAAAGGTGCGGATACGGTAATTGCCGCACCGGATGGTCGTGCTGCAATTAACAGCAACGGTAATGCATTACTGGCAACTGCCGGTTCCGGTGATGTACTGACCGGTATTATTGCGGGGCTATGTGCGCAGGGTATGCCAGCCTTTGAAGCTGCCTGTGCGGCAGTGTGGATACATGCGGAAGCTGCAAATTGTTTTGCTGAGGAAGCACCGGTCGGTTTAATCGCCGAAGATATGCCTGACCTGATTGTAAAAGTATGGGCAAGACTTGCGAAAAACGGCTTGCTCACAAATGACAGCATATCCCTGAAAAATGGAAAGCACTGAGATAAGGAAACCAGACCACAGAGCTGATTTTCGTTCCCGTATCATTTAATAAAAACGCCGCCTCTTTTATGAGGCGGCGTTGTTATTTATTCAGCTGCGAGTGTTTTGCCGTCAGGGCGACGTTCCAGCAGTTCCTTCAGGAAGTGGCCGGTATAAGAACGCGGTTCGGCGACGATATCTTCCGGACGACCGACGGCCACAATCTCACCACCGCCGTCACCGCCTTCAGGGCCCAGATCCAGAACCCAGTCCGCCGTTTTGATGACTTCAAGATTATGCTCGATAACAGCAACCGTATTGCCCTGATCGACCAGTTCGTGCAGCACTTCCAGCAGTTTGGCAACGTCATGGAAATGCAGGCCGGTGGTTGGCTCATCAAGAATATACAGCGTCTTGCCGGTTGCGCGGCGGGATAGTTCCTTGGCAAGTTTAACACGCTGGGCTTCACCGCCGGAGAGCGTGGTCGCCTGCTGGCCGATCTTGATATAGCCAAGACCGACGCGGTTCAGCGTTTCCATCTTGTCGCGGATACTTGGCACCGCAGCAAAGAATTCCACACCTTCTTCAACCGTCATATCAAGAACATCGGCGATGCTCTTGCCTTTAAACAGAACTTCCAGTGTTTCGCGGTTGTAGCGTTTGCCGTTACAAACATCACAAGTCACGTAAACATCCGGCAGGAAGTGCATTTCAATCTTGATAACACCGTCACCCTGACAGGCTTCACAGCGTCCGCCCTTGACGTTGAATGAGAAGCGCCCAGGCTGATAGCCGCGTGCTTTTGCTTCCGGCAGACCGGCAAACCAGTCACGGATTGGTGTGAATGCACCGGTATAAGTTGCCGGATTGGAACGCGGTGTACGGCCGATTGGTGACTGATCGATATCAATGACCTTGTCCAGCAGTTCCAGACCTTCAATCCGGTCGTGTTCGGCTGGATGCTCGCGGGAGCCCATAATTTTACGTGAAGCAGCTTTATACAGGGTTTCAATCAGGAATGTGGATTTGCCGCCACCGGATACGCCGGTTACTGCGGTAAAGGTACCGAGTGGAATTTCACCGGTTACGTTTTTCAGGTTATTGGCACGGGCGCCGACAACCTTGATGCGTTTGGATTTGGTGATCTTGCGGCGCTCCGCCGGAACCATAACCTGCATTGCACCGGACAGATATTTGCCGGTGATAGAATTTGGATTGTTTATCACTTCGGACGGTGTGCCCTTAGCAATAATCTGACCGCCATGAACACCGGCCGCCGGGCCGATATCGACCACATAGTCCGCAGTGAGGATTGCATCCTCATCATGCTCAACCACAATTACGGTGTTGCCGAGATCGCGCAGATGACGCAGCGTATCGAGCAGACGCGCATTATCGCGCTGGTGCAAACCAATGGATGGTTCATCCAGCACATAGAGAACGCCGGTCAGGCCGGAACCGATCTGCGAGGCCAGACGAATACGCTGGCTCTCACCGCCGGAAAGCGTGCCGGAATTACGCGACAGTGACAGATAGTCCAGCCCCACATCATTAAGGAAGCGGAGGCGCTCGCGGATTTCTTTCAGAATACGGGCAGCAATTTCGTTCTGTTTATCATTGAACTGCTGGTCAATCGTGCTGAACCACTGATCTGCATTACGGATCGACATTTCTGTCAACTGACCGATATGCATCATGCCGACCTTAACCGCCAGTGCTTCCGGTTTCAGGCGATAGCCTGCGCAGGAAGGACAGGGTGTGGCAGACATATAGCGCTCAATCTCTTCACGCGACCAGTTGGAATCGGTTTCCTTCCAGCGGCGCTGCAGATTGGGAATAACACCTTCAAATGTCTTGGTTGTTTCGTAAGAGCGTGAGCCATCCTTATAAACAAAGGTAATTTCTTTGCCCTTTGTGCCGTGAAGTACAGCCTTTTGTGCATCTTCGCTCAAATCCTGCCATTTATCGGTCAGCTTGAAACCATAGGCTTTGCCCAGTGCTTCCAATGTCTGATTGTAATATGGCGAGGAGGATTTTGCCCAAGGTGCGATTGCACCGTCTTTCATACGCAGAGTTTCATCCGGCACAATCAGGTTCGGATCAATTGCCTGTTGTGAACCCAGACCGTCACAGGTCGGGCAGGCACCAAACGGATTGTTGAAGGAGAACAGGCGCGGCTCAATCTCGGCAATGGTAAAACCGGAGACAGGGCAAGCAAACTTCTCCGAGAACAGCACGCGCTCATGGGTGTCATTCTTGGATTTATTGGCACTGTCTGCTGCAGTTTCTTCTGGTGGCAGCGGTTTATCCGCAAATTCTGCAATCGCCAGACCTTCGGCGAGTTGCAGACAGGTTTCCAGACTGTCGGCCAGACGCGAAGCCAGATCAGGACGCACCACAACGCGGTCAACCACCACATCAATATCGTGCTTGTATTTCTTATCCAGTACCGGTGCGTCAGCTATTTCATAGAAAACACCGTCAATTTTGACGCGCTGAAAGCCTTTTTTCTGCAGTTCAGCGAGTTCTTTGCGGTATTCACCCTTACGGCCGCGTACAATCGGCGCCATGATATAGAGGCGGGTGCCTTCTTCAAAAGCCATCACGCGGTCAACCATCTGGCTGACAGTCTGGCTTTCAATCGGCAGGCCGGTGGCAGGGGAGTACGGAATACCGACGCGCGCATAGAGCAGGCGCAGATAATCGTAAATCTCGGTGACAGTACCAACTGTCGAGCGCGGGTTGCGGCTGGTGGTTTTCTGTTCAATGGAAATAGCCGGTGACAGACCATCAATCTGGTCAACATCCGGCTTTTGCATCATTTCCAGAAACTGGCGTGCATAGGCTGAAAGACTTTCGACATAACGGCGCTGACCTTCCGCATAAATCGTGTCGAAAGCGAGCGATGATTTACCGGAACCGGACAGACCGGTCATGACAATCAGCTTGTCGCGCGGCAGATCAATATCAATATTTTTCAGATTATGTTCGCGGGCGCCGCGAATGGAAATAAATTTTTGATCGCTCATCAGCATTGTGCCTGCGGTTGGTGCGTAACAATTTGGCCGGAAACAGGAGAATGGCAGGATTTACAATGCCTCAGCCGAAACTCAGACATTTATATAGGTGCGCTCTGCTCAAACTCAATATTGACCGGATTTGTACTCTGTTTTGCGGAACCGCGCTGCACCAATGACAGTCCAGTTGCTCTCCCGCAATTTTGCAAAAGGTTATAGAACAAAATATGAACTTAAGTCCAGTCAGATTTTGGTTGTAATCGCAGCAAAGCAGAATTTCTTGTCTAGAGCGGTTTACGTCCAGATTGGATCATAGCACTCGCTCTAGATTCTTTATTTGGTCGCATTGTCACGGGTGTCAAGTTGATCCAACTTGACTGTGAAATGCTCTAAGTTCATCAAATGACGATGTAATATAATGTGAAAACCTATCAGTTGACGATGCGCTGTCCTGAGAGCACACTGAAATTGTCTTCAGCATCAGCGGAGGAAAGGGATGTAAAGTCCCGAACAGCTGAAGACGGGCGAAAGCCCAGACAGGAACTTATACTGTTCCGCGCGAAACAGGAGGAATATAAGGATGAGTCCACCTGACCATGCATGACGATATTGTATCGTCGAAAAATAATGTTTTTTCTGAAACTACCGGATTTCTGTAAGGACTATCTGTGAAGATAGTATGCATAGAAAGATCAATGACTATATTCACCGGTCTGTGTGCTTCGGCAGCAAATCGCAGAATATAGGATTTGCTGAAAGTGGTAAGGTTCTGAAAATTATAGCTGAATGCTATATCTGCGGTTCAGAGCCAGACTGTCACAAATGAAAGTTGAAGTGTGGTTTTATTGAAAGAGCAACAATTTATCATTTCTGCAGATAACCTGCCTTTAGGGCAGCTTTCTGAAAGCTTGTCGGCGAATGACTACCGACAAAATGGGATGAACCCCAATCAAAAGCCCTGCGCGCCAAAATAAGTGAGCGGCAGGGCATTTTTGTATCTTGCATAAACTTATTACCGAGGCAGATGTGCCTCTATCCTTTCTCATCTTCTCTCCCAGCTTAGTAGTGATGCCATAAGCCTGCTGATAACGGCGGATGAAAGCAATTGCGCGGATAAATTTGCGGTGCTTATATGCCCGTGGTGGTATCGGGGAGCATGACGACATACCGCCACGGAGGGTTCTCAAAAATCAGGGCAAAGACGCTGTGTTTTTGCCTGAAGACAGTTTGCGACAGCGGCGGCTCCTGCTTCTGGCGGAATTGTTTTGATTGCAGAATATGGAAATAATTTTAATGACAAGCATATCGCATAAACCGCGCGCGCGTGATCTCGGTATTCCGTTTACAGGCACAACCGGCCCGAATAATGCCATTACTGATGTTGAAGGCGTGACGGTTGGTTATTCGACGATTATCGAGGGGGAGGGCAAGTTAGAGACCGGTAAAGGCCCTGTACGCACCGGCGTTACAGCCATTCTACCACGGGGAAAAGCATTCAATCCGGTTTTCTCCGGCTGGTATTCTCTCAACGGCAATGGCGAGATGACCGGCACAACATGGGTGGAGGAGAGCGGTTTTCTTGAGGGGCCGATAGCGATCACCAATACGCATAGCGTTGGCGTGGTGCGGGATTCTGTAGTTTCATGGCTGATTGATAATGATCTGACGGGGCCGCATTTCAAAGATCTTTACTGGCTGCTGCCGGTGGTAGCTGAAACATGGGACGGTATCCTGAACGACATCAACGGCATGCATGTGAAGAAAGAACATGTCTATGCCGCGCTGGATAATGCTGCGGGCGGTAGAATTGCAGAAGGTAATGTCGGCGGCGGCACCGGTATGAACTTGTTCCATTTTAAAGGCGGCACCGGTACATCATCCCGTAAATTGAGCGAAGATGAGGGCGGTTATACTGTCGGCGTCTTGGTGCAGGGTAATTTCGGCAGACGGCAGGATTTGATGATTTCCGGTGTGCCGGTTGGTGAGGAAATTACCGAGCTGATGCAGGATACCTCATGGACGCGTGAGGAGAGCGGCTCGATTATCGTTGTCGTGGCAACGGATGCGCCGCTGTTGCCGCATCAATTGAAACGGTTGGCGCGTCGTGTGCCTGTTGGCATTGGTCGTGTCGGTGGTTTTGGTGCCAATGGCAGCGGTGATATTTTTATCGCTTTTTCAACGGCCAATCCTGATGCTTTCAGCCGTGAAGAAACCACACAAATGGAGATGGTTTCCAATAATAAAATGGATCCGCTCATTCAGGCTGCTGCTTTGGCAACCGAAGAGGCGATTATTAATGCGATGATTGCTGCGGAAACTATGAAGGGGCGGGACGATAATATCTCCTACGCGCTTCCGCATGACCGGCTTGTTGAAGTTATGAAGAAGTATAACAGACACTCTGAATGAAATTTGTGATCGGGAGGCGGCTGAAAAGCCGCTTCTTTGTTGCGAACAGGGGCAGTTCGCTTTATTCGAGGCTCTAACAGCAGTTTTTTGCAGCAGAGATATTATGAATATTCACGACACCACGCTGAATGGCGGCACCCCCTCAACCGTGCAGGATAAAGCAGAACAATCTGCGCCGGTTTCCGATATCAGTCAGGAACTGGATGATTATGCATCCATGAGTGATGAGGATATGGGCGGAGACGGTTGTCACCCGCTGTTTCGCAATGTGCCGTCCTCGGTCGGGTTCAATAAGCTGCGCAAGCGCCTGCTGCGTCAGACCCGTCAGGCGATGGATGATTTCGCTATGGTGCGTCCGGGTGATCGCTGGCTGGTGGCACTGTCCGGCGGCAAGGATTCTTACGGCTTGCTGGCGCTGCTGCTTGATCTGAAATGGCGTGGTCTCCTGCCGGTTGATCTGATTGCCTGTAATCTCGATCAGGGACAGCCGAATTTCCCGAAACATATTCTGCCGGATTATCTGACCAAAAATCAGATTATCCACCGCATTGAATATCAGGACACCTATTCGATCGTGACGGATAAGGTGCCTGAAAATCAAACTTATTGCGCGCTTTGCTCCCGTCTGCGTCGCGGTAATCTCTACCGTGTTGCGCGTGAAGAGGGCTGCTCGGCGCTGGTGCTTGGTCATCACCGCGAAGATATTCTCGAAACCTTTTTCATGAATCTGTTCCACGGTGGTCGTCTGGCATCGATGCCGCCGAAACTGCTGAATGATGAGGGCGATTTGCTGGTCTTGCGCCCGCTGGCCTATGCAGCGGAAGATGATCTGGCAAAATTTGCCACAGCGATGGAGTTCCCGATCATTCCTTGCGATCTGTGCGGCAGTCAGGACGGCTTACAGCGCAATATGATGAAGGCGATGCTGACCGATATTGAAAAGCGTATGCCGGGTCGTAAAGATACGATGATCCGCGCGCTGGCCAATGTGCGCCCGAGCCATTTGCTGGATCGTAAGATTTTTGATTTTGCGTCGCTGGTAGCGCCGGAACTATCCTCCCCCTCAGAAGAATAACGGAAGCAGACTATGTTTGATCATCACGAGATTAACTGGCTGGCTGATTTGCTCAGCTCGACCGCTGACACTGAAATTCTGCCGCGCTTTCGCCGGCTGGACAGTGGCGATATCCGTCAGAAGACCTCGGCTGCTGATCTGGTGACTGAGGCTGATGTTAATTCGGAAAAGGTGATCACCGCTGCTCTGCGTGAGCGCTTTGCCGGTGCGATGATCGTTGGTGAAGAAGCCTGCAGTGACAATCCGGCGCTGTTGGATGGTCTGAATTCTGCGGATCTGGCTTTCACTATTGATCCGGTGGATGGCACATTCAATTTCGCATCCGGTGTGCCGCTGTTTGGTGTCATGCTCTCGGTTAATATCAAAGGCGAGACCGTTGCCGGTATCATCTATGACCCGATGGGGCGTGACTGGCTGATCGGCGTTAAAGGGGCGGGCAGCTATATTCGCCGTGCCGATGGCAGTGAACATAAAGTGCGTGTTGCTGACGCTCCGGCGCTCAAGGAAATGACCGGCTGTGTGTCATGGCAATATCTGCCGGAGCCGGATCGTACGCTGGTTGCCGGTAATCAGGCGAAGTTTCTCTCGCATCTCGGCTATCGCTGTGCAGCGCATGAATATCGCGTGATTGCCACCGGTTCCGCGCATTTTGCGGTTTATAACAAGCTGATGCCTTGGGATCATCTGCCCGGCAATCTGATCCATCAGGAAGCCGGTGGTTATACTGCGCGGCTTGACGGCAGTGCTTATAGACCGGGTCATGTTGATGGCGGTTTGATTATCGCACCGGATAAAGACAGCTGGCAGGCGATCAAACAAGCGCTGTGGCAGAAGTAATTATCTGATCTATAAATAAAAAGGCCGCTTAATGCGGCCTTTTTATTGGTTTTATTTCTCAATCACATGCTGCGGTGAAGGCGATACCGCGCGGAACAATTTGCCCTGTTCTGCAATCAGCACAAACACCATCGCAATAGCACCGACGATGAAATAGCCAAGTGCCATTGGTACGGTTGTGCCGTTGAAGGACTGGCCGATCAGCATACCGATCGCTGCACCGGTCAGTGACTGTACAAAGCCGAGAACGGAAGAAGCCGTGCCTGCAACCTGTCCGAGCGGTTCCATCGCCAAGGCGTTGAAGTTACCGCCGATAGAGCCGAAGCAGAACATGATCAGTGCGAAAATCACGATATAAATCGGAAACGGCACCGGCCCTTCAAAAAACACCGACAGCAGGAACAGCAGCAGGCTGAGGCTGATAAATGTAATCAGCAATACCTGCGAAATCCGGCGCATGCCGAAACGTCCGACCATCCGTGAATTCAGGAAGGCGGACAGTGCCATGAAGGCGGCAACGGCAGCAAATGCCACCGGAAAGCCGCGACCCAGATCATAAATGCCGACATAAATCTGCTGTGCAGAGTTGATGAAACCGAACAGCGAGCCGAGCATGAAAGATGCAGCCAGCGTGTAGCAGAATGCCACGCGGTTACCGATAACTATGCCGAAGCCGCTGATAATGGATTTGGCTGTGAAAGGACGGCGGTTTTCCGGTGCCAGAGTTTCCGGCATACGGGAATAGGCCCAGAAGCCGATCACACAGGCAAACAAAGCCATAAAGCCGAAGATCATATGCCATTCGGAGAAGATCAGAATGACTTCGCCGGTTGCCGGTGCAATCACCGGAACGATCATAAAGACCATCATGGCAAGCGACATGATTTCAGCCATAGCACGGCCGGAATAGCGGTCACGCACAATCGAAACAG
Organism: Pseudochrobactrum sp. B5; assembly: GCF_001939785.1. Classification (NCBI taxonomy): domain Bacteria; kingdom Pseudomonadati; phylum Pseudomonadota; class Alphaproteobacteria; order Hyphomicrobiales; family Brucellaceae; genus Pseudochrobactrum; species Pseudochrobactrum sp. B5. The sequence continues at coordinate 36,408 of NZ_MOYL01000002.1, forward strand.
TCATGACGCGGGTAGCTGCGGCACCGATCCCCTGCAGGAAGCGCAGAACCAGCAGCATATTGAATTCCGGCACCCAGACGCAGGCCAGCGAGGTGACGACATAAATGCCGATACCGATCAGCAGTGGTTTCTTACGGCCAAAACGATCACTGATCGGGCCATAAAGCAGCTGTGAGACTGCAAAGCCGAACAGGTAAACTGTAACGACATATTGGTGATGGTTCGGTGTCAGAACACCGAGAGAATTGCCGATTTCGGCCAAAGCGGGCAGCATGACATCAATAGCCAGCGCATTGATTGCCATCAGTGCCGCGATAAGGGCAATAAATTCCGGTCTGGATAATTTAAATCCGTCGGAGGCTTGATTGCCGGATGCAGATACCGCATCTGCAGGAAGTTCACTTTTCATCTTTTACATGCCTTGTCCGGCCGGAAATGCGGTCGGAAAAATCTATTGCGGATCAGCAACCGGCAGACTGATGATGACACAATTTGCTATTGTTGTGTCTGTGGCCGGATACTGAAGCGATGTTCCGTAAACCGCTGAAACTCGGATTGTTTACGGAACAGAGGTGTTTTGAATAGCGCGCAGGCAGAAACAGTCCGGTATCTGCCGAGCTATAAAGGGCGAAAGCCGTGCAGCCTCAAAACGGTTACAGGGGCGTCCGCAATCTTGTGACCTGAAACTTCAGGAAGAGCATTTACCGCAGCAATTTGATGCAGCCTTATGCAGGCAGTGCCGCAGATAAATACTGTTTGAAAATATTGATACCGGAAAAACTTTTCGCCGCATTCGTGAGATACTGCGCTCAAATTTCTGGCGAAGCAGTTTTACAGGCCGGTATATTCCAACATATAGGGATTTGCGCAGAGCGCAATCTGGCCGGAATGATAAATTCTATTTAATAGTTTAAATGAAAAAAAACGGCAGAAGATCTGCCGTTTTTTTGATAATCACATATTCGTGAAGTCTTTGCTGCGGATCAGGCTGCCTTGGTGGCAATGCCTTTTTCAGTCAGCAGAGCCTGCAATTCACCGGCCTGGAACATTTCACGCACGATATCGCAACCGCCAATGAACTCACCTTTTACATAAAGCTGAGGAATTGTCGGCCAGTTGGAATATTCCTTGATGCCCTGACGGATTTCGTCAGAAGCCAGAACATTGATGCCTTTGTAGTCAACGCCGATATAATCCAGCACCTGAACAACCTGACCAGAGAAACCGCATTGCGGGAAATCCGGTGTGCCTTTCATGAAAAGCACGACATCGTTGTTTTTGACTTCATTATCGATAAGCGCAGTGATGCCGCTCATGGGAGTGTCCTTTCATTGCCGGCGGGACAAATTCCGCCAGAGTTAGGCTTTAGAGCATTTCCGGTTTTGATTGTATCAGAGTAAATGCTCTATTTCTTTGTTTTAACGCATTTCCTGACGCAAAACCGGTTCCCACTTTTGCTGGAAATGCTTTAAATATCGGCTGCTTTTTAAGCGATGCAGGAAACATCTTCCAGAACGCCTGTTGCCGCAGGGTATTTTGTGAGCCTGACTGCACTGCACTCAGGCTCAGTGAATTGTTATTCCGGTGCGCGGGTCTGCAATGCCAATGCGTGCAACACGCCGCCCATATTGCCGCCGAGGGCGTCATAAACCATCTGATGCTGCTGAACGCGGGTTTTACCGCGAAAGGCTTCCGCTACGACTTCGGCAGCGTAATGATCACCGTCTCCGGCAAGGTCGCGGATACTGACAACAGCGCCGGGAATGCCTGCCTTGATCATGTCTTCAATATCACCAGGTGCCATAGCCATATTAAAATCCTCCGAGAGCATTTTTTCTGATCAGAGTGTGCCGCGACCGATCTGTTCTGTCGCACCAGCTCTGTTTTTTTGTTTTAGCATCTTGTCCAAAACCTGTCTTAAGCTTTTGGGGATACTCTTCTTAAATTGGAGCCTGCGTCTCGGTGTTTCAAGACGCAGGCTCCGTTATTAACGGGTATTAAAATCTGGTATTAGATCTCGCCGTTCATATAGTCAGGGAACCATGATTCATAGGCCTGATGCAACTGTTCAACAGATACAGGCTTTGCGGAACCGAGGATAACAGACTTACCACCGGTGCGGCCGATGAATGGTGCTGCAATACCGGCTTTTTCTGCACGGCTCTGTACCTGTGCCAGATTGGCTTCGGTCACGGTCAGCACATAACGTCCCTGATCTTCACCGAAGAAGGTGAGAACAGGATTATGGGCTGCCGGTTCATTAATGGTTGCGCCGATTTCGCCTTTGATAGCCATTTCAGCCACAGCCTGAGCCAGACCGCCCGATGAGCAGTCGTGAACTGCTGTGACCAGACCATCTTCGATCAGGCCGCGAACGAAGTCGCCGGTTGCTTTTTCATGTGCCAGATCAACATGCGGAGCAGGGCCGTCGATGCGGTTGTGAACGTCACGCATATAGGCGGACTGGGCGATATGTGTACCCCAGCCTTCCGGTGCGCCTGCGAGCAGAATGGCTTCGCCTTCGCCCGCAAAGCGGATGCGTGCCATTTTCGACCAGTCTTTGATCAGACCAACGCCGCCGATGGTTGGTGTCGGCAGAATGCCCTGACCATTGGTTTCGTTGTAGAGCGAGACGTTACCGGAAACGATCGGGAATTCCAGCACGCGGCAGGCTTCGCCGATACCCTTGATCGCATGAACCAGCTGGCTCATGATTTCAGGACGCTCTGGATTACCGAAATTGAGGTTGTCGGTCGAAGCAAGCGGTGTAGCACCGGTTGCTGTCAGGTTGCGCCAGCACTCGGCTACAGCCTGCTTACCGCCTTCAAACGGATCAGCTTCCACATAACGCGGTGTTACGTCGGAAGAGAAAGCCAGAGCTTTGGTTTCGTGGCCGTCAACGCGGATCACACCGGCATCGCCACCCGGCAATTGCAGAGAGTTGCCCTGAATCAGCGTGTCATATTGTTCATAGACCCAGCGGCGGGAAGAACCATTGGCGGAATTGAGCAGCTTAATCAGGCTGTCAGCAATATCGGCAGCCGGTACATCATCGGCAGCCAGCGCTTTTGGTGCAACAGCCGGTGTCCACGGACGATCATATTCAGGCGCCTCATCGCCGAGTTCCTTGATCGGCAGATCGGCAACCTGTTCACCCTGATGGAAGACGCGGAAACGCAGGTCATCCGTGGTTTTACCAACGATAGCAAAATCCAGACCCCATTTTTTGAAGATCGCCTGTGCTTCTGCTTCCTGTTCAGGACGCAGCACCATCAGCATGCGTTCCTGACTTTCCGAGAGCATCATTTCATAGGCGGACATCTGTTCTTCGCGCACCGGTACGGTGTCGAGGTTCAGTTCAATGCCGAGATCGCCTTTGGCGCCCATTTCAACAGCAGAGCAGGTGAGACCGGCAGCGCCCATATCCTGAATAGCGATAACCGCACCGGAAGCCATCAGCTCAAGGCAGGCTTCAAGCAGGCATTTTTCGGTGAACGGATCACCAACCTGAACGGTCGGGCGCTTTTCATCAATCGATTCATCAAATTCAGCCGATGCCATTGTTGCACCGCCAACGCCGTCACGACCGGTTTTCGCACCGAGATAAACAACCGGCAGGCCAACACCTTCAGCCTTGGAATAGAAAATCGCATCGGATTTTGCGAGACCCGCTGCAAAAGCATTGACGAGAATGTTGCCGTTATAACGGGCATCAAATTCAACTTCACCGCCGACAGTCGGTACACCGAAAGCATTGCCGTAACCGCCAACACCGGAAACAACGCCGGAAACGAGGTGACGGGTTTTCGGATGGTCTGGCTCACCGAAACGCAGAGCATTCATGGCTGCAACCGGACGGGCACCCATGGTGAATACGTCACGCAAAATACCGCCGACACCGGTCGCCGCGCCCTGATATGGCTCGATGTAAGACGGGTGGTTGTGGCTTTCCATTTTGAAAACAACGCAATCGCCGTCATCAATATCGACAACACCGGCATTTTCACCCGGGCCCTGAATAACGCGCGGGCCGGTTGTTGGCAGAGTGCGCAGCCATTTCTTGGAGGATTTATACGAGCAATGCTCGTTCCACATTGCCGAGAAAATACCCAGCTCCGTAAAGCTTGGCTCACGACCGATCAGGTCAAGAATGCGCTGGTATTCGTCGGGCTTGAGGCCGTGTGAGGCAATCAGTTCCGGTGTGATCGGGTAATCATTACGGATTGACTTTTTGCTGTCCATATCGGTGTCGCTGTCTTCTTTGATCTATGAGCCGGAGCTCGGATATGTGATAGGTTCGATGCTTAATTCTTATATGCCGCCAGCTTCGCTGGCATAATCGGTTAGCAGCTTTTTTGTCCGGAAGCCCAGCGCGCTGTATCGCGCTCGATGCGTTCGGAAAGCGGGCTTTGCATTAACGGGCCGAAACGCTCCATCCGTCCCGGATTGCCTTGTGCCTGCACAACCAGCAAAGGCCGGTCATTCGGGTTCTTTGCTGGGACGACGAGAATACGCGGTCGGCCGGTATAAGAAACCAGTTCCGGCGCCAGCGTATATTGGCGGAACTGAGGGTCGCCGGATTTAAACCAGCATTGTCTTGCACCAAGCGCCACGCGCTCCATGGTCGCCAAAGCCGTATGACTGACATTACCCGATGCGGGAGACGGGGATTTTTTAGACGCGAGACATCCGCTTAAAGCAACTGCGGACAAAGCCATTACAATTATATGCGCCAATTTCATAAAAGACTGAGCTCCGCAGGGGAAATGATTGTATGGTATTTCAGCATTTGCAAAGCCTGACTATTGTTTGTCAGGCTTTGCATATTTTAGGCATTAACTAGCTTTCGCCAGAGCTTTACGGGCATCCTGCATTTCGCCTAAAACGGCAGCGATTTCAGGAATACCTTGGGCATTGGTCTGATAGCCTTCAATATTCGGGCAATCGTCCAGAATGGTTTCAAAACCCGGAAAACGACGCAGGCTTTCCAGCAGGAAGCGCGTTGGTGCAAGCCATGCATCCGCCAGTGTCACATGCTCACCCAATGCATATGGGCCGGAAGAAATACGGTCTTCAACGGTTTTTAGCGCATGGTGTACATGGTTGAAGACTTTCGCTGCTTTATCCGCAGGAAGCGGATTGGCAGGGCCTGCCAGCAAAACAGGGATGATCGACGGCAGCACATCCAGATCGAGCAGACGCATAATGATGCGAATTTGTGCGCGGTCTTTCGGATCGGCCGGCAGCATCGGTTTTTCAGGGAAACGCTCTTCCAGATATTCCGCAATTACAGAGGCTTCGAACAATGTCTCACCGGAACCGGTGACCAGCACAGGAATGCGGCGCATCGGGGAGATTTCACGGAAGCTCTCCGGCAGCGGTGGTCCGGCAGGCGCATCGATCAGTTTCAGCGGCAGGTCTTTGACCTCAGCAATAATGCGGATAAAGGCGCAGTAGGGTGATAAAGGCTTGTTATAGAGCTTCATAGTACTTCCTCCCGTTTTGCTGTTATGCAGGTCATGCTGCTGTAAAAGGAAATGCCCGCGCCGCGTTATTGCGCAAAGCGGGCATAACCTGATTTAGGAAGCCAGACGATCCAGCGCCGATGCAAACAGCGCGCGGCCGTCGGTACCGCCATGCGCCTGTTCGATCAGATTTTCCGGATGCGGCATCATGCCGAGAACATTGCCTTGTGCATTGGTAATACCTGCAATGTCATTGACTGAACCATTCGGGTTAGTGCCTTCCGCATAACGGAACACAACCTGACCATTGTCTTCGATCGATTTCAGAACATCGCTTTCAGCAAAATAATTGCCGTCATGATGGGCAACGGGGCTGCGAATGATCTGACCCTGTTCGTAACCGCGGGTGAAGACGGTCTGGTTATTGGCAATTTCGAGCTTTACTTCACGGCAAACGAATTTCAGCGAAGTATTGCGCATCAGCGCGCCCGGCAGGAGACCTGCTTCGAGCAGAATCTGGAAGCCGTTGCAGACACCGATGACGCGCACACCGGCTTCTGCCTTTTTGCGCAATGCCTGCATAACAGGCATACGGGCTGCAATCGCACCGCAGCGCAGATAGTCGCCGTAGGAAAAGCCGCCCGGAATAACGATCAGGTCAACATCAGGAATTTCTGTGTCGGTCTGCCACACGGTCTGCGGAGCTTTGCCACCGATTTTTGTCAGTGCGGCAATCATATCGCGGTCGCGGTTCAGGCCGGGAAGAAGGATAACTGCTGATTTCATAGTGCAGATTACTTTCTTTTAATCCAACGCAGTAGCGGACGGATCGGAGCGGAAAATTATCAGCCGGCGAACTGCCGGTAATCTGATTGCCCGTAAAGGCGGTTTCCGCTTTTCCTGCAACTGCTTTAACTACTCTTCATAATATGATGTCAGATGACATCAAAAGAAAGAGATCAGGCGATGTCGAAGCTGTAATCTTCAATAACGGTATTGGCGAGAAGCTTTTCGCACATGGCTTTCAGCTCGGCTTCAGCCTTTGCTTTGTCCGCAGTTTCAAGAACAACATCAAAAACCTTGCCCTGACGTACAGAATTGACGCCATCAAAGCCGAGGCTGCCGAGAGCGCCGACAATGGCTTTACCCTGAGGGTCGAGAACGCCGTTTTTCAGTGTGACGGTGACGCGTGCCTTAATCACTTTGTTATCCTGTATTTTAGAAGAGGGAATGTACAGTCTCCGCAATGCGGAAATACTGCCTGAAAGACACAGCCCGGAAAGCGGCAGACTTCCCGGGCTGAAATGACTTATTTAACCAGTGTCGGGCCGGTAGGGCGCGGCGGCTCGTTCTCGTTGATAATGCCGAGACGGCGTGCCACTTCCTGATAGGCCTCAACCAGACCACCCATATCGCGGCGGAAACGGTCTTTGTCCATTTTCTCGTTGGTGGCAACATCCCAGAGACGGGCTGAGTCAGGCGAAATTTCATCGGCCAGAACCACGCGCATCATGTCGCCTTCGAACAGACGGCCGCATTCGATTTTGAAATCGACCAGCTGAATGCCGACGCCGAGGAACAGGCCGGTGAGGAAGTCATTGATACGGATGGCAAGTGCCATAATATCATCGAGTTCCGCAGGGCTTGCCCAGCCAAATGCAGTGATGTGCTCTTCAGAGACCATCGGGTCATCGAGCGCATCGGCTTTGTAGTAGAATTCAATGATTGAGCGTGGCAGAACGGTACCTTCTTCAATCCCCAGACGCTTGGCCAGTGAGCCGGCAGCAACATTGCGCACAACGACTTCAAGCGGAATGATTTCGACTTCTTTAATCAGCTGCTCGCGCATGTTGACGCGGCGGATAAAGTGGGTCGGAATGCCGATCTTGTTCAACTGCGTAAAGATGTATTCGGAAATGCGGTTGTTCAGCACTCCCTTGCCATCAATCACTTCATGCTTTTTGGCATTGAAAGCGGTGGCATCATCTTTGAAAAACTGAATGAGAGTGCCTGGCTCCGGTCCTTCGTAAAGGATCTTGGCCTTGCCCTCGTAAATACGGCGGCGTCGATTCATGGGGTTTAGGAACCTCTGGGGTTTGCTGAGACCGTTTTGAGACGTCCCGTCTCATCCCGATGTTTCAGGAAGCGGCCACTGCAGCCGCAATGTCTGCGTTCCCTAGCGCAAATGATAACTTTTAACAATCATCCTTTATGCCGCTATGCTGTTTTTCAGTGATTGTTTTATGCTTTTTCTGTGCGCAGCCTCTGGTTGTGCCATTATGCGAACCCTATATGCCTAAAGCAGCCACGCATTACACTGTGATTTCGTTGCGGGCGGCGTATAATAAAGATCAAGAATAAACCGACTAACTGATATGTGAGGGACCTATGAGCGGAATGGACGAACGTCGCAATACATTCGAAAACAAATTTGCCCATGACGAAGATCTGCGGTTCCGCGCGATTGCCCGTCGCAATAAAATGCTTGGCCTCTGGGCTGCTGAAAAACTCGGCAAAACCGGAGAAGACGCACAGGCTTATGCCGGTGAAGTGGTTCGTGCAGATTTTGAAGAAGCCGGTGACGAGGATGTTATCCGCAAAATTACCGCTGATTTCAGTGCCGCATCGGTCAATGTCAGCGATGCTGAGTTGCGTGTGCAACTGCTTGATTTGCTTGAGGAAGCTGCCAAGCAGATCAGCGCTGAATAATCAGTACCTTTATAGACTTTCTGAAAAGCCGCACGGAGCATTCCGTGCGGCTTTTTTATTTAATGTTTACTGTGAAGCGCATAGACGCCTTTTCCATTGCGCTCTAAGGTGTCCGTCGGGAACATTCTGAAATATAAGACACATACAGGTGCATTCATGACAATATCACACTCTTTGGCCACCCGTTTGCGCTCCGGCGAAACGGTTCGTTCAGCATGGAGTACTATCTCTGATCCGCTTTTGCTGGAGAATATCAGCGCTCTGGGCTTTGATGCGGTGACGATGGATATGCAGCATGGTTCGCATACCGAGGCCAGCATCTGTCAGGGTATCGGCACGATAAAAGCTGCCGGTAAGCCTGCTATTGTGCGTATTCCAGTCGGTCGCTTTGATACAGCCAGCCGCGCTCTGGATTTCGGAGCCAATGCGGTGATTGCTCCGATGATCAATTCCGTTGAAGATGCGCAAGCCTTTGCCGCTGCCATGAAATATCCGCCGGTCGGTGAGCGCTCATGGGGGCCATTGCGCAGTGATATCAGCTACGGGCAGGCCGGTTCCAATGAATATTTGCTCACGGTCAATCAGGAGACATTGAGTTTTGCGATGATTGAGACCCGTGCAGCCTATGAGGCACTGGATGATATTCTGGCTGTGCGCGGAATTGATGGTGTATTTGTCGGGCCTGCAGATTTTTCAATTGCATGGAGCAACGGCCGTGAAGCCAATCCGCTTTCCGAGGATATTGTTGAACCGCTGACGCGGATTGCGCAAAAAGCAGCCGCCAGTAACAAGCTGGCCGGAATTTATGCGCCCAACAGCGCATTCGCCAAACGGTATAATGCTCTCGGCTTCCGTTTCATAACGCTGGCCTCGGATCGGGGCTATCTGGCCGCCGGTGCATCGGCAATGCTTAAAGCATGGGACGAGTGATGAGATAATAAAAAAAGCCCCTTTTAAGCGGCTTTTTCTTTCAGAGCTTGGACAGAAACTGGGTGAAGACCATGGTGCCTTCCGGCCATGGGCCGTGTCCGGATTCTGCATTAATGTGACCGGCTTCACCGGCATCAATCAGCAGTGAGCCCCATGCATTTGCAATATCTTCGGCCGACTCAAATTTTGAGAACGGATCATTGCGACTGGCAATGGTGATGGCCGGAAACGGCAGACGCTCGCGCGGATAGGGGCCGAAAGTCATCAGATGTTTAGGGCGAATCGTTTCATCCAGCACATCCGGCGGCGCGACGAAAAAGCCGCCGACAACCTTGTCTTTGATATGCGGAATAGCATGAACCGCAGTCGGAACGCCAAGTGAGTGGGCGACCAACACGACAGGCTTAGTGGCTTCCTCAACATGCTTGATGAGGGAAGCAACCCAGTCTTCGCGAACAGGCTTTGACCATTCTGCCTGCTGCACACGGCGGGCGGTGGAGAGTTTATTCTCCCAGCGTGTCTGCCAGTGGTCAGGGCCGGAATTGGTGTAGCCGGGGATGATGAGGATATCTGCGTCTTTAACTTTCATATGCCTGATTTACTCTGCCTGAAGCGTTTATTCAATATTGCTTCTGCGTATCTCTGCTTGACGGAGAGCGCAGTTTTCATTGCCATTCATATTATTATTCAGAGACATATTTTAAAGATGATGCCGTAAATTGTTTCATCTCAGTGGACAGTTTTGCGATTTCTGCGGTGATTGTACTTTATTTTGTGAACAGCGTGTTTGCCGCTCTGTGTATTGCAACTTGTCCGGCGACGAGCGATTTATAGGTTATCTGAAAGTAACCGCTAAGCCTGTTATTGCTGTCGGCAGACAATTCCGCGGTGCAGAAACGGGGATGAAATTATGACAAAATTACCATTTGCAGTGACACGTCCGGCTTATGTTGAACGCGTCGGGCTGAAGTCGCGCGATGCTGAAACGCTGGCGCAATATTATGAAAATATTGTCGGTCTGCGTGAAATGGCACGCCGCGGCTCCTCGATTATTCTTGGCGCAGGCGGGCGGGAATTGCTGGAGATTGAACAATCCTCGGCATTGAAGCCGGAAGATCCGCGCAGTGCCGGTCTGTTTCATACCGCGTTTCTGCTGCCGGAACGCGCGGATCTGGCACGCTGGATACGTCGCGCTATTGACAAGCAGCTGCCGGTTGCCGGTGCATCCGACCATGCGGTGAGTGAGGCGGTATATCTGACCGATCCGGATGGAAATGGTATTGAGATATATACCGACCGCGCGCCGGATACATGGAAGTGGAACGGCGATCAGGTGCATATGGTAACCGATGCAATGGATGTGAACGGTCTTTTGCAGGAGTTGAACAATGCGCCGTCAGAGTGGACTAAAGCGCCGGAAGGCACTGTTGTCGGCCATGTGCATCTGCGTGTCGGGCAAATTCAGCCTGCGGATGACTGGTGGCATGATGAGCTGGCATTCGATACCGTAGCAAAATACGGCTCAAAAGCTGTGTTTCTGTCTTCCGGTGGTTATCACCACCACATTGCCAATAATATCTGGCAGAGTGCTGGTGCGGGGAAACGTGACCTTGACCGCAGCGGTCTGTCTTTTGTGCAGATCAATGATACGCGTGATGTAAAAACCCGTGTTATTGATGATCCGTGGGGGAATGAAATCCGCATCAACAAAGTATAAATGTCTGACCCAAAAGCCACCCGACTTGGCTGCAAATGGCAATTTTCTGTGCTCCGGTACTCACGTACACATGGCGCCGCACGTCCGTAGGACGTGCAAAGGACGCCATGAGCTTTAGTTGCTGCATAATCTCATCTTTCATCGAGCGATGAAAGGATTATGCAGAAGTACGCTCCGTTCCGGTGCTCGCAAATCACCATTTTCGCTGGCGTCTGCCGCTTTTTGATTCAGACATTGGTCGCCTCAATGAAAAAAAGCCCCGCCTGAAATTTCAGGCGGGGCTTTTAATTGCTTGAATATAAGCTCTATTATTTAAACACGGTATTATTTTGCTTGCGTGTTAAACACGCGGTTGAAAATCGTATCAACGTGTTTGGTATGATAGCCGAGGTCGAATTTCTCGCGGATCTGCTCTTCGGAGAGTGCTGCGCGGACTTCCGCATCGGCCAGCAGTTCTTCGAGGAAATCTTTGCCCTGTTCCCAGACCTTCATCGCATTGCGCTGAACGAGGCGGTAGGAATCTTCACGCGATACGCCAGCCTGAGTGAGGGCCAGCAGCACGCGCTGCGAATGCACCAGACCGCGGAACTTGTTCAGGTTGTTCATCATGTTCTCAGGATAAACAAGCAGCTTCTCAATTACGCCGGTCAGACGGGCAAGGGCGAAGTCGAGCGTGATCGTCGCATCAGGGCCGATCATACGTTCAACGGAAGAGTGCGAAATATCGCGCTCATGCCACAGAGCCACGTTTTCCATTGCAGGTAGCGCCATGGAGCGAACCATGCGGGCAAGACCGGTCAGGTTTTCTGTCAGCACAGGGTTGCGCTTATGCGGCATTGCCGACGAACCCTTCTGACCCGGTGAGAAATATTCTTCTGCTTCCAGCACTTCTGTGCGCTGCAGGTGACGGATTTCAACAGCCAGACGCTCAACAGAAGAAGCGATAACCGCCAGAACCGAGAAATACATCGCATGACGGTCGCGCGGGATAACCTGAGTGGAAACCGGCTCGGCTTTCATGCCGAGCGACTTGGCAACATGTTCTTCAACGCGCGGGTCGATATTGGCGAATGTGCCAACTGCACCGGAGATGGCGCAGGTCGCGATTTCTTCGCGTGCAGCAACCAGACGGGCGCGGCAGCGTTCAAATTCCGCATAAGCCAGTGCCATTTTAACGCCGAACGTAATTGGTTCGGCATGGATACCATGACTGCGGCCAATGGTGATGGTGTCTTTATGCTCATAAGCGCGGGTTTTCAGCGCTGCCAACAGCTTGTCGAGATCAGCGAGCAGCAGATCGCTGGCACGCATCAGCTGTACATTGAAGCAGGTGTCGAGAACGTCCGACGAGGTCATGCCCTGATGGATGAAACGGCTGTCAGGACCGACAAATTCAGCCAGATGGGTGAGGAATGCGATCACGTCATGTTTGGTGACAGCTTCGATCTCATCAATACGGGCAACGTCAAATTTCGCCGCGCCGCCTTTTTCCCAGATGGTTTTCGCGGATTCTTTCGGGATAACGCCGATTTCAGCCAATGCATCACAGGCGTGAGCTTCAATCTCAAACCAGATGCGGAACTTGGTTTCCGGCGACCAGATGGCAACCATTTCAGGGCGGGAATAGCGCGGGATCATGTGCGTTTCCTAACAGCAAAGATAGAAGTACCGGTTGCCTTTACGGGAGAGATGAACCGGTTGGTTAAAAATGCATCAGGCGGATATTGCTATCCGCCTGATGATCAAAGTTTTAAGCGCGACCTTGTTCCGCAGCCTTGCGGATTGCCTCGACATTGGCACGGTAGCCTTCAAGATTGCCGGCCTTATAAATGGAGGAACCGGCCACCAGAGAATTTGCACCGGCTTTGGCTGCAGCACCGGCATTTTCTGCCGTGACACCACCGTCAATCTGTAAATCAATCGGGCGGTTGCCGATCAGTGCATTGAGCTGTTCGATTTTCGGCAGCATGGAGGTGATGAATTTCTGACCACCGAAGCCCGGATTAACTGTCATCGCCAGAATGAGATCAACATCATCAATCACATTTTCCAGCACCGAGGCAGGGGTGCCCGGATTGATCGCAACACCGGCTTTTTTGCCAAGATTGCGAATGGCCTGCAACGAGCGGTGCAGGTGAGGGCCTGCCTCTGCGTGAATGGTGATAATGTCCGAACCAGCCTTGGCAAATGCTTCGAGATAAGGATCACAAGGGGCAATCATCAGATGGGTGTCAAACACTGCATCTGTATGCGGGCGGATTGCCTTTACCACATCCGGACCAAAAGTGATGTTTGGTACAAAATGCCCGTCCATCACGTCGATATGAATCCAGTCTGCACCGGCAGTCACAACATCTTTGATTTCCTGACCAAGCTTGGAAAAGTCAGATGCGAGAATAGAAGGTGCAATGATAATCGGGCGGGACATGAGGAGATCCTTGTTTCTAAGCCTTGAGCGAGGCTCTGTTCCGTTTGCAGGCGGTTAGCACGCTATGCGCATCCATACAAGTTTATGTGAGGTCGCATGTGTCTAAAGTCACGGATTAGCCCCAACGTTTGTGGAACCACATCCATTGTCCCGGATATTCACGCACCCATCCTTCAACCGTGTCGTTGAGCAATTGGGCTGTGGCGGCAATATCAACCTGACCATTTGCATCACGCGGCAATTCCATTGCTTCCGACAATTCCAGTCGGTAGCGACCGCCAGGCAGGCGGATGCAGCGTGCCGGATAAACATCGCAATCATATTGACGCGCAAGTTTGGCCAAAAGCGGATTGGTTTTTACAGGCAGGTTGAAGAATGTGCTTGGTACGCCGCGGGCGAACTTCTGGTCAACCAGCATACCCACATTGTCATCTTGCCCCAGCACGGCAGCGAGCGACCATGCAGCACCGGCTTTGGACGGCACCAGATGCCCCATATTGGTGCGGCGGGCTTTCAGCACTTTGCGCGCGATAAACGGATTATTCGGCGGACGGAAAAGCGCGGTAACATTGAGGCCGAAAGTTGCGGCGCAAATCGGCAGTAGCTCAAAATTACCGGTATGTGCGGTGAAGAAAATATGCGGCTTTTTCTCATCGAGCAGGCGGCGGAAAATCTCTTCGCCTTCTACTTCAATCAGGCCTTTTTCTTTCGCATCCGGATCAAAATCGAAGATCGCATCGAGAAACACATATTCAGCCAGCAGACGCGCCATGCTGTCCCACATTTCCAGCGCGATTTCTTCAATCTCCTGCGGAGATTTTTCCGGATAGGCATTGGCGAGATTGCGTGTTGCCACTTTATGGCGCGATGACAACGGGCCGATCTTGCGGGCAACCCATGCGGAAAAACGGATGGCGGCTTTGGCAGGCAGCAAACGTAGCAGCGCCAGCAAAATGAAGACTGCCTGCGCCCACAGCCAGTAATTGGCAATTTTCAGCTTTTGCCAATATTTGAACGCAAGGAGTTTCAGCTTGAACATGTGGTGCCTTAAGTCTTGATAAATTTACAGCGACCTGTGCGTTAAAACACAGGGCGCTGCAAGATAATCCGCATTGATAAATTGAGGATCAGTCAATTTTCAGAATGATTTTGCCGAAGACGTCACGGGTTTCCATGCGCTTCAGAGCTGTGTCGATATCTTCAAAGCCGACCACAGTATCAATCACCGGAGAGACAATGCCCTGAGCCATTTTCTGCATGGCATCGGCCATGTTTTCCATACGGCAACCAAAGGAACCGAGCAGTTTGAGCTGCTGCTGGAACAACATCATCAGGTTCATATTTGTCGAAACACCGGAGGTGGAGCCGCAAGTGACCAGACGGCCGCCACGCTTCAGCGACAGCATGGAGCCAGCCCATGTATCGGCACCAACGTGCTCAAATACCACGTCGACGCCTTTTTTCTTGGTGAGCTTGCGCATAACACCTTCAAAACGGTCTTCACGGTAGTTGATAACGTGATCGGCACCGAGCGCCTTGGCTTTTTCGATTTTGTCGTCTGAACCAACTGTGGTGTAGACGGTGCAGCCCATTTTCTTGGCAAGCTGAATAGCAGCGGTACCAATACCGGAACCACCGGCCTGAATAAGAATGCTTTCACCCGGCTGCAGCTTGGCATTGTCAAACAGCATATGTTCAACGGTACCGAAAGTGACAGGGGCAACAGCCGCGCCGATTGCATCAACACCCGGAGGTGCAGGGATCAGCAGGCGTGCTGGCAGATTAACAGCCTCACAGGCAAAACCGTCAAGGTGGAAGCCATGAACACCGGAAACATGTTCGCAAAGATTGTCGCGGCCTTCGCGGCAGGCTTTACACAGGCCACAGGTACGGGCGCCGTAGATCGACACCAGCTGACCCGGCAGAACATTGGATACGCCTTCGCCGATTGCGGTGACGACGCCCGATGCTTCCGCGCCGATCACCAGTGGCATTTTGCGTTTGGCAAAAGCCATGCCACGCCAGCCCCATACATCGATATGGTTGAGGGCAACCGCTTTGATGTTGACGGTAACTTCACCAAAACCCGGCTTTTCAGGAGCCGGAATGTCGGTGATTTCCAAGCGGCGGTCATCGAGGAGCTGTAATGCGCGCATGTTTGAGTTCTATCCTTATTAAATTTGAGTGCCTGATCGGGGAGCGCAAAGCCGCTTAAAGCGGCGCTGCAACCACGAGGCTGGCATTCTGACCGCCAAAGCCGAAAGAGTTCGACAGAATGGCAGTGACATTGGCATCCCGTTTTACATTCGGCACCACGTCAAGCGCGATAGCCGGATCAGGATTGTCGTAATTGATGGTCGGAGGCAGTGTGCCTGTCTGAATGGTCAGCAGCGAGAACACGGCTTCAATCGCACCGGCAGCAGTCAGCGTATGACCGATCATCGACTTGTTGGAAGAGACCGGAATTGAGCTGATGCGTTCACCGAAGACGGAGGACAGAGTGTGATACTCCATCTTGTCGTTTTCCGGTGTCGATGTGCCGTGGGCGTTGACATAGCTGATATCGTCAATGGTCAGACCTGCATCATCCAAGGCTGCACGCACAGTGGCGATAGCCGGTGAAGCGTCAGGGCTTGAACGGGTGCGGTGGAAATCATCCGCCTTTTCGCCGCAGCCTTTGAGAATACCGAGAATTTTTGCACTGCGGGCAATGGCACTTTCCAGCGATTCCATCACCAGAGCGCCGGAACCTTCAGCCATAGCAAAACCATCACGGTCTTTGCTGAATGGCTTGGAAGCCTTGTGCGGCTGGTCATTCTGCGTGGACAGAGCGGAAAGCAATGAGAAGCGGATGAGTGCTTCGGCGGAAACAGAACCGTCTGTGCCGATGGCCAGAACGCGGTCGCTTTCGCCTCGGCGAATGGCTTCAACGCCGGACTGAATAGCGGTAGCACCCGATGCGCAAGCGGTGGACATGGTTACAGGCAGGCCGCGCGTGCCGAAAATATCTGCCAGACGCTCGGCAATATAGCCGAACTGCGTGGTGTTGAATTCATCCATACGCGGATTGTTGCGGCAGGCTTCGAGCAGCAGCTGATAGCTTGGCTCACCCTGATTTTTTACCAGTGCGTCCAGAGCAAAGCGGCTTTTCCAGTCGAGTTCAACCGGTGGCGCTGCCAGAAACAGCGGGCCGCCGAAATCTGTAACCGACAGGCCGGACTGGGCAATGGCTTCTTCACCGGCGAGACGTGCCAGTTTTTCAGACAGAGCAGACGCGCCGATTGTGCTTTCCGGCAGAAAATCAACAGTACCGGCGATGCGGGTCTTGAGATTTTCGGTCGGGAAGCGGTTGATTTCGTGAATACCGGACTGACCGCCGGTCAGGGCGTTCCAGTTATCTTCCTTGCCGGTTCCCAGCGGGGAAACAACACCGGCACCGGTAATGGCTACGAGAGGGCGGCCGAGATGATCGGTAAATTTTGACATGGTGACCTCCGATCAGGCTTTTACAATAATGGCTGCACCTTCGGAGCGGGTGGCTCCGACGGTCAGTGCTGTGGCGCGTTCAAGTGCACCGTTGCGGGCTGTTTCATCACCGGAAAGCGGAGCAAAAGCTTCGCCTTTCCAGACGCTGAGTGCGGCAAGCGCAAGTGCCAGCGGGAACTGCGCTTCACGCATATGGCCGAACAGGCCGGATACACCGCGATAGCTGGCAGATTTAGCGCTCAAAGCTGCTTTTTCTGCGGCTGTCGGCTGATGAGCACCGGATGCACCGGTCACAACAAAGCTATTGTCTTCAATCAGCGCGGAAACAGCTGCGGTAAGATCTTCTTTGCCGCGGCGGATCTGACCGCTGGAAATGGATGCAATCTCACCATAGGCGCGTGCGCCACGGGCTTTGGCGTGTTCGGCTTCTTCGAGAACGAGGAAGATGCCGCCGGAACCGGTGATCATACCGCCGCCCTGTGAGCCTTCACGTGCCCAGACAGGAGCCCAGCCGTCAGACTTCAGAAAACCGCCGAGTTCGTGGCCGAGCAGCATGTCGAAATGTTCCGCGTTGTAAGAACCGCCAACGAGAGCATGGGTGCTCTGGCCGGTGCGGATGCGGGCTGCTGCGGTTTCCACTGCGGAAATGCCGGAACCTTCTTCACCCATGAAAGTGCGCGAAGAGCCGGTAACTTTATGAACAATTGAAATATTGCCGGCAAGCAGGTTGGAAAGCTGAGCCAGAAACAGCGTCGGGCGCAGTTCTGTGGAGAGCTTTTCGTTGAGCATCAGACCCGGTTGGTTATTGCCGCGGCCTGCATCGAGAATTTGTGTGTCCACACTGATATCGCGTTCGCCGCCACCGGCGCTCACGATCATATCCATTGTGGAGCAAAGGGCTTCATTCTCTTTGATGCCGGCATCCTGCAAGGCAAGACCTGCCGCATAGGTGCCGAGACGCTGCCATGTTTCCATCTGGCGCTGGTCGGAGCGCTTCGGAATTTGCTGAGACCAGTCAACTTCGCCCAACGGGTGAACTGTGTAAGGAGCGAAATTCTCTGTATCGAGCTTCGGCTGCGTCCCTGCTGATGTGAGGGCAGACCAATGGGCTTCCACGCCTTCACCCAGAGAGGTGATGAGGCCGATGCCGGTGATGAGAACTTTTTTGCTGTGCATGAGCTGCTCGCTTGATTTCCGGTCGTAACTTACCCGAAGGCAGGATCTTACAGTGGTATAATTATGACAGGGGCAGATTTATCCCTGAAACATACTTATCAATGACAAAAGCCGCATCAAGCGGCGATCAATGTTTTGTGATTGTAATCACAATTATAAAGTACTGCGTGTTTGAGATAACACGCGATTATAAACCACTGCCTGTAAAAAGACGCGCGGTATGGTTTGTTTTCCACACTGCGCGTCAATTTAACTTAAATTAGGCCTGTTTGGCAGCGATGAGTTCGTCGATTTTTGCGCAGAGATTCTTCAGAACGAAATATTCTTCAGTATCTGCTTTGCCTTCGTTCACTTCCTGAGTCCACTGTTCCAGAGGAATCTTGATACCGAAAGCTTTATCAATTGCGAAAACGATGTCGAGGAAATCGAGGCTGTCGATGCCCAGATCGTCGATTGTATGGCTTTCAGGCGTAATGGAAGCGCGGTCAATTTCGCTGGTTTCAGCAATAATATCAGCTACTTTGTCAAATGTTGAGGACAATTTGAAAATCCTTGTATCAGGCCCGAACCAGCAGGCATCGTTGTTTAATCAGGGCGTGTCTAGCGTTTTTCGCTCAAAAGGGAAAGATATATTCCCCCTCTGAGTAAGACCCTGAGAATATGAAGATCTTCCGCTTGTGCCATTTTGCAACAGCTTGTCTGATAAGCGGGGATCAATTTACACATATTATATTCTGAAAACCGTTATGCAATTTTCAGAATATGCCCTGACTGATCTTTCATATTGCGCAAATTTATGAAGAAATCAGCAAGAGTTTGGCGATTTACAAGAAATTTGTAAATCTGCGCAGGAATCAAGAATGCTTTAAAGCATAATTTCTTCGCGGCATTGCAGATAAGTATGGTGAAATATGGGTCTCGCGGCCACAATTACAATTATCTTCAGCATTATTATG
Source organism: Pseudochrobactrum sp. B5 (assembly GCF_001939785.1). NCBI lineage: Bacteria > Pseudomonadati > Pseudomonadota > Alphaproteobacteria > Hyphomicrobiales > Brucellaceae > Pseudochrobactrum > Pseudochrobactrum sp. B5. The sequence goes on from NZ_MOYL01000002.1 coordinate 55,275, forward strand.
CTTGGCTACATATTTGCGAGGCTGAAGATATTGAGCGATACGACCGGAGACGGTCTTGCTGATTTCGTATTTGTCGTCTCTACGCCGTTGTTGCTTTTCCGCACAATGATGACTGCCGATTTTCAGTCGAGTAATCCTTGGGAATTGTGGCTGGTCTATTTTACCGGTGTCGTTATTGCATGGACTGCCGCGCATTGCGGAATCCGTTTCATGTTCGGCCGTGACCGGCGGGCAGGTGTGGTCGCCGGTGTGACCGGCGCTTTTTCCAATCTGGTTTTTCTCGGTATGCCACTGATGCTCGGCATTTACGGCGAGGCGGGGCTGGTGATTATTTCGCTGATTATCAGTATTCATATGCCGCTGATGATGGCCGCATCGCTGATGCTGAATGAATGGGCTTTGCGCAAAGACGGCATAATCAGCGGTGAAACCAGCCGTTATGACACGGCGGTTAAATTTATCACGTCTTTGCTGCGCAATCCGCTGGTTATCGGCATTCTTGCGGGCTGGCTGGTGCGCCTTTCGGGCTTTTCTATTCCGCAATTATCGATGCAGCTGATTTCGATGCTGGCAGATGTATCGGGACCTTTGGCGCTGTTTGCCATGGGGATGGGGCTGAAGAAATTCGGCATTTCCGGCAATGTGATTGCCGCCGGTGTGAATGCGTCTTTCAAACTGATGCTGATGCCTGCTGTGGTTTTTGCTATGGCATGGCTGGTCGGGCTGCCGCCTTTGACGGCTAAGGTGGCAATTACCGCTGCGGCGCTGCCATCGGGTGTTAATTCCTATCTGATTGCTACGCGATTCGGCGTGGGACAGGGACTGTCTTCAACCTCGATGGTGCTGGCGACGGCTGCATCTGCTGTTACGCTGGCAATGTGGATCGCTCTGGCGCAGGCGGTTTGGGAGTGAGGCGGTTTTTCGCGCTGATCCCTTGACATTATCCGCGCCAAAGCCCTTGATCTGAGCGGGAAACAAGCATGCGATTTTGAGGGTAATTGCATGTATTGTCGTGAGGAGAGAAGTTATGAATGCGAATACCAGCCGGTTTATCAAACAGGCTAATCTGATCGGCGGCCAGTGGGTGGCTGCAGATAGCGGTGCCACGATCGATGTTATGAATCCGGCGACCGGCAAGGCGATCGGCACAATCCCGAAATCCGGTAAGGCAGAGACTGCGCGCGCGATTGAAGCCGCTGCACAAGCTTTTAAAACCTGGCGCAAAACCACAGCCAATGAGCGCTCGCAGAAAATGCGCAAATTGCATGATTTGATTTTGGCCAATCAGGATGCGCTGGCTGAAATTCTGACCATGGAGCAGGGCAAGTCGTTCACGGAAGCCAAAGGTGAGGTAGCAAGCTCTGCCGCCTATATTCTGTGGTATGCGGAAGAAGCGCGGCGCGTTTATGGTGATGTGGTGCCGTCCCCTTGGGCAGATCGCCGTATTATGGTGACCAAAGAGCCGGTGGGCGTTGTCGCGGCGATTACACCGTGGAATTTTCCGTCTTCCATGCTGGCACGCAAGATCGGCCCTGCTTTGGCAACGGGCTGTACAGTCGTGGTGAAACCGGCAACGCAGACACCTTATTCCGGTCTGGCATGGGGCGTACTGTGTGAAGAAGCAGGGATTCCGGCAGGTGTGGTTAATATTCTCACCGGTTCTGCCAGCGAAATCGGCGGCGAACTGACCCGCAATCCGCAGGTTGCCAAACTGACCTTCACCGGCTCGACCGAAATCGGTAAGCTGCTGATGAAGCAGACAGCAGGCACTGTCAAAAAAGTCTCGATGGAACTGGGCGGCAATGCGCCGTTTATCGTTTTTGATGATGCTGATCTGGATCGCGCGGTTGCCGGTGCGATTGCCGCCAAGTTCCGAAATTCCGGCCAGACCTGTGTTTGCACCAACAGGTTCTTCGTACAATCCAAAATCTACAGCCGCTTTGTTGAGAAATTCACAGAAGCTGTGGAGCAGCTTAAAGTCGGCAATGGTATGGATTCCGGTACCCAGCAGGGGCCGCTGATTGATATGAATGCAGTCGAAAAGGTTGAAGAATTCATCGCTGATGCGACCAAAAAAGGCGGCCGTATTGTTACCGGCGGCAAGCGCCACGCACTGGGCGGCAGCTATTTCGAGCCGACCGTGATTGCCGATGCCAAACCACGTATGCGTTTCACCAAAGAAGAAATTTTCGGCCCTGTTGCACCGGTGTATAAATTCAAATCCGAAGAAGATGTAGTCGAACAGGCCAATAATACCGAATACGGCCTTGCCTGCTATTTCTATACGCAGGATCTTGGTCGCGCCTTCCGTGTGATGGAAGGGCTGAAATATGGTCTCGTCGGCGTCAATGAAGGACTTATCTCAACCGTTGAGGCACCGTTTGGTGGTCTGAAAGAGTCCGGTCTTGGCAAAGAAGGCGGACATCAGGGAATCGAAGACTATCTCGATACCAAATATGTCTGCATCGGCGGATTAGGCCTGTAAGCCTGAGCATATTTTAAATCGCCGGATGGCATATGGATATCAATGCCATCCGTTTCAGGCTGAGATTTTTGGCAGTTATCGGAAATCTTTTCTGACCTATTTTACCAATGTGATTGCCGGACTGGCCAAAAGACGCTTAACTCTGTTGATTCAAAACGTCTTTTTGTAAAAACCTGTCCGGTGTTTTTCAGTTTTTTGGGTATTGAGGCGTTTTTTCAGCATCTTGTCATAATAGGTGCGGACTGTGAGGGTATAGAGCCCGCATCATCAGGCCACTTATGGCAAAGCATGGTATGACACCGTCTGACATGCCGGTTCGTAAACCTGTGAAAAAGGGATTTTTATGCGATACGGAATATATTTCACACCTTCTGCTCATGATCCGTTGCTGCGGGTGGCTGCAAACTGGCTCGGTCGCAATGCTTTTAACGGTATGGTTGTGCGCACGCCGGTGATTGGTTCCGTCAGCCCTGATGAGGTCAGTGCTCTGACTGAAGAGCCACGCCGCTACGGTTTTCATGCGACGCTGAAAGCACCGTTTCGCCTGCATGATGATTATGAAGAACACCAGCTTCTCTCTGCGATGATGCATTTTGCCTCCAGCTATCAGGCTGTGCAGTTGCCTAAGCTCAAAGTTTCGCAGATCGGACCTTTCTTTGCGCTGGTCGTATCCGAGCCTTGTGCGGAACTTCAGCAGCTGGCCAATGATGTGGTGGTGCATTTTGAGCGCTTTCGTGCGCCGTTGAATGCGCAGGAACTGGCCAAGCGCAAGCCCGAGAAAATGGATGCGATCCACCGTGCCAATCTCGACCAGTGGGGCTATCCTTATGTGTTCGAGCAGTTCCGCTTTCATATGACCCTGACCGGCGCAGTGCCGGAGGAAAAACAGGCGCATGTGCGTAATGTGCTGGAAGAGTTTTTCGCGCCCGTGCTGAATGAACCGGTCAAGATCACCAATCTGGCTCTGTTTACCGAGGCAGAATCGGGTGTACCATTCGAAGTGCACTCGCTTCACCCGCTGACGGGTAAGCCGGTTGCTGCGCAGAATACGGTTTCAGCGGAATTGCAGCTGGAAAAAGCCGCGGCTGAATAGTCCTATAAAATTTAAGAGAAGATATGTCCGCTCCAAACCAAAGTAAATCTGCCGAAACAATCCTGACCAATGCACGGATCGTGCTGCCTGATGAAATTATCAGGGGCACGGTTGTCATGCGCGACGGAAAGATTGCTGCGATTGATAATACAATCTCGGCATCGGGTAAGGATATGCACGGGGATTATCTGATCCCCGGTCTGGTTGAGTTGCATACGGATCATCTTGAAGGCCATTATGCACCACGACCGAAAGTGCGCTGGAACCCGCTGGCGGCTATTCAGGCGCATGATGCGCAGATCGCCGCCTCCGGTATCACAACGGTTTTTGATGCACTGCGCGTCGGCCATGACGGCGAATGTGAAGTCGTGATTGATGACATGCTATTGCTAGCAGATGCATTGCAGGCTGCACAAAGCAAAGGCCGTTTGCGCGCCGAGCATTATCTGCATCTGCGCTGCGAAGTTTCGTCCAATGATTGTATCAGTGCGTTTGAGCGTCTGCGTGGCGCATCGGGAGTGCGCCTTGCATCCCTGATGGATCACGCACCGGGGCAGCGGCAGTTTCCGGATATGGAATCTTACCGCATCTATTTCATGCGCAAGAACAAAGTCAGCGAAGACGATTATCAGGTCTATTGTGACCGGCGCGTTGGTGAATCACAGCGCAACTCCGCGAAAAACCGTGCGCTGATTGCTGATTATTGCCATGCCAACGGCATTATGCTGGCAAGCCATGATGATGCGACGCAAGCCCATGTCGATGAGTCCGTGGCTCATGGTGTGGCGGTTGCCGAGTTCCCGACAACGGTTGAAGCCGCTGCGGCATCGCACTCCAACGGTATCGGCGTGATGATGGGCGGGCCGAATGTCGTGCGCGGCGGCTCCCATTCCGGCAATGTCTCTGCTCTGGAACTGGCCGAAAAAGGCTATCTGGATATTATCTCGTCGGATTACATCCCTTTCAGCATGTTGCAGGGGGCTTTCAACCTTGCTCATGTGGTGGAGCATATTGATCTGCCGCAGGCTATCCGCATGGTCAGCACCAATCCGGCAAAAGCTGTCGGTATGACAGATCGCGGCTCAATCGCAGAAGGTCTGCGTGCCGATCTCGTGCGCGTTCATGCCATTGACGATGTGCCGGTAGTGCGCTCAGTCTGGCGAGAATCTAAAAGAGTGAGTTGATCTGCCCTCTGATGGCCTGCAAATTGCACCTTTTTCCGCTTCCGGTGCTCACGTACTATAAGTACGCTGCGCTCCGGTTCTCAAAAGGCACAATTTTCGTCTCACCATAAGGCAGATTAGGTCTGCGCTTTATATTTGCAGAATAGTTGCAATTATTCCGCTGCCTGTTCCGCACGGGCGGCGTTGTTTTCTTCCACCTCGGCAGCGGTTTCGCACATCACCTGATAGGCTTTGCGGATGATCTTGCTGTCCGCATCATTGCGTGTGGCATCTGTCGAGAGAATTTGCCGCCAGCGGCGTGAACCCGCCTGACCTTGAAACAGCCCGACCATGTGGCGGCTGATATGAGCAAGACGGCCGCCTTCGGTAATATGCCGGTCAGCATAGTCGCACATCACGTCCAGTACGTCTTCCATCGACATCGGTGCGGTTTCATCACCATAAACAAGGCGATCCACATCACGCAGCACCATCGGTGTGTGATAAGCCGTTCGCCCCATCATCACGCCGTCTGTATGCTGCAAATGGGTTGTGGTGTCATCAAGGCTGGTAATCCCGCCATTAATGCCGACAAAATGCTGCGGATAATCCTGTTTCAGGCGGTAAACGCGGTCATAATCCAGCGGCGGGATATCGCGGTTTTCTTTCGGCGATAGCCCCTGCAACCACGCTTTACGCGCATGGACCCATAGCGCATCTGCGCCTTCCGCAATCACCATGCGGCTGAGCTCTGAGAGTGCGGCTTCCTGATCCTGATCGTCCACGCCGATACGGCATTTCACTGTTACCGGAATTTTCACGGCCTGTTTCATAGCCGCAACGCAGTCTGCTACCAGTTGCGGTGTCAGCATCAGGCAGGCACCGAAAGCGCCCGACTGCACGCGGTCTGACGGGCAGCCGACATTGAGATTGATCTCGTCATAGCCGAAGGATTCGCCGATTTTGGCGGCCTCGGCAAGTTTCACCGGATCAGAGCCGCCAAGTTGCAGAGCGACAGGATGTTCCTGTTCCGAGAAGCCGAGCAGACGGTCACGCTTGCCATGGATGGCAGCATCGGCCACCACCATTTCCGTATAGAGCAAAGTATGACGGGTGAGCAGACGGTGCATAAAACGGCAATGCCTGTCCGTCCAGTCGAGCATAGGCGCGATGGAAAAGGTTTTGGCGGCATAGAGTTTTTCTGGTCTGGTCACAATGATCTTCTTTACGGCGTCTTCTCTGCGGATGTTTCTGCGCGGACATAATGGTTAAAGACCGGCCTGTCCAGCTTGACGGTTTTTTTCAGTCGGTCAGGATCAACTGATCGCGCTGCACAGTATAGGCGCTCAGGCTGTTCATGAAATTCATACCCAGCAGGCTGCCGCTGAGCTGGCCTTCCTGTGAAACCAGTGCGCGCAGGTTCTGACGGGTAATATTGCCGATGCGGATTTCCTGCAACCGTACCGATGCAGCCATAGTGCGGCCATTGGCTGTGCTGACAGGATTCGTATAGCTGAGACTGCTGACATCAATACCGACTTTTTCAGCATCAGCCTGTGTCAGCACGATTGTGGAGGCACCGGTATCGACCATGAAGCGCACGCGCTGGTCGTTCACCAGTGCATTGACTTCAAAATGACCGTTGGACGACTGACCGATACTGACAGTTTCAGCACCATCAATGCTATTTCCGCTGATTGCATTGCCCGGTATCAGCCCAGCGGTGACGCGATTGGCAATATTGGTCAGTTCATACTGATATTGATAGCCGGTGACGAGACCGAGAATAATCACCGCCCAAATCGCAATATTGCGCATCATATGATTGAGCGGAATACCGGAACCCAGCAAACCGGCAGCCACGACTATGCCGAAAATGCTCATATAGGCCGCATCGGCAAAATCATCATTGGCAAGGCCGAGTGTTGTGCCGCTCTCGTCATTGACGATCAGAACGAGCAGAAGAATGGCAATTGCTGCGATAACCAGCCAGAATAAACGGTTCATGAAGTCATTGTTCCTGAGACTGTCGGATGATCCTGCCGAAGCAGAGCATGTCTTTATATGGAGGCTTTGGCCTGCGGGCACAATAATTTCATTTTTCTGCACTTTGAAAAACTGTGAGCAGGGCGTATAGCAGGCGCAGATGAATTTCCCCCACTACGGCTAAAAGACGGATTTGATAACGTGAGTACCAGCGGACTGCCATTTGATGATTTTCGTGAACTTATCAGCCAGCTTCCGGAAGCGAGCGAATTCGCTGGCGAAGCGGTGCGTGAACGTGAAGCGCGTTTGAGCAAACCTGTCGGCTCACTCGGGCGTCTGGAAGAGATCGCGGAATGGCTGGCTGCATGGAGCGGTAAAGCCAAGCCGCAGATCATGCGTCCTCTGGTGGCAATTTTTGCCGGTAATCATGGTGTGCTGGCGCAAGGTGTAAGCTCGCAGCCGCAATCGCTGACTATGGATATGGTCAATAATTTTGCTGCGGGCGGCGCTGCCATCAACCAGATTTGCATTGCCAATGATCTGGGGTTGAAGGTCTTTGATCTGGCGCTGGAGCATCCGACCGAAGATATTACCGTGACTGCGGCGATGGATGAGCGTACCTGTGCGGCAACTATGGCTTTTGGCATGGAAGCAATTGCCGGTGGTACGGATCTTTTGTGCATCGGTGAAATGGGCGTTGGTAATACAACCATTGCGGCGGCGATTTCTCTGGCGCTGTTTGGCGGTCAGGCTGAGGACTGGGTGTCACTGGCAGCCGGTGAAGATGCAAGTGTGTTGCCTGCAAAAATCGCTGCGGTGAAAAAAGCTGTTGCTCTCAATGAAGGTAATCTGCGTGATCCGCTGGAAGTGCTGCGCCGTCTGGGTGGCCGTGAACTGGCTGCGATCACCGGTGCAATTCTGGCCGCGCGTGCCGAGAAAATTCCGGTGCTGATTGACGGTTATGTCGCCAGCGCCGCCGCAGCCATTCTGCTGGCGATGAATGGTGATGCGCTGGATCATTGCCTGTTCTCCCACGTGTCTTCCGAGCCGGGGCATCGCTTGTTGCTGGAGAAAATGGGTAAGACACCATTGCTTGATCTGAATATCAGCCTTGGTTCCGGTACAGGTGCTGCACTGGCAGCCGGTCTGGTGAAAACCGCTGCTCAATGTCATGTCTCTATGGCAACTGCTGAAGATGCCGGTATGAATGGCCGCAGCGTTTCGTAATTCGAAACACAGTCTCAGAAATAAAAAAATCCGGCCGTGTGAGCGCGCCGGATTTTTTGCAACTTTGAGGCGGTGCTTTTTCGGTAATTTTTTATTGGGATTCAAAAATAATTTGCCAAAACTGCAATTAATTGCGGTTGTGCGCAGCCTGTCAGTTTTTAAGATAGATGCGTATTGGAGTATGAGGGTTTTAAGAGCAGGCGACAATTTTACTCAAAGTAATATTTGCTGAGAAGTCAGCCGAAGGATGTATTTACGCTGGTATATCCGCTGCGTTTTTTACAATTTATATTGGCCGGTATTTCATGTCGCCTGTAGCAAAAGTGGCACTATCCTTGCCGTGGGATAGTGCCATTTTTTGTGGAGCCGGGCATTTCCTTTTGGAATTGTAATACGGGAAATGCTCTGTCTGTTTCTATGTTGCTTCATCGTTTGGGGATGGGGTTAGTTACCGTCTTTATCAAGCACCATATAATCCAGTGGCAGTTCTGTCGTATATTTGATCTGCTCCATGGCGAAAGATGAAGAAACATTGCGGATTTCGATTTTGCTGATCAGGCGCTTGTAGAAAGCGTCATAGGCGGCAATGTCCGGCACTACAACGCGCAGCAGATAATCAATATCTCCGCTCATACGGTAGAATTCCACCACTTCCGGAAATTCCTGCACGACTTCAGCAAAACGCTTCAGCCATTCATGGCTGTGAGAGCTGGTGCGCACCGAAACAAAGACTGTGACACGCGCATTGATCTTGACCGGATCAAGCACAGCGACGCGGCGTTTGATAATGCCGTCTTCTTCCAGTTTCTGAATACGGCGCCAGCACGGAGTGGTGGACAGGCCAACTTTTTTGGCAATATCTGCTACTGCCAGCGTTGCATCTTCCTGCAACAGACGGAGAATTTTTCTGTCAAGTCTGTCCATTTTGCCTCACATTAAGGGCCGAATTGTATAATTTTGAAACTATATACCTTATGGATGAGCGCGCGATTAAACGCGAAGAATATAATACTATCAAATTGCATTAAGTTAGAAATTATTTTTATCTCGACAATAAAGGCCGGATTTTTTGACGAAGCACCGGCAAAAGCTCGTTTTCAAACCACGGATTACGTTTCAGCCAGCCGCTGTTTCGCCATGACGGATGTGGCAGCGGCAGCACGGCAGGGCCGTCATTCTGATTGCTCTCGATAAAGCGCCGCCAGTTTTTCACAGTCTCGGTCATATTGAGCGGTTTTTGCTGTGCCTGTAAATATTCGCGATAACTCGGATTGCGGGTGAGATGATATGCCTGCGCATGGCTGCCAATGGCAATAATCAGCTCGATTTGCGGCATGAGATCAAACAGCCGGTCATGCCATGTCAGGCGACATTCACGGCGCGGGGGCAGGTCGCCGCCATGTTTGTCATAGCCCGGAAAGCAGAAACCCATGGGAATGATCGCAAAGCGCTCTGCGTCATAAAACTCTTCCGGTGTCACATCGAGCCATTGGCGCAACCGCACACCGGAGGGGTCGTTAAACGGAATGCCGGTATTATGCACACGGATACCCGGCGCCTGACCGCATATGGCAATTCTGGCTGTCGGGGAGGAGATGCATACCGGCCTTGGCTCATGATCCAGCGGGCGTGGACCAAGCGGTTGATCGCGGCAAATTCTGCAGTCATTGATCTGATTTTGCAGTGTCTGCAATGCCGTTGCCATATTACTGATTGCTCCGGTTGCGCTCATTCTAGAGCGTGTCGCACTTAAGTGTATTCATGTCACTCGCTCTAGAGTCTTTGTTTGGTCGCATTATCACAGCCGTCAAGTTGGTCCAACTTGACTGTGAAATGCTCTAGCGTGACTGATTTTCCCGCCGCCATTTGCCGGGGCGTTCAAATTCCCCCGCCCATAATCCGCGTTTATTCTTGCGTGCCTGTGCTTCCTCACGCTGATAGAGGCCGTAGGAGACTGCCCAGCCTTGCTCGACCATCGTGCGGTTGAGATCCGTCTCTCCGGCCTTGCAGAAGGCAAGGATGCGATCATACTGATCTCGTCCGTCCGCTGTACAGGTAACAGTCTGATTGCCGATCAGGCGACGTAATTCCGCAGTCGCATTGCGCCCGCAGCTATAATCTTTACCGTCAATTCTACAATTCTGTTGGGTTTCCGGCGTATCCATGCCTTTCAGCCTTATGCGCTGCCCCTGTATGGCAATTGTATCACCATCGTAAATATGCAGACTGCCGCCGCGACCGCTCAGTTGCGCTGGCAAGGCTTCATTCTTGTTCGCACGAACAGGCTGACGCGGCTGATTGCTGCCGGAAACAGTTTCTGCCCATTGCGGCATAAAAGACTGCATCAAAGCATATATGCCCAGCAACAGCAGTGCAGTCACAATCCCTGACCGGCGAAGGAAGGAATAGGGTTTGCGATAGTGCCTGCGATTGCTGCGGCGCTGCGGCTGTCGTCTGTAAGGTTGAGGTCTGCGCCCCGAAGCAGATGGTTTCATAAGGCGGACTATAAGGCGCTGTTGTCTGAAGAAAAGAGGATTATCGCAAGCACGGCTGAAATCGTATATGCATCTCTGCTGACACACAGAGAATCGATTCTGGACAGCGATTCTTCAGAAAATCCTGCTTCTCTATAAAACCAAGATTTATAATCACTTGCTTAACTATATTTCGCAACGGGATGACAACTATGACGCTCTGAAACCGGATTGTTTCGTGGTTTTGAGGGGGCAATTTTATATATCAGCGTAAATTTGTGTTGTTTTGGTAACAGTATTTACCTTTCAGCCGCGCTAAGGTTCACGGAGACGAACTTGGCCTATTTCCCGCCATAAATGCGGAGCACCGATGGGAGGCAGGCAAAGTTTAGTCCTGACAAAATGTGAAACAATCTTTGCCTTTCATTGAGGTCGGTAATTGCAGAATTCTAGTTTTTCTCAAAAAAATCCGCAGGTTAGCGTGCAGTCTTGCATGATGACTTTAGGTGCGGGCTCTGCTGAAGGAAATCTGTTTAGCCGACTTTATTCACAGGTCGCAATCTTGCCTGAAAAAATGGCTAGTTTTTCTCATCTTGTTAACTTGTCCTTTACCAAAGTTATTTTGGCAAACGATAATGAAAGAATGCTGTCGTGATCGGGTCGTTTAAGAAAATCGCGTATTCTGTTTGTGGAGCCGGTGTTGCACTCTATCTGGTGTGCAGCAGTGCGTTTGCCTTTGATATTCCGGACAATGCGGACAAGAAGAGCAATCCGTTTGAGGTTTTCAAATTCGGGGTATCCGCCTTTAAGAACGGCCATAAGGATGAAGCGCTGAAAGCTCTGCGCTATGCGGCAGATCAGGGACATCCGGGCGCGAACTGGAAACTGGCGAGCATGTATGCTCAGGGCGACGGTGTTCCGGAAAACGATTACGAAGCCTATAAAATTTTTGAAAAAATCGTCCATGAAGGCGCAGAGCCGGGTTCGCAGAACGAATCTTATGTGGCCGGTGCACTGGTGCAGATGGCGCGCTATCTCAAGCGCGGTATTCCCGGCACCCCTGTGAGTTCCAATCCTGATATGGCCCGTGATCTCTATGTGCAGGCCGCATCCAATTTTGGCGACTCGACTGCCCAATATGAGCTTGGCGCTATGCTGCTCAAAGGTGACGGGGTAGAGAAGAACAAAACGCAGGCTGCACGATGGTTCCAGCTGGCTGCCAGAAAAGGCAATGCCAATGCGCAGGCTATGCTCGGCAATATGCTGTTTCAGGCCGGTAAGACTGTTCGCGGCCTTGCGATGCTGACGGCTGCTTTTGAGCGTTGTTCGGATCAGGATTGCGAATGGATCCGTGCGATGCAGGAACAGGCGTTTTCGGTTGCCGGTGAGGCTGACCGCCGTAATGCGATTGCACTCGTCGGCCAGCACTAGCACTTGTTTGTTTTACTCTGAGTAGAAATAGTTGTGCAGGCACCGCAACTTAGCAAAATGATTCAGGTTGCGGCGCTATGATCTTAAAATTATTGAATAATTTCAGCAGCTAAGCTGAATAACAACCGGCACATGGTCAGACGGTTTGTCCCATGCGCGTGTGTGTTTCTCGATTTCCGCGCCATCCAGCAGATTGGCAGCTTCCGGCGACAGCATCAGATGGTCGATGCGGATACCGTTATTTTTCTGCCATGCGCCGGCCTGATAATCCCAGAATGAGAACATCTGCTCATCGCTGACATTGCGGATCGCATCATAAAAACCGAGATTTTCCAGACGACGGAATGCCTGTTTGCTCTGTGGCAGGAACAGCGCGTCATTCACCCAGTTTTCCGGATGTTTGGCATCAATCGGCTGCGGGATGATATTATAGTCACCGGCGAGCACCAGCGGTTCTTCCAGTTCCAGACGGGTTTTCGCCCAGTCTTCCAGACGCTGCATCCAGCCGAGCTTGTAAGGGTATTTTTCCGTATCCACCGGATTGCCGTTTGGCAGATAGAGCGAAACGACACGGATCACACCTTTTTCAGTGGTGAAAACGGCTTCGATAAAACGTGCCTGCTCATCGCTGTCGTCACCTGGTAACCCGCGATTGACTTCAACCGGTGAGACCTTCGAGAGAATGGCAACGCCGTTAAAGCCTTTCTGACCGTGGGTTTCTACGTGATAGCCAAGGGCTTCAATTTCCAATCGCGGGAACAGATCGTCTACGGATTTTATTTCCTGAAGGCAGGCGACATCAGGCTGGCATTCCTGCAACCAGTGCAGCAGATTTTCGATACGTGCTTTGACACCGTTAATGTTCCATGTGGCAATTTTCAAAGACGTATCCCCGTATTGAGTTTTATAAAAAAATCTGCCGCATTTCAGATCATGCGGCAGCTATTCATGGCAGAAACCGGTCAGATTGCGAAACTGACACCGCAGCCGCAGGATGATGTGACATTCGGATTGTTGATCTGGAAGGACTGTCCCATCAGATCGTCAATGAAATCAATAACCGAACCGTCAATATAAGGCACGGAAATGCTGTCGATCAGCACTTTGGCACCGTCTTTTTCAATAATCAGATCATCATCATTGGTATCGCTGACAAGATCGAATTTGTAGGAAAAGCCTGAGCAACCGCCGCCCTCAACGGAAATACGCAGGGCTGATTTGTCGGCTTGCTTTTGCAGAATTTTGACAATGCGTTTGGCCGCCGCATCCGATACGGAAATGTCCGTCATAATAGTCACCTTAAAATCATGGGCGGTTCAAGTTCCGCACAGGATATATGTTGATAGGACTATAATATAGGTCAGAGGTGCAGAGGGCGCAATCTCCTGTCACACGTCATTTGCCCTAAAGTTTTATACTGCACTGCATATCAAACCTGTTATTTTGCACTGCAATCATGATAATGCAGCAGAGTGCAATTGTTGCGAAAGGCCTGATGTGCTTTGCGCAAGCTTGCGGATTTTGGTTGATGAAACACAAATCATAACAGGAAGAATGATGGACAGTATTGGTTTCGGCTATCGTGAACGTGCTCCTTATGCATGCGACCCTGCGCAAACGCGCGGACGCTTGGTGCATGAGACCGAGAGCCGAACACGCACGCCTTATCAGCGTGACCGCGACCGTATTATCCACTCAACTGCTTTCCGACGATTAAAGCACAAGACACAGGTGTTTATCGCCCATGAAGGCGACCATTACCGCACAAGGCTGACGCACACGATTGAAGTGGCGCAGATTGCCCGTGCTTTGGCGCGTGCATTGCGGCTGGATGAAGATCTGGCTGAAGCCGTGGCGCTGGTGCATGATTTCGGTCATACGCCATTTGGCCATACGGGCGAAGATGCCCTGAATGAGAAAATGGCGGATTATGGCGGCTTTGATCATAATGCGCAGTCGCTGCGCATCGTGACCTTGCTGGAAAAGCGCTATGCGGAATTCGACGGGCTCAACCTGTCATGGGAAACGCTGGAAGGGCTGGTCAAACATAACGGCCCGCTGACCGGTACTTATTCGGATGGGGAGCCGGTTCCGGGTTCGATCCTTAAATATAATGAGCGTTTTGATCTGGAGCTTTCCGGCTTTGCCAGTCCTGAGGCGCAATGTGCGGCGATTGCCGATGACATTGCCTATAATGCTCATGATATTGATGATGGTCTGCGCTCCGGTCTGCTCACGCTCGAGCAACTGGAGGAAGTGCCGCTGACCCGCGATATTCTGCAGGAAGTGCATCGCCTTTATCCGAAGCTTGATCCGGTACGTCGTGGCCATGAACTGATGCGCAGGCAGATCACCCGTATGGTTGAGGATGTGATTGCGCATGCGCAGGATCAGATCAAAAAATTCAATCCGCAGAGTGTGGATGATGTGCGTGCGGCCAGTGAGATGATGGTCGGTTTTTCGCCGGATATGGCAATTGCCGAGAAAACCTTGAAGAGGTTTCTCTACCGGAATCTCTATTTCAACGCGCAGGTCGTGCCGATCCGCAAAAATGCCGATCAGGTCGTGAAAGACCTGTTCGATGCTTATATGACGGCGCCGGATGCGATGCCTGCCGACTGGCGGGCAGGGATTGCCGGTAACGAGACTTCGGCCTTTGCGCGTCAGATTGCGGATTTCCTTGCAGGCATGACTGATAATTATGCCGTGCGTGAACACCGACGATTGTTTGACCATACGCCCGACTTGGCTTAAACGGGCTGCAAAACTGCCATTTCTGACTGTGTGATTTGCGAGGCGCTGAGCTTCCCCATTGCATGACGTTCAATTGATTGAATGTGAATCGCGGCCTTGCTCCGCATTTATGTTCCGACAGGACAGATTATGAATATCTTTGCTGATTTCGACGTTAAAATTAAAAAAACACTGCAAGATCTTGGTTTGAAAGACAAAGACGGTGGTGAACTGGATGTTTCCCGTGTTGGTGTTGAGCCGCCGCGTGATGCTACACATGGTGATATTTCCACCAATGCGGCCATGGTGCTCTCCAAGGCGGTTGGCAGCAATCCGCGTGAACTGGCAGCCAAAATTGCTGAAGCGCTGAAAGGCGATGCGGATGTTGCATCCGTTGATGTGGCAGGTCCGGGCTTTATCAATCTGCGTCTGAATGATGATTACTGGCAGCGTCAGCTGGGCGTTATGCTGGCAGAAGGCACTGATTACGGCCGTTCGAAAATGGGCGGTATGCGTAAGGTCAATGTAGAATATGTTTCCGCTAACCCGACCGGTCCGATGCATGTCGGTCATTGCCGTGGCGCGGTTGTCGGCGATGTGCTGGCCAATCTGCTGAAATTTGCCGGTTATGACGTAACCAAAGAATATTACATCAATGATGCCGGTGCGCAGATTGATGTTGTCGCTAAATCCGTGATGCTGCGTTACCGCGAAGCGCTGGGCGAAGATATTGGCGAAATTCCTGCCGGTCTTTATCCGGGCGATTATCTGGTGCCGCTTGGTCAGGCACTGGCCAAGGAATTTGGCTCGTCGCTGCTGGAAAAGCCGGAAGAAGAAGTTCTGCCACTGGTAAAAGACCGTGCGATTGATGCCATGATGGCGCTGATCCGCGATGATCTGGCCTCCCTCAATGTGCATCATGACCTGTTCTTCTCCGAGCGCAGCCTGCATGCCGATCATGCCAAGCTGATCCGCACCGCGATCAATGATCTGACGCTCAAAGGTCATGTCTATAAAGGCAAGTTGCCGCCGCCAAAAGGCCAGCTGCCGGACGATTGGGAAGACCGTGAGCAGACATTGCTGCGTTCAACTGAAGTCGGCGATGATATGGATCGTGCGCTGGTTAAGTCTGACGGCAGTTTCACTTACTTTGCTGCGGATGTTGCTTATTTCAAAAACAAGTTTGATCGCGGCTTTGAGGAAATGATCTATGTCCTCGGTGCTGATCATGGCGGCTATATCAAGCGTCTGGAAGCGGTGGCGAAAGCTGTTGCTGAAGGCAAGGCTGAGCTGACAGTGCTGATCTGCCAGATGGTCAAACTGTTCCGTGATGGTGAACCTGTGCGTATGTCCAAGCGTTCAGGCCAGTTTATTACGCTGCGCGATGTAGTGGATGAAGTTGGTTCCGATGCTGTGCGTTTCATGATGCTTTACCGCAAAAATGACGCGTCGCTGGATTTCGATTTTGCCAAGGTGACGGAACAGTCCAAAGACAATCCGGTATTCTACGTGCAATATGCGTCTGCACGTGCGAACTCGGTTTTCCGTCAGGCAAAAGAGCAGCTTGGTCTGGAAAAAATCGAACGTGAAGAGGCGGCAAAACACCTGTCTCTGCTCACGGATGAGAGCGAAGTGGCGCTGGTGCGTAAGCTCGCTGAATATCCGCGTCTGATTGAGACTGCGGCCATTCATCAGGAGCCGCACAGGCTCGCATTTTACCTCTATGATCTCGCAAGTGCGTTCCATTCTCAGTGGAATCGTGGCTCGGACAACCCGGACTTACGTTTTATTAAGGTTAACGATACAAACTTGTCACTTGCCAGGTTAGGGCTGGTGCAGGTTGTTTCTGATGTCTTGGTATCCGGATTGTCGATTATCGGCGCGGATGCTCCGACAGAAATGCGCTGAATAGAGTGAGGGCGGTTTAAGTTACCGCCTCTGATGTTCAGGTAAAGACCGGCACGAAAGGCGCATTTGCTGCGTTTTCGTGCCGTTTTTGCAGGAAACTACTGTCAAGTTTTGCCCACATTGCCTTGCTATATTAGCAATGATTAGGGAGACGTCGGCGGGCGCTCCAGTTGAAATTAGGAAAACGCCATGACTGACAGTAGCGTGACGGGCCGCAATCAGAATCACAGTGATATTCGCGACGAATCGGCGCGGGATAATGATCCGCTGTTTGAATTGTCGCGCATTTTTGGCTTTGATGAACCGGCAGAACAAAAAAATATGCAGAATGTGCAGGCTGAACCGGAAATGTCTTCCGAGATGAGCCTTGAGCGGGAACTGATGGCAGATTTCGATGCTGAATTCGCGGCTGACTTCGCTGCTGAACCGGCACAGCCAGCCAGCAATTTCCAGCCGCAGGATGAAGCGTTCAGCCCTGTTCAGCAGACAGCTGCTGAGAGCCGCTCTTACCAGCAGGCTGTCGAGCCGCGCTTTACCGGCTATGCGCCGTTGCAGCGTGCCTATGCAGAAGAAAAAGCACCGGAACAGTCCCAGCCTGCCTTTCAGCAGGATATTCCGCAATATTATGCGGAAGAGCAGGATTATACGGCTGCGGAACCGCAGAATGCGTATTATGAGGCCTATTCCGATCTGCCTCAGGATGCAGCATTTTCAGAGCCTGTGCAGGCTGCGAATGAAGATTATTTCTCTTCGCTGGAAAATGAGCTGAGCCAGAGCTTTGAACCGGAAGCCGCTCCGCAGGTTGCTGCTGAGCCGTATTATCAGGAGAACCAGTATGCCCAGCCTTATCAGGCGGGTTATGGTTCCCATGCGCCTGAATATTCGGAAGCCGCGGCCAATGTTTCACAAGAACAGGTCGCTCAGGATTTTGATCTGCATGAACTGAATGCAGATGATTTCGATTTTTCTGATATCGGCCGTGAGCCGCAACAGGAATTTGTTGCCCAGAGCTATGACAATGTTTTTGCGGAAAACGAGGCTTACCGCCCTGTGAATGCAGCACAGCAGTCTGATACCAGCTTTGAGGATGAGCTTTCATTCCTGCTGCAGGATGAAGCACCTGCTGCGGCACCGGCTCAGACGGATAATTATGCTTATCAGGCACCGTTTGAAGCAACACCTGAAGCAACGGCCTATGCTGATCCGGTTGCGGCTTATGAGGATGAAGTTGTTCCGCTAACCGATATCGAGCCATTGTTTGATGCACCATCCCTTGAGGTTGCGCCTGCTGTAGCCGATTTTGACGGTCAGGAGCCGGTTGCGGATCATTATGCCCATACAGATATGCAGGGCGAGGATGATTATACGCAGGCTGCACCGGTGCAGAATTACGATCAGATTGATGATGAGTTCTTTGCTGCTCCCGATCTGAGCCGCTTGCCAAACCGCACAGCCAGCGCCCAGACCAATTGGGAAGAGGACAGTGCTGATACAGCTGAAGCTCCGGTTGCCAGTTCCTTTGCTGATCTGTTCGGCGCCAGATCACAGTCTGATTACGCGGAAGAAACAACCGAAACCTATGAGCCGGAACAGGCAGTCGCTTTTGAAGAAGAGCAACAGACTGAAAATTTCAACTTCGGCGATGATTTCTACGAAGCAGAAGAAAACGCGCCCGTTGCAGAACAGGCCATAGAGCAATCTTATGTACCGGAGCCGGAGGCTCCATTGACGTATAATGAGCCTGTGGCTCCATCGGCGTATAATGAGCCTGTGGCTCCGTTGGCGCATAATGCAGTGCGCGGTTATTCTTCCTACACATTCGGTGCGGCGACACCGGCAGCTGCGGCTGCAACCACATCTGCAGCAAGTACAGCAGAACGCTCTGTCAGCAGCTTTGCGGATACGATTGCAGCTATTCCGTCTGCCTATGCTTCGCAGCCTGTGCGTGATGCCGCTCCTGTTGCAGCCGCTTCCTATGAAGAACCAGTCTATGAGGAGCCGGTCGCGGCGGATAATTTCTTCAGCAATGATGATTTCGATTTCTCATTTGATGAAGACCTGCAGCCTGCCGATGATTTCGCCGTTGCAGAAGCATCGGAAGAACTGTCGCTTGATCTTGATCTGAATGATGAACCGGAAATTCCGGCCTATCAGCCAGCTCAGAGTGCAGCCTCCAAGCCGTTTGTACCGGCACCGGAAATTGAATCCGTTGTTGTGTCGGAAAACAAGGTTGAGCAGACACAGGCGCTTGATCTGCCTGAGGTCAGCTATGGCGATGATGTTAAAGAAACGGGGCTGAACAGCCTCGAATCAGAATTTGCAGAAATTTTCAGCACGATCAGTGTGAATGAAGCTGCTGCACCGGATACAACCAGTGAGGCGGACAAGGCTTTCGAAAATATCCTGCAGGATAATTTCGCAGACTATCATACGAGCGTCAAAGCTGAGCCGGAAGACACCGGTTCAAATGGTGCAGGTTTCGGCACTATTGCCGGTGCTGCAGCTGGTCTTGCCGGTGCAGCCGTAGCGGGTGCAGCACTGCGTGGTTCCTCCGCGCAGAGCGGTGCAGGCCAGACAGGCAATGCCACGCAGGATGATTATTACAATCACTGGGCGGCTCAGGGTGCGCAGAATAATGATTTCGACACCTATAATCTGTCCGAAAATTTTGCCCGCGATGAGGATGACTATACGGAAGCCCGTCCGCGTGAAGAGAACCCGTTGCGTAAACCTATCCTCTGGGCATCGGTCGCTGCAGCAGCTCTGATCGTTCTGGGCGGCGGTTACTATATGCTCAAATCCGGCGGTGTTGTCGGCGGCGAACCTGCAGTTCTGCGGGCTGACAGCCAGCCGGTTAAAGTCCAGCCGGAAAATCCGGGCGGTATGGTTGTACCAAATCAAGATAAGGCTGTTTACGATCAGGTTTCCGGTACCAAGCCTGCTGCGCCTGAACAGAAGACCCTTATCAATACGGAAGAAGAGCCGGTTGATGTAGGCCTGTTGCAGGGGGCAGATGCGGAAGAAGACCGTTTGCTGTCAGATGAACCGGAAAGCACCAATAGTGCGACGCCTCCTGCTGCCAATAATCAAGCACAAGAGGCTGAGCGTGAGTTGGTAACACCACGCACGGTCAAAACCATGGTTGTGCGTGCTGACGGTACAATCGTACCGAGTGAAGCACCGGCGGCCACTGCGCCTGCAAATAATAATGCAGCTGCAACCGATAATGGTCTTGATGAGGCATCCCGCCTGATCAGCCAGAGTGCTGTTCCTGAACGTCTGGGTACTGATGCACCGGCACCTTCTGCACAGAGTGCAGCAGCACCGCGCGTTGTACAGACGCAGACTTTCACCGCTTCCGGTGAACAGGTCAAACCGCGTGAAGTGACAACAGCTCCGGTTGTGCCGTCCCGCCCTGCCGAGCAGCCGGTTAATGTTGTAGGCAATGTGGAGCGTCCTGCACAAAATACTGCGCCGCAGCAGGTTGCCAGCGCCACTGCGCCTGCAGCCAATGTTTCGGCCAATGTTCCTGCGGGTACATGGTTCATTCAGATCGCTTCGCAGCCGAGTGCAGAACTGGCACAGAAGAGCTATGCCAATATGAGCTCGCGCTACGGTAATGTTATCGGTGGTCGTGGTGTTGATATCAAACGAGCGGATATTGCCGGTAAGGGTACTTATTACCGTGTCCGTATTCCGGGTGGTACTAAGGCTGAAGCCGCAGCGCTCTGCGAGCGTCTGAAATCTGCCGGCGGCAGCTGCTTCCCGACACTCTGATCTGAAAATATGTAAAACAAACATGAAATGCGCTGTGTATCTTTAAAATACGCAGCGCATTTTCTCTTTATGGGTTATGCAGAGAGCATTATCTGATTTGTCGCATTATCGCGGACGTTAAATGATCTCATTTATCTGCGAAATGCCTGTCTGATTTGTCATATTCCAATAGGCGAGGAGCATTGCCGCAATGACATTTAAAGCCATGATTACCGGTTTCGAAGGTACAATGCTGACCGAAGCCGAGCAGGAATTGTTCCGTCGTGTGCGTCCGTGGGGCTTTATTCTGTTTGCCCGCAATGTGGAAAGTCTGGAGCAGTTGCGCGCATTGACCGCGCAAATCCGCGATGTAACCGGACGGGATGAGACACTGATCTTTATCGATCAGGAAGGCGGACGTGTGCAGCGTCTGCGCCCGCCGCTGGTGCCGAATTATCCGTCAGCGTCGCAGATCGGTGCGCTTTATGAACAGGATGAGGAAAAAGGCATGCGCGCCGCCTGGCTGCTCGGCCGTCTTCATGCTTTTGATCTGATGGGCGTTGGCATCAATGCCAATTGTCTGCCGGTGCTGGATGTGCCGGTTGAAGGCTCTCATGAGGTGATCGGCTCGCGCGCTTACTCCTATGATCCGGAAACTGTTGCGGTATTGGGTAATGCGGTTGCTGAAGGACTGATGGCCGGTGGTGTGCTGCCGGTGATGAAACATATGCCGGGGCATGGTCGTGCATTTGCCGACAGCCATAAGGAACTGCCGAGCGTTGATGCGCCTTTGAGTGAACTCTGCGCCCGTGATTTTGTACCATTCTGCCAGCTTGATGATCTGCCGGCCGCTATGACTGCGCATATTGTTTACAAGGCGCTTGATCCGGAACGTCCTGCAACGCTGTCACCGGTGGTTATCAATTGCGTGATCCGTGATATGCTGGATTATGACGGCTTGCTGATGAGCGACGATATTTCCATGAAGGCGCTGTCCGGTAATCTGGATGATATTGCCCGTGAGATTATCGCTGCCGGTTGTGATGTGGTGCTGCATTGCAGCGGCGTGCTGGAAGAAACTATTGCCGTTGCCGCTGCTATTCCTGATCTGAAAGATGAGAGTCTGCGCCGTGCGGAACTGGCTGAAGTCTTTGCAGGTGAAGCGGATCTGAGCAATGAGGCAGCGGTCCGTGCGGAATTTAAGGCTTTATTCCCAGAGGTCGCTGTTGCCTGATAATCGGGCAGAACTTCAATAAATAACAGGCCGGATGATGAGTACCGAAACCGCAAAGACGGATAATCCCCAGACACCAAAGGCCGATGTGCCTATGGATGATCTGTGGCAGTCGGAGACGGCACTCATCATTCCGCCGGACAGTGCCGAAGATCTGACCCTGCATGTGGATGTGCAGGGTTTTGAAGGACCGATGGATTTGCTGCTGCATCTGGCACGCAATCAGAAGGTTGATCTGACACAGATTTCCGTGCTGGCACTTGCCGAGCAATATCTGAAATTCATTGAACTGGCACGCGACCGTAAGCTGGAACTGGCGGCGGACTATCTGGTGATGGCGGCATGGCTGGCCTATCTCAAATCGCGTTTGCTGATCCCCAAGGTCAAAGATGAGGATGGCGAGACCGGCGAACAGCTGGCTTCTGTTTTGCAATTCCGGTTGAAACGGCTTGAAGCGATGCGTGATGCGGCGGGCAAGCTGGTCAATCGTGACCGGCTGGGGCGCGATGTATTTGCCCGTGGTATGCCGGAAACGGTGCTGGTGGAAAAGACCAGCCTTTACAGCGCTTCGCTTTATGATCTGCTCACGGCTTATGCTTCACAGCGTCAGAGGCAGGCGGTTTCCCATGTGCAGATTGCCAAGCGCACAGTCTGGTCGCTTAAAGAGGCGCGGGTGCTGCTGGTGCGCATGGTTGGGGAATTGCAGGACTGGGTGGCGCTGGATGCGTTTCTGCTGGATTATATTGCGCGACCGGAAGATCGTGCGAGTGCGATTGCCAGTTCTTTTGCCGCCAGTCTTGAACTGGTGCGTGAAGGGCGGATGGAATTGCGCCAAAATGCAGCTTTCGAACCGATTTTTGTACGCGCTGCCGAACGCAAACCGGTGAGCAGTGTGCCCGATGATCTGAAGACGGATCGCGAAGATAAGGATGAAGCGTGAGCGAGACTGAAATTTTGACAGCTGCTGAGGCTGAAATGCCGATCATATCTTCCGATGATACCAATCCGTCCGTACCGTCACGCGAGGCGCTGGGTGATGTGGTGCGTATGGTTGAGGCGATTATTTTCGCGTCTTCCGAGCCGGTTACGGAGAAAATGCTGTCGGAGCGACTGCCGCTGGATGTGGAACTGCTGCCGGTGCTGAAAGTGCTGCAAAGTGAATATCGTCTGCGCGGTGTCAATCTGGTCAAGGCCGGTGACGGCTGGGCGTTTCGCACAGCATCGGATTTAAGCTTTCTGATGAGCCGCGATCTGGTCAAGCAGAAGAAACTGTCGCGTGCGGCGCTCGAAGTGCTGGCAATTATTGCTTATCATCAGCCGGTAACCCGTGCGGAGATGGAAGATATTCGCGGTGTGGAAACCTCAAAAGGCACATTGGATGTGCTGATGGAGACCGGCTGGGTGAAACTGCGCGGTCGCAGACGCACGCCGGGACGTCCGGTGACCTATGGCACGACAGACAGTTTTCTGGATCATTTCGGTCTGGCAGAGATTCGCGATCTGCCGGGTATGGATGAATTGCGCGGGGCAGGGCTGCTCTCCGCACGTCTGCCTTCGAATTTCTCTGTGCCGGTTCCGAGTGTGCGGCCGGATGAGTTGCTGGCGGATGAAGACCCGCTGACTGCCGGTGATATTGAAGAGCTAGGTCTTTTCATGCCGAAGGTCGAAGATGATGAGCGTAAATAGCCCTTTTCGCTGCTTCTACTGTTAAAATTGTCATAATTCTGTGCTTGTTAACTTTTAAGCAGCGGCGGGGTTGCAGCCATTTCAAACAGCGGCACGTTACCGGATAAGGGCTTCAGCGGGGTTCTGCCGGATAAATGTTTTTTATTTTTGTAACTATGCTGTAGAACAAAGAGAAATTTCACCGGTTCTGTTTGAACAATGCTGTGATTACGCTTAAATAGAGACTGAATTTGGATAATCCTGCTCCGGTATGAATATGCCGCGAGAGCATTTAGGGGATATAAGATGGGTAGTTTTTCGATCTGGCATTGGCTTATTGTTCTGGCGGTTGTGCTGCTGTTGTTTGGCCGCGGCAAAATTCCTGAACTGATGGGCGATGTTGCCAAGGGCATCAAAAACTTCAAGCAGGGCATGAACGAGCCTGAAGAAACCGATGTTGCTTCTTCCAAGACCATCGACAATGAGACCGGCGAACAGGTCAAGCCGACAAAGAAAACGACAAAACTGTAATTACAGATCATTCTGCCGGACTGTGCCGCCTTATGCGGCGCAGATAGACTTTGGCCACGCGTTCGCTTTGAACACAGGCCAAAGGCGGACAGATGGTGAAATGGAACGCCGATGTTAGATATAGGCTGGTCGGAGCTTCTGGTAATTGCGGTTGTTATGATCGTTGTTGTCGGCCCGAAGGATCTTCCGAAAATGTTGCGCGCCTTTGGCAAGGCAACAGGAAAGCTGCGCGCCACGGCGAACGAGTTCCGGACGCATTTTGATGAAGCTATGCGTGAGGCAGAGCTGGACGAAGTCAAAAAAACAATTGACGGCGTGAAGCAATATGACCCGCGCAAAACGGTGACGGATATTTTTGAACCGGTGCGCAGCGCCGGTGATGATTTGCGTGCCAGCCTGAATAATGCATCGCCGAAGCCGGAGGAAACACCGGCCGTGCCTATGGATTCGCCGCTGGATCTCTCTGAAATCAAAGAGGAAGAGGCGAAAGCGGCAACGCCTGCTGCACAGCCTGTTGCTGCAAAGCCTTCAGCTGCTGTTGCCGAGCCTGCTGCTGCAGAACCGGTGAAAAAAGCCGCGAAACCCAGAGCTTCAAAAGCTACGACTGACACAGCGGCAAAACCTGCTGCAAAGAAAGCGCCGGCAAAAAGCGATTCTGCGGTTAAAGCTGCACCGGCAAAACAAGCCGCAGAGAAAAAAGCTGCTGCGCCCCGTGCAAAAGCCGCAGCGAAAACAACAAAAAAGACAGGAACTGAGCAGTGAGCAGTGATCAGGATGAAATAGACCAGAGCGCTGCGCCATTGCTTGAGCATCTCATTGAGCTGCGCCGCCGCCTGATCTGGTCGATTGTGGCCTTTTTTCTGGCCTTTGTACTCTGCTTTGCTTTTGCCAAGCATCTCTTCAATTTGCTGGTTCTGCCTTATCAATGGGCGCTGGACTGGGCAGGGATGGATCGCAGCAAAGCTGCATTGATCTATACCGCACCGCAGGAGTTCTTCTTCACGCAGGTGAAAGTGGCGATGTTCGGCGGTCTGGTTCTTGCCTTTCCGATGATTGCTTCGCAGATTTACAAGTTTGTTGCGCCCGGCCTTTATAAGCATGAGCGTATGGCATTCCTGCCGTTTCTGGTTGCTTCGCCTTTGCTGTTTCTGCTGGGCGGTGCGCTGGTTTATTTCTTCTTCACACCGATGGTGATGTGGTTCTTCCTTGCCATGCAGCAATCGGGTGCGGATGGCGAAGTGCAGATTTCCCTGCTGCCGAAAGTGTCGGAATATCTCAGTCTGATTATGACGCTGATTTTCGCCTTCGGTCTGGTGTTCCAGCTGCCGGTTATCACATCGCTGATGGCCAAGGTCGGACTGGTGACTGCACAGGGCCTGCGGGATAAGCGCAAATATGCGATTGTGATTGCCTTTGTGGTGGCTGCCGTGCTGACACCGCCGGATCCGGCGAGCCAGATTGGTCTTGCTATACCGGCAATCCTGCTCTACGAAATCTCGATCTGGCTGGCACAGATGATTGAGAAGAAGCGCGCTCAGGCCGAAATTCTCAATAATCTCACACCTGCAGATGATAATGAGCAAAAATCGTCCTGATTTTCGTATCATGTGATAGAAATTGAAGGCAGCATTTATGCTGCCTTTTCATGCATTGCAGCGGATCAGTTGTGATCGTGTTGCGATATAAGAGCCTGCCGTAACCGCTTGTTGTGATTACGGTGAACCTGAACCTAAAAATAACGGTACTTCCAATGCTGGACATTAAATGGATACGCGAAAACCCTGAAGCTCTTGATGCTGCTCTGCAAAAGCGCGGAGCCTCTGCTGTATCCTCCGATGTGTTGGCGCTGGATGAAGCCCGCCGTCAGCATATTGCCAAGGTGCAGGAAGCGCAGGAGCGCCGCAATGCCGCCTCGAAAGAGATTGGCAAAGCGATGGGCGAAAAAGATATGGCAACCGCTGACCGCCTGAAGGCGGAAGTTGCCGAATTGAAAACCTTCCTCACTGAAGCGGAAGAAGAAGAACGTCGTCTCGATAAAGCGCTGAATGATGTTCTCTCGAGCCTGCCGAATGTGCCTTATGACAGCGTTCCTGTCGGTAAAGATGAGAATGATAATGTCGAGACACGTCGTGTCGGCAATATCCGTAATTACGGTTTTGAACCAAAAGAGCATTTTGAACTGGGCGAAGCCCTCGGTCTGATGGATTTCGAGCGCGCTACCCGCATGTCCGGCTCGCGCTTTACCGTGCTGAAAGGTGCACTTGCGCGTCTGGAACGTGCGCTCGGTCAGTTCATGCTTGATCTGCACACCACAGAACATGGTTATTCTGAAACTATGGTTCCGCTGATGGTTAATGATAAAGCTGTTTATGGTACAGGCCAGCTTCCAAAATTTTCGGAAGATTTGTTTCGAACAGCAGATCAAGAAAACTTAGAGCGAGATATCAAAGAGCAATATGATGCAGCATGGGATGTTGCTCAGCAAGCAATTATGCGAGATCCTAACCGGACAGCATTTGAAGTTCTCGGAGAATTAAGAGATATTTTAAAGGTGCCAGAACGGGTTTCATTTGGCTTGGCTGATAATCCAAGCCGCCGTTGGCTGATCCCGACTGCGGAAGTGCCGCTGACCAATCTGGTCAATGGCGAGATTGTGGATGGTGCTGAACTGCCGATGCGTGTGACTGCGCTGACGCCTTGTTTCCGATCAGAGGCTGGTTCTGCTGGTCGCGATACACGCGGTATGTTGCGTCAGCACCAGTTCTGGAAAGTGGAAATGGTATCAGTCACCGATGCGGATAGCTCGGAAGCCGAACTGGAACGCATGACCGGTTGTGCTGAAGAAGTTCTGAAGCGTCTCGGTCTGCCATTCCGCACTGTTACACTTTGCACCGGTGATATGGGCTTCGGCGCACAGAAAACCTACGATATCGAAGTATGGCTGCCGGGTCAGAACACATTCCGCGAAATCTCCAGCTGCTCGGTCTGCGGTGATTTTCAGGGACGTCGCATGAATGCGCGTTACCGTGCTGCCGGTGAAAAAGCGACCCGTTTCGTTCATACGCTGAACGGTTCCGGTGTTGCTGTTGGCCGTGCATTGATCGCTGTGATGGAGAATTATCAGGAAGAAGATGGCAGCATCACCATTCCTGAGGCTCTGGTGCCTTATATGGGCGGCATGACCCGTATCGAAAAAGCCTGATATTCAGGTCTGGATTAAGGAAATGCCGGAGGCGGAAATGTCTCCGGCATTTTTATTTCTTCGCATTATCTCTGAATTTACAATTTTAAAGGATGATGCTGCCTGATCGGCTATAAATCTGACTTCGGGCAGGGTTCATGAATATTCACATGCAGGCAAATACGGGCAAATATCGCATGAGCGGCAAAGAAGGTTTTGCCTCTTTTGTATTGCGTATGCGCAGTCGCGGTTTGCACGATCCGCGTTTGTTTGCAGCAATTGAAGCTACGCCGCGTCAGCATTTCATCAATTCGGCCTATCAGGATTTTGCCTATAGCAATCGTGTTTTGCCGCTGGCTTGCGGCGAATCAATTGAGGGGCTGGACGATCAGGCGCGTTTTCTTTCGGCTTTGTCGCTTGAAGCGGGACATCGCGTGCTGGAAATCGGCACAGGCTCGGGTTTCACTGCCGCTGTCATGGCGCGCCTTGCCGCGCGTGTGACAACGATTGAGCGTTATAAGACTCTGGCAGAAGCCGCGCGCAATCAGTTTCAGGCACATCAGATCGAAAATGTTGTTTGCAAACATGCAGATGGCCGCCATGGTGTAGCTGGTGGTCCTTATGACCGCATTATCGTCTGGCTGGCTTCGGATGCAATGCCGCGGCAATATCTGGATTTGCTGGCAACGCATGGCGTGATGATTGCACCGGTCGGGCAGGGTGACGGGCAGCAGGTCATGTGCCGCATGGCCAAAGTCGGCAGCCGTTTTGAGCGTGAAGACCTGATGATGGTGCGTTATCAGCCGTTTATCGAAGGCTCTGCTGCGTTTCTCTGAAACTTCGGCTGATTTTATTTCCCGGTTTTTATGGTTGTCACAGCGCTCTGACAGGCTTCGGAGCAGCATGTCGTGTATCAAATTTGCCTGATTTAGCGATTATGGTATCCGTTTGATGAATCTTTTAATTTTTTTACAGCAATTTTAACCAGCAGGTAACATTAACGCGCTTTAATAAGTCTACTTAGAGTTTCGGGTATGGACGGGTTGAATATGCGTAAAAAAGTTTTGCATCATGCGTCCGAGCGTCTTCTGCGTCATAGCGCGGTCATCCTGCTTGCAGGTGTGGTTGCTGGCTGTAGCGGGGATATGACACGCTTTACGGATGGCCTTACGACTGGATCGACGAATAATCAGCGCGCGATTATGCAGTCACAGAATCAGTCCTATCAGCAGAATAACGGCGCGGATAACTATCCGTCGATGCCGGCTGCGCAGCGTGTGGCTTCCGGTAATGTGCAGCGTAACGAGTTGCCGCCGGTAGGAACTGCCGCACCGATGGGCGCTGCACAGGTTGTGCAGAATAATGTTCAGAACTCTGTTCAGTCCGTACGCGATCAGGCGACACAGCAGGTTGCAATGGCTGGCAGCAATATGACCAATGCTGCGGCAAGTTCGGTTAATAATGCGATGGTGCAGCCGGGTGAAACACTTTACGGCGTTGCCCGCCGGTTTAATGTGTCTCCGAATGATCTGATGGCTGCGAATAATATTACTGACCCGAATATGCTGCGGGCAGGGCAGACACTGACAATTCCGGGCGTTAAAGCCGCTGCCGGCGGCGCATTGGTTGCTGCTGCCAATGGTGGTACGCAGACCCTTGGTCAGCTGAAATCAAACGGTACACAGGCTGTTGCCAATGCTCAGCAGGCTGCGACGAACAAAGTGAATAATGCTGTTGCCAATGCAGGCGCAAAAGTAGCTGCTGCGACCGGCGGTTATACTGTGCAGAGCGGTGATACGCTGCATGCGATTGCCCAGCGCAATGGTGTGACGGCTGCAGCTCTGAAACAAGCGAACGGCATGAGCGACGGTACAATCCGCGTCGGTCAGTCTCTGGTGATCCCTGTTGCAGCGACTGCTGCCGCAACGCAGGTCGCGGCTGTTGCCAAGCCGGTTCAGGCCGCAGTTGATACGACAGTAAAAACAGCTTCAACCCCACCTGCAGCTGCAAAACAGGTGCCGGATGGCAGCGTAAAGCCTTATACACCGCCGCAGGCGAGCAATAAGGTGATTGAAGAAGCCGAGCAGGATGTCGCCATGGCGCCTTCTGCAACCGGTATCTCGCAGATGCGCTGGCCGGTACGCGGCAAGGTGCTGACCAGCTTTGGTCAGCGTGACGGCGGTACTGTGAATGACGGTATCGACATTATGGTGCCGGAAGGTACACCGGTTAAAGCAGCCGAAAATGGTGTGGTTATCTATGCCGGTGACGGGCTGAAGGAATTCGGTCAGACTGTTCTGGTGCGCCACGAAAATGGTCTTGTGACTGTCTATGGTCATAACAGCAAGATCAATGTGCAGCGTGGTCAGAAAGTACGTCGCGGTGAGGAAATTGCCCGTTCCGGTATGAGCGGCAATGCAAAATCGCCAAAGCTGCATTTTGAAGTGCGTAAGAATTCTACGCCGGTTAATCCGTCGAAATATCTGGAAACATAATTCTCGGAATATAGAGCGCCATGTGCCATGCAAAGGACGTTCTAACTCTTTAAAATTATGCTCTGAATTGAAAAAAGCCCGCTGCATCATGCAGCGGGCTTTTTTGTTTATGCATGAATGGAAATGCCAAGCCTGCCGGCCAAATCTTGTACATATTGCCAGGCAACGCGGCCTGAACGGTTGCCGCGTGTGGTTGACCATTCAAGGGCTTCCGCATGCAGTTTCTCAACCGGATAATTGAAGCCATAATGCGCGGCATAGCCATCGACCATTGCCAGATAATCATCCTGATTGCATTTATGGAAGCCAAGCCACAGACCAAAGCGGTCGGAGAGTGAGACTTTTTCTTCTGTCGCTTCAGACGGATTGATAGCGCTGGAACGCTCATTATCAATCATTTCACGCGGCATCAGATGGCGGCGGTTGGATGTGGCATAGAAAATCACATTATCAGGACGGCCTTCGACACCGCCTTCAAGCGCAGCTTTCAGTGATTTGTAGGATGTGTCGTCATGGTCGAAGGACAGGTCATCACAAAACAGAATGAAACGGTAGTCGCTCTCCTTGATGAGATTCATCAATACCGGCAGGCTGTTGATATCTTCGCGGTGAATTTCAATGAGCTTCAGCGGTTTTTCGGCGGTTTGATTGACTGAAGCCTGCGCGGCTTTGACCAGTGAGGATTTGCCCATGCCGCGTGCACCCCAGAGCAGTACATTATTGGCGGGCAGGCCGCGGGCAAAGCGCTCGGTATTGCTCACCAGCTGATCGCGCACATGGTCAACACCATGAATGAGACCGAGATCAACACGGTTGACCTTTTTGACCGGTGCCAGTTCAAGGCGGGAGGGCTCCCAGACAAATGTATCGGCACTCTCTGCCTGCAATGGTTTCGGGGCAGGTGGTGCCATGCGCTCAAGAACAGCCAGCAGCTGATCCAGTTTTGCACTCAATATTTGCTCAGTCGTGTTCATTTTAAAGCCTGTATTCTATCCGCGGCACTCTTGTATCCGGTCATCAGACTTATGGCGGGATGCAAGAATGCCCGGATTTTAAGTAAAGCGCTGGAGCATTCGCTACTGGCTTTACCGGACTGTTTCTGTTTGCTGCTTAAAGACTGCCTTCAAGAACGGTCTGACTTTAGCAAGATTATTGTCTTTGAATAGTACCCATGGGTACGGTTGTGTGAAAATATTGTATTTGTGCCTGTAGCCAAGGCCGGAGTGAAAAAAATGATGGCCGCACTGGTAAAGTGGATTAAGAATTTGCATCTATGGTTGCATAACGGCGTATAACCGTTGTAATGCGCAGTGAATAAATTTGATGCATGCCGGTGAAATATGACGGCTTTGGCTACATAATTCCCTAACCCGCAATCGGTTTAAGGAATTCTGCAGCCGAGAAGCATCGGACAGTTTTCAGTTTGACGAGGAGTCACTTTCATGTTTGTTACCCCTGCTTACGCTCAGGCCGCCGGTGGTGCCGGTGGCGCGGATATGCTGATGAGCATTCTGCCGTTTATCCTTATTTTCGTTGTTATGTATTTCCTGATTATCCGCCCTCAGCGTAATCAGATGAAAAAACGCGGCGAAATGCTGACCAATATCCGCCGCAATGACACGATCATTACCGGTGGCGGCATCATCGCTAAAGTTACCAAAGTGATCGATGATAATGAACTGGAAGCTGAAATTGCTGACGGTATCAAAATCCGCGTTCTGCGCTCCACCATTGGTGATGTGCGCACCCGTGGTGAACCGGTTGCCGACAACAAGAACAAGTAAGCTTATTGCTGATTGTTATTAAAGCCCGCTTTGAGCGGGCTTTTTTATTGGCCTGAAACTATAATTTGATGTGCTGCAATAGCGCATCATCAGCTTAAAATCTGCGCCATCCGACTGTGTGCCTGCTGAGATTTGTACGAATCACGTATAAGATCAGAAAATGAGGTGGTGTAAGCAGAATTTGCCGTGTTTTATTCGGCAGTTATTCTCAAAAACATTACTGTTACGTCTGATCCTGTCTGTTTTGCGGATTTGCTGCAAAGCGGCATCAATTTTACGGATGGATTGCCGATGCTCTATTTCCCGCGCTGGAAATCGGTACTGATCTGGCTGGTCGTTCTGGCCGGTTTTATCTTCGCATTACCTAATTTCTTTTCCGCTCAGCAATTGTCGGGTCTGCCTGACGGTTTCCCGAAAGGGCAGATTATCACCGGTCTTGATCTGACAGGCGGTACGCGCGTTGTTCTGGCATCGCCGAAAATTACTGCGGAAGATCTGGATAAAAGCGCAGCCGTTATGGCCGACCGTCTGTCTGAGCTGGGCTATGATAATGCCCGTATCAATGTGCAGAACAAAAACCAGATACGCGCTGAAGTGCCGGATGTTTATGACGCACAGCTCATCAAAGATCTGCTGAGCCTGAAAGGCGATATCAATTTCCGTCAGGCGAAAATTGTAACGACACCTGATCCGCTGGCTGAAGGGCTGGTTCCGCAGGATTCGGAAATCATCTATTCATTTGATGATCCGCCGGTTGGTTATATTGTTAAAAAAGCACCGGTTCTTACCGGTGAAGACATTGCCGATGCGGAAGTCGGTGTAAATACCGCGCAGGATTCAGTGATTACCATCTCCCTGACGGAAGAGGGCACTAAGGATCTGGCCGACTTTACGACCAAGAATACCGGCTCTGTTCTTGCTGTTGTGATTGATAATCAGATTGTGTCGGCTCCGCGTATTCAGGAAGCAATTACGACCGGCAATTTGCAGATCACCGGTGATTTTGATCTGGAAACACTGAGCAATCTTGGTGTTGTTCTGCGTTCGGGGCCACTGGCGGCTCCGGTTCAGGTTCTGGAAGAGCGCAGCATTGCTTCGGCACTTGGCCAGAATTATACAAGCTACGGACTGATTACTGCACTGAGCGCGCTTGTGGTTGTCGCTCTGTTTATGGTGCTGTCCTATGGCCTGCTTGGTCTGATCTCTGTGATTGCGCTCGGTGTCAATGTCATGCTGATGATTGCCGTCGTGTCATTCTTCGGTGTTGCAGTCGGGTTGGCAACCATTGCCGGTCTGGTGCTGACCATCGGTATGGCGGTGGACAGCAATATTCTGCTGTTTGAGAAAATGCGTGAAGATCGCCGTAACGGTTATTCTGTTGTACAGGCGATTGAATCCGGTTTTTCCCGTGCGCGAGCCTGTGTTGTGGATGCCAACCTGACAACGCTGATCGCGGCATTGGTATTGCTGATGTTCGGCAGCGGGCCGTTGCATGAATTTGCGATCATCGTGACCATTGGTGTTGCGACGTCACTTTTCACAACCTACACCTTCTCCCGTCTCCTGATTTCTCTCTGGGTTCGTCAGTCAAAACCAACAGTGATTCCGGCACGTTTCCTTAAGCTGGTGCCAACCAATACCAAGATCGGCTTTATGAAACTGAGCGGCATTACGGCAATTATCTCTGCCGCTGCCTGTGTTGCTGCCCTCGTGTTTTATTTCACCATGGGACTGAATTACGGTATCGATTTCGACGGCGGTTCTTCTGTCGAACTGCAGTCGCGTGAAGGGCCTGCGGATCTGGATGATATTCGTTTGCGTCTGTCCGAGCTGAATATTGACGGTGCGCGGGTGGTGCAGGGTAAAAATGAAAACCTTGCCGAGCTGCTGATCGGCTCGCAGGATGCCGGTGATGATGCCGAGCAGACCGTAGTCGTGAAATTGCGCGACGAGTTCGAGCAGGATTATGATTTCCAGCGCGTTGAAGTGGTTGGGCCAACGGTTTCCGATCATTTATCGCGTATTGGTAATGCAGCGCTCGGACTGGCACTGATCGGCGTTTTTGCCTATTTGTGGCTGCGTTTCCGCTGGCAGTTTGCTGTCGGTGCCGTGCTGGCAACGACACATGATATCATCATTATGATCGGTGTTTTTGCGCTGTTCCGCTTTGAATATAATTTGTGGAGCCTTGCGGCGCTGCTGACGGTTATCGGCTATTCACTTAACGATACGGTGGTCGTGTATGACCGCGTGCGTGATAATTTGCGCCGCTATCCGCAGACGCGGGTCAGTATGCTGGTGGATGCTGCGATCAATCAGACGCTGTCCCGTACAATTCTGACCTCACTGGTCACGCTGCTGGCGCTGATCCCGCTCTACATCTTTGGTGGTGCGGATATCGGTTCCTTTGCAGTGATGATGTCGCTGGGGATTATTATCGCGACCTATTCGTCGATCTATATTGCGGGGCCGCTGCTATGGCTGCTCGGTATCAGACCGTCGGATGTCAGTGAAAATGCGGAACCACAAACCGCAAGCTGAGTAATCAGCAATATATTAGAATAAACATTGCCCGCAGGTTCTCCTGCGGGCAATGCTGTTTTAATCAGGCTGAAATGCACTGTAATGAACTGGTAAAACTCCCATATTGTTGTAGAAGGGGCGCATATTATTGCTTGCCATCCATGCGGGGCTGAGCAGATTATAGCGATCAAGATAAAGAGAGACGAAATGAACACTGGCATTGAAATCCGTGAGGCACATTTTCCGGGACGGGCACCGATTGATGCCTATGGAAATGGCGGGTTTCGTTTTGCGGAAATGTCGCATCGCGGTTCATTAATGTGTCTGCCATCCGGCATTCATGGCTGGGAGCCAAAACAGCCGCCAATTCTGACGGTGGCTGATCTGGACATGATCCTGCAACAGGCAAGCGATATTGAAATTCTGCTGGTTGGCACGGGTATGGATCTGTGCCGGATACCGGAGGATGTTAAGGCTGTACTGCGTGAGCACCGCATTTCATCCGATCCGATGAGCACCGGCGCTGCCGTGCGCACCTATAATGTGCTGCTTGCGGAAGACCGCGCTGTTGCCGCCGCTCTGATTGCCGTGGAGTGAGAGCGTGGCTGAAACTGACAATAAAGCCGTGACATTTTCAGCGGCCGAGACCGGACATTACCAGCATTGCCTGCAATTTTTGCGCCAGAGTGATTTTGACCGCTATCTGGCAGTGCTTTATGCGCCGGAAGATAGGCGGCCTGCGCTTGCTGCACTCTATGCATTCAATGCAGAAATCGCCCGTATCCGTGATGTGGTACATGATGCATTGCCGGGGGAAGTGCGTCTGCAATGGTGGCGTGATCTTATCAATGGCACCGAACATGGTGCAGTGACCGGCAATCCGGTGGCTGCTTTATTGCTGCAAGCCATTCAGGATTATCAGCTGCCGCGCAGTGTCTTCGATGCTTATTGTGAGGCACGGATTTTTGATCTGTATAATGATGCAATGCCGAGCCGCAATGATCTGGAAGGCTATTGCGGCGAAACCGCCTGTGCCATTTTGCAAATGGCAGCAATGATATTGGATGCCGATGCGGCGAAATCTTCGGCAGAACTCTCCGGCCATGCGGGTGTTGCGCAGGCTGTCAGCGGTTTGCTGCGGCTGATGCCTTTGCATCGCCGTCGTGGGCAGGTCTATGTGCCGGAAGATATGTTGCAGGCGGTGGGTGTTACGACAGAGCAATTTATCAAGGGTGATGACAAAGCGGCGATGCAGCGTGTCGTGGCTGTGGTGACAGCTCTGGCGCGGGAACATTACGCGGCTTTTGAAAAACAACCTATGCGGGCAAGCCTGAAAGCAGCCTATCTGCCGGTGCGTTTGGTTCCGTTGGTGCTGAAACGCGCAGAGCGCAAGGCTGATCTGGTGGCCGAGCAGGGCGTTGACTTGTCACAATTACGGCGCCAGTGGATTTACTTAAAGTCCTCACTCAAATCATAAGTAATAAAAAGCCGCCTCTAGAGCGTGTTGCGTTTAATCTGTTCTAGTGCTTTGTTTTTACGCATGTCTTTACCCCAAAACCGGTGCCCGCTTTTGGGAGACATGCTTTGGAGGCGGCTTTTTAAATGTTATTGCTGTTCTTGCAGCCAGACTTTGAAGTCACTCAAAGCGCGGGCACTAAGAGCGCGTTTTTTGGCCTGTGTCTTTTCCTTGCCGCGCAGACGCACACCTTCCTGTTTCGGAACTGTAACTTCCGGAAACAGGCCGAAATTCACATTCATCGGCTGGAAAGAACGTTTGCCCGGTTCATCATCGCTGACAAGATGGCCGCCGGTAATGTGATTGAGCAAGGCGCCGAAAGCTGTCGTGACAGGCGGTGGCGGCAAAGTCTCGCCACGCTGCTGTGCAGCCGCAAAACGACCGGCGAGCAAGCCCATCGCTGAAGATTCCACATAGCCTTCACAACCGGTTATCTGGCCTGCAAAACGGATCTGCGGGCGGGATTTCAGGCGCAGGCTGGTATCAAGCAGGATCGGTGAATTGAGATAGGTATTGCGGTGCAAACCGCCGAGGCGGGCAAATTCCGCATTCTCCAGACCTGGAATCATGCGCAAAATCCGGGTCTGTTCGCCATATTTCAGCTTGGTCTGGAAACCGACCATATTATAGAGCGTGCCAAGCGCATTATCCTGACGCAGCTGCACAACCGCATAGGGCTTCACATCGCGATTATGGGCATTGGTCAGCCCCATCGGTTTCATCGGGCCATGACGCAATGTTTCAGGGCCGCGCTCTGCCATCACTTCAATCGGCAGACAGCCGTCGAAATAAGGTGTGCCTTCCCATTCTTTGAACTCGGTCTTTTCGCCGTCAATCAAAGCCTGAATAAATGCCTGATATTGCTCTTTATCCATCGGGCAGTTGATATAGTCTTTGCCTGTGCCGCCCGGACCAACTTTGTCATAGCGCGACTGGAACCAGCAGACATCCATATTGATGCTGTCAAAATGGATGATCGGTGCGATTGCATCAAAGAAGGCGAGGGAATCGGCTTCAGTTTCCTGCGCGATTGCCTCTGCCAGTTCTGCAGCAGTCAGCGGGCCGGTGGCGATGATGGTATTGCCCCAGTCTTCCGGTGGCAGACCTTCAACCACTTCACGCTGAATGGTGATGAGCGGATGCGCTTCAAGCTTTGCAGTGACCGCATCAGAGAAGCCGTCACGGTCAACAGCCAGCGCACCACCGGCCGGAACCTGATTGGCATCGGCGCAGGCCATAATCAGCGAATTGGCCAGACGCATTTCAGCATGGAGCACGCCAACGGCATTGGTTTCAGCATCATCCGAGCGGAAGGAATTGGAGCATACAAGCTCAGCCAGTCCGTGGGTTTTATGCGCATCTGTACCGCGCACCGGACGCATTTCATGAATGATGACGGGAATGCCTGCTTCAGCAATCTGCCATGCCGCTTCGCTGCCTGCGAGGCCGCCGCCGATAATGTGAACAGGTGAATAGGATGATAAATTGGACATGCTTTGTCCAATACCGCTTTTGCAACGCGGCATCAATCACCTCTGTGCCAGATCACAAGCTTTTGCGGATAGGAATAATGGATAAAAAAATAGCCCTGTCGCAGGAGGGAGGGCGACAGAGCTATCTTAAGGAGGACTGATATGGGGGGATATCAGTCAGCGCAGAATGGAGGACATAGTCCTGACAGCGCTATGCCTGCTGAAAAACGGGAGGGACAACAGCAGGCAATAAAACATGACCGGTACGGGAGGAGGAATACCGGTCATGAAAGGGGAGGATGTTTATCCGTCCGCGCCGGTGGTTGAAAAACTCCGGCACAGATATTTCGTGGCATACATACTATCAGTTCAGGCGGATTCCCGATCCTGACAGTTTTAGCAATGACTTGCTTAAATTACATACCGGCAGTGTTGGACTTGCGGGCGATGTAAGGAATGTCGGAGCGGGAGATACCGAGATCACCGAGTTCACGGTTGGACAAACGGTTCAGTTCGGAAACTGTGTCACGGTAACGGCGCCAGTTGTTGAAAGAGCGAATGATGTTCATTTTTAAAACCCTCGATTGTGTTCAGTTGTGTTGTGTAATCTGTTGTCCTGTATATAGCCCGGGCGATCAGAAATGAGGAGAGACAAGATTGCATAGCTCCTCTGCGAGCCTTGCAGACCTCATTTAAACGATTTAAATCGCTATTTAGTCGCTATTTAGACAAAATTAGTGCCGGTCGCAATTTTCGTTCGTTAAACTGTGATTGCGGGTAATTTAAATGCGGTATCACGCATTAAGCCTCACAAAAATATCGCCTGTGGGTTGTGTAGAAATTGTGACATTTCAAGAGCTATGCAAAGCAGCACCGCATTAAGGTTAGCGACTGGTAAAATTGCGGGCTGGTTATTGAGTACCTGTGCGATTTTTGGATACTTGAATACGGGGAATTTTCGTGGGAACCTTGTTTTCATGAAGGGGAACGGCTTGTTTATAGGGGGAGATCAGGTCGCTTGCTGAGTTTGCCTGTACTCATTGGCATGATCGTCGCTGGTATTATCATCGGCGCAGTGGCTGTTCATCTGCTTGGCGGTAACCGGCAGGCGGTTTTAGACAGCGATAAGGATGTGCTGGAGCGTTTCCGGCAGGATTATCCGGAAAGCCTGATCACCCGCATTTATTATACTCAAGACCGGCGCACTGCTTTTTTCGACCTGCCGCAGCAGGGAACAGGTCTTGTTCATGCGGTGGGTGCTAAATTTCTGACACGCATTTTAAAAGCGCAAGATATTGCGGAAATCCGCAAGCAGGACGAAACAAGACTGTTTCTGCAGATGCATGATTTTACATGGCCTGCGGCTACTTTTTCTTTCGATGACAAAAAGACACGTGATCAGGTCTGTGAATGGCTAGAGCATTTCACAGTCAAGTTGGATCAACTTGGCGCCCGTGATAGTGCGACCAAATAAAGAATCTAGAGCGAGCGCTATGATCCAATCTGGACGTAAACCGCTCTAGCGCGGCCTCAACAATAAAAAGGGGAGTTGTCTTTATGAATGATCCGGCATTCTTCGACGTAACACTGCTGGCAGTGCCCTTATATCTCCTTGCGATTATGATTGAGCTGGTTGCGGTACGTTACTGGCACCGCAAGGGCGAATTTGAGACCCGTGATGCGCTGACCAGTCTGCTAATGGGCACCGGTAATGTTGTGGCAGGGCTGTTGCTCGGTTTTGTGTCTGTTACAGCTTTGCTGTGGGTATGGCAGTTCCGTTTCTTTGATCTCGGCCTGCATTGGTGGGTCTTTATCGCTGCCTTTATTTTCGATGATTTGCGCTATTACTGGTATCACCGCATTGCCCATCGGGTGCGCTGGGTCTGGGCGGAGCATGTCAATCATCATTCCAGCCAGCATTATAATCTGACCACAGCGCTGCGTCAGTCTTGGACAGGGCAGATTACCGGCATGTTTATATTGCAGGTGCCGCTGGTATTGCTGGGCTTTCATCCGGCAGTGATTGCTTTTGTCTATGGCTTTAACCTGATCTACCAGTTCTGGATTCATACGGAAGCAATCGGCAAAATGTGGAAGCCTATTGAATTGATCTTCAATACGCCGTCGCATCACCGTGTGCATCATGCGACCAATCCGCGATATCTGGATGCGAATTTTGCCGGCACCTTGATTATCTGGGACAGATTATTCGGCACATTTGTGGAAGAATTGCCGGAGGATATGCCGCGCTACGGGATCGTGCGCAATATCGGTACTTTCAATCCGGTGCGGGTGGCATTTCATGAATGGGCGGGGATGATGAAAGATGTGTTTGCGCCGGGGCTGAGCCTGCGGCAAAGGCTGATGTATATGGCAGCGCCGCCTGGCTGGAGCCATGACGGCAGCCGCAAAACATCGGAAGATCTGAAAGCGGATTATGTGCGCCTGAACCCTGATGAAGCCGGTAAGCCGGGATTGCCTGAGCACTCGTCTTAATTTAACACGATAGTAAAGCTATGCGCTCGTCTCTTGCATCGGGCAGGTTTGTTCTTATGCAAGCCGGAGCAACCATTATAACAGGATCGCCATTTGTCCATTTTTGTTTCCCTTGCACACCAGATTGACCAATGGCAGTCCCAAGGGCTGCTGGATCAGGAAACTGCAGACAGGCTGCGTCTTGATGTTAAAACCCGCAAGAACGGCTTTGGTATTGGCGGTGTTCTCGCCGTGCTTGGCGCATTGTTGCTTGGCGCGGCGCTGATCCTGTTTGTTGCAGCCAATTGGGAAGTCATACCGCGTGTCTGGCGCGTGGCGCTTATCCTGTTTGTCATGTGGAGCGGTTATCTTGGCGGCGCATGGCTGCAAAGACGTGGTGAAAGCGGGCAAAGCAACACATTGGCGGCGATTTTTGCACCGGCGCTTTATCTGCTCTCGGCCATTACCTATGGTGCCGGTATCGCGCTGATCGGACAGATGTATCATATGTCCGGTGATATGACGACGGCGGCGCTGGCATGGGGCGTTGGTGTGCTGGTTGCCGCGGTGCTGCTGCGCGCGCCGATTTTGACCGCTGCGGCATTGGGTATCGGTGGCTTTTATCTGTCAACCGTGCTGAATGAGCTTGGCGGGCAGGTCAATCTGGTTGCATCCTATCGCTGGGTTATGCCGCTTTACATCTTCGCCTGTGTCGGTGCCATTATCTATACAAAAGCGGATAAGGCCATGCATTTGCTGGCAGCGCTGACGCTGGCCTATTTCCTCACTTTGTATTTTGACATTGAAAATCAGGCGATCCTGATCCTGATGATTGCCCTTGGCGCTGTGCTGGTGATTTGTCAGGGGCGCTGGCCGGCCTTTGAACGCTACAGCTACGGATTTGGCTCGCAGCTGGCCGGTTATGGTCTGACTTCTCTGCTGATCGCGCTGTTTATCTTTCAGGTTGAGCATAAAGACTTGTTCAATAGTTATGAGGCCGGTGCCGATGCGGTCTATTCGCTGGTGGCAATTGCCGTCTGTGTTTTTGCGCTGATTATCGCCGGTGAAAAAAGCGGACAATTACGCTGGTTCGCCTATGCGGGCTTCTCTCTGCATGTGTTGTATCTGGCGACCGTGACCGTGGGGACGATGATTGGCACGTCCGGTGTCTTCCTGATCGGCGGTCTGCTGGTGATGGGGCTGGCTTATTTGGTTACCCGCATGGAAAAATATCTGCATGGCTCAACTGTTAAAGCGGTGTCCGTTCATGATGGGGAGCAGCAACCATGAGTTTTCTTAAAAAACGCTGGCTTTATGTGGCTGCAATTCTTGCAGCATTGCTGCAGTCGGGGGTGATGCTGGCAGGTGTTCAGCAACGTATCAGTATTTTGCGCAGCGGTTCGGAAGTGGTGCTGCGGACTTTGCCGGTTGATCCGCGTGATCTGATGCGCGGCGATTATGTTATTCTGAGCTATGAAATTTCCCGCTTGCCTGCACATATGATTAGCGGTCAGCCGAAACGCAAAAGCGGACTGAATTATATTTATGTCGTGCTGGAGAAACAGGCCGATGGTTTGTGGGAGGCGAAGCGGGCGCAATTTGATGTTCCGGATGCATTAAAAGACGGTGAAATCTTTTTGCGCGGGGAGGTTGAGGCTCCGTTTCAGCTCTTTGACAGCTATTCAATCCTGCCTGTTGTTTATGGCATTGAGCGCTATTATGTGCCGGAGGGCGAGGGGCTGGCCGTTGAAAATGCCCAGCGCGACAGCAACGTGGATATCGTCCTGTCAGTGAATGAAAAAGGCGTCGCGGCGATCCGTGCGCTCAGGATTGACGGCAAACAGGTTTTTGATGAACCGCTGTTCTGAGGTGAGGCGGCAAAGGGGAAGTGATAAGATCTGTGTATGACGGTCTCTTATCAAAAATAATCTGTTTTTCCCCTTTGAAGCCGGAAAATTGAATGCTATAGAGCGGCGCACATCAAAGCATACGTGCTTCGGTTGCGGATATGGCGAAATTGGTAGACGCACCAGATTTAGGTTCTGGCGGGAGACCGTGGGGGTTCGAGTCCCTCTATCCGCACCACTTTTATTCTCTTTGATTTTTGTAAGTCTTTGTAATTGCTGCATGTTTGATGCTGCAATTTTGGCGAAGGTGCGTTTTGGGCCGGTTTTGTGATACAAATTGTGTTACAAATTGGGTTACAATGCAGTTTGAGATGGCATTTTTTCTCATTGCCTGCTGTTTATAGTCTCCGCAGCAAATATATCCTGACGGGTCGTGCTGAATTTCATCAATTCTAAAACTTTATGGCCGAAGTTTCCGCATAATATATTTATGCTGATGCAGTCTTATCAAAGCTTTAGAAAGGTTTGAGACTATGGGAAACTATGGTGCGCGTTACGGGCAATATGCTCATGGATTTGGATGCTTGTGCCATAGTCCGGCAATCACACAGCTGAATGAACGCATTGGCCGCGGGCTGAGCCGCCGTTCTGTCCTGAGCGGCCTTGCGGCTGTGATGGCAGGTGCCGTGGTGGCTGATCCGGTTTCGGCGCTGGCTCAGACGCCGGTTTCTGTTGCAGGCCAGCCTGTTTTGCTGAAAAATCTGCGCATTTTCGACGGAAAATCGTCAAAGCTGCTTGAAGGACATAATGTTCTGGTAAGCGGCGGAAAAATTGCGGATATTCTCAAAGCTTCAGAAAATGTTGCTGATGCGCAGGTGATTGATTGCGGCAATCGCGTGCTAATCCCGGGTCTGATTGATGCCCATTGGCACAGTATTCTGGCGGCTATTCCGCAAATGGTGGCGATGACATCCGATATTGCCTATGTGCATCTTGTTGCGGCACAGGAAGCACAGCGTACTTTGATGCGTGGCTTTACGACCGTGCGCGATATGGGCGGGCCTTCCTTTGCGCTGAAGCGTGCGATTGATGAAAAGCGTATTCCGGGACCTCGTATTTATCCGTCCGGCGCGATGGTGTCACAAACCTCCGGTCATGGCGATTTCCGCCAGCGCAGTGATATTCCGCGCCATAGTGCGAATGATCTGAGCCTTGCGGAATCTGCCGGTATTGCTGCGATTGCGGATGGTGAGGCCGAAGTGCTGCGTCGCGTACGGGAGCAGCTGATGCTGGGTGCCAGCCAGATCAAGATCATGGTCGGTGGCGGTGTGGCATCGGTCTATGATCCGCTGGATTCCCTGCAATTTACCGAGGCTGAAATCCGTGCTGCGGTCATGGCTGCCAAGGATTGGGGTACTTATGTCAGTGCGCATGTTTATACCTCAGCCGGTATTCAGCGGGCGCTGGCTTGCGGTGTGCAGTCAATTGAACATGGCCAGCTGGCCGATGAGAAAACCGTCAAGCAAATGGCTGATGCCGGTGCATGGTGGAGCATTCAGCCGTTTCTGGCGGATGAGGATGCCAATGTTTATGCCTCGCAGATACAGCGCGACCAGCAGAAAATGATTGCCGAAGGCACGATCCGTGCATTTGAACTGGGGCCTAAATATAATGTCAAAATGGCATGGGGGACGGATATTCTGTTCAACCCGAAAGGCACAGCCTCGCAGGGACGTCAGCTGGCGAAACTGGCGCGCTGGTTTGATAATGGTGACGTGCTGAAAATGGCGACCGGCACCAATGCCGAATTGCTGACGCTATCAGGAAACCGTAATCCTTATGGTGCAGCTGTCGGCGTTATCGAAAAAGGTGCAATGGCGGATATGCTGCTGATCGACGGTAATCCGCTGGAGGATGTGTCTCTGATTGCTGATCCGGACAAGAATATGAAGCTGATTATGAAAGACGGTGCTGTTTATAAAAATATACTGACTGCATAATCCGCATCGGTAAAAGGCCGATAAAATCCGATGGATTGCAGGGTGAACATTCAATCGCATCTTGTATTTTGCGGGCGCTGATTGTAATGGGTTTGCGATAAATGGGATTCTGGCGCAATGCTGTCGCACGGGCTCTGTTACGAAATGTGACTTTATGCCGGTGAATGAGCAGATATTGTGCAGGAAATTCAATAGCAGAAATCAGGTATGGCTGCTTAAAATCCGTACCATTTATATATAGAGTCACTGTCATAATCCGGCAGGCTTTATATCCGTTCCGGGATGTCCCATAGCCTTTGCGCATATTTGTGCGCGGTATGTGACAAACAGAAAAACAAGAAATTTCGCTAGCCACGGCGGCTACGGTCATGTGGCCGGTCATGCGAAACGAAGACAAAGTGAAGGTTTTGACATGCAGGTTACCGAAACGCTCAATGAAGGGCTGAAGCGCGAGATCAAAGTCGTGGTTCCGGCACAGGATCTTGAAGCAAAGCTTGCTGAGCGCCTCGAAACCGCTCGCGGTCGCGCTAAGATCGATGGTTTCCGTCCTGGTAAAGTTCCTGCAGCACATCTGCGTAAGATGTACGGCAAGTCTTTCATGGCTGAGATCGTTAACGAAATTCTGAACGATTCAACCCGTTCGATCCTTGCTGACCGCAACGAAAAAGCTGCAACCCAGCCAGAAGTTGCAATGAGCGAAGACGATGCAGAAGCCGAAAAGGTTCTGGCCGGTAAAGCTGATTTCGAATTCACCATGAATTACGAAGTTCTGCCGGCAATCGAAATCAAAGACGTTTCCGGTCTTAAAGTGACCCGTGAAGTTGTTGATATTTCGGACGAAGAAGTTGAAGAGCAGGTTAAGAAGATTGCTTCTTCCGCTCGTACTTTCGAAGCGAAAAAAGGCAAAGCTGAAGACGGCGACCGCGTTACCATGGATTACCTCGGTAAGCTGGAAGACGTTCCTTTCGAAGGCGGCGCAGATCAGGATGCACAGCTGGTACTCGGTTCCGGCCAGTTCATTCCGGGCTTTGAAGATCAGCTGGTCGGCGTAAAAGCCGGTGACGAAAAGCAGATTAAAGTAACTTTCCCTGAAAATTACGGCGCTGCCCATCTGGCGGGTAAAGAAGCAACCTTCGACATCACTGTGAAGGAAGTTGCTAAAGCTGCTGAGCTGGAACTGAATGACGAAGTTGCGAAGAAGCTCGGCATCGAAAGCCTTGACCGTCTGCGCACTGTTGTTCGTGAACAGATCGAAGGTCAGTACGGCCAG
The DNA here is from genome assembly GCF_001939785.1 of Pseudochrobactrum sp. B5. Lineage (NCBI taxonomy): Bacteria > Pseudomonadati > Pseudomonadota > Alphaproteobacteria > Hyphomicrobiales > Brucellaceae > Pseudochrobactrum > Pseudochrobactrum sp. B5. The sequence goes on from NZ_MOYL01000002.1 coordinate 99,524, forward strand.
ATCACCCGTCAGAAAGTTAAGCGTCAGATCCTCGACGGTCTGGATGCAGAATATCAGTTCGAAACACCAGAACGTCTGGTTAATGCTGAGTTCAACAACATCTGGCAGCAGATCAATTTCGACCTGCAGCAGGCTGGCAAGACTTTTGAAGACGAAGAAACCACTGAAGAAGCTGCTCGTGAAGAATATCGCAAGCTGGCTGAACGCCGTGTACGTCTTGGTCTGGTTCTTTCCGAAATCGGCGAAAAGGCCGGTGTAGAAGTAACCGAAGAAGAACTGCAGCGCGCTGTTTACGATCAGGTTCGTCGTTACCCAGGTCAGGAACAGCAGGTTTATGAATTCCTGCGTAAAACTCCTGATGCAGTTGCTAATCTGCGTGCACCAATCTTTGAAGAAAAGGTTGTTGATCACCTGCTCGGCACAATCTCCGTCACCGATAAGAAAGTGACCAAAGAAGAGCTGACAGCTGAAGAAGAAGGCGCAGCTGAAGAAGCAAAGCCTGCTAAAAAAGCTGCTCCAAAGAAAAAAGCAGCTAAAAAAGCTGATGATGCAGCTGAATAATCAGCCCGCATAAAGTTATGAGAAAGCCGCGTTGCAAAACGCGGCTTTTTTGTTTGCTGTCAGCGGTGCTTTACTGCCGGCCGTGTTGCGCTATTGTGGTGTAATGCAACCAAGACCGTATTATCATTTATGTAAATCGCTGAGTGACGAGCCGCCGCAGCCTGTCTGGTCAAAGAATGTGGTTTTATCCGCCTTCCGGCCGGATATGATTGCAGAACTCCATACTTTGCTGACGGCTTCCTATCAAGCTGTTGGCAATATAGTGCCGCCATTGCGTGACTGGTGGCAGGCCCTGTCTAATGATGAGGAATATGATGCCGGTCTGATTTTTCCGGTGACAGATATCCAAGGGCAACTCATTGCTTTTGCGCAATGCTGGAGCAGTGCTTTTATCAAGGATATTGTCGTGCATCCCGACTGGCGCAGACAGGGCATCGGCGAAGCCTTATTGCTGCATTGTTTTCAGGTTTTCCAATTACGCGGTGCGGAGAGTGTTTGTCTCAAAGTGGAGAGTAATAACCCCTTTGGAGCAGAGCGGCTCTATCGCCGGCTTGGTATGGTCGATATATGACCGTGCTGTGAGGTCATTTATCTTTACAAGCCCATGCTTTGTTACGGGAATTTGTACTTTTTCCGTCAATGCAGGGTGCACTGTTGCACCATAATGTTTATAGTCCGCGCCATGATCGTTTATTGATGCTGAAACAGTGCTGTTGTGATGCACAGAACACTTGCCAGTCAGGCCGGTTTGTTTTAGCCAGAAGCATGAGAAAACGGCGGAGTTTAACTCGCGCCGCAAAACAGAGATTTAAGAGCCCATGTCCCTTATCGATACACGCACGCCAGACCCGAAACGCCTGATCTCCGGTGCCACCGGTGACTGGGAAATCGTGATCGGGATGGAAGTTCATGCGCAGGTGACTTCCAATTCCAAATTGTTCTCCGGTGCTTCCACCGAATTCGGTGCCGAGCCAAATGCCAATGTTTCGCTGGTGGATGCCGCGATGCCGGGTATGCTGCCGGTTATCAATGCGGAATGTGTTGCGCAGGCCATTCGTACCGGTCTCGGGCTGAAAGCACAGATCAATCTGAAATCGGTTTTTGACCGCAAAAACTATTTCTATCCGGATCTGCCGCAGGGCTATCAGATTTCTCAGTTCAAGCAGCCGATCGTGGGTGAGGGCACTGTAACTGTGTCTGTTGGCCCTGATTCCAAAGGCCAGTTTGAAGATGTTGAAGTTGGTATCGAGCGTGTACATCTGGAACAGGATGCCGGTAAATCCCTGCACGATCAGCATCCGAGCATGTCCTATGTCGATCTGAACCGTTCCGGTGTGGCGCTGATGGAAATCGTTTCCAAGCCGGATATCCGCTCATCGGATGAAGCACGCGCTTATATGACCAAGTTGCGCAGCATTCTTCGTTATCTTGGCACCTGTGACGGTAATATGGATCAGGGCTCGATGCGCGCAGACGTGAACGTGTCTGTTCGTCGTCCGGGCGGTGAATTCGGCACCCGTTGCGAAATCAAGAACATGAACTCGATCCGCTTCATCGGTCAGGCGATTGAATATGAAGCACGTCGTCAGATCGGTATTCTTGAAGATGGCGGGAAGATTGATCAGGAAACCCGTCTTTATGATCCGGTAAAGGGTGAAACCCGCTCGATGCGCTCGAAAGAAGAAGCGCATGATTACCGCTATTTCCCTGATCCTGATTTGCTGCCGCTGGAATTCACACAGGCTTATGTGGATGAACTGGCATCAGCTCTGCCGGAACTGCCGGATGACAAGAAAACCCGTCTGGTTGAAACCATGGGTCTGTCTGTCTATGACGCATCCATCCTGATCACTGAGAAAGCCATTGCTGACTATTTCGAATCGGTTGCAGAAGGCCGTGATGGTAAAGTTGCTGCAAACTGGGTCATCAATGATCTGCTCGGCGCTTTGAACAAGGCGGGTAAGGATATTGAAGATGCTCCGGTTTCTCCGGAACAGCTGGGTGCTATTCTTGATCTGATCAAGGAAGGCACAATCTCCGGTAAAATCGCTAAAGACCTGTTTGAAATCGTCTGGAACGAGGGCGGTGATCCGAAAGAGATCGTCGAAGCCCGCGGCATGAAGCAGGTGACTGATACCGGCGCGATTGAAAAAGCCGTTGATGAAATCATCGCTGCCAACCCTGAAAAAGTGGCTCAGGCAAAAGAAAAGCCGACACTGGCGGGCTGGTTTGTTGGTCAGGTGATGAAGTCAACCGGCGGTAAAGCTAATCCGCAGGCTGTGAATGATCTGGTTAAAGCGAAACTGGGCATCGAATAATGTGGCTGCGCTCTGCAAATAAGGATGATCTGAAGGCCGTGCACCAGTTGCTGGTCAAAACCTGGCATGCCACATTTGATGATGTGCTGGGCGTTGAGACCGTCAATAAGGTGACAGGTGAATATCATTCTGTTGCTGCGCTGACGCGTAATCTGGCCAAGCCTTATTCGGAATTTGTGGTGGCGGATGACGGCGAGGGCAACCTCGTCGGCATGGCTTATGCCAGCCAGAGCAAAGACGGTATTGCGGAGCTGCACCAGCTTTATGTCGATCCTGAGCAGCAGGTTCAGGGTATCGGCACCATGTTGCTGGCGGAGATTGAAATGGCTTTTCCTGATGTGGAGAAGCTTGCTCTCGAGGTGATTGCCAAGAATCAGAAAGCTCTGGACTTCTACACCCGCAAAGGTTTTGAAAAGACCGGCGAGACGAATGACTGGGGTACACTGAAACTGGATATTCCGGTTATTAAAATGGAAAAGTCTCTGACAGGCTGGTCTATGTAACCGGAGCATCCCGCATTTAATTGTGCCTGTTGCGCCCGTACAAAAAGTTTTTTGCGTTAAGTGTTCTCTGGTGTTAATGGCATCACTTAACTGAGAAATGCTGAAAACAGCGGCAACTTGACCCTTGCGATGCGCCTCAGATAAGGGCATAAGCAGGGAATAATCTGCATGATCCTGTGCCTTTATGGTCAGGATAGTTCAGGATCCGGAAGTGCTATGAAAAAATTTATTATTCAGGTCTTTACCTGGTGGAACAGCCAGACTATCGGCACCCGTCTTCATACATGGCGCAAAGGTAAGCGCGTCGGTGAAGATGAGTTCGGTAATGTTTATTATACCGGTGGTAAGGATTCTGAAGGCCGCACCCGTCGTTGGGTTATCTTCAACGGCTATAGCGAAGCCAGTGCAATTCCTGCCGGCTGGCATGGCTGGATGCATCACCGCACCGATACGCCGCCGACTGAAGAAAACTATCAGCCGCGCGAATGGCAGAAGCCGCACCAGCAGAACCTGACCGGTACGCCTTATGCTTATCGCCCGCAGGGTGCGATCTCCGCATCCGGTCAGCGCCCTAAAGTGGGCGGCGACTATGATGCATGGACACCGAATTAAGTTTCAGTCCTGATAGATTTGACAGGCGGCATGGTTTTTCAGCTGTGCCGCCTTTATCTTTCCCCTAAATTGACGTCCGGTGCAGCTGTCTGCCGCTCTGGATTGGGGAAAACCCTGTCCGGCGAGTCTTTTTCTCACAAATGCCGTAAAGAACAGGCTAATTTTCCGGCGGATGTTTTCTCCGCATCCGTTTATGCAACCAGTACCAAAGGCAGAATGTGTATGAATGTTTCTTCCGGACGATCTTTTGGAACAACATTTCTGCTGGTTGCAGGGCTGGCACTTGCCGGTCTGGGCGTAGCATCTGAGGCACGTGCCGAGCGTATTTCCAATAAAGTTGCTGAATTTTCCGGTCTGGACAAGATCACCGGCCGGATCACAACTTTTGACGTTTATATTAATGAGACAGTGCAATTCGGTGCGTTACAGGTAACGCCGAAGGTTTGCTACAGCCGCTCGGATAATGAAGCACCGCGCACTGACAGCTTTGTGCAGGTGGATGAAATCACACTGGATCGTAAAATCCGCCGCATCTTCTCCGGCTGGATGTTTGCCGATAGTCCGGGTCTGAATGCTGTGGATCATCCGGTGTATGATATCTGGCTGAAAGACTGCAAGCAGACGTCAGACATTCCTGCGCCGCAATAAGGTTTGGCAGCTTCAGAATTGCGCAGGCGTTAAAATCGCTGGCAGCAACATATCTTCATAATCCTTTGCAGGAATTTCAACAGCGCCGAAACGCTGTAAATGCCCTGTAGTAAACTGCGTGTCCAGCAGTTTGAAACCATGTGCACGCAACCGCTCCACCAGATGCACGAGGCAGACCTTGGAAGCATCGGTGACATGGCTGAACATGCTTTCACCAAAGAATGCGCCACCCAGCGACACACCATAAAGACCACCGACAAGTTGCCCGTCCTGCCATGCTTCAACAGAATGGCAGTGTCCGGCTTTGTGCAGGGCAATATAGCCGTCACGGATCGTCTGATTGATCCATGTACCGGCATTGGGATCCCGCCTGATCGCACAGCCTTCCAGCACCTGTTCAAAGGCGGTGTCATAGCTGATCTCGAACGGGGAGCGCTTCAGTGTTTTTTGCAGGCTGCGGGAAATGTGGAACTTATCGAGCGGAATAATGCCGCGTTGTTCCGGTCGTACCCAGAATATTTCCGGATCATCAGCACTTTCTGACATAGGGAAAATGCCGGAGGCGTAAGCCCGGAGCAAAAGCTCCGGACTTAAATTTTGAGGCGGAGGGGATTTGCGTCCCGCCACCGGAGTTACTGATCCGATGCGTTTTTCTTTTCCAGATATTTTTCAAGCCAATGGATATCATAATCGCCATTGGCGATATCCGGATTGGCAATCAAATCCTGGAAAAGCGGCAGGGTTGTATCAACGCCGTCAACGACGAATTCATCCAGCGCACGACGCAGACGCATCAGGCATTCCACGCGGTTACGGCCATGCACAATCAGTTTGCCGATCATGCTGTCGTAATATGGCGGGATTTTATAGCCGCTATAGACGCCGGAATCGACACGAATGCCCAGACCACCCGGTGTGTGATAATGCTTAATCGTGCCCGGTGACGGTGTGAATGTGCGTGCGTTTTCCGCATTGATACGACATTCAATCGCATGACCGGAGAAACGTACATCGTCCTGCTTGACCGACAGGCCAAGACCGGCGGCAATACGGATCTGTTCATGAACCAGATCAATACCTGTGATCGCTTCGGTAATCGTATGTTCAACCTGAAGACGGGTGTTCATTTCGATGAAATAGAACTCACCGTTTTCATAGAGAAATTCGATTGTACCGGCACCGCGATAGCCCAGTTCTGCAACCGCATTGGCGCAGATCATACCGATCTTGTCACGGGCTTCGGAATTCAGGGCAGGGGAATTGGCTTCTTCCCAGACCTTCTGGTGACGGCGCTGCAGCGAGCAGTCACGTTCGCCCAGATGCACAGCCTTGCCTGCACCATCACCAACGATCTGAACTTCAATGTGACGCGGCTTTTCGAGATATTTCTCGATGTAAACAGCATCATCACCGAATGCAGCTGCAGCTTCCGAGCGTGCAGTATTATAGGCAACCGAGATATCTTCTGCCGATTTGGCAACCTTCATCCCGCGACCACCGCCACCGGAGGAAGCCTTGATGATGACCGGATAGCCGATTTCGGAAGCAATACGAATTGCATCCTGTTCACTGGCAACCCCGCCGTCAGACCCCGGAACAACCGGAATGCCGAGGCGTTTTGCAGTTTTCTTGGCTTCGATCTTATCGCCCATGATGCGGATATGCGCAGCGGTCGGGCCGATGAAGGTAATATCGTGAGCTTCAAGAATTTCAGCGAATTTGGCATTCTCGGAGAGGAAGCCGTAACCCGGATGGATTGCATCAGCACCTGTGATTTCGCAGGCGGCAACGATCTGGTGAATATTCAGATAGCTGTCGCGCGATGATGGTGGTCCGATACATACGCTTTCATCTGCGAGACGCACATGCATGGCATCGGCATCGGCAGTGGAGTGAACGGCAACAGTCTTGATGCCAAGCTCCTTACAGGCGCGCAGCACCCGCAGGGCAATTTCGCCGCGATTGGCTATGAGGATTTTTTGAAACATCGGAGCTCCTGCCTCAGGCATAGTCTGAGGTAGACTATGCATTAATTCAAATTGGTCAGCGATGGTTGTATGTTTGAAAATACAGCCGTGATCTGTGAAAGATCTTATTCGATGACGATAAGAGGTTCGCCGAATTCAACTGGCTGGCTGTCGCTGACCAGAATAGCAGTCACTGTACCTGCACGCGGAGCAGCAATCTGGTTCATGGTTTTCATCGCTTCGATGATGAGAACGGTCTGGCCTTCTTTAACGCTCTGGCCGACTTCTACGAACTGCTTGGCACCTGGTGCCGGTGCGAGATAGGCGGTACCAACCATTGGCGAAGGCACGGCATTTTTGGATTTGTCAGCAGCTTTCGGTGCTTCTGCAGCCGGAGCAGGCGCAGCGGCGGCAACCGGTGCTGCGGCAGCAGGGGCAAAATATTGCTGAGGTGCTGCAGCCTGAACAGTGATATTGCGCGAAACGCGAATGCGCAGATCATCCTGTTCAACTTCAATTTCTGTCAGATCGGTATCTTTGAGGATGTTCGCGAGATCGCGAATGATCGCCTGATCGATACCGGAGCTTTTGTTCGTCATGGGTCTGGCCCCTTTACCGCTGATATATATTGTTGTTTCTTCAGAGCCTATTCCGATCCGGTTAAGGCAGATCGGAATAGGCTCCCATTTTTATTTTCGCAGTTTTGAACGGAAAACCGGTTCCCGTTTTTGCCTTAACTGCTTTTAGCATATGCCTGACGGTCAGGGTACATTATGCTGGTTAGGTATGCGTGGCATAATCCACTCTGAAAATCCGGTCAACTTTCGCGATTATGCTGATAACCGGCGAGAGCCCGCAGACCCATCAAATAACCTTCCGCACCGAAGCCGCACAATACAGCTTTGGCAACCGGAGAAACGAAGGATTTGTGGCGGAACTCTTCACGGGCGTGAATATTTGAGAGGTGAACCTCAACCACTGTCACCTGAGCTGCACGGATGGCATCAAGCAGCGCAATAGATGTGTGTGTATAGGCTGCAGGGTTAATCAGAACCTGCGCGCCTTTCTCACCGGCTTCCTGAATCCATGTGACCAGATCGCCTTCGTGATTAGACTGACGGAAGTCAATTTCCACACCCAGCTTTTCAGCTTCTTTGCGGCAGTTTACGTGAATATCATCAAGGGTCGTTGAGCCGTAAATTGCCGGTTCTCTTTTACCCAGCATATTCAGGTTCGGGCCGTTCAGAATGAAAATCACTTGTGCCATCGGGTGTGGTGTCGCTTTACGATTCCGTTATTCGTATGAATTCAGCTTGTCTGAAGTCTTTAACTCTTCCCATATAATGGGGAATGCTTTGCGGTTAAAGCCTGTAAATTGTATCCGTACAGGCTTTAACTGCATTTTCCGGCACTAAATTCAAATTTTATAGATAAAATTATGAATTTTATTTGTTGCCGGTGTTTGATTGACGCTGTTCAGCGATTTTTTCAGACAATGTTTCCAGACCGACCGCACCCGGAACCAGCTCATTACCGATAATATAAGACGGTGTGCCGGAAATATTCAGCGCCTGAGCAACATTATAAGCGCTCTGGAAGGAGGTCACGACCTCTTTGCTTTTCATCAGTTCACGCAGCTTTGCTTCATCTGCGCCCAAAGAGGTAGCAATCTTCATTGCGCTCTCTTCGGTAGAGCTTTTCGGCTCTTTCATCAGCGCTTCGTGCAATTCCATGTATTTTTCAGGCATCAGACGCTTGAATGCCTGTGCAACCAGATGGGTGCGCATGGAATCCGGTCCGAGAATCGGGAACTCTTTCAGGACAAAGCGAACATTCGGGTCGGCTTTGAGCAGCGCCTGCATATCCGGCATTGCGCGTTTGCAATAGCCGCAATTGTAATCGTAGAATTCAACGATGGTCACGTCGCCTTTCGGATTGCCGTAAACGGCATCATTGGCATCGTTGAAAATCGAATCATGATTTTCTGCAATAATCTTGGACTGGCTGTCACGGGCTGATGCAGCCTGTTTTTCTTCCAGAGCGTCCTGCACTTCAAGCATCACTTCCGGATTGGCGATCAGATATTCGCGGACGATTTTCTCAACGGCAGCTTTATCGAGCGGCTTTGCTTCTTGTGCATGGGAAGCTGCAACGGCAGAAACCAGAGCAGCTGCGCCGAAAACAGTGGTAGCTAAACGGCGCTTGAAATGAATGGTCATAGGATCACTCCGGATAAACCGGCCTTGTCGTTCGGGTTAATGGTGGTAGTTCGCCATACTGGCGAAATGTGAAGTTCTGTTACGGAAAATCGGTATTGGTGCCGTGTTTTATTTCTTTTTGGTCTTGGTATTGATGATGTCCTGCGCGCGCAGCCAGTCCGGCGAACCGGATTTCAGACGTGTCTGCGCACGGGTTGCAAAAATTTTGGCCTCATTGATGCGGCCTGCATAATAATGCTGATCCGCAGTTGCGAGGTCCGAAAGCCCCATCTGTCCGGACTGGCCATAGGCCTGTGCCAGATAGCCGTAACCTTCCGAAAATTCCGGATCACGTACCATACCCGCTTTCAACTCGCGGATAGCTGCTTCCATGTTGGCTTTATTGCCGGTCAGCATCAAAGCGCGGCCATAGCTCATACGGATCAGGCTGGATTTGCGCGGATCAAGCGCGGCAGCCTGTTTGAACTCGGCAGCAGCACCGGCCGGATTATTGGCTTTCAGCAGCATTTCGCCCTTTATTTCGCGGAAATAAGGGTTTTTTGGCTGTTCTTTGATTAATGCATCAATTTTCGGAATGGCATTACGGGGATTGCCATTGAGGAATGTGTAAATCGCATCGCCGTAACGGGCGCCAACGCCGCGCGGATTGTTACGGAACATGCGTTGCAGAGAGCCGAGGCCGCCGGAATAGGCCGCGATTTTTGCCCGTGCCATATCATGACGAAGCTGCAGGGCTTCCGGGTCTTTTTTCTCAAAATACGGGCTTTGATGAGCCAGAGTTGTCAGATTGGCAATACGATCACGTGGCAACGGGTGGCTGATACGATAGGCATCAACCTGCGTGCCGCTGATCGACAGGGCACTGGCAAAGCGCTCGAATGTTGTCAGCATGCCTTTGGCGGACTGGCCGGTTTTATTCAGATAATTGATTGCCGAGCGGTCAGCTGCTGCTTCTTCCGTTCTCTGATAGGACAGCAGGCTGCGCATGGCGATTTCACCGCCGCCCGCAGCAATACCGCCACCGGCACCGGCAATGGCGCTGTTACGGGTGGCTGCACCGGCAATCCCCGCACCAAGGCCGAGCAATGTGCCGATAACAGCCATGGTTTTGGCCTGTTTGAGCTGTTCACGCAGACGATCCTGATGGCCGCCGGCAAGATGGCCGGTTTCGTGAGCGATAACACCGATAATCTCATTCGGGGTTTCAGACTGGAGCAGGGCACCGGTATTGATAAAGATGCGCCGTCCGTCGACAAAAGCGTTGAAGCTCGGGCTGTTGACCAGAATTGTACCGATACGCTTTTTGCCAAGGCCTGCGGCATTGAGAATTGGGGTCGTGTAATCGGTAACGAGGGCTTCAATTTCTGCATCACGCACGACCGGTACTGAGCGCGATTGCGCTGAGGCAGTGACTGCGGAACTGGCCAGAATAGCGGCGGAAATCATCAGAGAAAGCGGGCGGTACAACCTGTTGCGGACGGGAACCGGTGCCGGTGCTGCCGGTTGCGGCGCAGGGGCTGTATAAAGAAGAGCGGTTTCGGCCATCAATAAAATCCTGTTTTAAAAACGATCAAGAGCGGTAATACGGTATCGCATTCGCTCCGGACACTTTCATTTACCGCATGATGTATCCAAACAGGTCAGTTTGGACAGGGACATGCATCAGGTGTGAATCAGCTGCACTATTTATAATGCTGTTCTAGCTTACAGGATGCGAAAAACAGAATGATATATTCCGTCAGGAATCCGCAGTTGTGAACCACAGTTTATTTCATGATATTTCAGGCCTTTTTTATGACCTGAACTGAAGTCAGGCTTAAGAAGTTTAAAGTTTCGGCTCGTTTTGCTGTTTTATAGCTAATATTTTGTGATTGTTATGCTGTTGTTGCACTGTGCAGTTCGGGCTATGGAACATCCGGTGTTTAAAGCTTAACCGGTTCTGCAGGCTGTTGTTTCATACAGGTGGCAGGGCAGGTGTTTTTTGAGGGCAGAGAAGTGAGAGTTTTTTCCTACCGGAGTGAAGTTGATCCGTTTCATGCCATGGATGTGCTCGCTGAAGCGAACCGGCGCCGTGCAGAAGGCGCGCCGATGATCTCCATGGCGGTTGGTCAGCCTGCTGATCCGGCACCGCTCCGCGTGCGTGAAGCTGCGCAAAAAGCTCTGATTGATGGTAAAATCGGTTATACGGATGCGCTGGGCCTGATTGGTCTGCGTGAAGCGATTGCGGCCCATTATGCCGAGCAATATGGCGTTGAAGTCAGCCCGCAGCGCATTGCCGTGACGACCGGCTCATCGGCCGCGTTCAATCTGGCCTTCCTGACCTATTTTGATGCCGGTGACCGTGTGGCGATTACCCGTCCGGGTTATCCGGCCTATCGCAATATTCTGAAAGCGCTTGGCGTTGAAGTTGTTGAAATCGGCACCGGTGACGGTAAAAGTGCCAATCTGACCGCTGAAAGCCTGATTGCTGCCCATGCGGAAAAGCCGCTCAAAGGTGTGCTTTTCGCCAGTCCTGCCAATCCGACCGGCGCAATCATTGAAGATGATGAGTTGAAAGCCATTTTGGAGGCAGCTCGCGAACGCAATATTCGTGTGATCTCCGATGAGATTTATCATCGCCTGACCTATGACCGTCCTGACCAGACTGCACTGGCCATTGATGATAGTGTGACGGTGATTAATTCCTTCTCCAAATATTATTGCATGACCGGCTGGCGTATCGGCTGGATGGTGCTGCCGGAAGAGGCGGTGCGCCCGAATGAACGTATTGCGCAAAGCCTGTATATTTCTGCACCGGAACTGTCACAGATTGCGGCGATTGAGGCCTTTAAGGCAACGGATGAGCTGGATATTATCAAGCAGCGTTATGCGCTGAACCGCTCTATCCTTGGCGAGCATCTGCCGAAAATGGGGCTGACACTGGCTGCGCCTATGGATGGTGCTTTTTACGCCTATTGCGATGTGTCACGCTTTACCAATGACAGCATGGCCTTTGCCCGCAAAATGATTGCCGAGATTAATGTGGCGGCTACACCGGGGCTGGATTTTGATCCGCTGGAAGGTCACCGCACAATGCGCTTCTCCTATGCGGGCACAGCTGATGAAATGCGTGAAGCAATGCGCCGGTTGGAAGGCTGGCTCTGAAGCTATCCATTTGATGGATAGAGCATTTCACAGTCAAGTTGGATCAACTTGACGCCCGTGATAATGCGACCAAATAAAGAATCTAAAGCGAGCACTATGATCCAATCTGGACGTCTCTAGTGTTTAAGTCGCAGGCATAACACAGTAACAAAAAAGCCGCCGGAAATTCCGGCGGCTTTTCTATTCTATGGGTTTTATCGGCAGGGCTTAAAAGAAGCCCTTTTTCTGCCACCAGCCGCCGCGTTTAGGCTGCTCTGCCGGTTCTTCCTGCTTTTCAGCCTGACTGATCTGCGAGGTCACAACCGGCTTGGATGCTTCCTGTGTGCTGCTGCGTTTACGGGCAGGCTTTTCTGCTTGCTGTTCCGCCGCAGGTTCTGCCACTTCAGTCACAATAACGGCTTCAGCAACTTCAGCCTGTGTTTCTGCAACCGGTTCCGCTGCTTTTTTAGCGCGCGGCTTGCGGGCAGGCTTGGCCGGTTTTTCTGCAGCTTTTTTGCGTGTGGTTTTGGCCGGAGCCTCATCACTCACAGTTTCAGCTTCCGCAACCACAGCCGCTGCAACAACCGGTTCACCGGCAGGTTCTGTCACTTCAGTCACAGTTTCCGCAACTGTTTCAGCCGTTACTTTTGCACCGCGTGGCTTCGCAGGGCGTTTACGGGCAGGTTTTGCAGTCTTCTTCTCGGATTTTACCTCAGTCTGCGGGGCTGCTTCAGTCTTGGCCGGAGCATCCTGTGTCAGGGCCGCAGCCGGAGCCGCTGATTTCACCTGCGGGTTAAAGCCCACGAATTCCGGTGAAGGCAGAGGAGCCGCAGCTTTTTTCACAGCCTGTTTATAGGCAGTCAGACGGGTGACAGCTTCATCGCGGCTGAAGCCGACAAATTCCACCGCAGGCATGCGGTTGTCATTGTCATATTCACCACGACGGTTTTTACGTCCGCCACGACGGCCGCGACGACGCTTCTTGCGACGGTCTTCTTCCGACTGGGAAGGTGCGTCATCTGCGTCTGCATCATCGCCTTCATCTTCATCCGAAGCGGCTTCGCCCTGTGTTTCCGAATTATCGCGTTCACGGGCACCGCGACGACGACGGCGGCGACGGCTGCGCTTGCGGTCGTCATTATTATCGTCGCGTGCGTTATCTTCATCGCCTGATGTTGCTTCGGTTTCCGCATCATCTTCCACATCGATGATTTCCGGATCATTTTCCTCGTCATAAGGCATGAACTGGATTGTCTGCGGAACCGGATTAACAGGACCGGCAGCCGGTGTGCCCTTATCAATCGCCAGATGCTGATGACCAACGGTTTCATCGATCTGCAGTTCAATTGTCAGGCCGAAACGGCTTTCCATTTCTGCAAGCAGGTGGCGCTTGTGGTTCAGCACATACAGCGCTGTGGCCTGCGGTGCGCGAACAGTAATATTGTTCTGCGAATTGCGCTGCAGGAATTCTTCAATCGAGCGGATGACATAAAGCGCCATCGAGGAATCCGAGCGGATCAGACCTGTGCCTGCGCAATGCGGGCAAGGCTGCATGGTGCTTTCAAGAACCGATGCACGGATACGCTGACGCGACATTTCGAGAAGACCGAAATGCGAAATACGGCCAACCTGAATACGGGCGCGATCATCTTTCAGGCAATCTTTCATGCGTTTTTCAACGGCACGATTGTTGCGCTTTTCTTCCATATCAATGAAGTCAACCACAACCAGACCGGCAAGGTCGCGCAGACGCAGCTGGCGCGCAACTTCTTCTGCGGCTTCCAGATTGGTCTGCAATGCAGTTTCTTCAATCGAATTTTCACGGGTTGAACGACCGGAGTTGACGTCAACCGCAACCAGAGCTTCAGTCTGGTTGATGATGATATAGCCGCCGGATTTCAGTGTAACCTGCGGATGCAGCATCCGGTCAAGCTGGGCTTCAATACCGTTGCGGGCAAAAATCGGCGTGGTTTCACGGTAAGGCTGGACGACGCGCGCATGGGTCGGCATCAGCATCCGCATGAAATCTTTGGCTTCGCGGTAACCGGCTTCACCGGCAACCAGAATATCTGTGATATCCTTGTTATAAAGGTCGCGGATCGAACGCTTGATGAGATTGCCTTCTTCATAGACGAGGGCAGGCGCCTGCGACTGCATGGTCAGCTGGCGGACATTATCCCACATACGCATCAGATATTCATAGTCACGACGCACTTCTGCCTTGGTGCGGTTGGCACCGGCTGTACGCAGGATCACGCCCATGCCCTGCGGCACTTCGAGTTCCTTGACGATATCTTTCAGGCGCTTGCGATCCTGAATATTGGTGATCTTGCGTGAAATACCGCCACCGCGTGCAGTATTCGGCATCAGTACGGAATAACGGCCTGCCAGCGACAGATAGGTTGTGAGAGCAGCGCCTTTATTGCCGCGCTCTTCTTTAACCACCTGCACCAGAATAATCTGGCGGCGCTTGATAACTTCCTGAATCTTGTAGTGCTTGCGATGCGCACGGTTGCTGCCCGGCAGTTCTTCCATAGCATCTTCAGCGCCGACCGATTCAACCTGATCGTCTTCATCATCGTGATCGTCATCGTCGTCACTGTCTGATGCGTGCTGTTTGCGCGGTGCTTTTTCGCGGATTACCGGCTGATCGGAAGAGGCGGCCATGACGGATGCATTATCATCCGCATCGTCATTTGTCTGTTCCTGAGCGGCATTGAGCAATGCCTGTGCATAGGCTTCCTGCGCTTCGGCAGCGAAGTCGCCGACAAATTCAGGTGCCGGTACAGCCGGTGCTGCAGCATGATCTCTGCTGTTGTTGTGATGACGGTGACGACCCGAGCCGCGACGGTCATTATGACCGCGGCGATTGCGGCGTGGTGTTTCTTCACGCTCTTCATCATCTTCATCACGTGCAGCGCGGGCTTCTGCTTCCAGCAGCGCTTTACGGTCAGCTTCCGGAATCTGGTAATAGTCCGGATGAATTTCGGAGAAGGCGAGGAAGCCATGGCGGTTGCCGCCATATTCCACAAAAGCAGCCTGCAATGACGGCTCAACGCGGGTTACGCGTGCCAGATATACATTGCCTTTTAACTGCTTCTTATGCTCAGATTCAAAATCGAATTCTTCGATTTTGTTACCGCGCACCACTACGACGCGCGTTTCCTCCGGGTGGGAGGCATCGATAAGCATTTTGTTCGACATAAGTGTTTTTCCTTCCGGCGGAAAAACGCAAATCAAGAGGAACCGGAGACGCTTCGGGAGCGCCGGTTCGTATATATTCGCGGTTGCCGGATAAATTAAGGTTCGCCGGAACGCAGAGTACAGTCTTCACGCGCTGATGCCTTGCGGCAATCGCGATTTTCAGGCTGGCAATGGTCAAGTCTGCGTGACCCATAGCGGTTCCGATCGAAACGACCTCGAAAGACCTGATAAACAGGCCGATTATAGTGCCGCATAAATCCCAAAGGATAAAATATGCAGCAATTCAAAAGTGTTACGGCATTGTAAACTGCGTTTCTTACAACGCGTGATGCCGCAGATAACAGATTGCCGATTATGATTTCTCACATAGTCAGCAGTCTTTATGAGCAGTGGCCGGGGGAACCGTGCCAGTGCTGAATCCTTGTTCAGTTACGCTGAGCCGCCGGATAATCTTTCAAATCAGAATTATCACAAACGGCCGTTCTGCAGTTTTCTGACGGTTGTAACGTCAGGTTCTGAGCTGATCTGCCACGATAAGAGCCTGTCCGCGGGTGCTAACCGGACGCTGGACAGAGAATGATTCCGATGGCGGATTTGTAACCTGATAATGCTTTTAGGACCTGATCGCCCCTCTGACAAGCAGAATATAATAATGCGTCACACTCCGTTCAAACAAATCAGGCAAGAATTTTATAATTTCGACATTTATCTCAATGTTTTAGAGTGATTTTCTGATGTCGCTGACACGGGATTTAAGTGAAGATACGGCGGGCGGAATCTAAGCCGGCTTTATTTCATGCGTGATTTGTGCACGCAGCTTTGTCAGTTGCCGGTTGTGACGGGAAATGGCATTGAAATTTTGTAATCATGGATGCCGGATGCAGAGACAGATTTGATGAAATTTGCAAAGGCTTCATTAACGATAAAGCTCTAGCATATCTGTGTTACGGGCGGTTGCAGCATCCGGCAGGAGCGGGTGAGGCAGTGTGGTTTTTCTGAAACAGGAGAAATGAAACTGCTCAGACGTCACCGAACTGCCGCAAAGGCAATCATAATGCCCGATCACGGGCGGGTGTTCGTAAATGCTGATTTGCGGGCAGGGGATTGCAAACTATGTGCAGGATCTGAACGAATCTCAGCTTTGCAATAATTTGATCGAGACGATGTTTTTACGAATTCTGACAGCCAATCTTTTTTCTTTAAAACCGGCTTTTCGCAAGTTTTTGCGGCGGCAGGCGCTGCTTTCGGCTTTTGTGGCAATAATACCGATAAATTCTGCATTTGCAGCGCAGGGCGGCAAATCTGAACTCTCTGCACTGACCTTCAAAATGGCCGGTGATGATCTGCGCAGCCGTATCGTGGTTATGTTTGACAATGAGCCGAATGTAGAGACGCATCTTCTGGAGCGTCCGCATCGTCTTGTGATCGACCTGCCGGAAACCAGTTTCGGTTTTGACAAGGAATCGCTGACGCCGCGCGGTCTGATTTCCGAGGTGCGCTACGGACTGATTGCGCAGACGCGGTCGCGATTGATTCTCAATGCCAAAGGGCCTTTCAAAGTTGAAAAGCTGGAAGTTGTAAAAAACGAATCTTCGTCCGGCTATCGTATGGTTGCCGATATTGTCGCCAGTTCTGACCGTGAATTTGCACAGGCTCTTGCCGATCAGAAAGTGACTACGGCCTCATTAAATGCCGATGCTGGCGGGGCATCTCCTGCCATCAGCGATACGCTTGGCTCAAGCCACCAGTTTACTGTGATGATTGATCCGGGGCATGGCGGCATCGACAGCGGCGCGGAAAGTGTGAGCGGCACGCTGGAAAAAAATGTGACGCTTGCTTTCGGGCGCGAGCTTCGTGATGAACTCATGAAGAACAAGAATATCAATGTTCTCATGACCCGCGAGGATGATACTTTCCTGCGGCTCGGGGAGCGGGTGCGTCTGGCGCGCCAGCATGAGGCGGATCTGTTTATCTCGCTTCATGCCGATACGATCCGCCATAAGGATATCCGTGGTGCAACGGTCTATACATTGTCTGACAAGGCATCGGATGATGTGGCCAGAGCTATGGCGGAACGCGAGAATAATTCTGATGCCAGTGCGGGTATTTACAGTGAAGAAGCGCCGGTCGTTCATGATATCCTCATGGAGCTGACCCAGCGTGAAACGCATTCTTTTTCGCTGAATTTTGCTGACGGGCTGGTCAAATCTCTGCAGGGCAAGGTTAATCTGATTAATAATCCTCATCGTTTTGCCGGATTTCAGGTGTTGCGTGCACCGGATGTTCCTTCGGTTCTCGTCGAAATCGGATATTTGTCGAATAAAGACGATGAGAAGCTGCTGAAAGATGCTTCATGGCGCAAACGTGCGGTGGAGCGTATTTCCCATGCAGTGGATAAATATTATACGCTGCGCAACAATGTTCAGGCGCAGCCGTAAAATCTGTGAGGGCTGCGTCAAAAGCGTCACAGAAATGAATAAAGAGTTAAAAACAGTAAATTCATCTTGTCTTTGACGTATTTGCTGTTCACTACCACGCTGTTGGTCTGGTTTAACACCGGATCAGGGTTCAGGTCAGGGCTCAGAGATGAATGGCTTGGAAGGGTTCATCAGGTTGAAAACAATTTTACGCTGCAAAGCCTGCTAAAATTGCCTGTGAATTTTTACCGGAGCGGATTACGTCCAAATTGGATCGCGGCATTCGTTCTGGATTCTTTAGTAGCCGCATTATCACGGTCGTCAAATTGATCCAATTTGACTGTGAAATGCTCTAAGTTAATGATATGTAGCAGATAATCTGAAACGGACACCGGATAAAATATGGTACGGCTCATCGGATATTTTTTCGGCATCGGAACGGTGCTGATGCTGATCGTTGCGGGAGGCGTTGCCTTCTATGTCGGCAGCATAAGCAAGGACTTGCCGGATTATGAAGTGCTGGCCAAATATGAGCCGCCGGTAACAACGCGCGTGCATGCCGCAGACGGTAGTCTGATGGCGGAATATTACAAAGAACGCCGCATGTTCCTGCCGATTCAGGCGGTTCCTGATCGCGTGAAAGCAGCCTTTGTTTCAGCGGAAGACAAGAGCTTTTATCAGCATCACGGGCTGGATTATCTCGGCCTTACCCGTGCGGTCTCCACCAATATTGTCAATAAGCTGACCGGTAATGACCGCCGTCCTGTGGGCGCGTCGACCATCACGCAGCAGGTTGCCAAAAATATGCTGCTCACTTCCGAGCAGACTTATGACCGTAAAATCAAGGAAGCAATTGTTGCGCTGCGTATGGAGCGTACTTTCAGCAAAGACCAGATTCTTGAGCTTTATCTCAATGAAATGTTCTTCGGTATGGGCGCTTACGGTATTGCCGGTGCTGCGCTGACCTATTTCGACAAGTCGGTCAATGAACTGACCATCAGCGAATCTGCTTATCTTGCAGCACTCCTCAAGGGCCCTGCCAATTATCATCCGTATCGTTATGCCCAGCGCGCGATTGAGCGCCGCAACTGGGTCATCGATCGTATGCAGGAAAACGGCTATATTTCTGTTGAGGATGCAAAAGAAGCCAAAGAAACACCGCTGGGCGTGAAGCCGCATAATGCGGATGGCCGTCTGTTCGCCAGTGAATATTTCGCCGAAGAAGTGCGTCGTCAGATTGTAACCCGTTACGGCAATGCTTCGCTGCTTGAAGGCGGGCTTTCCGTGCGCACAACGCTTGATCCGCAACTGCAGGTCATGGCGCGTAAAACATTGCATAACGGTTTCATCCGTTATGATGAGGCGCAAGGCTATCGCGGCCCTGTCAAACATCTCAATCTGAGCACAGACTGGGGTCAGGAACTGGGTGAAGTTGCCGGTCTGACTGACGTGCCAGAATGGCATCTGGCTGTTGTGCTGGACGCCACACCGGATGCGCTGGAAATCGGATTGCAGCCGGCCCGTGATCCGTCCGGTAAAATCAGTGAAGAACGTGCGACCGGCCGCGTTGCCGCTGCGGATATGAAATGGGCGATGCGCATGAATATCGGCGGCAAGCGCTCGACAGCGAAATCACCGGCAGGTGTGCTTGAGGTCGGCGATGTGATTTATGTGGAGAAAAAAGGCGAGGGCAGCGATGCTTACCGTCTGCGTCAGGTGCCGAAAATCTCCGGTGCGCTGGTTGCTATGGATCCGCATACCGGCCGCGTGCTGTCTATGGTTGGCGGCTTCTCCTATGCGCAGTCGGAGTTTAACCGCGCCACGCAGGCCTATCGCCAGCCGGGTTCGGCCTTCAAACCGTTTGTTTATGCGGCAGCGCTGGATAATGGCTATACACCGGCATCCGTGGTGCTTGACGGCCCGATCTCTGTCGATCAGGGCGGTTCGCTCGGCGTCTGGAGCCCGAAAAACTATTCCGGCAAATTCTCCGGCCCTTCAACCCTGCGCTATGGTATCGAACAGTCCCGTAACCTGATGACTGTGCGTCTGGCACAAGATATGGGCATGAAGACCGTTGCGGAATATGCAGAGCGTTTCGGTGTTTATGACAAGATGATGCCGGTGCTTTCCATGTCGCTTGGTGCCGGTGAAACCACTGTGCTGCGCATGGTCACCGGCTATTCGATCATGGCCAATGGCGGACGGTCGATCACACCTTCAATGATTGACCGCGTGCAGGATCGTTACGGCAAGACTATTTTCAAGCATGATATGCGTCAGTGCCAGAATTGTAATGCGGAAGAGTGGAACAATCAGGAAGAACCTGAACTGGTTGACGAGCGCGATCAGGTGCTCGACCCGATGACCGCCTATCAGATTACATCAATGATGGAAGGTGTTGTTCAGCGCGGTACTGCGCGTATGCTGCTGAGCCTGAACCGTCCGATTGCCGGTAAAACCGGTACGACAAATGACGAAAAAGATGCGTGGTTTGTCGGTTTCACGCCGGATATGGTTGTCGGTCTGTATCTCGGTATGGATCAGCCTGCACCGCTCGGCCGCGGCGGTACAGGTTCCGGCCTTGCTGTGCCGGTGTTCAAGGATTTCATGACCGTGGCAATGCAGGGGGCACCGAAAGTGGACTTCCGTGTGCCTGAAGGCATGACCATGATTGCGATCAACCGCCGTACCGGTATGCGTGCAACGCCGGGTGGCCCTGATGTGATTATGGAAGCCTTTAAACCGGGAACAGGCCCAGCCGACAGCTATTCTGTGATCGGTGCCGACAGCTTCCAGGAAGGCTCACCGGTGCAGCCGCAATCGCCGCAGGCGAATAAGGCAATTAATTCCGGATCTGGCGGTCTTTATTAAGCCTGCCCTAAGCCTGAAATATTGACAGGCTTAAACACAATCAGCATACAGGCTTCATGAAAAATGCCTGTATGCTTTTGTATTTAAAGCTCAGGTTTGACTGCGAAATTATTAAGACTGACAAAGGAGCCGCAGCTATGCGTGCCGAGATTGAGAACTTGGTTGACGAAATCAAGCAGGCCATAAGCCTGCTGAGGAGGCATCTTTGACTGGGATCAGTCACTGAAGAAACTCGAATATCTGAACAGCCGTGCTGAAGATCCGACCTTGTGGAATGACCCGCAGGAAGCACAGAAGCTGATGCGTGAACGCCAGCAGCTGGATGACAGCATTAACAGTATTCTGGCGCTGACCCGTTCGCTCGATGATAATATCGAGTTGATCGCGATGGGTGAAGAAGAGGGCGATAAGTCCATCATCACCGATGCGGAAAACGGTATTCGCGAGATCAAGGCGGAACTCGACAAGCGTCAGATTGAAATGCTGCTCAGCGGTGAAGCTGACGGCAATGATGCTTATCTGGAAGTTCATGCCGGTGCCGGTGGTACGGAAAGTCAGGACTGGGCGTCCATTCTGCTGCGCATGTATTCGCGCTGGGGTGAGCGCGACGGTCGTAAGGTGGAAGTTCTGGAAGTTCAGGCAGGGGAAGAAGCGGGTATTAAATCCGCAACCATCCTCGTGAAGGGCCATAACAGCTACGGTATGCTGAAAACGGAATCAGGTGTGCATCGTCTGGTGCGTATTTCGCCGTTTGACTCCAATGCCCGCCGCCACACATCCTTTGCCAGTATCTGGGTCTATCCGGTGATCGACGACAATATTGAAGTCGAAGTATCGGAATCCGATGTCCGTATTGATACTTACCGCGCCTCCGGTGCCGGTGGTCAGCACGTTAACACCACAGATTCGGCGGTTCGTATTACGCATATTGCCACCGGTATTGTGGTGCAGTGTCAGACCCAGCGTTCACAGCATAAAAACCGTGAACAGGCCTGGTCGATGCTCCGCGCACGTCTTTACGAAGAAGAGCTGAAGAAGCGTGAAGAAGCCGCCAATGAGGTGAATTCTTCCAAGACAGATATCGGTTGGGGACACCAGATCCGCTCTTATGTCATGCAGCCTTATCAGCTGGTCAAAGACCTGCGCACCGGTGTTGAAAGCACAAGTCCGGACGATGTACTGGATGGTGATCTGGATGAGTTTATGGAAGCTGCTCTGGCGCAGCGCGTACACGGCAAGGATGCCGATGTACAGGATATTGACTGATCTGAGTTGATTAAATGAAAAAAAGCCGCCGGTGAGATGATCTTACCGGCGGCTTTTTTTATGATCGGTTATTTCGGAACCGGGCCGGTGATGAAAGGATCAATTCCGGCAAAACTGGCAGCGGTGTTCAGATCAACCACGCCTTCGTGGAATCTGGCATCATAAATCTGATCCGGCAGTGGCGGCATCGGCTGGGCGGCGACACTCTTCTCAGATTTCAGCATGGTCAGGGATGTATCAGGCAGCGGAGCCTGAGCCGGCAGAACAGAGGCAGCCAAAGCACCGGCAATCAGCACACCTGCACTCACACCATAGCCGATGAGACCGGCAAGCAGAAAATTGCCTGCGCGGGACGGCAAACGCAGTCGCGCAACCGATGCGGAGAGTGGTGAGAGATAACGGGTCATGATCTTACCTGTGACTGACATAGTCTTATCCCGTAAAGCCTGCTGTTCGTTCTGCTTTTCATCAAAGAAAAGCAGCTCTGTGATATTATCTCAGACAGATTTGCGGGTTTTGTATGGCAGGATAAGCTGCCTTTACTGCCTCGCAAGTACCGTCTGAGCAGATCACTTGCAGAGCGGTTCTAGTAAAGTTGAAGCGTAGAACCGCTCTGTCTTATCTTTATTTCGCATTATCCAACGCAAAACCGGTTCCCACTTTTGCTGGAAATGCTGCAACTATAACAAACTGTGCGGACGGGTAAAACTATTCTGGACTGTTGCGCAGATCATACACCGTAACAGAGTTAATAAAGGGTTTCCGTGCCGTATATTTTCGGTCTTCAACCGAGTTTACGGGCGGCTTCAAGCACAGCCTCGGCATGACCGGCAACTTTTACCTTGCGCCAGACCTGTGCGATTTTTCCGTCTTTGCCGATCAGGAAGGTGGAGCGCTCAATGCCCATATATTTACGGCCATACATGCTCTTTTCTACCCAGACACCATAAGCATTGCTCAGAGCTTTTTCTTCATCAGCAAGAAGCTCAATGGTAAGATCATGTTTATCGATAAATTTGTCATGCTTGCGTACGCTGTCAGGGGATACGCCGATAATGCTGACATTGATGGCATTAAATTCCGGTTTCAATGCGCTGAAGTCAATTGCCTCGCGGGTGCAGCCGCTGGTGTCGTCTTTCGGATAAAAATACAGCACATAGGCTTTGCCCTGAAGAGCGGCAGATGAGAGCATGTCATCACCGTTTTTAGGCAGGGAAAATGCCGGAGCCGGATCACCTGCCTGCAAAGCAATTGCGGCAACATTATCTGTCGGGTTGGTCATAAGTGCGCCTTTCTTCATCCTTATGGGAGCAAGGACTGAGCGTGTTACGTTTCATCTGATCCGCGACACCCGCTCTGCCTGTTATTCATGTGAATGGTTGAGATGTGTTCTACAATGATTCTGCACGAGGATTAATGTTGTGCCGGATAATAGAAAAACTCAAAGCATCCGGTGTCATTTTCCCGGGGGTAGGTGATTTGATTTATTTCCGCGACTTGTAATCATGTGTTGTTTCTGAAATTTTGTCAGTTAATCAGGGCTTTGAAATAACGATTCATCAATGACAGCAATCTGATCTGTTTTATATTGATGAGAAATGACAGAATTTCTTTTGAAAATTATGCAGTTCAGGTGCAGCCAATCCGGATAGTGATTTAAGTTTTTGAAAGAAAAACCAAGAAAAATCCGCTTTAACAAGCGTGACATACAGCATCTTGATCAGTATCCGTCATCCGGTGCGGGGCCTGAGAATAAAGCTGTGCTGAAAGACTGCCCTGATTATAAGACCGGCTTACATAACAGAGCAGCCCGCAAGGCAGCGCGCAGAAAGCGCAAAGGCTTTATTGCGAAATGCTGGCGCGCTTTTATTTCTGTCAGTTTTGCATTGATTGTATTGGCAGGCATTGGTTTTCTCGTACTGCGTACCGGTATCAGCAGCGATATGTTGCGCGATGAAGCACAGCAGAGATTGCAGGAAATCTTAGGGCCTGATGCCGGTGTGTCGATCAGCAAGGCGCAGGTTTCGCTGGACGGTAACAGACATCTGGCAATTGAAGCGCGTGATGTTGCTCTGAACAGCCGCATTCAGGATGTGTCCGTAGAAAAGCTGGGCGTTGTCAGACTGGGGCTGGCACCTTTGCCGCTGCTGACCGGCTCAGTTCAGGTTGCCCAGATTGAAATCGGCGATGCTTTAATCCGCCTGCAAGAGGGGGAAGCCAAGCCGAAGCCTTTTATCCGTTTGCCGTTTAATGACAGGGGACTGGTCGATTTTGATCAGCTGTCACGTGAAGTCTTTGCGGGTATCGATCAGACACTGGCACTGCTGGATATGCGCGGCACAAAAGCAATTGCATTGCATGATGTGACATTTGCTTTTCGCGCGATGGAGAAAGATCAGGAAATCCTGATCCGTAATGCGCAGGTCAGGCAGAACGGGCAGAAAGTTACGCTGGATGCCGAATTTGTCTGGCAGGGCAAAAGCACGGCATTGCAGGCGGAAATGATCCGTTCCGATGATCCCGCACATGCCTCTAACTTCTCCCTGACACTGGATAATATTCCGGTCAGTCTTGGTTCACCGGAAGAGGTCATGCCACAAATGGGCAATGACCGGCCAAATCCGGCTTATTTCCATGTGAACAGCACGGCATCACTGGCTTTAACCGGACAGGCCTCTACCGAGCTGCAAAAAGAAACCCTCTCCGGCAAGCTGACGCTTGATGATGCTGTCGTGGATATGGGGCGTGAGCGCGGCATCAAAGGCAATATGGCACTGTCTTTTGAGCATATCGCCGGTGGCGAGAAACTTGAGATTAAGGCGCTTGATCTCAATCTTGGAGGCTTGTCCACGGTGCTTGAAGGTGCATTCGGGGGAGAGCCGGTTGCTGAAACGGAAAGTGCAGCCCAGAAAATCCGCGAACAGGCAGCGCGGATTGCGAATGGTGAAATGCCAGCTGCAGGGCAGCAGACAGACACTCTGCCTGTTTTGAAGAGTACACGATCTGCGGTTGCGCAAACGGAAACCGATATTGCGGAGAAACCGGCTTACCGTTTTGAGCTTGTATCCAGAAAAGCCGTCAGTGCGCCGGAAAACTCTGCCGAAGCGCCTTTGCCATTCGGCGTGAAGATTGCCGGTCGTCTGATGCAAAATGCCAGCCGCGTTGATTTCAATGATCTGAATGTCAAAACAGATTCCGGTGAGTTGTATGGACAGGGACGGATGATCTTTGGTCATGGCTCTCCGGCGATGATTTTTATGCTGCGCATACCGGGTATGCCGGTCGCACAGGCCAAGCAGCTCTGGCCGCTCAATGTGGCTGACGGCGCGCGCGACTGGGTGCTGAAGAATCTGTTTGGCGGTCATATGACCGAAGGCCGGATTGATATTGCACTGCCTGCCGGTCACTTCAACGGACCGGGGCTGCCGCCGGATTTGACAGAATCCGATATCAAGGCTGATTTCAGGGTTGAAGGCACACGTTTTGACGTGATTGGTGAGATACCGCCGGTGCGTGATGCAACGGGCACGATTGCGGTGCGCGGTGCGCATACAACCATCAAGCTTGAAAAAGGTACGGCCTTTACACCGGTTAACCGTCAGATCAATGTGGATGGCGGAACATTATTTGTGCCTTGGGGACGTCAGCGTCCGGTGATTGCGGATCTTGATCTGGATCTCAGCGGTGAGGCACCGGCGATCACAGAGCTTGTTGGTTATAAGCCGATCAATGCCTTGCGCAAACTGCCGTTCAGCGCGGAAGATCTCAACGGCAATGTGAATGCGAAAGTAAAAGTTGCGTTTTCGGTTACCAAAGATGCACCGAAAGATAGTCTGAAATGGCAGGCTGATCTGGCTTTCAGCGATGTGACTTTGAAGAAACCGTTTAACGGTCAGAATGTGACGCAGGCCAAAGGCAATCTGAGCGTCAATGATGATGTGGCTAAAATCGATGCGACTGCACGGCTGAATAATATTCCGGCCAAGCTGGCACTGGTGGAGCCTTTGGCGGATACAAATATCAAGCGTCAGCAAAATATCCGGCTGGAGCTGGATGATAAAACGCGTGAGACTTATTATCCGGGGCTGAACGATATTTTTAAAGGCCCACTGACGCTGGATCTGGGCGAGGAACAGGGCGAGATGCGCAAAATCTCCGCTGATCTCGGCAAGACGCAGGTCAATCTGCCATGGCTCGGCTGGAAAAAAGGTACAGGTATTCCTGCGAAGCTCACAATGGATATGAAGCTGCCGAAGGAAGGCAAAGGGCCGGTACTGGTTCGTAACTTTGTCTTTGACGGCACCGGTTTTCATGTCAGCGGTGATCTGACGCTTGAAAATAATGAATTGCAGAGTGCAAATATCCGCAAGCTGAATCTGACGCGTAATGATGATCTCAGCCTTGAAGTGCGCAAATCCGGTAATGGCTTCCGTGCGGATGTTCGTGGTACGGCTTTTGATGCGCGGGCGCTGATCCAGCAGGCGGTTTCAGGCAATACGGATGAAAAGAAAGCCGGTCAAAGTAAAAACGGGGTGATGCCGCGCATTGTCGTCAATGCACAGATTGATGATGTGAAAGGGTTCTATGACGAGAGCCTGCGCAATGTCACCGTGTCTTATGAAACAGCAGGGGCGAAGGTCTCCGGCGTGTCGCTGAATGCGGTGACCGGAAACGGCGCACAGGTCAGTGCGACATCCAGCAATCAGAAAGGTGCCAGTTCTGTGGCGCTGAGCTCGGCTAATGCCGGAGCGGTGCTGCGCTTCTTTGATTTTTACGACAAGATGCGCGGCGGCAGAATTACCGTTAATCTGACCTCGCAGGGCACGGGGCCGCTTTATGGCGCTATTGATGCCCGTGATTTCTCGGTCATTAATGAGCCGCGTCTGGATAAGCTGGTTTCTACCAGTTCTAATGGCGGTAAGAGCCTCAATCAGGCCGTGCGCGGTAATATTGATGTGACGCGGGTCGACTTTGAACGCGGATATTCGCAGATTGAAAAGGGCTCCGGTTATCTGACGCTGAAGAACGGTGTTCTTCGCGGCCCTCTGATCGGTGCTACTTTTCAGGGTATTCTCTACGACCGCAATGGCAATATGGCCGTTACCGGTACATTCATGCCTGCCTATGGTTTGAACCGTTTATTTGGTGAAGTGCCGGTGCTGGGGGCAATTCTCGGCAATGGCCGCGACCGTGGTCTGATCGGGATTACCTATAAGCTAGCAGGCAATGCCAAGCAGCCGAATATTATCGTCAATCCGATTTCTGCGATTGCGCCGGGGATTTTCCGCTCGATCTTCGAGTTTTGATTTGTAACCGGACACAATAAAAAAAGCGCGGATTACTCCGCGCTTTTTTGATTTCTCGTGATGAGAACTGCTTATTCCGGACGTACCAGAATGTGCTTTTTCTTACCCAGCGACAGTTTGATGATGCCGTCTTCGGTAACGTCACCGGCAGTGATACCAGCGCGTTCATCCTGAACAGCCACATCATTGATGCGCACCGCACCGCCCTGAATATGACGGCGTGCTTCACCATTGGAAGAGGCAAGACCGGCTTTAACCAGCAGAGCCTGAATGCCGAGACCGGCGGTCAGTTCATCCTTGGCAATGCTCAGACTTGGCAGATTGTCAGAAATTGCACCTTCTTCAAAAGTTTTGCGTGCAGTCTCAAGCGCCTGTTCCGCAGCTTCACGGCCGTGGAGCATTGCAGTGATTTCGGTGGCCAGAATCTTCTTGGTTTCGTTGATTTCCGAGCCGCCAAGTGCTGCCAGACGCGCAATCTCATCCATAGGCATGGTGGTGTAGAGCTTGAGGAAGCGTTCTACGTCGGCATCTTCAGTATTACGCCAGTACTGCCAGAAGTCGTAAGCGCTCAGCATGTCAGCATTGAGCCAGACAGCACCATTGAGCGACTTGCCCATTTTCGCACCGGAAGAGGTGGTCAGCAGCGGCGAAGTCAGCGCGTAGAGCTGCGGTGTACCCATGCGGTGACCGAGATCAATACCATTAATGATATTGCCCCATTGGTCAGAGCCGCCCATCTGCAGGCGCATATCGTAGCGCTTGCTGAGCTCAACAAAGTCATAAGCCTGAAGGATCATGTAGTTGAATTCGAGGAAGGACAGCGACTGTTCACGATCAAGGCGGGTTTTAACCGAGTCAAAGGACAGCATGCGGTTGACGGAGAAATGACGGCCGACATCACGCAGGAACTCGAGATAGTTGAGACCTGCCAGCCAGTCGGCATTATTGACCATCAGCGCGTCGGTTTTGCCTTCGCCGAAAGTGAGGTAATTGGTGAAAACCTTTTTGATACCGGCAATATTGTCGGCAATGGTTTCAACCGTCATCAGCTTGCGGGCTTCTTCTTTAAATGACGGATCACCAACCATACCGGTGCCGCCGCCCATCAGCGCAACCGGACGGTGGCCGGTTTTCTGCATCCAGTGCAGCATCATGATCTGAATGAGGCCGCCCGCATGCAGACTGGATGCTGTCGGGTCGAAGCCAATATACGCAGTCACAGTTTCCTTGGTGAAGAGTTCATCCAGACCTGATTCATCGGAGACCTGATGAATAAAGCCACGTTCGGAAAGTGTGCGTAGAAAATCGGACTTAAAGCCGGACATTGATTTTTCCTGTCTGACAAAGGATTGTGATATGGGAAGACCCCAGAGAGCAGGCCGTGAATATTATTCCGGTGACTGACACAATCCAGCGTTTAACATTATTGCAGGGCAAATCACAATAAAGGTGTGACATCGTAAAAGGCGATTTTATCGCAAATTGCTGTCGTTTTGTGCCGTTTGTGTGGTTTATGTAACCTGCTTGTACCTGCCAACCGTACAAAACCGGAAATATTGAAAGCGGAAAGACAAAGATGACTGCACTCTATCGCGCACTTGGATTGATGAGCGGCACCTCTATGGATGGTATTGATCTGGCGCTGATCCGGACAGACGGTGAGCAGATGGTTGAGCGCATTGCTTCCGGCAGCATGAATTATTCCGATGCTTTCCGCGCCCGTTTGAAACAGGGGCTTGTCGATGCCCGAAGCATCACGCAGCGTGATGAGCGTATTGGTATTCTTGAAAAACTTGAGCATGATCTGACATTGTTGCATGCGGTGGCGGTGCAGGATTTTCTGTTTGCCAATGGTCTGAATGCGGATGATGTTGATGTCATCGGTTTTCATGGGCAGACGGTGCTGCATCGCCCTGATGATGCGCTGACCGTGCAGATCGGTGACGGTGCACTACTGGCACAGGAAACCGGTATTGATGTGGTTTATGATATGCGCGCTGAGGATATGCGCTATGGCGGGCAGGGCGCGCCGCTGATCCCTGCCTATCATGCGGCCTTGGCACATAATCTGGAGCAGCAGCCGGATATGCCGGTTGTTTTTGTCAATATTGGCGGGATTTCCAATCTGACCTATGTCGATGAGACAGGACGGCTGGCAGCTTTTGACAGTGGTCCCGGTAATATGCTGATCGACCAGTGGATGGAACTGCACGGACAGGGCAGTTTCGACGCCGGTGGTGCACTGGCATTGAGTGGCACTGTGAATAGCGATCTGGCAGCACATTATTTGAGCAATGCATTTTTCACGGGTAATCAGCGCCGCTCACTGGATCGCGGGGACTTTGCTGTGCCTTCGATAGGTGCTGTATCATTGGAAGATGGTGCCCGCACATTGGCCTATGTGGCAGCGGCTTCGATCCTGCAATCAGCGTCCCATCTGCCGCAGAAGCCTCGCAGTTATGTTGTGAGTGGCGGCGGGCGCAAGAATGCTGCGATTATGGCTGAGTTGTCTGCCTTGGCGAAAGCTGAAGGTGCCGTGGTGATTGATGCGGATTCAGCCGGGCTGGACGGTGATTCCATGGAAGCTGAGGCTTGGGGCTATCTGGCTGTGCGTAGTTTGAAAGGCTTGCCGCTGACTTATCCGTCTACAACCGGCTGCGATACGCCGGTGAGTGGTGGCGTGTTGGTAAAGGCATAACAAAAAAGACCGGCGATTAGCCGGTCTTTTGCTTTTGTCGATTAGCGCAGGCGCTTTTGGCGGACCTCTGTCAACTCGCCCATCAGGCGGCGATCCAGATATTCCGAACATTCTGCAATCAGCTCATCACCCATGCCGGAGAAGAAGTGATTGGCACCGGCCATGGTGTTCTGCGTGATGGTGATACCCTTCTGGGTTTTCAGCTTATCAACCAGAACCTGCACATCCTTCGGCGGTGCAACCTTATCCTGATCACCATGAATGATCAGGCCCGATGAAGGGCAAGGTGCGAGGAACGAGAAATCATAGGTGTTCGGCTGCGGTGCAATCGACATGAAGCCTTCGATCTCAGGGCGACGCATCAGCAACTGCATGCCGATCCACGCACCGAAGGAATAACCGGCAACCCAGCAGGTTTTGGAATCAGGATGCAGCGACTGCACCCAGTCCAGTGCGCTTGCCGCATCGGACAATTCACCGGCGCCGTGATCAAACTCACCCTGACTGCGTCCGATTCCGCGGAAGTTAAACCGCAGAGTCGTGAAATTGCGGCTCTGGAACATGTAAAACAGATCATAAACGATCTTGTTGTTCATGGTGCCGCCGAATTGCGGATGCGGATGCAGGATGATGGCGATTGGTGCATTCTTCTCGCTTGAAGGCTGAT
Source organism: Pseudochrobactrum sp. B5 (assembly GCF_001939785.1). NCBI lineage: Bacteria > Pseudomonadati > Pseudomonadota > Alphaproteobacteria > Hyphomicrobiales > Brucellaceae > Pseudochrobactrum > Pseudochrobactrum sp. B5. Next base: position 129,904 of record NZ_MOYL01000002.1, read on the forward strand.
AACGCCCTTCAAGGCGACCCGCAGGACCATTAAAGATGACTTCTGGCATATGTACTCCGCTATAACCGCCGGGTTGCGTGACCAAATGGCCGGTTCGCAACACAAGTGTCGTATTTGTTATTTATAAGCCTGATTGTTACCAATCACGACTTTACGGCTTAAATTCTGAGCAAATCCTTGACTGTTTCGCTCATAAATCTTACAACCGACTTTAGAATCTTTCAAAACTGGAGGGTGTAAAAAAACACTCATGCAGCTTAATAGTCTGCTCTGGTTTGAAATTTCAAGATAATTGCGCGTTTAACGCAAATATGGTGCTTCGCGAAAGAGTCTGCAATGCCAAAGCCACGTATCTATTTCGATTATAATGCCAGTGCGCCGCTGAGTGAAGCCGCGCGCGAGGCTGTGGTCGCGGCATTGAATGTAACAGGCAATCCGTCTTCTGTGCATCAGGAAGGCCGTGCAGCGCGTGCGCTGGTTGAATCAGCACGACGTGACGTGGCCGCCCTTTGCGGTGCGAAGCCGGATCATGTGTTTTTCACCTCCGGTGCAACCGAAGCAGCAAACACATTGCTGACTCCGCTTTATAAGATGGGGCGCTCGGAACTGCGCCTGTCGCATCTTTATGTTTCGGCGACTGAGCATCCGTGTATGTTGTCCGGCGGGCGTTTTGCTGCGGAGAATATGACTGTGCTGCCGGTTGATCATCAGGGCATTGTTGATCTTGATGTACTGGAACAGGCGTTGAAAGCGCATGATAAATCCAAAGGCCTGCCGCTGGTGGCAATCCAGTGGGCGAATAATGAAACAGGTGTTATTCAGCCGGTAGCGAAAATCGGTGCGCTGGTAAAAGCTGCCGGTGGTTTCTTCATTGTCGATGCCGTGCAGGCTGCAGGGCGCATCGCGCTTGATATTGCTGCAGCCTCTGCCGACTATCTCATTCTTTCTTCCCACAAAATCGGCGGCCCTAAGGGCGTTGGTGCTGTGGTTGCGATCTCTGATCTGGTTATGCCGTCTGCGCTGGTGCGCGGTGGCGGGCAGGAGAAGGGGCATCGTGCCGGTACTGAAGCATTGCCGCTGATCGCCGGTTTTGGTGCAGCTGCACGCGAGGCTTTGGCAGCGCAGCAAGAGGGCAGCAATCTGCTGCGCTGGTCGGATGCAATCCGTACGGTAATCGAGAACGGTGTGCGCAAACTGGCAGATGATGTGCTGGTGCATGGTAATGCTGTGCCGCGCCTGCCGAATACGAGTTTTATTTCCTTGCCCGGTATGAAGGCCGAGACCATGCAGATCGCCTTTGATCTGGGCGGTATTGCACTTTCTGCCGGTTCGGCCTGTTCTTCCGGCAAGGTTGGCGCAAGCCATGTGCTGGCGGCGATGGGCTATGAGGATGAATGCGGTGCATTGCGCGTCTCGACAGAAAAGTCGGCGACAATGCAGGACGCGGAAGCATTTCTGACGATTTTTGAAAGACTGGTAGCCAGACGGGATCAGACTCGCAGTCCGGTTCAGGCACCGCTTTTGAGCGAATCGGAAAACAATGCCGCCTGAGAGGGCAGGTATTTCTGAATGGCCATTGTGGTTTTGCGCACAGTAATGTGATGCAAAACCGGCCGGAGTTCAAAGTCTGAGGCGGTGCTCTTTAAAACATCGCCAGCTGACAGGCTTTTATAGCGCATCAATGCGCACTATATGTTTATGACAGCAAAATCTTTGCTGCCATAGCGTTTTTAACTGTCGGGCCTTGACCCTGACAAGGATGGAGAACGGCGATGCCTGCAGTGCAGGAAACGATCGATCAGGTCGCCACGCTTGACGTGGACCAGTATAAATATGGTTTTGAAACAACCATCGAAATGGATAAAGCTCCTAAGGGGCTGAACGAAGATATTATCCGTTTCATTTCTGCTAAAAAAGAAGAGCCGGAATGGATGCTGGAATGGCGTCTGGATGCTTACCGCCGCTGGCTCACTATGGAAGAGCCGAAATGGGCGCGTGTTGATTATCCGGAAATTGATTTTCAGGATATCCGCTATTATGCGGCTCCTAAAAATCAGACCGGCCCTAAGTCTCTGGATGAAGTTGATCCGGAACTGCTGCGTACCTATGAAAAGCTCGGAATTCCGCTGCGTGAGCAGGAAATTCTGGCCGGTGTACGCAAACAGGGTGAACCGAGCGAGATTGACGGCAATCCGGCAGACAATGTCTATGCATCAGGCCGCGTGGCTGTTGATGCGGTGTTTGACAGTGTTTCCGTTGTCACCACTTTTAAGGCTGAGCTTGCCAAAGCCGGTGTGATTTTCTGCTCGATTTCGGAAGCAATCCGCGAATATCCGGATCTGGTGAAGAAATATCTGGCTTCCGTAGTGCCGGTTTCGGACAATTATTACGCCACACTCAACTCCGCTGTCTTTACGGACGGATCATTCGTCTATGTACCAAAAGGCGTTCGCTGCCCGATGGAACTGTCGACCTATTTCCGTATCAATGAAAAAGACACCGGCCAGTTCGAGCGTACGCTGATTATTGCCGAAGAGGGCGCTTACGTGTCCTATCTGGAAGGCTGTACAGCACCGCAGCGTGATGAAAACCAGCTCCATGCAGCTGTTGTTGAACTGATTGCGCTTGATGATGCCGAAATCAAATATTCCACAGTCCAGAACTGGTATCCGGGCGATAAGGAAGGCAAAGGCGGTATCTATAACTTCGTGACCAAGCGCGGCGATTGCCGTGGCGACCGTTCGAAGATTTCCTGGACACAGGTCGAAACCGGCTCTGCGGTCACATGGAAATACCCGTCCTGCATTCTGCGTGGTGATGATTCACGCGGTGAGTTCTACTCGATTGCGGTATCCAACGGTTATCAGCAGATCGACAGCGGTACCAAGATGATCCATCTCGGTAAGAACACATCGAGCCGCATCATCTCCAAGGGTATTTCGGCAGGTAATTCCAACAATACCTATCGCGGTCAGGTTTCTGCCCATCGTAAAGCAACCAATGCCCGTAACTTCACTCAGTGTGACTCACTGCTGATCGGTAATGATTGCGGTGCGCATACTGTGCCTTACATCGAAGCGAAAAACTCGACTGCGCAGTTCGAGCATGAAGCAACAACCTCGAAAATTTCTGAAGATCAGCTGTTCTATGTGATGCAGCGCGGTATTCCGGAAGAAGAGGCGATTGCTCTGATCGTGAACGGCTTCGTTAAGGAAGTTATTCAGGAACTGCCGATGGAATTTGCCGTGGAAGCTCAGAAGCTTATCGGTATCTCGCTCGAAGGTTCGGTTGGTTAAACAGGGATGGCGGAGTGTGACTTCGCCCCTTTAACTAACATTCATTGATATTTTCGGATCCTGAGAGATCCGGCATTAAAGGTTACACTCATGTTAGAGATCATTAATCTGCACGCCAAAATCGCTGACACGGATACAGAGATCATCCGTGGTCTGAACCTCACTGTTAAAGCCGGTGAAGTGGCTGCGATCATGGGCCCGAACGGTTCGGGTAAATCCACCCTGTCTTACATTCTGGCCGGTCGTTCGGACTACGAAGTTACCTCCGGTGACATTCTGTATAACGGCGAAAGCATTCTGGAACTCGATCCTGCGGAACGCGCAGCCAAGGGCATCTTCCTTGCATTCCAGTATCCGCTGGAAATTCCAGGCGTTGCCACAATGGAATTCCTGAAAGTTGCGATGAATGCGCAGCGTAAGGCACGCGGTGAAGAAGAGCTGAAAATTCCTGAACTGCTGCGTCGCGTTAAGGAAGCTGCCGGCGGCCTGAACATGGATATGGCCATGCTGAAGCGTCCGCTCAATGTCGGCTTTTCCGGCGGTGAGAAGAAGCGTGCGGAAATTCTGCAGATGCAGCTTCTGGAACCATCACTCTGTGTTCTCGATGAAACCGACTCCGGTCTGGACATTGATGCGCTGAAGATCGTTTCCGATGGTGTGAACGCTCTGCGTTCGCCTGACCGTGCTGTGATCGTTATCACTCACTATCAGCGTCTGCTTGAATATATCGTACCGGACAGTGTGCATGTTCTTTACAAAGGACAGGTGATCAAATCCGGCGATAAGAGCCTCGCTCTGCATCTGGAAGAAAACGGATACGCTGAAATCATCGGCGCAGCTGCTTAAAGAGAGGGATGAATATGAACGTCCATCTTCAGAAGGTCAGAACGCCGGCTGAGAGTGCATTGATTGATGCATTCGCTGTCCGCGTCGGTGATCTGCCGGGTGATACGGAAGTCGTAAGCGCCCGCGATAACGCACTGGAAGCTTTGAAAATCAACGGTCTGCCTGGCCGTCGTATTGAAAGCTGGCACTATACAGATCTGCGCACATTGCTGCGCTCGGTTGCGCCGTTCGATGCGAATGTGAGCCATAAATCTGTTGCGCCGCTGCTTGACGGTTCTGCCGTGCTGACTGTTGCCAATGGTGTTGCGCAGAAGCCTGTGCAGATCGAAGGCGTGCGCGTTGAAGCGATCCGCGATATTCTGGGACAGGGCATTGCTGCCCATACCCTGAAAACCCGTGGTGATGATGATGCAATCGGTCAGGTCAACGCAGCCTATGCCAGCGATGGCTGGGGGCTGTCTGTTGCTGACGGTACCGAGCTGGAACAGGCTGTTGAGCTGCAGAATTTGCAGCCTTCCGGTCAGTCCCATGTGCGTTTTCCGGTCAAGATCGGCTCGAATGTCAAAGCGACATTTATCGAGCGCCAGATCGGCGGTGAAGCAGAAACTTTCGCAACCAGTATCGGCCATGTGACGATTGCTGATAATTCAGAAATCGTCTGGGTTATCGTGCGTGAGCATACGGATCTTTCCACGCAGCTGTCGCAGATCAATGTGACAATTGGTGAGAATTCCAAGCTGATCCTGTTCGTGATGAATGCCGGCGGCAAACTGGTGCGTCAGGAAATCAATGTGGATGTAAAGGGCGAAGGCTCTGACTTCCAGCTTCGTACGCTCAACCTGCTTGGCGGCGAAACAGTGACTGACGTGACCATGAATGTTGGTCATCTCGTTGAAAACACCACCTCGACCGAGGTTGTGCGCAATGTGGTGACAGACAAAGCGCGCGGTATTTTTCAGGGCATGATCCGCGTTGCGCAGATCGCTCAGAAGACTGACGCGAAAATGGCCTGTAACACATTGCTGTTGTCAGATGACGCGGAATTTGCGGCCAAGCCTGAGCTGGAAATCTTTGCTGATGACGTGGCCTGCGGTCACGGTGCGACTGTGCGTGAGATTGAAAAGGATCACCTTTTCTATCTGATGGCGCGCGGTGTGCCTGAAAATACAGCCCGTGGCTTGCTGGTCAAAGCCTTTATCGCAGAAGTGATCGAAGAGCTGGAAAACGAAACCCTCGTTGAAAAGCTTGAAGATATTTTGCAGAGCTGGCTCGAAAAGCACGCTTGATGATGCAAAAAGAGCGGGAAATTTCCCGCTCTTCTTCCCTGATATAGAGCACATGGTGCCTTACTGATTTTTGTGAGCACCCAGTGCTCTTGCCTGCTTTTTTGAGCACAAAGTGCTCAGGAGTACGATTATGAATCAATTATCGTCTGTACTGCAAAATTATGATGTTGAAGCAATCCGTCGTGATTTCCCGATCCTGTCGCGTGAAGTCTATGGCAAGCCGCTGATCTATCTCGATAATGGTGCCTCGGCACAGAAGCCGCAGGCGGTTATTGATGCGATAACGCATGCTTATTCCAACGAATATGCCAATGTGCATCGCGGCCTGCATTACCTCTCTAATGCGACGACCGATGCCTATGAGCGTGCGCGTGAAAAAGTGCGCGGCTTTCTCAATGCCGGTTCTGTAGACGAGATCATCTTTACCAAATCGGCGACTGAGGCGATCAACACGGTTGCCTATGGTTATGGCATGCCGAAGATCGGTGAGGGCGATGAAATTCTGCTCACCATTCTTGAGCATCATTCCAATATCGTGCCTTGGCATTTCATCCGCGAGCGTCAGGGTGCCAAGCTGGTTTTTGCGCCGGTGGATGATGAAGGTGTGTTCCACCTTGATGAATTCGAGAAATGCATTACCCCGAAAACCAAGCTGATTGCGCTGACCCATATGTCCAATGTGACGGGTACGGTTCTGCCGATTAAAAAGATCGTCGAACTTGCCCATGCGCGGGGTATTCCGGTGCTGGTAGATGGCTCGCAGGCTGCCGTGCATATGCCGGTAGATGTGCGTGATCTCGGTTGTGACTGGTATATTATGACCGGCCACAAGCTTTATGGCCCGTCAGGTATCGGCGTGCTGTATGGCCGTATGGAAATGCTGGAACAGATGCGCCCGTTTATGGGTGGTGGTGAAATGATTGAAGAGGTAACCGTTGATAATGTTACCTATAATCATCCGCCGCATCGTTTTGAGGCCGGAACACCGCCGATCGTGCAGGCTATTGGATTGGGCGCAGCGCTTGACTATATAGAGAGCATAGGTCGTGAGGCTATTGCTGCCCATGAGGCTGATCTGCGTCTCTATGCGCATGAGTCTCTGGCGAAAATTAACTCACTGCGTATTGTCGGCAATGCACCGGATAAAGGCGCGATCATTGCGTTTGAGATGCAGGGTATTCATGCCCATGACGTTTCAACCCTGATTGACCGTGCAGGAATTGCAGTGCGGGCAGGCACCCATTGTGCTCAGCCATTGCTGCAACGCTTTGGAGTAACATCGACCTGCCGTGCTTCCTTCGCTATGTATAATACCCGCGCGGAAGTGGATGCTCTGGTTGCAGCGCTTGAAAAAGCAAGACAGTTTTTTGGATGATGAATATGGATACTAAACAGCAAGTGCCGGTCGCAGATGTGATCGCAGCAGATGAAGAAAACAGTGCTTCAAAAGTGTTTTCCGCTTCCGCAATTCCGGAAGAAGAATTGCTGCGCCTGACCGATGATATTATCGGCGCGCTGAAAACTGTCTATGATCCGGAAATTCCGGCAGATATTTATGAGCTCGGCCTGATCTACAAGGTTGATATTGAAGATGACCGTACGGTCAAAATCGATATGACTTTGACTGCGCCTGGTTGCCCTGTGGCCGGTGAAATGCCGGGTTGGGTAGAAAATGCTGTTGGCGCGGTTGAGGGCGTTTCCCATGTGGAAGTGACTATGACCTTTGATCCGCCATGGACACCGGACCGTATGTCCGAAGAAGCTCAGGTTGCTGTGGGCTGGTACTGATTTTAAACGCTGCGGAAACGCAGCGTTTTTTATCTCCTTAGCGGGCATGTAAGCTAAGATAATCGGACACGAGTAGCTTGCTGGAAGGGCTGATCTGCTGCTCGCCGTCCTGCATGAGATCGGCAACAGTCTGGCTGCGTAAAGCATCGCGCCAGAGCTGTTCCGCGGCCAGCATCCGCGATTTGATGAAACAATCTCTCTTATAGTTGCAGGGATCTTGTGATTTTCCCGGTGCGCGGCGGCGAATTTCCCTGCAAATAAAGGCCGGTTCTTTGCCGTCAATCGCTTCCACAATATCGAGCAATGTAATCTGTTGCGGAATATGTGCGAGCCGGTAGCCGCCACGCGGCCCCGGAATAGCTATAATCACATCAGCAGCGGTGAGGGCACGCAGGTGCTTCAGCAGATAGCTCTCGGATACGCCATGCAGCTCTGCGAGATGTTTGCCCGCCAAAACCTTATCCTCCGGCAGCCCTGACAGCACGAGTGCGCAATGCAATGCCGCCTCAACACCGTCGCTCATTCTGCGCATATCACAACCTTGAGATTTGTTAATTTCATATCATCGATATATTATATCGATGATTCTAGGGCAAACTTTTATTTCGGACAAATGATATGCAAAGCAGAATAAATATCGCGAAAATTACACCAGAGCTTTATCAATCAATACAGGCATTGGACGCAGCCGTTGATGCTGCGGGGCTGGATAAGCGTCTGCTGCATCTGGTGAAAATCCGCGCTTCACAGATTAACGGATGTTCCTATTGTACAGATATTCATGTCCGTGATGCTCATAAAGACGGTATGGATATGCAGACTTTATATATGACAAGCGCATGGCGTGAATCGCCGTGCTTTGATGCGCGTGACCGTGCTGTTCTGGAATGGACCGAACATCTCACGCGGGTTGCAGAACTTGGCGTGCCGGATGCTCTTTATGAGCGTGTGAAAGCGCTGTTCTCCGAAGAAGAGATTGCCAAGCTGATTGTGGCTATTGGCATGATTAATTTGTGGAACCGGATTGGTGTCAGCACACAGCTCATTCATCCGCGTAAGCCATAAAACAAAAAAAAGCCTGTCAGTGATGACAGGCTTTCCTACAGGTGATCGACAGAGGAGTTACGGAGCTCCGCATTCTTCCGGCACGCTTTTTTCAAGTGGCAGCGGTGATTTTGACAGCGTGCCTGCCATGATTGCCATTGGTTTGAATGGCGGCACTGCCTGCATGGCAGGATTGCTCATGCTGATCGTGTAGCAACCGGTATAAAACTGCGACTTACCTTCAGCGAGTTTGGATTCGATAGCAATCGGCACAGACCAATAGATCTGACCGGCACCCGGATCAGGTTCGCTGCTGCCGAGTTTAATGCTGACAGATTCTGTACCGGCATAGCCCTTGGCATATTTCTCAAAATCATCGCCTTGCTGGCCTTCAGCATAATAGCTGTAGGCACGCACATATTCTTTGCGGTTAATGGCATTGTAATAGGATTCCAGCAATTTCTGCGGTGTGCTGCGGTCATCCACATAATCGGGCAGAACCAAACCCTCAGCCACTTCTTTTGTGGGTACAGGAGCCGGAGCATCGGGCTTGTCTGTGGCTTCTGTGGATTTTTTAGCATCCGGCTTATCTGCAGGCAAAGCATCTTCTTTCGGCTTTTCAGCTTCAGTTTTCTCCGCTTTCGCTTTCTCTACCTTGGCTTTTTCTTCCTCAGAATCTTTAGCTGCTGCTTCACCGGCCTTTTTTAAGGCATCTGGCTTTACCTTTTGCTGTGCTGCAGGCTTGTCTTTGGTTTCAGCTGTCCCTGCCGCCTTGGCATAAATCGCACTGCCGGTCAGCAAAGCTGCACCGATAATCGTGGTTCCAAGCAGTCGCATGATAGTAAGGCGCTGTTGCCGAGCGCGATCCTGTGTGATGGCCAATGCAACGGGACGATGCGATGCGGGGTTATGACGGCTCTGCTGAATACCCATTAAAATCTCCGCTTAGCTGAGGCAAAGAACCTGAGATGCTCTTTTATTCGCAAAAGACTGCAAACAGATCATGGCAATTTTACGCGTTTTGCGAATTATTCATTTTATTCTTATGCGCTGTAAAGAACAGAAAATCTTGCGTTAAAAGCAGGATCAGAGCGTTGCTTTACTTGCAGTCAGGACTGTGTGAGACTAGATATAGTATCAGAGGTAAACTGGACAATCGGGGCTTAGTGCAGGATTTCAGGTTGGCCTCGCAAGTTGAAACTACATGGCCTTGAACCATGTATCAGATACAAGTGAGAAATTTTATGGGACGTTTTTCCATCATGACCCTGACCGACGCAGCAGCGGAACGCGTGCGCGAAATTCAGGCCTCTCATGAGGATGCTCTGGGTATCCGCGTGGGAGTGAAAAAGGGCGGCTGCGCCGGTATGGAATATACGATTGCGTTGGCTGAAGAAGCCAAAGCCGGTGATGACCTCATCGAGCATGAAGGTGCAAAAGTCTATGTGGCGCCGGAAGCTGCGTTGTTCCTGCTTGGCACACAGATGGATTTTGAAGTGACAACTCTGCGCACAGGTTTTGTTTTCAATAACCCGAACCAGACATCGGCCTGTGGCTGTGGTGAATCCGTTGAGCTTGCACCGGTTACTCAGGAAGCACTGGATGCTGCGCATCGCGCTGCCTGATTTTTAATCTGACTTACAGATAATAAAAAACCCGCCATTCGGCGGGTTTTTCTTTTTTAAATATTGATCGGTATCAGCATGAAGGCCGGAATATCATCGCCGAAGCCCAGCGGTGACGGCTCATCGTCAAAATCACGACGATGGCGTTTATTCTGCTGGCCATTCTGGTTGTGGTTCTGGCGGCGATCTTCATGGCCGTTTTTGTGCGGAGCAGGGCGAACCGGTTCCGCTGTAACGGCAGTGCCGATGGAAACATTATCCGGCAGAACAGGCTGCGGCGCATTGAGAGCAGAAATGTCAGCCACGGCCTGAGGTGCTTCAGCAGTTTTTTCTTCTGCAACGCGTGGCTGTGTCTGTTTTTCCTTGTGATCTTTATCACGGGATTTCTTGCCGTTCTTACCACGGTTGTTGCGGCCGCGGCGACCGGTCTCTTCGGTCTCTTCCTGTGCAGGCAGAGTGGAGAGATCACCGTCCAGCCATTCAATCTTTTCGCCGATCATTTTTTCGATGGCATCAAGATATTTGGTATCTGCACCGGTGATGATCGAGAATGCCTTGCCCGAGCGGCCTGCACGACCGGTACGGCCGATGCGGTGGACATAATCTTCCGCATGGATCGGAATGTCATAGTTGAACACATGGCTGACATCCGGAATATCCAGACCACGGGCAGCCACATCGGAAGCCACCAAAAGCTGAAGATTGCCGTCTTTAAAATTGCTCAGCATGGTCATGCGCGCGCGCTGATCCATATCGCCATGGAGCGCACCGGCATTGAAGCCGTGCTTTACCAGCGAGCGGAACAGTTCTGACACATCCATTTTGCGGTTGCAGAAAATGATCGCATTTTTCAGATCATCGCCTTCGGCCTGAATAAGATCACGCAGCACTGCGCGTTTATCCCATGGCTTCTTAGCCGATTTAACCAGGCGCTGCGTCACAGTCTTCGCGGTTGTCGATGCTTTGGCAACCTCAACGCGCGCTGGCGAATGCAGGAACTGCTCAGTCAGCTTGGTGATTTCCGCAGGCATGGTTGCCGAGAAGAACAAGGTCTGACGGGTGAAAGGGATCAGCTTGCAGATACGCTCGATATCCGGAATGAACCCCATATCCAGCATACGGTCTGCTTCGTCGATAACCAGAATTTCAACACCGGTCAGCAGCAGTTTTCCCCGCTCAAAATGATCGAGCAGACGACCAGGAGTAGCGATCAGCACATCAGCACCGCGTTCCAGCTTGCGTTCCTGCTCATCAAAGGAGACGCCGCCGATCAGCAGAGCAACGTTAATACGGTGATTAACGCCGTATTTTACAAAATTCTCTTCAACCTGCGCTGCGAGTTCGCGGGTTGGTTCAAGAATGAGTGTGCGCGGCATACGTGCGCGTGCACGACCTTTTTCAAGCAGATGCAGCATCGGCAATACAAAGGATGCTGTTTTACCGGTACCGGTCTGGGCAATGCCGAGAACGTCTTTACGTTCCAAGGCCTGAGGAATGGCGCCAGCCTGAATAGGAGTAGGGGTGGTGTAACCGGCGGCTTCTACCGCTGCCAGTATTTTCGGTGACAGACCGAGTTCTGCAAATGTCGTCAATGGAGGCGTAGCTCTCTTTTTGGAAGAAGCGCACTGGACCCGACCGGTAATGTCCGCATGACAACAGGACAGGAAAAGCGCTTATGTTTGCGCATTGCGTTAAAATTAATAAAGCCGTTACGGGGAACAGGCCAAAAAGTCAACAAAAATGCCGTTTTTGCTTCGATTTAGGTTGATATAATTGATATTCCGTCAGCCCACAACTGTATGATCTGCCAATAGAAGCATCGCATTGTTATAAAGCGATGCTGTTTATCTCTGTTTTATCAGTGGTTTTGCAGATCGTGTATGACTAACTATGCGGTTTTGGCCGGATTTTCCTTGGCTTTCTGACTAGTACGAGTTTTGTGCGCCCAATAGGCGCACGGCGCTTAATAACGAAACTGCTCATTGAGGATGCGTTCATCCCATGTGTGCTCTTCATCAAAAAGCAGGGTGACGCGGTTTTGCGTATCTTCGCGCACGGTTACAGAAGTGACGGACTTTACTTCTGTATGATCCGCCACGGCATTGACCGGTCGCTTGTCGACTTCAAGTATATCCATCCGCACAGTCACTGATTTCGGCAGCAACGCACCGCGCCAGCGACGCGGACGGAAAGGGCTGACGGGGGTCAGAGCCAGCAGCGGAGAGTCGAGTGGCAGGATTGGCCCCTGAGCAGACAGATTATAGGCGGTGGAGCCGGCAGGGGTGGCCACCATCAGTCCGTCGCAGATCAGTTCTTCCAACCGCACCTTGTCATCAATGCTGATGCGGATTTTCGCCGCCTGATAAGATTGGCGCAAAACGGACACTTCATTAATGGCCAGTGCTTTGACGGTGCCGCTCTCACGCGATTCAGTAATCATTTCAAGAGGGCGGATGGTTTCTGCATGAGCGGCTGCAACACGCTTGGGCAAATCTTCCTCGTGATACTCATTCATAAGGAAGCCGACCGAGCCGCGATTCATGCCGTAAATCGGGCGCTCGTGATTCATATGATCGTGCAAAGCCTGCAACATAACCCCGTCACCGCCAAGCACAATGAGGGCATCTGCTTCATCTGCAGGTGATTCACCATAGCGATTGCGTAATGATTCCGCGGCCGAGACCGATTCCGGAGTGCCTGAAGTGATATAAAAGAATTTTTTATACGGGTATTTCATCAGTTTCTGCCGAAAAGCTGCATGATTGGATGAGGATTTGTAGCCTAAATGTGGATAAGAGGCAAAACATTGTTATTTTTTCTGCGTCTAAGCGATTTTCCGTTTTACAAACAAAAAGAATATGCTATCTAGCCGTCAGTTGCCCTTATAGCTCAGTTGGTAGAGCACCTGATTTGTAATCAGGGGGTCGGGAGTTCGAGTCTCTCTGGGGGCACCACTTACAATCTTCTCATTGTAATTGTTGTGCTTTTTCAACTAATCTCAGAATTGAGATTTGATAATACGAAGCATTTATAATCTTTTCCCACACATATTATCGCTTAATGCAAAGGCTATTCCTGCCATCTCTTTGGCAGCATGTTTGATGCTGTGTAATCATTGACTGACCGAAGGTTGATTCTCCGCCGTCAGGATTCGGCTTCTTGTTCGCTATTGTCAGAGCGCTGGGGAGAGTAAAATTATAGTTTTGAAAAGGCGGCTTAATAGCCGCTTTTTGTATGGACGAGCCAGAGATGTAATATCTGTAAGCCAATCATCACGATGCCCAGAAAAATAAGGGATTGAGTTGTTGATTGCTCATGCTCAGAAATACTGGTGAGAATAAGCGCAGAGCTGATCGCCGCAAAAATGGCAGGAAATGAAGCCAGTGCTATAACTCTCGGAGCTGACCAGTTAACCTGTCCGGAAAGACTCCATTGCATCGGAAGTCTGTGCAGGTGATGAAGTTTATTATTTGCTGCTATGGCAATTAAACTCATTAACAACAGAACGATAAACCCAGCAGCATACATTATCGACCTCGGATGTCGGGGGAATTCATTTATTCACTTTGATCATCGCTGCAATGTGTGAAGTTTTGGTGTGGATAGTGCCTGCTACCAATCAGCATATCGGCTGAGAGGCTGAATTGCGTCTGACAGTTATAATTATCCGTTTACTGCTTAAGCCACCAGTTCAGGACGTGTGTCAGTGTTCTAGCCGTCGCTTATTGCGGGGCTTTAATTGTGGCCTCAGAACTGGGATTTATTTCGTGCCAAACTACAATATTATTAATTTTGTATATTGGAGGGTGGATATATGAAAAAATCTATTATTGTCGTATTTTTAATAGCTTCAATGGCTACCGGATCAAGTCTCGGGGTCGCCAATGCTGGCCCGTGGTGTGATGCTGCCCGAGAACAACAAATTAAGCCGCCATCGGGAAATCCTGCAGTTGGAAACCCGTACAAGAGTGGGGAAGCCGGTGCAAATTGGGGCAGTTTTTTTGCTCAAGTGATTTTTTGCGCTTTTGATTTGTAGAATTAAAGAGACGTGCTGTTTAGTATATGAGCTTGCGAAACTTTACCCCGCTTCGGCGGGGTTTTTTATAATGTCGCTGGCATTTGTTGTGGCTGGTTTGTCCGGTGTTAAGTAGGCTCCTGAACTTATTATAGCATCGCATATTATGGCTGCGTTGCCGGCTCAGTCGGGTTTGAGCAGGGCTCTTGTCCTTTGAGGCTTTTGGACATGCAGGCGTAACGGTCAAAGCTTTTACCTGAGTCCATTGCAACTTTGCCCGCGCCGCAGGCCGTTAATGCGAGGGCGGCAATGAGCAGAGGAATAGCTCTTTTCATTTCAAAACAAGCTCTTATCAAATTTTCATTCCTGTGCGGCGTGTTGCAATGTTCAGATAAGGAAATACATGGTGCGATTTTGGCAATTATACGTCGGCTGATTGATCGATACCTATATTTACCGTGCCTTTTTATTACGCATAGTGAGTGCGAGACCTGCCAATATAAGTGAGACACCGAGCAAAAATTGTAAGCCAATATTGTCACCGAACAGAATGGCTGAAGCAATGATCCCAAATACTGGCTGAAGATATTGAATGCTGGCTGCAACCGGTGCCGGTACATTCTTTAAAATACCGATCCATAAGAATAATCCGGCTACACTCACGATTAATCCAAGATATGCAGCGGCACCGAGTGAAACGGCCGTGAGTGTGAAGGGAGCCTGATAAGTTTCCCAGGCCGCAAGCGGGATCATTGCCAGCAGCCCGAAGAATGTGCTCCATGTTACGACTACAACGGTTCCATATTTAAGCGTCAGTTCAACACTCCAGACATAATAGAATGCAACCGCAATAGCCGAAATCTGTATCCAGACAGGCCCTGAAAACGTGGTGGTTATGTCAGGAGATGTGTTCTCAAACGCAACAACGACAATGCCAATAAACGCTGTCGCAACACCGCATATCTGAATAATCGTGATCGGCTGCTTTAACCGGTATGTTGCAAAGATCACAATAAACAAGGGAATGGTTGCGGAGAGAATGGTTCCGACTGAGGCCGATGTGCCATTTACACCTATTGTCTGCGCGACCTGTCCCAAACCAATGCCGATGATGCCAAGCATAGCCACGGTGGGGACTGCTTTCCACGGTAAGGGCTTTTTCCCGATTAACAGCAATAGCATAAACGGCACGGCGACTGCATAACGCAATGCGGTGAGTGTCAATGGTGGTGTTGAGTTTAGACCCAGCTTGGTTGCCGGTATCGAGAGCCCCCACATCAGCGCCAGAAGCAACATTGCACCAAAGCTGACAAGCGTGACCGGCTTGTGAGAAATTGCCATATATGCAGTTTTGTTGCTTAAGGTTTGACTCATTGAGAAATCCTCAAAATAGCGCGAGATTTTCTTATGATTTACCGCTCTCTGCCTCTTGCAGACAAACCATTTATAATCACACTATGCGTGAGATTTTGTCATGTATGGGTGTAAAATATGGCAGGCCATCTTCCTCCGTTACAAACGCTTCGTGCTTTTGAGGCTGCGGGCAGGCGATTGAGTATGACGCTTGCTGCAGAAGAGCTGTGTGTCACGCACGGAGCCGTCAGCAGGCAGATCAAAGCTTTGGAAGATGATCTTGGTTGCAGGCTATTTAAGCGCTTGACGCGGAAAATTGAGTTTACGGATGACGGGGCAAATTACTTTGCCGCAGTTACTCACTTGCTGTCGGAACTGGCGCGGGAGACTGAAAATATCCGGACTAGAAATACTGACGCAAAACTGGTCATAAATTGCAGTATTTCATTTGCGAGCAAATGGTTAGCGCAGCGTTTGCATCGCTTGATGAGCTGTTACCCCGATTACGATATCCATCTCGAGGTGAATGAAAATGCTGTCGATTTTAATGTTTCCTCCGCGGATGTCGTTTTACGTTACGGGAATGGCATATATCCCAATGCGGATAGTGAGCGCATCATGGACGAGACTGTAAGTCCGGTTTGTTCACCTGCTTATCGTGAGAAAACGGGAGGTATAGCCACTGCCTCAGATTTGCTTTCCTGTAAATTGATACATGAAAACGGAATGAAAACAGACTGGCATCGTTGGTTTGAGCTCTTCGGGGTAAAAGGCAGTAATATACGCGGTGCCGGTTACAGTCATGGAAGTATGTCCATAGAGGCGGCAATCAGAGGTGAGGGCGTGGCGCTGGGACGCAGCGTACTTATTGCCGAGGATCTGGCTTCAGGCCGGCTGGTGGAACTGTTTCCTGCATTCCGTCTGGAAGTTGAGCATGGCTATGATCTTATTTACGCAAAAGGTAGCCGTGATCATCCGAAAGTTTGTGCATTCAGAGATTGGATGAATGAGGAAATCCGCCGGTTTAATAGGTCTGAATAGCACTCTTATCCTCGGTTAAGTGCTTGGCGTGCCAATCCTTTTCAATGAGAAGGATAATACCGAAGGGCGGTTTATAAAATCAGGTTGGAATATCTTATTGCGTTTAGAAAATAAAAACACGGCGAGATGTTTGATTTCCCGCCGTGTCCCGTGAGCGTAGCTGAATGGATAGTATTTTGATGACTGGAGGTCATAACCAAGTCTAGACTACGCTCTTAGGGAGATGCGTTATATTCATCCCCCTAATAAATTTTATTAGAACGAACGCTGGAAGCGGATCATACCACCGAATGCGCCTTCGCCGCGAACAGCTGTAGCGTACTTGTCGGTGTCTTTCCACTTGGTGTAGGAAACTTCAGGAGTAATTGTGAAGCCTGGAACCAGCTGGTAAGCTACGTTTGCAGTGTAAGCCTGTTTGCCGAAATCTTCGTAAGCAGCCTGCAGGTTGAAAGTAGCTTTGTCGGTTGCTTTGTACTTCAGACCACCCCAGACAGCCCAATCGCCGCCCCAGTTGCCGTACATGCCAACAGCTTCTTCATAAGAAGCGTAACCGCCCTGTACCCATACAGAGAATACGTCAGTTACGTTTACATCGAGGCGAACTTTACCAGCCCACTCTTCGATTTCAGAGTCGTAAGCTGCAACACCAGCGATCGAACCCCAAGCCTGTTCGAACTTCAGACCACCAACAACGTGTGGCATGTAGTCGTTGATTACGCCGTTGTAAGATTTTCCGTTTTTGCCAACGGTTGAATTCTTCCAGGCGAAGCCATTGCCATCTTTATCAGACAGATCTTCACCCTGTTCAGCGGAGATAACTGCCGAGAAGCCGTTGCCGCCTTTGAAGGTGTAGCTGATGATGTTTGTGTTGTATGCACCTGGCGATACAACGTCATCGTTGATTACGTCGCCGAGGTAACCGGTGAGGGTGTGGAATGCTGAATCGGTTTTACCGATGAGCAGGCCGCCCAGCTGAATGTAAGCGTGCTTCAGAGTGTGGCTGCCCTGTGCGCCGTCACCGAAGTTGAAGCGGTTTTCGGTGAAGGTCTTCAGTGTGCCGAGTTCGGTTTCCGAAGCTGTGTGTGTGCGCAGTGTGAAGCGGGTGTTGGTTGACCAAGTTTCGCGGTCATGACCTTTGTAAACGTCATCGCCAGCTTTAAAGTCAGCGCGAACATAACCGGAAAGACGCAGGCAGGTTTCTGTGCCTGGAATGTAGAAGTAGCCAGCGCCGTAAGCGTCGCAAACGCGCACATATTCTACTGCTTCTGGTTCTGGTGCAACGATGGCGTCGGCAGCCTGAGCGCCGGTTGCTGCAACGAGTGCTGCAGCGGAGCCGAGAAGAAGGCTCTTAATGGTCATTGTGTATTCTCCCGCGTAAGCGATTGTTTGTTGAGACTTTCCAATTTTGAGATTCGGAAACATCTTGCGCTGCGGTTGATATGGAAGGCGGGAAGAGTTGGAAATATGAAAAATTACTGAAATATCACATAAAAATGACCCTGTATCTTTTAGGTCACAATTTAGTGATTGGTAGAATTGTTGTGAGATTGGCGTGGAAAAACGCCTGATCGGATGAGACCTTTTTAAAGAGGTGCCTTACCTTAAAATTAGTGTCATGAATATGGAGAGTCGCAAAATTGCTAAATAAAATCAATTACTTATATTGATATTGCTCGAAATGATTATCGTTGGTTTTTATGATATTTGTGACGTGTTTATTACAGCGCTATTTTCAATGACTGGCAGCACTTTTCTTCACTCACAATAAGTTGAAAGCAGTGTTTTTCATCACGTTTCAGCTTTCCTGAACTTTTCCGAAATATCGCTGTTTGTAAAATAATTAGCGGACAGGCATGTCGCATTTTGACTTGAAATGCGCATTGAATATTCATGATTCTTGTAGTCGGCTGCTTTCGCTAAGTGCAAATTATGTGCTGGTGCGCATGTATCCGTGTTTTATTTGTAAATGGAAATTCGTTGCAGGCTTTGCAGCAGTTTGGCTCTGAAAACACGAATATTGACCTGTATTTGGCCTGTAGTTATCATAAGGCGGTCAAAAACAGGTTAGGTTCGGGAAGGTTGGCCCGGCCCCCGCTTTGCGGGTCCTTCTGTCACAAAAGCTGACGGCCCATGACTATTGAAGTGTCCGTATGGTGCGGACGCTAAATAGGAAGGGTATGGATATGAAACCACGTATTTCTGTTCTCACACTCGGCGTGGCCAATCTCGAACATTCTTTTTCATTCTATCATGATGGGCTGGGATTGCCGTCTGAAGGCATTTTCGGGTGTGAATTCGAGCATGGTGCTGTGGCGTTTTTTGATCTCTCCGCTGGCCTGAAACTCGCAGTTTTCGCGCAGGATGATTTGGCCTATGACTGCGGATTACCGAAGCATCCGGTCAGTTCTACCGCTGTCAGTATCGGGCATAATGTTCTGCTGCGGGAAGAGGTCGATGACGTAATGCTCAAAGCTGAGCGTGCAGGTGCAAAAGTCGTGAAGGCACCGCAGAATACATTCTGGGGTGGTTATGCGGGCTATTTTACCGATCCCGACGGGCATTTATGGGAAATAGTCTGGAACCCGAAGATGCTGCCAGCGGATTGATATCTGCCAGCAATAAGTCTTCGCAAAATATAGCCTGATTATAGCATCAAATATGGCGGCCATTCGGAGTCTTGAATGCGGGCTGTATTGCACGCGACCGTCAGTTCAGGCTTTTGTTGAGGAAAAGCAAAGCCCTGCCGCATATGGCTGCGGCAGGACTGTTATTTAAATCTTATTCGTCGTCTTTATCCGGCTGAACCAGATAAATCAGAACCAGAATGATGGTCACGAAGAAGCGGAATGCGTCAGGTACGCCATTCCACTGTTTGGACATCCACATTCCGAACCATTCACCACCCACCGACATAAAGGCGACCTGCCATGTCAGAAAGCCGAGGGTGAGACCTGCAACTGCAAGGTTTTTGCTTTTATTGAAAACTTTGGCAGGTTCATTGCGTGCTGCCAGCAGTTTGAAACCGGCAACCCAGCAGATAATGGCAGTCAGTGTTTCGAGGGTTATAATGCCAATATAACCTACGTGATGAAGCCATTCAGATTCAATGGCTCTGTACTTGATTGTTGCATCAGGAAAGATTGTATCCATGAGGAATACGTGATGCACAAATGCAAAGTTTGAGCCGTAATCTGTGATGTTGCCAAATGCTACCAAGGATGCAAATAGGGCAATTGCCATCACCATAAAGATTTTTGATAGACGTATGATCATATTGTAACTTTCTTTATTTATCGGGCGCGTAAGCACTCGGATATAATAAGCGCTTATCTGCGGGAGTGCTTAGGTTGGTTTTATAATTAAAACAATAATTTTAAGCTGATATATTTTTTATAAACAAAATACTCGAATTCAGATGTGGGATTTTCTGCGAGGATATGCCGGTATTATATTCTTTTTTGGTGCTTAATGATTGTCAAAATTAACTCAGACGAACTGATATCTTGAAAACTTCTTGTTGATGAATTTACTGCACAACTATTGTTTAAATCATGGAAGATCGCAGATGAATATTCGAACTCGCCTGATAGCTGCAGTCGTAGTGGCACTCATCGTCGGTTTCGGTTTTATGGCCTATGATAAATATACGGATGCAGAGTGGGTTGTTTCACCGCAGGCAATTGAACAGGCGCGCAATGATGGCCAAACGGGCGTAGAAACGCGCCCCGGTACTGTCGCCGTTCGTGCTATACGCAGCGAAATCGCTGATCTGCTGCCTTATAAATGGGCTGTCTATGGTTTTGCAGCAGGGCTTTTGGTGCTGTTTTCTACCCGTCAGCGCAAAACGGCCTGATATGAGCTCAGATCATGCCTCACGCTGCGGGGCTTATCTATATAGCTGTATTTCAAGAAAGCGGGCTCCTTAGAGGATAAGGAGCCCGTTATATTTTAGCCTTTTATGGCAGACAGTAAGTCATCATATGCCTTACATGCCTGAGAATCATCCGCGCCATTGTATTTAGTGGCAAGTTCCTGAACTTTTGCCGACAATTCCTGCACTTTAGTCGGGTCTTTCATGATCGACTCTTGTAAGGCAGCATTCAGTTCCTGCGCTTTCTTGGCAATTATTTCCGGTGTGCATGCTGGCTCCTTCGAGCAGCCAGCTATTGTTGTTGCAGCAACAATAAGAGCAATACCTAAAATGCTTTTCATCGGTGTATCTCTCTGATCTGTGAATGAGATTTATTAACTGCCTGATCCTGATAAAGAGCAGGTGTCTCTTTCAGTATGAATTTTGCTTGGGAATCGGCAGTAATACCGGTTCAGGCCAAAGATTATCTTGGAAATTGATGCATTCTAAATCACTACTTGCGATATTCTGATGCAATATGTGTATTGTCTTTAAATGCGGGTGTGATTTTAAAATAACTGTTTAAGTGAGTGTGCGAATTATCATGGCGCCAAAGATAAAGCACAGCAATCCTGTCAGGACATAGGTGACGGAGAAGGCGAAGAGCCAGCATTCGTTCAGGTTATAACGAAGCATATCCGCCTCTGTAACTGCTCTTGTTGCCAGATATTTCTTATATTGTATTGATGCAAAAGCGATCAGCAACAAGAAACCGAAAATCAAAAAATAGGCTACGATCTGTAAGAACGGAAAGAAATTTCGGTGTATGCCCGGAACGCTCATTGTTGTGCGAAACAGGGCTTTCTGATGGGATAAGGGCGCAAAGATCAGCAATAATGAAATGATTGCGAACAGATACAGAGCGATGCGAAGCAGATGAATGCTTGCCGGATTTTTTACATAAGGAACCGGCGGAACCGCTGTGCCCCAAGGCGGAATTTTTGAGTTTGGATTATTCTGCACATACCAAAAATACCGGTGCATGCCGCGTTGCATAAGCGGCATTGTCAGCAGAACTGTGATGCCGACGGTGACGTAATTCATCACATCTTCTAAGGTAATCGTCGAATCCGGATAATATTTATTGATGAAAATCAATGTGCCAATCACGGCAAACATAACCACTGCCGTCATGGGCATGGTAATGAACATGACTTTCAGAATTTCAATAACGGTTCTGCCTGGTGTTTTGGGTGCAAATGATGACATCGATAGCCGTTATTCATTGATTTTATAGCGCGGGACTTCTGTTCCCGTATTCTGAAGTGCTGAAATTAAAGCACAGACCGTTCGCTGTGAAGTGCAGGGCAGACAGATATCTGTGCGGGTGCACTTCACTTTCAGGAGGCAACAGCAAAGATAAAAGCGGCCGTCTTTGCAGAGGCCGCTTTCAGGTCGTGCATACCGGCCAGTTCTGGCCGGCGCTATGTTGCGCTGTTATTTGCAGCGTGCGGTATAAATCTGGCCGCGGCTGTTACGGTATTCACAATAACCGTTACGCAGATTGCGAACCAGAAGACCACCGAGAGCGCCTGCACCTGCGCCAATCAATGCGCCTCTGCCGCCGCCGGCAATGCCGCCGATGACTGCGCCTGCCGCTGTACCAACGCTGAGATCTTTTTCTGTCGTTGTGCAGCCGGAAAGTGCAACAATGGCGGCCACAGCAATTATAAACATACGCATGGTAAGACCCTTATTGTTTGAGACCCTGACCTGTACCTATCAAAAACTTCCGGTTTTGTGGTTTCTGTTCTGCCAGTATCGGTTTCGCATGCGCGGTGCCATGAACCAGGCGATAAATGGTGTAATCAGAAAACTGCAGCCAATAACCAGAGGAATAAGATATTTGGCGTTTTGCGCCAGATCAGGGATTGTGAGAACGATGATCATCCCAATTCCGAAAAGAACTGCGTTAATCATCAGGCTGAGTAAAACGGCAATCTGAAAACGAGTGGACATTTCATTGCCTCCCTTATGCTCTGTCATATCAACGTCACCACAAAGAAATGGTTCCGCTGACATGGTTCTCAGGGCAAGATCTGAGGAGCAATGTCAGGATAAATCAAGTATTTCAGGCAAGCGGAAATTTAGCAAGTGATTGCTGATATGCTCTCACATTCTTGATGCATATTCTGCAGATGCGATATTTATGCTTCACCTGCAGAATACAGGGTCTTACCGTTGTATACGGGTTGCAACATACCACCCGATAACCGGTGTGATGAGCAGAGCCGCACCGACAACCGCCAGCATCGGATAAATAGGTTTTTGTGCCAGAGAAGGCACTGTCAGAACGACAATGAATCCTGAGCCGACCAGAACAATAAATGCGATTGAGCCGATCATTGATGCCAGATGGAAATTAGTCGACATTTGTCCCTCCGAGAGTGGTTCTCAATATGAACCAGAAGCTCTGTGCCTTTGTCTCTGGCCGGTTTCGTGAAAAGCTGCAGGCAGATGTGAGCTGCATTCGCAGGCTGTTCTCTGCGCAAACGGCAATTTCCGAAGCGGTCAGTTCTTTCAAAGATTACAGGGAGGTTTTATCGCGCAAGTGATTGTGGTGCATTGATTAGGATCAAGCAAAGCAGGTTTCAGGCAGGTTCAGGAGCGGAGATTTTCAATGCGGGCGATCAATCCGGCGATTTCCTTCGGGTCTTTTATTCCGCTTTCATAAATACGAATGACGGTGCGCGCTAACTGATCTTTATTCTCGTCCGTTGTCGGGCAATAACCGAGAATCTCGCAGACCTCATTATAGGCGGTCTGAAGTGTCTTTATTTGTTCAGGTTTGTAAATTCCAAGATAATCAGTCTTTTGAAAAGGCATGATATCTCTCCTGTTTCTATAATTTGGTACTAAAATAAAAAGAAAATCAATGACTAAAAATTTCACTTTTTGATGAGCGGGACGGGTTTTTGCTCGGGAAAAAAGAAAGCCCGGCATTAAGCCGGGCTGTTGGTTTTATGGCTTCGGATGTTCACCCTGACCATGTCTGCCATGGTGTCCGTCTTTGCCATGGCGCTTACCGGCTTTTAACTCGCTCCGGTCCAGTTTGCCGTCTTTGTTTTTATCCAGTTCGGCAAAGCGTTCTGCGCGCTTTTTCTCAACGGCCTCAAGCGAGATTTTTCCGTCGCCATTCACATCAAGGCGGCGCTCCATGCGGTCTGCCGAGCGTTTCACCATCATTTTGAGAGCATGGGCTTCAATTTCTTCGCGGGAGAGGATGCCGTCCTTATCGGTGTCGGCCGCTTTTAACTCATCCATGCGGGAGAATTTTGCGAGATCAATCGGCTCACGCTCAGGCTTTTTGGAGGTCTGTTCAACAGTTTTTTCAGTATTCGTTTTCGATGCATCCTGTGCAAGAACAGGTGATGCGAGTACAGATGAAGCAACGAGTGCAAGAATTAAAGTTTTTGTATTCATGGTAATTATAACTCCGTCACAAATTAACTTGAGCCTTTAATTGGCATAGGAGTAATATCTAGCTGTAAATGTGTACTGAATATGAACAAGCCAATTACAAATTTGTAATGTTCTGCAGTATGAATTTCAGGCTGTCATATTTTCAATCCGGCCTGTAATTTGCCATGACCAGATAATGCCCGATAATAAATGAATGTTGGTACTGATGCGTATTTTGAATAAGACGTCTGAACTACTTTATCTCATTGCATTTCTTGGCAGTTTTTTAGCGATGCAGCTTTATGGAATGACTAATGTGATGGCGGCAGAGCAGGGTGATCCGGTGACTTCAGTTTTTGATATGCGTGCAAACGGAATTGATTACCGGATTTTTGTTGCTGCGCCAAAAACTGCGGAAAATGACAAGCCCATGCCGGTCATCTATATGATTGACGGCAATTCGACCTTTCCGATGGCCGTGGATGTGGTGAAAAAAAGGCCGCAATTGCGCGCACTGATTGTCGGTATCGGCTATCCGACACAATCGCGCGAAAATATTGTGCGCTCCAGATATTATGATCTGACACCGGAAACGCCTGCGGAGCTGATCCCTTCACGCGGAAATGGTGCTGATCTGCCGCGCACCGGAGGCAATGCCGCATTCCTGAATTTCATTGAACAGCAAGTGAAACCGGAAATAGAGCGGCGCTATGCCATTGATAAAAACAATCAGACCCTGTTCGGCCACTCCCTCGGGGGCTTATTCACGCTGCATGCGCTTTTCAGTGAAAGAGGAAGCTTTCAGACTTATAGCGCCGCTGATCCGTCTGTCTGGTGGAATAACCGCTCAATTCTGAAAGAGAAGGATCGTTTCATTGAGCAGACAACAGAGACGGGTAAGCCGGTCAAAGTGCTGATCGAAACGGCAGGCAAGTCAGTGATGCGTGAGGGCGTTGACAAGGATCGTGCAGCGCAGCTGAAGGCATTGCGTGGCGGGCCGAATGGCAGGGATATTTATCAGGAGCTGGTTGCGTTGCCTGGCGTTTCAGCAAGCTTCCATCAGTTTGCCGGTGAAAGTCACGGATCAATGCTGCCTTATGCCGTTGAAGATATGCTGCGTTTTGTACTGGAAGATGTGAAGCCGGTTCAGCCGCCGGAGTAAGTGGCGGCTGAAGATCTCTGATATTTTAATGGGACGGATGCAATGCATCATTCAGATACATGCAAGTGAGCATGGTGAAGACATAGGCCTGAATCACTGCCATCAGAAATTCGAGGGCGGTGATGCCGACTGTCATTGCCAGCGGCAAAATGGCGGTGATAACGCCCAATGTGCCAAAGCCTGTCAGGGAGACAACAAATCCTGCGAAAACTTTCAGCGTAATATGACCTGCAAGCATAACGGCGAAGAGACGAACCGAATGGCTGACCGGTCTTGAGAGAAAAGACATAATCTCAATCGGTACAATAATCGGCGCCAGAATAAGCGGCACGCCTGACGGCATGAAAAGGCGGAAAAATTTGGTTCCGTTGCGCACAAAGCCATAGATTGTCACGGTCAGGAAGACAGTCATGGCAAGGCCGAATGTTACAATAATATGCGCTGTTACAGTGAAGGCATAAGGGAACATTCCGAGCAGATTGGCCGTGAGAATGAACATGAAGAGGGAAAAGACCAGCGGAAAGAAACGTCTGCCTTCTTCACCGGTATTATCCCGCAATGTCGTGGACACAAATTCATATAAAATTTCGGACGAGGATTGCCAGCGGTCAGGGATAAGGGTTCTGCCGCGCGCCGATAAGAACAGATAGGCACCGGCGCCGATTGTGGCAATCAGCATGAACAAGGCTGAATTGGTAAAAGCGATCTGAAAGCCGCCGACTTCACCAAATTCTGCCAGTGGTTTGATTTGAAATTGTTCAATTGGTCCGGCCATATGATGTACTCCCTGGCAGGCGGGGTCGTCCCCGTGGGTTACACCGGCGCAGGTCGTCCTGCGCTATGTGCTTGCAGCAGAGTAGAGCGATTCGGACAGGGCACGCTATCAATTGTAGAAAATAATTGGCCGGTCAAAAAAAGAGCATTTTCAATGGTTGAGATTGAAAATGCTCATGAGGGCTGTGTTTTCAGTCGCTATGTGAGATATCAGGCCTGCTGGCTGAGTGCCTGTTCAATCTCGTCTTTCAATGCAAGACGACGCTTGCGCAGAGCTGTTTCATTGTCCTGACTTGTCGGTTCAATCTTTGTCTCTGCGCGGTGAATCTGATCATTCACGTCGTCATATTCCTCAAGCACTTTGGCAAAGCGCGGATCAGCGGCTTTCAGGGCATGAATTTCATCCAGTTTGCCCGGAAATTCTTCGCCAAGTGTATGCGGTGTGTTGGACATGCTGTTTCCTTCCTTGATTTATTTTGTTGAAGGATTCTTCGCATGAGTCTGCGCTCTTTACATTGATCAGGATCAATCAGAACTTGACTGACCAGCGTTCAATATCATTGCTCTGACCGATCAGTGCGAGACCGGTGGCGATGGAGTCGAACTGGTTGCTGCTGGAAACATCCGCATGTTCAAACTGCTGCGAGAACAGGGTTTTAATCGCCGGCACAAAGGATGTGCCGCCCGTGAGGAAGACGCGGTCAATATCTTTGTCTTGCAAACCGGCATTCCGTACTGCGCTGTCAACGGAGGCGGAGATCGCCTGCATATCTTCGGCAATCCATTTTTCAAAATCCGAACGCTGAATTTGGGCTTCGATTTTAAAGTTCTCGGCTTTGAATTGCAGATCGGATGTCTGGGATGAGGACAGGCCTGCTTTGACATCAGACACGACGCGGTAAAGCTCGAAGCCGTAATCGCCTTCAATCATTTCAATGAAGTGGTTGAGGGCTTGCGGATGTTCTGCCTGCGATGCAAGCTCATGAAGCTCCCGAAGTGTGGACGGGGAATTCATCAGAAACAGGGTATTCCAGCGGGCAAAATTCGCAAAATAATGGTTCGGAACCTGCAGTACTTTGCCAAAAGACTTGTAATTGCTCTTCTTGCCGAGTTTCGGAGAGACCACATTATCAATGATACGGTAGTCAAATGTATCACCGGCAATGCCCAGACCAACCTGACTGAGTGGTGTTGAAGTCAAACCACTTGCGCCCACCTCAAAATTTACGATCGAAAAGTCGCTCGTTCCGCCGCCAAAGTCGGCAACCAGCACCGTCGATGTATCAGTCAGCTTCTGCGCATAGAAATATGCCGCTGCAACCGGCTCATAAACATAATGAATATCCGTGAAGCCGAAGGCGCGCAGTGCTTTTTCATAGCGTGCCATTGCCAGAGCTTCATCAGGATTATGGCCTGCAAAAGTAACCGGACGACCGACGATGACTTTGTTGCCGCGGGAGGGCAGTCTGTCTCCGAGGCGTTCAGCCAGTGTTTCCAGAAAAGTTTGCAGCAGATCTTCAAACTTAAAGCGCTTGCCGTAGACCGGCGTATCGGTGAAGGATTTGCTCGCGGCGAAGGATTTGAAGGATTGCAGGAAACGGCAATTATGCGGATCAGCAATGAAACGATCCATTGCCCACGGTCCGCTCTCAACATTGCGATGGCCTTTATTACCATCCTGCCAGAAGCACAGCACGGAACGATAGGCTGAAACGATAGCATCATCTTTCGGGAAGCTCATAACTTCGGCAATGCCATTACCATCTGCCACGGCAATAACAGTGTTGGTTGTGCCGAAATCAAGGCCGAGGGTTATCTTCTCCGAGGGTGAGTGATTTCCCGCAGTCATTGTTCAAATCCTTGCATCTGTGCCCGAGAGAGATATTGGGGAGGCATCTTTGAGAAAGCCGCCTTTATAGCCGTTTGGAACGCAGGGTCAATTGAACAGAGAGCAGGATTTCAAGAGTGAAGAGACTTATTCCACGCCTTGTGTGCTTAACCAGTTTTGCATGCGGCGGATGGCCTGATCCGGCCTGTCGAGCACATTGGCCTGATCTGCCAGCCGGAAAATATCGGTGTAATGCAACAGGCCGCGTGCCGATTGCATACCAGCAGGCATGGTGAAATGATTTTGATGGCCGTTGAGCCATGCCAGAAACACGACGCCTGCCTTGTAATATTGTGTCGGCGCCTCAAAAACTTTACGTGATAAAGGCACGGTCGGCTCGATCACCGAACGGAATGTTGCATTGTCACCGGCGGCAAGCGCACTCAGCGCATAGGAGGCGGAAGGAGCGACAGCATCGAAAATGCCGAGCAGGGCATGACTGTAGCGATTGCCATCTCCCTCAATGAGTTCTGCATAATTAAAGTCATCGCCGGTGAAGCACAGTACATTCTCAGGCAGGCGATTGCGCAGTGCAATCTCGCAGGCACTGTCGAGCAATGAGATTTTAATGCCTTCAACACGGGAACGGTTATCATTGATGATTGCCAGAACATTTGTGAGTGCATCATCAAAGGGGCTGTCTGCCTGACCCGTCCAGTAGCCGCCAAGTTGCGGGTCAAACATTTCACCCAGCCAGTGCAGGACAATTTTGTTCTGCGCCTGAGAGAGAATCCGACCATAGACAAGCGCATAATCATCGGGGCTGCGGGCGATATGTGCCAGAGCGCGACTGGCCATCATAATGGCGCGGCCGCCATGTTTCTCCACAAATTCCAGCTGGGTTTCATAGGCTCTGATCACATTATCAAGAGATCTGGCCTCAACTGGGGCAAGTTGGTCAGTTCCAATCCCGCAAGCGAGATCGGCACCTTTGACTGTACGGGCGGTTTCCAGTGAGCGGCGGATGAGTTGCTGTGCGCCGTTCCAGTCCAGCCCCATACCGCGTTGCGATGTATCCATGGCTTCGGCGATTTTGAAGCCGAGGCTCCAGAGATGATGACGAAACGCCATGGTTGCGTCCCAGTCTATGGCGGGGCGGTTCCACGGATCAGTTTCACGCAGCGGATCGGAGACAATATGGGCGGCAGCATAGGCGATGCGATTGAACTGCGGCGCCGTTTGCGGACGAGGCACGACAGTGCCTGTCAGATGATAGTCTGTGATGGTGCCGTCTGCATTCGGAAGTCGCAACATTGCCATGGTGCTGTAATCTCCGGAAAAGCGATAAAATTTAGATCGTTCCAATTTTTGAAAGAGTAATTCAATTTTTTGCAGATGCAACAGGCAATTTGCATCGATTTTCCGGATTAATCTTCACTTGACAAATTTGGAACGATCTAATTTTATGAGGAAGACAGGGAGAATGCCGTGAATAAAAAGCGTGTCACCGTTGTTGAAATTGCACAGGCTGCGGGCGTGTCCAAGTCGACCGTATCGCTTGTTTTGCAAAATTCTCCGCTGGTGAATGAGGCCACAAGAGCTAAAGTGACCGCTGTTATCCGCGAGCTTGGTTATGTCTATAATCGCGGTGCGGCCAATCTGCGCCGGTCCGGCTCCAATTCAAAAATTATCGGCCTTGTCGTCAATGATCTGACCAACAGCTTCTTCGCAGAACTTGCGGTCGGGGTTGATATGGTGGTGCAGTCGGCAGGCTATGTGCAGTTTCTCTCGCATACGGGAGAAAGTCCGGATCGTCAGCGCGAAGTCATTACCTCTATGCGTGAGCACGGTATTTCCGGACTGATTGTGTCGCCTGCGCGCGGCACGCAAGCCATTGATCTGAAGCCGCTGATCGCCAGCGGAATTCCGGTTGTTGCGACTGTGCGTAATGTGGCTGGTGCCAAAGTTTCTTCTCTGATGTCGGATAATCACGGCGGGGCGATGGCTGCGGTTGAGCATCTGGTGGCGCTGGGGCATCGCCGCATCGCTTTTCTCGGCGGTTTTGCTGATACGGGCGTGTTTACTGAGCGCTATCAGGGTTATGCGGATGCTCTGCAACGGGCAGGCATTGTGCTTGAAGAGGCGTTGGTTATCGGTTCTGCGCCGTCCCGCGCCGGTGGTGTGGATGCCATAATGCGCGCAATGCAGCTTGCTGACAAACCGACAGCCGCGCTTTGTTTCAATGATGCGGTGGCATTCGGTGTGTGTGACGGGTTGCGGGCGCAGCGCTTGGAACCGGGGGCTGATTTTGCCGTTATCGGTTTTGACGATGTGATTGAGGCCAAATCTGCGGTTCCGGCACTTACCACGGTCTCCGTCGATCCGCAGGGCATGGGGCAAAAGGCGGCACAGTTACTGCTCAAGCAAATCAATGCAGGGCAACCGGAAGCCGAGGCGATTGTCAGTTCTGTGCGCCTAGTCGTGCGGGAAAGCTGCGGTGCGACAAGGCAAGGGGAACAGCGGAGGATTACGGGATGACAGTTCGGTGGGGTCTTATCGGCGCAAGTACAATCGCCTCAGAATGGGTGATTGATGCAATCCGTGCAACGGGTGGTGAGGTTGTCAGCGTGATGAGCAGCAGTGCTGAGCGCGGCGCCACCTATGCGGAAGAGAACAGAATTCCCCGATCTGTCACCACGCTTGATGCGCTGGTCAATGATACGGAAACCGATGCTGTCTATATCTCGACCACAAATGAGCTGCATCGCGATCAGGCTATCGCTGCGATAAAAGCAGGCAAGCATGTGCTGTGTGAAAAACCGCTGGCACTTTCCCTTGAAGATGCCCGTGCCATGGTTGAGGCGGCCAGAGCGGCGGGGGTGGTTTTTGCCACCAATCATCATTTGCGCAATGCTGCCAGTCATCGTGCCATGCGTGACGCCATTGCTGCAGGCAGGATCGGCAAACCACTTTCCGCACGGGTTTTTCATGCGGTTTATCTACCGCCGCATTTGCAGGGCTGGCGACTTGATAGGCCGCAGGCCGGTGGCGGTGTTATCCTCGATATAACCGTGCATGATGCGGACACACTGCGCTTTGTGCTGAATGATGATCCGGTTGAGGCGGTGGCTTTCGGTCAGTCCGGCGGGATGGGAAAACAAGGGCTGGAAGATGCGGTAATGGGCGTTCTGCGCTTTAAATCCGGTGTGCTGGCTCAGTTTCATGATGGGTTCACCACGCAATTTGCCGAAACAGGTTTTGAAGTGCATGGAACAGAAGGCTCACTGATTGCCCGTAATGTGATGACGCAGAAGCCGGTTGGTTCTGTCATTTTGCGCAATGCGGAAGGTGAGCAGGTTTTGCCGCTGGAGCAGCGCAATCTTTATGAAGCCGCGCTGGAGGCATTTCACAATGCAGTTAAGGGCAAAGGCGCAGTTTCTGCAAGTGGGACCGATGGTGTCTGGTCACTAGCAACCGCGCTTGCTGTGGCGCAATCCGTGAAAAGCGGCAGTGCCGTGCAAATCAGAACCGGTTTGGGAGAGTGATAATATGAGCAAGCATATTACTCCCGCACAGGCTGCGGCTCTGATCCCCGATCATGCAGTGGTTACCGTTTCCTCATCAAGCGGGCTTGGTTGCCCTGATCTGATGCTCAGAGCTATCGGTGAGCACTTTGAGGCAACGGGGCATCCGCGTAATCTCACGACGCTGCATCCGATTGCGGCTGGGGATATGAGCGGTATTAAAGGTATTGATCATATTGCCAAAAAAGGTCTGCTGGCGAAAATTATCGGCGGCTCCTATCCGTCCGGCCCGTCATCGGCAGAACCGCCGCTGATCTGGCAGATGATCGGCGCGAATGAAATTCCTGCCTATAATATGCCTTCCGGCATTCTGTTCGATATGCATCGTGAGGCTGCTGCCAAACGACCTGGCGTGATAACTAAAATCGGACTGGATACTTTTGTCGATCCTGACCGGCAGGGCTGCGCCATGAACGAGGCAGCACAGCGGGAGCCGCTCGTGCGCAAGATCGAATTTGCGGATGAAGAATGGCTCTATTTTCCCAATATCATACCGCAGGTTGCCATTATTCGGGCAACAACGGCTGATGAACACGGCAATCTCACTTATGAGCATGAGGGAGCCACTCTCGGCGGGCTGGATCAGGCATTGGCCGCCCGCAATAATGGCGGCATTGTTATCGCGCAGGTGAAGCGCATTACCAAGCAGGGCTCGCTGAAGCCGCATGATGTGCGTGTTCCGGGGATGCTGGTCGATTATATTATTGTTGATCCTGAACAGAAGCAGACAACGCAGACCCTTTATGATCCGGCGATTTCCGGTGAGATTTTCAGACCATTGGAGAGTTTCCGCGTACCAGAATTCAATGTGCAGAAGGTTATTGCGCGCCGTGTTGCGCAGGAGCTTGAAGCGGGAAGCTGCGTTAATCTCGGTTTTGGTATTTCAGCCAATGTGCCGCGTATTCTGATGGAAGAGGGGCTGCACGGTTCAGTCACATGGGTGATCGAGCAGGGCGCTGTCGGCGGTGTGCCGCTGCTGGATTTTGCATTCGGTTGCGCCTCCAATGCTGATGCCTATATGCCTTCGCCCTATCAGTTTACCTATTTTCAGGGCGGCGGCTTTGATGCTTCGCTGCTGTCCTTTCTTGAGATCGGGCGTGACGGCTCCGTCAATGTATCGCGGTTGTCTTTCCGCCCGCATGTGACGGCGGGCGCTGGTGGTTTTGTCGATATTACTGCGCGGGCAAAGAAGATTGTCTTTTCCGGCATGTTCAATGCGGGAGCAAAGCTCGGCATTGAGGGCGGAAGACTGGTCATTGAAAAAGAAGGCAAGCTGAAGAAACTGGTCAATAAAACGGAGCATGTCACATTTTCCGGCAGCCGTGCCGTCGCGCAAGGACAGGATATTACCTATGTGACTGAGCGCTGCGTGATGAAGCTGACATCACAAGGCATTATGCTCACGGAAATTGCACCGGGTGTGGATTTGCAGGCGCATATTCTGGAGCAGTCGGAATTTCCGCTCATCATTTCGCCGGAACTGAAACTGATGGATGCGGCTTTATTCAGGGATGAGATTCTTGGCCTGACTTTGCCGGAAAAACCGCAGCGTATCTTGCAAGAGCAGATCGAGGGGGCAGCTCATGGCTGAGCCGCGTATCATAACTTCCCGTGACGGTGCCATTGCCACGATCACTGTCACACGACCGGATAAGCTCAATGCATTTGATATTGAAATGCTGAAGGAATTGTCGGCGGCCTGTGATGCGGTTGAGGCGGATAGTGCTGTGCGGGCTGTTATTCTCACCGGCGTGGGCAAGGCCTTTTCTGCCGGTGGTGATATCAAAGCATGGGGCGCGATGCAGGCCAATGAATTCGGCCATCAATGGGTGCGTTTCGGACATCGGGTTTTTGAGCGGTTGGCAACATTGCGGATGCCGCTGATCGCCGCGATAAATGGTCATGCTCTTGGTGGCGGGCTGGAACTTGCCGGAGCGGCGGATATCCGCATTGCGGAAAAACATGTTACAATCGGCCTGCCAGAAACATCGCTCGGCATGGTTCCCGGCTGGTCTGGCACACAGCGTCTGGTGCAGCGTTTTGGTGCGCAGATTATCCGGCGTATGGTGCTGGGCGGCGAGATGTTCGCTGCTGAAGAAGCCTGCAAATTGGGGCTGGTGGATCAGGTTGTTGAAAGCGGCTCAGCTTTGGAGGCTGCCAAGACCTACGCAGCGCGTATTGTGACACGCGGACCTGCGGCGCTTGAAATATCCAAGCTGATGATCGGTGTTGCCAATGGCGAGGATAATGGCGCAGCCGTTGAGGCACTTGGTTCGATGCTGGTTGCCAAGACCGGTGATCTCAGGGAGGGGGTTGCGGCTTTCAGCGGCAAACGTCCGGCAAATTTTAAAGGAGAATGGTAATGGCCGTTCTGATTGCGCCCAAGACTCCGGCAGATATTGCTGTTCGTGATTTTAAAATGCTGATTGCTGGCGAATGGGG
Organism: Pseudochrobactrum sp. B5; assembly: GCF_001939785.1. Taxonomy (NCBI): domain Bacteria; kingdom Pseudomonadati; phylum Pseudomonadota; class Alphaproteobacteria; order Hyphomicrobiales; family Brucellaceae; genus Pseudochrobactrum; species Pseudochrobactrum sp. B5. Next base: position 163,300 of record NZ_MOYL01000002.1, read on the forward strand.
GGCCGCAGTCTCCGGCAGGATGCTGGAACGCATTGCGCCGGGGCACGGAGTGCCGGTGAGCCGTTATCCTGAAGGCAGTCATATTGATGCAGAACGCGCGATTGCAGCTGCAAAACAAAGCTTTGATACAGGAATATGGCACAGCAAAACCGGTGCCGAACGCTCCAATATCCTGCTGAAAATCGCGGATATGATTGAAAAACGTGCAGAAGAACTGAGCTTCTGGGATGCTGTCGAAGCCGGAAAGCCGATCAGTCAGGTGCGGGGCGAGATTGCCGGTGCTGTTGATATCTGGCGCTATGCGGCGGCACTTGCCCGTGATTTGCATGGTGAGAGTTATAATACGCTCGGTGACGGCACGCTGGGCGTTGTGTTGCGTGAGGCAATCGGCGTTGTGTCGATGATTACGCCGTGGAATTTTCCGTTTCTGATTATCAGCCAGAAGCTGCCTTTTGCTCTTGCTGCCGGATGTTCCTGTGTGGTCAAACCTTCGGAAATGACATCAGCTTCCACACTGATCCTCGGTGAAATTCTGACCGAAGCGGGTGTTCCTGCCGGTGTTGTGAATATTATCACCGGTACAGGTGCCGGTGCGGGTGCGCTGCTGAGCACGCATGCCGATGTGGATATGGTGTCTTTCACCGGTTCAACCGGTGTCGGTCGTCTGATTATGGCGAATGCAGCTCAGACACTGAAAAAAGTATCGCTGGAGCTTGGCGGTAAGAACCCGCAAATTGTCTTTCCGGATGCTGATCTGGATGCATTTATCGATGCTGCGGTATTCGGAGCTTATTTCAATGCCGGTGAATGTTGCAATGCGGGTTCACGTCTGATTCTGCATAAAGATATCGCGGATGATGTGATCTCCCGCATTATTGATCTTACAAAAAAGGTGAGACTGGGTGATCCGCTTGATCCGCAAACGCAGGTCGGTGCAATTATCAGTCAGCAGCATCTGGAGAAAATCAAAACCTATATATCCGGTGCCAAAGCGGATGGCGCAGCAGTGAGTGCCGGCGGCGGAACCGTGGATTTTGACAGCGGTCAATATATGGAGCTGACTTTGCTGTCGGGCGTTACGCCGGATATGGCCGTGGCGCGTGAGGAAGTGTTCGGCCCTGTCTTGTCTGTGCTGACATTTGAAACTGCGGAAGAGGCAATTCATATTGCAAATTCCATAGATTACGGCCTGTCAGCCAGTGTCTGGAGCCGTGATTTCGATACATGCCTGACTGTGGGGCGCAAGGTGCGTTCTGGTACAATCTGGATGAACACTTTCATGGATGGCGCATCGGAATTGCCGTTTGGCGGCTATAAACAATCCGGGCAGGGCAGAGAGCTTGGCCGCCATGCCGTTGAAGATTACACAGAAACAAAAACTCTGAATATGCATATCGGCTCACGAAAAACGCTTTGGGTGCGTAGCGGGAGCGCGGCTGAAGAATAATATTTTAATCGATTTGAATTTTGCAGAACACTGCTTGACGAACGGAGAATTGTAACGTCCTATTTCGCCTGACGGTTGGTCGTAAAAGAATAGCCCGATCAATCTTGCGAGCCGAAAATTTATGCTGTTCGGGAGGACAGCACGTAATGACCAAGCGGGAGGATTCCGCTGCTGACAACTTGCAAACGGGAGGAATACGATGCGCAAGTTTATGACAACAACAGCAATGGCTTTAGGTTTTATGGCAGGTGCGGCTCAGGCTGCGGAGAATGTAGAGGTGCTGCACTGGTGGACAGCCGGTGGCGAGGCGGCAGCTCTGGATGTATTGAAGAAAGATCTCGAAGGTAAAGGGATCGGCTGGACGGATATGCCGGTTGCCGGTGGCGGCGGTACAGAAGCGATGACCGTTCTGCGTGCCCGCGTTACAGCGGGAAATCCGCCGACCGCCGTGCAGATGCTCGGTTTTGATATTCGTGACTGGGCAAAAGAAGGCGCACTCGGTAATCTGGATGAAGTTGCGGGTAAAGAAGGCTGGGAAAAGGTTATTCCGGCACCGTTGCAGGAATTTGCCAAATATGACGGTCACTGGATTGCCGCTCCGGTGAATGTTCACACCACCAACTGGATGTGGATCAACAAAGCAGCCCTCGACAAGGCAGGCGGTAAAGAACCGGCCAATTGGGATGAGCTGATTGCACTGCTGGACAAGTTCAAGGAACAGGGCATTACACCTGTAGCCCATGGCGGCCAGCCATGGCAGGACGGCACGATTTTTGATGCTGTGGTGCTGTCATTCGGCACGGATTTCTACAAAAAAGCCTTTATTGATCTCGATCCGGAGGCCCTTGGCAGTGATACGATGAAACAGGCTTTCGATCGTATGACCAAGCTGCGCTCTTATGTGGATGACAATTTCTCCGGTCGTGACTGGAATCTGGCATCAGCGATGGTGATTGAGGGGAAAGCCGGTCTGCAATTTATGGGCGACTGGGCAAAGGGCGAATTTGTCAAAGCCGGTAAGAAACCGGGTGAGGATTTCGTCTGTATGCGTTATCCGGGGACACAGGGCGCTGTAACTTTCAACTCCGATATGTTTGCGATGTTCAAAGTTGCGGAAGACAAAGTTCCGGCGCAGCTGCAAATGGCTTCCGCGATTGAAAGCCCGACATTCCAGTCCGCTTTCAATGTCGTTAAAGGTTCGGCACCGGCACGTACCGATGTACCGGATACCGCCTTTGATGCCTGCGGTAAAAAGGCAATCGCCGATGTGAAGGAAGCCAGTGAGAAGGGCACAATGCTCGGTTCCATGGCGCATGGCTATGCCAATCCTGCTGCTGTTAAAAATGCGATTTACGACGTTGTAACCCGCGAATTTAACGGTGAACTGACTTCGGAAGAAGCTGTGAAAGAGCTTGTGGCAGCCGTTGCCGCCGCTCAGTAAACTGATTGCAAAACCGGAGGCTGCCTTTGGGCAGCCTCTGTGATCCGGCACCGATTGTGACCGGTCATTTATTGACAGCATTTGAAATTGAATTTTTTTAAGCGCCTGTCCGGTTGTCTGGCCGGATATGTGCCAAGTGTGGTGATTGACCATGAATAGCCGCAGCTGGTTGCAGGAGCTGTTGCCAAAACTTGTCTTGGCTCCGAGCTTTTTTATTATCCTGATTTTTGTGTATGGCTTCATTGCCTATACGGGGCTTCTGTCGCTGACAGACAGTAAGATGTTGCCATCCTATAATTTTGTAGGATTGGAGAATTATTCCAAGCTCTGGGCGCTGCCGCACTGGTGGCGGGCAATTTCCAATCTGGCGATTTTTGCGTCGCTTTATATCATTATCTGCTCGGTAATCGGGCTGTTTCTGGCGATTATGCTGGATCAGAAGATACGCGGTGAAGGTTTTCTGCGCCCGATCTATCTTTATCCGATGGCGCTGTCTTTCATTGTAACCGGTACAGCATGGAAGTGGTTTCTCGATCCGGGCATCGGGCTTGAACATACGATGCAGGTCTGGGGCTGGGAGAGCTTTCACTTCAATTGGATTAAAGATCGCAATTACGCGATTTACTGTGTGGTGATTGCAGCTGTCTGGCAGTCTTCCGGTTTTATCATGGCGATGTTTCTGGCTGGTTTGCGCGGCGTGGATAATGAAATCATCAAGGCCGCGCAGATAGACGGCGCATCGACATTTACGACCTATCGCCGGATTATTATCCCGATGATGCGACCGGTCTTCCTGTCGGCTTTTGTGGTGCTCGCGCATCTGGCGATCAAGGCCTATGATCTTGTTGTTGCTTTGACCGGCGGCGGCCCCGGACAGGCAACCGAAGTGCCGGCAACCTTTATGTATTCCTATACATTTACCCGCAATCAGATGGGGATCGGTGCTTCTTCGGCGATTATTATGCTGGCGATGATTTTCTCGATCATCATCCCGTATCTTTATGCAGAAATTCGCGGAGGGAAGCGCTGATGAGTGGTTCTGACAATCCGCAAAATGCAATCTCGCATAAAAGGCTGACACGGGCACTGATCTATACGCTGCTGCTGATCTTCGCTGTTTATTATCTGCTGCCGCTTTATGTGATGGTGGTCAATTCTTTCAAGCCGCTGGAGGAAATCCGGCAGGGCGGCATGCTCAATCTGCCACAAAGCTGGACGATCGAGCCGTGGCTGTCTGCATGGTCTACAGCGCAGATCGGTGTGCAGCCAACCGGCGTGAAGCCGTTCTTCATCAATTCCATTCTGATGGTGGTGCCTGCTGTTGCGATTTCCACCATTGTCGGCGCGCTCAACGGCTATGTGCTGACCAAATGGAGTTTTCGCGGTTCGAATATTTTCTTCGGATTACTGCTGCTGTCCTGCTTCATTCCGTTTCAGATTGTGCTGATCCCGATGGCGCGTATTCTCGGAATGCTGGGGCTCTCCGGTTCAATCTGGGGGCTTATCATGGTGCATGTCATCTATGGTCTTGGCTTCACAACTCTGTATTTCCGGAATTATTACGAGGCATTTCCGACAGAACTGGTACGTGCCGCCCAGATCGACGGGGCAAGTTTCATGCAGATTTTCCGGCGCATTCTGCTGCCGTCTTCGGGGCCGATTATCGTGGTTTCAGTCATCTGGCAGTTCACGAATATCTGGAATGACTTTCTGTTCGGTGCGTCATTTTCCGGTGCGTCATCCACGCCGATGACGGTGGCGCTGAATAATCTCGTCTCATCCTCAACGGGGGTGAAGGAATATAATGTTCATTTTGCAGCGGCGATCCTCGCCGCGCTGCCAACGCTGATCGTTTACATCGTTTCCGGCCGCTATTTTGTACGTGGTCTGATGTCCGGTGCTGTGAAGGGATAAAGCATGTCATTTCTTAAAATTACAAACCTTCGCAAGTCATACGGCGCGGTAGAAATTCTCAAAGATATCAGTCTTGAGGTTGAGGAGGGCGGTTTTCTGGTGCTTGTCGGGCCGTCCGGCTGCGGAAAATCCACTTTGCTCAACACGATTGCCGGACTGGAGCCGATCAGCGCGGGTGATATTGCTATTAATGGTCAAGCGGTCGCTGATCTGCCGCCGTCCAAGCGCGATATTGCCATGGTATTTCAGTCCTATGCGCTTTATCCGAATATGACGGTTGCCGGAAATATCGCATTCGGCATGGAAGTGCGCGGCGTTCCGAAAGACGAACGTGAAAAAGCCATTCGCGACGTATCGGAAATGTTGCAGATCGGGCATTTACTGGATCGCAAACCCAGCCAGCTCTCCGGCGGGCAGCGCCAGCGTGTGGCAATGGGGCGGGCGCTGGTGCGCAATCCGCAGGTCTTTCTGTTTGATGAACCATTATCCAATCTTGATGCCAAACTGCGTGTAGATATGCGCACTGAGATCAAACGTCTGCATCAGCGTATGAAAACCACAATCGTTTATGTGACCCATGACCAGATTGAAGCGATGACACTGGCAACAAAAATTGCCGTTCTTAAAGACGGAATTCTGCAGCAATTCGGCACACCGGCAGAAATTTATAACAGTCCGGTCAATATGTTCGTAGCGGATTTTATGGGCTCACCAGCCATGAATTTGCTGACAGCAACTGTAGAAAACAGTGCGCAGGGGCTGCAGATTTCACTTGAGCGACCAGATAGCGGCCCGCTGAAACTGCCGGTGCCTGCGAGACAGAAGGAACTGGATGCCTATGCCGGTAAACAAGTGGTCTTCGGTATCCGTCCTGAGGCGCTGACTGATCCTGACGGAACAGACCGCAATGCGGGCACAATCGCGGAAGGTGATTGCCATATCGAAGTTGTAGAACCGGCAGGTTCGGACACTTTTGCCGTGACCAAGCTCGGCGGTAAGGAAGTGGTAGCGCGATTGCGGGCAGATGCGCATATCCATGCGGGGCAGACCGCGCGGCTGGCCTTTAATCTGGATAAAGCTGTGTTCTTTGATCCGCAAACGCAACAGCGTATTGCGTGAGATAAGTGCATGAGTGTTTCTTCATCAAAGCAACCGGATATTGTCATTATCGGTTCAGGCATCGGCGGGGCAACAATCGCTTCGGGGCTGGCGGCGAGCGGCGCTGATATTCTGATCCTTGAGGCTGGCGGGCATTTGCCGGACAGACCGGAAAATCGCGATCAGGCTGCAATTTTTCAGCGCGGCTTTTTCCGGCCAGACGAGTTTTGGTATGAGAAAAGCGGCAGTGCAGGCGGATATACCGCTTTTAATCCCGGTAATTATTACAATGTCGGCGGCAATTCAAAATTCTATGGTGCGGTGCTGTTGCGTTACCGTGCCGAGGATTTTGAGGAGATGCAACACAGAGAGGGCGTGTCTCCTGCATGGCCGTTCGCCTATGAAGAGCTTGAGCCGTGGTATTGCGAGGCCGAGCAGCTTTATCAGGTGCGGGGCGCTGCGGGTGACGATCCGACTGAGCCGTTTCATTCGCAAGCCTATGCCTTTCCGCCTGTGCCGGAAGAGCCTGCAATTGCTAAGGTAAGGGCACGGCTGAAGGCTAATGGTTTGCAGCCTTTTTCACTGCCTCTGGGTGTGGACGTGGAGCGTTGGTTGCGCAAGGCGAAAACGCCGTGGGATGCGCATCCCAATTGCGATGACGGCAAAATGGATGCTGAAACGACTGCGCTGGCCAAAGCTTTGCAGCATTCCAATATACGCTTGCAAACGGGGGCACGGGTTACAAAACTGAACACGGCGGCTGATGATAGGCATATTGAGAGTGTCTGCTATGTGAAAGACGGCACTGAGCATCGCCTGACACCGAAACTGGTGATCCTGTCTGCTGGAGCGGTGCAATCTGCCGCTTTGCTGCTGCGCTCAGCCAATGCGCAGCACGTTCAGGGATTGGCCAATTCCTCAGGGCAGGTTGGCCGTAACTTCATGAATCATAATGCGAGTGCGGTTCTGGCTGTGTCGCCATGGTATAAAAACACATCCGTTTATCAAAAGACTTTCGGCCTTAATGATTTCTATCTTTCCGATGGCGAGGGTGGCGCCCCTTTAGGGAATGTACAGCTTTTGGGGCGTATTTCCGGACAGATTCTCAAAGCCAGCCTGCCGCAAGTACCACTATGGATGCTGAATAAACTCTCCGCCCATGCCATCGATTTCTACGCGATGAGCGAGGATCTTCCGCATCCGGACAGCCGGATTATGGTGGATGGCGAGCGCATCATCATGCAGTGGCAGCGCACCAATTGGCAGGCGCATCTTGATCTGGTGAAAAAGCTGAAAATAGTGCTGAAGGCGGCTGGCTTTCCGCTCGTTTTGTCCCGTGTTTTTGACAAGCGTACACCGTCACATCAATGCGGAACGGTGCGGATGGGGAGTGATCCGGCACAGGCACCGCTGGATGTTTTTTGCCGTGCCTATGACCATCCCAATCTGTTTGTGGTTGATGCATCTTTTTTGCCGACATCTGCAGCGGTTAATCCTGCACTCACAATTGCTGCGCAGGCGTTGCGTGTGGCCGCACATATTTCTGCAAAGGATTTGCAGTCATGACAGTTGCACAGCGTCCCGTTGCTCTGATTACCGGCGGCCGTCGCGGTATTGGCTTCGCGATTGCCAAAGCGCTTGCGCAGTCGGAATTTGATATAGCGGTCACCGGAATAGAGGCCGTTCAGACTGACGATCCTGTACTCGCGGAACTCGGTGCGCTGGGTGCCGATGCGCATTACTGGCAGTCGGATTTGTCTGATATCAGTCAGCATCAAACAACGGTTGATGCGATATTTCAGCACTTTGGCACAATTGATTGCCTTGTGAATAATGCGGGTATCGGCTCGGTTATACGCGGGGATTTTCTGGAGTTGCTTCCGGAGAATTTTGACACGGTCATGAATGTTAATCTGCGGGGTACAATCTTTTTTACGCAGGCTGTTGTACGCTCAATGTTGGCGGTGAAGCACAGTCAGAAAGCCCGTACAATCATTAATATTACCTCGGTTTCCGCATCTGCCAGTTCACCCGAGCGGTTGGATTATTGTGTCAGCAAAGCAGGTTTATCGGCATTTAGTCAGGGGCTGGCTTTGCGGCTTGCTCAGAGTGGTATTGCGGTTTTTGAGGTTCGTCCCGGCATTATCCGCACAGATATGACTGCAAAAGTCTCAGAAAAATATGATGCGCTGATTGCTGAAGGACTGGTGCCTGCCGGACGTTGGGGAGAGGCGGCGGATATCGGAGCGATTTGTGCCGGTCTTGCCTCCGGTGCCATGCATTTTGCCACGGGAACAGTGATTGCTGCGGATGGCGGCCTGTCAATTGCGCGCTTCTGACGTGCATTTCTGAAATGACCTGATTTAAGGATCAGAACCATGCATTATGATTATATTATCACCGGTGCGGGGCCTGCCGGTTGTGTTCTGGCAAACCGCTTGTCAGAAGACCCTGATGTGAAGGTTTTGCTGCTGGAAGCCGGTGGCAGCGACCGTAATCCGTTGTTTCATATGCCTGCAGGCTTTGCAAAGATGACCAAAGGTGTTGCCAGCTGGGGCTGGGAGACTGTTCCGCAAAAACATATGAAGGGGCGGGTGCTGCGCTATACACAGGCTAAAGTCATCGGCGGCGGTTCGACGATTAATGCCCAGCTTTATACACGCGGTAATGCGGCGGATTATGATCTCTGGGCTGAGGAAGACGGTTGCAAAGGCTGGAGCTATCGCGAGGTTCTGCCATATTTCAAACGTGCTGAGGATAATCAGCGTTTTGCTGATGATTATCATGCCTATGGCGGGCCGCTTGGCGTGTCGATGCCGGTTTCTGCCTTGCCGATTTGCGATGCGTATATCCGCGCGGGGCAGGAGCTTGGTATTCCCTATAATCATGATTTTAACGGTAAGACACAGGCCGGTGTCGGGTTCTATCAGCTGACGCAACGTAACCGCCGCCGCTCTTCGGCAGCCCTTGCTTATCTTGAGCCGGTTAAAAACCGCAAGAACCTGACAATCCGGCTCGGCGCTGCCGTAACGCGCATTGTGCTGGAAGGATCGCAGGCAGTTGGTGTGGAAATTGCCACGACCCGAGGCACAGAGATTATCCGCGCCGAGCGCGAAGTGCTGGTGTGCTCCGGTGCTATCGGCTCGCCGAAACTATTGCTGCAATCGGGTATTGGTCCTGCGGATCATCTGAAATCTGCCGGTGTTGCGGTTCAGCATGATCTGGCCGGTGTGGGTTCCAATATGCAGGATCATCTTGACCTGTTTGTGATTTCAGAATGCACGGGCGATCATACCTATGACAATGTCGCCAAGCTGCATCGCACATTGTGGGCAGGGCTGGAATATATGTTGTTCCGCTCAGGGCCTGTCGCATCCAGCCTGTTTGAGACCGGCGGTTTCTGGTATGCAGACCCGCAAGCTCGTTCGCCGGATATCCAGTTTCATCTTGGCCTCGGCTCCGGTATCGAAGCCGGTGTTGCAAAACTCAAAAATGCCGGTGTCACGCTTAATTCCGCCTATCTGCATCCACGTTCGCGCGGCACGGTGCGGTTGCGCTCGGCTGATCCGGCGGCTGCGCCGCTGATTGACCCGAATTACTGGTCTGATCCCCATGATGTTAAAATGTCGATTGAGGGATTGAAAATCGCGCGTGAAATTTTCGATCAGGCGGCTTTGAAACCTTTTATTCTGGCGGAAAAACTACCGGGTAAGCAGGTGATGAGTGATCAGGACTTGTTTGATTATGGTTGTGCCAATGCGAAAACCGATCATCATCCGGTAGGCACCTGCAAAATGGGAACGGGTGAGGATGCAGTTGTCGGTCTTGATCTTAAAGTTCATGGGCTGGAGGGACTGCGTGTCTGTGACAGTTCGGTGATGCCGCGCGTGCCGTCCTGCAATACCAATGCGCCAACAATTATGGTGGGAGAAAAAGCAGCGGATATTATCCGCGGTTTACCGCCGCTGCCTGCCGCGATTTTTGCCGATGAGCGCAATGATTTCCGTCCGCGTGCACGGACACAAATTAGATAGGCAACCTTATGATCCGTCACTGTGTCTTCATTCACTTTAAAGCATCGGTTTCACAGGCTGAGAAGGATGCGATTTTTGCAGAAATCGTGGCATTAAAATTTCGCTTAAAAGGGCTCCTCGCCGTGCATCTTGGTAAGAATGTCAGCCCTGAAACCGGCATGGATAAAGGTTATTCGGAAGGTTTTATTGTGGATTTTGCTGATGCTGAATCCCGTGATACCTATCTTGCTGATCCTGAGCATCAGAAAACCGGCGCGAAAATTGTGGCTGCGGCGCAGGGCGGTACAGGTGGTGTGCTGGTCTATGATCTGGAAATAAAAACCGTTTGAATATTGCTTGCTGTTGCAGCTTTTTTAATCCGCTTGTTCAATTTATTTTTGTCTTATCATGTTATTTATTGGAAATGCCGGCTGAATACTTCGGACGGAAGTTGACCCGCTGCCATAATCATCTATTTTCTCAATAGATTCTTAATTTATCGGCAAGGGGCATGCCTGCTTATGCGTAATATTGCACTTCTAACGACTTCAGCGTTTTCCGGTCTGGCTATGATGTGTAACGCAATGGCTGCCGATGTGGCTCAGCCGCAATATATTGCCGAAGATGGCTGGAAGATTATCGTCAGTCCTTATGTCTGGGGTGCTTCGCTCAAAGGTAAATCTGCTCTGGCCGGTATTCATACGGATGTGAATATCCCGTTCTCCGAGATTTTTGATAATCTTGATATGGCGGTGATGGGAAATGTTGAGATTGTTAAAGGCCCGCTGGGTTTTTATATCGACGGTCAATATGTTTCCACCACACAGGACGAAAACCTGTTCGCCAATGAGCTGGCTCTGAATGTGAAGACAACCTCGATTGCCGGTGGTGCATTCTATCGCGTTTATGAGCAGGAACTGGGCGGCGTAACTGTTTTCAATGATCCGCAGCGTTTTACAGTCGAGCCGACAGTGGGTGTACGCTGGACAAAGATCAAAGCTGATCTTGCTGTCGGAAGATTCAGTGTCACCAAAAAAGCAGAATGGACAGACCCGTTTATCGGTGTGCGTCTGAAAACTGATCTGAACGAGCGCTGGAACCTGTCCGGTGAGGCTGATATCGGCGGTTTCGGTGTCGGTTCCAAACTCAGCGTGAATGCACAGGCCTATCTCGGCTACCGGACTTTCCTGTTTGACCGCCCGACCAATCTGCGCATTGGCTACCGCGTTCTGTCGCAGGATTATCAGGGTGACGATTTTACCGGCCACACCTTTAAATGGGATGTCGTGCAGCACGGTCCGGTTCTCGGCCTGTCCATGCGGTTCTGATCTTATTCAAAAAGCGGGGTTTTCTGATGTTTCTGCACCGTAAAGCGGTTCGTTCCGCGCTTGTGGCTAAAACAGTTGCATTGTCCTTATTCGCTTCGCCGCTGATTGCGGAAGCCTGCACCCGTGTCGTCTATCAGGGTGCAAATGATGATGTGATCACGGCCCGTTCCATGGACTGGAAAGTGGATGTGGCGACCAATCTCTGGCTGTTTCCGAAGGGTATGAAGCGGAATGGCGAGGCCGGTGAAAACTCGATTGAGTGGACATCGAAATATGGCAGCGTCATCGCTTCGGGCTATGATATTGCAACCACAGACGGCATGAATGAAGTCGGGCTTTCTGCCAGCGTTTTATGGCTGGTAGAATCCGAATATCCGGAATTTACAAAAGACAAGCCCGGCCTGACAATTGCTGCCTGGGCGCAATATGTGCTTGATAATTATGCAACGGTGGAAGAGGCCGTCGCCGCGCTGAAGACCGAGCCTTATACAATTGTTACCGATAAAGTTCCGGGTGAAAGCAGACTGGCAACGCTGCATCTGGCCATTTCCGATGCGAGTGGTGACAGCGCAATTATCGAATATATCGACGGCAAGCAGGTTATTCATCACAACCGTAAATATCAGGTCATGACGAATTCCCCGACTTTTGACCAGCAGCTGGCACTGAACAGCTATTGGCAGCAAATCGGCGGCACAGTCATGCTGCCGGGCACCAATCGTGCCGCAGACCGTTTTGCCCGCGCATCATTCTATATTAATGCCATTCCGAAGAGCGAAAATCCGGATGTGGCGCTGGCAAGTGTGTTTGGCGTTATTCGCAATGTGTCGGTGCCATATGGTATTACCACACCGGATCAGCCGAATATCTCTTCCACACGCTGGAGAACTGTGGCCGATCAGAAGCGCAAACTCTATTTCTTTGAGTCTGCCCTCACACCCAATACATTCTGGGTCGATCTGAAAGGCATGGATTTCTCCGCTGAGACCGGTAAGGTCAAAAAGCTCGATCTGGGTGAAAATCAGACCAATGTTTTTGCCGGCAATGTGAATGAGCAGTTTAAGGAAACAGAACCGTTTCAGTTTCTCGGACTCGAATAAGCGCTTTCACTAGCACTCAAACGAAAAAGACTGTTCTGCAGACTTTGCGAACGGTCTTTTTTGTGAGCTGATATGTCCGTGCGCTAATAATCGTCTTAACCGATGGTGTTGCGGTTGTGGCTAAGGCTTTGCTGGTTGAGTACCACCTGATTGCGGCCGTTTGCTTTTGCCTGATACAGGCTTTGATCTGCCATACGGATGAGCTGTGCGGTGGTCACAATGCCGGAGGAAAGGGCGATGCCGATGCTGATTGTCAGCGGATAAGGCTGATCCGGCAAGGGCGTGAAATTGATTGCCTCAACGCTCTTGCGTAATTGCTCGGCAATATTCTGCGCCTCAGCCATATCGGTATTGCTGAGGAATACGGCAAATTCTTCACCGCCGATACGGCCGATAAGGTCATCCACCCGCAATGACGAGCGAAGCGCGCTGACAATTGCAGTCAGAGCTTTGTCACCGGCGTGATGACCGTAAAGATCATTGATATTTTTAAAATTATCGGCGTCTATCACCAGCAATGCTGCTTGCGTGCAGTTTTTGTTGGCGTGTTTGACCTGCTCGAGAAAAGCATTTCTGTTCAGAAGACCGGTCATGCTGTCAGTGTCGGCGCGTATCTGCAACAGCCTGTTAGCCTCAGTCAGCTCATCTGATGTCTTTTTCAGTTTGGCATTTTGTATGAAAATATACATGCTGATCGGAAAGCCGGTCAGTACAGGCATGATTGAATTCATCAGAAAAACAAAAGCAGTGAAGGGCTGGCCGGATGCATAACGGATGCTGAATGAAAATATCTGGCTCAACGCGACGACCAAGGCAGTCACGAATGTTGCTTTTAAAAGAATTTGATACACATCAGCCCCCAGACCATTGCTAAGGTTGCTCTTAAGCAGCTTTCCTAATTATGACCAGCAAGTTTGCCCGATTATGAGGGCAAGTTTTTTAAATTGCTTTTTTATTTTGAGAGCATATTGGCTCTGTTTTAAATTAGATAATTCAAATATTTATTGATTTTTTTAAAGCTAGTAATTTATGCTGTTTACAGCAGGAACACGCTCCAAATAATTTATGCGGATTTTCATTCTTGTGAAAGCTGATGGTTATGACTGGCTTCGAAATTAAACCTCTGCCTTATGATAATATACATATCGCACAGCTGCGCGATCTTCTGGTTGAAACAGTCGCCAGCGGCGGCTCTGTCAGCTTCATGCATCCTCTTGAGCCGGAAACGGCAGAGGCATTCTGGGAGGGTGCGATGAACTCTGCGCAGAGCGGAGAGCGGATTATTCTCGGTGCTTTTGACGGTGAGAAGCTTGCCGGTACAGTCAGTCTGGTTCTGGTGCAGACCGCGAACCAGCCGCATCGTGCGGAGATCAGCAAGCTGATGACCTCTGTCTCCTGTCGCGGGCGCGGTGTGGCAACATTGCTGATGCAGGCTGCGGAAGCTCTGGCATTGCAGCATGGCCGCACACATCTGATGCTTGATACGGCAAGTGACAGTCTTGCGGTGTCAGTCTATGAGCGGCTGGGCTTTAAGCGGGTCGGCGAGGTGCCGGATTTCGCTCTCGATCCTTTCGGCACTTTGACCGGTACGATCTATTTCTGGAAAGACCTGAAATCTGTTTAGAGCAAGCGCAGCGTGTGCAATTAAACGCGACACGCTCTAGTCCTGCGCGACAGTGACTTCGACATGTTCCGGATGAATATCCACGCGTATCAGCGGTGTGCCGTTTTCAATAATTGCACGGTCGCGGTCGGAAAGTGAGCCTTCGGAAAGCATTTTCTCCAGCTTTGCGCGGTTCGCCTTGTCGTTGAAAAACACATCGGATTCATCTTCCGGATCCATTTTGCCAAAAATGTAAAAATTGGCGCGATCCTGACGGATAATCGTGGCTGCGGAGTTCAGCGCCACGCCTGATGAGTTGTAATGATCCTGTTTGCTCAAGCGTGCCCAGTATGTATCTATGGGCTGTGCCCAGACATTTGTCGTCATACCCAGTACCGAAACAGACAAAAACACTACTCGCAACATATTGCTCCCCCCATAGTCCTGTTGCTTTCTATAATCCATTTTCGGCAGAAATGGAAATATTGTCACTGGCAGGTGGTTTTTGTTTTAAGTGAAAATAATTTGTTATTTTGAAAGATAAAAACACCAACATAAGCTGCCGGTGCATAAAATATTGCTCGTTTATCGACAGATCATAAAGAGAGATACTTCTATGAAATTCAAAACACTGGTTGCTGCATCCTTTTCTGCACTGCTCATCTCTGCTGCTGCAAGTTCCGCAGCATCTGCCTGCACGCAGGAAGAACTGACCAAGAAAGCAACAGACTTAACTGCTGCAATTCAGGAAGTGTTGACGAAAGATCCGAGCCGCGCTCAGGAAATTATGACAAAGTCGCAGGAAATGCAGACCAAATATCAGGGTACCACTGATATGAATGAAGCCTGCAAGGCTTATGACGAGCTGCTGGAAAGCATCAAGAAATAATATCCGGTCTTTGTTCCGGAGCAGGCGGCGGTTCCCGTTTTTGCTTTTCCGGCGATTAGGTCCCGACGGAAAAGTGCGCTCCGGAATAATGATTGAGATAAAAAACGGGGAAGACCGCAAGGTCTTCCCCGTTCTCTTTTCTAGGCCGATTATGCGGCCATTTTTTTCGGCAGGCGCGGCAGCAATATTGTCAGCACGCCCAGCAGTGGCAGGAATGAACACAGCCAGTAGACATATTCAATGCCGTGGCTGTCGGCAAAATCGCCGAGCAATGCAGCTCCGATACCGCCTGCGCCGAATGCGAAGCCGAAGAACACACCGGCGATCATGCCGACACGTCCCGGTACCAGTTCCTGCGCAAAGACCACAATTGCGGAGAATGCCGAGGAGAAGATAATGCCGATGACAACGGCCAGAACACAGGTCCAGAACAGGTTGGCATAAGGCATCATCAGGGCGAAAGGAATAACGCCGAGGATCGAGAACCAGATGACGAAACGGGCGCCCATTCTGTCACCGATCGGGCCGCCGATGAAAACGCCGGCTGCCGATGCACCGAGGAACAGGAACAGCATCAGCTGGGCATTTTGTACCGTGACATCGAATTTCTCGATGACGAAGAAGGTGAAATAGCTGGAAATACTGGCCATATACACATTCTTGGTCGTGGTGAGCAGCACCAGAACCAAAATGGCGAACATCACGCGTCCCTGCGGCAGCGGCAGAGTGCGGTCTGCAGCAGGTTTGTTTTTGCTCTGACGCTGTTTTTCAGCATACCAGCGGCTGACGCGGGTCAGCGCGATAAAGCCGAAAACCGCAATGATTGCCAGCCATGCAACGCTCGACTGACCATTTGGCAGAATGATGAAAGCGGCAAGCAGAGGGCCGAGTGCCGAGCCGAAATTGCCGCCGACCTGAAACAGGGACTGGGCAAAGCCGTGGCGACCACCGGAGGCAATACGCGCCACACGTGAAGCCTCTGGATGAAAGATCGCCGATCCCAGACCAATCAGGCTGGAGCCGATCAGCAGCACCGTATAGCTGTCGGCATTGGCGAGCAGCAAAAGACCGGTGAATGTGCTGACACTGGAGAGTGGCAGAGAATAAGGCATCGGCCAGCGATCGGTGATAATGCCGATGACCGGTTGCAGAAGGGAGGCCGTGATCTGGAAGGTCATGGTCAGGAAGCCGATCTGACGGAAATCCAGATTATAATTGGTTTTAATCAACGGATAGATCGCTGACAGCAGCGATTGCATAATATCGTTGAACATGTGGCAGAAGCTGACAACCACAATCAGTGAAACGGTTGTGGCTTCAGTTATTTTTGGTGACTGGCTGGTCACGGTCGTCATTGCAAGTGCTCCGGATATGTTATGCCTTTTTTGAAGTCACGCGCTGTCCGGCATTAGCCGGATATATGCATTCTTTCTGTAAGTCAGAGGTCAATATTTCATGTAGCGTTCAGCGCCGATAAAGATGATGCTCTGTGCCTATCTGACCGGATGCCGCTTTTTGATTTTTCTCTGACTGGCAGCATTCTGCTTAGTCCGCTTTTCTCTGGCCTGCTTTCGTGCTAAGGACGTAAAGTTTTTTAACTGGGCCAAATCATGCATTTAAATAGTCCCGATGATATAAATACACTGATTTCGCAGGGTTTTCATCTGATCGAACATGCCGCTGATCCGGTTGTCGCCCTTGCCAGACAATATCCGGGCGGCTTGCTGATCCCAATGCACCGCCATTCCCGAACGCAGTTTCTTTATGCGCGTTCAGGCGTTGCACTGGTTGTAACTGAGCGCGGGCGCTGGATGATCCCGCCGGATCATGCTTTGCTTATTCCGCGCGGTATCGAACATCGGGTTGAAATGTTCTCCGGTGTTGAAATGCAATCGGTCTATATGCGTGACTATGACCATAGCGGTCATCCTTGCGTGTTGTCAGTGAATGAGCTGGTGCGCAGCCTGCTCGCAGAGGTGGTGAAGCTGCAAAAGCCTGATGCGGATGATGAGCGCAGCGGTTTGCTTTTTGATCTGCTGCTCCATGAGATTAAGCGCCTGCCAGTGCGTGAGCTGGGACTGCCGTTTCCGGAAAAGCCGGCACTGGCCGCATTGTGCAAAGCATTTTTAAAAGCGCCTGATCCGGCTGCGGATATTGACAGCTGGGCAGAGAAAATGGGTATGAGCCGC
Source organism: Pseudochrobactrum sp. B5 (assembly GCF_001939785.1). Classification (NCBI taxonomy): domain Bacteria; kingdom Pseudomonadati; phylum Pseudomonadota; class Alphaproteobacteria; order Hyphomicrobiales; family Brucellaceae; genus Pseudochrobactrum; species Pseudochrobactrum sp. B5. The sequence continues at coordinate 180,322 of NZ_MOYL01000002.1, forward strand.
CGTTCTTTTACAAGGCTGTTCCGCGCGCAAACCGGCGTGAGTTTTGTGACATGGCGTCAGCAGGCCTGTATTTTCGCATCATTGCCAAAGCTTGCCTCCGGTGAGCCGATTACATCTGTTGCGTTCGATACCGGTTATGAAAGCGCTGCGGCCTATACCACAATGTTCAAGCGAATGCTCGGCAGTTCTCCGCGAGATTATATGCGCCAGCAAGCCGGTTATGCCGGATAACAAGGGATGAGATATTCTTTGTTTTTACGCATGGCTTGGTACTCAAATCAGTCCCCACCTTTGCGAGACATGCTCTGGCATTGAACTGTTATTTAATGTACGGCAGTATATTGTGCAAACAGTGAAGAGAGCGCAAAAGCACTCCGGACTTTTTCTATTATAGTTTGCGCGTTATTTGCTCGGAGGGGGCAGAATGCACCATTTGTTCGGTATATCACCAGCTTTGATGTTCTTGCTGTTTTGTGTTTGTGGCATCATTTTCTATGCAGTCGGACTGGTGTTTCTGCGCATTTTCGCAAGACAAGCATCGAAAGATATTCTGACGCTGCCGATCGCAGCATTTGTCGGCACAATTGCAACGGCATGGGCTTTGGCGCTGGGCTTTGTCGCTGCCGATATCTGGACTGTGAATGGCCGTGCAGATCAGGCCGCTAGCGAAGAACGCTCATCTATCACCCGTCTGATCGGTATGGCACGGCCGGAGGCTCTGAATGATCCGGTTTTGCTCAAGGCGCTCACAGTTTACCGTGTAACAGTGATTTCTGAGGAATGGCATAAAGGCTACAATACCCAGCCCGCCCGCGCGGTTGAGGAGGCGTTGCAGAATATCCGTGTCTCGATGATCAGCCTTGCACGCGGCGATATACCGGGGGCTTTGATGTCGCAGATGGTGCGGGATTTTGATGAAATGCAGGATGCCCGTAATGCGCGCCTTGCATTGGGATCAAGCTCTGTCAATCATTACAAGTGGTATCTGGTATTTTTCCTGACTGTTTTGACTCTGGTTGTTATAGCTTCTGTTCATGCGGATCGGCCGAAAGCAGGGCGCAAAGCGCTCGCCATTTATATTGTGACTGCAACGATGAGTATGTGGATTCTGGCGATCCATACCAGCCCTTATCGCGGTGTCGGGCGTATTGATCCGACTGTGCTGTTTACGAGCCAGAAAAATGCGATGAGCTTGCCGGAGGCTTTCCATAAAAAAGGATAGCCTATTCATTATCTGATGCCGGTTATACCGGCATCACGTCAAGCTCAGCCAGCATAGTCGCGCTGTCAGTTCAGGTGCGGTGAACCGGTTTTCCTGTATAGGAACCCGCATTTTTCGCATTGCGCTGTTGCTGGATACGGTCGCGGAACTGGTCAACAGTCATTGCCCCCTGAACATCCATGATCTGGCTGACCTGCGTTTCAGTGAGGTTTCCGGCTCCGCCTTTCAGGCGCAGGCTGACAATCGTATTGCCGAGCTTGGAAGCTTCAATGCACAGGCGGGCATCTTCCTTGCTGATGCCGTGGGAGGCAAAGGAGCTGATAACACTGCCGATAATGCCGCCTATGGCCGCGCCGGTCAGCATACCGATTGAAGCGGCAACCAGCCAGCCGGCAGTTAAAGCCGCAGAGCCGACAACCGGCACCGCGATCAAGCCGAAACCTGTAATCAAACCGGCAATACCGCCAATCACAGTGCCGATACCGGCATAGTTGACGATTTCATCGCACATGGTTGTATCTTCTTCCGCAAATTTGCGGCTGACAATGACAATGTCAGAGTGAGGAAAGCCTGCAGCCTCAAGATTATGCACGACCTGTTTTGCAGAGCCGTAATGATCGTAAATTCTAGAAATAAGTTTCATTTTATTTCTCCTGCAGCGTTTGAGTACCTTTCCGGAATAAAGTCTGCCTTCTTCAAAGTTATTTTCTTTGAAGTAACATGATAATTTTACCATGTTACTGAAATGATGGTATCACAATATTTTATTATTTTAAGTTGTAATTGCCGGTAATTCTTGGATCTCTGCCGTTTTGCGCTATTTTGTTGATCTCTATGTGCGGAATCCGGCTTCACACATGGTATTATGCGTTTTAAGATAAAATCTGCTTCAGCGTGAGGTTTACTGATGCTTTGGCTCCGGCTTCACTGAAGACAGGTCATTTAACGGGGCAGGGACAGCATAATGTATAAGCATATTTTGATTGCTACGGACGGATCTGAGCTTGCACAAAAAGGTCTGGAACAGGGGCTGCAACTGGCCTCTAAACTTGGAAGCAAAGTGACTATTCTGACTGTGACCGAGCCGTTTCCGATGATGGCAACCGCGAGCAGCGCAGGCTGGATTGCCAGCCCGAAAGATATCGAAATCTATAATGAAAATCAGGCGCGACAGGCGCAGGATATTCTCAAAGCGGCTGGTGAGGCGGCCACCAAAGCCGGTATTACTGCCACGCTGAAACATATTGATGAGCGCTGGCCTGCCGAGGCAATTATCGATTTCAGCCAGCACAGCGATGTTGATCTGATTGTGATGACATCCCATGGCCGCCGCGGTATCGGCCGCTTGTTGCTGGGCAGCCAGACCAGTGAAGTGCTGACACATACCAAAACGGCTATATTAGTTGTGCGCTAAAAGGCGACCTTTTAGCATCAGGATATGAAAACGGCCGCAGATTTATAGTCTGCGGCCGTTTCTGTTTGCTATTCTTTTGAGGCTTTCAGCACATAATTGGTATCCGGTGAAATGATGAAGTCTTTCACCTTGTTGGACACAACCGCCACTTCATTCAGCTGATAAATCATGGTGAACGGGCTGGTGTCGCGGAACTCTTTCTGAAGATCCAGATATTGCTGTGCGCGTTTGTCAGCGTCTTTTTCCATGACAGCGGCCAGCGTTTTCTGGGTCAGTTCAGGGATTTCCCATGAATTGCGCCATGCACTGGTTTTTGAAACCGCATTGTCGCTATTGTCCAGATTGGTCACGAATGTATCGGCATTGGTATGCGGATCCCAGTAATCGATGCCCCACTGGCCGATATAAATATCATGCTTACGAGCGCGATATTTGGTGAGTGTCTGCTTGCCGTCGCCCGGAATGATTTCCAGTTTGATATTGGCTTTGGCAAAAGTCTGCTGAATGGATTCTGCAATACCGGTGACCGGCTGTGTGTTGCGTACATCCATGGTAATGGTGAAACCGTCTTTCAGACCGGCTTTTTCCAGCAGTTCCTTGGCTTTTTCAACATTAAGGCTGAACGGGTTCTCGTCCGTTGAACCAAGCATACCGGCGGGCAGGAAATTCTGGTGGATCGTGCCGATACCCTTAATCAGCGTGGACTGAATAGCGCTGTAATCCACCAGATATTTTACAGCCTGACGAACCTCCGGTTTGGACAATGTCTCGTTCTGCTGGTTGAGGCTGAAATAATAGATAGTACCTTTCGGCGCGCTGGCAGTGTGGAAGCGCTCATCTTTGGAGATGGCTTCAAGATCGCCCGGTTCCAGATTGCGGGCAATGTCGATATCACCGGCATCCAGCATAATACGCTGCGACGCGCTTTCCTTCACATAGCGATAGATAATGCGCTTGAGCGGTGGTTTTTCACCGTCGTAAGACTCATTGCGCTCCATCATAATGATTTCATTCGGACGCCAGTCCTTGATTGCATAAGCGCCGGAGCCTGCATAATTACGCTTCAGCCATTCATGGCCGAAATCATTATCTGCTTTGGAATCCGCAGTCGGTGTGACCGGTTTCGCGTGTTCTTTGAGCAGCTTGCTGTCAACGACAGAGCCGACTGTGGCAGTCAGGCAGTTATAAACAAAGCTTGGTGCAAAGGCTTTTTCCGAGGTGAAAATCAGCGTGTCATCATCTTTGGCAAAGACTTTCTCATCCACATTGTCTTTGGTCAGGCCGAACTGGCTGAGAATGAAAACAGGACTCTGATCGAGCTTCACCGCGCGTTGCAGCGAAAAAGCAGCATCATGTGCGGTAATCGGATTGCCGGAGGCAAATTTCTGACCCTTGCGGATTTTAAAGGTAAAAGTCTTGCCGTCTTCGGCAACTTCCCAGCTCTCGGCAATATCAGCGACCAGCTTGGACGGGTCTTTATAGTCTGTGCGCAGCAGGCGGCCATAGCTGTTGGCCAGAATTTCTGCGGTGGTAATTTCAAAGGATTCCGCCGGATCCAGCGAAATCACATCATCTGTCGCCATGGCGATCACCAGCGTATCCGCCGGTGTGGCTGCATTGGCTGCACTCATCAGCACTGAGCCTGTTAAAGCTGTGCTGAATGCCAGCGCCAGTGCGAGCTTGTTCAGCTTGTGTTTTTTGACTGTTGTCATCAGTGTCATGCTGTAGTTCCCCTCATTCACGCGGCCGTGTTTTTGTTTTTGGCCGGCTCGGTCAGGAGCGTAACGCAACAATCTGAAAGATCAAACGAATTCTGAATAATTTTATTAGTCATGAGGGTAAAATAAACCCCGCCGGTGTGATCACCGGCGGGGCGTAATGTCTGGCAATAAAATAATGTCAGATAACCAGATGGGTCACAAATTTTGTGGTCAGATAGGCATTGATCGCTTCTGAGCCGCCTTCTGTACCATAACCGGAATCCTTGATGCCGCCGAACGGCACTTCCGGCAGTGCGAGGCCGAGATGGTTGATTGTTGTCATGCCAGCCTCAATGCGCATGCCCAGTTCGCGTGCATTTTCAGCGGAACGGGTAAAGGCATAGGACGCCAGACCAAATGGCAGGCGGTTGGCTTCATCAATCACTTCATCCAGTGTCTTGAAGGATGAGAAGACAGCCACAGGGCCGAAAGGCTCTTCATTCATGATACGTGCGGTTTTAGGCGCATCGGCCAGCACGGTCGGCTCAAAGAAATTGCCGACATTGCCGATACGGCGGCCACCGGTCATCAGACGTGCGCCATTGTCCACGGCATCCTGAATCAGGGATTCAAGGGCAGGGATACGGCGTTCATTGGCCAGCGGCCCCATCTGCACACCCTCGTCAAAACCATTGCCGACTTTGATGGCTTTGGCTTTTTCAGTGAAGGATTCAACGACCTGCTCATAGACCTTTTCCTGCACGAGGAAGCGGGTCGGCGAAACGCAAACCTGACCGGCATTGCGGAATTTGGACATAGCCAGTGTTTTAACCGCGCCTTCTACATCGGCATCATCAAAGATGATCGCCGGTGCATGACCGCCGAGTTCCATGGTCGAAAGTTTCATATGCTGGCTGGCAAGACCGGCCAGCATTTTGCCGATGGGTGTGGAGCCGGTGAACGAGATTTTGCGGATTACCGGATGCGGGATCAGATATTCGGAGATTTCTGACGGTACGCCATAAACCAGATTGACCACACCGGCCGGAATACCGGCATCAACAAAAACGCGGATCAGTTCGGCAGGTGAGGCCGGTGTTTCTTCCGGCGCTTTGACAATGATCGAGCAACCGGCGGCAATGGCAGCGGAGAGCTTGCGCACCACCTGATTGATCGGGAAATTCCATGGGGTGAAAGCAGCGACAGGGCCGACCGGCAGTTTGAATGCCATCTGCGATACACCGGCAGCGCGTGCCGGAATGATCTGGCCATAGGTGCGGCGTGCTTCTTCAGCAAACCAGTCGATAATATCTGCACCGGCAAGGATCTCACCTTTGGCTTCCGCTACCGGCTTGCCCTGCTCAAGGGTAAGGATCGGTGCAATGGCATCTGCCCGCTCACGCAGCAAATCTGCCGCGCGGCGCATGAATTTGGAACGGTCGAATGGCGAGCTTGCGCTCCAGATTTTAAAGCCTTTGGCAGCGGCATCCAGTGCTGCGTCGAGATCAACTTTCTCAGCATGGGCAACCTTGCCGATCACTTCGCCGGTGGCCGGATTGAACACATCAATTGTGCGCCCGCTTTGCGCATTGCGCCATTCGCCGTTGATCAAAAGCTGGGTATCTGGATAGCGCGGTGCAGTCTGAGACATAGTTCCTCCGGTATATATGCTTGTGAGCAGCAAATGACATGCCGCAATGTAATTCTGTAGAACTCACTATAGAAGCTCTGCCCCGTCATTTGGCAAGAGTGGTATGGTAAAATTATGAGCAGCTGAGACGCTTTGTCAGGGGTCGTCAGAAAATAAAAAAGGCGGGAAAAATCCCGCCTTTCTGAATGTGGTATCCGGTTAACGCAGACGACCCGATGCATGTGCCAGCATGGTGTAGACTTTGCCTGTATCGGATGTGAGATAGGTCTGGGTGACCATATTATCACGATCATTACGGGCAACATCTTCCAGCAGACGCTGGAAATCATCCATGTAGCGGTCTACCGCACGGCGGAAATCACCATCCATCTGGTATTTGCGTTTGATCTCTTCAAAGGTCTGCTGACCTTTCAGAGTGTAGAGACGGCGGGTGAAGACATTGCGTTCACCGCGACGGTAGCGATCCCAAAGTTCTACCGATGCTTCATGATCAATCGCACGGGCAATATCAACCGACAGGGAGTTCAGGCTGTCGACCACATGGGCGGCTGAACGCTGCGGTGTTACATTGCTCTGGTTGCGCGGTGCCGAAGCTGTTTCCTCATCTGCGGAAGCGCGTGCCAGCAGATTGGAAACCCAGCCGCCGCGTGCGCTTTCCTGTGGAGCAGGTGCTGCGGAAACTGTGTAGCTCTGTGGCTGCTGTACCGGAGCCGCAGTCTGTGTGACCACTGGTGCAACATAGGCCGGAGCAGGCTGCGCTGCGGCTGTCTGTTTTGCAATAGTGCGGTCTGCACGGCTGTCGCCCACATCGACCAGACGGCCGGATTTATTGACGATGGATGCCAGTTCTTTCAGCGCATTGATCTGCTCGGAAACTGCCTTGCGCATTGCAGTGGTGGATTCCTTGGCTTCCGCCGGCATATCCAATACGCCGCGCTTCAGCTCGCCACGGGTTGCATCCAGTTCACCGCGGATTTCAGCGGCCGAACGGCGGATTTCATCCGTTGCTGTTGCAAACTTCTGGCTGGCCTGTTCCACAACTTCGGAAATGGCAGCGCGCAGCTGTTCTGTCGAATTGCGTGTGCGGCCTTCGGTGCGTTCCAGAGCGGAAGTAACAAGGGTTTCAAAGCCCTGCATCACTTTCTCAATGTTCTCAGATTTGGCAAGCAGACCGGCAGACAGACGTTCCAGAGCATCCTGACGGTCGGACAATGTGTCAGTCAGACCATTCTGAGCAGTGTTGATCAGGTCAGATGCACGGGACAGAACCGCACTGTGATCTTCAAAACGCTTGGCGATATCCGCAATCTGCGACAGCGTATTGCCGGAGAGCGAGCGCAGGGCACCGATATTATTATCGATCACAACGCTGGAGCTGGAGAAGATCTGCGCAGCCTTGTTGGTGCTGTCAGCAAAGTTCGACGTTGTTTCAACCAGACGTGTATCAATATCGTTGAGGTTGAGTGTGGCTTTGTCGATCAGCTGACCAAGTTCCGCATTGGAGCTTGCCAGACGATCAATCAGGCCGCCAACACCATCGGACAGGCTGGACTTGGCTTCCTGCACCGCAGAGATGGTTTCAGCCGTACGGCTGGCCAGTGCATTGACCAGTGCTGCATTTTCCGAACGCAGGCGGTCGGTTGCTGCATGGGTCGCTTCTTCCAGCTGGCTTGCAAGACCCTGACCGCTGTCGGCAAGGCGCTGTACCAGAGGTTCTGCGGTATCGGCCAGAATACGGGTGATTTCCTGCGAGCGGGCTGCGAGAACCGCATTCAGCTCACGGGTACGTTCTTCCAGTGTGGAGGAGGTGTTCTGCGTCGCATCGGAAATGCGGGCTTCGATCACACCGAGTTCACCGGTAATGCGCGAACCGATTTCACCAAGACCCATGGCAATCGCATCAGCACGTTCAGTCAGGCGTGCCTCTGTACCGGAAAGGTTTTCCAGAACACGGGCGCTGAAAGCTTCACTATGGGAGCCGAGAACATCGCTGGCGCGGGATGCGGTTTCCGCAATTCGTGTTTCAATGCCGCTGAGGTCGCCGGTCAGACGGTTGCTCACATCATTGATGCCGGAAGCAATGGCTTCCGCACGTTCAGTGAGGCGGGCTTCTGTGCCGGACAGGTTTTCCAGAACACGGGCGCTGAAAGCTTCGCTATGGGAGCCGAGCACGTCACTGGTACGCGATGCGGTTTCTGCAATGCGCGATTCAATGCCGCTGAGTTCGCCGGTGAGGCGGGTTTCAATCGCTTCCAGACCGGATGCAATCTGGCTGGCGCGTTCGCCGAGACGGGCTTCTGTACCGGCCAGATTTTCAATCAGACGGTCGTTGAAGTTTTCACCAAAGCCATGCAGTGCATCACCGGCCTTGGCAGCTTCTGCGGTGAGGGAACCGGCAGCTTCTGTGATTTTCTCACGCAGTGTTCCGGCAACAACCGAAGCGCTCTGCTCCAGCGATTTACGAACATTGTCTACACCGATGCTCAGAGCGCGTTCCATAGTGGAGGTGCGTTCTTCGATAATGCCGGTCTGATTGTCAAACGAGCTTTGCAATACGCCGGTTGCATTAGCAACAGCATCCTGCAGGGCAACAGTGCGCTGTACCAGCGTATCGCTGTGCTGACGCAGATTGGCATCAAGGCTTTCAGAACCGCTCAGCATCGCTGCCTGCAATTGCGAGGCGCGGTCACCGACAGTATTGATATGTTCATTCAGCAGCGAGCTGACAGCAGCGCTGTTGTTCTGCAGGCTGTCAGAGAATTGCTGATTACGCTCATCCAGTGCCCGCGCATATTCCGCATGCTGCTGGTCGAGCGAGCTTTTGAGAGCTGAGGTGCGACCTTCGAAACGGCCTTCCTCTTCTGCAAAAATATCGTTGAGCTTGGCATTATGGGCAGCCATCGCTTCACGCATATCATTGGTGCGCTGTTCCAGAATAGCGGCATGCTGGCTGGCAGTCTGGTCGAGATTGGCTGCATTGCCTGCAATGGCACGTTCAATATCAGCGCCACGCTCTGTAATCGTCTGGCTGTGCTGCTGCATTGCAGCTGCAATGCGGTCAGCTTCACCGGAGAGTGTCGATGACAGGGATTCACGGCTGTCAGCAATCTGAGCGATGAAGTGACCGGCGCGGTCATTGAGCAGACCGGCAACAGAATCTGTAATGCCTGACAATTCGCCGTTGAGTTTGTCTTTGGTTTCGTCAACCACAGTGCTGATGGATGAACGAACACCGGAGAAGGTTTCTGCGATCTCACGGGTACGGGCAATCAGATTTTCATTGATCTGACGCGAACGGACTTCCAGAGCCGCATTGAGTTTCTCAGTGCTGCTGTCGATTGCCTGTGCGCGGCCTTCAAATTCATTGAGCAGCGAATGGCCGCGTTCTGCCAGTGTGGCGTTCAGATTGGCCAGACGCTGATCGAATTCGGTGACCATATTCATGGTTGCATCGCCGAGCAGCGAAGCGATGTTGGATGTACGTGCATCCAGCGCTTCGGTCAGGGTTTCGGTGAGACCGCGTGAGCGTTCTTCCAATGTGGCGATACGTGTATCAAGGATTTCAACAAAATCACCGCCCGAAGAGCTGATGCGTGTCGAAATATCTGTGCTACGGGTATCAATCGCCTCGGAAATGGCCGCGCCGCTTTCATTCAGGCGGCTGATCATTGTTTCACCTGCATGGGACAGGGAAGAGGTCAGCTCGCTGGAAACGGTGAGAACATTGTCGCGGATGATATCGCTGGCCGATGACAGTTCAGTCTTGAGGTGCTCATGGGCACCGGAGATCGAGGAGCGTACGCGTTCAGCATGGCTGATGACCGCTTCACGCTCATTGCCAAGTTCGGCAATCAATGCGCGGATACGCACTTCATTATCGCTGTAAGCGCGTTCAAGCTGGTGCACTTCGGTCTGAACCAGAGTTTCCAGTTCAACGGCACGGGCGAGTGTGCGCTCGATACCTTCATTCATCGCTGCAACTTCACGGCGCACGGCCTGACCGAGCGTGGAAACGCGGTCACCGGCTGCGGCTTCAGGCGAAGCGAGGCGCATAGCGGCGGCAGTCATCTGACGGGCAGCGGATTGCAGTTCCTGTGCACGGCGCACCATCTGGGCAAAGCCCCAGAACATCACAACCGGCACGGCAATACCGGCTGCAACACCGATACCGGCCGGAGTGCCGAAGAAATCTTTGATTGCCGAGAAAGAGGTGAGACCCTGCGGGCTCAGCGCATGGGCAAGGGTAAGACCGCCTGCTGTCCAGAGGGCGCTGATGGCTGTGGTAGTCCAGAACACATTTGCATTGCGGCCATTGGTGCGACGCAGCAACAAGTTATCGTTGCGCAGATCGTCATTGGCCGGTGTAAACGGGGAGGCTGCGGCAGCAGGTGCTGCCTGAGTGGCTGCAGGGCGTGCAGCTACAGGATCTGCCAGCACAGTTTCAGCCTGCATTTCTGCATCGCTGCGTGCGGATATTGTTTCGGATTTGGCACTGTGAACGGGGGCCGTGGCTTCCGGCTGGTTTGCGGCCTGTAAAACAGTCACGCTGCCCGGGGTATTGGCAGAGGCTGTAACAACAGGAGGCGCAGCCGGTGTGACCGGTGCGGCAGGCAGAACGGTTTTTTCTGCTTTTTTCTCTTTAACAGGCTTTTCCGGCTCTGACTGTGCCAGCGTCTCTGCTTTGCCTTTCACGGCGGCAGCGGCAACGGCAGTGCCTGCAGCAGCGGCGGCTATTGTTGAAGCGCCGTTCTGTTCCAGTGCCAGTTCTTCTGCTGCGCGCGAAATCTGGCTTTCCAGATCATCAAGCGAGAATTCTGCTTCAGGAGCGTCAAAATTCAAATCCAGCTCAAAGTCGTCGCTGAAATCCAGATCCAGCCCGTCAGAGAGGGCCTGTTCCATATCAAGCTCAAGCTTTTGCGCTTTTGTATTTTGTGCCATAGCCGTTTTACCCCGTACTCATACTTATACGCAAAAACCATGCTCTGAGTTGCTGCCGCTCAATTCTTAACGGCAGATACAAAGACACGTTGCGCAGTCTATAGGTTAAAACTTCCGGAGCCATATGGGAACTACGGAAATTGCGGTTGATGAAATGTTTAAAGATAAGGTTAACGCGGCACTCGTAGGGGCATTGAAAACAAAGCAAATGCGGGCTTTTTTAAGCGTTATCTAATTGTGGAAATCTTTAAGCAGACATCAGATATGAATATAATATGCCCTGAATTGTGGCATATTTTGCCATAGTCCGGCAAGAAATTAGTGCTTCTGCACCGGTGAAACAGCGCTCAATCTTTCGGAAATGATTAACATATATAGTGACGAAAGGCTCTGCCTTTTCGTTTTACCATGTGTCTCATCCGAACACCGCTGCATAGTTTTCGGAATGTGCCTGAGTGATCGAATTGACGCAGACGGGCAGGGAGGTGCTGTTTACAGCTTGAACTCCTTGGCTGCAGCACGTATCTGCCCTGCAACAAGTATTTTTACAGAGTGTCAGCTTTATCGGCTGCGGTTTGCACTGCACCGGATGATTTTGCCGGCATTTTACAGGATGACTACATGACCAAGATCACATTTGTTTCTGCTGACGGCGCGATGCGGAATGAAGTTGAAGCTGAAAACGGCTCCACTGTTATGGAAAATGCCATTCGCAACGGTATTCCGGGTATTGATGCGGAATGCGGCGGTGCCTGCGCCTGCGCAACCTGCCATGTTTATGTCGATGAAGACTGGACAGATGTGGTTGGCGGTCCTGAGCCGATGGAAGAAGATATGCTGGACTTTGCCTATGATGTGCGCGGCAATTCGCGTCTGTCCTGCCAGATTATCGTGCGCGACGAGCTTGAAGGTCTGGTTGTTCAGGTGCCTGAGCGTCAGGGCTGACCTGTCCGGACAATTCGTTACGGTTCCTAAAGCGGTCTGCATAAAAGGCAGGCCGCTTTTTATTTATTTGTTTTGGCGCAATATCATTCCGCATTCAGCGGTTTAAACACAGTTTTGTGTCTGTATCTCTGTTTTTTTGTCAGGCATTAGAATGAGTGCCGTAACATGCCTGTAAAAAGATCAGGTATTAATCAAATCAATTTCGGCAAAAACTATAGGCATTTGAATTAAACTTGACTATAGAACTCGTGTTGAATTTTGTCCGGTGCTGTTTCATCTGAGTTTTTCAGATGCATTGCACAGGATCGCCGGAGATCAGCGGGTTTCCGGTATTGATGTTGTCCCACTCTCCCGCGGGCAGCACTTACAGAGCATGTTCTGTGTGACAGCTGGCAGAGCATAAGATTAATGTGACAGATCGTAATGGCTGGCGCAGCTGTTATGATTCAGTGAGATTGAAGATATGAGCGAAGTTATCCGCACAGATGTTGTCATTATCGGTGCCGGTCCTGTCGGGCTGTTTGCTGTTTTTGAGCTGGGTTTGTATGACCTGAAATGCCATCTGATTGATATTCTGGATCGTCCGGGCGGCCAGTGTGCCGAGCTTTATCCTGAAAAGCCGATTTATGACATTCCGGCATGGCCGGAAATCTCCGGTCAGATGCTGACCGACAAGCTGATGGAACAGATCAAGCCGTTTTCGCCGCAGTTCCATTTCAACCGTATGGTGACCAAGCTTGAGCGTCTGGAAGACGGTTCTTTCCATGTGGAAACCGATGAAGGCGAAGTTTTTGAAACCAAGGTTGTGGTGATTGCTGCCGGTGGCGGTTCTTTCCAGCCGAAGCGTCCGCCGGTACCGGGCATTGAAGCCTATGAAGGCAAGAGCGTTTACTACGCCGTGCGCCGTGTTGAAGCTTTCCGCGATCAGGACGTAGTAATCGTTGGTGGCGGTGACAGTGCTCTGGACTGGGCGCTGAATCTGCAGCCGATCGTAAAAAGCATGACTGTTGTGCATCGTCGTCCGGAGTTCCGCGCGGCACCGGACAGTGTGAAGAAAATGTTCGAACTGGTTGATGCCGGTAAGATCCGCTTTGAAGTCGGTCAGGTATCCGGTCTTGAAGGTGAAGATGGTGATCTCTCCGCTGTGAAGATCAAAGGTGCTGACGGCGAAACCGTTCTGCCGGCAACACGTATGCTGCCATTCTTCGGTCTGACCATGAAGCTTGGTCCGATTGCTGACTGGGGTCTTAACCTGCATGAAAACCTGATCACCGTTGATACCGAGAAGTTTGAAACTTCCGAGCCTGGCATTTTCGCCATTGGCGATATCAACTGGTATCCGGGCAAGCTGAAGCTCATCCTTTCCGGTTTCCATGAAGCCGCACTGATGACACAGGCCGCCAAGCGTATCGTCAGCCCGGGTGAACGCGTTGTGTTCCAGTACACGACTTCTTCGACTAGTCTGCAGAAGAAGCTCGGCGTTAGCTGATGAAAAAGTGCCATGCCGGTCTGCAAATGGCAATTTTTTACGCTTCCGGTGCTCACGTACTTTAAGTACGCTCCGCGCCGGTTCTCAAAAATCACCATTTTCGCCACGGCCTGACACTTTTTTACGTCGGCGCTTGAATGTGAGTTAAAATAAAAAAAGCCCTGCATTTGTGATGCAGGGCTTTTTCTTTGTCTGAAACTATCTCAGGATTTCTTCTGCTGCCGCAGGCGTTTCTCAAGGCTTTTGGTAATCAGATTTTCAAACCGCGATTCAAAATTGATAGTTTCCACGCGGTCAAAATATTGCTGCGCCTTGTCATGTTTCGCAAAAATCCGGTCGGTGATCTTGTCGACATTGGCGCGCAATTTTGCGCAGTCACGCTCATTACGCATGGAGCGGATCTGCCGCTCAAGTTCCGAAGCATGGGAGCGGGCGATGATGATATGGCTTTCTTCGTGACGGCGGATATCTTTCACCAGCACATCCCAGACCATTCTTGTGTCGGCACTGGCACGGCGACGGCTCTGCCAGCTTGGCAGTGAAATAGTGGCGGTCACATTGGCGCGCACATCTGAGACACGGCAATATTTGCCGTCAGAGCGGTATTTTACACGGGCATCAAAAGCGATCTTTGTCGCGCCCGGATGGCTTTCACCACCATTATTGAGTTTCGGACCGTTCTTAGCCAGAGATTTGTCCAGCTGCTCTGCCGTCGTGCCATAAACCGGAAAATAGCGATATTTCCGTGTCACTGAGGCCGCATCTGCCGTTGTAGAGGCGAGCGTGCCGGATAACAGAACCAGACCGGTGAGGGTAAGCGCGAGAAATTTGCCGGACATTGTCTGTTCCTTTATTGCGGGCGCTCACGGAATGAGCACTCAGAAATTACCGGTTGTAGCACAAATTACGGCAGAATTGTCTTCTGCTGCATTATGCTGTTATCAGCCATTGGCTTTTATCAGTCCATGAAATGTGTAAAGAACTTATGGCTGGTTTGGAAAGCAAAGCAATTTTAAAAGGTTAATTCCGAATATGATTAAGAGTTTCCCTATAAAAAGAGAATGGCGACTGGCGCACGGACGCGTTCTTGAAACGGGTGTTCAGTCAGTAATTATGGGAATTCTCAATATTACGCCGGATTCTTTTTCCGATGGCGGCAGCCATAAGACGCTCGATGCAGCGCTGAGTTCCGCCCGTGCCATGCTGGATGCCGGTGCGGTGATTATTGATGTGGGCGGCGAGTCGACCCGTCCTGATGCAGCGACTGTGACTGCGCAGGAAGAACAGGATCGCGTATTGCCGGTGATTGAAGCGCTGGCGCGGGAAACTGAATGTCTGATCTCTGTCGATACCTATCGGGCGCAGACTGCAAAATTGGCAGTCGCAGCAGGCGCGCATATTGTGAATGATGTGTGGGGATTGCAGAAAGAGCCTGATATTGCCAATCTTGCGGCTGAAACCGGTGCTGGACTGGTGATTATGCATACCGGACGGGACAGAGACGTTGCCGCTGATGTGATTGAAGATCAGCATGTGTTTTTAGAGCGCTCTCTGGAAATCGCGTCTGCTGCGGGTGTTGATCGGCGGCAGATCATGCTTGATCCGGGCTTTGGATTTGCCAAAGACACGCAGCAGAATGTGGAGCTGATCGCACGATTTGAGCAGTTGCAGAGTTTTGGCCTGCCATGGCTGGTCGGCACCTCCCGCAAGCGTTTCACCGGTGCCGTTAGTGGTCGTGAAATTGCCGCTGAAAGAGATGCGGCAACAGCGGCAACCAGTGTTATGCTGCGTCTCAGCGGTGCGGATATTTTTCGGGTGCACAATGTTGCACTGAACCGTGATGCGCTGATGATGGCGGATGCGGTTTTAAATGCCGCAGCTCTTACAAAAAAAGCGTGAACCGGTTTTTCAGAATTGCGGTATAGTCTGCTGACGAATGAATGGCTGACGATTATGAACTTTGGTTGTGAACAGCTGTTTCATAACGAAAAAGTAAAGAAATGAGGGCTTTTTGTACACGATCCGTATGAAAAATTGCGCGTTTTTTGCGCATCACGGCGTTTTTGAAGAAGAAGAAAAGCTCGGCCAGCGTTTCTATGTGGATGCCGCGCTGACGGTTGATCCGGGCGACTCGCTGGATAATGATGATATTGATAAAACAGTGCATTACGGTATTGTCTTCTCCATGATCGAGAAGATTATTACGGGCACCCGCCGCTATCTGATTGAAGCTTTGGCACTGGATGTTGCCAAGGCGCTGTGCGATGCATTTCCGCAAATTCAACATGCAGAGATTACCGTGCGTAAACCGAATGCGCCGGTTGCCGGTGTGCTGGATTATGTTGAAGTGACGGTCGGGTGGCCGCATAGATGAAAGCACGCGAGGTTCACAAAGCCTGGCTGTGTCTGGGCGGTAATATCGGAAATGTTGTGCAGACAATGGCACAGGCGCTGCAACTGCTGGATGAACGGCAGGATGTCAGGGTTATAACCGTTTCGCCGGTTTTCCGTACACCGCCTTGGGGAAATACCGATCAGGACTGGTTTTATAATGCCTGTGCTGAAATCTCGACGATATTAACACCGCCGGAATTGCTGGAAGTGACCCAGACGATTGAGCGGCGGTTGAAGCGTGTGCGCAGTGAGCGCTGGGGACCGCGCACGATTGATATTGATATGCTGGCTTACGAAAGCGTTTTTGCGCTGGAAATGCCGGATCTGATTTTGCCGCATCCGCGCATTGAGCAGCGTGCTTTTGTGCTGGTGCCGCTGGCAACAATTGCTCCGGAGTTGAAAATTCGCGGCGAGATTGTTTCTGACCTCCTGCAAAAAGTTGACAGTAGTGAGATACAGCGCCTGAGCTATGGCCATCGCTGGTGGCAGGATACGGGACTGTAAAATCCCGTTACTGTCATTCTGCTGTCTTTACGGCATGGTATCAAACTGCTCAAAATTCAGGAGTGATTATGTACCAGTCAGAAGATCAGTGGAAACAGGTTGATGCCTATATGGCTGAGAAGCTGATTGCGGAAGATCCGGTAATGGATGCCGTGTTGCAGCGCAATGCGGATGCAGGGCTGCCGAACCATGATGTGGCGGCCAATCAGGGCAAGCTGCTTAATCTGTTTGCACAAATGTGCGGTGCCAGACATGTGCTGGAGATCGGCACTCTCGGTGGCTACAGCACAATCTGGCTGGCGAGGGCGCTGCCTGAGGGCGGTAAGGTTGTGACGCTGGAATATTCCGCAAAACATGCCGAAGTCGCACAGCAGAATATTGATGCCGCCGGTGTTGCGGAAAAGATAGAAATTCTGATTGGTGCGGCAGCGGAAACCTTGCCGCAATTGCAGGATCGCGCGCCGTTTGATCTGATTTTTATCGATGCCGACAAGCCGAATAATCCGGTCTATCTGGAATGGGCGCTGAAACTTTCCCGCAAAGGAACAGTCATTATCGGCGATAATGTCGTGCGCAACGGTGCTGTGACTGATCCGCAGTCGGAGGATGCCAATGTGATCGGTGTCCGGCGGTTTTTTGATATGATGGCGGCCGAGCCGCGCCTTGAGGCAACAGCTTTGCAAACCGTAGGTTCCAAAGGTTGGGACGGTTTTACGCTGGCGATTGTGAAGTGATTTCCTGATATAAAAATGCCCCGAGAGTGAAACTGTCGGGGCTGGGGTCTAATTCCGTGCAATGCTGCTGACGGTGCCGCCGTCAACGCGTTTCAGGCTCATGCCGACAACCGGTACCATTGTATCTTCAACTTTGACCGACACGGTAACATTCATGGTGTTTTGGTCGGTGACGCGTGCCAGCATCGCGCCGTTGAGCTGCTTGCGTGCCAGTGACAGCACTACGCGGTTACCGTTGACCGAGCCGGACGTTACATTCAGGCCTTTGCCTTCAGCGCCGTCATTGAAAGTGCCGCTATAGCTTTTGCCGGTGCGCACTACAGTTGCTTTCATCGGCTGGGAAAAGACGCCGACGCGGCAGGTGCCGTCGAGTGTCATGCCAATGTTGCCATCCGGCGTGGTGCCGGAGAGATTGCAGACGAATTTCGTGCCCTTATATTTACCGGCAACAACTTCACCGGGGCCGCTCCACTGACCTTCGACATTGCGGAAGAAAGCTTCGTCTTTATCCGATGCGTGCGCAGAAACAGTGCTGGCCGCAGAAGCGAATAAAATAAGGCAGGCGGCAGTGGCACGTGTAATCATAACAGAACTCTGTTCCGGATAGTTTGAGGGCGGCTTTTCAGTTCTTTGCAGGACCTGCATCATCACTTTTCAGGGCGCGAAATGCTGTCAAACAAGATACCAAAACCAGCCCTTATAATCGGCCGGAATGGTTAACAGCTGGTTTCTAGAGCGTGTTGAATTTTAGGAAATTCATGGTGTTCGCTCTAGAGTTTTTTAATTGTCGCATGTTCGCAAACGCTAAATGAACCCATTTAGCTGCGACATGCTTAGCATGATTAAAACAAGGGATAAACAGGTTTCAGAGTGGTTTTTTCTGAGTTGTGGCTTTTACGATATCGCTGACAAAGTCACTGATATTCGGTCGTTTTTCCGCATCAAACGGCAGTGGGCGCACAATATCCATGGCGGAAATGCCGATCCGTGCGGTCATCATGCCGTTTATCACGCCTTCACCGAGTTTGGCCGAGAGGCGCGAGGCGAGACCCTGACCCAGCAATTGCTGAACCACGCTGTCCCCCATGGCGATGGTGCCGGTAATCGCCAGATGGGCAATCACACTGCGGGCAAGCCGCAAAAAGCCTAAAGAACCCGGACGGCAGCCATAAAGCTCGGAGAGGCGGCGGATCAGCCGCGATGATTCGAAGATCACATAGGCAATATCCACTAAAGCGCGCGGGCTGACGGCTGTAACGATAGAAACGCGTTTCGCAGCGTTGAGGATCAGCATCCGCGCTTCACGATCCAGCGGGTGCAGAATTTCCCGCTCGGTAATGCGGATGAGATCGCGTCCGTCGATAATATCACCGCGCAATGCCTCTAATGTCGTGCGTCCGCGTGCGGTTTGCGGCAGGCTGGCTGCCACTTCCAGCAACCTGTCTGTGACTTTGCGGGCTTTCTCCGCATCATTGCGCTCGGTGGCCTCTGCTGCTGCGAAGCGCAGTTCCTGCACTGCGGAGAGGCGGCGCAATGCCAGTCCTTCGCGCACCACCAGTGCAATCAGTGAGGCAAGGGCGATGAGTGCAACGCCGAATGTGAGCCAGCCGAGCCAGTCGGCACGGCTGAACATGGCGCGGATCAGATCCTCCGTCCAGATACCGACGGCAAAACTGAGTAACAGGCCCAGTGCAGTGAAAAACACACTGCGCAGAGTAAAGCGCCGCTTGAGGAGACTTGCAGGCGGCGGGGTCAGTTGCGCACCGGCATCAATCGCCTCCTGCTCGAACACATCGACCGGCTCTGCCGTGACTGCGGACAGGTCGCGGATGGCAACCGGTTTGCGTGGTGCCTGCGGCTGGCTTTCATCTGCCTGCGGGTTTACGCTAAAGCTCGTGGGTTTTCTTGGCTTATCCGACATGACTGCTCCTTATGCCAGCCGGTCGCCGAGCAGAAACTGCATGGCGCGGTCAAGGCGGATATGCGGAAGCGAGAGATGAATACCATCCAGATCCGCTTTAATCGCCGGTGGCCTGAAACGGACGAAGCGGATCGGTGCTTCATGCGCACGGTCGCGTGGTGATAATTCCGGCTGGTCAAAAATTGCCTGCACATTGTGCGGCAGATCACCCGGAAAAATCGCAGTTTCCGTTTCGCCGTCAAAGACTTCACCGTCGATCACTTCGCCCTTCAGCGGAGTGCCGACGATGACCGGTAATGTATCACCATTCTGGTTGACTGTCGCTTCGCGGGTGGCGCGCACCGCGGCCATGGCCAGAACATCAATCTCAGCGCCGGACATGTCCGCATTTTTGGCGGCACGATCAACCAGTCTGCGCACGATGGCTTCAAGCCGGTTATGGCTTTCATGATGCAGATGATCGGCTTTGGTGGCCGCAATAAGAATACGGCCGATACGCTTCTGGATCAGACCGGTGAAAATATTGGAGCGTCCTGCACGGAAACAGGCGAGGATTTCGGTGAGTGCGCGCTCCAGATCGCGTACAGCAGCACCACCGGCATTAATCGCCTGCATTGCATCAACCAGCACAATCTGACGGTCAAGACGGGCAATATGCTCGCGGAAGAATGGTTTCACCACATGGGTTTTATAGGATTCATAACGCCGCTCCATCATCGCCGCCAGTGAGCCGGTTTTGAAACTGCCTTCAGGCAGGTCGGGCAAAGGCGCAAAGGTGAGAGCCGGAGAGCCTTCCAGATCACCGGGCATCAGAAATCGCCCCGGTGGCAGGGTAGATAATGCTTGTTCATCGGATTTGCCTGCACGTAGATAATCGGTGAAACTGCGTGCCAGCCGTTGCGCCGTCATTTCATCAGCAGGAGCCAGCGCATCAGCCGTTGCAGCTTCCCGCAGCCAGTCTCCGGCAAAGCCAAGATGTGCTGTCTCATTGGCAAGGGCAAAGGAATCGCGGGAAAATTCGGCATAGCTTTTGCCGAGCAGGGGCAGGTCGAGCAGCCATTCTCCCGGATAATCGACAATATCAATCGACAACTTGCCCGCAGAAAGCATGCGCCCCCATGAGGAAGCCGACTGATATTCAATTGTCAGGCGTAATTCGGAAATCGCACGGGTGGAATCCGGCCAGATACGGTCTTTTACCAATGCCGCCAGATGATCTTCATATTGGAAACGCGGGACGGCATCATCCGGCTGCGGCTGGAGATAGGCGCGGGCAATACGGCCGGATGCATAGGCATCAAACAAGGGCAGGCGTCCGCCCTGTACCAGATTATGCACCAGTGAGGTGATGAAAACGGTTTTACCGGCACGGGAAAGACCTGTAACACCAAGGCGCAGTGACGGTGTTACCAAGCTGCCGGTGCGCTCCATCAATGTATCAAAAGCAATTTTGGCTTCATCCGTTAAAGTGGTCAGTCTGGCCAAAGATGCCCCCGTAAAGACTGTTGATATTCGCTAAGCGCAATACGTTATGATGTTTAACGCAGCTCCCTGAATATAGGATGTGAAATCCGTAATTGCAGGGCGTTAAACCATTATGCTGATTTATATTCGCATTATCACGGACAATTATGTTTTATAAACAGCCGGTAAGCCCTTAATCTTCATGCGGAAGGTAAAGGGCTGTCAGTTGTGCATTTTCAGGAGAGAAGGCTGAAAAATCTGCCTGTGTTTTAATTTCGGCCAGTCCAGCAGTAGGGAAGCCATAGCCAATCCGCTGTTCAAATTGATGGCTGCTACGCGCAAACAGCAATGCGCAATCTTCAATGCTCGGATTGTGTCCGACAATCAGGGCGCATCGGGATGTATTCGGTATCTGACTGCGGATTTCCTGAATGTAACCGGCGGCATTTGCACGATAGAGCGAGGGGGCTTCCTGCAATGTGACCGGATGCGCGGGGAGTGCATTAGCGAGGGCAGTTTTGAAAATATCTGCCGTCTGTCTCGTGCGTGCTGCCGGAGAACAGAGGATAAAATCGGGCAGAATACCTGCATTGATCAGGCGCTTTGCCTGATTTTCAGCATCGGTCTCACCGGCCGCATTCAGGCGCCGGTCAAAATCTTTTCCGCTGCTGTCAGGCAGAACGGCTTGGGCATGGCGAAGGAATAAGATTGTGCGCATATTGGCAATTTTGCAGGTTTTGCACTGAAAAGATAGGGTGCTGAACAGGCTAAAAATAAGTGCCGAAAGCGGATTTCGGGTAACTTGTTTGTTATGTCAGCAGCGTATTGTTTTTGAAGTTATTGCCGGATTGAGAGGGAAATATATCAAAAAAGAAATTTATCCGGAGGTTGTGGCGGCAAAAATTCTGTAAATCAGGATATAATATTGAGTAATTATATCGTTAATTTTTAGGTTTTTATTTTTATACATTGATATTTTAAAATAGTGTCATGTGAAAATTTTGTTTTACTTAAGTTGATGCGGTATCTTCGATTTTAAAATTTGCAGATATCTGCTTATATGACTTTAGGATAATGCGGCTATTTTTTCAGGTGCAGGTTGAAAATACTTGAACTGCTGTTTTTTCAGGTTGTATCGTGTCGCTTATAGACCTATAAGGCGCTTCGTCTCCTAGGTGTGGGGTGATTCAAAATGAGTGAATTAATCGACCTTAACTACAAGCCCACGGATGACGAACCGTTCATGAATGAACGGCAGAAGTCATATTTCCGTGCCAAGCTGATCGCTTGGAAGAATGACATTTTGCGTGAAGCACGCGAAACGCTGGAAGCATTGCAGCGTGAAAATGCTAATCATCCTGATCTGGCTGACAGGGCCTCATCAGAAACGGATCGGTCTATCGAGCTGCGTGCCCGTGACCGCCAGCGTAAGCTAATCTCCAAAATTGATGCGGCTTTGCTTCGTATTGATGAAGGAACCTATGGTTTTTGTGAGGAAACCGGCGACCCGATCAACCTTAAGCGACTGGATGCCCGTCCGATTGCTACTTTGTCGATCGAAGCGCAGGAACGTCACGAGCGTCGTGAAAAAGTTTATCGCGACGACTAAATTATAGGGTTTTGTGCTTCGCACATACTCGCGAGAAATTAAAAAACGCAGTGCTGGAGGGCGCTGCGTTTTTTTTATTATCTGTTTTTCGGAGCTTATTTGCGCGGGGAAATATCAAGCATTCCGGCTGGCAAACTCGATTGCGGTTTTTCAGCAGGCTCCGCTTTTTCCGTGCTTGCGAAATGCTGTTCCATTTCGGACGAGAGCAAATCTTCAAAGGAAATTTCATTGTCAGCTGACAAGTCCTTGTCAGACAGGGCATCTGCAACCGCGCTTTCAAGATCAAGCTCAAAATTCGGCTGCGCTACAGGCTTGGCAGCCGGAGCAGGCGCGGCGCTGAAGGATGGTTCCTGCTGTGCAGGGCGTGCGATTTGCGGAGTTGCCCGTTGCAAGACCAGAGGTGTGCCTTCTGCGGTTTTTGCATCAGGACCCGGACGCACATCATCAAGCGAAGGTGAGGCGCTGCGATTATCGCGCTTGGCAGCAGCAATCAGCTCCTGCTGCGCTGCATTGCTTGCGGCGGCCAGACCGGATGTTGCTGCAATCACACCGCGAGAGACCTGACCCAGCGGATAAACCGGATGCAGCTTTGGTGCTGTTTCTGCCGGTCGTGCAGCCGGAGTCTGGCGCTGCTGTTGCTGGCGGGCGGCAGCCGCTACCTGCTGCGCATGGGTTTGCAAAGGCTGGCTTGGCGCGGCAACAGGTGTTTGCGCAGCAGCGGTCGCCGCAGGGCGCGGCTGTTGTGCAGGTGCGGCTTCTGCTTCCGGCTTATAGGCCGGTACGGCTGAGATAATATCAGCCGGTGCAATATTGAGTTCCGGCGTTGCAATCGCCGCAGATATTTGCGGTGCTGCAGGTGCAGCAACGATTGCTGCAGTAACCGGCGTAGCCGGTGCCAGTTCTTCCAGCGGACGGGCGCGGGGCGTTGCCTGTTCAGGCTGATCGCGTTGATGGCGGGTAATATTCTGCTCAATCACAATATCGGATGGTCCGCCGATCAGGATCAGGTGCTCCACATCATCGCGGCGCACCAGAACGAGGCGGCGCTGGCCGTCAACGGCGGCGGCATCAGTTACGGTCAGGCGCGGAGCCGCATCATGGTTTTTGGTCACATAGGTTCCGGCTGTCATGCGCTTGATAGCAGCAAAAACAACAAAAACACCTGCCAGAAACAGTGCAAAAAGCCCGATAAAGCTGATTATATGAGCTGTATTTTCGCCCACCAGCCCGCTCAGCCAATCCATCATATTTAATCGTCCTT
Source organism: Pseudochrobactrum sp. B5 (assembly GCF_001939785.1). NCBI lineage: Bacteria > Pseudomonadati > Pseudomonadota > Alphaproteobacteria > Hyphomicrobiales > Brucellaceae > Pseudochrobactrum > Pseudochrobactrum sp. B5. The sequence goes on from NZ_MOYL01000002.1 coordinate 203,568, forward strand.
ATAAGAATCATGCAATTTCTGCAGCGTTTCATAAACGCATAATCAGACAAATTGCATAATCGGCTTGTTTTTCAACACGGTTTTCAGGCCGTAACGGGCGCTTGAAACCGGTATCCTGTAAAAAATCGGAGCATAATCTGCATTTGTAAAAACGCATATTGCCCGGAAAGTAAATCTTTAAGCTGAATGAAACTTTAAAACATATTTATCGGCTTGAAAATGCCCGTGACTGACGCCTGTCATAATTGGTATTTATGTCTTTAAAATGCGCAATTTAACAAGAAAACAGTCCGGAATTAATGGCTTGTGAAGACTGTGCAGGCAATAATGGCACTATGAGATAATTCCATTTGACTGTGAAATACTCTAAAGCATAATTCTGAAAAACCTCATAAGGCTACGCTTTATCAGAATTGTTCAGGCCTGATATCACAAGCCTGATCCGATAGGCCGATGCCCGAAATTGCGGACGACGCATCAGCGACGGATCTGCTGAACCGCCGATGTTACGGCGCAAGAAAAGGGATAATGGGGCTTATGTCTCAGCCATCACGGACGCATTCTTTTCCGAAAACCACCGCTCCTGCCAAGAAAAACCCCGCTGCACTCAGATTGCTGACGCTGGGTATTCTGCTGATTGCCGTAGCGGGATTGTATTTTGTGTTCCGTGAACAATTGGGTGATGCCTTTTTGCTGATCCTGCTCGGTCTGTTGTCGATTATGGGTGTTTTTTGCCTGATCGGCTGGGCAACCGGCCTGATCCAGTTCAGTCCGCGTGAAGATCATGACGATGTGGTTGATACGCTGCTGGATTCCATGCCTGAAGGTACGGTAATCACCGATGCCAAAGGGCATATTGTCTATGCCAATCAGGCCTATGCACAGATGATGGGGGCGGATAATGCGGCAGAATTACCGACGCTTGATGCTGTACTGGCCGGAGAGCCTTCGGCGCTTGAAGCGGTTTACCGTCTGAACAATGCTGTGCGTGATGGTCTGGCCGCACAGGAAGAAATCCGTCTCACCGGTGCCTCGCCGAAGGGGATGGAAGCCGCTGCATGGTATCGCGTGAAAGCACGGCCGGTGATTGCACCGCAGACCAATCCGCTCAGCGAAACCGCAGGACCTTTGTTTGCATGGCAGATTACCGATATTTCGGAAGAGCGTGCTGAGCAGGAGCGGTTTTTTCAGGATTTGCAGGAAGCAATCGACCATCTGGATCACGCGCCTGCCGGATTTTTCTCGGCCGATGCGCAAGGCCGCATCATTTATATCAATGCCACGCTGGCTGAATGGCTGGGGATTGATCTCACCAAATTCACCGCCGGTTCGCTGACCTTACAGGATATTGTTGCCGGTAACGGTATGTCGCTGATTAATGCGGTTCGTGCCGATCCGGGCTCCAGCCGCAATACGGTGATTGATCTTGATCTGACAAAGAGCAACGGCCAGAGCCTTGCTGTGCGCTTTTATCACCGTGTGCAGCAGCCGCGTGACGGTTCGCGCGGCACCAGCCGCACCATTGTGCTGAACCGCGCCGAGGGTAATGATTCCTCCGCTGCGCAGCGTTCCGCCGAAGTGCGCTTTACCCGCTTCTTCAATTCCGCACCGATGGCAATTGCTTCGGTGGATGTGAATGGCCGTATTCTTTCGACTAATGCACGTTTTCTGGATATTTTCGGTTCTGATGTGGATCGCGATACGCTGGATAAACAGATTTCTCTGGAAAGCGTGGTGCATCCGCGTGACCGTGAGACGATTTCCCGTGCGCTGGCCTCCGCTTTTGCGGGGCAGGCAACGATCTCGCCGATTGATACGGTTCTGCCGGGCAATGATGAACGCCATATCCGTTTCTATGTCAGTCCGGTGTCTGACATTGGCGGCGAGGCGATAGAAGAAGCCGCGATTGTTTCTGCGGTGGAGACCACAGAGCAGAAGGCGCTGGAAGGCCAGATGGCGCAGAGCCAGAAAATGCAGGCTGTCGGCCAGCTTGCAGGCGGTATTGCCCATGACTTCAACAATGTGCTGACAGCTATTATCATGTCGTCGGATTTGCTGCTGAGTAATCACCGTGCGTCTGACCCGTCATTCCCTGATATTATGAATATCAAGCAGAATGCCAACCGTGCCGCCTCGCTGGTGCGCCAGTTGCTGGCTTTCTCGCGCCGTCAGACCTTGCGTCCTGAAGTGCTTGATCTCACCGATGTTCTGGCTGACCTGCGTATGTTGCTGGCGCGTCTTGTCGGTACGGATATTGCCCTGAAAATTGAACATGGCCGTGATCTGTGGCCAGTGAAAGCTGATCTTGGTCAGTTTGAGCAGGTTGCAGTCAATCTCGTGGTCAATGCCCGCGATGCGATGCCGGATGGCGGAACGATTACAATCCGCACCCGCAATGTTGAAGAAGCCGAGACTGTTGCGCTTGGCTATCGCGAATTGCCGCAGGCCGATTATGTGCTCTATGAAGTTGAAGATTCGGGCACAGGTATTCCGTCGGATATTCTTGCCAAGATTTTCGAGCCGTTCTTTACGACTAAAGAAGTAGGCAAGGGCACAGGTCTCGGTCTGTCGATGGTCTATGGCATTATCAAACAGACCGGCGGTTTCATTTTCTGTGACTCGACACTGGGTAAAGGCACGGTCTTCCGTATCTATCTACCGCGTTTCATTGAAGAAAAAGCACCGGTTGTACTGGATGCCAATGGTCAGCCTGATGAGCAGGCTGTGGTCGCCAAAAAGCCTGCTGCCGTTGAAAAGAAAGCAGAAAAACAGGCTGATCTGTCCGGTTCCGCAACCGTGTTGCTGGTTGAGGATGAGGATGCGGTGCGTATGGGCGGTGTCCGCGCATTGCAGACCAGAGGTTACACAGTTCATGAAGCTTCGTCCGGCGTTGAAGCGCTGGAAGTGCTGGAAGAACTGGAAGGCAAGGTCGATATTATCGTTTCCGATGTGGTTATGCCGGAAATGGATGGTCCTACGCTGTTAAGAGAGTTGCGCAAATCCTATCCAAACATTAAGTTTATTTTCGTTTCAGGCTATGCTGAAGATGCTTTTGCAAAGAATCTGCCTGAAGATGCTCAATTCGGGTTCCTTCCGAAGCCGTTCTCCCTGAAGCAGCTGGCAACCGCTGTGAAGGAGATGCTGGAGAAAGAAGACTGAGTGTCTGACCAGTTATTGGGACAGGCGGGGGGCGAGGTTGAACCGGTGCGCAACATTAATGCGTATACGGGGCTTATGTTTTAACTGTCCCGTTGGGGACTGTATTGGAGGAAGAAATGCGTCTGTCTTTATTATCCGGAGTAGCCTTTGCTGCAACACTTGCGTTTGCTTCCCAGGCTCAGGCTGATATCACCATTGGTTTGATCGCACCGGTTACCGGCAGCGTGGCTGCCTATGGTATTCAGGTGAAAAACGGTGCCGAAACCGCTGTAGAAAATATCAATAAAAACGGCGGTATTCTTGGTGAGAAAGTCGTTCTGAAGCTTGTTGATGATGCGGCAGATCCGAAACAGGGTGTTTCCGGCGCCAACCAGCTGATCGGTGACGGCGTTAAATTTGTTGTTGGTCCTGTGACCTCCGGTTCGGCAATGGCCGTTTCCGATGCGCTGGCTGAAGCCGGTGTGGTTATGGTAACACCGACAGCAACTTCACCTAACCTGACAAATCGCGGTCTGGAAAATGTTTTCCGTACCTGCGGCCGTGACGACCAGCAGGCCGTTGTTGCTGCTGAATATGTGGCGAAAAATCTGGCTGACAAAAAAGTCGGTGTTCTGCACGATAAAGCCCCTTATGGTCAGGGACTTGCAGACAGCTTCAAAGACAGCCTGAACAAGGCCGGTGTGAAAGAGGTTCTGTATGAATCCCTGACACCGGGTGAAAAAGATCTCAGCGCACTGGTGAGCAAGATCAAAAACAGCGGCGTGGAAGTGCTGTATTTCGGTGGTTATCATCCGGAAGCCGGTCTTCTGTCCCGTCAGCTTTCAGATCAGGGCGTGAAACTCCTGCTGATCGGTGGTGAAGGCCTGTCCAATACTGAATATTGGGCGATTGCCGGTGAAACCGGTGCAGGCACACTCTTCACCAATGCTGTTGATGTGACGCAGAACCCTGCTGCTGCTGAAGCTGTGGACGCGCTGAAGGCCAAGAATATTGCGCCGGAAGTGTTCACACTGAATGGTTATGCTGCTGTTCAGGTGCTGAAGGACGGTATCGAGAAAGTCGGTAAAGCCGATGATCCGGCAGCCGTTGCCAAGGCTCTGCATGACGGTCTGGAAGCCAAAACCATTATCGGTAACCTGACTTATGACAAAAACGGCGATCTGACTTCCCCGACCTTCGTGGTCTATAAATGGGAAGACGGCAAAATCGTTGCCAATTAATCAGGTCTTTTGAGCTAAAGAGAAGGCCGGCAGAACGATGGTTCTGCCGGCTTTTTTATTGGTTGTATTTATGGTCTCAGGTGCCGCTGCGGCGTGCATCCCACAGGGCAATTGCCCAGATGATGAGACCGCCCAGCGCCAGTGCACAGCCGACAAAACCGGAAGAGGCAAAGCCATAGCCTGCGGCAATGGAAAGGCCAGCCAGCCACGGGCCAAGGGCATTGGCAACATTGAAGGCACTGTGATTAAGCGCTGCGGCAAGGGTCTGAGCATCCTGCGCCACATCCATCAAACGGGTTTGCAGGACAGTTCCGAGGCCGCCGGTACAGCCGATCAGGAAAACCAGCGCGGTCAAAATCCAGACATTCATCACCACGAATGGGAAGATTGCCAGAAAGATTGCATTTGACAGCAGCAGAATACCGGCAGTCGGCATCAGAGCGCGGTCAGCACCCCAAGAGCCGATCAGCGTGCCGCAGGTCATACCCGCACCGAAAACAGTCAGCACAACCGGAACCCAATAGGGCGCAACACCGGTGACTTCCAGCAGGGTGGAGGCAATATAGGAATAGACTGCAAACAGACCACCGAAACCGACAGCACCAATGCCAAGCGTCAGCCAGACCTGACGGTTCTTCAAAGCGGCCAGTTCACGCAGCGGTGTGGCGCCGGGGCGTGGCGGGTCTTTCGGGGCAAAAGCCATAATCATCAGAAAAGTAAGCGTGGCCAGAATACCGGTAACGCCGAAACCCCAGCGCCAGCCGAGATTTTGCCCGAGCCATGTGGCAAAAGGCACACCGATTACGGTTGCGATAGACAGGCCGAGCATAACACGGCCAACAGCCCATGCACGGCGGTTCATTGGCACCAGTGAGGCGGCCATCAGTGCGGCCACACCAAAATAAGCGCCATGCGGCAGGCCGCTCATAAAGCGAAACAGCAGCATCCAGTGATAAGAAGGCGATAGAGCGCTGAGCACATTGGCGACGGCAAATACAGCCATCAGCCCCATAGCCAGCGTGCGGCGTGACATACGTGCGAAGAAGACAGCGAGAATTGGCGCGCCGACAACCACACCCAGCGCATAGGCGCTGATGACATGACCGGCGGTTGGCTCATCAATGCCTAAGCCTGCGGAGAAATAAGGCAGCAGGGACATGGCCGCAAATTCGGTGGTGCCGATAGCAAAGCCACCCATTGCCAGTGCCAGCAAAACCAGTTTGAAATTTGTTGTATCTGCGCTTGTAGCAGATGTTTCAGCATCGGCCAGAGCTGGCGCGTCCAGCACCATGGCGGGGGAGGAATCTGTCATTTCATTTTTCCTGAAACAGCATGTGCGACTGTTTCTGATAGGGGGCGGACACAAATGAAAGTGTCTGAGGCAACTCTCATTATGTGCGTTTATTTTAAAAGCTCAGGGCGTGATCCGGCCTGAAGAGGAAGTCAGCCAAATCCGTTTGTGCCTCCCACACGCGCGGTTCATCTGAATTTTTGTCGCCTTCCCATTACATCGAAAGATGCATGGTTGGAAGAAAAGAGTTTTTATAAAAATCTCTACCGGAGAAATGTGAAGCTTATTATGGCCGGTTTCTGAAGCGCAGACCTTCCAGTTCTTTAATGCGCGCGGCACTGTCTTGTTCCAGCTGTATGGTCATTTCGCGAATGATGCTTTCCGCCAGTACAAACAACGCGGCGGAAGAATCCCATGCCGAGGGAACGCCGGTGCGCCCTGCAATCACATGACGGGCAAAACGGGCAATCGGCGACAGCCACTGATCCGTTATCAGCACAATATCAACGCCACGGCTTTTGGCGGTTTCAGCCAGATGCAGCAGACTGTCCTGATAGCGGCGGATGTCGAAGACAATCAATATATCCTTTTTGCCCATATCCAGCAGCCTGTCACGCCATGCGCTTTCCTGCCCCGACAGGTGGAAAACATGCGGGCGGATCACGGTCATATGCGCAGCCATATATTGCGCAATGGGATCGGTAAAACGCCCCCCGATCAGATAAATATTGCCGCGTGCGCAGGCCAGCGCAGTGACGATATCGCTTAACTGTTTCTCACTGATATGGCGGAAAGTTTCGCGGATATTTTCAAGACTGTGTTCGACTGCCGGATAATCGGTGTCCGGCTGGCTTTGCCGGTTTTCATTGCGGTTATGGGGAGATTGCAGCTGAGCGGCCAGTTCATCCTGCAAACGCGCCTGAAAATCGGAATAATTCTGAAAACCGAGCCGGTTGATAAACCGCAGAATAGTCGGGGAACTTACCCCTGCCTGAGCAGAAAATTCGGCAACGGTTTTAAGGCCAAGCATCGGATAGCTGGCAATCAGCGTTTGTGCGGCATTGCGCTCACCCGGAGGCATTGTGTCAATCCGCTCGGTTATCAGTTCGGCGATACTGGTGAAATTGTTCATCATAAAACACCTGTTTGCATCAGTGGACTGAATGGCCCGCTTTTTGATTCAACCCATTTAAAAATACTATTTGACAAAAGATAATAATGCGTATGAGATGATACACAATAGTGCGAAATAAAAAATAACGTAACATAAGTTACATGTGTAAATGATAAAATTTACTCGCATGAGGGGGGAAGAATGGCGGAAATTCGCGATTCTCACGGCAATGATATGCATACCCGTTATTCTGATGCCGGTGGCGATGTACCGGCTGTCACTGTTCTCAACGAGCGGGGTGAAAGCCCGTATCTGCTGATCTGTGAACATGCCACGAATTTTATGCCGGAGAGATTTGCACGCCTCGGATTGAGCGAGGCTGATATGTCCGCCCATATTGCATGGGATCCGGGTGCAGCTGAGGTTGCGCGACGCATGAGCAAAGCGCTGGATGCTACGCTTGTTGAGGCCGGTCTTTCCCGCTTGCTGATTGATTGTAACCGGCCGCTTTCCGCGCCGGATCTTATTCCTGAGATCAGTGAGTTTACGGTGATACCGGGCAATCACAATCTGTCAGAGGCAGAGCGGCAGGAGCGTATATCCCTGTCGCACAAGCCTTTTCACGATAAAATCGAAGAAGTTATTAAGGCGCGCAAAAAACGCGGACAGGAAAGCCGCGTTATAACCATTCACTCCTATACGCCGGTTTATAAAGGTGTCGGGCGGCCATGGGAAATCGGGATCATTCATGATGCTGATGACAGGCTGGGTGCGCGTATGATCGCGGGTTTGCGCAAAGACGGCGAAAGCTCAGGTGTCAATGTTGGCGTGAACCAGCCTTATTCGCCGGATGATCGTGTTTATTACACCGTGGAATGTCATGCGCGTAAACGCGGTGATCTCTGCGCGATGGTGGAAATCCGTAATAATGAAATTGCTGACGAGAAAGGGCAGGCGCTTTGGGCTGCCCGTCTGTCATCAATCTTACAGGAAATTGAGCTGAAGTGAGGAGATGATGACCTTAACCGCATTCTGTTGAGGAGCAGGCGGGATTTAAGGGAAACAGGTAACTGGTGAATACAGGCAAAAGAGCCGGAAAACCGGCCATAAAACGCCTAAAACAACGGGAACAAAAAAGTGCCGAAAATACTCAGACTCTTCGTAAAATATGTCGATGCGCTGAATTATCGGGTCGGTCGCTGTGCGATGTATCTCATCTTTTTGATGGCAGCCTGCCTGCTTTACTCCACCTTTTCGCGGGTTGTGCTGGGCGCGCCGGTGAACTGGGTGCTGGAAATGTCCCAGTTCATTCTCTCGGCCTATTATCTGCTGGGCGGTGCCTATGCGATGCAGCAGGGCGCTCATGTGCGGATGGATTTGTTTTATGACCGTTTTGCGCCGAAGAAGAAGGCGCTGACAGATGTCATTACCATTCTCTGCGTGATTTTCTATCTCGTTGTGATGTTCGCCGGCGGGCTTTCCAGCACCAAATACGCCTATGTCTATAATCAGCGCAATTACACGGCATGGGCTCCGGTGCTGTGGCCGATCAAAACGCTGATGACGCTCGGTGTTTTCCTGCTGCTGCTGCAGTGCATATCCAATCTTATCAAAGATTTCGCGATCTGGCGCGGCACGCCGATCAAACCTGCTGCTTACATACCTGATGCCGCACCGCAGGAAGGGCAAACTGTATGAGTTCGGAATTCATTACTCTTTTCATGTTTGCCACAATGATGGTGCTGCTGATGACAGGGCAGCGCGTATTCGGTGTGATCGGTTTTGTCGGTTCGCTGGCGGCGCTGCTGCTTTGGGGTAACGGCGCGTTTGAAATGCCGTTCAATGCCACTTTTGCGGTGCTGAACTGGTATCCTCTGATTACCGTGCCGTTCTTTGTGTTTATGGGCTATATGCTCTCGGAATCCGGCATTGCCAGCAATCTCTACCGCATGTTCCATGTCTGGTTCGGCGGTATTCGCGGCGGTCTGGCACTTGGTACCATCGGGCTGATGGTTGTGATTTCCTCTATGAACGGCCTGAGTGTGGCCGGTATGGCCATTGGTGCAACGGTGGCACTGCCGGAGCTGCTGAAGCGCGGCTATAACAAGATTATGGTGACCGGCGTTATTCAGGCGGGTAGCTCGCTGGGTATTCTGATCCCGCCGAGCGTGGTGCTGGTGCTTTATGCGATGATTGCGCGTCAGCCGGTGCTGCAATTATGGCTGGCCGGTATCGGGCCGGGCTTGCTGATGGCCACATTATTTGCAGTCTATATCTATATCCGCTGCCGGATTAATCCTGAGCTCGGGCCAACATTGCCTAAAGAAGAGCTGGACAGCATTACTTGGGCGGAGAAGTTTTCAACGCTGCGCGCCGGTCTGCTGCCTCTGATTATTTTCGGCACAATGATGGGGCTGTTTCTGACCGGTGTAACCAGTCTGGTTGAAAGCTCCGTAGTCGGCGCTTTGTTGGCAACTTTGGCGGCATTGTTCACAGGGCGGATGACCAAAGCAGTTTGGGAAACCACAACCCGCAACTCGCTGATGATCTCTTGTATGTTCCTCTGGATCATTCTCGCGGCGCTGTGCTTCTCATCCGTTTATGATGGTCTTGGCGCGGTAAAGGCGATTGAAAAACTGCTGATCGGTACATTTGATCTGTCGCCATGGACAATTCTGATCCTGATGCTGCTGTCCTTTGTTGTGCTCGGCATGTTTCTGGATGACACGGCGATGCTGGTTATCGTGGCACCGCTCTATATTCCGCTGGTTAAAAGCCTCGGATTCAATGCGATCTGGTTCGGTATTCTCTACACGATCACCTGTCAGATTGCCTATATCACCCCGCCTTTCGGCTATAACCTGTTCATGATGCGGGCGCTCGCACCGTCCAGCGTGACCATGGTTGATATTTATAAATCTATCGTTCCGTTCTTCTTCCTGATGGTGCTGACGGTCATCATTCTGATGATCTTCCCGCAGATCGCTCTGTGGCTGCCAAACTGGTATTCGGGACGCTGATAAAGTGTGAAGTGCATAACGCAGTTCAAAAAAAGGCAACAAGCCAAAACTGCGGTGAAGGGAACCAAAACTGAATGTGAAGTAGTTTGTTATCGCAGTTTCAAACTGAGAAAATTGGCGGAAAACCGGTTACCACTTTTCTCAGAAACTGCCCATTGCGACGGGAGACACGCAAATGAGTGACAGCAAATTTCTGAATAAGCGCGACTTTCTTAAAAAGTCTGCATTGACCACTGTCGGGGCTGTTGGCGCAACTGCACTCGCCACCCCTTATGTGAAAGCACAGAGCCCGATTAAATGGCGCCTGCAAACCTATGCAGGGCCTGCTCTGGCAGAACACGTCATCAAGCCTTCTATTGATGCCTTCAACAAGGCTGCCAATGGCGAGATGGTGATCGAGCTTTATACTTCCGATCAGCTGGTGCCGCAGGGCGAATTGTTCCGTGCTGTGCAGGCGGGTACTATTGATGCGGCGCAGTCTGATGATGACTCCATGGCATCGCCGGTGGACGTGTCGGTGTTCGGGGCGTATTTCCCGTTCGCTTCGCGTTACAGTCTTGATGTGCCGGTACTGTTCAACTGGTACGGCCTGAATGAAATCTGGGAAGAAGCCTATAAGGAAATTCCGGGTGTAACATGGCTCAGCGCCGGTTCATGGGATCCGTGCAACTTCGCAACCACCAAGCCGATCCGTTCGCTGGAAGACCTGAAAGGTCTGCGCGTCTTTACCTTCCCGACCGGTGGTCAGTTCCTCACCCGTTTTGGTGTGGTGCCTGTGACCCTGCCTTGGGAAGATATTGAAGTGGCCATTCAGACCGGCGAGCTGGACGGCGTGTGCTGGTCGGGCGCGACCGAAGTTTATACCGTCGGCTGGGCTGATATTAATAAATATTATCTCACCAATAATATCAGCGGGGCATGGGCAGGTTCCTATTTTGCCAATACGGAAAAATGGAATGCCGTGCCTGCGCATTTGCAGCAGCTGTTTAAACTCAGCATGGACAGCTCCCATTACTACCGCCAGCATTGGTACTGGTGGGGTGAAGCCCATTACCGCACCACCGGCGGCAAGCTTGAACTGACAACTATTCCGGAAGCGGAATGGGGCAAAGTTGAAGATGAGGCCATGAAGTTCTGGGATGAAATTGCGGCCAAGAGCCCGCGCAATGCCAAAGTGGTCGAAATCCTGAAGAAATATCAGGAAACCATGCGCAAAGCCGGTGCACCATATCGCTACGGAGCATAACCAAAATTTACAAAAACTGTCGCCGCCGGAGGGGCGGCGACACTCCATTCTAATAAAATGCCGATGAAGCACGGAGTTGTAAATGACCGGAAACCTGACTTTTGATGCGCTGAAAAAAGCGGTCGCGAATGATGAGATTGATACCGTGCTCGTCTGCCTGACAGATATGCAGGGACGACTGGTTGGCAAGCGTTTCTATGCGCAGTTTTTTGTTGAATCTGCCTATGATGAAACCCATGGTTGCAGTTATTTGCTGGCCGATGATATCGATATGGAACCGGTTGCCGGATATGAGGCTGCCAGCTGGGATCAGGGCTATGGCGATTTTGTCATCAAGCCGGATATGTCCACGCTGCGGATTGCGCCATGGCTGGAGAAAACCGCTCTGGTATTATGCGATGTGCTCGACCATCACGATCATTCCGATCTCGCGCACTCACCGCGCGCAATGCTGAAGAAACAGCTCGCACGGCTGAAAGAGCGCGGTTACCGCGCCTATTTTGCTTCAGAGCTTGAATTCTATCTCTTTGATGAGACTTATAAATCTGCCCGCGATAAATACTGGAAACATATGGATACATCCTCTCCGTATATTCAGGATTATATGATCCATCTGACCAGCAAGGAAGAACCAGTGCTGCGTGCGATGCGTAATCATCTCGCCAAAGCCGGTATTCCGATTGAGAATTCAAAAGGCGAGGCAGGTTCCGGTCAGCAGGAACTCAATGTTCGCTATGCCGAAGGGCTGGATATGGCCGACCGCCATGTCATCATGAAAAATGCAATGAAGGAAATTGCCGAGGCGCAGGGCAAATGCATCACCTTCATGGCGAAATATGATTATTGCAAAGCCGGAAGCTCCAGCCATGTGCATAATTCCCTGTGGAGTCTGGATGGCAGTAAGTCACTGTTTTACGATCCGGATGCACCTTACACCATGTCGCCATTGATGCGCTCATGGGTGGCCGGACAGCTGAAATATGCCGCCGATTACACCTATTTCCTCGCGCCATATGTCAATTCTTACAAGCGCTTTCAGGCAGGCACCTTCGCGCCGACCAAGATCACATGGAGCCGGGATAATCGCACAGCCGGTTTCCGCCTTTGCGGCGAGGGTACCAAAGGTATTCGTATTGAATGCCGTATCGGCGGTTCTGATCTCAACCCTTATCTGGCTTTTGCTGCACTGATTGCTGCGGGTTTACGCGGTATTGATGAGAAGCTGGAACTGGAAGAACCGTTTGTCGGCGATGCCTATGCGGCGGTGAAGCTGCAAGAAATTCCATACACCCTGCGCGATGCCATTGAAACGCTGAAGAATTCTGAATTCCTGAAAGAGGCTTTGGGCGAGAAGGTTCTCAATCACTATGTCCATACGGCTGATTGGGAGCAGGTTGAATATGACCGCCGTGTCACTGACTGGGAGCTGCATCGTGGTTTCGAGCGCTATTGATTTAAGAATTATAAAAGGAATGAAGCCATGAGCGAAGTGGCGAGACTGATTTCTCCGATTGACGGTTCTGTTTATGCGGAACGTGCCTGCCTTGATCTGGGGCAGGTGCAGGCTGTCGTCTCTGCAGCCAGACAGGCGCAGGCAGGCTGGGCAGCGCTGAGCATTGCTGAACGCGCAAAATATTGTTCGGCGGCGCTCGCTGCTCTGGCCGCAATGAATGACGAGCTGGTGCCGGAAATTGCCTGGCAGATGGGGCGGCCGGTACGCTATGGCGGAGAAAATGGCGGCGTGCAGGAACGCGGTCAATATATGATTAATATAGCGGAAGAGGCGCTCAAACCGCTGGTTCCGGAAGAGAAAGACGGTTTCCGCCGCTATGTGAAGCATGTGCCGCTTGGCGTGGTGATGGTAATTGCGCCGTGGAACTATCCGTATCTTACTGCGGTGAACACGATTATTCCGGCGCTGATGGCGGGGAATACGGTTATCCTCAAACACGCCACGCAAACATTACTGGCCGGTGAGCGCTTTGCCAAAGCCTTTGAGATTGCCGGTCTGCCGAAAGGTGTTTTCAGTAATGTGGTGCTGGGACATGCAACCACGGAAGCGCTGCTGGCCTCTGGCACAATTGACCATGTGAATTTCACCGGTTCAGTTGGCGGCGGGCGTGCGATTGAAAAGGCCGCTGCCGGTACATTTATGAGTATCGGGCTGGAGCTTGGCGGTAAAGATCCTGCCTATGTGCTGCCGGATGTTAATGTCGAGCATGCAGTTGCCAATCTCGTAGATGGTGCATTTTTCAATTCCGGCCAGTGCTGCTGCGGTATTGAGCGCATCTATGTGCATGAGGCGGTCTATGACAAATTCGTTGACGGCTTTGTTGATCTGACCAGTCAATATGTGGTGGGCAATCCGCTGGATGCATCCTCAACATTGGGGCCAATGGCACATGCGCGTTTTGCCGATCTGATCCGCGAACAGAAGGCGGAAGCACTGCGTAAGGGTGCAAAAGCCCATATCAATATGCAGGTCGAGAATGACCGTGCCGGTTCGCCTTATATCGCGCCGGAAGTGCTGACGAATGTCGATCATCAGATGGGCGTGATGCGCGAAGAAAGCTTCGGGCCGATTGTCGGCATCATGAAAGTGCGCAGCGATGAAGAAGCTGTTGCGCTGATGAATGACAGCAATTTCGGCCTCACAGCATCGCTCTGGACACCGGATACGGATCGTGCGGCCAATATTGCCGATCAGATTGAAACCGGCACCGTGTTTATGAACCGCTGTGACTATCTCGATCCGGGACTGGTCTGGACCGGTGTTAAAGATACGGGCAAGGGCGCTTCGCTGTCGTCAATCGGTTACGGCAATCTCACCCGTCCGAAATCCTATCACCTGCGTGAAAAAATCTGATCTGCCTTTGAATTTTGATGTGAAAGCAAATGCAATGACAACATTGATCTCAAAATGGAACTTTCCGACCACTGTGCTGTTTGGTGCCGGTCGTATTAAAGAACTGCCTGCAGTGCTGAAAGCTGCCGGTATCAGTAACCCGCTCTTCGTCACCGATCCGGGACTGGCGAAGCTGCCGGTTGTGGCATCGACCTTGGCAGTGCTGGATGAAGTCGGTGTAAAATACGGCACTTTTACTGAAGTGAAGCCTAATCCGGTCGAGAGCAATCTGACAGCCGGTGTTAAAGTCTATAATGACGGCAATCATGATGGTGTGATTGCATTTGGCGGTGGCTCAGCGCTTGATCTTGGCAAGCTGATTGCGTTTCAGGCCAAGCAGACACGTCCGGTCTGGGATTTTGAAGATATCGGCGATTGGTGGACACGCGCAGACAGCGCGGTGATTGCACCGGTGATTGCGGTGCCGACAACAGCCGGTACCGGCTCGGAAGTTGGCCGCGCCGGAGTGCTGACCAATGAAGCCACGCACACCAAAAAAGTGATTTTCCATCCGAAAATGCTGCCGGTGACGGTGATTGCTGATCCTGAACTTTCCGTTGGTATGCCGCCTTTCATCACGGCTGGCACAGGGCTGGATGCACTGGCGCATTGCTTGGAAGCTTATTGCGCACCGGGTTATCACCCGATGGCGGATGGTATCGCGCTGGAAGGTATCCGGCTGGTGTTTGAAAATCTGCCGGTCGCCTATGCGAATGGTCGCGATATTACAGCGCGTGCCAATATGATGGCTGCGGCGGCAATGGGCGCAACAGCTTTCCAGAAGGGGCTTGGCGCTATCCATTCACTGTCGCATCCGATCGGCGCGCTTTATGATACGCATCACGGCATGACCAATGCGGTCTTCATGCCTTATGTGCTCGCGTTTAATCGTGCAGCGATTGAAACCCGTATTAGTCGTCTGGCTGACTATCTTGGTATTGCAGGCGGGTTTGACGGCTTCGTTGCAGCAGTGATGAAACTGCGCAAAGAGCTGAATGTGCCGGACAGCCTGCCGGAATTTATCAAAGGTCTGGAAATGGATGATGCCCGCAAGGATATGATTGCGGAAATGGCCATTGTTGATCCGACAGCCGGTGGCAATCCGGTTGAGCTGACAAAAGAAGGCGCATTGAAGCTGCTTAATCAGGCGCTTAAAGGCACAGCCTGACAGTGTGAGTTGCTGTACAGAATAAGGCGGTAGCATGAAGCTGCCGCCTTTTTGTTTTTGGAGCATGGATTATTTGTCGGAGACAAAATCAAAGACCAGCGAGCCCCGATCGGCCAATAGCGGTGCAACAAATTCTTTGAACTTCTGATGTTCCGGATCGTAAAAAGCGGGATCGATCACGGCCGGTGTGCCGACATAATAGTTCCGGTCACCTTCAGAGCGGAATTTGACAATAAATGCCTGATCGAAACCCTGACCAAGATTTTCAAAACTGTTTTGTCTGCCTGCATGAATGGAAACAATATAAGGCTCACCATTGCGCCTTGCTGTGTGCTTCATATTCCGGAAACGCAGCAAAACGGCCATGCGCTGTGCATCACTTACATCGGGCTTGTAGCGAAACAGGACAATGTGGCGAATGACACCGGGTTTATAGTCCGGCGCTGTAAAAATTTCCGGTTTTTCATCCTGCTGGAATATAACGGGAATATGATTGCCGTGCCAGATAGATTGCGCCTGCGCGGAAGGGGTGAGGAAGAGTAATAATGCTGTGGCTTTAATGAATTGATGCATAATGGCCTCAAAATTTATTTTATGATATTCAATAAGTATTCTGAAATTAAATGCACTTTAGTATGAAATATTATGGCTTTGAGAAATATACAAAATATGATTTTAATAAAAGTGTTTTTTGTAAGTTGTTGTATTTGCGGCGCAATTGACGGTTAACTGGCCGGATGCGCCGGCAAAATTACAAGATTTTGCCGGCATGGATTGATGCAGTTAAGGGCGTGAGCCTTCTTCGGCCAGTACCGGCACCGGATGGCCGCTTTCATCTACTGCTACCATGGTGAATTCACCTTTTGCAGTCATCAGGCGTTCGCCGCTCATCAGATCTTCCGACCAGAGTTCTGTGGAAACAACGACAGAGCTGCGACCGGATTTGATGACTTTAGACACGAGTTCAAGAATAGACCCCACACGCACCGGATATTTGAAATCCATTCTGCGGGAAGAAGCCAGCACAGTTGGCAGGCGGCAATAACGGGTAGCGGCAATGAAAGCACTTTTGCTCATTTCAGCCATAGCCTCACCACCGAACATGGTGCCATAGGAATTGGCCTGATCCGCAAATACCACATCCGACATACGTAAAAGTGTCGATTGGTCGTCAATAATCTCTGCTGTTTCTGTCTTCGGCATAGGCGGCAGGCTCCATGCTTTGTCTTTTGTCAGCTCTGTCTTAGCAACCATGTGGAACAGTCCGCGGGTACAGAGCACACGCTCGCCGCCGATCATATTCTCAGCCACCATTTCCACTTCAACCGAAAGCGAGGTGCGGCCGACACGGATAACTCTGGCCGTCAGTTCAACAATCTGCCCGAGCTTAACCGGCGCTGTATAATCAATACGTTCGCAGGAGGCCGTAACAAAAGGCACACGGCCATGACGGGTGGCAGCAATGAACGCCACGCGATCCATCAGCGCAAAGCCTGCGCCGCCGAATAATGTGCCGTGATGGTTGGTGTCTCCGGGGAAAACAACTGTCACGAGACGTGAAATCAGAGGCACATCCTGACCGTAAATCATCTCATCAGATGGTTGGATTTTCTGGTCATCATTCAGGGGCGCTGTCATGGATTTGTCCTTGCATGCCTCTGTCGGATTGCAGAAGGCATGTCCTTATCCGGTATTTAAACACTAGAGCGGTTACGTCCAGATTGGATCACAGTGCTCGCTCTAGATTCTTTAATTTGCCGCATGTTCGCTGACGCTAAATGAGTCCATTTAGCTGCGCCATGCTCTATCTTTCGCGCTTTTACGGCGCATAAGGCCATTATACAAGGTTTGGTGACGGCATAGTGATGCCGGTTATTGACCTGTTATATCAGGAAGATATTCCATCTTATTGTTTTTCAATATTCAATCCGTATTTGTCACATAATGAAAAAGCCGTGACAGTGGGGACTGTCACGGCCTTTATCTTGTTTGTGCTGCTTGTCTTTATTGTCAGGCAGCGGCGCGCAGCTGACGGGCAGCTTCAACCAGATTGACAAGAGCCGGTTTGGTTTCTGCCCAGCCACGGGTTTTCAAACCGCAATCCGGATTGACCCAAATCTGCTGCGCCTTGAGTTTCTGCGCTGCTTTTTCGATCAGATCGACCATTTCTTCCACATCAGGAATACGTGGCGAGTGAATGTCATAGACCCCCGGACCAATTTCGTTCGGATAGCCCTGTTCGGAGAAAGCGCTCAGCAGTTCCATTTTGGAACGTGAGGTTTCAATCGAAATCACATCGGCATCCAGTGCTGCAATCGCAGGCATAATGTCGTTGAATTCCGAATAGCACATATGGGTGTGGATCTGGGTTTCGTCTTTCACGCCGGCGGCGCTAAGACGGAAGGCTGTCACAGCCCATTCCAGATAGGCAGCCCAGTCGCTTTTACGCAGCGGCAAACCTTCACGCAGAGCCGGTTCATCAATCTGGATAATGCTGATACCTGCGGCTTCGAGGTCAGTCACTTCATCACGCAATGCCAGAGCAATCTGGCGGCAAACCTCGGAACGTGGCAGATCATCGCGTACGAATGACCATTGCAGCATGGTAACAGGGCCGGTGAGCATACCTTTCATCGGCTTGTCGGTTTTGCTCTGGGCGAATTTTGCCCATTCGACAGTCATGGCAACCGGACGGGAAACATCACCATAGATTACCGGAGGGCGCACATAGCGCGAACCGTAGCTCTGTACCCAGCCGGATTGGGTGAAGGCATAGCCGTCGAGCTGTTCGCCGAAATATTGCACCATGTCATTGCGTTCGAATTCGCCGTGTACCAGAACGTCAATGCCGATTTTCTCCTGCCAGCGGATTGCTGTTTCGGTTTCCTGCTCAAGGAAGGTCTGATAGTCGGCAGCAGACAATTCACCTTTAGTAAATCGCGAACGTGCCTGACGGACTTCTGTGGTCTGCGGGAAAGAACCGATGGTTGTTGTCGGGTAAAGCGGCAGTTTTAAATGATTTGCCTGCAATTTGACGCGTGTATCAAACGGGCTGTTGCGATGTGACTGCGCATCGGTAATCGCTGCAACGCGTGTCTGCACTGTTTTATTATTGACTTTGGCTGAGGCCTTGCGGGCGGCAATAGCTTCATCCGAGGCCTTTAAAGCGGCTTCTGCTGTTTCCGGCTTGTCGCCAAGAACTGTGCCGAGCACAGCCAGTTCTTCCAGTTTCTGCACAGCAAAAGCCAGGGACTGACGGATTTCCGTATCGAGTTTCTTCTCCGATGTCAGATCAATCGGCACATGCAGTAACGAACAGGATGGTGCAATTTGCACAGTATCTGCACCACGCTTGGCGATGACTGATTTCACGCGCTCGCTAATGCCACGCAGATCAGCGCGCCAGATATTGCGGCCGTCGATTACGCCGAGTGATAGCACCAGATCGGGGCGGGCGATTTTAGCAGCGGCATCAAGATCCTGTGGTGCGCGAACCAAATCCAGATGCAAACCGGCAACCGGCAGTGTGATAGCGGTCAGCAGATTGTCGCCATAGGAGCCGAAATAATTGGCCAGCAGGATTTTCAGTTCCGGCAGTTTTTCCGCCAGAAACTCATAGGTCGTGCGGATAGATTCATGGTCGCGGGCATCAAGATCAAGGCTCAGAACCGGCTCATCAATCTGCACCCAGTCAGCGCCTGCCGCATGAAGCTGGGCAAGAATTTCCGTATAGACCGGCAGTAGGGCTTCCAGTGTCTTGTTCAGATCAAAATTGGCATCGTTGGATTTGCCGAGCTTGAGGAATGACACTGGCCCGAGCAGAACAGGGCGGGTGTGAATGCCGAGTTCTTTAGCTTCATTGAATTCGTTGAGCGCTTTATTGTCGGTCAGGGTGAATGTCTGACCGGCGCTGAATTCCGGCACCATATAATGGTAATTGGTGTCGAACCATTTGGTCATTTCCAGCGCGGGTACGCCATTACCGGAGGCGCCGTTGCCGTGATCACGGCCGCAGCTGCAACTTGCCAGTTCTATCGGTATAATGACCTTACCCCCGCGTGCCAGTGCGAAATAGGTGTCCAGATCAACTTTGCCGCTTTTCCAGCCATAGACTGCCGGAATAACGCCGAGCGTTACAGCCAGATCAAGCACATGGTCATAGAGGGAGAAGTCATTGGACGGAATGTTCTTGATGCCTTTCTCCTGCTGCAGTTTCCAGTTGGCGGCGCGCAAGGATTTGGCCGTGGCAAGCAGGTCTTGCTGTGAGGATTTGCCTGCCCAGTAGGATTCAAGAGCGAATTTGAGTTCGCGCTGTTTTCCGATACGCGGAAAACCGAGATTGGCTGTAGTAACGGTCATTTCAATACCCCGACGAATGCTGGCAAATTGTTGCTGCGGGCAGGAGGCGCGCAGCTCTTTATGTCTCTTAAAAATGTAACGGGCAGGTTTCCTGACTTGCGGGTCATCATTCGCTCCAGCCTTCCCGAAATGTTGCCATTTCAGTTGCCTGAAAGCCGATTTGTTGGCCGCTCCGCATTCCCTCTTAGCTTTCATACAATCGGGCAAAGGTTTGGGAGGATTGCGCAATTGCAGGAAGAACCACGATATGGAGAGACTGCCTCATCAAAAAACGAATGTCAATTATGATATAAAGATTTGTTTATATGGATATATAGTTATGAATTGCAGTGGAGTTGCGCAATGATGCGTAAAAATCATTGGCAGGATGCAGAGGTGAAGTCTCGCTGATACGAATCAAATGGTGAAAATATGCGCCATCAGGGATTTGTGCGGACACGGCGTCAGATTATTTTTCTAATATACATTTCCGCGTCAGCGCATGTCGCATTAATCATGTGCTTACGGTCTGATATTGTGCTGATTTTGCATAATGTCAGTATAGCTGCCATATTTTTATTGCGCGAATGGCTGGCAAAAGTTATGCAAAACGTAATTTTTCATGCTGCAATCGCAAGAAAGGGAAATTTCGATGTCGCAGGATAATCCTCTCGAAAATGCACTTGTTCGTCTTGATGAAGCCGCCAGCCATCTGGATATTGACGCGGATGTTATCGAAAAGTTGAAATTTGCCCGAGAGACTACCAAGGTGCGACTGATGATCCGTATGGATGACGGATCACGAAAATCCTTTATTGCATGGCGTTGCCGTTATGATGATACACGCGGCCCGACAAAGGGTGGCATCCGTTACCATCCTGAATCAACAGCTGAAGAAGTGGAAACACTGGCGTTCTGGATGACCTTCAAATGCGCAGTGATGAATCTGCCTTATGGCGGCGGCAAGGGCGCAATTCAGGTTGATCCGCGTAAACTCTCCAAGGCAGAGCTGGAACGGTTGTCACGCGCTTATATTCAGGCTTTTGCCCGTATACTGGGGCCTGACCGCGATATTCCGGCACCGGATGTTTACACCAATTCGATGATTATGGGCTGGATGGCCGACGAATATTCGCAGATGGTTGGCCAGTCATCGCCTGCGGTGATTACCGGTAAGCCGATTGCGCTCGGCGGTTCGCTTGGTCGTGATGATGCAACGGCGCGCGGCGGTTTCTATCTGGTGCGCCATCTGGCTGCCGATCTCGGGCTGTCAGAAGAACTGCATGTCACCATTCAGGGCTTTGGTAATGCCGGTCAGCATATGGCCAAGCTGATGACCAGTGATGGTCATAAGATTGTTGCGGTATCGGATTCTGAGGGCGCGGTTTATTGTGCATCCGGTCTGGATGTTGCGGCGCTGATCCATGCGAAGCAGAATGGCCGCTCGGTTCTGGCAACAGTCGGACATGGCGGTCATGAGGCACTGGCATCGGAAGATCTGGTCGGCGTTGCCTGTGATGTGCTGGTGCCTGCAGCTATGGAAGATATGATCCATGCACGCAATGCCGGTTCTGTGAAAGCCAAGCTGATTGTGGAGCTGGCCAATGGTCCTGTGACACCCGAAGCCGATGCTATTCTGGAAAAAATGGGCGTAACCATTTTGCCTGATATTCTGGCTAATGCCGGTGGCGTGACCGTTTCCTATTTTGAGTGGGTGCAGAACCGTCAGTGCTATTATTGGGAGCTGGAAGAAATCCATTCGCGCTTACGCGTGATTATGGAGCGGGAAGGTCGCGCTATCTGGAATGTTGCCAAGGACAAAGGCGTAACCATGCGCACCGCCGCTTATGTTCATGCGCTGTTGCGTCTCTCGCAGGCGATTGAAGCACATGGCACGCAAAGTGACTTTGTTGCGTAAGACGCAATGGGGGTGATTTTGTTGCCTGAAAAGGGAACGGGAATTGATCCCCGATGCAAATACAAAATATAATGAAGGCCGGTGAAACCGGCCTTTTTCATTTTATGAAGAAGATGAAGTATCTTTTTGATTATTTTAAAGATTGTTTCCAGAAAAGAATGATTTTTCCGAGTGTAACACCGGCAATAGCACCAGCGGATTTGACAATGAAATCCGAGATTTCGCCATGTCTGTCGGGCGTCAGGCGCTGCATCAGTTCAAACAAACCGGCAGCAGAAATCAGCATAATCAGAACCAGCGCCCAGCGCTTCGGATAGGCCAGACAAAACAGCAGGCCGATTACCAGCAGCATTGTAAAACGCTCGGCTGTCACATAGCCCGGAATATGCGGACGAAAGCCGATCGGACTAATGGTGACTGCAAGAAGCAAGGCCAGCATCAACCAGGCAAGAACAGGCAATACAGGAAAACGGCGCATTTATTCCTCGTCAGTCGGTAGCTGCTGGGTTTCATCCTCATTGCAGGGAAGATACAGCATTTCGGTAAACAGCGTTTTGACAGTCTCGCCGAGAAGGAAATCACGGCCGGCGATTTCATCGACGCCGATGCACCATTGCACGCCACGCGGAGAAAGGCCGAACTCCGTCGAGAGATAGGATTTGGCATATTCTACGCCGTCTGCGCAATCTGTCTGACGGGTGTCTTTACAAAACCCGCCTTCCTGAGCAAGCTGTTTCAGAGACTGCTGTCCGGCAGACATTGTATAGAAATAGGTGCCAGCGCAGGATGCTGCGACCACACCACCAATGCCGATCAATGCAATGACTGCTTTTCTCATCGTAAACCTGTCTGGAGCGGGTTCGGAAGGCTTCTGTCTGCCGCCTTAGCACGGAGGGGGATTGAGGGCTAGAGCATTTCCCAGTCAAGTTGGAGCAACTTGACGCTCTTAAATTCGCCAAGTTGACCCAACTTGACGGCTGTGAAAATGCGACCAAATAAAGAACCTAGAGCGGACGCTATGGTCCTATCTGAACGCAAACCGCTCTAGACTACGCTTGAATGAATTATGACAGCTTTACAGAGCAGATTTATGGATTGAGCACCTTTTGCCCGTATTTCAGCTGTGTTGCACATCGGACATATCAGCGATGATAAGTCATTTTTCCGGTGGTTTGCTGCGGTGCAGTACCTTGTTATTATGCTTTTGGCTTTTTATAGAGTTGCTGTGCGCATTGCACAGATACGACACAAAACGGATATACAGTTCTGTTAGACGCTGTTTTCCTGATTGCGTTCTTTCCCGTCCATTTTCTGCTCTCTCACTGAAACGGTTCATATGCAGCACACTGACCCGTCCCAAAATATTGATTCCGAAAAACATATCCGCGACGATGTGTATGATGAGGACGGTTCTGTCAGTGAGGCGCTTGTAACCCGTATTGAGGTTGCGCTTGAAGCGCGCGATGCCGATCTTCTGCGCGATGAAGTGCGCGATCTGCACCCTTCAGAACTCGGCCATCTGCTTGAAGCACTGGATGCCACTGAGCGTCAGTCTCTGGTGGAATTGCTCGGTGAAGAATTCGACTTTGAAGCGCTGACCGAGGTTGATGAAGCGATCCGTCTTGAGATCGTGGATGCCATGCCCAACGAGCAGATTGCCGAGGGCGTGCAGGAACTCGATTCCGATGATGCGGTTTATATTCTTGAGGATATGGACCAGCAGGATCAGGACGAGATTCTGGCCAAGCTGCCATTTACCGAGCGTATCCGGCTGCGTCGTGCGCTGGAATATCCGGAAGACAGTGCAGGGCGCCGTATGCAGACGGAATTTGTCGCCGTGCCGCCATTCTGGACGATTGGTCAGACGATTGACTATATGCGTGAAGACAACGACCTGCCGGACAGATTTTCGCAGGTTTTTGTAATCGATCCGGCTTTTCATCTGCTTGGCACGATTGATCTTGACCGCCTGCTGCGTGTGCAGCGTGTTGTGCGTGTGGAAGACCTGATGGTTGAGGCACGCCACGCTATTCCCGCGACGATGGATCAGGAAGAAGCCGCACAGATTTTTGAACAATATAACCTGCTGTCCACTGCTGTTCTCGATGAGAATGAACGTCTCGTCGGCGTGCTGACGATTGACGATGTGGTGGATGTTATTCAGGAAGAAGCCGAAGAAGACATTATGCGTCTCGGTGGTGTGGGTGATGAAGAACTGTCCGACAGCTTCATGACTATTGCCCGCTCGCGCTCGCCGTGGCTGTTCGTCAATCTGTTTACGGCTTTTCTGTCTGCCTCAGTGATTGGTCTGTTTGACGGTACCATCCAGCAGATGGTGGCGCTGGCGGTGCTGATGCCGATTGTTGCCTCAATGGGCGGGAATGCGGCAACCCAGACCATGACAGTGACTGTGCGTGCGATTGCCACCCGTAATATTGATATTCACAATGCGGCACGCGTTATTCGCCGTGAGGCGCTGATCGGGCTGCTTAACGGCATGATGTTTGCAATTATGATCGGCACAGTTGCGGGTTATTGGTTTGATAACTGGCATCTCGGCGGCATTATCGGCAGTGCAATGATTATCAATATGCTGGCGGCAGCCTTGGGCGGAATTCTCATTCCGTTGCTGTTGCACCGTCTGGGTGCGGATCCGGCCATTGCGTCTGCGGTTTTTGTGACCACTGTGACGGATGTGATCGGCTTCTTCGCCTTTCTCGGTCTGGCGACCTGGTGGTTCGGCTTCTCGTTCTCTTAAATCCTGTGTGTTTTAAAGTTGCGTAATATGCGTCTTATGCGATTTTTTGTTGCGTATTTTTTATTATTTAATATTGAATGATATTTTGCTTTGTGAGCGGGGATTTTCGCGATTTACAGCAAAAATGAGATTTTTACAGGCCGGATTGTTTTTCGGGTACTCCCAAAAACAATCCGGCAAAACTAATCCGGCAATGACTATCAAGCAATTGCGAATGAAATATTGACTTTTACGTAAATGCGATGTCACAAAGAGAAGAAAACAAGTTGGTGGACTGAATGCGTGAATATTATTCGATTACGGAGCTGACGAGGGAGTTTGGGATTTCCACACGAACTCTGCGCTTTTATGAAGACGAGGGGTTAATTCATCCTCTGCGTCGTGGTCGGACACGTCTTTTCCGTCCTTCAGACCGGCATTTGCTTAAACAGATTATGCGTGGCAAACGGCTCGGCTTTTCGATTGCTGAAATTCACGAAATTATCCAGATGTATCGCGAACCGCCGGGTGAGGCCGGTCAGCTGCGCCTGCTCATTAAGCGCGTTGAAGAAAAGCGCGAGGATTTACGCCAGAAACGCCGCGATATTGACGAGACATTGAGCGAGTTGGATCAGGTTGAAGAAGCCTGCATCGGACGCATGGCCGAGCTGGGTGTGCGTACCTGACAGCACGTTTAATTAATCGGAAGGGCAGTCTATTCTTATTGAACAGGCTGCCCTTCTTGCGTTTTAGCGACACATTGCGCGGAGAATGTGCTGAGTTTTTCGCGCTCTTCATCTGTTGTGGTGCTGCTTTTCAAGAGATTGGTCAGCTGGTTGCTCTGGATATTTTCCAGCATACAATCGCAATAGATCCGGCATAGTTGCGGATCGCTGTCGGCGCTGCACTGAACAGTGCATTGCTGGACAAAATTGGCCGCCTGAATTGCCGGTGACGGCGGAAAGATTGCCGAAACCCCATAGAGCAGACCGATCAGAACCGGTTGATGCACCAGATAAAAGATCAGGCTGTGACGGCCGATAAAGATGAGCAGACGTTCCAGCCATTGCGGTTTGATCCCGCCTTGCAGCAAGCGCAGCAAACCGGTTGACTGCATGATACGCGCCGCCGCAATGCCAAGCAGCACTGCGCCAAACCACGGAAACAGCGGCACATAATCGTTGGAAACCGGATTAATGGTCGAAAGACCAACCCACCACAGTGCCGGATGGTCGAAAATTTCTGCGCGGAAATAAACCGGTGTTGCTATGATTGCTGCGGCCAGTGCAACAGTGATCCATACGGGCATGCGCAGGAATAACAGGCCGAGCAGGCTTGCCAGTGCGATCTGATGCAGAATGCCGAAGAAGATAAAGCCTTGCGGCATGAAAAACCATGTCAGCAGGCTGATTGCGGCGGCGGCAATAACCACTTGCGTTAGACGTTTGAAAAATGGCTGCCAGCGAATGGCGCGGCCATGGGCAAGCACCAGACTGAAGCCGACCAGAAAGAGAAAGCTGGAAGCGATGCAGCGGGCAAAAATCCGCCACCAGCCCTGACTGGCGCTGCCTTGCACCAGATAGCCGAAAAACTCCAGATCCCAGCCGAAATGATAAATCGCCATGGCAATCAGTGCCAGCCCGCGGGCAATATCCAATCGTCCAAGACGTGAACCGGATTTCATCGGTGTTTCAGCGTTAATGGCAGTGCTGGCCGGATTCATTGCAGACTTTCAGCTGATGCGTTTGTACGGATTTGATTGCCTATAGCTATAATGAGTTCATGCCGGTGACAAGCTGACAGATGACAGGAGATTTGTCGTGATTTGGTGGTCAGACTGGTGCGGTAACGGAGGGTAACTGGCTTTAATGTGTGGTTATTACATGTAGTTCAGACAGAATTTGGCCGAAATGGTAAATATGACAAGATGAGGTTTTACAATTAGATAATTGAATTTAAATGGTAATTTCTATCATGGTAAATTTGCATAGCTGCTATGTCATGGTTTCGTCGCAATTGCAGATTGCTTGTGAACCGGCTTTGGATTATAAATAAGGGACAGGCATAGCAATGAGTGCGGTGCATGTTCTCATGAATGAAATACCGGAAACGAGTAAAATATTCCATGGATGAAACAGTTCAGAAGTCCTGCTGGGGTGTAACCCTTTGGGCAGTTATTGGATTGGCCGCTGTAATTTTGTTGACCTATTTGTTCTCCGTGTAATTACGGATATTCAAAAGAAATTTCAGAGCGTTCAGATCACCGGTGCTTTTAAGCCCGGTGATTTTTTATTGTGCTGTCGGTTTTGCTGGAGCGGTTTACGTCCAGATTGGATCACAGTGCTCGCTCTAGATTCTTTAATTTGCCGCATTATCACAGCCGTCAAGTTGATCCAACTTGGCGAATTTAAGAGCGTCAAGTTGATCCAACTTGACTGTGAAATGCTCTGGAGCCTGCTTTTTCAAAGGGCGATATTTCAAACATTGTCGCTTTCTTGCTGTTTTTTGGTGCAATCCGCGCATGTTGCCACCATATTAAGTGAGACACTTATCTGATCCGGTTTTACAGAACCGCATAACGGGTTATATAGGGCTTGAGATGAGGGAGTTTGCGGGCGGTGATTTGCCTGCACTTTTAGAGCGGTTTACGTCCAGATTGGATCATAGCGCTCGCTCTGGATTCTTTGCTTTGTCGCATATTCGCGGACGCTAAATGAGTCCATTTAACTGCGATATGCTCTGGATATGAAAGAACGGTATCTTCTATGTTCCTGTCAGTTTTTGATCTGTTTAAAATTGGCATCGGGCCGTCCAGTTCCCATACAATGGGGCCGATGACGGCAGGGCATCAGTTTCTGAAAGAGCTGAAAGACGGCGAGTGGCCACGTCCGCATAATGCGAAAGTGACACGTATCAAGGCCTATCTGCATGGTTCGCTGGCTTTTACCGGTATCGGCCATGCGACGGATCGGGCGGTTATTCTCGGTCTTTGCGGGTTTTTGCCGGCCAATATTGATCCGGATAAAATGGACGATCTGCTGGCCAAAGTGAATGAAGAGCACAAAATTCGCCCGAGCGGTCATCCCGCCTATGATTTTGATCCCAAAGCCGATCTGGTAATGGATCGTAAAGTGGCTTTGCCGGGACATGCCAATGGTCTGGCTTTTGAAGCGCTGGATCGTGACGACCGTATTTTGCTGCGCCGCGTTTATTATTCAATCGGCGGCGGTTTTATTGTCACCGAGGAAGAGCTGAATGCAACGCGTGTGAGCGGCGGCAAAAAGCAGGTTGACGATAATGTGCCTTATCCTTTCTCCACAGCGAAAGAGATGCTGCAAATGTCGGCGGCAAGCGGCCTTTCCATTGCGGAAATGAAACGCGCCAATGAAGAAACCCGCATGAGCCGTGAAGAGCTGGATGCGGGACTGGATAAAATCTGGGATGCCATGCGCAGCTGTATTGAGCGCGGACTGACACAGGAAGGCATTATGCCGGGCGGACTGAAGGTGCGCCGCCGTGCCAAGCAGTTGCATGACCGGCTCAATGAAGAATGGCGCCAGAACCGTCATAATCCGCTGCTCGCTAATGACTGGCTGTCCGTCTATGCGATGGCGGTAAATGAAGAGAACGCTGCCGGTGGCCGCGTTGTTACCGCACCGACCAATGGTGCAGCTGGTGTTGTACCTGCCGTCATGCGCTATTATCTGCATTTCCATGATGATGCTGACCAGAAGGGCATTCGTGACTTTCTGCTGACCTCTTCAGCGGTTGGCGGCATTATCAAACACAATGCGTCGATTTCCGGCGCTGAGGTTGGCTGTCAGGGTGAGGTTGGCTCGGCTTCGGCTATGGCTGCCGCAGGGCTTGCTGCTGTGCTGGGCGGAACACCTGAGCAGATCGAGAATGCGGCTGAGATCGCACTGGAACATCATCTGGGCATGACCTGCGATCCGATTGCCGGACTGGTGCAGGTGCCTTGCATTGAGCGCAATGCGCTGGGTGCGGTGAAGGCTGTGACCGGTGCATCATTGGCCGTGAAGGGCGATGGTACGCATTTCGTGCCGCTGGATGCCTGTATCGAAACCATGCGCCAGACCGGCGTGGATATGAATGAGCGCTATAAGGAAACAAGTCTCGGCGGGCTTGCCGTGAATGTGGTTGAGTGCTGATTTCAGCTTTATAGAATACAAAAAACTCCGCATGATGAATGCGGAGTTTTTTATTTTTATCAATACGATATAGAAATATTTTAATCTTTTGAATTGAGTTTATTCAGGCGTTCGGCAATCCGTTCTTTATTGATGGCGATTGCTGTTTCATCCGGTTGCCAGTCAGTGCACCATTGTGCCGGAATGCCTTCAATAAGATGTGCTGTTGACTGATAAGACGGCTGATAGCCGCGGCGCAGCATTTCATCAATCAATGCCTGTTGCCGTTGCACGAGAAAGCCCAGACGCGGATAGAAAAACCGCACATGGCCCTTGCCCAAAGTGTAGCTGCGCGGATTGCGCGGATCATCCGGTTTTTCTCCGCGCTCGATGGCTGCGCGGGCAAGGGTGAAAATCCGCGGCAGCTCACGATATTCTGCCACCAGATGCGGGCCCGTCAGCTCCTGCGGTGGTATGCAATTGATACGGGTCATCAGATTGCGGTGGTTTTGCTGTTTAATTTGGCTGCAAGGGCAACTGCACCGGTCAGAGCATCGGCTTCTGGTGTACGCAGGCGCGGCTGATAGCGTGCAGAGAGGCGCGGGCCATAAAGCGCGCCGAGACCGCCAATCAGAGATAAAACCGGCTGATCGTCACTCATGGATACGTCGAGAGCGGCTTCAATCGTCTCGACTGACTGTTTGAGGATTTTTTCTGCCAGCGGGTCTTTTTGCGCAGCATATTCAAAAACCATTGGCGCAAAACGACCAAAATCATTCGGACGTGCATCATGGGCGAAGCGCACAATGGCATGCGGCTCATTGTCGAAATGGGCAAGCAGCGCATTGCTGAGCGGTGTGCGCTGATAAATACCGTCATAGGCCAGCAGGGATTCTTCCAGAAGTTTCTGACCAAGGCGCGCCCCGCCGCCCAGATCGCTGACTTTGAAACCCCAGCCACCTTTCATAGTAACATTATGATTACGACGGGAAATATAGACGGAGCCGGTGCCGAGAATGACTACAACCCCATCCTGATCGCCGATAGCACCCTGCAAAGCGATAATACCGTCGGAGACCACACTGCTTCTGGCAAAGGGCAGGGCTTGCTGCAATTGTTCGGCAACGCCGGAAACATTGGCACCTGCCAGACCGAGGCAGGCAGTAATGCGGCTATAGGATTTTACCGGCAATTCGGCAGCAAGTAGTGCGGCATCGGTAGCGGCAAGAATATTCACCACGGATATATCCATGTCGGTCATGATATTGGCAGGGCCTGCCTGACCGGTACCCAAGACTTTACCTGTTGTATCTGCAATTGCTGCACGGCATCCGGTGCCGCCACCGTCTATGCCAAGAATATAATCCGCCACATTATGCTCCCGATTCTCTGCCCGTTTCTGATACGGGTTTTATTGCAGGTAACACAAATTGCCAATTCCGAGAATATTTTCATTTAAACCGTTTTAAATTATCCGCAAGGCCCGTTAATTGCCCGCTAAATGCTTTTGCGAGTCGCACAATCCTGCTTTCACTCGGATTGTGTGAATTGGTATTCAAGGATGGTCTTTTATGATGATCCATATGGTCGAAAAAAATAGAACCAATATTGCTGTTTGAATAAGACGACTGCCTGAGAATGCAAGTAATGGTGATAAATTCTTTGCTTTTGCTGGACAGGAAAAGATATTTACGCATTACTCTATGCGAGGACAGACGGGAGAAGAGGTCTTAAGGGAGCCGTGAGTGCCGGATGGGGTATTTTGAGAAATATATCGTAACCTGCATCATGAAAACTCCCGAAGTTTTTCTTTCTGCAATCAATGGTTCTGTTCTGAGGCTGAGGGACATGATTTCCTGTCCGTATGCCGGAATTGGCAGCTGATAATGAACAGCCGGTGCGGCTTTTTGCAACGGTAAGATCTGAAAGTGACTATCCGGAAAATCGGAAGTGCTCTGAGAACAGAAACAAACATATTTCAATGACGCCTCTGAATGAGTGCGCGCGGGGAGAGTAAAATGAACTTTAAAAACTTCAGTTCCGCTTCGCTGGCATCAAGTGTTCTTGGTGCTTCCGTATTGGGTGCTGTATCGGCCGCTTCGGCGCAGGATGTAACGCTGACCATTGAAAGCTGGCGTAATGACGATCTGCCGATCTGGCAGGAAAAGCTCATTCCGGCTTTTGAAGCAGCCAATCCGGGTATTAAAGTTACCTTCAATCCTTCTACACCAACCGAATATGATGCGGCGCTGGGTGCCAAGCTTGATGCCGGTACTGCCGGTGACATCATTACCTGCCGTCCGTTCGACAAGTCACTGGCGCTTTATGAAAAAGGCCAGCTGTCTTCGCTCAACGATCTCGATGGTATGAAGAATTTCAGCGATGTGGCAAAATCCGCATGGCAGACCGATGACGGCAAGACATCTTTCTGCGTGCCGGTTGCCTCGGTTATTCATGGCTTCATCTATAACAAAGATGCCTTTGAAAAAGTAGGCGTCAGCGTTCCTAAGACTGAAGAAGAATTCTTCGCAGCGCTCGACAAGTTCAAAGCTGACGGCAACTATATTCCGATGGCTATGGGCACCAAAGATCTTTGGGAAGCCGCAACGATGGGCTACCAGAATATCGGCCCGACATATTGGAAGGGTGAGGAAGGCCGTAAGGCTCTGATCGCCGGTACACAGAAGCTGACCGATGCAGACTGGGTTGACCCTTATAAGACCCTTGCAAAATGGAAAGATTATCTGGGCGACGGTTTCGAAGCACAGACCTATCCGGACAGCCAGAACCTGTTCACCCTCGGCCGCGCCGCAATCTATCCGACCGGTTCATGGGAAATCAGCGTTTTCAACCCGCAGGTTGATTTCAAAATGGGCGCGTTTCCGCCTCCGGTTCGTAAAGACGGCGACACCTGCTATATCTCCGATCACAACGATCTGGGTATCGGCATGAATGCCAAGACCAAAAATCCGGAAGCTGCAGCCAAGTTCCTGAACTGGGTGGCATCGGATGAATTCGCAACCATTTATGCGAATGCGCTGCCGGGCTTCTTCAGCCTGTCTTCCAACGAAATCAAGCTGGAAGACCCGCTGGCTGCGGAAATGGTTGGCTGGCGTAAGGATTGTAAATCGACCATCCGTTCGACCTACCAGATCCTCTCGCGCGGTACACCAAATCTGGAAAACGAAACCTGGATTGAATCCGCCAATGTTATCAATGGTACAGTGACACCTGAACAGGCCGGCGAAAAGCTGCAAAAAGGCCTCGACAGCTGGTACAAGCCTGCGAAATAACATGAATTGAAGCCATTCGCCGCAACCCGTGCCATTGTCTGATGAAGATGTGGTGCGGGGGCAGGCGGGTGGCTTTTTTGCCGTGTTATTATTGTTACCTGTTTTTTATGCATGTTCCGGCACAAGACAAAAGTCGCTCTGCCGGAAATGCCCTGTTTGAAAGCTTACGACCGGTATGGCGCGAAATTCGACAAGCAAACCGCCTTTCCGCTGGCATATAGCGGTTTTTCTGGCACCGGCGGTGCTGGTTTATACGGCTATTATGATCCTGCCGCTTTTCGGAACCATGCAATTGTCGCTGTTCCGCGTTGAAAATCAGGAAAGCTTTTTTGTCGGTCTGGATAATTTCCGCACATTGCTCGGTGATGAGCGCTGGTCGGCGAGCTTCTGGAACGCGCTGGGCAATAATATGTGGTTCTTTATCATCCATATGGTGGTGCAGAACCCGATCGGTATTTTGCTTGCCGCATTGCTCAGCCATCCGAAACTGCGCTTTGCCGCTTTCTACCGCTCGGCGATTTTTATTCCGACCATTCTGTCCTTTGTGATTGTCGGTTTCGTGTGGAAGCTGATCCTGTCACCGCTTTGGGGCGTGGCGCCGAATATGCTGGATCTGGTGGGGCTGAAGAGCCTGTTCGCACCATGGCTCGGCCAGAAAGAATATGCGCTGACAGCACTTGGCCTGATTTCGGTCTGGCAGTTTATCGGTATTCCGATGATGCTGATCTATGCGGCGCTGCTGTCTATTCCTGATGAGATTATTGAAGCTGCGGAATGCGACGGGATTACCGGCGCATCACAGTTCTGGAAGATCAAGCTGCCGCTGATCCTGCCATCCATCGGAATTATCTCCATTCTGACCTTTGTCGGCAATTTCAATGCGTTCGATCTGATCTATTCGGCGCAGGGTGCACTGGCTGGGCCTAATTATTCCACCGATATTCTCGGCACATTCATG
This sequence comes from Pseudochrobactrum sp. B5, assembly GCF_001939785.1. Classification (NCBI taxonomy): domain Bacteria; kingdom Pseudomonadati; phylum Pseudomonadota; class Alphaproteobacteria; order Hyphomicrobiales; family Brucellaceae; genus Pseudochrobactrum; species Pseudochrobactrum sp. B5. Next base: position 236,083 of record NZ_MOYL01000002.1, read on the forward strand.
TTCCGCACCTTCTTCGGTTTCCAGCTTCAGGTTGGCGACAAGAATATGGGTGCAACGATCGCCTCGCTGATGTTCTTCATCATTCTGATCGGCGTCTGTGTCTATCTGTTCGGTATTCAGCGACGTCTGCGTCGCTACCAATTCTGAGGATATTAATATGAGCCGCGCAACACAGTCTCCGGTACGCAGTATCGCCGCCCATGCGATCCTTATCCTCTATACGCTGATCGCCCTGTTTCCGGTGGTGATTATCATCATCAACTCCTTCAAGACCAAGGCAGCAATCTTTCGCTCGCCTTTGTCATTGCCGAATTCGGAAACATTCAGTCTGATCGGTTATCAGACCGTCACGTCACAGGGGAATTTCTTCCTCTATTTTCAGAATAGTATGATTGTCACTGTTGTGGCGATTGCGCTGGTTCTGATTTTCGGAGCAATGGCCGCCTTCGCACTGTCGGAATATCGCTTTCGCGGTAATACACTGATGGGGCTATATCTGGCGCTGGGTATTATGATCCCGATCCGCCTCGGCACAGTTTCCATTCTGGAACTGATGGTGGCCAGTGGTCTGGTGAATACGCTGACCTCGCTGATCCTTGTTTATACGGCGCAGGGACTGCCGCTGGCGATTTTCATCCTGTCTGAATTTATGGGGCAGGTGTCGAAAGACCTCAAAGATGCCGGCCGTATGGATGGTCTGAGTGAATATCGTATTTTCTTCCGCCTCGTGCTGCCGCTGGTGCGTCCGGCTATGGCAACAGTTGCGGTGTTTACGATGATCCCGATCTGGAATGATCTCTGGTTCCCGCTGATCCTTGCGCCGTCTGAGGAAACCAAAACCGTTACGCTGGGCGCACAGATGTTTATCGGGCAATATGTAACCAACTGGAATGCGGTTCTGGCCGCGCTGTCGCTGGCAATCCTGCCGGTACTGATCCTGTATTTCATATTCTCCCGTCAGTTAATTCGCGGCATTACCGCAGGAGCAGTCAAATGAGTGAAGTCGGGGCAAAAAAACTGCGCGTAATGGTCGCCGGTCTGGGGAATATGGGCTTAAGCCATGCGCTGGCCTATCATAAAAATCCGGGCTTTGAGATTGTCGGTCTGGTCAATCGTTCAAGCGTTAATCTGCCAGAGGAACTGCGCTCCTATCCGCTGCTGACTTCCTATGAAGAGGCATTGCAGCAGCTGAAGCCTGATCTGGTCTGCGTGGCGACCTATTCGGACAGCCATGCTGATTATGCGATTATGGCAATGGAAGCCGGCAGTGACGTTTTCGTTGAAAAACCGCTAGCGACAACTGTGGCTGATGCGGAACGTGTGGTGGCAAAAGCCAAGGAAACAGGCCGCCAGCTCGTGATCGGCTATATTCTGCGCCATCATCCGTCATGGGTACGCCTGATTGAAGAAGCGCGCAATCTCGGCGGGCCATATGTTTTCCGTATGAATTTGAACCAGCAGTCCAGCGGTGCCCATTGGCAGACGCATAAACAGCTGATGAAAACCACATCGCCGATTGTTGATTGCGGTGTGCATTATCTGGATGTGATGTGCCAGATCACCGATGCCAAGGCTGTAGAAGTGCGCGGCATGGGCGTGCGTTTGAGCGATGAAGTTGCGGAAGGCATGTATAATTACGGCCATTTGCAAGTGTTGTTCGCCGATGGCTCGGTCGGCTGGTATGAAGCAGGCTGGGGGCCGATGATGTCGGAAACAGCTTTCTTCGTGAAAGATGTGATCTCGCCTAAGGGCTGTGTTTCCATCGTGATGGAAGAGGGCGCAAGCTCTGCCGATATCAATACCCACACCAAAACCTCTGTGATCCGCGTGCATCAGGCTGAAACTGATGCAGAGGGCAAGTTCAAAAAGCACGACGAGCTTTTATCTATGCAGGGTGAGCCGGATCATCAGGAATTGTGTGACCGCGAGCAGGCTTTCATGCTGAAAGCGATCACTGAGAATATTGACCTGACCCGTCATATGGACGATGCGGTACAGTCTTTGCGTATTTGTCTTGCCGCGGATGAAAGTGTGCGCAGCGGTCTGGCTGTGAAATTATAAAACAGCCTGCGATTTGCATTGCGTAGCTTTGGCCTTGAAAACATTCTGACAGGAAAACGACTTTGGGAACTCTGAAACTCAATAATATCCGTAAATCATATGGTCAGGTCGATATTATCAAAGGTATCGATCTGGATGTGCGGGACGGGGAACTGGTCGTTTTCGTCGGGCCTTCCGGCTGCGGAAAATCCACACTGCTGCGTATTATTGCGGGGCTGGAGGATGCCAATTCCGGTGAAGTGCGTATTGACGATCAGGTGGTTAATCAGACGCCGCCTGCCAAGCGCGGTATTGCCATGGTGTTTCAGAGCTATGCGCTCTATCCGCACCTGACGGTTGAAGCCAATATGGGGCTTGGTCTTAAACAGGCAGGAAAACCGGCAGCTGAAATTAGTGAACGGGTTACGCAGGCTTCCGGCATGTTGTCGCTTGAGAGCTATTTGCAGCGCCGTCCGGCCGAACTTTCCGGTGGTCAGCGTCAGCGTGTGGCGATTGGCCGTGCGCTGGTACGCGAGCCTAAACTGTTTCTGTTCGATGAGCCGCTTTCCAATCTTGATGCGGCATTGCGTGTGAATACGCGTCTGGAAATCGCCAAGCTGCATCGCCAGCTGTCTGCAACCATGATTTATGTGACTCATGATCAGGTGGAAGCTATGACGCTGGCAGACCGAATTGTTGTGCTGAATGCAGGGCGGATTGAGCAGGTCGGTGCACCGATGGATCTCTATAATGCACCGGACAATGAGTTTGTCGCAGGCTTTATCGGTTCACCGAAGATGAACTTCGTCGATGCTACTGCGCTGAATGACGATCAGGCAAAGCGCATCGGCATCCGGCCTGAGCATATTACGCTGGACAGCAATTCAGGTCAGTGGAAAGGCTCTGTCGTTCACGTTGAACAACTCGGTGCTGATACCAATGTCTATCTGGATACCGAAACTGCAGGGCTGCTGACAGTGCGTATTTTCGGCCAGTATCGTGTGGAGCCGGGAACTGTGATTTATGCGACGCCGGAGAGCGATAAAATCCATCGCTTTGACGGCGAGGGGCGTGCGATCCGCTAAGCGCCGCGATTCTTGAAATAAGCGTAAAATCCTTGCGGATTTTCCGGTTGCACTTCTGTATTGCCCAATATTACGGGCAATTATGGATGTAATTATCAGCTTTAAAGCGTGTTTATTGAAGTGTGAAACTTTAAAACATGCTTTTCGCGATATGAATTTGACCTTACGTCCAAAATTAACCAACATGCTGCCGTATTTGCCGTTATCCTGCGGCACATCTTGAATCAGGAAAATTGAACCATGTTGAAAAAGATTGCTATTGCCGCAACCGCAGCGACCTTTCTGGCCGGTTGTACAACAGATCCTTATACAGGTGAACAGAAGATCTCCAACACCGCCGGCGGTGCAGGTATCGGTGCTGCTGTCGGCGCGCTGGGCGGTCTGATGGTCGGCGGCTCGAGCACTGCGCAGCGTAATGCTGTTCTGATCGGTGCCGGTCTTGGCGCGCTGGGTGGCGGTGCAATCGGTAACTATATGGATCGTCAGGAAAATGAACTGCGCGCGCAGCTGCAAGGCACCGGCGTATCGGTTACCCGTAACGGTGATCGCATTATCCTGAACATGCCTTCCAGCATTACCTTTAACACCGATCAGGATGTTGTAATGCCGCAATTCTATTCGACACTGTCTTCAGTGGCGATTGTTCTGCGTAAATTCGACAAGACACTGGTTGATATTAAAGGTCATACGGATTCAACCGGTTCTGCTTCACATAACCAGAATCTGTCGCAGCGCCGCGCTATGTCCGTTGGTAATTATCTGAGTGGTCAGGGCATCGATGGCCGTCGTTTTGCGATTATGGGCTTTGGCTCAACCCAGCCGGTTGCTTCCAATGCAACACCGGATGGCCGTGCGCAGAACCGTCGCGTGGAAATCGAGATTTCTCCGCTCAAAGGCGTGTAAGGCTTTTAAAGCTGTTTCAAAGAGCCGCTCCGGTCATGCCGGGGCGGTTTTTTATTGCCTGCTGGAAGAGGGCTAAGTCTGTGCCGCTACGACAATATGATCGAATCGACGTTTGGCTAAATCCGTTCCCGTCTTGTTTTAATTTTCGAAATCTTTTTTAGCGTTGCATTATTTATAAATTAGAACATCAGAAGAACAAAATGTTATATTGATTTAAAATCAATGACTTAATCCTATTGCAGATTGAGAACAAATAGGATACATATTATCCATAAAGTTTCATTCTGCGGACTTCAAGTGACGCAAAGGGATAGTGTAAAATGTCTCAGAATTCATTACGACTTGTTGAGGATAAATCAGTGGACAAATCAAAGGCTCTGGACGCGGCACTGTCACAGATTGAGCGCTCATTCGGTAAGGGCTCGATCATGCGCCTTGGCCAGAATGACAAGGTAGTGGAAATTGAAACTGTCCCGACCGGTTCGCTGTCTCTGGATATTGCGCTGGGCGTCGGTGGTTTGCCTAAAGGGCGTATTGTTGAAATTTACGGGCCTGAAAGCTCGGGTAAAACAACAATGGCGCTGCATACAATCGCAGAGGCGCAGAAAAAAGGCGGCATTTGTGCCTTCGTGGATGCGGAGCATGCACTTGATCCGGTCTATGCCCGCAAGCTCGGCGTTGACCTTGAAAACCTGCTGATCTCGCAGCCGGATACCGGTGAGCAGGCGCTGGAAATTACCGATACGCTGGTGCGTTCCGGTGCGATTGACGTGCTGGTTGTCGACTCCGTTGCAGCTCTGACACCGCGTGCGGAAATTGAAGGTGAGATGGGCGATTCCTTGCCGGGTCTTCAGGCACGTCTGATGAGTCAGGCTCTGCGTAAGCTGACCGCTTCGATTTCCAAGTCCAATACGATGGTTATCTTCATCAACCAGATCCGTATGAAGATCGGTGTGATGTTCGGTTCACCTGAGACCACGACCGGTGGTAATGCGCTGAAGTTTTATGCTTCTGTTCGTCTGGATATCCGCCGCATCGGTTCGATCAAAGAGCGCGATGAAATCGTAGGTAACCAGACCCGCGTTAAGGTTGTTAAAAACAAGCTGGCTCCTCCGTTCAAGCAGGTTGAGTTTGATATTATGTATGGTGCCGGTGTTTCCAAGACCGGTGAGCTGATCGATCTTGGCGTAAAGGCCGGTATTGTTGAGAAATCCGGTTCATGGTTCTCTTATAATTCGCAGCGCCTTGGTCAGGGACGCGATAATGCGAAAAACTTCCTGAAGGAAAATCCGGAAGTGGCTAATGAGATCGAGCTGACTTTGCGCCAAAATGCCGGTTTGATTGCCGAGCAGATGCTCGACAATGGCGGCGGTGAAGATGATGCACCGGATGCCGCTGAAGCGTAATTTATTGCGCTCAGATCATTGATAAGATCGCAATACCCCGCATTACATGCCGTGATGCGGGGTATTTTGTTGCTGCAGCACTTCAATACATGCAGATATATGGGCGGATATCTGGACACTGCATGATCATCTGTTTAAAAGCAGGCAGTAACAATAACGGATATGGTTACATGCTGAAGGCGATCGGGTAATTATCTGGCCGGATCAAGCTGTTGCGCAAACCGGATCCCATACTTATTTGAGATATGACAGGCCGTGTTACTACGGTTTAAATCGGGCAGAACCCAAAGGTGAATAATGAGCGGCGTTAACGAGATCAGGTCAACATTCCTCGATTATTTTCGTAAGAATGGCCATGAAGCGGTGGCGTCGAGCCCGCTTGTGCCACGCAATGACCCGACTTTGATGTTCACCAATGCCGGTATGGTTCAGTTCAAGAACGTCTTTACCGGTCTTGAAACACGTCCTTACAGCCGTGCTGCAACTGCGCAGAAATGCGTGCGCGCCGGTGGTAAACATAATGATCTGGATAATGTCGGCTATACTGCACGCCACCACACATTCTTTGAAATGCTGGGGAATTTCTCCTTCGGCGATTATTTCAAAGAGGAGGCAATTACCTTTGCATGGAATTTGCTCACCAAAGAATTTGGTCTGAACAAAGATAAGCTGCTTGTTACCGTTTATCATACGGATGACGATGCTGCGAATTACTGGAAGAAGATTGCCGGTCTGTCGGATGACCGTATCATCCGTATCGCTACCAATGACAATTTCTGGTCGATGGGTGATACCGGCCCTTGCGGCCCTTGCTCGGAAATCTTTTTCGATCACGGCGACCATATCTGGGGTGGCCCTCCGGGATCAGCTGATGAAGACGGTGACCGTTTTATCGAGATCTGGAATCTCGTTTTCATGCAGTTCGAGCAGATTACAAAAGAAGAGCGCATTGACCTGCCGCGTCCGTCGATCGACACAGGTATGGGGCTGGAGCGTGTTGCTGCTGTCTTGCAGGGCGTGCACGACAATTATGATATTGATCTGTTCAAAGCACTGATCCGTGCGTCGGAAGAAGCAACCGGCGTGAAAGCTGAAGGCGGACAGCGCGCCAGCCATCGCGTTATCGCCGATCATTTGCGTTCTGCCAGCTTCCTGATTGCTGATGGTGTTCTGCCGTCCAATGAAGGCCGCGGTTATGTGCTGCGTCGTATTATGCGTCGCGCCATGCGTCATGCACAGTTGCTTGGTGCGCGCGATCCGCTGATGTATCGTTTGCTGCCGACACTGGTTCGTGAAATGGGACAGGCTTATCCGGAGCTGGTGCGTGCAGAAGCTCTGATTTCTGAAACGCTGAAGCTTGAAGAAACCCGTTTCCGTAAGACACTTGAGCGCGGTCTTGGTCTCTTAAGTGATGCAACAGAGAATATGAGCGAAGGTCAGAGCCTTGATGGTGAGACTGCATTCAAACTCTATGACACCTATGGTTTCCCGCTTGACCTGACGCAGGATGCACTGCGCCAGCGCGGTATTACTGTTGATACCGATGGTTTCAGCGCTGCTATGGAACGCCAGAAGGCTGAAGCCCGTGCCAATTGGTCAGGCTCCGGTGACGCAGCAACGGAAAAAGTCTGGTTCTCGGTACGTGATAAAGTCGGCGCAACAGAGTTCCTCGGCTATGATACCGAAAAGGCTGAGGGCGTTGTGACCGCTCTCGTGCGTGATGGTCAGATCATTGACAAGGCTGCGCAGGGTGAAACTGTCAGCATTATCGTCAACCAGACACCATTCTATGCGGAATCCGGTGGTCAGCAGGGCGATGCCGGTTTCATCTATGGCGATGGTTTTGTCATTGAAGTGACCGACACAGTGAAGAAAGCTGATGGTGTATTTGTCCATCAGGCTGTGATCCGCGAAGGCAAGCTCGCAACCGGTGATGCCGTTGAGCTGGTGGTTGCTCATGATCGCCGCAGCCGTATGCGCTCCAATCACTCGGCAACCCATCTTCTGCATGAAGCACTGCGCGAAACGCTTGGTGATCATGTAGCGCAGAAGGGCTCTCTCGTTGCTCCTGAACGTCTGCGTTTTGACTTCTCGCATCCGAAGCCGATCAGCGAAGAAGAGCTGCGCAAGGTTGAGAGCATTGCTAATGAAATCATTCTGCAGAACTCGCCGGTTGTTACCCGCCTGATGGCCGTGGATGATGCGATTGAAGCCGGTGCTATGGCGTTATTCGGCGAGAAATACGGCGACGAAGTGCGCGTGGTTTCCATGGGCACTGCGACACAGGGCGATAAAGCCGGTAAAACCTATTCTCTGGAACTGTGCGGTGGTACGCATGTTCGTCAGACCGGTGATATTGGTTTGGTTCGCATCGTGTCGGAGGGTGCGGTTGCGGCCGGTGTTCGCCGTATGGAAGCGTTGACCGGTGAAGCCGCACGTCTTTATCTGGAAGAGCAGGATGACCGTGTTAAAGCGATTGCATCTGCTCTGAAGACCACGCCGTCGGAAGCGCTTGATCGCGTGAACAGTCTGATTGATGAACGCCGTAAGCTGGAAAAAGAGCTGACAGAAGCTCGTAAGAAACTGGCTCTTAGCGGCGGTTCCTCCAAATCGGACAATGAAGCGAAGACCATTAATGGTGTTCAGTTCATGGGGCGCAGTGTGACCGGCGTTGCACCGAAAGACCTGAAGCCATTGGCGGATGAAGGTAAAAAAGCACTCGGCTCCGGCATTGTTGCTTTCATCGGTGTAAGCGAAGACGGTAAGGCCAGTGCAGTTGTTGCTGTAACGGATGATCTGACATCCCGCTTCAGTGCTGTTGATCTGGTGCGTGTTGCGTCGGCAGCGCTTGGCGGTCAGGGCGGCGGCGGCCGTGCAGATATGGCGCAAGCTGGTGGCCCGGATGGTAGCAAGGCTGATGAAGCACTGACTGCCCTTGCTAAAGCCATTGAAGGCTGAGCTTTGAGAAAATGCTGAAATAAGAAAGCCGCCGGAATTTTCCGGCGGCTTTTTGTTTGTAAAAGATATGCAAGATGCCGGAGGAGGTATCTTCATCACGAATTTGGGCTGAGGAAACGGGCGGAGAACTATGAGTAAAGTTGTTCTGATTACAGGTGCAAGCCGTGGTATCGGGCGGGCGGCAGCAATTTTGGGCGGTGAAAGAGGCTGGTCGGTCGGGATTAACTATGCCGGAAATCACGAAGCTGCAGAGCTGACTGCCGAGGATGTGCGCAAAGCAGGCGGACAAGCGATCATCTTACAGGGCGATGTCGCTGTTGAAGCCGATGTCATCGCGATGTTTGACGAGACTGAAAAGCAGTTTGGTCAGCTGGATGGCGTTGTGGTCAATGCCGGTATTGTTGCGCCGTCACAGCAATTGGCTGATATGAGTGCGGAACGGCTGAAACGCATGTTCGACGTAAATGTGCTGGGTGCCTATCTCTGCGCGCGTGAAAGTGCACGACGCCTGTCTGTTGAACGGGGCGGCAAGGGCGGTTCGATTGTTCTGGTGTCATCCGTTGCTTCGCGGATTGGCTCGCCGTTTGAATATATTGACTATGCCGGTTCAAAAGCTGCCGTGGATACATTGGCGCTCGGCCTGTCAAAAGAGCTGGGTGCCCAGAAGGTGCGCGTCAATGCTGTGCGGCCGGGTTTGGTGAATACGGATATTCATGCCAGCGGCGGGCAGCCGGACAGAGCACACAGGCTGGGTGTGAATACGCCAATGGGGCGGCCGGGTGAAGCCGTTGAAATTGCCGAAGCAATTGTCTGGTTGCTGAGTGATGCTTCATCTTATACATCCGGTGCGCTGCTGGATGTATCCGGTGGTCGTTGAAGCATAATGCCCCAAGTCGCGCTGTTTTAAGCAGAGGTGAAAATGTGAGGCGTACGCAGCATTGCAGCGGAAATCTGAGACAAAGTAAAAGGCGCTGTGTTTGATGCACAGCGCCTTTACAATTTTAGAGCATATTTCTTTAAACTTGGATCAGTTTAAGGCAACATTATGCTCTGATTTTAAAGTGTTAGAGCGAGTTTTCTGTGCCAGGTCCGGCACACGGCGCTCTAATGAAATTTATTTGCTGTAGATGAAGTCCGGCAGGTTCAGTAGCAGTTTTTTCAATTCCGGTTCATCAACACGCGCTGCAGCTTCTTCAGGGCTGACCCATTCACTGATACGCTGACCGCGCTCCGGCCAGTTCTTCGCCATGCGTTCAAATTCAACGGCATAGACATTAACGGTAAAGCTTGGAATGGCTTCGGCTGGCAGATCATATTTCATATAATCAAACTGACCAACAGGATCAGGATTAACAGAGCCGCGAATGCCCGCTTCCTCAAAAGCCTCACGCAGTGCCATGTCATGCAATGTCTTGCCGGCTTTAGGCCAGCCTTTTGGTGTAATCCAGCGACCGGTGCCGCGACTTGTAATCAACAGAATTTCAGGAGAGGGGCCGGGATTTCGATAGACCAATGCCGCAACCTGCAGAAGGCGTCCTGCAGCTGTTAAAATCCGTTTATCTGTCGCGACAATTCCGCTTCCCTGTATATTCACTGAGTTTACTTACCTTTTTATATATTTTGTTGGCCATTTTGAATATATGGCATTTATTCATATGCTTATTCTGAGATGCATATTGTTTATGCAAATCATTATCCTCATCAATATGGTTTTAAATTGTCTGAGGTGTGATCGTCTTAAGAATAAGGCGAATTATATTTGTTAAGTTCCGGCGCTTTATCTGTCAGGATATCATGTTGACCACCCATTCCGGTCAGTATGATCTGGCAGCGCTTATTTTTTGTAGTTTACGCAGATAAAAATTTAGCACAGCTGCCGGTTTTATCAGTTGCTCGGAGCCGGCATTGCAGTGTCGCCATCAGAAAAATCTGACGGCGACACAAATCATTTAACCGCGATGGCCTTTGGCAATCGGTTCCTGATAGGTGAAACCCATATCCCAAGGGAAATAAATCCATGTGTCCTGCGAGACTTCGGTGACGAATGTATCAATCAGCGGACGTCCCTGCGGCTTGGCATAAACAGTCGCAAAATGTGCTTTTGGCATCATATCACGTACAATTTTTGCGGTCTTGCCGGTGTCGGTGAGATCGTCAATGACCAGAACGCCTTCGCCGCCGTTTTCCAGCAGTTTTTCACCGATGGATTTGATAACGCGCAATTCACCCTGTTCACTGTAATCATGATAGGAGGCAATGCAGACGGTTTCGATCATGCGGATGCCAAGCTCACGGCAGATAATGGCTGCCGGTACCAGACCGCCACGGGTGATGGCGACAATTGCGTGCCAGTCTTTACCCTGTCCGGAAATACGCCATGCGAGTGCGCGGGCATCGCGATGAAATTGGTCCCAGGAAACCGGGAAAGCTTTATCAGGCAAGGACATCGAAATGCTCCGTTTATAAAATAGTCTGACAGATCCGCCGTCTCAGATGAAAGTTGCGGTGGCTCTGTACTGTTGTTTCGTTTCAGTATGATTCAAACCGGCAGAGAGTTTGAAAACAGTAAAATATCCGCCGGGAACCGGATTCATTACATCCGCTTCTGATCAGAAATAATGACGGTATTCCGGCAGAGTACAAGACCCTAAATTCGGCACATCATTGCAGATTTACCGTTTTCAGGTGATTTACCGTGATAAACGAAAAAGCACTTTTCTGGCAATATTAACTTTGCCACAACCGCAGATAAATCTGCTGTTGTACGTGATTTTCACTTGTTTTCGTTTTCTTTCGTTTCTGGTGCCGGATATAGAGCACTTCTGCGCTGGAGCATGTCGCGGAAAAGCGGGTGCCGGTTTTCCGATAGTGACATGCGTAAAAACAAAGAGATAGAGCGAGCGCAGTGAATGCAATTCAATGCAACACGCTCTAGAGCGGTTTACGTCCATGCTGGATCGCAATACTCGCTCTAGATTCTTTAGTTTGTCGCATGATCCTACGCAAAACCGCTTCGCACTTTTGCCGGAAATGCTCTGGAAACAAGGATCAGCGTGAAAACAGTGTCAGACAGGGCATGTTCGCCAGAAATGAGCGTGTGACACCGCCAAAGATCAGCTCTTTCAAGCGCGACTGGCTGTAGGCCCCCATAATCAGCACATCAATTTCATTGGCTTCGACATAGGCGCGCAGACGATCCTGAACGGTTTGCCCTTCGGAAGGGATCAGATCAATTCTGGCTGAGATATCGTGGCGCTGATAGGCCTGCTGCAATCTGACCGCGATTTCCGGTGCTTCGCGCGGCGCGTCAGGGTCGCGATGCGGGTCAGGGATAACCGTTGTTGCCGCTTCTTCACTCTCGGGTTTTGGCGCATTGACCCAGACAATGCGTACAGTCGCACAATGGCGTGCCAGCGGCAAAGCATCGAAAGCAGCGCTGGACGCTTCATATTTTCCGTTAAAAGCGATTGCGAGCTGACGGATGCTGCGGGGCGGATGGAAATTATACGGCACGATAAGTGTCGGGGTTTTGGTATTATATACGAGCTGATCCAGAGGGGTGATCTGTGTGTCCGGATCATCCGGATCGGCCTGTCCGGCCAGGATGAGATCTGCAGCCATGCCGAATTCATTGATGGTCTGGCTCGCATTGTCGCTTTCGGAGCGGACGATCAGGAATTCAGACGTTGTGGCATAGCGGGTAATCTGTTCCTGAAAGAGGTGGGCAACAGCCTCGGCATTTTTCTGATGATGCCGAAGATGCCCTTCATAAAAACTGGCATCTATAAAGCCGCTTGCATCAGAATAAATAACCGGTGTCGGAATAACATAGAGCCCGGTTACATGCATGGGCTCCCCGTCTTGCGCGAGCAGCGCAAGAGCCCTGTATATTCTCTGCAATTCCTGTGTGCTGCGGATATAGGCGATGACGGTACGATAGGACATGGATAACACTCCGTATTCGTTACGCGTGAAAGCTGCGCAAATTCAGATGACTTTATTTCTCGGCATCAATCCCCCTTTTATAGCGGGGGATCAATCATAATCTGCTGTCCGTTTCCTCAATAATACCTGACGTGTATTATAACGTATTTTATGGCGGTGATAAACGCAAATGCTTGCAATTATTGCTGAATATCTGCCAGCATTTTCTCAACGGCTGCGGCTGCCGCGGCGAGTTTTTCCTCATCGCGTGCACGCACAACCAGCTCTGTCGAAAACTTGCCGTTCTCGAATTTCGGATAAGAGCCGATGATTGTTTCAGGATGGGATTCCTGAACTTCACGCAGGGGAATGCCGATCACACCCTCGCCAAACGGGCAGATAATTGTGCGGGAATGAAAGCGGCTGCCGGTACGCAAAGTTGGCAGAATATTCTCGACCATTGCCTGAAAAACGGAAGGCACACCGGCCATCACATAGACATTCGCAATAATGAAGCCGGGGGCAACAGAGACCGGATTTTCAATATGCTGTGCGCCTTGCGGCATACGCGCCATGCGCTGGCGCGACGGCGTGAATTCCATGTCTCTGGATTTATAATGAGCAGCCAGCAAGGCCATGGCTTTTTCATCATAAATACAAGGCAGGCTGAAAGCGGCAGATACGGCATCCGCAGTGATATCGTCATGGGTCGGGCCGATACCGCCGGACGTAAACAGATAGTCATATGCTTCACTCAGCTCAAGCACGGCCTTAACAATGGCCGGTTGATCATCGGCGACAATACGAACTTCGGTCAGGTCGATACCGGCATCATAAAGGCGGTCGGCCATATAGCCGATATTTTTATCTTTGGTGCGGCCGGAGAGCAGTTCGTCGCCGATTGCCAGCATTGCCGCACAGATAATCACGGGTTGTTTATTCGTCATGGGAGACTCCATTCACAACCAGAACATGACCGGACTGGGCACCGATCGTCAAGTGATGCTGATGTGCTGATTTGCGATCCGCATTGTTTCATAAAGCGGAAGCATTGCTGTGCTAACGGCCGGTTATTGTCCTGAATGTTGAACAGTGCGTCCTGTAAGTCGCGACTGGTGCATTTCAATTTCTGTATTAAATAGGATGCATGGATATCAATGTGGTTGTCGGTTTTGTCTCAGAACAGCATCGGCAGACCTGATTAGAACGGAGAATTTTCGAATATGGCTAAGGTTCTGGTACTTTATTATTCCGCTTATGGTCACATGGAACAGATGGTGAAAGCCGCTGCAGAAGGTGCGCGCGAAGCCGGTGCTCAGGTGGATATTAAACGCGTTGCAGAACTGGTGCCTGCTGAAGTTGCCAAGGCTTCCGGCTTCAAGCTGGATCAGGAAGCAGAAGTTGCAACACCTGCAGATCTCGAAAATTACGATGCGATCATCGTTGGCGTTTCTTCGCGTTTCGGCACCATGTCTTCGCAGATGAAAAACTTCTTTGACCAGACCGGCGGTCTGTGGGCCAAAGGCGCATTGGTGAACAAAATCGGTTCCGTTATGGCTTCGTCTGCAACACAGCATGGCGGTCAGGAACTGGCGCTGATCTCCACCCAGTGGCAGCTGCAGCATCACGGTATGATTATCGTTCCGTTGTCCTATGCCTATCAGGGGCAGCTCGGTAATGATGTTGTTCGCGGTGGTGCACCTTATGGTATGACAACCACTGCCGATGGTGACGGCTCCCGTCAGCCTTCCGAGCAGGAACTCGAAGGTGCACGTTTCCAGGGCAAGCGCGTTGCTGAAATCGCCGCTAAAGTTCACGGCTGATTATAGAGCAGGGCAGGAATGCCCTCGCGGATAATCTGAAAAAGCGGCTCCGGCCGCTTTTTTTATTGCGTGTTCACGACCGGAAACTTGCGTGAAAAATGACCGGTAAACAGGTGAATTCTGGCCTGTCAGCGACAGAATCCCTTAGCAGTCTGCAGATTCGCAATGCCGGCATTTCGTGCCTTGGATCGTGTAAAATTGGGAACCTCTTGGTGCTACAGAGGGCAAAATGCCGGTTTTCAGGGGTTATTTCTGTGTTTAACCCTGCTTTTGCGGGGTCGAAAAGGAAAACTCTGCTTGGTTCAGCTGTTTCTTTGAATAAACTTCGCCAATCCGGCTGAGTCGTAACCAGCGGAAAAAAACACGAAAGGAATTACCTCATGAACAAGAATGAACTGGTTGCTGCCGTTGCAGAAAAATCAGGTCTCACCAAGACCGATGCTGCTTCAGCCGTTGACGCTGTGCTTGAATCCGTCACCGGTGCATTGAAGGACGGCGGCGAAGTTCGTCTGCCAGGTTTTGGTATTTTCTCCGTCTCCCATCGCGCAGCTTCCACAGGCCGTAATCCTTCGACCGGCAAGGAAGTTGAAATTGCTGCGCGCAACGTACCAAAATTCTCGGCTGGTAAAGGCCTGAAAGACGCTGTTAACAGCTAATCAGTCTGTGACGAGGGCAGGGGAAATTCAGATTATTCCTGCTCTGCCAGAGATCTGCGGAAACGGCATTGCTGTGATTTTTAACAAGAGCAGCAAGTGCCGGTAATTTCCGGCCGATCTGAATTGATATAAAAAAGCCGCGAAGACTGTCTGGTCTCTGCGGCTTTTATTTTATGCAGGAATATATGTGACCCGAATTTTGAGCGGCGCTTGTTATTTATTGCTCGGCGGATTGTTGCCGATATCCATGATGATCGAGCCGCTGATTTTCACTCTGGTCTTGCCGACCATAAAGCTGCCGTCCGGATTGCTCTGAAGATAGGTTTCATCCGGTTCTGCATGCGGCGGCGTCACAATGGGTTTGGCAGGTTTAACACCGGGCAGGGAGTAGACAGGTTCGGGAGTTTCCTGCTTTGCCTTTACCGGTACGCGCATGTCCTGAGCTGAGGCGGGCAAGATCAGCAGCAGGGCTGCCCCTGTCATGAATGCGGATAATGTTGCCGTTTGTCGTTTTCTCATGGGAAAGCATTGTCCGTTTGTTACAGGCTGAGATGAATTTGACATAATAGCTGTCTTCATAATCAGCAATGAATCATGGCATAATATAGTGCAGGAAAACAATTCCCGTAGTGCACAACCGCCGGATCGCGCCGGCGGAATGGTTAAAATTCATAACAATTTCGTGAGTAATGCCGGAAGATGCGCGGCCGATAATATAAGGTGTAAAAATCCGGTTTTTAGTCTAAGCTTCAAAGAATTGATGTGAAAACGGCAAAAATTATATTGATCGGAGATAAATTTACCGTTTGCAGACAAAATCTTGCGCCGAAATTGGGCAAATCCTGACATTTCTGATCCGCATTTTCCTTCTTGTGAATGCGTTGAGCCGGAAACGGGTTTATCAACCGGCCTGATATGAGCCGGTAATTTCGTTGCCGGACAATGCTGATGACCATAGCGTGACCAAGCATGAGTTGACAATTTTCAGCTTAACGTACAGTTATCGCACCCTATTTAATAAAAACGTGTGTCCAGCCATGCCGATTGGACATTCTTCGTTCTGTATCCATTCTGCGGCAGGAGTGCCACATAAGATGATTAAGCGTTTCATCATCGCGATTATATTGCTTGTTCTGGTATGCGGAGGGCTGATCGGGTTTAACCTGTTCCGTGCGCAGGCCATTAAGGACTTCTTTGCAAATATGAAGCAGCCGTCACAGGCGGTTTCAACCCTCGAGGTCAAACCGGGCCAGTGGCTGCCCGGCGTTGAAGCAATCGGTTCCGCCCGTGCTGAAGACGGTGTCAATCTGACTTTCCAGATCGACGGTATTGTCAAAGAAATCCTCTTCAAGCCTAACCAGCACGTCAAAAAAGGCGATCTTCTGGTGCAGCTGGATGATGAAATCCAGAAAGCTGATCTCGCAGCAAGCAAGGCTGAAGCCGAGCTGAGCGAGCAGAATTACAAGCGTGCACAGACATTGCGCACACAGGGCGTCGGCGCTGTATCCAATGTTGATACAACCGCTGCGGCTTTGTCTTCTGCAAAGGCAAATGTTGCCAAGGCACAGGCAACAGTTGATCTGAAACGCCTTATTGCACCTTTCTCCGGTGTGATCGGTATTTCCCGCGTGGATATCGGCCAGTTCATGGCACCCGGCAATGTTGTGGCAACATTGCAGAATGTTGACACGATGCGTGTGGACTTCACCGTGCCGGAACAGGAACTGAAGAACCTGTCGATCGGTCAGGAAGTTCAGATCGGTGCATCCGCTGCGGATTATGCTTTCAAAGGCAAAATCATCGGTATTGACCCGAAAATCGACCCTGCAAGCCGTCTGGTTTCCATTCAGGCACAGGTTGATAATTCTGAAAAATCACTGGTACCGGGTCAGTTCGTACAGGTTCGTGTTGTGCTGCCGGAAGAAAACAATGTGATTGTTCTGCCGCTGACCAGTGTCGTGACCAGCCTTTATGGTGATTATGTTTTCACTGTTGTGAAAAAAGAAGCTGCGAAAACCGATACCGCTCAGGCAGCAGATGCACCAAAGACAGATGCAGCAGCAACAGCTGATGATCTGATCCTGCATCAGGTGTTTGTGAAGCTTGGCCGCCGTACCGGTAATAATGTTGAAGTTCTGAGCGGCGTTAAGGAAGGCGATATTGTCGTGACTTCCGGCCAGAACCGCCTGAGCAACGGGATGGGTGCGCATATTGACAATAAGGTCAATCCTGCTGATGCCCAGAAGAAACCATAAGGTCGAGAGATGAGCTTTTCTGATAGTTTTATACGCAGGCCGGTTCTTTCGATTGTTGTTGCGCTGATGATTATCCTGCTTGGTTTGCAGGGGATTTTTAATCTGTCAGTGCGGCAGTATCCGGAAGTGGACGAAACGGTTATTACCGTTACGACCGCCTATGCCGGTGCCAGCGCGGAGCTCATTCAGGGCTTCATCACCGCGCCTATTGCGAAAGCAGTGGCGACGACTGAAAATGTTGACTATGTGACTTCCAAAAGTAGCCAGTCACTCAGCACTGTTACGGTTCAGATGAAGCTCGGGGCTAATCCCGATGCGGCGCTGACAGAGGTTATCTCCAAGGTCAATCAGGTTCGCGGCGATCTGCCGAGTGAATCGGAAGATCCGGTCATCTCCAAAGGTACCGGTCAGTCCTTTGCGACCATGTATCTCGCCGTTCAGAACCCGAATATGACCAATGAGCAGATCACGGAATATATTGACCGCGTGATCCGTCCGCGCATGTCCACCATTGAAGGTGTGGCCGATGCACAGATCCTCGGTGGTCAGGAATATTCCATGCGCGTATGGGTTGATCCTATCCGTATGGCTGCCCGTAATGTGACAGCTTCGGAAGTGCTGGCTGCGATTAAAGCATCCAACTTCCTGTCGGCACCGGGTAAGACAAAGAACGAATATTTCGCAACTGCGATTACCCTGCGTTCCACTTTGCAGACGCCTGAGGCTTTTGCGGAGATGCCTATCCGTGCGGAAGGTTCCGATATTATCCGTATGCGCGATGTTGCCAATGTTGAACTGGCCGCAAAGAGCACGGATACTGTTGTGACATTCAACGGTTCCAGCGGTACATTTATCGGTGTGTTCCCGACGCCTTCGGCTAACCCGATTGACATGGCAACAGCCGTGAACAAGGAACTGCCGAGCATTCAGGACAGCCTGCCGCAGGGCATGAACATCATTCTGGTTTATGATGCGACCGAGCAGATTTCTTCTTCGATTGTTGAGGTTTTCAAAACAATCGCTGAAGCGATGATTATCGTTGTTATCGTGATCCTGCTGTTCCTTGGTTCGTTCCGTTCGGTTCTGATCCCGATTGTTACCATTCCGATCTCGCTGATCGGTGTGTGTTTCTTCCTGTTCATTCTCGGATTCTCGATCAATCTTCTGTCCTTGCTGGCGATGGTTCTGGCCATCGGTCTGGTGGTGGACGACGCGATCGTGGTGCTTGAGAATATTCACCGCCATATTGAAGAAGGTCTGACACCGATCCATGCATCCTTTGTGGGCATGAAGGAAATTACCTCTTCCATCGTGGCGATGACGATTACACTGGCTGCGGTGTTTGCACCGCTCGGCTTTACCGGTGGTCTGACCGGTTCGCTGTTCCGTGAATTTGCGTTCACACTTGCCGGTGCGGTTATTCTGTCCGGTGTGGCGGCGCTGACCATCTCTCCGATGATGTGTTCGCGCATGCTGAAACATGGTGAAGCCAGCCGCTTTGCCCAGTTTGTAGACCGTTTGTTCACCCGTTTTGAAAACGGCTATGAACGCTGGGTTTCCGGTTCTCTGAACTATCGTCCGATCACCATGCTGGTCGTTGTGTCTCTGGTTGGTGTTATGGGCTTCCTGTTCGTGAACACCTCATCGGAACTGGCTCCTGAAGAAGATTCCGGTGCGTTGTTCTCGATGTTCAGCGGCCCTAAATATGCGACATCAGACTATACCAAGCTTTATGCAGACCAGATCGATGAACTGACAAAAGATCTGCCTGAACTGAAAGCCCGTTTTAACATTGTCGGTTTCGGCAGTGCGACAAACGAAGGTATTGCTCTGTGGGCATTGAAAGACTGGTCGCAGCGTGACCGTTCGCAGAAGCAGATTCAGGAAGACCTGACCAAGCGTATTAAAGATGTGACCGGCGTACAGGCCTTCATCTTTGCTCCGCCGTCGCTGCCGGGTACCGGTGGTGGTCTGCCGATTTCGATCGCTATCCAGTCGACAGGTTCGTCTGATCAGGTTTTCGAAATCTCTGAGGAAATCAAGAATGAAGCGCAGGCTTCGGGACAGTTCATCATTGTTCAGAACTCCCTGTCGTTCAATTCTCCGCAGACAACGATTGAAGTTGACCGTGAACGTGCATCCGCAATGGGTGTGACTGTCAGCGAAATCGGTGCAACCCTCGGTCTGATGACCGGTGGTGGTAAGGTTGCCCAGTTCGACCGTGATAATAACAGCTATGATATTATCATGCAGGTGCCGGATGAGTATCGCCGCAATCCGTCCAAGCTCGGTGAATTCTATGTTCGCAGTGCTTCGGGTGAGATGGTGCCGCTGTCTGCCGTGGTGAAGATTGTAAATCAGGCTTCCCCGACTGCAATTGAACAGTTCAACCAGCTGAACTCCTCAACGATTTCGGCTCTGCCGCTGCCAGGTGTTACAACCGGTGACGGTCTGAAAACGATCCTTGATATTGCCAATGCCAAGTTGCCGGAAGGCTTCTTCATTGACTATTCGGGTCAGTCACGTCTGGAAATCGAGCAGGGTAATACAATCCTGATCGCCTTCTCGCTCGCTGTTATCGTGATTTATCTGGTGCTGGCTGCACAGTTCGAAAGCTTCCGCGATCCGTTCATTATTATGATGACCGTTCCGCTGTCGATTTTCGGTGCGATTGTGCCGCTGAACCTTGGTCTCGGTACGCTGAATATCTATACGCAGGTTGGTCTGATTACCCTTGTGGGACTGATTACCAAGCATGGTATTCTGATGGTGGAATTTGCCAATCAGCAGCGCCATGAACACGGACTGAGTCGTCACGATGCGATTATCGCTTCGGCTAAAACTCGTCTGCGTCCGATCCTGATGACAACTGCAGCTATGGCGCTCGGCGTTGTGCCGCTGATGATGGCAACCGGTGCCGGTGCGGCAGCGCGTTACTCCATGGGTCTGGTGATCTTCACCGGTCTGATGGTCGGTACAATGTTCACCCTGTTTGTGGTGCCGATGTTCTACACGCTGATCTCTGCGAAGACCGTTAAACCTCTGGTTTCGGTTCCGACAGAGGAAGAACTGAAGGCGGAAGTGCAGTCTGCCCATCACTAGAGCGGTTATATAAAATAAGGAAAAGGCCGGTCAAAAGACCGGCCTTTTTATTTGAAGATGTTGCTTCCAAATTTTACCGGTAAAAATACAAAATTTTTCACTGTGGTGATTTCAGGCTCTGGTATTGTGTAGTCATTACTATATATATATGATCCATGACCAAATTTTCCGTTCTTGATCTCGCGCCGATCACACTCGGCAGCACCGCAGCACAAGCCATGCAGAACAGCGTTGAGCTTGCACAACATACCGAGAAACTCGGCTTCCAGCGTTACTGGCTGGCCGAGCATCATAATATGCCGGGCATTGCCAGTGCGGCGACAGCCGTGCTGATCGGCCATGTGGCCGGTGCCACAAAATCCATCCGTGTCGGGGCAGGCGGTATTATGCTGCCCAACCATTCGCCACTGGTGATTGCCGAACAATTCGGCACCTTGGCCTCGCTTTATCCGAACCGTATTGATTTGGGCCTAGGGCGTGCACCGGGCACGGATCAGGTGACATCCTATGCCTTGCGGCGCAATTCCAGCTCGGATGCGCAGTCCTTTCCGCAGGATGTGGTGGAGCTGCTGGGCTATTTCGGCGAGCCGACTACAGAACAGCGTGTGCGTGCTTATCCGGGCTCTGGCTTGAATGTGCCGGTGTGGATTCTTGGCTCCAGCCTGTTCGGGGCGCAACTGGCGGCTATGCTTGGTCTGCCTTATGCTTTCGCTTCCCACTTTGCCCCGGGTGATCTGGATGATGCGATTGCGCTTTACCGGCACCGTTTTGAGCCGTCGCAATATCTCGATAAACCTTATGTGATGGCCGGATTTAACGTCTTTGCAGCCGATACGGATGCGGAAGCCCGTTTGCTGTTCACTTCCATCCAGCAGGCTTTTGTGAATTTGCGCACCGGTAATGCAGGGCAGTTGCCGCCGCCGGTCGAAGGCTATGAGGAAAATCTCGATCCGCGCTTTGTTCCGATCATCAAAGCTGCGCTTGCCTGCTCGGCTGTGGGTAATAAAGAAACTGTGCGTCAGCAGATTGATGCTTTTGTTGCCCGTACTGATGTTGACGAACTGATGATTACAGCGCAAATTTTTGACCATCAGGCGCGTCTGCATTCATTTGAATTGCTGGCGGAAGCAGTCGGACTGAAACCGGAATAAGAGCATGGTTGGATTGGCAGTACGTACCAGAGAAACAGGCGCTGTAGCGACATTACAGGGGCAGGAGAAGCCGCTGATCCGCTCACTGACCGGCGGCGAGCTGACACTGGAAAATACGGTTTCCGGTGCGGGTTTTAATGCGATTGATCTGCTTTATGCCTCTCTCTCGGCTTGTCTGGTAATGAGTGCACGCATAGCTGCGCGAAAACTGGGGTTGATTGAGAGGATCACCAGCTATGAGGTCAAAGTCAGCGGTGAGAAAACTGAGCATGAGCCATACCGCATTACACGGTTCAATGTGCAGTTTCTGATTGCCGGTGAACTGTCTGATGATGAGCGCCATGAACTGGCAGAAGCAGCAGAAGCCATGTGTACGGTCAGTAATACACTCAAAGCCAGTGCTGATGTCGTGCTGACAATTGGCAGATAAATAAAAAGCCTGCTGTGAAATCACAGCAGGCTTTTTTCTTTGAGCAGAATATTGACGATCAGCTGTTGAGCTTCAGCCAGTCCGCCAGTGATTTGCGGCTGTTGCCGTCGCGGCCGGTAAAGCTCTCTGCGGCGCACATGGAATTGAGAATGGCCTCCTGAGTGGATTCTGTTGCTGCACGGAACAGCTGGTCAATCTTATCTTCATTCAGCGCCTGCATGGTCACCAGATCGGACTTCTGGTCGTGATCAATAGTGTTGCCGGTGGTGAAGCCGATCACAATATCCCCGCTGCCATGACCCCAGAATGCACCAAGGCGTGCGATACCCGCACCGCAGCGGCGAATGACGCGCTGTAACTGGCGGTGCTCCAGCGGAATATCGGTTGCCATAATCATCATGATCGAGCCTTTTTCTTCGTTGTCGGGGAAATCCGGTGTCGGATGACGGCCATCCGGCAGCGTCAGATCGCCTTTGCGACCAAAATTGGAGAGTACCAAAGTGCCCAGATGATAGTCTTTACCATCCAGTTTGATGCGGCGGGATGAAGTGCCGATACCGCCTTTGAAACCGAAGCAGGTCATGCCGGTGCCGGCACCGACATTACCCTGTGCCACTGCGCCCGTGGTTGCAGCATCGAGTGCCGCATAAGCGTGCTCTTCGATAACGGCCATAGCCTGAATATCATTAAGCGGGCCGTCATTGCATTCGCCGACAACCGCATTAACGGTTGAGGTGGTGCGGCCGATATCGCTGTTCGCAGCAATAGCGCGTTTGATAAGTGCATTCACGCAGGTGCCGGTGCTGAGTGTATTGGTCAGCAGGATTGGCGTTTCCAGTGAGCCAAGCTCGTTGACCTGCACAAGACCGGCGCTTTTGCCAAAGCCATTGATGGATTCGGATGCTGCCAGAACCTTCTTGCGGAACATATTGCCGTCATGCGGCACAATCGCAGTAACACCGGTATTGATATTGCCTTCACGGATGGTGGTGTGACCGACTTTAACGCCCGGAACATCGGTAATGGCATTATGCGCACCGGTCGGCATGATGCCGCAAACAATACCGAAATCGCGTGCTGAAGCAGACATAGGATACTCCTGTTAAAGCATTTCCAACAAAAGTGCGAAGCGGATTGCGTCGGATAATGCGTGAAAACAAAGATTTAGAGCGGTTAAAAATCCATCTTAAATGCAACGGCTCTAAATCCGTAGAGGCATGAGGTAAGAAACAGATCGCAGATAAAGAATGACAGCCCGACCGGTTTCCGGAGGGGCTGTCAGGGCATTATCATCAGGCATTAAAAAGAAACGTAGTATCACTTCTGCGGCGATACTGCCGTTTCAGTGTGGTGCTAATGCCCGACATATGATCAGTGCCAAGGAAATTAAACGGTCTTTTCCGGGGGAGGCCCAAAAGATCAGAACCGTTTACGGGGCGCTTGCGATCATGACGGTATCCGGCCAGAATTACGAAATTATGGCCGGATGAATTCAGTTTTATCGAAGATTTAAGCCGACAGTTTTTAGAGACACAGTTTTCAAAGAAAACCGGTTCCGTTTTTTAAACTGCTTTAGCAATCTCGATATATTTTTCCTGCAGGCTGCGGGTAATTGCACCCGGCTTGCCGTCTGCAATGACTGTGCCTGCAATTTTCACAACAGGGGTCACAAAACCGGAAGCACTGGTCTGGAAGGCTTCTTTCGCTTTGAAGGCTTCTTCAAGCGTAAAGCGGCGTTCTTCAATCTTCAGGCTCTGTTCTTCAGCAATTTTAAGCATGGCCAGACGTGTGCAGCCCGGCAGAATTGCATTCGAATTCGGGCGCACAATCAGTGAGCCTTCTGCGGTGATGATGAATGCACTGGAGGACGCACCTTCAGTAATATAGCCGTCTTCCTGCATCCATGCGTCCTGACAACCATGCGCGGTTGCTTCCTGCTTGGCAAGTACCTGAGCCAGCAACATCACAGTTTTAATGTCGCGGCGCTGCCAGCGGATATCATCCACAACGTGAATGGCAATACCGTTCTGCTGGGAGGCGGAACCGATCAGCTTTTTCACCTGTGTGAAAGCAACCAGTGTCGGTTTCATATCCGCGCTGTAAACGAAATCGCGATCCGCAGCACCGCGGGTGATCTGCATATAGACCACACCTTCAGTGAGATTGTTGCGCTTGATCAGTTCGTTCTGCATGGCAATGATGTCTTCGTCGCTCATCGGCGCCGGTACATCAATCATCTTCAAAGAACGGCCGAGACGCGCCATATGGGCATCATTGTCAACGAGCTTGCCATCGATAACTGCACTGACTTCATAAATCCCGTCTGCGAATACGAAACCGCGGTCAAAGACCGAGATCTTGGCTTCTTCTTCAGGGACATAGGCACCGTTTACATATACAATTCGGCTCACAACGCATTCCTTGGCGTTAAAATTTTATGGGAATCTGCTGAAACTGAAGCTATGAAAAAAAATCCGGCAGAGCCAATGCTTTGTTTTTTGGTTGTTATGCAAGATTTGCATATTCTGCATGACAGATATTCTGTCTGTGATAATGCGACATATAATGCCGGAAAAGCGTGTTTCGGGGCGCAAAAAGAGCAATAACTTTTAATAGTGGTCAAGTCATAACCACGGGTTATCGGAACCGCTATTTTTTATGCTCTCGCTGGCACGGCCAGTTTGCCTAAGCTGATAAGCATAAGAGGAACTATGCCGGTTACAGGCTCTCAGTCTGTCCGGTTTATAAATATGTATGACGGGCTTTGTTTTATAACAATAAAAACAAAAACAAGCCGGACGGCATAAAGCGTCGGTCTGCAATCAGATAAAAGAACGCTGTGATCCGTTGAAATATCCTGTGCCGGTTGTGCAATGCTGCGGACAGGCATGGAGAATGCATAAGGGGAGAAACTGCGGGTGAAAACCAGTCAGAAAACGGTTATCCGGCTTGAAAAACTGCAAAAGCATTATGGCGCGCATATTGTTCTCAAAGAGATCGATCTGACTGTGACCTCCGGTGAGGTGCTGGCGATCATCGGGCCTTCCGGTTCGGGCAAAAGCACATTGCTGCGCTGCATCAATTATATCGAGCCGCCGGATGCCGGTATTGTCACGGTTGGTGATGTGACCCTGCAGGCCGAGAAAAAAGCCTCTGCCAAACAATTGCATGATCTGCGCCATTCGATCGGCATGGTGTTCCAGTCGTTTAACCTGTTTCCGCATATGAGTGTGCTGCGCAATGTCAGTCTGGCACAGGAGCGTGTGCTTGGCCGCTCGAAGAAAGAGGCCGATGAGCGCTCGATGGATCTGCTGGAGAAAGTCGGTCTTGCTGACAAAGCGCAGCAATATCCGATGCGCTGTTCCGGTGGCCAGCAGCAGCGGATTGCTATCGCCCGCGCTCTGGCACTTGATCCGAAAGTGATGTTGTTTGACGAGCCGACCTCGGCGCTTGATCCCGAGCTGGGGCTGGAAGTGCTGAGCGTCATGCGCAGGCTGGCTGACAGCGGCATGACCATGATTGTTGTGACCCATGAGATGGGCTTTGCCGAGAACGTCTCTGACACAGTGATGGTAATGGCCGACGGTAATGTGATTGAAAGCGGGCCCAGCCGCGAAGTGATGCGCAATCCGCAGACGGAGCGGGCGCAGCGTTTCCTCAAAGCGGTGAATGAGCGTTAAATGCTGGCAGATTTCTCCTATATCATTCGCGGATTGCCCTGGACTGTTGCACTCACGGTCTCGGCTCTGGCTGTCGGTACGATACTCGGACTGATCCTGATGCTGATGCGGCGTTCCAAGTTCTGGCCGCTGCGCCTGCTGGCAACCGCCTATATCAATCTGGTTCGCGGTATCCCGCCACTGGTGTGGCTGTTTGTGATCTTTTTCGGTCTTGGCACCGGTTACATAAC
This sequence comes from Pseudochrobactrum sp. B5, assembly GCF_001939785.1. NCBI lineage: Bacteria > Pseudomonadati > Pseudomonadota > Alphaproteobacteria > Hyphomicrobiales > Brucellaceae > Pseudochrobactrum > Pseudochrobactrum sp. B5. The sequence continues at coordinate 261,726 of NZ_MOYL01000002.1, forward strand.
AATCAATCCGTTTATGGCGGCGCTGACCGGTTTTGGCATGATTGCCGGAGCCAATATGGCGGAGATTTTTCGCGGCGGCATGATGGCTGTCCATCACGGGCAGTTTGAAGCTGCAGAAGCGCTTAATCTCAGCCGTTATCATGCTTTCAAGGATGTGGTGGCACCGCAGATGCTGCGCGTATCGCTGCCATCTGCTGCCAGTTATGCGATTGGCCTGCTTAAAGACAGTGCGATTGCCTCAGCCATTGGCGTGACAGAACTGGCCTATCAGGGCAGCCAGCTGTCACAGATGACCTTCCGCGGCCTTGAGGTATTTGCCGTGGTGGCTTTGCTTTACATTCTTCTCAGCCTGCCGGTTGCATGGCTGTCACGGACTGCGGATATCTATCTGCGGGCAAAGGTGGCGCGATGATTGATTTTCCGATTGATGATGTCATTTCATGGATGCCGGAACTGCTCGACGGTTTGGCTCTGAGCGTCAAAGTTACACTGGCCAGTCTGGCGATTGGCATTCCTTTTGGCTTGCTACTGGCGCTGGGTGTGCAGGCAAAGTCGAAATTCACGCGCGGGCTGTGTCTGGTGATTGTTGAAATCGGGCGCGGTGCTCCGGCTCTGATCCTGCTGCAATTCATCTATTTCGGATTGCCGAGTGCCGGTATCACGATGACGTCGATTGTGGCAGCGATTGCCGCGCTGAGCTGGAATACCGGTGCCTATACAAGCGAGATCATCCGTGCAGGGCTTGAATCCGTGCCTGCAGGGCAGAAAGAAGCGGTGATGGCGCTGAATATGAGCCGGATTGACGGTTTGCGCTATGTGATCCTGCCGCAGGGATTGCGTGTGGCCGTACCTGCTTTGCTCGGTTTTTCGATCCTGATTTTTCAGGCAACATCTCTGTGTTTCACCATTGCTATGCCGGAACTGATAAGCCGTGCCTATGAAATCGGTTCGACGACTTTCCTGTATTTTCCGGCTCTGCTGGCGGCAGGTATTCTCTATGCAATGATCTGCATTCCGGCATCTATGCTGGTAAGCTGGGTTGAAAAACGTGCGGGACGTTTCTCGCGGTAAATATAACAATAAACATAAACAATATGGGGTAGTGATATGAAATTAATGGGAAAAATGATTGTCGCAGCATCGGTTCTTGCCGGTGCGACGGCACTGGCTGCAGTGCAGGCCAATGCACAGAGCTGCACACCGAAAAACAGTTTTAAAACTGTTGAAGAAGGTGTGCTGACCATCGCTGTTACCACTTATGCGCCTTATTCCTATCTCTCACCGGAAGGCGAAGCCAAAGGCGTTGACGGCGATATTGCCAATAAGATCGCCGAGATGGAATGCCTGAAGGTTAAGGCCGTTGCCGTGGATACCGCTGCCGGTATTCAATATGTGTTGTCTGGCAAGGCCGATATCACCACCGGTGACTGGTATCGCACGGCAGAACGCGCCAAGGTGATGAACCTTTCATGGCAGCTCTATAATGACCAGATGGGTATTTATACCAAGGAAGGTTTTGAAGAGGTCAAGGATATTGAGGGGAAAAGCGTTGGCACCGTACAGGGTTATCTCTGGGTTGCTGACCTGAAGAAGCTGCTTGGCAGCAATCTCAAACTCTATCCGAATTCCGTGAGCATGCAGCAGGATCTGGCTGCCGGACGTATTGCTGTTGGCATTGACGGTTATTCTACCGGTGTTGTCGCCAAGAAGGCCGGAGCCATGCCGGATATTGAAGTGAAGGTTGCCAAGAGCGATGATCGTGTGAAAGCCACGACTGAGGCCGGACAGGGCAGCTTCCCATATTCCAAGAAAAATCCGGAACTTGGTGCGGCGCTTGATGCCAATATCAAGGCACTGCATGAAGATGGTACAATCAAATCTATTCTGACTGCCAATGGTATGGAAGCTTCAGCCGGTGATGTCGGTGAGCCACGTCTGATTGATTAAAAATAATGTTGAGACCGGATTAATTTTAGTCCGGTCTCTCTTTTGCAGGAAGAAAGTACATGGCGCTGGATCATTATTATACGCTTGGTCGCTCAGGTTTGCGGGTTAGCCGGATGGCGCTCGGCACCATGACTTTCGGCAATGCAGCTATTCGCGGGATCAGCGGCAGCTGGGGCAGCGCCGATGAGATATCAGGCGCGATATTTGATCATTATACCGATATGGGCGGCAATTTTATTGACACCGCCAATTCCTATGGTGCAGGTGCCAGTGAAAGTCTGATCGGGCAGTTTATGCGCGAGAAAGGTAATCGTGAACGGCTGGTGCTGGCAACGAAATACAGCAACAGTCTTGAGCCCGGCAATCCCAATGCAGGTGGCAACAGCCGCAAGGCCATGATGCGGGCGGTTGAAGATTCCCTGCGCCGTTTGGGAACCGATTATATCGACCTTTATATGGTACATACATGGGACCGTATAACGCCAGCGGAAGAGGTGGTGCGCACGCTGGATGATCTGGTGCGGGCAGGAAAGATCCGTTACGGCGGACTGTCTGATGTGCCTGCATGGTATGCGGCTCGGGCACAGACATGGGCGGAGTGCCATGCGCTGACACCGCTGATCAGTCTGCAATTGCCATATTCACTTGCCGAGCGGAATATTGAACAGGAATTTGTGCCGCTGGCGCAGAATATGGGCTTGGGCATTACCGTCTGGAGCCCGTTATCCATGGGGCTGCTTTCAGGAAAATACCGCGTTGAGGGTGATCGCTGGGCAGGAGAAGGTCGCCTGACTACTGATGCATCCGGCAAAGGCATGGGGCTGTTTACGGCGCGCAATCACGCCATTCTCTCGGCCTTGCAGCATGTGGCAGCAGAGCTTGAGCGTTCGATGGCGCAGGTGGCTTTGAGCTGGGTATTGAACCGCCCGTCTGTTGCATCACTGATTATCGGTGCGAGTAAATTGGCACAGTTGCAGGATAATATTGCGGCCTTTGAATTGCAGATGCCTGCGGAACTGAGCGCAAGACTGGATGCCGCAAGTGCTCTGCCTTCACCGCAGCCTTATGCTTTGTTTGATGCGGATTATCAGGCGGGGGTGCTGAATACCGGTACGTCAGTCGGTGATAAGCCAGCCTCTTACGCGCCGCCGCAATGGATGCCGAAGGTGGATGATTTCACCTATGGCAAGGGTTGATTTTTATTATACGGAGAGCGGTATATATTGCCTCTCTATTTAAATTTATACATTAAGAAATTTAAATAAATTTTTGAATTATAACAATTAATTATGATTTATTTACTTGGCGTGATGTGCAAGGCAACAGCATTTTATATATGAGATTTTTATATCTCTCCTTCTTTCCCTCTCTCGAACCACTATGCGTTTTGGCGCCATAGTTCCGCCTGATTTCGGCTCGTCGCGCTTAGCGCTGCTGCCGGAAGTGGCCGCTGCACTTGCACCGGCTGAAATTCAGGAGTTCGAAAAATGGATGTCATCATGATTGCCGCAGGCGCCGGATTTATCGGCCTGTCTTATTTCTACGCCCTTGTTTGCGACCGGCTGTGAGGGCGCGTCATGTGGTTTGATTATGTTCTCGGCGGCTCGGTAGCCGCATTGCTCAGCCTCTATCTGCTTTACGCATTGGCACGACCTGAGCGCTTTTAAAACTGTTTTAGAAACGGAAAGTATTTTCCAATGACTTTCAACGGAATATTGCAGATTGCGATCCTGTTCGGGCTCACAATTCTGCTGGTGAAACCGGTCGGCGGGTATCTGACCCGCGTGTTCACCGGTGAACGAACCTTCCTCTCGCCGGTGATCGCACCGGTTGAACGCGGCCTCTATAAACTGGCCGGAACCCATGAAAAAGAAGAGCAACACTGGACGGTTTACGCAGCATCACTGCTGATGTTCAGCATTGCCGGTTTTGTAGCGCTCTATTTGTTGCAGCGCCTGCAAGGGGCTTTGCCTTATAATCCTGCGGGTATGCAGGCTGTGGAGCCGACTTCTGCCTTTAATACGGCCATCAGCTTTATGACCAACACCAACTGGCAGGGTTATGGTGGTGAAAGCACGATGAGCTATTTCACCCAGATGGCCGGTATCACAGTGCAGAACTTTGTTTCTGCTGCGGTGGGTATTGCCGGTGCTATGGCGATTACTCGTGGTTTTGCCCGTTCTTCGAGCAATACAATCGGCAATTTCTGGGTCGATCTGACCCGCGCCACGCTTTATGTGCTGCTGCCGATCTGCATTATCGGCACGATTGTGCTGGTCTGGCAGGGTGTGCCGCAAAATCTCAATGCCTATACGCTTGCAACCACACTTGAAGGCGCGCAGCAGACTATTGCACAAGGGCCTGTAGCCTCGCAGATGATTATCAAGCATCTGGGCACCAATGGCGGCGGCTTCTTCAATGCCAACTCGGCACATCCGTTTGAAAACCCGACTGCACTGACTAACCTTATCCATCTGCTGTCGATTTTCGTGATCTCTACTGCCATGACCAATGTGTTCGGCCGTATGGTCGGCAATCAGCGTCAGGGCTGGGTATTGTTCGCCGTCTTCGGTGTGCTGGTGGTGCTGGGGACTTCGGTGCTCTATTGGGCTGAATCCGGCGGTAATCCGCTGATGCAGGTTCTGGGCATTGTTGGCGGCAATATGGAAGGCAAAGAAGCGCGCTTCGGCATTGCGCTGTCGGCGCTGTTCTCAGAAGTGACGACTGCGGCTTCCACCGGTGCGGTCAATAATATGCATGACAGCCTGATGCCGCTCGGTGGTCTGGTGCCGCTATTCAATATGCAGATTCCAAATCTCGGCGGTATTGGTGCCGGTATCTATGGTATGTTGCTGTTCTTCATTCTGGCGATCTTCATTGCCGGTCTGATGGTTGGCCGCACACCGGAATATCTGGGCAAGAAAATCGAGGCCAAAGAGGTCAAGATGAGCCTGCTGGCCACGCTCGGACCATCGCTTGCCATTCTCGGTTTTGCTGCATTGGCTGTGGTTTTGCCGCAAGGACTGTCGAGCATTCAGGATGCAGGTCCGCATGGCTTCAGCGAAGTGCTTTACGCTTACTCATCCGGTGCCAACAATAACGGCAGTGCCTTTGCCGGTCTCAATGCCAATACGCCTTTCTACAATCTCACCATCGGTTTTGCGATGCTGATGGGGCGTTTTCTTCTGATCGTGCCGGTGCTGGCGATTGCCGGTTCATTGGCCGCCAAGAAAACTGTTCCTGCCTCTGCCGGTACATTGCCGACCACTGGCCCGTTGTTTGTCGGTCTGGTCTTTGGTGTGACGATGATTGTCGGCGGTTTGACTTTCTTTCCGGCCTTGGCGCTGGGGCCGGTTGTCGAGCATTTCGCAATGCTCTCCGGTCAGCTGTTTTAAAGGTGCGTGATGGCGAAGAATTCTTTTCTGATGAAGCAATTATTCTGCTCCAAAACTGCACAGAAGAAAAATCTGTGCGGCTCCAATACCGCGCAGAAGCAAAATCTGCGCGGCACGGACAAGGATGATTGTCCCAAACTCACCAGTATCATGCTGATCCTTGTGCTGGCGATGCTGGCCGGTGTTTTCCTCGTGAAGGCGCTGACCGGAGTTTAAGTTAAAACATTAACTTATCACTCTACATCAATGAAAATTCTATGCAGTTTTGAATTAACTTGCATAAAATCAAGACGGAGGGCTCTCATGAGCCAGTCAAAATCTTCCAGTATTCTGGATGCCAAAATCCTGCTGCCTGCCATTGGCGGTGCTTTTCGCAAACTCGATCCGCGGGTGCTGGCGAAAAATCCGGTCATGTTTGTCGTTGCCGTTGTCACCGTGCTGACCACGGTGCTCTTTATCCGCGATCTGACGGGTGGCGGAGCGGATCTGGGCTTCTCGTTCCAGATCATTCTGTGGCTGTGGTTTACCATTTTGTTTGCCAATTTTGCCGAAGCGGTGGCTGAAGGACGGGGTAAAGCGCAGGCGGAATCCCTGCGCCGCACCCGTACCGAAACCGAAGCAAAATTGCTGAGTGGTGACAGCAAGACCAATTATACGGTTATTGCGGGCAACAGCCTTAAAGTCGGTGATGTGGTGCTGGTGGAAGCCGGAGACATTATCCCTTCCGACGGTGAGGTTATCGAAGGTGTGGCCTCGGTGAATGAGGCGGCTATCACCGGTGAATCCGCGCCGGTAATCCGTGAATCCGGCGGTGACCGTTCGGCGGTGACCGGCGGCACGCAAGTGCTGTCCGACTGGATACGGGTGCGTATTACCGCTGCTGCCGGATCGACCTTTATTGACCGGATGATCTCACTGGTCGAAGGCGCAGAACGCCAGAAGACACCAAATGAGATTGCGCTGAACATTCTGCTCGCCGGTATGACACTGATCTTTGTGCTTGCTGTTGTGACAATTCCGAGCTTTGCCACTTATGCGGGCGGTTCCGTGCCGGTGATTGTGCTGGTGGCTTTGTTCGTCACGCTGATCCCGACCACAATCGGCGCTTTGCTCTCCGCCATTGGTATTGCCGGTATGGATCGCCTGGTGCGGTTTAATGTGCTGGCAATGTCCGGCCGTGCGGTGGAAGCTGCCGGTGACGTGGATACGCTGCTCCTAGATAAAACCGGCACAATTACGCTTGGTAACCGTCAGGCTACAGAGTTTCGTGCCATTACAGGTGTCAGCGAACAGCAACTGGCCGATGCGGCGCAGCTTGCCTCACTGGCCGATGAGACACCGGAAGGCCGCTCGATCGTTGTGCTGGCTAAAGAGAAATACGGTATCCGTGCCCGCGATATGGCAAGCCTCCATGCAAGCTTTGTGCCTTTCACCGCACAAAGCCGTATGAGCGGTGTGGATGTGGATGGCAGTATCATCCGTAAAGGTGCTGTAGATGCGGTGCTGAAATATGTTGAAGCAGAAGGCAGTAAAGCTTCTACACCTGCCCAGCTACAGGAAATCCAGTCGATTGCCGCGCAGATTGCCAAGGCGGGCGGTACGCCGCTGGCTGTGGTCAAAGACGGGCAACTGATGGGCGTTGTCTCGCTGAAGGATATTGTCAAAGGCGGTATCCGTGAGCGTTTTGCAGAACTACGCCGCATGGGCATCCGCACGGTGATGATTACCGGTGATAATCCGATGACGGCTGCGGCGATTGCCGCAGAAGCGGGCGTGGATGACTTCCTTGCGCAAGCAACACCGGAGAACAAGCTGTCGCTGATCCGTGAGGAGCAGGCCAAAGGCAAGCTGGTAGCAATGTGCGGTGACGGTACCAATGATGCGCCGGCACTGGCACAGGCTGATGTGGGCGTGGCGATGAATACCGGTACGGTAGCTGCGCGTGAAGCGGGCAATATGGTTGATCTCGACAGCGACCCGACCAAGCTGATTGAGATTGTGGAAATCGGCAAGCAATTGCTGATGACACGCGGTGCGCTGACAACTTTCTCGATTGCCAATGATATTGCCAAATATTTCGCGATTATTCCGGCAATGTTCCTCGCATTCTACCCGCAGCTCGGTGTGCTGAACATTATGGGGCTGCATAGTCCGCAGAGTGCCATTCTCTCGGCCATCATCTTCAATGCGTTGATTATCGTGGCGCTGATCCCGCTGTCACTGCGCGGGGTTAAATATCAGGCGGTTGGTGCGGGTGCACTGCTGAGCCGCAATCTGATGATCTATGGTCTTGGCGGGATTATCGTGCCTTTCGTAGCGATCAAGCTGATTGATATGGCGATTACCGCTCTGGCTCTGGTGTAAGGAATAAACCCATGTTGAAACAATTACGTCCTGCTGTGGTGATGATTGTCAGTCTGACCGTAATCACCGGTATTGCCTATCCGCTGGCTATGACCAGTGTGGCGCAGACCCTGTTTCCCTCTCAGGCCAATGGTAGTCTGATCGTGAAGGACAATAAGGTGATCGGCTCATCACTGATCGGTCAGCAATTTACGTCTGATCGTTATTTCCACGGTCGCCCGAGTGCGGCTGGTGATGGCTATAATGCTGCATCGTCCGGTGGTTCCAATCTGGCGCCAACCAGCGCTGCGTTACTGGATCGCGTAAAGACAGATGTGGCCAAACTGAAGTCTGAGAATCCAAACCAGCCGGTGCCTGTTGATCTGGTAACTGCATCCGGCAGCGGGCTTGATCCGCATATTACGCCGGAAGCGGCTTTGTTCCAGATACCGCGCATTGCCAAGGCACGCGGATTGGATGAGGCCAAGCTCAAAACACTGGTGGATGCTCAGATACAGGAGCGTTTGCTGGGCGTGCTGGGCGAGCCGGTTGTGAATGTGCTTGCGCTTAATCTCGCACTGGATCAGGTTAAATAAGACAGAACATGCAGAGTCCGGATCATAATTGATGAATGATGACAGTCAGCTGCAGGAAAGCATGCGCAATGGTGACAACAGACCGTCACCGGATGCGCTGCTCGCCAAAGCCGAACAGGAAACACGCGGCCGCCTCAAGATTTTTCTCGGGGCGGCTCCGGGCGTTGGTAAAACTTATGAAATGCTGATGTCCGGCCGTAGTCTTTTGACTGACGGCGAGGATGTGGTGATCGGGGTTGTCGAGACGCATGGTCGTCAGGAAACACAGGCTCTGACCGAAGGTTATGAGATCATTCCCCGTGCGCGTGTCGATTATAAAGGCCATGTGCTGGAGGAAATGGATCTCGATGCTGTGCTGGCGCGTCATCCCAAGCTGGTGCTGGTGGATGAGCTGGCGCATACCAATGCTCCGGGCAGCCGTCATCCCAAGCGTTATCTCGATGTTGAGGAACTGCTTGCCAACGGGATTGATGTTTATACCACGCTGAATATTCAGCATGTCGAGAGCCTCAATGATGTGGTGGCGCAGATCACCCGTATCCGTGTGCGCGAAACCGTGCCGGACAGTATTATCGACCGTGCAGATGATATTGAGATCGTTGATATTACGCCGGAAGACCTGATTAAGCGCCTGAAAGAAGGCAAGGTCTATCTGCCCAAGACGGCGAAACGCGCCACACAGAATTACTTCTCTGCCGGTAATCTCACAGCATTGCGCGAACTTGCTTTGCGGCGCACGGCGCAGCGTGTGGATGATCAGTTGCTGAGCCATATGCAGGCCAATGCCATTTCTGGCCCTTGGTCGGCGGGTGAGCGTGTATTGGTTTGCATTGATGAACAGCCGCATGGCGCGGCACTGATCCGCTATGCCCGCAGACAGGCCGACCGGCTGCGTACGCCGTGGACAGCGCTCTATGTGGAGACATCCCGCGCAGCAACGCTCTCGGAAGAAGAGAAAGACCGTATTGCCGCCACCTCACGGCTGGCAGAGCAGCTCGGCGGTGAAATTATTACGCTGACCGGCCATGATGTGGCGCAGGACATTATCAATTATGCTTTGGCGCATAATTTCAGCCATATTGTTATCGGCAAGCCGAATAAGTCGCGTCTGCGTGAAATGTTTGAAGGGTCAGTCTCGCATGACCTGATCCGTAAGGCCGGTAATCTCAGTATTCATATTATTTCCGGTACGCAGCAGGAGGCTGCGCCGGTGCGTCAGGTGGCGACCGCAGAGGAAAAAGCATTTTCGCTGCGGCCTTATCTGCTGAGCCTTGGCTATATCGTGATTGCGCTGGTTGTTGGCACTTTGCTCGATCATGTGCTGGATGTACGCAATATCGCGCTGGTGTTCCTGATGGCCGTGCTGGCGACGGCTGTGGCCTCCGGTCTGCGGCCTGCCTTGTTCGCTTCGCTGGTCAGTGCGCTTGTTTTCAATTTCTTCTTCCTGCCACCGCTCTACACTTTGCATATTGCAGGGCCGGAGAGTGTGATTGCACTGGCATTCTTCATTTGTGTGGCGCTGGTCGCCAGTAATCTGACTGCGCGTGTGCAGAGGCAGGCTGCTGCGGCGCGCAACCGTGCCAGAACAATGGAAGGGCTGTATCAGTTCAGTAAAAAGCTGGCCGGTGCCGGTACGCTGGAAGATGTGCTCTGGGCAACGGTCTATCAGATTGCAGCGCTGCTCAAAGTGCGGGTAGTGGTGCTGTTGCCGGATGAAGGCACAGCCAACACGTCTATTTCCGTACGAGCCGGTTATCCGCCGGATGATACGCTTGCCGATGCCGATATTGCTGCTGCCCGCTGGGCGTGGGAGCATGACCATCCTGCAGGACGAGGAGCAGACACCTTGCCTGGTGCCAAGCGCCTTTATCTGCCGTTGCGTGCTGTCGGTAATACAATTGGTGTGGTCGGGCTGGATGATGACCGGCAAGGGCCTATCCTGACGCCGGAGCAGCAACGTTTGTTTGATGCGCTGGCAGAGCAGGCGGCACTGGCGATTGCGCGTATTCAACTGGTGGATGATCTGGATCGTGCGCAGCTTGCAGTGGAGGCAGACCGGTTGCGCTCGGCCTTGCTGACCTCGATCTCCCATGATCTGAAAACGCCGCTCGCTGCCATTCTCGGTGCTGCAGACACATTAAAGAGCTATTCCGGCTCTCTGCCTGATGCTGACCGTGCAGAACTGCTGACAACTGTGGTGGATGAGTCCGAGCGGCTCAACCGCTTTATCGCCAATTTGCTGGATATGACGCGGATTGAATCGGGGGCCATGCAGCCGAATAAATCGCTGCATTATCTGGGGGATATTGTCGGCAGTGCTTTGAAACGTGCCGCGAAAATTCTGCAACATCACCGTGTTGAAACCGATATTGCCGCCGATTTGCCGATGCTGAAGCTTGATCCGGTTTTGTTTGAGCAGGTGTTGTTCAACTTGCTGGACAATGCCGCTAAATACGCACCGGAAGGCAGTCTGGTCTATATTCATGGGCAGGCGGAGCAGGGTGATATCGTGCTGCGTATCAGTGATGAGGGCGCGGGCATACCGGCGGGTGATGAAATGCGGATTTTCGACAGTTTCTACCGTGTGCGCAAAACCGATCAGGTGCGTGCCGGCACAGGGCTTGGGCTGGCAATCTGCAAGGGCTTTACAGAGGCGATGGGCGGCACCATTACAGCGGCCAATCGCAGCGATCACGGCGGTCGCAGTGGTGCTGTTTTTACAATCCGATTACCGCTTAGCAGCTGCGCTGAAATGATGAGCGGAACAGAAGAGGGATTATCTCCCCGATGACACAGAATATTGTCAAAATCCTTGTGGTGGATGATGAGCCGCCAATCCGTAAACTTTTGCGCGTCGGGCTGGGGACAGAAGGTTTTTTGATCCTTGAGGCACCATCAGCGGCCATCGCCCGAGAGATTATGCGCGATGACCGGCCTGATCTGGTGCTGCTGGATCTCGGCCTGCCGGATATGTCGGGACATGATCTTCTGACGCTGTGGCGTTCGGAACTGATTGATCTGCCGGTGATTATTCTTTCAAGCCGCACAGATGAAAGTGGAATCGTCAAAGCACTCGAGCTTGGTGCGGATGATTATGTGACCAAGCCATTTGGCATGAAAGAACTGGCAGCGCGAATCCGCGTGGCACTACGTCATAAATTGCAGGAGCAGGGTGAAAAGCCGGTCTTCCAGACCGGTGAACTGTCGGTTGATCTGGTGAAGCGTATCGTACGGCTCAAAGGGCAGGAGATTAAGCTCTCGCCGAAAGAATATGATATTTTGCGGATCATGGTGCAGCACGCAGGCAAAGTGCTGACGCATAGTTTCATTCTCAATCAGATCTGGGGCGGCATGAGTGATGTGCAATATCTGCGTGTCTATGTGCGCCAGTTGCGTCAGAAACTCGAAGATTCGCCAGATCAGCCGTTTTATATTCTGACAGAGACAGGTGTCGGCTACCGGTTGCGTGAGCCGGACGCTTAAATGTGACGGATTCGCCGGAGATTTTACAAAGTCTCTGGCGAAACGTATTTTATACGCGTCAAGAAACTCTGAGTGATAGAATTAGGATAATTTTTGATCGGGAGATTTGTGCAGATTGAAACTCTTGAAAGAAGAGTGGCTCCCCGGGCCGGATTCGAACCAGCGACCAACCGGTTAACAGCCGGTTGCTCTACCGCTGAGCTACCGAGGAATAGTTGCTCTGCATTTGCAATGACAGCCGTATAGCAACGCAAAATGCTCTTGCCAAGCCCTAATTTTGATATTGTACAGGAAAAAAGCAGATTTATGACAGGCAGCATTGTTTTTCAGTTTGAAAGGCAGCGACTATCATCTGGAAATGATAAAAATCATTTATTTCAAATAATTAGATGATGCGTGAAAACGAGAACTGCTATACGCAATACAGGCATTTCTGATTTTAGCTTATGGAAATTTTATGCACACTCTTTATGAGAAAAGAGTGGCTCCCCGGGCCGGATTCGAACCAGCGACCAACCGGTTAACAGCCGGTTGCTCTACCGCTGAGCTACCGAGGAACAGGTGCTCTTGCTTTCAGCGATTTGGCGTATAGCAAAAGCATTTTGGTTTTGCCAAGCCCTTTTTCGCTTTTCAATCAACTTTTTAGCGGAACTGTGGATGAGACGTGCATTTCAGGTGTTAAAATCTGAAATATCGCAGTTTAAAGACGCTGCTTTGAGTGTTTCCAACATCTTAGAGTTGCTGGCGTCGTGCATTGCACGCAACAAGCTGCGGAATCAGGAGCAATGATTATGCGCTCTGATTCCGGATGCTCGGTGGAAGAGCATTTCATAATCCCATTCACAGCAGTCGTAATTTTCAGAAAAATGCAGCTTTGACGGAAGTGGTATTTTTTTGAACAAAAGGACACTTATATAAGGGGCATATAAACAGAGAGAGTGCAGGCAGGGTAGACAGATTGCTGAAACCGGATGCTGATATAAATAATGCTGCAGAACAGCAGAGTACTGAAAGCGGGGAGGCTGCTACGCAGCACCGGATCAGATTGTTCGGGAAGCATTTGCCGCTCCCGCAGTCTGTCTGGCTCAGGCGAATCCTCGGCGGCGGGCTTATTGTCGGTGGCGTATTCAGCTTTTTGCCGGTGCTCGGCGTTTGGATGCTTCCGCTCGGGCTGATCATACTTTCCCGTGATTCCAGCCGTATCAGACGGATCAGACGCAAGTCTGAGGTTGGTTTGCTGCGCCGCTGGCGTGAATACAGGGCACGCAAGAAAGCAGAGAAGGCGGAGCAGCATGAGTAACCGGCTTTTTCTGAGTGATTATTGTATGTGCTGTGAATAAAATCCCGGCTATCTGCATTATTTTGATAGGAAATTTAAAATTTCGCGGAAAGCATGGCGGGGGTACTTGACGAGTCATGCGGCTTAACCTATTCAGCACTCAACCACATACGGATGGCCTCGTGGCGGAGTGGTTACGCAGAGGACTGCAAATCCTTGCACCCCGGTTCGATTCCGGGCGAGGCCTCCATCCAAAATCTAAGCATTTGTTATATATGATTTATTTTGCTTAAATCCCTCACTAGCCAACTAGGTGAGGGCAAAGTGCGTAGATAATCTCTAAATTTCTATCATGAAAAACAATGAAATTAAAAAGCCAGCTAGAGAATTAGCTGGCATTTATGGTTGTAAAATTCCGTTTTTAATCGGCTTGTTTTTTATTTTTTCTTCTTGAGCGGGTGAGAGCGATTTCACTCTCAATCTGGTCTGCAACTCGTCTGGAGTTTTTAATGCCCAGGCGAACTCTGTCTGCGCCTTTGGTGTAGAGTTCTGCCTGTTTAACATTAGACCAACCATATTGTGCCATTAGCTCATGTGTGGCTGCACCGGCTTCTGCAGATAGAGTTGCTGAAAGTTTGCGCAACCCGTGTGCGCTTTTCTTGATGCCGGCATCATTACATCTGTCTCTGAACCAGTTTCCAAAACTGGCAACTTCAAATGCATTACCAGATTCACTGATGAGGAATGTGTTGATGCCGGTTTCAGTAACGGAAATTACGTCTAGCAACGCCTTAGGAAACTCCACTGTTATCTGGGAACCGGTTTTTTGAGTTTTAATGCTGAAAATATTGCCGCGCATGTGCTGGCGGCCAGCTCGTACAACGTCAGATCGACGCAATCCGGTATGAAGTAGTAGCTCAACAGCAAGGCGGGCTTTGGTGCCTACTGGCCATTTATCATAGAACTGTAGCAGATCCTCCATTGTCCAGGGTGCGAAGCCCACGGGTTTGTACTTCAATGGTAATACGCCTGCAGTTGGGTCAATGGTCACGTAATCATTTTGGAGCGCCCAACTGAACAAGCCTCGCATTGCTTTCAGGAAGTGATTAGCTTGGGCAGGTGTATCAGCTCGTGCTTCAAGAGCCATAACCATCGAGCGGCGGTCAATTGCTGTGTAGCGGGTATTATTGGAGCGTTTTATTGCCTCAATAAAAATGTTCTCTCGTTGGCGCTGTGTTGCAATCGAAAATGCTCTCCAGGTGGAGCTTTCGCGATAACGGTCAATAAGCCATCGCAAGCTGTAGGGCTGGGCAGGAATACCACGCGGGGCTTCTTCGATTTTATAGCCCATTACAGCCTGCTTGTAGCCTTCTTTGAATTCCCGTGAGTTCACATCATCGGGCAGGCGCACGCGTAAACCTTTCCCGATCCTGTAAAAATATTTCACTTTGCCGTGGCGGCTCACTTCACGCACAACATGAGGTGGGAGTTTGCGTCTCAGTTTGGTCATTACAGCCGCACTATATTTTTATGTTCAATCAAATGAGGATAGGTATCTGTGAGTGGTGCAGGTTGCACTGATAAAGAGCCATCAGCTTCTAGGCGCACGCTCACGCCCTGTTCTTTGGCAATGATCGCTGCACTACGGATTTGCGCGCGGGTGTAGCGCATTTTCTCTCTTTCGGCTTTGTGATCCATGCTTATTTACCTCCTTGCGCCAAGGTTGCGCGGCCTGCTGGCGTTACTCGGTCGAGCAGGTAGCAGCCCGACACATTCTCAAGCCAAATGACTGCTGAATGGCCGCTCAATACCTTTGCCGTGCTGCGTGTCTTTGTCGGGAACAATTCGTCGTGGCCGTCCTTTTTCAAAAGCACGGCTGTTCCGACTGGATAGGAGGCATTGAATTTGTCACAAATGGCCTGCAGCTTGTCCGCTTTCGCCTGCTGTCTTTTTGTCAGTTTCATTTGCCTGCCTCCAATAGTGCTGCATGGCCTGTGAATAGCTGGGAGAGAGCTGTTTTTGCGGCCTTATAAACGGACAAAATCAAATATTTGCAGCAAGATTGGCGGTGATGAATCGCGCGGGAACGCGATCCATCACCTCTCATTCCTTCATGGAAACAGCACAAAGGAACGGTCTGAATGAATAGAAATCTTGAATATGAAATCTGAAGTTTGGGAACGCGCCAGCCGCGACCAACCTCCTCAGGTGGAGTTGGTGCTGGTGTAGGTCCGCGCCAGCCAGCGACACGGCCTAGCGCGCCGAAGCCCGGAAAGTAGGAACTATGGAAGACAGACTTGAGAATATCCGTTTCAACGTTCTCAGAAATGCGCTGTATCACACGGCCAGACGTTTGCGTTTTGAGCGCTTGAATAGATTTATGAATTTCGCAGTAGTCTTGCTGGGTGCGGCTGCTTTCAGTGAGATATTCTCCGGTCTGTCTATTCCGCAATCCTGGATCGGTGCGGCCGTTGCTATAATAGCTGCGGCTCAGCTGGTCTTCGATCTCGGTGGTATGGCTAGGACACATCAACAATTGCAACGTGATTATTACAACCTGCTGGCGGATATTGAAGTTACGCTCAATCCAGATGAGCAGCAATGTGCTCATTGGTATAGTAATATGGTTCGCATTACGGGAGATGAGCCTCCGACGATGTGTGCGATTGATGCTAAGGCTTACAATGATGCGCATGCCGCGATGGAATTGCCCGCAGATGATCGTTTGGTCATTCCCTTTTGGCATTTGGTGTTTAAAAATTGGAACTCCTTTGAAGGGCATACGTACCAAAAGGCGAGTGAAATCAATCGTTGAGCGTGGTGCTACATGATTAACCTTGGCGACATTCAGCAGTGCTTGCAGATCTACAGTCTGCAGCGTAATGCGCTTCGTACAGCAGACACTGGATAGCAGGAGCTTGTAGCTGTGTATGAGCTTTGCCTGTTCCTTTGTCATGGCTGCACTAACTCAAACAGGTCGTTGGGCTGGCAATTTAATATTTGGCACAGTGTAGCCATCTGCTTGTAAGAAATGGATTTGGATTTGCCGTTTATGAGCAAGGAGACATTTGGCTCGGTGATATTGAGCAGTGGTGCCAATTGGCGGCCGCGGATGCCTGCTTCAGCCATACGTGTTTTAATATTGACCTTAATTTGCATACAAGTTCTCCTTCTGCCGGAAGGTGCGGCAATTGTGGCAGTGTCTGGTTGTTGGGGTGATTAGGTTGGCTGGTTGCTCAGTTCAGTTGTAACGTCTTCAAAGTTCACAATTGCACCAGTGGTCGCGCTTTGCCCGTCAAGCCTGACGATGTACTTTGCTGGACCGTGTTCGAATATTTTAACGATGACTCCGCAACGGTCATCCCAGCCGCGTTTTACGGCTACACGTGTGCCGACAGAATAGGGTGGCTGTATGTTATTCCGGATGACCCAATCTTTTTGCAGATCATCTATGGCGCTCCGTGCATCATCTCCGTAGTTGTCAAGAATTTGCGCGATTTCGAGTGTCGGTATCCAGCCGCAACGCTCTTCTAATTCTCTGGCAAGTTCATAGCCGTCCATGCTGATTAAAGCATTGTTCGATATATCGTTTGCACATGGTATTATGCTTTCCTCACCGTTGATCAGGTCATCGTCGAAGAGTTTTTGCGCGATTTCACGCGCGATTTTCATGCGGAGGGTATCGGTGAGCTGGTGTGGCCGTGGTTCCAGTGTTGTTGCGATGCTCATCACATCACCGTTTTGACAGAGAGAGAACGTGCAAGATGGGCGGCTTTGAGCCCATAGCGTGTAATATCTTCGGATGAGTAGCCGCGCAGTCTAAGATTGTCTGGTGTTACCGGATCGCCTGCAGCATCCATATCCTGCATAGTCGCGGCCATTTCAGATACAGTCAGCGTATCCCATGCTGTGGGTGTTCGGGCGGGGCTGGTTTCATAAATAATCATAAATGCACCTCATCATTGATTTGATGAAATGCTAGTTGGATATAACCAACTCGTCAACTGTAAAAATGGATTAATCCAACTTTCTTAATTGTGGGGAGCTTAAGGAGTTGGAAAATAAGAGAATCATACTTATGGTTTTCTGACTATCCAGAGGACTTTTCCGACGATGCGTACTGTTTCATCTTCGTTTGCACCGTTTAATTTTATAGGTGCTTGGTGGGATGGGTCATTACTTTCCGGCCATAACTCATATCCGTCAGAAGTTTGGCGAATTCGTTTAGCTGTCCGCTCTACCATTTGGCCTGAAAATCGGCTGCGTTCAACGATCACAAGATCGTTCGGTACGACATCAATATTGGCCTTAATTACATCCAAGCAGATCAGGCGATCGCCGTGATTTGCAATTTTATTTAGGCAGTTACCGTCAATAATCAGGCCAAATTGATGGCCGATTGGGTAGTCTCCTATGCTTGGCACATACTCAACATCGTCGTAACTAAAGTCCATATCATCAACGCTTAGCCATGTATTAGCTGCAACTTTGCCTGTCACAGCTACGTAACCCGCCGGTGCATTCGTGGCTTTTAGACCTTCTTGGGTGTCAACTCGTACGAGTTCGCCGCTTGCAAGGGCAGCGGCATCCAATTTGAGTGCTCTTGCCAAGTCTTGAAGTTTGTCATTGCGAACTGATTTCTTGCGGCCCTCAACAATATCTCGAATATAGCTGCGTTCCATGCCTGCACGGACGGCTGCTTCTACAGGGCCCAGGTCTAATTCCTCAAGTCGTTTAGCAACAATGTCTCTAAAATTTGTCATGTGTTTAAGATATTGGAAATCCCTTCTGGTTAAAAATTGGAAATTTCCGCTTGAAAGTTGGTTTAAACCAACTATTGTGCGGGTATGGAAAAAGAACTCGCAAATACTCTCATTACTCTCGGCACGATTTATGGTGCTGCGATAGGATTGCAGGAGACAACGGTCGGTAGGCAATGCGCTGCTGATGCTCGTTTTTTTTCAAGAATTCGTGGCGGTAGAACCTTCACGATTAAAAAATTCGATGACGTGGTCCTGTGGTTTTCTCACAATTGGCCGGAAAAGGCTGTGTGGCCTGAGAATATCATTCGTCCTTCTGTTGCTGAGGTGGTGCAATGAGTGTGCCTCCTCACAAAACACGACAGCAGTGCGGCTGTCACCGAAAATCACACAAAAGATTTTTCCCTTATCTCTGCCGGCACCTCCCACGGCAGATGCTGGCCTGTCTTCGTGCTTTGGCTCCCGTGTGCGCGAAGACAGGTCTTTTTTATGAGGTTCTGTCATGGTGAAAATTCGCCCCACAACTGAGCATGATAGGCAGGCGCTGAAAGCGGCCGTGCGCCGTTTGCTGCCAATGGCCGGTGGCGTTTCTGCTTTTGAAAAAGTGACACGGGTTAATGCCTCTGCGCTTTCTCGATACGGCGCACCTGATGAGGCGATCAACCATATGCCGATTGATGTGGCTATGGATTTGATGCTCGACACCCGCTCGAACGGCATTGTGTCCATCATGGCTGCACAGCTCGGCTATAAACTGGTTTCGCTTGGCAATCAGAATTTCGGCAACACCTTGCCGGATATCGGGGATATGTCGCGCCTGAGTAAGTCTGTATCTGATGTGATGCAGGAATACGCGCAGGCGATTGCAGACGGTTCAATCACACCCCGTGAAAAGCAGCAAATAGACATTGAAATTGAGGAAGCCGTGCAAATGCTTCGAGCATTTCAACGGAAGGTTGATGGCGCGCTTTCAAAAGGCGGTGACGCATGATGTGCCACTTTCGCTTCCACGGCTCCGAACCGTTTGTTTCCCACTCTCGGTATGGTGCGGCCAAATCTAAAGCCGTGCTGAAAAAATTTCCTAATAATGCTGACCGACTGGCGCGGCTGACCATAGAAGGCCGTTTGCAGCGGCTTTGTCTCGTGCCTGTTCGTTCCGATAAAAAGCGGAGGCAAGATCATGACTGACGATGTTGGAGGAGACAGCTCGCAGACCATCGCAGTGGGGCAACTTCGTGCTTTTATTGAACGAATTGAGCGTCTTGAGGAAGAAAAGAAAACTGTCGGTGCTGATATCAAAGAGGTTTTTGCCGAACTGAAAGGCTCCGGCTTCGACACGAAGGCTGTACGCACGATCATCCGGTTACGCAAAAAAGAGGATCTTGAGCGGCAGGAAGAGGAGGCCATGGTGCAGCTCTATGCTGATGCGCTTGGCATGACTTTGTTTCGGGGGCTGATATGAATTTCAATCCTGCAGTTATTGCGATGCGCAATGCGACAGCCGTCAAATTCGAGCGGTTTATTGCTTCCGTTGTAAATGACGCGGCCCTGATTGCACAAATGCCAGGCGATAAGGGGTATAGGCCGCGTCTTGATAAGATTGCGCACCGGTTCTGCCGTGTGTTCAATGTCAGCTTAACGGAAATCCGTTCTCAACGCCGTGATAGTGAAGTCTCTATGGCACGGCAGGCCATCTATTATTGGGCTTGGCGCCTGACCGAGCTTTCATCCTCCCAGATCGGCCGTCGCATGGGTAATCGTGATCACACCACCGTGTTGTATGGGATTAGAACCTACCGGCGCAAACGGGCTGCTATGGGGCGGAATTTGCGCGAACTGCGGAGGGCTGTACAATGAGCCACGACGCTACCAGCTGGGCCTTAAAACAGCGTGGGTTTAAACCGGCTACAAAGCTGGTTCTTTGGCACTTATGCGACCGCTATCACCCAGACCATGGCTGTTTTCCTAGTCAGGAAACGCTCGCAAATGATTGTGAAATGTCGCGTTCTGCCCTGAATGACCATTTGGCTGTATTGGAGCAGGCCGGTTTGATTTTGCGAGAGCAACGCCGCGACAGGCACTCCAGAAAGCAGATTTCTACCTATTATCGTTTCGCTTTTCAGGTTGATTTTCCGTGTCCGAAATCCGGACTCGGGCAGGGTGAAGCCGTGTCCGAAAAACAGCCGGAGCCGTGTCCGGAAAATGGCGAAAACCGTGTCCGGAATTCGGACACTAACCTTGTAAGGGAACCAGTAATAGAACCAGTAACAGTGAGAGAGCGCGGGGATGAGCAGGAAAGCAAGGAAATTCGGAAGGCGAACGAAAAGGCGTTCAAAAAAGCTTTCGCTTCTTGGCCTACTTGGCTGACTGACAGCGAACCGGGTGCTTATCGGGCGTGGTTGAATCTTTCGGTTGATAATCGGCAGTTGGCTTCTGAGGAAATCGGGCGCTATGTCGAGGCAGCACGGGCAACAGGACGCAAGCACATTTGCTCGTTTGCGGTTTATCTGAGCGAAAAGCGTTGGGAAAAGCTGCCAGCTTCTGCTCACCTTTCTGCGAACGCTCCGGCACAGGCTGCGCCATTCGGCAAGATGTGGGCGGCACGAGTTTATGAGCTGTTACTGACTGGTGCCACTCATCTCGGCCAGTTGACAGCGTTGGAGCAGCGCATGGTTGAGGCTGGTACTTTTACTGTCGAGCATTTGCTGGCTGAGAAACAGATCAAGTTCGGGTTTCCGGCAGTGAATGATTTGTTCGATCGTGCAGCTGGTAGACGTGGTGCGCTTGTCCCGGCTTATCTTCAGCCAGTGGCTGAGCGCATGATTGCGGTGAAGGTTGGTGGTGATTTGTGGCAGGCGTGGTTTGATGCTCATGCTGCGCGTGGCTGGCCTTGGCTGCCGAATACCGGAACTATGGAATATGTCTATCTGCCGGAAGGCGGTCCCGATGCACTGGAAGAATTACAGGCTCTGTTGCGAGGAATTGAAAAATGATGATGCCAAATAACAGACCATTTGAGGAAGCGCGTATCTTGGAAATAGCACGACAGCTCGATGAGCGCGATCCAGATCGTATCAAAATACGGATGCAAGAGAAATTTTTGGCTATTGCTGCCGGTAATGAGCAGTCTGAAAAACAATGGTTTGTTCTCAAAACTGCGAACAAACAAGAGAAAGCTGTTAGTAAATCGGTGAGTAACTTTGGAATTGAGACATGGTTGCCCATGAAATCGGAGGCACGTTCAGTCAAATACACACGCCGTTCAAAGAAAATTGAAGTGCCTATTTTCAATGGATACTTGTTTGTAAGAGTAGTCCCATGTGTGGAAAGTTGGGTGGGATTATCACGTGTTGATGGGGCAATTTCTCTCATTTTTGGACAGAATGGAGCAATTATTGTTAATGATAAATATATGAATGATCTCAGATATTTGACCGAGGTTGGTTCATTTAATGATTTAAAGGATTTTCCGCGTTACAAAAACGGTGAACGCGTATCGTTTCCGGTTGGCTCTGCAGGTGTTTTTGAGGGCGTCATAGAAGGCTATGTCGGGACAAGAGCAGCCCGTGTTCTCGCCTTTATATTTGGTCAACAGCGGACGATAGAAGTGCCCCTTGCCAATTTAATCAAATCGGCATAGCCCTATGAACAGGGACGACCTGTAGACTGTGAAGCGTAATGCTTCCGAGACGGTGAGCGGTGTAAGTCGGCATTAGCCGCAGTGAGCTCCCTGCGGATCCCGGAGAAGCGACCGATAACTCGGCAACCGCTTCTCCTCCAGTGCGAAGCTATGAGGAAATTTCGTACCCTAAGAAATTAATATAACTGCATCATACCTGAGTTGTGGATTATATTCGGACGAAGCACAAATGTAGATGTTTCTGAAATCCATATCGGTAAAACTGCATGGCGGATTAAAAAGCTAGATTGCAGTTTTTTAATAAGATATGATCCCGGAAGGTGGGCGGTTGTTATCGAAGTTTGTGTTGAAACGAACGGCAATAGTCGCAATATTTGCAGCGGCTATTTCAATATCATTTTCAACTGGTATTCGAATAATCACAGGAACAGAGTCCGATTTAATAACGGTCTTTGTCAGATTGACGCTACCATTTCTGATCGCAATACCGATTGGTATTTATTGGTTTTCTCGTCTGGAAAAACTGGAACTCTCTTATCGCAGCGCCATCCGCAGAGCCAATGAGCTTGCGCGCATCGCAAGTGTTGACCCTTTAACCGGTATCCTTAACCGCCGTAGTTTTATCGAGCAGTTTAATGCAGCAAGCGCAGCGGGTGTTCGAGGCTGGTTTATGTTAGCTGATATTGATTATCTGAAAGTGATCAATGACAAATATGGTCACCTTGTCGGTGATGATGCTGTTGTTTCTGTCGCTCACGCAATGGTCAACGTATTGCCGACAGATAGTTTGATTGCTCGTATTGGAGGGGATGAGTTTTGCGCTTTCATATCAAAGGCCTCATGTGCTGATGTTGATGGTGCAATTGAGCAGATGAATGCGAAAGCGCATGATGAGTTTCAGCAGCGACAGACAGGTATTACGCATGTTTTATCGCTTTCTGTTGGATATATGCCATTAAAATCCAAGCAGAAATTCAAAGATATTATGTCTCTTGCTGATGAGCGAATGTATCGCAAGAAAAGAGCAAGATAGCGCCCCTATGGCGGGGCGCAAACCAGATAATGAAGGTGCTTAGTGATGGGTGCTGCTGGCTGAGGGGAAAGGGCGTGACTCTTCCTAAAAGTTAAAGGAAAGCTGATTAGGATGTGAGCGAAAATGCGCACATACATATTCTAACTTTCCACATCGCTTACGAACATAAGCCCGAACGGCGACTAACTTGCGTTTCAACTTTGTTTCCATTGTATTCACACTCTGGTGCAGACGGGGTCGAGCCCGTCACTCAAGCCACGTTCTAGTCGTGACCTTGCTGCACGTAAGTACAATAGAAATTGCCGACCGGATTATTTTCCCCGCCAGCAGCATCTTTCACTAATCATGCGAATATTATTCCGTCAAATGCGTATGAATTAATGTAGTGCGCGGTAAAATGCGTGCGGACCATGAGTGTTGAGATTCATGCACATTTCAACATGCGCGAATATTTGGCGGTCAGGACTGAGTATTGCTGATCTCTCTTTCACTGGAATAATTGACCATGCTGAATGTCACCTCATCATTGAGTGGACCATTGTTATCTGATGGTCCATCCGTGTTCATGAGTTTTGACACGAAGGGGTGGGAGCAGGAGCTTGACCGGTTCGAGCAGGAAGTAGTTCCAAAGGCAACGATCAGTGCATTGAACAGAACCGCGGCAGTTGGCCGATTGGCTGTGCAGGATGAGATGGAGGCTAAGCTTGATCGAGTGACACCTTTTGCAAAACGGGGTGTTGCCTATGAGCAGGCAAGTAGTTCTAGTCTTTCAGCAGCTGTTATCATTGCAGGAAAGTCATGGGCTAAGAATTCAACGCCGCCTGCTAATTTTCTGACGCCGCAATTTTTCGGTGGTCAGCGCAATCTCAAATCCTTTGAGCGCCAGCTGATCTCCGCAGGGCATATGGACAAGGGGCTTTATGTCGTTCCTTCAAAGGATTGTCCTCTTGATCAGTATGGCAATGTTCGCGTGGCATTGATTGTACGCATTCTGGCTGATTTGCAAATTGCTGAACGTACTGCTGGTTATAATCGTAAGCGAACGGCAGCTTCCACCAAGCGCAATGCGCGATACAAGAATGCCCGGTTCTTTGTGCCAGAGCGCGGATCACATTTGCATCCGGGGGTATGGCAGCGAAACCCCATGGATAACTCAATAAAACCCATGCTGCTCTTTGTTCGTATGCGCTCCTATGTTCAAACCGTTAACTTCCATGAGACAGTAAAGCGCGTGGCAGAAGAACGTTTCGCCCGATACTTCGCGGAAGAGGTCGGCAAGCGAAGCCACCGATAGTTGGTCAGTCGATATGGATCATTTCTAACATTTCGGGTCCTTCCTGACGCACCTTGCCTGCGGGTATTTCGCACCGCGGGTCTTGGTCAGTCTGAGCGTGAAATCAAAGCCTAAAGTCGAAGGCTAAAGAACTAAAGTCAGGCACTAAACTCAGAGGATTAAATATCCGGCTGTATTCTCAGGAAAAGTTATGACGGCCATCCAGTCAGATCAGACGATGAGCAAGGGCGAGTTTGCCAAGCTGATCAATGTCTCTGCCGGACGAATATCTCAATATATTGCGTCCGGCCAGATTGGACCGGATGCTTTGCAAGGCGAAGGACGAAGCGCCCGTATTGTAGTGGAACGCGCCAAGCGCCACTTGAGCGGGCGCCTTGATGTCTCACAGCGTGTAGGCATTAATGGTCTAGGCACGCGAATATCTGTTTCACCGGTACCACGCGCTGCAGTCGAACAAACGGATGCACCTTTACTGCAGAATGCAGAAAAGCGGCCACCGGAAGTGTTTCAGACACCAAGTGATCTGGTTGCTGACCAGATAGCCCGCGAAAAGCTTGAACAAGCCAAAATGCAGACAGCGCGTGCCAAACGCGAAGAAGCATTAGCATCTGGCCGGTTCATGTTGGCGGATGAAGCCAGATCAGAAATCACGCGATCAGTGGCGATGGCTTACCGTGTGATGGAGGGCGGGCTGGCTGATATGGCAACGCATCTGGCCGGCCAGTTTGAACTACCACAACGCGACATCCTACATCACCTGCAGCAAGCTTTCCGCAAAGTACGTGAGCGAGCAGCACAGGGTTTCATAGAGCAACAGGCTTCAGAGCCGGAAAACGTGATTGATCCTGATTTATTTGAAAGTGAGGATCAACACCCAGACTGAATGGTTGGTACATGACACTGCTTTGCAATCCGGCATGGCTGACATATTCCATTCTGGCACAGGAGACGATGCCACCGCCACCGGTTGATTATCTAGCTTGGGCAAAACAGAATATTGTCTTTTCTGATCGTATCACACAGTTTCCTGGTCCCTATAATGAAACGCTGTTTCCGTTCTTCTCGGAGATATTGAAAGCTATTTCACCGGAAGACCCGTGCCGGATTGTGACTATTGCCAAATCGGCACAGGTCGGCGGCACGGTGCTGGCGAATATCTTCACGCTCGGCACTATGGATATGGATCCGTGCGATTTTCTGTATGTGCATCCGACAGAGGAAAATGCCTCTCGTTGGTCGAAACAGAAGCTGATGCCGCTGATCCGCGAAACTACGTCTTTGACGGCACTGTTTCCTGAGAAAAGCCGCGAGGGTGGTAATTCCATCCACTATAAGGAGCGTGCAGACGGGCGCGGGGCTATTCAGGCAGCGGGCGCCAATTCACCTTCCGGCTTGTCGATGATCTCACCGCGTAAGCAGGTGCAGGATGATCTGTCGAAATGGCAAAACAATGAGGCAGGTGATCCGGAAAGTCAGGCAGAGAGCCGGTCAAAAGCATTCATCGCGGCGAAGATCCTGAAAATCTCAACGCCGCTGATTGCGCCGGGCTGCCGTATCAACTCCAACTTTGAGCAGGGCACGCAGGAGCGTTACCATGTGCCGTGTCCGCATTGTTTGGAGTTGCAACCGCTCGAATGGGAGCAGATGCGTGATCACATTGATCCGGAGCATCCTGAGAAAGCGTGTTTTTACTGCGTTAAATGTGGCGGCGAAATCAAGGAGCATCATCGCGCATGGATGGTAGCGAGAGAGAATGGTGCCAAATGGATTGCTAAATATCCGGAACGAGCACGCTATCATCGCTCATTTCATATCTGGGTTGCCTATTCGCCGTTGGAAAGTTGGGAGGCGCTGGCGCGTGCCTATCTCAATGTGCAGCGCGGTGGTCCCGATGATAAAGGTAAGAAGGCCGGTGCTGAGCAGGTATTCTTCAATGACTGGCTGGGACAACCCTTTGAGACTGACGGGGAATCTATTGGCTGGGAAGTGTTGCGCGATAGGGCAGCGCAAACTGGCCTGCCGCGTGGGATTATCCCACCAAAGGCACTGATCCTGACAATTGGCATAGACGTGCAGGGGGATCGTGTTGAATGGCTGCTGGTTGGTTATGGCAAGAACCGTTACCGCGTGGTGATAGATCGCGGGATATTTGACGATAATACCGGTCGTAATCTACCGGGTTTTACAGCGCATTCCGGCCATATCTCCGAGCCTGCAGTGCAACAGGCATTGTCGCAACTGGTTAAACGTGAATGGCTGGATTGTTGGGGTAATCGGCGCAAGGTCGATCTGACGGCGATTGATGGTAATGCCTATACCGAAGATGTTTGGGAGTGGGCGCGGTGTCATCCGATCACGGATGTGATTATGGTGCGTGGTGATAATCGCGAAGCCGCTCCAATGCTGGCGCAAGTTAAAAAAGAGAAAGACAAAAAAGGTAGGCAACTCAAATACTCACGGCGCTTTTTTAACTTCAATGCTTCGGTGATGAAAGCAGCTCTTTACCGTTCATACCGCAAGGAAGATCCGGAACAGACTGGCTATATCGATTTTGTGCATGGTTTGGGGGATGACTTCTTTGAACAGGCAACATCCGAGATACGTGTTCAGCGCCGTGGCCGTTCTGGCCATCCTTATTATGAATGGGATTTGCCAGCTGGAAAACGCAATGAGGCGCTGGATATGCTCAACCAGTCTTTGGCCGCGACCCTGCGCTTAGGGATCAATTACTGGACTGAGGATGAATGGGACGCATTGGCAGAACGTCTTTCACAAGAGCAGCCACCGGCACAGCTGGATCTTGAAGACCAGCTTTTACGCCAGCCTCAGGTGTCGGTAGCCAAACTTGCAGATGAACAGAAACAATCGCCCTTGGTAAAAGCGGCAATCGCCCGTGCGATGGCGCGTGCCAGTCGCCGCGGCTGATCGGAAACAACATGACAGACAGAAGCATTTTATTGGCGCGCCTCACAGAAGCAGAGGCAGCGCTGCATAAACTCATGGTTGGTAAAGCATCAGTGCAACTCAGCTATCAGGGAGAAAGTGTGACTTTCACCACAGCAGATGAAGGGCGGTTGCGGCTTTATATTGGTGAGCTACGGACTCAGCTGGGGATTGCCAGTGCAGCACGTACCCGCTCGCGCCGTGTGGTGTTTCTATGAGCGAACCGGTTATTCTGGACGCTCACGGCGCTCCAATGCCACCGGAGGTGCGTGTTGCAGCCCGCAGACGTTATGCGATGAATGCGGCAGCTTATAGCGCTGCCGGTTCGGATCATTCGTCTATGGCTGGTTGGCGACCTGGTACATATTCCGGACAAGCTGCACTCACATTGTCGCGCGATGTTGTTATTGATCGTGTCAATGATGCGGTGCGCAATAACGGTTGGGCATCGGCTGGTGTGTCCCGTCTCGTGGATACAGTGATTGGTTCCGGATGGCGCTTATCCAGTCAACCAAATGCCAGAACTCTGAATTTGAGCGCTGATGAGGCCGATGAGATTGGCGACCAGATCGAGGGGCTATGGTCGGATGTGGCGACCGATCCCGGTAACTGGTTTGATGCAGAACGTACCAAGTCTGTTGCTGGCCTGTTGGGTCTGGCAGCACGACACCGATTTTCTGACGGCGAAGCCTTTGCGGTTTTGCCATATCGGATGGGAGCCAATGGTTATGGTACCTGTGTGCATGTGATTGATCCGGCGCGGATCTCCAATCCGAAAGGGGCGATTGATAGCGAGTTTCTGCGTGATGGTGTTGAGCTTGATGCCTATGGCGCGCCACTGGCTTATCATGTGCGACGCACACATCCCGGCGATATCACCAGACCGATGCATGATATGTTTATCTGGGATCGGGTAGAACGGGAGACTGAATGGGGCAGGCCGACAGCTGTTCATGCTTTTGAGGCCAGTCGTGCCGGTATGACACGCGGTGTCAGCCCTTGGGCATCAGTGTTGCAGCAGCTCAAGCAAGTCTCTGATTACAATGATTATGAGCTGCAGGCAGCATCACTCAATGCGGTAATGGCGGCTTTCATCAAAACGCCGCTGGATATGGATCAGCTGGCTGATAGTTTCAGTGCCGGTGATAGTGGCAAGTCGATTAACGCATTTTTTGATGCGCAGGCTTCAGCTCAGGCGGCAGCGTATAAAGCTGATCCGATCCGCCTCAAGGGTGCGCAGCTCAACTTCCTCAATCCGGGTGAGGATGTGGTTTTTACCAAATCCGAACATCCGAACGCTGCGTTTGAGGTTTTCGTCAATGCAGCATTGCGCAATATCGCATCATCCATTGGCCTGACCTATGAGCAGCTGACCATGGACTGGTCAAAGGTCAATTATTCCAGTGCGCGTGCGGCACTTCTGGAAATCTGGCGCGGGCTGACTGCACGCAAAACCAGCTTTGCGCATAGCTTTATGCAGCCGATTTATATGGCATGGCTGGAAGAAGTGTTCGATCAGGGGCGTATCAAACTACCAGCACATGCCGTTTCCTTTGAGGCCAATCCGATTGGTTGGGCAAGAGCGGCTTGGATCGGCTCGGGGCGTGGCTGGGTTGATCCCGAGAAAGAAGCGCGTGCTGCCGCTATTCGTTTGGCTACTGGCCTTTCAACGCAGGAATCCGAGTCCGCCGAACAGGGGCGCGATTGGAAGGAAGACATGCTGCAACGTGCCCGTGAACAACGGTTTGCAGCCAAGCATGGTGTTACCTCCGGTGAAGTGGCCAGTTCCGGCGTGGTGTCACGCTTTGGAAGTGAGACACCGAAAGATGACCCGGAAGAAACCAATTAGGATCAGAGTAAATGACATTTGCAATGCCGGAAATTGCGGCGCGTTTGTTCGATACGCCGCTGTTGCTGCATGAGGCCAAAGCCAATATTATCGCTCGCGCTTTCGGACCGCGTGTGCTGGGGCAGAATGTTGCGATGGCAGACACACCGGAAATGGGTGTGCTGTCAGAGAATATGCGGGAACTGCGTGACGGTTGGACGGGCGAGAAAATCTATAGTGGCCCCAAAATGGTTGGCAATGTTGCAGTCATTGAGGTGGAAGGGTCCCTCGTCAATAAGGGTTCATGGGTGGGGAAAACCTCCGGCATGACCTCATATGAGGGGTTGAATATCCAGATCGCTGATTGTCTTGCCCGTGATGATATCAGGGCTGTTGTCTTTGAGTTTGACAGTTTCGGTGGTGAAGTGGACGGATGTTTCGCCTGTGCCGAGGAGCTTTATGCACTTTCACAGGAAAAACCGACGATTGCCATTCTCACCGATCATGCGTGTTCTGCCGCATATCTCCTTGCAGCAGCCTGTCGCCAGATCGTGATCCCTACCACCGGTTATACCGGCTCGATTGGTGTCATCACCATGCATGTCGATGCATCCGGCTGGGCAAAAAATCAGGGGCTGGCAGTTACCATTCTACGTGCCGGTGAAAAAAAAGCCCGCCCTGGCATGTTCGAGACGATGAGCGAGGAAGAATATTCCGAAGCCGTCAATGATCTTGAAGCCATGCGCACTTTATTTGCTGAGACGGTTGCGCGCTACCGTGGTTCACGTCTCTCGGTAGAGGCCGCACTTGCCACGCAAGCGGATACGTTTCGTGGGCAGGCGGCAGTTGATCTTGGTCTTGCCGATGCGGTGGGGCGCCCAAAACAAGTCTTCGAGGCATTTCTTGCCGCGATGAGTGCCTGATCTCTCCCCTTTAAAAACTCTCAACATTATCAAAAAGGAACACGCTGATGTCGCTTGCAAGCGCTATCCGCGCGGCTGTTGGTGGCCGCAATACACGCAAACGCCTCGAAGAGGATAAGCCGGAAGAACTGGAAGACGATCTGCAGCCGGATGAGGCTGAGGATGATCCGGAAAATCCCGACGCTGAAACCGATCCAGATCCGGATGCAGAGGAAGAGGAGCCAGTTGCCGATGATGAAGAAAAGCCCGGCGATTATGCCCGTGGCCGCAAGGCTGAGCGTAGTCGCATGTCGGCAATCTTAGGCTCGGCTAAAGCGGAACAGAACCCGTCACTGGCAGCTCATTTGGCGTTCAATACCAATATGTCGGCCAAACAGGCCGTCGCCACATTGGCGGCTTCCGGCTCTTCCCGTGCTGTTTCCAGCCTGTCTGGCCGTATGCAGGGACGTGTACCGGCGCTTGGTAATGGTGGTGCTGCCCCTAAAGCCGGTAGTGCTGATGAGCGCCTGGTTGCCCATGCCAAAGCGCGTTCGGCATCACGTAAACCGCAGCGTTAAGCTCGGTAATTCTGTTCCCTTAACTTTTTCAGGAGTGTCGCTATGCGCACTGAAACTTATATTCCCGGCGATTTGCTCGTCGGTGATTTTCCCGTTGCTGTCCGTGTTGTGCCTATTGCAGGCGGGCAGGGTGTTCTCAAACGTGGCACAGTGCTGGGTGAGGCCAGTGGCAAATTCCTGGTCTCAGCCTCTGCAATCTCGGATGGTTCTGAAGTGCCAAGCATGGTGCTGGCTATCGATGTCGATACCACTGCCGGTGATGTGATCACGGATGCCTATGCATCCGGTAATTTTGATGCGGCCAAACTGATCTACGGGGCAGGCCATACGGCAGCGAGTGTCGAAAGCGCATGGCGCAAAGCTTCTGCTCCGCTCTTCCTGCACAATCTCGCCTGATCCGGCGCTCATTTAAGGAAATCTCAAATGGATTTATTTAGCACAGCCGCGCTGTTGACGGTGATTGAAGCCCGCGACCGGCCAACAGCCTTTATCCGCGATACATTTTTCCCGAACGGTTTTCAGTCCGATGCGGAAGAAATCGCCTTTGATAAACTGAAACGCCGCCGCAATGTGGCGCCGTTCGTCTCGCCTTTGGTGCCGGGCAAAGAACGCGCCATTCGTGGCCGGCAGACCTCAACATTTACGCCTGCCTATGTAAAGCCGAAAAACACAGTGCGCCCGGGCGAAGGCTTCCGCCGCCGTCCCGGCGAGCCGCTCAACGGCAATATGTCTGCGGAAGATCGCTACCTGCAGACTGTCACCGACATTCTGGCCGATCAGGATGATGAGGTGACGCGCCGTGAAGAAGTGATGGCGGCAGAGGCACTGCGCACGGGCAAGATCATCGTCAGCGGTGAGGACTATGAAACCCAGATTGTTGATTATAATAGGCCAGCAAATCACACGCTTGCTCTGACCGGTGCGGATCGCTGGGGCGAGGCGGGCGTATCCATCCGCAAATCTATCCGCTCATGGGCGACACGTGTTGCCACCACATCGGGCGGTGCAGCCACAGAAGTGATCCTTGGGGCAGAGGCAGCAGAATTGCTGCAAAGCGATCCTGAAATTCGTGAAATTCTGGATAACCGCCGCCAGATGGGCGGTGAAATGCAATTCGGCCCTGTTGCTGCCGGTTCTGAGGATATGGTGGCGATTTATCTTGGCACTGTCGGGCAGTTCAACTTCTGGCAATATACCCAGCTGTTTGAAGATGATCAGGGAAACAATCTTGAACTGTGGCCAAGTTTCGGCGTTGGTGTGGTTGCTCCAAGCCAGTTCCAGGGCTTTATGGCGCATGGTGCCATTCAGGATGTGGCAGCGCAGATGAGGCCGTTGTCTCGCTTCCCGAAAATGTGGAATGTCGAAGATCCGTCGGCAACCTTCCTGATGACACAGAGTGCGCCACTGCCGGTACCAGGTGATGCGTCTGCATCGCTCTTTGCCATGGTTCGCTAACCACTTAATTTGAGAGGAATGAAACTATGGCGAAAGTCAAAACTGTGCGGCAGGCCTATGCGGTAACGCTGACCATTGCTGGTAAAGATGTGCCGCCTGGTACCGCAGTCACCCTGCCACAGGAGGAAGCGGATAAAATCGCCGCTTTGTTTGGCACTGTGCCGGAGGATCGATCTCTACCGAAGCTACAGGAAGTGACAAAACCTCCCGCGCCGGTAAAGACTACTGATCTGGATGCGCTGAATGCGGAACTTGAAGCGGCTCAGCTTGTCTATGACAATACCAAGGAAGCGCTTGCAGAGCCGGATGCCGGTGATGAGCAGCTCGCGGCTTTTGAAGCAGCGGAAGAGCGCCTGAATGCTGCGGAAGCGGCATTGGAAAAGGCGGGCGGCGAATGAGCCGTCCTGCCATTTTCTCCGATATGGCCGATGCTTTTGTCTCTGGTCTCGGCAACGTCGAAGCCAGTGTCACTATCAAGGGTAGTCCTGTCCTGTTTACCGGTATTTTGCGAAAAGTTCGGGAGACAGATTTGCTCGACATCGAAGGTATGGGGCTGGAAGGGGTGAGCTATAGCTTTGCAGCTTCTGGCACAGCGCTCGATGGTGTTCGTCAGTCTGATACGATCACAATCATTCGTAGTGATGATGCGCAGGATATCGGTAGGGTTTTTGTGGTGGCTGGTCATGTTGATGACGGGCGAGCGATGAAACGCCTACTTCTGCATGAGGATGAATAATCATGGTGCATCTTCGACAAACGATCCTTGATAAGATCAGAGAGCAGCTCCAGCCGGTCGCAGCACAATACCTGGGCATTGTTACACCAATGCGCTCAACGGCAGTGCCGGAGGAGGATTTGCCCTCCTTCACAGTGCTCTACACCAGTGACCAGACGACGCCTGATGGTGTGGTCTATGATGATGTCACTCGCCAAGAACTGACGCGGCTCAATCATCGGCTTACCGTCAATGTGGTCATTCATTTTAAAGGTCGCAAAGATCCGTCTGCAGAGTTTGATCTTTTGGCGGCGGCTGTCGAGAGCGCATTGCCTCCATCAGATTTGGGCGGATTGGTCATCGATATGATTTTGTCTGCCACAGATCATTTTATCGATGCCGGTACGGCGCAGAGTCTTGGTGCGGGACGCATGGTGTTTGATGTGATTTACCGCACATATGCAGGCTATCCCAACTTGCAAGCCTGATCGCAAACCATTTATTCCATTTATTTAAACAGGAGATAAGTCCATGGCTTTAGGTCGTGAGCTTGTGATCAAGCGTCTGATGACGCCGGATGATTTTGTCTCGGTGTGTGTGACAGAATCCCGCTCATTGGAAATCAACAATGAAGAAATCGACATCACCAAGCCCAATTGTGCTGATCCAGGCAGCAAGCTTTTGTTGCAGCTGATGTATGGCATCCAGCGTATCAATGTGCAGCTTGACGGTGCTTTCGTCAGCAACACTGCCTCCAAGGCCATGATCGGTGATGCAGTCAATCAGGTTGTCACGCCGTATCAGGTGGTGGTGCCCGGGGTCGGGACATTCGAAGCTGACTTCCTGATTTCGCTGACATTCTCGGGCGATAAGACCAATGAGCTGCAGTGTCAGGGGCGAATGTCTGCAACCGGCACTGTTGGCTTTACTCCGGCAGTATCACCATGACGGATGCTTTACCCAATCCTCTCCGTGGTGAAGCTGCCTGCCGGATCGGCAATACGGATCTGGTCTTGGTTGTTGAATTTGGCCGGTTGGCAACGCTTTGTGAGGTGGCTGGTTGTGACACGATGGATCTGCTCTATACGCGGTTGATCGGCTTTCATCCCAAAACTGTGATGGCAGCCCTACGTGTCCTGACCAAGCATCCGGATGGCGACAAGGTAACGCGTGATCTGGCGCACAAAGCCATCGCAGAGCTGAGTGCCGCGGATGAACAGTCATTCCGCAAAGCTATCACCAAAGCTCTTTCCGGCCATATCAATGATGGCAAGAAACTGCGCGGTGAGACCGATCATCTCAATCAGTTGGAAAAGGCATTTGAGCAGGCCAAATCGGGAAACGCACTGAGCCCCTCGTAATTACTAATCAAATCCAGCAAATGCTTAGTTTTGCAACCGGAGTATTAGGGTGGTCGCCGGAAGTCTTTTGGCGATCCACATGGCCGGAGCTGGAGTCGGCTATCGAGGGGCGTACCGGTAAACGCTCAAAAGACATTATCACACCGGCAAGGGCGGCAGAGATTGCCCGTCATTATCCACCTACCAAATCCATCAGATAGGGGAATTCATGTCCCGTAATGACATCATGGCGTTTATCGGCGCCAATGCCCGTGGCTTCCATGATGCCATGACCCGTGTACGCGGTGATACCAAGGCAACTGCCAAGAATGCGCAACGGGAATTCTCTGATCTATCTGCTGGTCTTAACCGTTCTATGTCTTTGGTAAAGGGAGCATTGGCAGGTCTTGGTATTGGCCTTTCCATTCAGGGCGTTAAGCAAATTGTTGCCGATATCGGCAATATTGAGACTGCTGCTAAGCGAGCTGGCATGACTATTAAGTCATTCCAGCAGATGAAATATGTCGCTGAAACCAACCGCATTGAAGTTGATGCGATGGCCGATGCCTTTCGTGAGTTAAACCTGCGGGCAAATGAATATGCCCAGACTGGCAAAGGCTCCGGTGCAGAAGCTTTTGCTCAGCTTGGTATGTCTCCGGAGGAGGTCAAGCAGCGGCTCAAAGATCCTGCAGATTTTATGCTGGAGATTATCGATCGTACCCGCCGCCTGAAAGACACTGCCGCCGGTATCCGTATTTTTGATGAGATCATGGGTGGTCAGGGTGGTGAGCAGTTTGTGTCCCTGATTGAACAAGGGCGCGATAAGCTGACCGAAACCATTAAAGAGGGCGAGGAGCTTGGCCGTGTTCTCTCCGATGATGTGGTGCAGGCTGCTGCCGATGTTGATAAAGCCTTCGTTGATATCACGAATACAGTATCAACGAGTTTGAAAGCCGCGATTGTTTCTGCGGCTTTGCAACTTCGCTACTTTCTTGACTTGTTCAATACAGTTGAGAACCGATCGCTGGATACTCTTATGAAACAGCGGGATGAGAAGCAGCGTGCCTTAAATATGAAAACAGGCGATTATCGCGGCGCATTTTTGCCTCCTAAAGAGCAGATTGAAAAAGAGCTCGCTGAAATTGACGCTCAAATCAAGGCACACAAGGATAAGCAAAAGCTCCCTAATCAGCCTGATGATAGTATCCTGCCACCTGTTACGCCTTATATTCTGCCTGAAGATAAAAAGAAAAAGACCGGCGGATCGCGTTTGGCAAAAATTACCGATGCTGAACGTGAGAAAAAAGCGATTGATGATCTGATTACCTCACTCGAAGAGGAGTTGGCGCTTGTCGGGCTTACTGATGAGGCACGAGATAAGGAAATTGCCCTTCGTAAAGCCGGTGCCAGTGCAACGGATGCTCAGCGTAATCAGATCACAGCACTGATTGAAGCGCGTTATCAGGAGCAAAAGGCGGTCGAGGCCGTGGAAGAGCAGCTTCGCCGCAATGCTGATGCAGCTCTTGATCTGGCTGATATCTCCATGAATATGATCGACACAATCATTGATGGTTCATTCAGCGCAAAAGAAGCATTAGCTAGGCTGCTCCGACAAATGGCGCAAGCTCTGCTTATGGGGCAGGGTCCATTGGCAAACCTGTTTAGGATATCGCCTCAGTCTTCTGGTCTCGGCGGTCTGTTTGGAATGATGTTCGGCGGCGCGCGCGCAGCGGGTGGGAGTGTAACACCCGGCAATCTCTATCGCGTCAATGAGAAGGGGGAGGAATTTTTCTCTCCCGGCACTCATGGCCGCATTATTCCGCATGACGGTGCAGGCGGTGGCGGTGCATTCTCTTTCGCGCCGGTTTATCAAATTGATGCACGTGGGGCAGATCAGGCTGCTGTAACAAGATTGGAAGCTGGCCTGAAGAAGACCAATCAGGAAATGCAAGCGCGGGTGATCCAGACCGTTCGGGAAGCTCAAAGCAAATTTGTAAAGTTGGGATAGGGTGCTCAGGCTTGGCAATGCCAAACCTGAGCCCGATTTATGATGCAGTAGCTTGTCTCTGATCGCGTTTAGCCTGATTAACGCTAGCTGCTTTTTTCTGTCTGCCACGTTCCATAGGGTTGATGAGGCTTTTTACCTGCTTGTTGGGAATATTACGCATTCCTTCATGGGCGTGGCGTGTATTAAACGGAATTTTGTTGGCTTCAGCATGTTTCTTTAGCTCGAGAGCGTGCTGCGCATTTTCAACAAGTTCTTGTTTGGCGGCCATCTGACGGCGGCGCTCAACTTCAGCATTGGTTCGGCGCATCGCCATTGCCAGAACGCTTAGTTTAGTTTTTGAGCCATCATCTGCCTTTGATGCGGCACTGCCTTTGGGTGCAGTTTTGCCCCTGATTTCTCGTCGTCTTTGGTGCGCTTGAGTTTTAGCTTTTTCGCGCCGCTCACGGAGCAGTTTAACAACTGAGGTTAGATCAGCGTCGGGGAGGGATTGAAGAGCCGGATGGCGTGTTTTGTCCACCAATGCAAGCTCATCTGCATTTAGCGCACGTTCTTCTTCTTTGCGGGTGATTGCCACGTTCCTTTACCTCCATACAGTCACAAATATCGAAAACCAACGTCACAGTTTTGAAAAGGTTCCATATTCGTTATGGCTCTTACCTACCCATTAGATATTCTTGCTGGTTTCCCCGGTTGGTCAACGGAGTTCGATCTGTTGTACAGGCAGGAATATAGCCGGACAGCAGGTGGTACGACGATTGCCAAGGATATGGGCACGCCACTGTGGAAGGCTTCTTTTCAATCCGTAATATTGCAACCGAATGAGCTTGATATCTGGCGGGCACGTTTAAAAGCGGTGGACGGCAGTTTACAGCAGTTTAGTGGCAGACCTATGAGCCGTTGTTTTCCGATTGCTTATCCGAATGGTACGGGCATTGGCGATGTATCTACAGCGAGTATTGAAGGTATTGGGGCAGATAACAAATCTATCGCTCTTCAAGGTATGCCGGTTTGGTTCTCGATAACAATCGGTGATTATGTGCAAATCGGAACAAAACTTTATCAGGTATTAGAAAGTGCAGTTGCGAATGCTTCAGGTAAAACCACGCACTTCGAACTACGCCCGCATCTGGCTCCCGGTACAGCTGTTGGCAATGTGGTTACACTAATCAAGCCATCGGTGCCGATGATCATTCTGCCGGGGTCGCTGACCACATCTACAGAGCTGAGCACAGGGCGTGGCACAATCACGTTTCAGGCGGTGGAGTCTCGTTAGTTCGTTTTAACTTTTTTAACTGAACGCTTAGAAGTAAGTTTTTTTGGAGTGGCTAGCAAACTTGCTTCGTGAGCAAGGCGTTCATTTTTTAACCGGAGTGTTTTGGCTACTCGTTTTTTATACTCAGTCTCGATTATAGCGATTGCGATTTTGTGCGTAATAGTAGCTTTAGACTCCGAGGCTGAGGGAGAGGTATTCTTAAATGTTTTTTGCATAAGATCTTCTTGGTTTGTATTATTCACATTATGCTCCGTTTTTATTGGTACCGATAGTTTAGGGGCGATGCCTAGATAGCCCCCCGCCAATTCTTTTCAGAATGCTGCCGAGCTTAGTAGCGTCCTTTAATTGCGAGGCTGAACTTTTATGAGCTATTGAAATTTGTTCTTCAGTAGCAACATCTTGATGAAAATGACGGTGTTCTATGATTGCATGTGGAGGCTGTCTCCCTCCAATTGCTTTTAGAATATTACTCATGATATTCCTCCCAGTGTATTTAAAATGAAGATGTAAATGAGAAAAGTCGGAACATGAAATGATCACTTAACCATCTCATTTATCTTCAAATTTTGTATGTTAGATTTAATATAATACAGAAAATATGTGATATAACTGGTTATAATTATTATATAATATGTAATTGTGTCTTATTTGCAGTGATTGACCGTTTGTTATGTTTTTGATCGAGTCAGATTTTCTGAGATCAGGAGATACCTGGCCAGTTTGTAATTTTTATCTGCTCATATATGCATCTATCAAAGGCAACGATTGATATGATGGCTCATTGTTTAAGGAAGTGACATCTGGGTAAAATTTGAAGTCAAATGGCTCAGAAAATGTTCGTTTTATGCGCAAGAACAATCTTTAGAGCTGTGTTTATGAGGTTTTATCGAAAAGGTGAAATTCTTATGCCAAAATCCCAGATACTTCTGCTGCATGTTTAAATGCAATCCGCGCACTTTGCGTGCTTCCATGATCATGTGAACACCTAAGGCAGGCTGTTATAGCTTCTCCCATACTATCCAGATCAAAACGCTGCCAATCGGAAAGCATAAAATTCTCCGCATCAGCAATATTACCGATTGAATGTGTGATGCCGTCTGAAATTTTAATAACGACGGCTTCATCCCAATAAATTAAATCCATGAGTTCATACCTCCTATTAAGATAACGCAGAGTTATCCAGAGTGTTCCTGAAGAAGGTGCAGCAATGCGATATATTTCAGCAGAAAACCAGCATGCGCTTGAACAGCGGATGTTGGTAGCGCGTGACTTTCTCTGGCTTGTTGCACGTGACCGACAGACTGGTGCTCCGGTAACGGAAGGTCTGTGGTCTGACGTGGGGAATATCACGGCAGATGTGGTCAATCCGGATAATGGTATACCTGAAACACGTGATTGGTATGGAACAGGTTCTCTGGTTTCCATTGACGATATTCCGCTCATCGCCAATCTTTCCGTGCAGAATGTCACAATCCGCATGTCGCAGGTGCATGAGGAAGTTGAACGGATTGTCCGTGATTATGATTGCCGTCAGGCGCGGGTAGAAGTCTATCGTGGCCTGTTCAATCCGGAAACACGTTTGATGGTCGCTCCGGCTGAGTGCCGGTTTGTTGGCTTTGTCGATAAGATTGAACTGAAAACGGCGTCTGAGAATGAGGATGGTGCAGTCACTATGACCTGCGCCAGCCACACACAGGAATTTACCCGCTCCAATACAGAGACGCGAAGCCATGCCTCACAAATCCTGCGCGACCCGAACGATACCTTTTACAAGGATGCGGCCACGGTTGAAGAATGGGAAGTGTTCTGGGGTTCCGAAAAGGGCAAGGTGCCGACACAGAAGAAGCGACGCAAATTTTTGGGGATTTTCTGATGATCCGACATGCCGTCACTTCTGACAAAATCTCCTGCTTGCGCTTGCTGCGTGAAAGTCATGAGGCTGCGGGCTTCACTTCTCCATTCAGTGCAGCCCATGCCTCGGCTTTGTTTGATTATCACTATGCAAGTCCGCAGGCTGGTCTTCTGGTTTTAGGTGATAAACCGGCGGGGCTGTTGATGGCAGGGTGGTTTGAGCATCCGTTCGGTTTTGGCCGTTATGCCAAAGAAACCGTTTGGTGGATAACACCAAGTGTTCGAGGGAGATGGGCAAGCAAGATGCTTGATGCCTATGAAGCATGGGCAAGAGAGCAGGGCTGCGTGGCTGCTGGCATGGCCTCACTCGCTACCAATGATGTTTCCCGCCTCTATAAGAGACGTGGTTATGCACCGGTCGAAACACACTTTCTCAAAGTCCTCTGAGGCTTAGTTTTCAAAGAGATTATTCATGGCAATTTTTACCGGTATCGCATCTGCGATAGGCGGCCTGATGGCTTCTACCTTTTTGTCAGGGGCGGTCGGCAGCTTCTTGCTTAAAGCCGCCGTTGGTATCGGCCTCAATCTGCTTGCGCAATCCATTGCAGGCAAACCGCAGGAACCGGTATTTTCCATCAATGGCAGCCTGCAAGCCGGTGGTGACCTGCCGCGATCCTTCCTGATCGGGAGAACGTCAACAGCCGGTTCTCTGGTCTGGGTCAACACATGGGGGCATGACGGCGATACACCAAACGCTTATCTGACACAGGTTATTGCACTGTCTGATCTGCCGGTCGCTGGCCTGCGGGAGGTTTGGGTCAACGGTCAGAAAGTGACCCTTGATTACAATACGCCGGATATGTCGTGGGGTTGGCAGGTAAAAGAATATCGCAACGATGGTGATAATCTTTGGGTCAAATTCTATGATGGTACCCAGACTGTAGCTGATAGTTTTCTGGTCAATACCTGCTCCAATCAGAACCGCCAATGGGATGTGAACCGTGTCGGTCGTGGTGTGGCCTATGCCATTGTGACGGCGCGTGTCAGTAAGCAGATGTTCTCCGGTATTCCGAATTTCAAATTCGAGCTGGATGGCTTCAAATTCTACGATCTGTCAAAAGATAGCACCGCAGGCGGAAACGGTTCGCATCGGTGGTCTGATCCGTCCACATGGGGTGGTGATGGCGATCATCTGCCAGCTGTACAGGAATATAACCTGCTGCGTGGCCTCCGCTGGAATAATCAGTGGTTCTATGGTGTGCAGGGCATGTCTGCTGCGCGCCTTCCAGCTGACAACTGGATCAAGGCCATTAATAAGTGCCGTGCACCTATTTATGGGGCAAATGGCTTAGAGCCGACCTATCGGGCTGGTGGCGAGATCACTATTGATGCGCCTCTCGCAAATGCACTTGAAGCATTGAACACGTCCTGTCAGGGGCGTATCGCGGAAGTCGGCGGTTTCTATCAGATGTTTCTGGGCAGCCCCGATGCGCCGGTCATTCATTTCACCGATGACGATATTCTCTCGACCGATGAGCAGACATTCACCCCGTTCTTCGGTCTGTCGGATACGATCAATGGTGTCTCCGCAACTTATCCGTCCTTCACTGACGGTTGGGTGATGAAGTCCGCGCCATCCTTGTTCCGTACTGATCTGGAAGCCTTGCACGGCAACCGGCGCTTGATGGCTAAAGTTGAACTGAACTTTGTGCCATATGCTGAACAAGTGCAGCGGCTTATGAAGTCGGCTCTTGAAGAGGGCCAGCGGGCGCGGCGGCACACTCTGGTCATTCCACCGAAATTCTGGGCGTATGCTGTGCCTGGCGTTATATGGGCATGGACTTCCAAGCGCAACGGTTATGTCAATAAGCTGATGCGGATTGATGGCTCGGTTGACCGTGCCAATCTTGATGTTTTGGCCGATATGACTGAGGTTGATCCGTCCGACTATGATTGGGAAAGCGGCTCGGATTATCGCCCGCCGGTTGACG
Source organism: Pseudochrobactrum sp. B5 (assembly GCF_001939785.1). Classification (NCBI taxonomy): domain Bacteria; kingdom Pseudomonadati; phylum Pseudomonadota; class Alphaproteobacteria; order Hyphomicrobiales; family Brucellaceae; genus Pseudochrobactrum; species Pseudochrobactrum sp. B5. The sequence continues at coordinate 302,380 of NZ_MOYL01000002.1, forward strand.
GGGCAGTTGGTGCAATGCGTCCGCTGCCGACACCCATCTTCGATTTTGCTGTTACACCAGATATTGCACAGGACAGTAACGGCAATAATCGCCGGTGTGGCATTCGATTGGTCTGGGATGGTGAAGTGACCGGCGTTGATACGGTTATGTTTGAGGTGCGTCTCAAATCATCGCTGGCTGAAATCTATAAAGGCCGAACTGAAGATGTAGAGCGCGGGGCGCTATTGATTGCTCCAGGCATTCTTTTGCCGAATATGCTCTATGAAGTCCGCGCACGTTATTCATCCTATGATGGCATTACGCCCTTTGTCTGGTCTGATTGGATTGAGGTGCGCACTGCGGATATCCGTTTCGGTCCACTTGATATTTACGCTATCAATATTGAACAGCTTAATAAGGACATCAGCGATGTTCTGAAAGGTTTGGGAGAGACAGATCGGTATGTTCAGGAGGAGTTGGATCGTATTGGTGCGCTGGCAGCTGAGCAGGAAGCTGGCAATGCCGGTATGTTCAAACTGCTACGTGAAGAAGCGGCGGTCACTGCGGGCAATCTAAAGGCAGGTTACACAAGGCTTGTTTCCGTTTCCATCGGTCCCGGCAGTGCAATTGCTTCCCGTATCGAAAAGCTAGAGGCAAAAGTTGATGAGGATATTGCTCAGGCTGTTAGCCAACTGACAACGCGTATCAATACAGTTGGCGATACTGTTGAAGCTCAGGCTGAAGCAATTACCCTGCTCACTGCTGATGTCGGCAACTTCTCCGCTAATGGGCTGATACGCATTACCAGTGAAGCGACAAGTGGCAGTGCTTTGTCTCGGATTGCTTTCAGTAGTTACGTAGAAGCTATGGGGCAGACTGCACAGGCTGCGATGTGGTTGGAAGCCTTCACAGGCGACGACGGCCAATTGTTGAGCCGGATCATGACGAACTCGGATCAGTGGATTGTAACCAATGGTGTGAACAGCATGGCGCCAATGACGTTCATTAATGGTGAACTGACCCTGATGGTGGCAAAAATCAAAGAAATCATTTCAGGTCTGATCCGCTCACCTGACAGCAAATTCGTCATTAATCTTGATGAGGGTTTTTTGAAGGTGTCTGACTGATGAGTACAAGACTGCACTTAACAAAAAATCATCTGGTGGTTTCAAAACAGGGATTTGACGCGGACAATCCATCATTGGCCGAGGGTGACAAGCTCTTTGACAGTGATTGGTTGTTCTCCAGCACTATTGTGGAAGTTGGTCTGCATATTGATCAATCCAGTTATAAAATGGATCCACCGCCGCAGAATTTGACCCGTTGGGATGAGCAAACGGATTGGTCTGCGCCGCAGATTATCAATTTTCAGCCATTGGATTATGTTCCGACAGTATTGTTAATCAGTCTGTCTGATCCTCGGTATTGGGGCAATCATGGCATGGTATTGTTGGGCGCTCAGCCTCTCATCAATCGGCCAAGTGATTATTGGCGCACGGGCGAAATAACCGTCACCAATAGTCGCATAACAATCCCGCGAATTCGCAACCCTTCTGGTTATTATCGGGAGAGCTTTATTTATCTGGTGATGGGGATATGACATGGATGAAAATATCCTTATCGGCAAGAACGGTAATCAGCATGGCATCTGGGTAGCCAAGCAGGGCAAAACCGTACAGCAGGGCGGCCAGATGTTGATGTCATCTGTCCAAGACATGCTGAAAATCCATGCGCAAGGTTCTGTTCCGTCATTCGGCTATAATGAATCGCAAGGATTATGGCGGCATCAAATTGAAGTCCCATTTCAGGAGCTTCCGTTTATTCCGCTGGCATTCATGGGCTTTAAATCTTCCGCCGCTGAGCCGTTTCAATTCCCGCCTGATCTGAGCGGTATTGTGGCTACGCAATCATTCGGCGGGAATATTGGCTTAGTAAACTTTATGCCTGTTGTTGGCATTTCTCACAACAAACTGACTTTTAGGGGCTGGGTGCCTCAATATGAATGCCGGTTCAATTATACCGTCTTCTTAGTCAAGCTACGTGAGAAGTTCTGATGGCGGGGCGGGTATTGTTCCAGCGTGGTGCCAACTTTAAATTCCGCATTTCCAAACCCGGAAAGGACGTTGATAGCACTGATCTTTTTGACTTTGTGCTGCATGAGGGGATCGGCACTGTTGCTCCAAATGTAACAGGCTCGGTTCAGGTGCCAGCAAATAGCAATGTGCTCATTCCATTCGGACGCACCTATCAGCAGCCGGCACTGATTATGCTTAAACCGTCCGATGGTGTTGTCGCGTTTCTATCGCAATTTGAAGCCCGTATTCAAAGCGATATGGCTTCAATGAGGATTTACAACAAAACCGGCACAACGCGCTATGTCACCTATTACGTCTATTGGAATTCGATAGGCGGTTGACTTTCCTTACTTCACTCACAGCAATCACCCGCTTTGTGCGGGAAGGAGAACGCATGTCTGCAACACAGACCAATATCACTCCACCAATACAAATTCACCCGCTGGCTGAACTGCATGAAACGGCGTTTCAGCTTGGCATTATCCGTCAGCGTAATCTGATTTTGGCTTCAGAAAATCTAATGATGAAAGAACGCATTCAAGTTCTGGAAGCGGAAAACAAAGAACTGATTGCAGAGCGTAAGGAAGGGGCAGATTAATGGCTATTCGTCCCGACTGGATGACCGGCACGCTTAATCTCGTTGCCGGAACACCTGACTTCACCACAACAGGCTCGGCATTGCAGACCGCAGCCATTCAGGCCGGTGATGCAATTATCACCGCAACAGGCTATGTGCTCATTATTGCTGAAATCACTGGGCAGAACAGCGGCCGGTTATTTGATAATTGCCCTGTGGCAGCTGCCGGTGACGGGCAACCCTTGCGGGTTCGCTATCAGCCGGATGGTAGCCGCGTGCAGGCTGCTGTTCGGATGATGAGAGATCTGCTGACCACAGGTAATCTTGAAGCATTTGCCGGTCTGGTTGGCGAAGAAGATGCAGTACCGGTTTTTGTTGGACCAGGTGTTATGAAATTGGTGCCGAAATCAGAATTCGGACCCGATGATACCAAAGGCAATCTGGCCACTCTCGCTGCAATGGAGAATATTGCAAATCTCACAGAGCTTGCAGCGATTGCGAAAGCCAATGATCAGTTCATCATCATGGGGGCGGACGGCACAATTACGCTGAAGTCAATCAAGAGCATGACTGATGCGATAGCCGAATATGCGACTGCAATTGACGAAAAGTATACACTACCCGCAGGCGGTACTGAGGATCAACTGATTGACGGCGCGGGTGCGCTTACTGCGAAGTCTGATCTACCAATTTCACAGGCAACGCAAAGTGCGTTGGACAGCAAAGCAAATGCAGCGGCAACGCAAAGTGCGTTGGACAGCAAAGCAAATGCAGCGGCAACGCAAAATGCACTTAATGGAAAGGCAAGTTTGTCAGGTGCTGACTTTACCGGAGCTGTAAGCGCAATCAGCGCCACTATTTCAGTTAAGGGGAGTATTCCGGCGTATTACTTACAGTCCTCTGCAGCAGCATACGCATATACAATGTCCGCAAATATATCCGATACGGTATACGGGAGTTGGCGCGTTCAAGCTGGCTTCAAAGGAGCCGTCCTTTTGGAGTGCTACGGTTCTGATAACCGCGTTCACATACCAGGGGCTTTGTCAAAGGGCAGCGGCACTTTCCTGATTGATCACCCTCGTGATCCGGCGAATAAAAACCTCCGTCACGGCTTTGTTGAAGCTCCGGAGTACGTGAATATTTATCGTGGCGTTGTCCGTCTTGTTAATGGCAAGGCAGCTGTCAATATCGATGACTATTTCGGAATGATGCCGGGTACTTTCTCGGCATTGAATGCCGATATCATGATTTCCTCAACGCAAAATCAGGAAGGTGGAACGGTCGTTTGGCCTGATGGCAAGATGGCGGGTGGCATATTGAATATCACCTGTGCTGATGAATCCTGCAATGATGAAATCGCTTGGATGGTTACAGGGCGGCGAAAAGATGCTTTCGTCCTTAACCTAGACCCGAATTGTGAGCGCGGCACTGGTCGTTTCATTCCTGAATTTGATAAAGAGGATTAATCTATGAATACTGTGACAGTGCTTGACCAAAGTCGTGTGGGTAAAAAAGGATTCCCCATGCACTCGGCAGCGTTTCCAGAGATAGCGCTGCCTACCAAGGAAATACCGGCCAGTGAAGCCACGCCGGAACAGGCTGTTGATCCAAAGCAGGCACTGATGCTCTACGCTGCAGATAAACGCTGGCAGAAAGAAACGGGCGGGTTTGAATTTAACGGCCTGCACATTGCTACCGATGACCGTTCAAAGATCATGATTGCCGGTGCGCGTGAAGCGGCGAAGGGCAATCCAGATTTTACAACGCCTTGGGCGACATCAACTGGCGAGATTGCATTGTTGGATGCAGCAAAAATCATTGCAATCTCTGATGCAGTCGGAGCGCATGTAAACAACGTCTTCGGCATTTACGCGCAGGTGCTGCCGCTAATTCTGGATGGCACAATAACCGATCAAACTCATATCGACACTGCTTTTGCCTGACCGGCAATAATCGCTCCCGCCTGAAAGTCAGGCACAATCACAGGAAAATTCAGATGGATAAAACCGTGCCAGCTGGCGCGGCGATTCTGCTTGACTTCATTCGTAAGACTGAAGTCGGGCGGACTGATCGCGCGTCTTATGATGTTATCTATGGTCACAATCAAGATAAACTGCCGAAACCAATCACCTCAATGACAATAGGTGAACTGGTGGATGCACAGGCCAGCTTTACCAAGCGGTTCAAATCATCGGCCTCCGGTGGTTATCAGTTCATGCGCAAGACCCTGCAGGATTTGTCGCGTGAGCTGCGTCTGAACGGGCGGCAGATTTTTGATCCGGATTTACAAGACCGCCTCGGCTATCACTTGCTTAAGCGCCGTGGCTATGAAGAGTTCGTGGCCGGTACAATCTCCGCGGCTGAATTTGCCAATCAGCTGGCAATGGAATGGGCTTCGTTTCCGGTACTTACCGCGACGAAAGGAGCGCACGGCCAGCTAAAGCGCGGCCAGTCATATTATGATGGTGATGCTCTCAATAAGGCTCTGGTAAGCCCGGAAGCGATTGAGGTGGTTTTGCGTAAGGCAAAAACTGCAGGCAACGGCTTGGCCGTACCGGTTCCTGAAAAGACGGAAGCGGAAACGCCGCCGCTTGAGGCTGAAAAGACAAAACCAGTTTCTCATTCAAAGCGTTTTTGGACATGGCTGACAGCTGCGGCGCTTCCAGCTCTTGGATTGTTGGATTGGCGGGTACAGCTGGCTTCCGTGGTTGTGGTGGGCGGTATCGCGGCATACGCGATTTACTCAATGCCGTTTGTGAAATCCAAAGTCGAAAAACTTTTTGAGGGGCTCTGATGCAGGGGCGGCTCCAAATCATTATGGCTGTGCTGGCCGTGGGTTTTGTTGCACTCACGGGTGCTGTTCAGCTTGGTAAATACAAAGAGCGGCAACGCGGGGCAATTAAGCAGATGCAGAGTGATATCCGCGCTGAGCGGGAGAGGGTGAAGGATGATGCTAAAACGCGCTATCTATCGGACTATGATTTCTGTGTTCAGTCTCTTCGCCGTCGCGGGGTGCAACCCACAGACTGTGAGCAGCTGCGCGGGTTGGCGGAAGAATGATCTTTCCGCTGCTGGACTGGTGGCACTGACAAAGGCTGACCGGCCAGCAGCAGAACGGGTGGAAGGTAATGATCAAAATGGAAAACGGCAGGGGTGCTGGTTATGAATGGTGCTATCGAATGGACGCAAATATCTTCATTACTAGTAATAGGTGGCTCTGTAGTTGGTGTATGGTATCGTTTACAGCAACAAATTAATGCTAATCGAGCTTATCATGAACGACAACATGCTGCATATCAACTTCATGTTGCAGAAAATTATGTCACAAGACCTGGTATGAATGAACAGACAGAACGAATGATGCGGGCTATTGATGGACTTGATGCAAAAATAGACCGCATGAATGATAGATTGGATAAAGTGTTTCAAACACGCTGATTTTCACTACGGCAGTGTATGGGGGTTATGGTTTCATGGCCCCCATTTTGTTTGTTAATCCGTGCCAAATGCCTTTTAACATCATCCGAATATGATCCACTCGGTTCTCAGTAAATAAACTATAAAAAACAAACTTTCTTATGAGCTTTATCCCATCAACTATTTTCCAGTTAGTTTTTAGCCAGTTTTGTTTGTAAAGCCAAACTGCATTTCTGAAATGATAATAGTGGCGCAATGGTGAGTGGACTGGAATTTTTCGTCCCCAAAATATAATTGGATTGTCTCCAAGATCATGCTGCATGTAAGCAGAGCATACGCCATAAGATTGATATCCAAGCTTTTGTGCTCTTAGTCCCCACTCAATGTCTACGTAGTCAATAAAGAGCTCCTCACGCATCCCACCAACATTATCGATTGTTTCGATTGGAATAAGAGAGCCCGATGATATTAGATAGTCGACCTCAACAATCTCACTCTCACAATTGCATTGATGTCTGGTTAGTTTGAGACCTTCTACCTTGATAAATGGTGGAGGGTTTTTTTGACGCGGATCTTCATATCGAACTCCAAGGCAAGCGATTTTTATTCCAGCTTTGCGTTTTTCTACGGCTGCTGAGTGGAGCTTCTTAACCATATCTGAATGTGGAAGGCTATCTTGATCAAATAATAGCACATAATTACTGTTGCTATTTCGGGCAATTTCGATGCCGACATTATGTGCTTTCGCAATGCCAAGATTTTGCTCTAATGGTTCAAATATGATTTTATTTGTGAAGTTATTAATAAAGCTACACACATCATTTTGTGAACCGTTATCGACGATAATGGTCTTATGTACTTGCGGCAAAATAGCATCTAGAAGCTGGGCCAGAGCTTTAAAGTCAGGATTATAAGTTACGATAATTGCAGCTATTAGGTCTGCTTTCTGGTCTGGCTCTATTGTCATTCTGCGCCTTGATTGTGATTCCCATGGTGTTCAACTTATAGCATAGATAGTTGTAAATGATGATGTGCTGAGGGGTGCTTTCAGAGTATCATTCTCAAGTCTGTTTTGCTAATAGCGTGATATCTAGGTGCTAATGTCATCAAAGCCAATTCCAGAATGCTTAGGGTTTAAGTCAATTGCATAACAAGAAAATAGCATTGTTGAAGAATGAGTTGTCGGGTGCTGCCACGCGAATGAATTTCGCTTTGCACTTGGCTTGGAGTGATACGCAAGCACGATATCGCAGATCCGTTCTTGGTCCGTTATGGCTTGTTATTGGTACATTAATTGGCGTTGGCGGCTTGGGATTTGTGTGGAGCGCATTGTTCGAGGTTGATCGAGCGACCTTTATTCCGTCATTGAGTATAGGTTTGGTGACTTGGATGTTTCTGAGCGGCAGCGTAGTTGAGGCTGCGGCTGTGTTTTATGGAAACCGAGGATTAATTCTAAATGTTCCCGTTTCATCTCTCTTAGTTTCCATTTTGCTGTTGTTTCGACAGATTATAAATTTTGGTCACAACTTTATAGTCGTCATTTTAGTAATGATGATTTATCCGGAGCATTTATCTTGGACTGCCTTGCTATTTATTCCTGGATTTTTATTAGTATGTCTGAATCTGCTGTGGATTATTCAATTTATTGGTTACATCGGAGCGCGGTATCGTGATCTTGCGCCACTTTTAGCGGCTATTATGCAGCCGTTATTCTTTATAACGCCTGTTTTGTTTCGCCCAAGTCAGCTTGGAGCGAAGGCCATAATAACTGATTTGAATCCTTTTACTTATTTATTATCCTTAATCCGCGACCCGATAATGGGAGTGGTTCCTTCACTATTTACGTGGTGCGTTGTGCTTGCGATGACAGTGCTTGGTTGGTCCGCAGCGCTTGCAATGACGGTTTCGAAGCGCCATCGTTTGGCATATTGGGTTCATTAAAATGGCTATAATTGAAGTTCAGAACGCAACTGTCGAATATCCCCTATACCAGGGGAATAGCATGTCATTGCGTAATACCTTGGTAGCGGCAGGTACAGGTGGAATTATATCGCGCGGTACCAGTAATATTATCACAGTTAAAGCTTTGGATGATATTAGCTTTACATTGAATGATGGCGATCGCGTTGGATTGATTGGACATAATGGTGCCGGTAAATCGACTCTGCTTCGCACATTAGGTGGAATTTATGCGCCTACGGCTGGAAGTGTATGTGTTGAGGGGCGTATTTCAACTATTTTCGAGCTTGGCGCGGGGTTGGATGCTGAGTTGTCTGGCTATGAAAACATCATTCGTATGGCTATGTTTCTCGGAGCGACTAAATCGCGGGCGCGAAGCTTCATTCCGGACATTGAGGAATTTACAGAGCTGGGTAACTTTTTGGCAGCGCCAGTTCATACCTATTCAGCAGGTATGTTAACTCGTCTGACCTTTGCAATTTCAACAGCTATTCAACCAGAGATTTTACTGATTGATGAAGTTCTGGGGGCAGGGGATGCTTCATTCCAGGAAAAAGCCAAGGCGCGAATGGAAAATGTAATTAAATCGGCAAGCATTTTTGTATTAGCATCACATTCAACAGAAATGATCAAACTTTATTGCAATAGAACACTGCAGTTTGAACATGGTAAACTTGTTGAAGATAAATATCTTTGATTAATAGTTATATTCGGTTGAAATTTATACTTAATAGGTTGCGCTGTGTATAATAATGAAAAAATCACAATATTATTAGCAACGTATAATGGTGAGTCTTTTTTAGAAGAGCAGCTCAAATCGCTCAATAATCAAACTTTCAATAAGATAGATATATTAGTAAGCGATGATGGCTCTACAGATAAAACACTCAAAATACTTGATGAATGGAGCAGGAGATGGAACAAAGGCAGTTTTACAGTTGTTTTTGGGCCGAGGAAAGGCTTTTCAGAGAATTTTCGCTTTCTTATTAACTCTTTAGATGCGCAAGATTCATTGGTTGCTTTCAGCGATCAGGATGATATTTGGCATGCCGATAAATTGGGTAATGCATTTAAACAGCTTTCAGCTGTAGATCTAAAAGCGCGGGCTATGTACTGCAGTCGTTCGCGGTTAATTGATGTTCAGGGGCGTGCTTTAGGATATTCGCCGTTATTTCGCAGAAAGCCTAGCTTTGGTAATGCATTGGTTCAAAGTTTGGCCGGTGGGAACACAATTGTGCTTAATTCAGCGGCATTTAAGCTGCTACGCGAAAGTGCTAAGCGTACATGCTTTTTTAGTCATGATTGGTGGTGTTATCAAATCATTATGGGAGCTGGTGGACATGTAATTTATGACAGTGTTCCGCAAATTGATTACCGGCAACATGGAAATAATGTTTTTGGTCGTAACAAAGGTGTGCAGGCCATGTGGCATAGAATTGTCGCATTGTTTTCGGGTGATTTCTCAGAATGGATTGATGTTAATCTGCATGCTTTGGAAAAATGCCAAGACCTATTGCTTATGAATAATGTTGACTTAATCAACAAATTTAAGGTCGCACGTAAAGGCAATATCGTAAAACGTCTATTATTTCTGTTTAAGAATGACATAAAACGTCAAACGTATATTCCTAATATTGGTTTATATGTATCGGCATTAATGGGTAAATTGTAAAGCGCCGTAACTGGTGTAAGGAGAGTTGGTTGAAGGGAATAATTTTGGCAGGAGGTAGCGGTACTCGCTTGTATCCTCTCACTTTGGCTGTTTCGAAGCAAATACTGCCTGTTTATGATAAGCCGATGATTTATTATCCGCTAAGCACTCTTATGTTGGCGGGTATTAGAGAGATTTTGATTATCTCTACTCCTCGCGATTTGCCCGCATTTAAGGAGCTCCTCGGTGATGGGTCTGAGTTTGGTATAGAGCTATCTTATGCAGAGCAACCGCAGCCGAATGGCTTGGCGGAAGCCTTTATTATTGGTCGTGAATTTATTGGCAAAGACAAGGTTGCAATGATTCTAGGCGATAATATTTATTATGGCGTTGATCTACCTCAGATTTGTAAAGAGGCTATTAGTCAAGAATCTGGAGCAACAGTTTTTGCATATCATGTCGATGACCCAGAACGTTATGGCGTTGTAGCATTTGATGCACATACAGGTGTTGCTCATTCGATTGAAGAGAAGCCAACCTCACCTAAATCAAATTGGGCTGTAACAGGGCTTTATTTTTACGATAATGACATCGTAGATATTGCTGCTAGCATCAAGCCATCTGCACGTGGTGAATTAGAAATTACCACCGTAAATAATATTTATATGGAGCGCGGACTTTTACGTGTTCAACGTCTAGGTCGTGGTTATGCATGGCTTGATACAGGGACACACTCTAGTCTTCATGAAGCCTCATCTTTTGTGCGTACTATTGAACATAGGCAAGGTATGAAGATCGCTTGCCCTGAGGAAATCGGCTTTGAGATGGGCTATTTGAAAGCGGAAAAAGTTTTGGATCGTGCTGCTAAACTTGGGAAAACCGAATATGCAGACTATCTGAAGCGCCGTGTTGTGCAGGGGGTACATTGATGTTGGAAGTGAATGATTTAGGTCTCGGTGTATTGGAAATAATTCCTGCACGCTTTGGTGATGATCGTGGGTATTTCACTGAGACTTATAATAAGAATAAGTTTCAGGCTCATGGAATTTCTATGGAGTTCGTTCAGGACAATCAATCATATTCCGCTAAGAAGGGTGTTCTGAGAGGCTTGCATTATCAGCTTGAACCTCATTCGCAAGACAAGCTTGTGCGCGTTTTGCAGGGGCGAATTTACGATGTTGCTGTTGATATTCGCCGCGGTTCAAGCACATTTGGTAAATGGGTTTCATTGGAAGTGACGGCAGAACGTGGCAATCAAATTCTAGTGCCAAAAGGTTTTGCTCATGGCTTCTTGACGCTCGAAGAGCATACAGTTGTCTCTTATAAGGTCAGTGGGTATTACTCTGCTGAATGTGATCGTAATATTCGTTATGATGACACAAATTTGGCTGTAGAATGGCCGGAGTTAGGCGTTGAATACCAGCTTTCGAATAAGGACTCTGTAGCACCTTATCTGAGCTCAGCCCAGGTATTTGAATAAACATTATTGGCGGAGCCTAATTGTTATGAATATTTTAGTTACCGGTGGAGCAGGATTTATTGGTTCTGCTGTTTGTCGCTTGCTTGTGCAAAATCCAGAAAACAAAGTTATAAATATCGATAAACTGACTTATGCTGGTAATTTACAATCACTGAAAAGTATCGAGAATTTTCGTAATTATAAGCATTACTGTGTAGATATTTGTGATGAGCAAAAAATACTATCGATATTAAAAGATGAAAATATTGACAAGATTATGCATTTGGCTGCCGAAAGCCATGTGGATAGATCGATTGATGGGCCTGCGGCTTTTGTTGAGACAAATGTTGTCGGAACATTTCGCATGTTGAGTGCTGCATTAACTTATTGGCGCGAATTGCCGACTGATAAAAAAGTGGACTTTCGTTTTCATCACATTTCGACAGATGAAGTTTTTGGTGATTTGCCGTTTAATGAAGGTATCTTCACTGAAACAACGCCATATGCACCTTCATCTCCATATTCTGCATCTAAAGCGGCTTCAGATCATTTTGTACGTGCTTGGCACGAGACCTATGGTTTACCTGTGGTTCTGTCGAATTGCTCTAATAATTATGGACCATTTCATTTTCCTGAAAAACTTATTCCACTGGTTATTCTTAATGCCCTTCACGAAATCGAGTTGCCTATATATGGCCAAGGAAACAACGTAAGAGACTGGTTGTTCGTTGAAGATCATGCCAAGGCTCTTGAGTTAGTCGTAACGCAAGGGTTTATTGGGGAGAGTTACAATATTGGTGGTCGGGAAGAGCGCACCAATCTCTCCGTTGTTGAGACTATTTGTGATATATTAGATATGAAACGTCCAAGAGCTAGCGGGAAGAATTATCGGGAGCTGATCACCTTTGTTACAGATCGTCCTGGTCACGACCGTCGGTATGCTATTGATGCTGCTAAAATAGAGGCAGATCTTGGGTGGAAGCCGACGGTTACCTTCGAGCAGGGGTTGGAAAAGACAATCGATTGGTATCTTGATAATGAGTGGTGGTGGCGGCCAATTCGTGAAAAAACATATACTGGTGAACGATTAGGGCAGGCATAGTTTTGTTATGAAAATTGCAGTTACTGGCAAAAATGGTCAGGTTGTACAGAGTTTGCTTGCAAGGGACGACGATGGTTTTGAGATTATAGCTTTAGGTAGGCCAGAATTGGATTTGGCTGCGCCTGAGACTATCTATCCTGCTCTAGCTGCTGTTCAACCGGATCTAGTTATATCTGCAGCAGCTTATACCGCTGTTGACAAAGCTGAAGATGAACCTGATTTAGCTTTTGCAATTAATGCTATTGGTGCTGGTGCTGTGTCGAAAGCTGCAGCTAAATTAAACATACCTATTATTCATATATCTACGGACTATGTTTTCGATGGTACTGCTGAGTGCGCCTATGTCGAAAGCGACATGCCAAATCCACAAAATGTGTATGGCATTAGTAAGCTTGAAGGAGAGCGCTTAGTAGCTTTAAATAATCAAAATCATTTAATACTAAGAACTTCTTGGGTTTATAGTCCTTTCGGAAATAATTTTATGAAAACTATTCTGAGATTGTCAGAGAATCGTAGTGAAATACAGGTTGTTTTCGATCAAGTTGGTAATCCAACTTCCGCATTGGAAATTGCATCTGCTATTCTCCATGTTTTGAAAAATCATAAATTAAATAATTCCTTTAATGGATGGGGGGTGTATAATTTCTCAGGTGGTACTTCTTGCTGTTGGGCAGATTTTGCTGAAAGAATTTTGAATCTCTCTGTTAATAAAAATGAAATTCAATGTCGTATTGTTCACATTCCTTCAGAATCCTATCCTACAAGAGCAAAGAGACCTATGAATTCAAGATTGTCTAATGCGAAGTTCAATAATTCTTTTAATTATAAGTCTTTATCTTTAGATGAAGCTATTAGAGATGCTTTGCCTTAAATGCTTGAATTGGATTTTTGAAATTTTTTAATGATCAGCAATATAATTTTGATTGATGGAATTTAAAATGCGGAATGTTGATGTTGTATCTACTGTTGTAGAGGTGGAGACTTCGGCGGTGCTTACGTCTGATAAGAATACTGTAGTTGTTATCATACCTTATTATAATGGTTCTAAATATATTGAGCGTGCTGCGCAAAGTGTATTAAACCAAACAATTAAAGCTACTGAATTCGTAGTAGTTAATGATGGCTCAACAGTTGAAGAAACCAACAAACTAAATGAAATCGCTGCAAAGATGGGTTTTCAGGTACTCCACAAAGAGAATGGTGGGCAGGGATCCGCTCGAAATTGGGGGGTTAAGCACTCGAATTCAAAATTTATTTCTTTTTTGGATCAGGATGACTTCTATCTTAAAACTCATATTGAAACACTAATCAAAGGTGTTGAGCAGGATGATCCTCACTTTGGTTGGGTTTATGCTGACTTAATGGAGGCGGATGAAGAGGGTAATATTGTAAGGAGTGATATGGTTACATATCATAGTTCACACCCAAAACGTTTCATTAATGATCTGATTAACTCTGATATGCATGTTTTGCCTTCTGCGTCTCTAATAAGTCGGGATGCTTTTGAAGATGTTGGAGGATTTGATGCGCAGTTTATGGGGTATGAGGATGATGATTTGTTTATGCGCATATTCCGAAAAGGATATACGAACTATTTCATTCCCAAAGCAGTTACAGTCTGGTGCATTAATACAAATAGCACTTCATATAGTATAAGAATGAGCCGTAGTCGCCTTAAATATATTCAAAAGCTGTGTGCGACATTCTCAGATGATCCAGATCGAAGCAGGTATTACATTCGTGACCTTGTAGTGCCGAGATTTACTAATTTGGTGGTAGGGGAGGCATATAAAGCTATTATGCCAGCGACGACTCCACAAGAATTAAAAATGGCCGCGCATAAAGATGAATTAATATCAATTATGAACGAGTATATACAAACTATACTTGCAAATACCGTATTGCCGAGGCGAAGTAAAATTAAACTGATGCTGCAGTCAAAAATTATAAATACTCGGAATCCAATATTAATGAAATCGTCAATGCTAATGTACAAATTTATTTATTCTTTGAAAAGTACTTTCAGGTTTCGTTAAATAAAAATGGCACCATCATGGGTGCCATTTTTCTTAAGCTTAGACCTAACTTATAATATATGCAAAGAAATCAGGCCCTTGCGATCCTTTATGTGTATGATTAGCGGAGGCTATGGTTTGCACGAATTATTTGGCTAATCTGCGGCATCGTTCCAACCATGCAAAGTACTCTCTATAAGCCATCTGCTTGGTAGGACCTCACAACGTTCAATGCCATCAAACCGCCTGATGGTTTCAAGCGAAATTTCCGACCTTTTTCAACTTGCCATACCGTTTTTCCCCTGCTCAGCCACCATCTGCAAATATATGACGCAAGCATGGCCACGGTTTGAGTATGGCTTTCAAAGCGTCAGGCGCTCTATCACGATCCTGCATACCAGTAAAATGGGTCGCCAAACCATCCAGCAAAACTAGGGTATCAACCATGATGTAATGCTTGCGTCCTTTGCTATTTTTACCCATGTCAAAGCTATATATTCCGCTGCTTTAGCCGACTGGCTATCTATGACGCCTGTCGAGAGGCTGGGCCTACTTGTGGGCTTATTGGCCAGTTATCTCAAGCATGTTATTGATGGCACGCAATATGCCGTCATCTCGCTATCGAGAAATATTTTTGCATATTGGATAACGGTAGGAAATCCGTGGGTAACAAGCTGCCATGAGCCACCCGATGAAGCAATATAAAGAAGCCCATTCACTACCTCTCGCAAATCCGTCATATGGGAAGGTCAACGTATTTGGATACTGGCGACAGAGATTCATTAATAGACCACTCATCATTCGTTAAATCACTTGCATAGCGTGAGCTGTAGCGATCATATTTTTGGCGAGTGGTGTCAGCTCAGGCCATCATGATCTCCATCTACATCAGAAATCTTATTGAACCATAACCTGCTGTAATCTCTCTACTCTTTTTGGAGAGCGCTTTTAGGGTGAGGGAGAGATGTCGAAAAAGACAAATAAATTAAATAGCCGCATATTAGGTGAGGGCATTATAATCTGATGATTTGAGTAATTTTTCTCATTACGGGCGATACCTTAATTACCGACTTTTTGTGATCAAACTTTGTCTAAATAAGACACCTGCCATCATTTGAGAAAGTCCAATCAAGACTTTGTCTTCCTCTCAAAAACAGCGATAATGCGTTGGGGAGGAGTGCCGGATGAATACAGGTGTTAATTCGAATAGATCTGGTTCCAAGCCTTTATGGCAGCCATCGGCACAAAAGATTGCTGAGGCAAATCTGACCGCTTTTACAGCAAAAGCACGGAGTATCAGCGGCTTACCTCTTGAGACCTATCAGCAATTGCATGACTGGTCTGTTGAGCGGCCGGAAGTGTTCTGGCCTCTGATATGGGATGAGTGCGGTATTATCGGCCATAAAGGCGCTCGCATTCTGATTAATGCCGACAATATGCTGGCAGCGCGGTTCTTTCCCGATGCAAAGCTGAATTATGCTGAAAATCTGCTGAAAAAAACCGGTAGTGATGATGCTCTGGTGTTCCGTGGTGAGGATCGTGTCCGTTCACGTTTGTCCTGTGATCAGTTGCGGGATCTGGTCTCGCAATTACAGCAGTTTATGCTGGCGCAGGGTGTGCAGGCGGGGGATCGTGTGGCAGCGATGCTGCCCAATATGCCGCAAAGCATTGCCGCTATGCTGGCCTGTGCTTCCATAGGTGCTGTCTGGTCGTCCTGTTCGCCTGATTTCGGTGTACAAGGTGTGCTGGATCGTTTTGGGCAAATATTGCCCAAGCTGTTCATCACCTGTGATGGCTATTGGTATAATGGCAAGGCGCAGCCAACCGGTGAAAAATTAGAACAAATTGTGCCGCAACTACCGTCCCTGCAAGCGGTGCTGATCGTTGATTATCTGGGCACTGCTGAAGCCGTTTCCCGTGAGATTCAAAATGGTACAACGGCCAAATGTCTGACTTTCGATCAGGCCGCAGAACAATTCACACCATCAGAATTGCAGTTTAGCCAGCTGCCTTTTGCCCATCCGCTGTTTATTCTCTTTTCATCGGGCACCACCGGCATACCAAAATGTATTGTCCATTCTGCTGGGGGCACCTTGCTGCAACATGCCAAAGAACATCACTTGCATGCGGATATTAAACAGGGCGACCGGCTGTTCTATTTCACGACCTGCGGCTGGATGATGTGGAACTGGCTGGTCTCGGGACTGGCTGCAGGCGCGACCTTGCTGCTTTATGACGGATCGCCGTTTTATCCCGATGGCAATGTACTGTTTGATTATGCGCAGGCCGAAAACATGACCCATTTCGGGACTTCTGCTAAATATATTGATGTTTTGCGCAAAAGCGGGCTGGAACCTGCAACCAGCCATCATCTGCCGCATCTGCGTGCTGTGTTTTCTACCGGATCACCACTTTCACCGGAGAATTTCATCTATATTTATCAGTCTGTTAAGCAGGATATCCACCTTGCTTCCATCTCCGGTGGCACAGATATCGTATCCTGTTTTGTGCTGGGCGTGCCGGTTCTGCCGGTATGGAGCGGAGAAATTCAGGGTGCAGGTCTTGGCATGGCTGTTGAAGTCTGGGACACGGACGGCACGTCGTTGATGCATGGCAAAGGCGAGCTTGTCTGTACCAAACCTTTTCCTTGTCAGCCGATAGGGTTCTGGAATGACCCGACTGGCGAAAAATATCGCTCGGCCTATTTCGAGCGTTTTGCAAATGTTTGGTGTCACGGTGATTTTGCCGAACTCACGGAACATGGCGGCATCATTATCCACGGACGTTCTGATGCCACGCTTAATCCGGGCGGTGTGCGGATCGGCACCGCCGAGATTTATAATCAGGTCGAGCAAATGCCGGAAATTGCCGAAGCAATCTGCATCGGCCAGAATTTTGCAGATGATGTGCGTATTGTGCTGTTCGTGCGTCTTGCCGCGGGGATTGAGCTTGATGATGCCTTGCGAGAACAAATCAAACAACGCATACGCAGCGGCGCTTCGCCGCGCCATGTACCGGCAAAAATTATCGCAATTGCCGATATTCCACGCACGAAATCAGGAAAAATCGCTGAAATCGCGGTGCGCGATGTTATCCACGACCGCCCGATTAACAATCGGGAAGCACTGGCCAATCCCGAGGCATTAACTCTTTATGCAAATCTGCCGGAATTGCAGATTTAGCCCCCTGTCTGGGACTTTTTTCTGAAAGCGCTTGGTGTTTCATTCGTGCGGGTGCGAAATGCACGGGAGAAACTTTTTTCATTGCTGAAACCGGCAAGGAAGGCCACGCGTTTGATCGGATGCGTTGAGCGTGTAAGTAGCTCTTTTGCACGTTCCGTCTGCACTTGTTCTTTCAGCGCGCGCAAAGATGTTCTTTCTGCGCTGAGGTGTCGATGCAAACTGCGTACTGACAGGTTGAAGACACTTGCCACATCCTCGGCCACAGGAAGGCCGTTTTTTGCCATGCGCAACAGGCGCCGTACCTGACTTGTCAGCTGATGTTCGCTTTTATAGGGCAGAACAGTGAGCGGCAGAGCGCGTTTGAGCATGCTGTTAATCGCAGCCTCATCCCGTTGCAGCGGGCGTTCTAAAAATGCTGCATTGAATTGAATACGCGCGATTGAGGCTGAAAACTTTAGCTTTGGTGAAAACAGCTTGGGATAAATATCGACATGTTGTGGCGCTGCATAGGGAAACTCAGCGGTTGTCAGCGGTATTCTCTCGTCGATAGCCCAGCAGGCAAAGCCTAAAACATAGCGCAGCAATGTCACGAGGCAGAACTCGCGATAAGCCCCGAGATCCCGCGCCTCAGTGATGCTGATCGAGGCAATGCCATCGGCAATATCCAGATTAAGCAGAACATCGTCCGTGAGCAGGCGATGATGGCGCTTCCAGCGATGCAGGGCAATGCCAAGCGTTGCGGCACCAAGGGAGGCGCGGCAAAGCATGCCATAGGTGCCCCACGGTAATTTGCGGGAAAACCAACCCAGAGCTTCATCATCAAGCTCTTGCATTGCCTCCCAGTTCAGGTCTTCAAACTGATCCGGTGTGACGCGTTCGTTCTCGTTGGCAAGGCTCTCTGGCGGAATTTGTGCCTTTTCCAGTGCTGCGGCAGGATCTGCCCCATATTTTGCATAGGCCAACAAAATACAGCGAACAAAGGCCGCAGGGATAACCGCAGCTGCTTTTCCTGTGTGAGATGAGGCCAAAATTTGATCCGTCATGACCGTATTTTGTAGCCAAATGGCCGATTTTGCAACCTGTCTGGCCAGTCAGATACCGGCTTATGGTACAACATAGGCAAACTGCAAAACGGTTTGGGAGGACTGTTGTTGATGACGCCAAGCCTTGACTTCCTTTTGGGAGAGGAAATCGCCCAGCTGCGGGATAGTGTGCGTGCATTCGCTGAGGCAGAAATTGCGCCCCGCGCGGCATATATCGACAGCAGCAATCAATTTCCTGCCGATCTGTGGAAGAAGTTCGGGACTATGGGATTGCTCGGCCTCACTGTTCCGGAAGAAGACGGCGGCACCGGCATGGGCTATCTTGCGCATATTGTGGCGATGGAAGAGATTTCGCGTGCTTCCGCCTCTGTCGGCCTGTCTTACAGCGCCCATTCCAATCTTTGCGTCAATCAGATTTGCCGCAATGGTAGTGCCGCGCAAAAAGCTAGATACTTGCCCAAGCTGATTTCAGGGGAGCATGTCGGTGCTTTGGCAATGTCGGAGCCGGATGCGGGCTCTGATGTTGTGTCAATGAAACTACAGGCGCAGAAGCAGGCAGACCACTATAGCCTCAACGGCTCGAAAATGTGGATTACCAATGGCGGCGATGCAGACGTATTGGTTGTCTACGCAAGAACCGGTGCCGGCAAAGGGGCAGAAGGCATCACAGCCTTTCTCGTCGAAAAAGGCATGGTCGGTTTCAGTCATGGTGCGCATCTTGATAAGCTCGGCATGCGCGGCTCAAACACATTCCCGTTGTTCTTTGACAATTGCCTTGTGCCTGCGGAAAATGTGCTCGGTGGTGAGGGCAACGGCGTTAAAGTTCTGATGTCGGGGCTTGATTATGAGCGCGTGGTTCTGAGCGGCGGGCCGCTCGGCATTATGTCTGCCTGTATGGATATCACGCTGCCTTATATGCATGAGCGCAAGCAATTCGGCCAGCCGATCGGCGATTTCCAGCTCATGCAGGGCAAGCTGGCCGATATGTATTCCACATGGCAGGCCGTGCGTGCCTATGTCTATGCTGTTGGCGCGGTATGCGACCGCAATGACCATTCCCGAACCCTGCGCAAAGATGCGGCAAGCGCCATTCTCTATGCCGCAGAAAAAGCGACATGGATGGCCGGAGAGACAATCCAGACACTCGGCGGTTGCGGCTATACGAATGATTATGCCGCGGCACGGCTGTGGCGCGATGCCAAATTATACGAAATCGGTGCAGGGACTTCAGAAATCCGCCGGATGCTGATCGGGCGGGAATTAATGGCTGAAACCAGATAATCGGGGCATGGATATGAGTGTTCTGAAAACTGCTCTCAATGTGCATGGTGAGGAGTTTACAGCTAATCAAGCTGCCATGCGCTCTCTGGTGGAAGAACTGCGTGACCGCAGCCAAATTGCCTGTGCCGGAGGCGGGGAGGTCGCATCGGCACGGCACAAAGCGCGGGGCAAATTGCTGGCGCGGGAGCGCATTGATCTGCTGCTTGATGCCGGTACGGCTTTTCTGGAAATCGGACAGCTTGCCGCAAAT
Source organism: Pseudochrobactrum sp. B5 (assembly GCF_001939785.1). NCBI lineage: Bacteria > Pseudomonadati > Pseudomonadota > Alphaproteobacteria > Hyphomicrobiales > Brucellaceae > Pseudochrobactrum > Pseudochrobactrum sp. B5. The sequence continues at coordinate 322,370 of NZ_MOYL01000002.1, forward strand.
GGTCTTTATGACAATGATGCGCCGAGTGCCGGTCTTGTGGCCGGTATAGGCTGCGTTTCAGGCACGCAATGTATGATTATCGCCAATGATGCGACGGTTAAAGGCGGCACCTATTATCCGCTCACGGTCAAAAAACATCTGCGTGCGCAGGAAATTGCCGAGCAAAACTATCTGCCCTGCATCTATCTGGTGGATTCCGGTGGTGCTTATCTGCCGAGACAGGATGAGGTGTTTGCTGATCGTGAGCATTTCGGCCGGATTTTTTATAATCAGGCGAATATGTCGGCAAAAGGCATTGCGCAGATTGCCGTGGTGATGGGATCCTGCACGGCAGGCGGTGCTTATGTGCCTGCAATGTCGGATGAAACAATCATCGTGCGCAATCAGGGCACCATCTTTTTAGGCGGGCCGCCACTGGTCAAGGCAGCAACCGGTGAAGTGGTCACAGCGGAAGAACTGGGTGGTGCTGATGTGCATACAAGCCAGTCCGGTGTGGCCGATTATCTTGCGGAAAATGACGCTCATGCGCTGGCAATCGCCCGCCGGATTGTTGCCAATCTGAATATCGCGGCAAAACCTGATCTGCTCAATGGCGGTGAAGAACCGCTCTACCCGTCTGAAGAACTCTACGGTATTATTCCTGCAAATCCGCGCCATCCATATGATGTCCGCGAGGTGATTGCGCGGCTGGTTGATGGCTCACGCTTTGACGAGTTCAAGGCGCGGTATGGCGCGACGCTTGTGACCGGTTTTGCGCAACTCTATGGCGCAACGGTCGGTCTCATTGCCAATAATGGTATTCTGTTCGGTGAATCCGCGCAGAAAGGTGCGCATTTTATCGAGCTTTGCGCGCAGCGGCATATTCCATTGGTTTTCCTGCAAAATATCACCGGTTTTATCGTTGGGCGAAAATACGAGAATAACGGTATTGCCAAAGACGGCGCAAAGATGGTGACGGCTGTGGCAACGGCTCAGGTTCCTAAAATCACCATGCTGATCGGCGGCTCTTTTGGTGCAGGTAATTACGGCATGTGCGGCAGAGCTTATTCGCCGCGCTTTCTGTGGACATGGCCGAATAGCCGCATTTCAGTGATGGGTGGTGAGCAGGCAGCAAGCGTGCTCGCCCGTGTGCGGCGTGATGCCTTGGAAGCGCGCGGAGAAAGCTGGAGCCTTGCGGCTGAAGAAGCGTTTCAGGCGCCGATCCGCGAGCAATATGAAACGCAGGGCAATCCCTATTATGCAACAGCCCGCCTTTGGGATGACGGCATTATTGACCCCGCCCAAAGCCGCCGCGTTCTCGGTCTTTCACTGGCTGCTGCGCTGAATGCTCCGGTGAAAGAAACCAAATTCGGTCTTTTCAGAATGTGAGGCAAATCATGTATGAGGCCTTGGAAATTACCCGCGACGGCTCCGTGGCAACCATCTGGATGAACCGTCCGCAACGGCATAATGCATTTGATGCTGCGCTCATTGCCGAACTGACACAGGCCTTTACGCAGCTTGGTGCGGATGACGAGACCCGTATTGTGATTTTGGCCGGCCGCGGCAAAAACTTTTCCGCAGGCGGTGACCTCAACTGGATGAAAGCTGCCGGTGAGGCCGGTTTTGAGGCCAATCTTGCCGATGCAGGAAAGCTGGCACAGATGTTTCGCATTCTGGCCGAGATACCCAAGCCGACAATCGCCCGTGTGCATGGTGCAGCATTGGGCGGCGGCATGGGGCTCGCCTCTGCCTGCGATATTTGTGTTGCTTCAACGCAGGCAAGTTTTGCCACATCCGAGGTGCGGCTCGGCATTATTCCGGCGGTTATCAGCCCCTATGTGCTGCGCGCTATCGGTGTGCGGCAGGCTTCACGGTATTTTCTGACTGCGGAGCGCATTGATGCTGCAAAAGCCCTGCAAATCGGCCTTGTGCATGAAGTGACGGAAGCGGAGACGCTCGATGCTGCGATTGATGATCTGATATCGGCTCTGCTGAAAGGCGGCCCGCAGGCACAGGCCGCCGCAAAACGGTTGATCCGCAATGTTGCAGGCAAGATGATGGGCGATGCATTGGCGCAGGAAACCGCGCATAATATTGCTGCTCTGCGTATGAATGCGGAAGCCCGTGAAGGCCTGAGCGCCTTTCTCGATAAGCGGGTACCGGCATGGATAAACCGGACAGGATCAGATGATGTTTGACAAAATTCTGATTGCCAATCGCGGCGAAATTGCCTGCCGCATCATCAAAACCGCCCGCCGCATGGGTATCCGCACGGTTGCTGTGTTTTCAGATGCCGATGCGCAGGCGCGGCATGTGCGGCTGGCGGATGAGGCCGTTCATATCGGCGCTGCGCCACCAAAAGAATCCTATCTCGACGGGGCAAAAATCATTGCTGCGGCGCAAGCCACCGGTGCACAGGCCATTCACCCCGGCTATGGTTTTCTCTCGGAAAATGAAGCTTTTTGCCTTGCCTGTGAGCAGGCCGGAATTGTCTTTATCGGTCCGCCGGTTGAAGCCATTCGGGTCATGGGTTTGAAGTCACAGGCGAAAAGGCTGATGGGTGCGGCGGGTATTCCGCTGATCCCCGGTTATCACGGGGAAGATCAGACACCTGAAAAGCTACAGCGGGAGGCCGATGCAATCGGCTATCCTGTCCTCATCAAAGCATCGGCAGGCGGTGGTGGCAAAGGTATGCGGCTTGTTGAAAGGCCTGAGGAATTTACGCAAAACCTGCTTGCCTGTCAGCGTGAGGCGCAATCGGCTTTTGGCGACGATCATGTGCTGATCGAGCGCTATATTACCCGCCCGCGCCATGTTGAAATTCAGATTTTTGGCGACAGTCACGGCAATTATGTCTCGCTGTTCGAGCGGGATTGCTCGGTGCAGCGCAGACACCAGAAGATCGTTGAGGAAGCACCGGCACCGCATTTTTCCGCACAGCAGCGCCGCATCATGGGTAAGGCCGCCACAGATGCCGCGCGCGCAGTGCATTATACGGGTGCGGGCACGGTCGAATTTATCGTTGCGCCTGACGGGCAGTTTTATTTCATGGAGATGAATACCCGCCTTCAGGTGGAACATCCGGTAACGGAAATGATAACCGGCCTTGATCTTGTGGAATGGCAGTTGCGCGTTGCGAGTGGTGAGCAGTTGCCCATTACGCAGGAGGAGTTGTCTCACTCCGGCCATGCCATAGAGGCGCGTATCTATGCGGAAGACCCGTCTGCCGGATTTCTGCCGTCAACGGGCAAGCTTGTGCATTTTCATTTGCCTGAGCAAAACGCTCATGTGCGTATTGATGCAGGTGTTGAGGAGGGAGATGCGATCAGCCGGTTTTATGATCCGATGATCGCCAAGCTGATTGTCTGGGATGAAACGCGAGACAAAGCCCTGCGCCGCATGGAACGTGCACTGGCCGATATGCAGATTGCGGGCATTGCCAGCAATATTGAGTTTCTCTCGCGTCTCGTGACTTGCCGTTCCTTTGTGCAGGCTGATCTTGATACGGGCTTGATTGAACGGGAAATTGCGGCGCTCTTTCCTGAAGCGCAGGAACCGCCCGCTGAAGTGTTTCTGTTAGCGGCACTGGCGCAATTGCTGCATGAGGCCGATGAGGCTCCGTTATCTTCTTTCTTGCAGCGGCGCGACAGTTTCCGGCTCAATATACAGGCCAGGCGTGATCTGATTTTCCGCTATGGCGCGGCACAGCACATTGTCTCTGTGACCTATCTGGGCAGAGGATACCGGTTGCAGACAGGTTCGCTTGATGTCACCGCCACCGGCCGACAAGACAAGGGCAATCGCATCATTGCCGAGATTGACGAGCTGCGTAAAACCTTCACGGCAGTCAGATCAGGCAATTTCATCCACCTTTTCACAGATGGACAAAGCTGGAAGCCGGAATGGCTTGATCCGCTTGATGTGTCGCCGGAACACGCAACTGCCCATGACGGGCTCGTGGCACCCATGCCCGGCAGTATTACCGCCTTGCTGGTGGAGCAGGGGCAGCAGGTTGCAAAAGGCACGCCGCTTCTGATCGTTGAGGCCATGAAAATGGAATTCAAAATAACCGCACCTGCTGCGGGCTATGTGAAAGCCTTCCGCTGCGCTGTCGGCGATCAGGTCAATGAAGGAACGGAACTGGCTGATTTTGAGCCCGCAGACGGAGAGGCAAAGGAGCAGCTTGCGCTGACCTCACAGGAGGAATGAAAGTGACAGAAAAACTGAGCTTGGTGAAAGGCGTGACGGAACATCCGCTGATAGAAGCCACAATCGGCCAGTTTTTCGATGAAACCTGTTTGCGATATCCGGATGTTGATGCCCTGATCTCAGTGCATCAGAATATACGGCTGACCTATGCCGAACTCAGTCAAAAAGTGGACGCTCTGGCTTGCGGCTTGTTACGCCTCGGTCTGACAAAAGGAGATCGGGTTGCGATCCTGTCGCCCAATAATGCCGAATGGGTTTTAACGCAATTTGCCACGGCAAAAGCAGGTCTGATCCTCGTTAATATCAATCCGGCCTACCGTCTGACCGAACTTGCTTTTGCACTCAGCAAGGTGGCGTGCAGGGCGATTATCCTGTCTCCTCGTTTTAAAAGCAGCGACTACATTGCGATGCTCTGCGAATTAGCGCCGGAAATCCCTGTTTCAGACCCGTATAATCTGCGGATTGAGCGTTTCCCGCAATTGCGATGGGTTATACGCCTCGGCACAGACAAAACATCCGGCATGATTAATTTCGACGATCTGCTTGTTGCGCCGGAAGTGGCAGAACTGGACACATTGCAGCAGATTGCTGCGGGTTTGAATGCGTATGATCCCATCAATATTCAGTTTACCTCAGGCACAACCGGTTCGCCGAAAGGGGCGACACTCACGCATCGCAATATTCTCAATAATGGACGGTTTGTCGGCGATGCAATCCGCCTGCAAAGCCGCGACAGGCTGTGCATTCCCGTGCCGCTCTATCATTGTTTCGGGATGGTGATGGGTAATCTCGGATGCCTCACACATGGCGCGACGATTGTCTATCCGGCGGAGTCTTTTGAACCTTTAGCCGTGCTGAAGGCCGTGCAGAATGAGCATTGCTGCGCATTATATGGTGTGCCGACCATGTTCATCAGCATCCTCGATCATCCTGACTTTGCAACATTCGATGTTTCAAGCCTGCGCACCGGTATCATGGCGGGCAGTCCATGTCCGGTTGAGGTGATGAAGCGGGTAATCGAGCATCTGCATATGAAACAGATCACAATCGCCTATGGTATGACAGAGACATCGCCGGTGTCGTTTCAAAGCAGCGTGGATGACAGTTTTGAACGCCGTGTTTCAACGGTTGGCAGGGTTCAGCCGCATTGCGAAGTGAAGATCATTGATAGCAGCGGAACAATTGTGCCGCGTGGTGTATCGGGAGAGCTCTGTACGCGCGGTTATCTGGTTATGCATAGCTATTGGGACGATCAGCGCCAGACTGATGAGGCCGTGGATCAGGGTGGCTGGATGCATAGTGGCGACCTCGCAACCATTGATGATGAGGGCTATTGCAATATTGTCGGGCGGATAAAGGATATTATTATCCGTGGCGGCGAGAATATTTATCCCCGTGAGGTTGAGGAATTTCTGTTTCGCCATCCTGCAATCAGGGATGTTCAGATTGTGGGTGTTCCCGATCATAAATATGGTGAAGTGGTTTGCGCATGGATTATTTTGCGTGCAGATGCCGAACTGACCGCTGAGGACATCCGCGCTTTCTGCGAGGGGCAGATCGCGCATTATAAAATCCCGCATCATGTTAAATTCGTCGATCAGTTTCCGATGACGGTGACAGGTAAGATACAAAAATACATTATTCGCGAGCGGATGATGCAAGAATTGGGACTCGAGGAAAGCAGAACAGCGTAAGCTGACGGGAGATCATAATGGGAGAGCGTGTCAGAATTGTTGAGGTCGGCCCGCGCGATGGTCTGCAAAATGAGAAGCAGATTATTGACACAGGTATCAAGCTTGAACTGATCGAGCGTCTGGTCGCGGCCGGTTTGCGTAACATTGAGGTGACGGCTTTTGTATCTCCGAAATGGATACCGCAAATGGCGGATCAGGCGGCGGTTATGCAGGGACTGAAAACCCATGAAGGCGTTTCCTATTCGGTGCTCACTCCTAATCTGCAAGGTTTTGAGGCAGCGGTGGCCGCAGGTGCAAAAGAGGTTGCCGTATTTGCTGCGGCTTCGGAGTCTTTCAGCCGCAAGAACATCAATGCCGGAATTGCGCAATCGCTGGAGCGTTTCGCGCCGGTGACAGAACAGGCTCTGAAAATGGGACTAAAAATACGCGGCTATGTCTCCTGTGCGCTGGGCTGTCCCTATGAGGGAGATATTGATCCGCGACGGGTCGCGCGCATCTCCAAAGAAATGATCGATATGGGCTGTTATGAAATCAGTCTGGGCGACACGATTGGTGTCGGCGTGCCCGATGGTGTTAAACGGCTGATCGAAAGTATCGGGGCGCAGGTTCCCGTTACGGCTCTTGCCGGACATTTTCACGATACTTATGGCATGGCTATCGCCAATGTTGTGGCGGCCTATGCCTTGGGTGTAAGAGCTTTTGATGCCTCGGTCGCAGGGCTGGGCGGCTGCCCCTATGCGGCAGGCGCTACGGGCAATGTCGCGACAGAAGATCTGGTCTGGTTGTTTAACCGGACGGGTGTGGAAACCGGTATCGACCTGAAACAGCTGGTGGATTGCGCCGTCTGGATCAGCGCTCAGCTTGGCCGCTCGCCATCCTCACGGGTTGCACGGGCAATCAGCCGTCAATCTTCTGCAGGAACGGCGTGATGCAGTGCTAATTCCGCAACCAGTTCGGCAGGTAAGATAGTTCTGTCAGCTTCAGAAATGATGCGATGCGCTCCAGTTCGGCCTGTAACGCTGTAATGCGGTTTTTACCCATTTTGATGCTTTGTTCCGGCCAGAATGCCGTAATGACGAGCTTTTTATCCTCCCGCTTCGCATCAATACGGCCAATAAGCCTGTCTCCCTGCATGACCGGAAATACATAATAGCCATATTGGCGTTTCGGTGCCGGTACAAATATTTCGATACGATAATAGAACCCGAACAGTTTTTCAGCCCGTGCCCGATCACGCAGGGCAGGGTCAAAAGGCGATAATATCCGCACACGTGATGACGGTTCCGGCAAGTCAGACACGGAATTCAGGAGTGCTTGTGTGGAGTAGCAACGCCGCAGAGAACCGTCAGCCATTTCAACATCAAGCTCGACGAGACGACCTACAGCTTTGGCTTCAATGCACCATTGTTTTGCCTCTTCGCGTGTTGCAATGTCAAAGAATGCAGCAAGTTCACCATGCGTTGCAAAGCCAAGACGATCCATTGATGCGGACATTGCCCAGTCAATAATCTCTGCTTCATGCATTTGTGAGTGTTGAAACGGTTCCGGTATGACCCGCTCCGTCAGATCGTAAAACTTGCGAAAACCTTCGCGGTGACTAATCGCCAGCCGTCCTGAACGCCACAAAAATTCCAGAGCGGTTTTTGAAGGATGCCAGTTCCACCAGCCACCGGATGAGGCAGGCGTGTCGCCACGGACATCGGAGGAGGTGGTTGGTCCGTGCTTTTCGACATGGCCCAATATTTCATCAAACTGCGAAGCCCAGCCGTCCCGTCGCCAGCTTGACCATCTTTGCTTCATACGGGCTTCGTCACGGGCAAATTTCAAGCGCCACATCGGAAAAAACTGCATGGGAATGATTGCAGCATCATGGGTCCAATGTTCAAATGCATTGCGTTCAGTGGCAATCAGATTGTTGAGTGCTTCGGGCTGATAGCGGCTGCGGCGCGACCACAGAATAAAATCATGCGCCCGCGCAAGTGTATTCACACTATCGACCTGCACAAAGCCGAGATCGGTTAAAACACCGGACAAATCCGCACCTTTGCCTGATCCGGTTTCTCGACATAAAAGCTGATGCCGGTGAAGAAAAAGACGGCGCGCATCACGGTTGTTTAATAATGCGTCAGGCATTGGCTATCCTGTTCACGGAAGATATTCGCAATTTTTAACATGACATGTGCAGTTATTCCATGATGTCTTTTTCCGCGAAATATATTCAGCATTTCAGAATTTCAGGCTGAAACAAATTATGTGCCCGTACTCGCAGTGATTTCCGCGATAGTCTCTTGTCTTAAACCTCTGGTGCATTAAATTATTGACGGATAAAGAGCTATTTCACCATTTTCGCTGCTATCAAACATTAAACTGAAGATGACACATGCAGGAACAGACAGCTGAATTTATTCAAAATACCAATGCCCTTGCCATCCAGATTTCCAATCTCGTTTTAAGTTACTCGCTTTCAACAATCGGCGCGATTATCATTCTCAGTGTTGGCTGGATTATCGCAGGGATCTTGCAGCGTTGGACGCGGCAATCCCTTTCCAAATTCAAAGGCTTCGACCAGACGCTCGTTGTGTTTTTCAGCGCATCTGTTCGCTATGGCATTCTGGTTGTCGTTCTGGTGATGGTGCTGGGGCAGTTTGGTATCCAGACTGCTTCAATTCTCGCCGCATTGGGTGCTGTTGGTCTGGCTATCGGCCTGGCATTGCAAGGCACATTACAGAATATTGCTGCCGGTATTATGCTGCTGGTTTTGCGCCCTTTCAAAGTCGGAGAATATATTAATGCGGGTGCAATTGCCGGTACCGTACAGGAAATCGGGCTGTTTTCGACAGAGCTGAAAACCTATGACGGGCTGTTCGTCATGGCACCCAATTCGGTTCTCTGGAATACGCCGGTTACCAATTTCACCCGCCACAAAGCCCGTATGCATGATTTTAAAGTCGGGATTGGTTATGAGGATGATGTGCAAAAAGCCTTCACTATTCTCAAAACCATTATTTCCGAACAAAAAGGCGTGCTGAAAACACCAGAGCCGATTTATTTTGTCTCCCAGCTGGCAGACAGTTCTGTGGTCATCAGTTGCCGTTACTGGATTGAGGCGCCGAATTATTTCACGGTCAGCAATACGACAACGGAACGGGTGAAATCCGCATTCAGCGATGAGGGCATTAACATTCCTTATCCGCAGGTCACTTATCATCGTTCCGAGGTGACGAGTTAATTCTGTAGTTTATGCGTGTTTGAAGGATGTGCGGGCGATCAAAATTTTGTCCGCACATTACTCTATTCAATTTAGCTTGATCTAATTAGTGGCGGCTCATCTGTTGACATATCCGGTTGAGGCTCTTATTTCTGAATTTCGCAGATGGAAAACCGCGATCTGCTGATTTTTTCCCGTTTTTATGAGTGCCGGGGCGTGCCGGCTCACAAGTCAGATTTTCAGGATGTGTCCCCGTTAAACGGATACATTTAACGCTTTGTGGCATGCGCATCCGAGAATCCAGAACGAGCAGAGTGGGCGCAGTGAATGCGACATATTCTGCTCAGGAGCTGTCTATGTTCGTGCTTAAACCGCTTAAGCGGCGTATTGTCTATGTCGGTACTTTTGAACTTATTGCGATTGCCGCTTCAACTTTGCTGCTGATGTTTTTGAGCGGCGGCGACGCGCAGGGCTCTCTGCCGGTTGCTGTTGCCGTTTCTCTCATCGCTGTGACGTGGAATTACACATTTAATCTCATGTTTGAGAAATGGGAGGCACGCCGTCAGTCAACCGGACGCAGTGTCTGGGTGCGTATTGCCCATGCTTTCATATTTGAGTTCGGCCTGTTCGTGATTATCATTCCGATTTATATGGTCTGGTATTCTGTCGGCTTCTGGAAAGCCTTTCAGATGGAAGCTGTGCTCTTGCTGTTCTTCCTGATTTATACGTTTGTTTTTACGTATATTTTTGACATGATCTTTACGCTGCCGCAGGCAATGGTTGCCGCTGAATAATTCAGCCATTCTCAGGGCTGGGCTTGATGGCCGGTCGTTTCAAGAACCGATATTCTGAAATATAAAGGTTCTAACGGCCGTTCCTCACCCCGCAAAATGGTTTTGACATAAGCGGGTTCCCACCAGTTCGCACCGGCTGCCAGCAGCTCATGTGCGTGATAATACAGGCTGTCTTTGCTCAGGGATTTGGGTATTTCCTCAAAATGACCGGAAATAACCAGACAGCGCCAGTTATTGGAGCCATGAACATCTGAGAAGCTGACGCATACATTGCGGTTGGCTCTCATGAGCTCCATTTTCTTCCCCTCGGAAGTCAGGGAATAGAGATAACCGTTGCTGTGTATGAAACGGAGCGGCACTACATAGGGCTTGTCTTCAACCGAACAGGCCAGATAGCCGATGCCTACATGGCGCAGCATTTCCTCAACTTCCGGACGGGGCATGTCATGGATTAACATCGTGACCTCCGTGAATGTGCGGGTATAATTCAATATAGCACATCCGGAAGTTTACGGCTCAGATTTTATTCTTCCTGACGGCGCGTGGAAGTGCGGTTTCGCTCATATTTCCTCTGAAGCGGGAAGGACGGAAGCCATGTTTCACGGCGAATAGTCCATAATTCATAAGTTGGTACGAATTGGTTCGGCTCATCAAGTGAGCCCAGATTTATTTCAATTTCATCATCCGATCGCCCGAAGACCGTAGAACCGCATTGCGGGCAAAAATAGCGCTCCGCATAGCTGCGGGTATCACCGCTGATAGCGACAGCCTCCTGCGGGAATATTGCTGATGCATGGAAAAGAGCGCCGTGATGTTTGCGACAATCAAGGCAGTGGCAAATACCAACCCGATAGGGCTTTCCTGTAGCGGAAAACCGCAGATTTCCGCAAAGACACCCGCCTGTAAACGTCTCCATGGTTTTTCTCCTTTGGATAGGCAAGTTATTATTCCGTTTAAGCTCTGCAAAAAGCAAGAACAGGGGGGCTGAGAGGTGTGATTGTGGGTTTTTGTCAGGTATTTGTCGAGACTTGAAGAGGTCTCAAAGTGGAGCGCAAATATCTCTTGTGCTTCACTTCTGCCAGCCATATCTGATTGTTCTGCAACGTGATTGCAGTATGTTTGAGATAAAAGCGGGGTATCAGGATGACAGTTACTTTTTCGCCGGATGCCGGCGGGCGTAAGCCGGCTGTACACGGAACAGTTTATCAGTTCCGACTGGTATCACTCATGGTGCGAATGCATAGCATCGCATCCATAGGATCGCTTTTATATGCAAAAATTAGAGCAAAAGGCCTATCCGGCCGCTCAGGCCATTCTGGCTGAACTTTCTTCAATTCATGTCACTATCGCTTCCGTTCTGGACGGATCAATCGACGGGGAAGTCTGGGCGGACAGTCCGGTAAACCCTAAGCTTGTCATCGTCATCAATGGAGACGGGTATTTTCTGGCCGGAAATCCGGATATTTCGCAACAAACTGCGAATGATATCAGGGATATCATTCCGGATTGGGCTTATCTGTTTGCCGAGGAATGCTGGTTTCCGCATTTCACCAAAATCTGGGGCAATCAGTTTGTCGTGCCGCATCCCCGTATCCGTATGGGATATGTTGCAGGCAATGCGCTGCCGGAACCTTATCTGCCATCAGCAGAGTTTGAAATCGTTCCGATTAATCAGGAACTCTTTAGCCGCAATCCGGAAAACATTGAGTTGCTGGAGGAGAAGGCGGAAGGATGGGGTTCTGCGGACGCCTTCTTTGAAAATGCAGTCGGCTTCTGCGCATTACATCAGGGAGCAATGGTAAGCCATTGCCTGACGGATAGTGTTTCTGGAACGCGCTGCGAAATTGGTGTGGACACAGATCCTGCTTTCCGGCGTATGGGGCTGGGACGTGCTGTGTCTTCTGCAACTCTTGCGGAATGCATCCGACGGGGCATTCACGGTATCGAATGGCACAGTCATGCTTCAAACAAAGGATCGCTGGCCATTGGTAAAGCTGTCGGACTGACAGAGCTTGATCACCATATGGCCTATAGTTGCAGCCTTCCTGCTGAAAATATCGGTGATTTGACCTATGAAACCTGTCTGAATCTTGCTTTGCATTTTGAAAAGGCAAGTCAGGAGATCAACTGGTGTCATTTCCACGCTGCCGGCGCGCATGCGCTCTCAGGGGACAGGGAGAATGCGCTTAAGAATATCCGCCTGCTGATCGAGAGTGATTGGGAGGGAGAGGCTGAATGGCTTGAAAGATTCTGGGCACTCCAGTCATTGAGCGGTGATCCGGATTTTCACGCTTTGCTCAGACGCAAACGCGAAACGGAAGCCAGCTAAAACCTGAAACTTTGACGCATCGAAAGATGCGTCAAAGCACCTGATTGGAGCCAACAACGGGCATGGGGGCTGATGAGACAATGCGGAGGATGACTGTATAGGCCAGCGGGAGAACTCGTGCCAAATTACGTGCAGATGAAGAAGTAAAAGTCAGTTGCATTGCTTCAGTTGAAGCAAATCTATTGTTGCTGTAAAATGTATATATGAGGATGCATTTTTCGGGGGAAGACGATGCAACAAACTCAGGAACATCAGTACTTCAATATCCGGCCGTCTTTTATTGCACTCATATTGGCGAGTGCAATTGCCATTCTTATATTTTTTCATTCTGTTGTTATGGTGTGCTGGTATACCAAAGCCTGTGGGGTGGCGATGGACCCGATTAACCGCTTTGGCCATATGTTCGACCTCAACCGGGAAATGAACATACCAACCTGGTTTTCCGTGATCCAGTTATTTGTGACAGCATGTAGCTTGGCGCTGGCCGCATGGGTTCAGCGATTACGATCACGCTCTGCAATCGCATGGTGGGGTTTGGCAGTGATATTCTTTTATATGTCGCTTGATGAGGCAACCGATATGCATGGTTTGTGGCGGATAGATGGTTATGTAGTTCCCGGTACAACTCAGGCACTTTTTTCGTGGATCATTCCGGCTGTTTTTGTCGTGCTTATCATTGCTCTGATTTACATCCGGTGGCTGATTACACTGCCACGACGCACAACAATATTGTTCTTTGTAGCTGGTGCTGTTTTTGTGACCGGCGCCTTGATTTTCGAAGGGATCGGCGCTGTTCTGGCCGATGAAACCTTTTTTACCCCGTCCTATCTCATTGTTTCGACGATGGAAGAAACATTGGAGCTATTTGGCATTTTAATCATGCTTTATGCGGTGCTTGATTATCTTCAGGGACAGGGACTTAAAATTGCACTTGTGCCTGAGTCATCCAGCTGAAAATGCAGAGATTTGATAACGGAAGTCCGTGTGCGAAACGGAGGTGATGTTCATCTATGCAGTAAGCCGGATTAAACAACATTTTATTCATGCGATTGATTTTTATGGCGCACCCGACAGGATTCGAACCTGTGACCTCTGCCTTCGGAGGGCAGCACTCTATCCAGCTGAGCTACGGGTGCGCAGTCGCTTTTGATATAAAGCAAAGCCGTTCTAACCCAAGCGATCTTTCGTATCAATGGGGTATGGCCGAATTGATTGCAGATTATGTGCGTAACTTTGCGGTTACTATCATTGATTTACCGCGCACCCCTCTATCCCTGTCGGATCTTTTTTATTGTGCAGCATTTTTGCGAGCAGATGAGTGATTGCTTTTTCTCAAAGGGTGGAGATCGGGCAGGCTTTGATATAGTTGATACCGATAAACCGCGCTTATTACTGTGTTTTTACGGTGGTTATGATTCTGCACCGGTGCGATTTTGAAATAAAACGGAATAATCTCATGCCTCAGCCGTTAGCCCTGACAAGAAACATATAAGGGCTCAGGCTTATGGCAGAACAATCACTTCATAATATTACAAGACTTACACCGGCTAAACTGGCTGACAATTCATCAAAAGCTGCTGTGCCGGTATCTGCAATGCCGCTGAAACAAGTGAAGCAAATCATTGCGGCACTGATCCTTGGTTTTTCCGCTATTTTGATTTTTGGAGCAATTGACGGGCTGACCATGCCAATGCGGGTGTCCGTTGCGGTTTTCGTCGTCACGCTTGTATGCTGGGTGATATTGGATTTGCCGGAAACACCTGTGGCGCTCAGTGGTGCAATCGCACTGGCTGTTACCGGAACCGTGAGTAATGAGGCTGTCTATGCGGCGCTTGGCAAAGACATAATCTGGCTGATGCTGGCGGCCTTCATTCTTGCAGCTGTCTTGCAGGCATCAGGTCTGATTGAGAGGTTGCTGCTGCGTAATCTGACAAGGCTGAAATCCGTCCGGTCACTATTTTATCTGCTGACATTATTTGTCTTCATGACGGCCTTCATCATTCCTTCCACCTCCGCGCGCGCAGCAATTTTATTGCCTGTCTATGTGGCAATTGCCGGTTCGGCATTCAGTGCCGGTTTTACCCGTGCTTTGGCCTTGTTGTTCCCCACGATTATTTTGCTGTCTGCCGGTGCGTCACTCACAGGCGCAGGCGCACATCTGGTAGCTGCGGATTTCATCAGCCGAACCGGTGGTCGTGAAATGGATTTTCTCAGCTGGATTGCTTTTGCCGCGCCGTTCTCACTGCTTATCAGTCTGATTGCCTGCGAGCTTATTCTGCGCTTGTTTTTGAATGCTGAAGAGCGCAAGCAATCGCTGCCGCAATGGACGGACAAGCAGGACGAAACAGCACTGACACACCAGCAGAAAATGTTGTTGCTGATTACCGGCGCAACGGTAGTGATGTTTGCCACTACGGCATTACACGGCATTGATATGCCATTGATTGCCTTGATTGCCGCATTGCTGGTGACATCTGAAAAGCTCTCACCGGTTTCCTTTAAAAAAGCACTGAAACTGGTGGAGTGGAACCTGCTGCTGTTTTTAGCCGGTACTCTGGTAATCGGCGAGGCGCTGCTTACCACCGGTACTGCGGAACTGATCGCACAGCGAATGCTAAGTGCTTTTGGTGCCGGACTGGCCGGTTATCCGGCGCTGATTATCGGTTTTGCTGCGATCACGGCGACCTTGGCGCATATTGTCATCAATTCCCGAACTGCCCGCGCTATTGTGCTTATACCTGCGCTTTGTCTGCCGCTGGCCGGTCTCGGAATTGCAGTCACGCCGCTCATTTTGGTGGTTACGCTGGCCAGCGGATTCTGCCAGACACTGCTGGTTTCCGCAAAGCCTGTCACATTGTTCGGCACAGCCGATCCGCAACCTTTCAGCCAGCGGGATTTGCTGCGGCTGGCACTCTGGCTGATCGTGCCATTCATTGGATTGCTGATGATATTCGCCTTGCTGATATGGCCGATGCAGGGAATGAGCCTGAAATAATTCAAAGAGTTACGTAGCCCCGATGAATATCGGGGCTTTTTTTATGTTTTTTGAAAATAAATAAAATTCTGCGGAATAAACCGCGTCAGCCCCCGTTCTTCCCTTGCAATTCAATTGTCACAATTTGCAAAGGAAACTGTCACAATGTCTATCACTGTTCTGGTTGCCCCATCAGGTTTCAAAGAAAGCCTGTCCGCGGACGAAGCTGCAGATGCGATTGAGAAAGGCATTCGACGGGCTGTGCCGGATGCACATATTATTAAAGCGCCGATGGCAGATGGTGGCGAAGGTTTTACCAAGGCGCTGATTAATGCCACGCAAGGTACATTGCATGAGGTAATGGTGACGGGGCCGGTTGGCCAGCCGGTTCAGGCACATTTCGGATTTCTGGGCACGCGCGGTGCCAATGGTGACGCCAAGCGCACGGCCGTTCTGGAAATGGCTTCGGCCGCAGGGCTGAGCCTCGTACCCCGTGACCAGCGCAACCCGTGCCTGACTACCAGCTATGGTGTCGGCGAATTGGTCAAAGCCGCACTGGATGCCGGTGCCGAGCGCATTCTGCTGGGCTGCGGTGACAGCGGTATTAATGACGGCGGTGCAGGCATGGCGCAGGCGCTCGGCATTAAACTGCTCGACAGTGCAGGGTGCGTGCTGGATGCCGGTGGCGCGGCTCTCGGCAAACTTGCCGCAATTGATATCAGCAATCGCGATCCGCGTCTTGAAACTGTGCAGATTGATGCGGCTGTGAACTGGCATAATATGCTGCTGGGAGAACGTGGCGTGGCTCGTGTTTTTGGCCCGCAGAAAGGCGCTACGCCGGAGCAGGTGGAAATACTGGCACATGCTATGGAAAATTATGCGCATCACATCGGTCTGGCGACCGGTATAGATGTCGGTTCTGCGCAAGGGGCAGGGGCTTCCGGCGGCTTGGGCGCTGCGGTACTGGGTCTGCTCTGTGGCAAGCTGCATCCGCGTTATGAGATCGTTATGCAATATCTCGATCTTGACCGTTATCTAACGGATGCTGATCTGGTGATTACTGCTGAAGGCAGTCTGGACGGGCAGACACCATTCGGCAAAGTTCCTGCAGAAGTGGCCTTACGCGCCAAAAAACGCGGTACTCCGGTGATCGCGCTGGCGGGTACAATCGGGAAGGGTGTACGTCTCAATCTCGATCACGGTATTGATGCTTTCGCATCTATCCTGAGCCGCCCCTGCTCACTGGAGGATGCGATTGATGCCGCCCCTAAATTATTGGCACATGCCTCGGAAGATGCCGTACGTATGGTGATGATCGGCATGTTGATGAACCATCGGATGGCCGCCTGAACAAAACAAGTGCCTTAATTATAAGCCCTGCAATATCCATTGCAGGGCTTAATCTTTATTAGCTGGTACAAAGAGACTGCGCATTAATCAGCCCCCAGCCGAAGACAGGATCATGACCTGGTTTTCCCATATCTTTGGCCTGACGGCTCAGCTCTTCCGCAATTTGCCGGTTATCCAGATCAGGCTTTTCAGCTTTCAACCTTGCTGCTGCGGCAGTGACAAATGGTGCTGCAAAAGATGTGCCGGTCTTTTGCCGTGCGCCGGATACGGAAGCTGCCGTCCAGACACCGACACCCGGTGCAGCCAGATCAATATGCTCGCCGCGCACAGCGCGCCTGTACGGATTGCCGTTGCGGTCAACCGCCGTGACCGCAATCACATTCTGATAGGCGGCAGGATAAACCGGTTTGGCATGAGGGCCTTCATTGCCCGCAGCAGCAACCAGTGTAATTTTACGCTGTGCCGCCGCCTCAACGGCCTTTTGCAGCAATAAATTATCCGGCCCTGAAAGGCTCATATTGATGAGCGGTACCTGTTTTTCCGCCAGAAGATCAATTGCGCGGATCAGGTCATAGGTTGTGGCACGGTTATTATCGCCTTTGGTGCCGTGAAACACATCCACTGCAATCAGTTCTGCCTGCGGAAGCAAGCCCGGTGCACGGCTGTTTTCTGCGCCGACAAGCAGAGCCGCAACGGCTGTGCCATGCTGCGTGCCTGATTGCGGCAGCTCATCATCACTGAGGCGGATGATTTCCAGACGCGCCTGTTTGAGCGATTCATGATCGGGATTAACGGCCGTATCAATCAGGCCGATCTTTGGCAGTGTGGTGCAAGTCGCGGCACCGGCTTTCGGCTCATTCCAGCCGATCAGATCACGCATCAGCGTGCAGTCTGTGCCGTTGCAGGCTGCGGGAGCCGGTTTTGTTTCTGTTTGCGGGGCGGTTGTCTGTTCCGGTTGGTAATAATGGTTGAAATCAACCACCGCATCCGGCACGAGCGCGGATACGCGCTGGCGTGCAGTTTGCAATGACATTTTTGCCGGTATTTGCAGACGGGTGAGTTGTGCACCAGTCAGGCGCATTTCCACCCTGTCAGCCACAGAGAAACCCTGTTGCTGCAATTGTGCAATATTCTCATCGCTGAGACCGAGTGCCACAAGCCTGCGAGGCTCGTAAACAGGTGCTGCCTGTTGACGTTTCTTTGCCGTGCTGCGGGTTCTGGGCGCCTGTATCTGACGACGGTTGTCCAGATAGTCCATCAGCGTCTGCGGCCCGCGAAAGCGTTTGCCGCCGTCACTGCCGGAGCGCCCGCTATTACCGGATCCTCCGTCATCATCACTGCCACCATCATCGCCGTCATCATCATCTGCATAAGCGGCACTGACGACAGAGAACTCAGCGGAAAGCATGAGCGACGGAGCGGTTGTTACAATACCCGTCGCAACAAATAAAAGACTGGCAGAGCGGAGAAGCCTGCCGGTATGCCTGTATAGACAATTTAACATTGATCTGTTCCAGTTTTCTGTTGATGGGCTTTATCGTAAGATTGCCCAAATGCAGAACGTATGGCTCGGTGTTTTATTCGATTTTTCGGACAGAATCCTCTTATGACAGATGACGGACTAAGTTTTTCACAGCGTTTAATAGGTTTTTTACCGAATTTACGCCGTTTTGCTATCGCTTTGTGCCGCTCCCGCGAGTTAGCGGACGATCTGGTGCAGGCCGCCTGTGAAAAAGCACTGGCCGCAGAACACAGTTTTCAGCCCGGCACACGCTTTGATGCATGGATGTTCCGCATCCTGCGCAATATCTGGATTGATACATTACGCAGGCAGAAGACAGCCGGTATCAGCGATGATATTGCCAATCATGAAGATATCAGCACACCATCAGGTGAAGATGCGGCTATTGCCCGTATGACCCTGCAAAATGTGTCGGAAGCAATCGGGCATTTGCCTGACGAGCAGCGCGAGGTGCTGCTTATGGTCTGCGTGGAAGAGCTTTCCTACAAGGAGACTGCGGAGCTGCTTGAGATACCAATAGGTACTGTGATGAGCAGACTGGCGAGAGCACGGAAAAATCTTGCTGAACGAACGGGAATAGACAAGGATCCCATGCGTTTATCCCCTGTGAAAGGCGGTAATCAATGACACAATCCCAACCGCATAAAGATTTCAGCGATGAAGAGCTGATGGCCTTTGCCGATGGCGAGCTGGATGAAGAGACAACGGCGCGCATTGAAGCAGCTATGGAGCATGACGATGCGCTGATCGCGCGCGTGGCGCTGTTTATGGAAACCCGCGCGGCTGCACAGGACGCTTTGCGGCCGATGCTGGATGAGCCGGTGCCGGAGGCATTAATGGCCGCCGTGCAGGGCATGGTTGCACGCCATGAGCAGGAAAAACAGCAGAAAACTGCTGAAGTGGCAGAGCCGGTTTCAGCGGATGCAGAGCGCGAGAATGTCATTGTTCCGTTTCGTGCAAAGCCGCGCAAACCGCTTTTTGCAACCAACTGGTCGGCAGCCGCTGCAGCTGTTTTGCTGGCTGCGGTTACCGGTTTCAGCGGTTATTTCATGGGGCAGAGCGGCCTGCAAAATGCACAGCCTGAAGGCGCAGGTCTTGCTTCGCTCACAGCATCTGCCGTGCAGGCACAATTGCATAAAGTGGCTTCCGGCGAGACTGTCAATCTGGCTGAGCAGAATGCCTCTATGCAGGTGATTGCCAGCTTCCGTGACGGGGAAAATCATCTGTGCCGTGAGTTTCGTCTGAACAGCGCGGGGCAGTCCGGCTATGTGGCTGTATCTTGTCTTGAGCAGGAGGATTGGAAATTGCGTTTTGCGCTGGCTTCACAGCAGGATACGCAAAATTATATTCCTGCCTCAGCACAGGAAACTGTCGATATTTATTTGCAGTCCATTCAGGCCGGTGCACCGTTGTCAGCGGAAGAGGAAAGGGCGGCACTCAAGCAGTGATGCATCACAGGAAAGTCTTATTGTGCGGGCATCTTTGGGAAATTGCTTAAAGATTTTTCAAAGATGTCAGGAAAAGACAATGCAATATTCAAAGCAGATTTTAACCGCAGCCCTGGTCTCAACACTTCTGGTTGCGCCTGCATCCGCCAGAAATGCGGTGATGATGCCACTGCCGGATAAACGGATTGCAGTGATTTCAGAAGGTGATCTGGAACCTGCATCCATCGGCAGTTACACGGTTGCGCTCTATAAAGATGACGGGCTGATTGACTATCTTGGCGGCGGAATTTTTGCACGCGACGGCTCTGTTTTTGGTGACAAGGGCGAGCCGCGTGTCAGTTTTTCGGATATTACCGGCGACGGTAATCCCGAGATGATTATCGCCAAACTAACTGCGGGTTCCGGTAATTATCTGGATGTGGATGTGCTGAAACTCGATGATAATACGGTTGAGCGGGTATTGAATTTTGCAAGCGACACCAAGAAAGACCTGCTGATTGAAGCCAAACGTGCCTATAGCCAACAGCAACAGAACCTGAAGAAACCATAAAACGGCTTTTATTACCGGCTCAGGCTCAGTGACTCTGACAGATAACCAACAAGAGCACGGATATTGGGTGCCTGCGCTTTGGTTGAGGGATATACAGCATGAATTACCGGCTCATTAAGCCGGTAATCGGGAAGCAACTGTATCAGCTGTCCTGTTTTTATATCCCCGCTAACAATCCAGAACGGCAATTGTGCGATACCCAGACCGCGTATCACTGCGTTGCGCAATGTTTCATGGCTGTCTGTTATCAGGCGCGGCACATGTCTGATGCGCTGCGCACGACCGCGTTCATCACGGAATGACCATTCATAGTGAGGACGGCCGGCGCTGACAGCACGTTCAATTTTGGGAAAGCCAAAAGCAAGGGTCGGAAATCCTGCCAGATCTTTCGGTTCTGCCGGCGGAGACGCATCGCTGAATAAATCCTTGCCGGCGACGAGACATTGCGGATTTGTACCAATCACACGAGTCACAAGCGCATTATTCTCATGATATCCGTTATTGTCCTCGCGAATAACGAGATCATATCCTTCGCCGATCACATCTACATTTCTGTTAATGCATTTGAGATGCACATCAACCTTGGGAAAGTGCTGCATGAATTTTGTAATCAAATCGCTGATTTTATAATTGAGCGGCCCGACGGGGCAGACAATGCGGATGGTGCCGCTTGGCTCTTCATAATTGCGGTCGATGATACGCTGTGCGGCCTCAATATTTTCGAGCACAACAAGACATTGGCGGTAATATTCAGCCCCGACCTCAGTGAGTGCAAAACGGCGGCTTGACCGGTAAATCAGCGTTGCCTGCAAAAACTCTTCCAGATTGGTGATGTGCCTGCTTAATGTCGATTTTTGCACACCCGTTATCCGTGCCGCAGCAGCATAGCCGCCGTGCGTGACCACTTGGACAAAATAGAACAAGTCGTTCAGGTTCTGCATCGTTGCAAATATAGAATGCTGCGTTTCAGTATTCAAATCTTTTCTAATAAAGGCACCGATGTTACTATTTCACCGCGTTGTTGTTTTTCCAAAAAACAACGGTCGGTAAATTTCGTCACCCGCAAGTAACTATCATCTTATCTGCTTGAAATTAAATCAGAATTGCGTTTCGGCTGAGGCTTTGATGCTCTCGGTTCGGGACGTTGTGGAATTGTTTTCCCTGTGTTCGAGGAGACTATGCAATGACAAGCGAACCCATTCGTGATCCTGTAAAAGACCGGCTGCTCAGCCCTAAAAACTCAGCCTTTATCATTATTGATTATCAGCCTGTGCAGGTGAACTCCATTGCCTCCATGGACAGGCAACTGCTTATCAATCATATCGTTGGCGCATCCAAAGCTGCACGCGTTTATGATTTGCCGATTATTCACTCAACCGTGAATGTAAAAACCGGTCTCAACAAGCCTCCTATTCCGCAGGTCCGCAAAGCCCTTGAAGGGATTCCGACGATTGACCGCACCACAATCAATTCCTGGGAGGATGTTGAATTCCGTAAAGCCGTAGAGCAGGCCGGACGCAAGAAATTGATTATGACGGCGCTCTGGACTGAGGCCTGTCTGACATTTCCGGCGATTGATGCGCTTGCTGAAGGCTATGAAGTCTATGTCGTGGCTGATGCTGTGGGCGGTACTTCGGTACAGGCGCATGAAGCTGCATTGCGGCGCATAGAACAGGCGGGCGGCAAGATGATCAGCGTGGTTCAGCTGTTCTGCGAATTGCAGCGCGACTGGCAGCGCAAGGAAACAGTTCCGCAATTTATGGATCTGTTCATCCAGACCGGCGGTACCGCAGGTATCCAGTTCTCCTACGACAAAGCCGAGTAAGCTTTGCTTCCAATGCGGGCAGAACATTTCCGGTTTATTCTTGACCATTGGAAATGCTCTGTCCGCATTGAACAGGCAAGGATTTCAAATGAGAGGAGCATGTTTATGGGCGATCTCTTCGTTGTTGTCAGCCTGCGCGCCAAGGCGGGTAAAGAAGGAACATTACGGCGCGATCTTAAGGCGATTGTCGATCAGTCCCGCAAAGAAGAGGGGAATATCAGCTATGATCTGTTCATTGATCGTGCCGACCCGTCCCGCTTTGTTTTCATAGAGCACTGGGCATCACAGGAACATCAGCACAAACATCATAATGAAGGGCCGCATATTCAGTTTTTCCATGAAAACGGGGCGCAAAATGTCGAAAATACAGAATTCGCCTATTTTCTTGACCGCTTGGAATGACACGGCGCGATTTTCCCGTACAATCCCGCGCATAATAAAAAACCCTGCCGCAAGGGCAGGGTTCTGATTGTTATATGACCGGTTCGCTTATTGTGTGATTTCGAACTTTACGGTCACATTCACATTGTAGCTGTTTTCACCGGCTGAAACCGGTACTGAATCAGCCATTGCTTCCTGAGCCATTGCGACCATTTTGGTGCGTGCCATCGGCATCGGGCGCGGATTATTGCCATATTCGGTGATTTCAAGCACGCGACCGAGTTTTGCACCGGCAGTTTCGGTCAGGACTTTTGCCTTTTCCATGGCATTTTCCATGGCTTTTTTACGGGCATCCATCAGCACTTTTGACGGATCATCATTGACGAAACGCAGGCCACCGCTCTGGTTGACGCCGAGATCAATGGATTTATCCAGCAGATCGCCGACTTTATCGAGATCGCGCACACGCACGGTCAGGCCGTTGGTTACGTTATAGCCGATGATTTTCGGTGCTTTCAGGCCGTTTTTATCGCTCGGATAAGTGTAGGTCGGCTGAATATTGACACCGGAGGTTTGCAGGTCACGGTCTTCAATACCGGCTTCTTTCATCGCAGCCAGTACCTGAGACATTGCCTTATTGTTGTCGGTCATCGCTTCACGGGCGGTTTTAGCTTCCCGCAAGACGGTCAGGTCGAGAATAGCCATATCCGGAGCGGCCTGAGCTTCACCTTCACCTGTGATCACAATGAATGCCTGCTGTTTTTCTGACACATTTTTCTCCTGTGCAAAGGCCGGTTGCGAAAGCGCACTGGCAAAAGAAACCGCAAGAAATGCTGAAGCGAAAAGGGCGGCTGTTTTACGGTGTGTCATAGTTTCTCCTGATAATGAAATCGGTTTAACTGCTATATTTCAATGAATTACGGATGTTTTTAGGCTAAAAGCAGGCAATCTGATTATAGTTTTGCGACAGGCATAAATTCCTTGCATAGCGGCAGCAAATAATTCTCCGTCAAAGGTGCCAGCGGCAGTTCCACTTTTTGCAGCGGATCAACCCAGACAATTTCTTCAATTTCTGCGGCCTTGGCGACCGGCTGGGTGAGGGCAATGCGAAACACCTCAGCCTCAACCGTATAGCCCGGTTCATTTGCGGCCGGTGCTGAGAAAGCTCCGAGATAATGCGCCTGATCCTGATTGACCGTCAGTCCCAGTTCTTCACTAAGCTCACGCTGTAATGCTGCAACCGGTGTTTCTCCGTTTTCAATCTTACCGCCTGCCTGCATGAATGCGGTTGTGCCCGCTTTGCGTACCAGCAAGATCCGGTTGTCCGGTGCCATCAGAATTGCAGCTGCAATACGGATACGGTTTGTCGGGGTAGTTTCTGCGGACATGAGAAAAATTCCTGAGGGCAGTGTTAAAAGGAACTTCAGACAAGCGACAGCTTCTTATAGCGACGCAAATATGAAGCCTGGATGAATGATTTTCTGCAATATAGTCTGATTTGAGCAAAAATCTTCGTCTATCAGGCAACAAAACACCGGTTCATGCATTATTCAGAAAATCAGTGGGCAGAATAAACGTTTCTGTAGAATGTGTTTTTTCATTCTGTCAGCCTGAAGATTATGATTGGTATAAAATTCTACAATAGGACAAAATTAGGAATTTATTTTTGCATAATAAATTGCAGGACGTGGAATTATATCTGTGATGGTTTGAGTGGCCGTGACATCTTATTCGCAACACGGACTGCACCACAGCAGCTCCGCCCGGAAAGCTTTTATAATATGAGAATAACCTTTTCAGTGAAAAGGTTGCGTTTAAAAGGACAAGGTATATGAGCTGGTTTAAGTCTATTGTTGCAGTTGGTGTGTTGCAGTCAGCCGTTCTGGCTTCGGGCGTTATGACCAGCCAGTCTTTCGCTGATGCTGCTCTGGATCGCATCAAAGCGGAAGGCGTTCTCAAGATCGGTACAGAAGGCACTTATGCGCCGTTCACCTATCATGACAAAGACGGCAAGCTGGTCGGTTTTGACGTGGAAATCGGTCAGGAAATTGCCAAGCGTCTCGGCGTTGAAGCCAAATTCCTTGAAGGCAAATGGGACGGTCTGATCGCCGGTCTCGATGCCAACCGCTATGATGCAGTTATCAATCAGGTCGGCATTACGCCGGAACGCCAGAAGAAATACAATTTCTCCGAGCCTTATATTGCTTCAAAAGCCGTGCTGATTGTGAAAACCGGTAATACGGATATCAAGAAATTTGAAGACCTGAAGGGCCGCAAAGCCGCACAGTCGCTGAGCAGCAACTATGGTAAAATTGCCCGTGAATATGGTGCGGAAATTGTTGCCAATGACGGCTTTGACCAGTCGGTTCAGCTGGTGCTGAGCGGCCGTGCGGAAGCAACAGTGAATGCCAGCCTGTCCTTCCTCGACTTCAAAAAGCAGAAGCCTGATGTGCCGCTGGAAGTTGCTGCCGAGCTTGAAAATGCTGATCGTTCCGGCGTGTTGCTGCGCAAAGGCGAGGAAGATTTGCTTGCCGAAGTCAACAAAGCGCTTGAGCAGATCAAAACCGACGGCACTTATGCCAAAATCTCCGAAAAATATTTCGGCGCAGACGTCTCTAAATAAGTTATCCTCCCGGAACTTTGATACCGGCGATATATTATCGCCGGTTTTCCGTTGCGCGGGCAACGGGGCAGGAACCATTTTCAGCCTCAGTAATTCCGTCTGAGGGGAAACAATTATGACGGGGACGCATTCAATGTCTGACGTTTTATCGCTTATGCTTGAATCTTTGGGGCCGCTAT
The DNA here is from genome assembly GCF_001939785.1 of Pseudochrobactrum sp. B5. NCBI lineage: Bacteria > Pseudomonadati > Pseudomonadota > Alphaproteobacteria > Hyphomicrobiales > Brucellaceae > Pseudochrobactrum > Pseudochrobactrum sp. B5. The sequence continues at coordinate 347,438 of NZ_MOYL01000002.1, forward strand.
TGTGGGCAGCTCTGGTTTTCACTATTCCGCTGACATTATTGTCATTTCTGTTCGGCACAACACTCGGTCTTTTTGTGGCTCTGACCCGATTGTTCGCGCCGCGTCCCGTTGCAGCAATCGTCAATTTTTATGTCTGGCTGATCCGCGGCACACCTTTGCTGGTGCAGCTGTTCCTGATCTTTTACGGATTGCCGAGTGTCGGCATTACGCTGGATGCATTTCCGGCGGCGCTGATCGGCTTTACTTTAAGCATCGGTGCTTATTCCTCTGAAATTTTCCGCGGCGTGATTGTCGCTGTGCCTAAAGGGCAGTGGGAAGCAGCCTATGCAACAGGCATGAGCTGGGGGCAGGCGATGCGCCGCACGATCCTGCCGCAAGCTGCGCCCAATGCCGTGCCGCCGCTCTCCAACAGTTTTATTTCTCTGGTTAAAGACACATCTCTGGCTGCGGCAATTACTGTGCCTGAAATGTTTCAGGCGGCGCAGCGTATCGTTGCGGTTACCTATGAGCCGCTGATCCTTTATGTGGAAGCCGCGCTCCTTTATCTGGCACTCAGCTCTGTGCTGTCTTATCTGCAAACCCGTCTGGAAGCACGTCTGAAGCGTTATGGCGGCTTTCTGGAGGTCCGTTCATGATGATCGAACTCAAAAATATCGTAAAAAAATTCGGCGACCATACCGTGCTCGACAATATCTCTCTGTCAATTGCCGAGGGCAGTGTGACAGCCTTTATCGGGCCGTCCGGCGCCGGTAAAAGCACATTGCTGCGCTGTCTCAATCTGCTGGAAGTGCCGACTTCCGGTGATATTGAAATTGCGGGTGACAGGCTGAGTTTTTCTCCTGAACGCAAAGTCAGCCAAAAAGAAATTCATCTGATCCGCCGTCACTCCGGCATGGTCTTTCAGAATTTTCAGCTGTTTCCGCATCGTACAGTCACCGAGAACATCACCGAGGGTCTGATTACAGTTCAGAAATGGCCGAAGGAAAAGGCGAGGGAGCGGGCAAAGCAGCTGCTTGAAAAGGTAGGCCTGTCGCAGAAGGCTGATGCATGGCCTGCAACCCTCTCTGGTGGTCAGCAACAGCGTGTCGCCATCGCCCGTGCATTGGCTCCGTCGCCTAAAATTCTGCTCTGCGACGAGCCGACTTCGGCACTTGATCCGGAATTGTCCGGTGAGGTGGTCGATGTGCTGGCGCAGCTGGCCAAAGAAGGCACAACCATGATTATGGTGACCCATGATTTGCGGCTGGCATCGAGAATAGCCGAGGATGTGCTGTTTATCGATAATGGTGTGATTGTAGAGCGTGGTACCGCGCAGGCAATCTTCCGCTCGCCGAAGGAAGATCGTACCCGCCGCTTCGTGAATACGCTGACCCATGAAGGTCAGGGGTTCAGCCAGGGGGCGGGTATTTGATTGAATTTTTTGCATTAACAAATTCAGTCAAAATATTGATATAAATAAAAAACCTGCAATCATATGATTGCAGGTTTTTTATTGCTGTGTGAAATTAGTTTGGAAATGACAATGATACTTCAGAGCATTTTCCATTTTTGGGAAATGTTTTAATCAACCTGATCGCTATCGACTTCGTTCTCGGCTTTGGCAAATACGTCAACATCTTCGTTTTTACCGGATTCCACGGTAAATTCACGCTGATAGAGACGGTCTTTGTTTTTGGCCACAGCGATATAATCACCGGATGCAAGCACCAGCGATGCATAGGCGCTGACACTTTCATAGACGATATCACCATTGGTATTGACGATATTCCATGATGTATCGGCAAGCGCTTCCCCACCGACATCGCGCAGCAATTTCAGGGTGACTTCCGCCGCATTATGCTCAACAGTTGCCTCCGTCAGCTTACCGGCGCTGACCACAATTTCAGCGCGGATTACGGCATTGGCATTGCCGTAATTGGAAACCACGTGATAGGTGCCGCTATTGAGGCGCACCACCGTATCCGGTTTGATATTCGGCACGATCAGCGAGCGCTCATTGCCTTCATCGTCATTTTCATAAATCGAGAAGCGCAGGAATTTGTCAGAAATTTCCTTGCCGTCCGGCAGTTTGGCACTGAGCTTCAGACCGCCTGCATCAAGGATCAGTTTTTCATGGCGACTGGCATTGCGCACGGTAATGCGCTTGGTGGCTCCGGCGCGGCCAAAGCTGACATGCACGAGATAGCTGCCTTCCGGCAGTGAAAAGCTGGCAGTGCCGCCTGTTGCTGTTGCAATCAGCGGCAGCTTGTCCTCACCATCCGGCTCCGGTGAGAATACACGCCATACCAGCCCCTGGCTCAGAGCAGGGCCGTCCGCTGTCAGCTGTGCTTCCAGCAGCAACTCATTCTGATTGGCCAGCGGTGAATTCTGCAGGCTGCGCGGATCAGCGTAAGGTGTGATGCCCGCTGCCGGAGCTGCCGGCGACATAATTGCACCGGTCGGCGGTGTGTTGTCCGGCGTTTCGCCTTCCGGCACTGAAATTTTAGGTAATTGCAGCTTGTCGAATTGTGCGCCCGGCACAACGCGCATGGAGAAACCGTCCTGCGGTTGAGGCAGTTCCTGAGCTGACGCTGAACCACCGATCATCAGACCCGTCGAAACCAATGCAAAAGCGCAGAGATTGCGGCATTGCTTTACACGCTGTGTGTTCTTGGCTGATAAGTTTCTGGCGTGCAGAACAGGGCTGAATTTCATAAGCCGGTACTCATTTGAATTTCAAAGTCTCAAGTCTTTATTGTTTGACCGCAGTGTAAAGGCATTTTCAAGGCTGCGCCCAGCAAAATATCGCCCGTTTGCATTATAAACACATATTACTGCATATGCGCTCTGTCATTGCAGAGCAGAATTGGCAATAAAGACGGTCATAATGACGGAATCGAACAGAACAGGCAGGAAGTAACGTGTCAGATCTCATTGATTTTTTGAAAACCCGCAGCTCCACACCGATTGTCGGCCTGATTGAGCCTGCACCATCGGCTGATGAACTGGCGCAGATCCTGACAATTGCCTCCCGCGTGCCGGATCACGGCAAGCTCAATCCGTGGCGCTTTATCATTTATCGCGGCGATGCCCGCATTCAGATTGGTGAAATGCTGGCAGAGCGGGCAGCACAGCGCGCACAGCAGCAGAATGAAGAATTTAACGACAGCCACCGTGAGAAAGAGCTGAAACGCTTCTCCCGTGCGCCGCTTGTTATCGGAATTATCTGCAGCCCGCGCGACACTGACCGTATTCCTGAATGGGAGCAGTTCCTGTCATCTGGTGCTGCGGCGATGCAGCTTTGCAATGCTGCCAATGCACTGGGCTATGGCAGCAACTGGATTACCAACTGGTATTCCGATGACGAGGAGGGCAAACGCCTGCTCGGAGTTGCTCCCCATGAAAAAGTAGCCGGTTTTGTGCATTTGGGTACGCCTAAAGCTCCGGCGCCGGATCGTCCGCGTCCTGAGTTGCAGGCAATTGTTTCGGACTATAGCGGGCCATATCAGGGCTGAACCGGCTTGCCGGAACGGAAAAGCAGAGTAATTTGATGTTTTATGAACCGCAAAACGGCCATGGCCTGCCGCATAATCCGCTCAAGGCCATTGTTGCGCCGCGTCCGATCGGCTGGATCGGCACGCGCTCGAAAGAGGGGGCTTTGAACCTCGCCCCCTATTCCTTTTTCAATATTGTCTGCGATACGCCGCCTTTGCTGATGTTCAGTTCATCAGGCTACAAGGATAGTGTGGCTTTCATTGAGGAAACGCGTGAATTTACGGCCAATATGGTCGGTGAGCATCTGGCAAAACAGATGAATGCAACATCCGTCAATGCGCCGCGCGGTGCCAGCGAGTTCGACTATGCGGGGCTGACTGCTGCTGCCTGTGAGCAAATTGCTGCACCACGTGTAGCGGAGGCCTATGCATCGCTGGAATGCGTTGCTGTGGATATTCGGCAGTTACAGGGCAGGGATGGCCAGCTGACGGATTCCTATATGGTGATCGGCGAGGTGGTCGGTGTGCATATTGATGAGGTTATCCTCACCGATGGTCTGATTGATATCAGCAAATCCAGACCGGTAACCCGTCTTGGCTATATGGATTTCGCCACAACCGACACGGTTTATCAGATGTTCCGCCCCAAATGGGGCGAATAATCTGTTCCATAATCTGCTTGCAGGCCGGAGAATTGTAAATCCTATTTTCCGGCCTGTTTCGCTTTATTCCAGAGAGCTTCCATCTCATCGAGAGTGGCAGCTTCCAGCGAATGACTGCCGCTGTTGAGTTCATCTTCAATGAAGTGAAAGCGGCGCTTGAACTTCTCATTGGCTGCGCGCAGCGCCATTTCCGGTTCCAATTCAAGATGGCGCCCGAGATTGACCATGGCGAACAGCAGATCACCATATTCTTCTGCAATATTGGCCTTGTCCTGATTGTCCATAGCCTGACGCAGTTCCTGCGTTTCTTCCGCAACCTTATCCAGAATAGGCGCTGCTTCCGCCCAGTCAAAACCGACGCGCGCAGCTTTCTGCTGATATTTCAGTGCGCTGACCAATGAAGGCAGATAAGTAGGCACGTCATCGAGAAAGCCTTTTTTCTCAGTGGTTTCAAGACCAAGCGCGGTGCGGCGGGCAATGCGCTCATCTTTTTCAATCTGTTTGATACGGTTCCATGACCCTTTGGCCATACCAGCCGAGCGCGCCTCGTCATCGCCAAAGACATGCGGATGGCGACGGATCATTTTGTTGGTCACAGCTTCCACAACATGACCAAAATCAAAACCGCCTTTTTCTTCGGAAATACGGGAATGGAACACTACTTGCAGCAGCAGATCACCAAGCTCTTCACGCAGGTCGTCCATATCATCGCGCTCAATGGCATCAATGACTTCATAGGCTTCTTCAAGCGTGTAAGGCGCAATAGTGCTAAAATCCTGCTCCACATCCCACGGACAGCCGGTTTCAGGATCACGCAGCGCTACCATAATGTCTAAAAGGGTCTGAATATCGCGGGAAGGCTGCATGTCTGGTTCCTGTCTCAACAGCGACCGGAAATAATTCCGGTTTATGATATGGCAATTTAAACCTACTGGTGCCATAAAATCGGGCACAAGAAAACCGTCTGTAAACAAATCAGCGAGAGACGAATGACAATTCTGGTAACCGGCGGTGCCGGCTATATTGGCTCGCATACTTGCGTTCGCCTGCTTGAAACCGGCCATGATGTGGTCGTGGTTGATAATTTCGACAACAGCCACCCGGAGGTTTTTCAGCGTATTGAGCAGATCACCGGAAGAATGCCGAAACGCGAAACCGGCGATATCCGTGACCGCGAGTTTCTCCAGAAAGTCATTCAGACCTATCAATGCACATCGGTGATCCATTTTGCCGGTTTGAAAGCTGTCGGTGAATCGACCCAGAAGCCGCTTTATTATTATGACTGCAATATGCTCGGCACTTTGCGCCTTCTGCAGGCCATGCGCAGTACCGGCGTGAAAAAGCTGGTCTTTTCTTCCTCAGCCACTGTTTATGGTGATCCGCAGCATCTGCCGCTGGATGAAAACCATCCATTATCCGCAACCAATCCTTACGGCCGCACCAAGCTGATGATCGAGGAAATGCTGCGCGATCTCTATAATAGTGATCCTGAGTGGAGCATTGCCATTCTGCGCTATTTCAATCCTGTCGGCGCACATGAAAGCGGGCTGATCGGTGAGGATCCGAAGGGTATTCCGAATAATCTGATGCCGATTATTGCGCAGGTTGCCACCGGCCGCCGTGAAAAACTGAGCATCTGGGGGAATGATTATCCGACACCGGACGGCACCGGCGTGCGCGATTATATCCATGTGACCGATCTTGCCGAAGGGCATCTCAGAGCACTTGCAAAGCTGGATGAACCAAAATGCATGGCTATCAATCTCGGCACAGGTGAGGGCTATAGCGTGCTCGATGTTATCAAAGCTTTTGAGCATGTTTCCAACCAGCAGATCCGCTATGAAATTGCACCGCGCCGTCCCGGTGATGTTGCGTCCTGCTATGCGGACCCTGCTCATGCCAAAGAGCTGCTTGGCTGGAGTGCCAAGAAAACTCTGCGTGAAATGTGCGCAGATATGTGGAACTGGCAGTCAAAAAATCCGAACGGATATGCGGATTAAGATCGTCTGAAAGATATTTGCTTTGCATCACGCTGATAGTGCAAAGCAACAATTATATCTACCGTAAAATCATTTAATTATAATGATATATGTCATTATTTTAATTTATTACATCAGATTCAGAATACAGAAATGAGTTTGGATATATGCGTTTTCTTCCCGATAAATTTATCTCGACTCTCATTCTGGCTATTCTGGTCGCTTCGCTCTTACCCGTCAAAGGTGAGGCTGCTTACTGGTTCGGACTGGCGACAAAATTTGCAATCGGACTGCTGTTCTTTTTGCATGGGGCAAGATTATCGCAGCAAGCCGTTGTGCAGGGCATTGTGCACTGGCGGCTGCATCTCGTCGTATTGGCGGTCACTTTTGTTGTGTTTCCGCTGATCGGGCTTTCGCTTGGCTGGGCAATTCCGGGTTTTGCAAATTCGGCATTTTATGCGGGAATTCTGTTTCTCTGCGTTCTGCCATCTACTGTTCAGTCATCCATCGCGTTCACTTCCATCGCCAAAGGCAATGTACCTGCTGCGATTGTTTCCGCTTCCGCATCCAATATTCTCGGAATGTTTCTGACGCCGCTGCTGGTCGGATTGCTGTTCACAACACAGGGTGAGGCGGGCATTTCGCTTGATGCATTAGAGTCCATCCTGCTGCAATTGCTGGTTCCTTTCGTTGCCGGACAGATTTTACAGCCATGGATCGGGCATTTTATACGCCGTCATAATAAAGCGCTGGGGCTTGTCGATCGCGGCTCTATCGTGATGGTCGTTTATCTCGCTTTCAGTGAAGCGATGGTGCAGGGATTGTGGACGGAAGTTTCCGGTCATGATCTGGCAATTATGATTGCCGTGAATATCGGTCTGCTGGCCTTCATTCTGTGGTTTACCGGCTTCATTGCTAAAATGCTTGGCTTCTCGCGTGCAGACCGGATTACAATCATTTTCTGCGGGTCTAAAAAGAGCCTTGCCAGCGGCGCACCAATGGCCAGCGTAATCTTTCCGGCTGCGATGGTGGGCGGAATTGTACTGCCATTAATGATTTTTCATCAGATACAGCTGATGGCTTGTGCGGTGCTTGCCAGAAGATATGCGGCACAGGCGGATGCGCTTGAAAGCAGTCAGGCAGAGCAGGGACTTTGACAGTACAAGAGAAGAGGGTGCATCACCCTCTTCTCTTTAAGTTTATGATATATATTAATAATTTATGCGTAGCTATTAAGCCTTATCAACGAATTTTTTGATTGTATCTTTGGCTTTGCCTTTAGCCTGCTGGGCTTCACCTTTCAGCTCCTGTGCACGGCCTTCAGCCTCTAATTTTGCAGAACCGGTTGCCTTGCCAACTGCCTGCTTGACATTACCGGCGGCTTCGTTAGCAAGGCCTTTGATTTTATCTGTTGTGCTGTTCATGATAATCTCCCTTGAGGGTGTGATGTAAAATGACTTCACCGGATCAACGTATAAGCAGCGCAACAGTTCCGGTATTTGTGCAGCGTATTCCTAAATACAGAAAGTTATAAAACATGTCTGAGACGCCGATATTTGATGAAGACGCGCTGGAACAAGCCTATAATGAAGCGCTGAAACTGGAAAAATCCGGTGATTTTGACGGTGCTGCAAAAGCCTATCAAAAGGCGCTGGAGATTGATCCGGCAGACCATGGCGGCGCTGCTGTAAGACTGGCCAGTATGGGACGAGGCGCTGTGCCTGTGAGCGCGCCTCCGGCCTATGTCGCCACTTTGTTCGATCAGCATGCAGAGATGTTTGACACGATCCTCGTAGACGAGCTGGGTTATGATGTTCCGCTGCAGCTGGCCGACCAGCTGGAAGAAATTGATCCTGATGTGCATTATGCCCGTATGCTCGATCTGGGCTGTGGCACCGGTCTTGGTGCGGATGCCTTGTTCGAAATGACCGAGCATCGCACCGGCGTTGATATCGCTGAAAATATGATCGCGATTGCGGATGAAAAAGGCGATTATAATGCGCTTTATGTCGGTGAAGTTGTGAATTTCCTTGACCAGACGACTGCGCCGGCATGGGATATTATTATCGCTACGGATGTGCTGCCATATATGGGTGAGCTGGAGTCGTTTTTCTCGAAAATCCCGCTGAATTTGAACCGCAATGGCATTTTCGCATTTTCAAGCGAAACGCTGGCTGACAAGGATTTTGCCGGCAGTGATTATACTGTCGGGCCGCATCAGCGTTTTGCGCATAAACGGGATTATGTTGAAAAGCTACTGCTGAGCCATGGCATTAAAATGCTGCGTGTGACGGATATCACTGTGCGAAGCGAACAAGGCAAGCCGGTTCCTGGCCATTTGTATATTGCCCGTAAGGTTTAAGCCTTAAAATCCAAGGATTACAGGACGGCAGATATAACATCTGCCGTTCTTCTATATATCAATTAGTTCCATAATCTATCTTATGTGATTAAAGCATGTGGCTTTGGCCGATTGGTAGTGAGCCGCCTGACCGTCTCGGATCAGTCCAGATTTTCCTGTTCGAACTTGTCGGTGACATGAATATCCGTCATCTCCAGACTATGCGGGCCGAGATTGACATATTTATGCGGAATGTTGGCTGGTCCGAAGATGATCTGTCCTGCTACAGCCTCAAACTGCCGGTCACCGACTGTGAACAAAGCGCGGCCCTGACGTATGATAAATATCTCATCATAAGGATGTTTGTGCAGCCTTGGTCCGCGCCCGATATGCTCGGTCGTATAAAACATCACTGATACATTCGTACCAAAGCGCTTTCCTTCAAACTCTCCGTGCCAGACATCAGGCTTTTCAGCCCATTCTGTACGCTCGAGAATTACTGCTTGTTTTTGCATGTGGTTCACCTCAACCTCATTCTGAATGCAGTCTTTATTTACCATAAAAACTCAAAAGCCGCGGCTTCCAAGATTGTACATCTTTGAAACTTAATATGGCCGGATTTCCGGAAAATGATCCGGTTGAAAAACGATATTCATTATCTCCCGCATCTTATTGAAAATATTGATATTATGGATGGTGTCATGACCGGAAAACAAAGTAAATTACGTATTGCTGTGCTGTTTGGCGGCCGCTCGCCGGAGCATGATGTTTCTGTGCTTTCCGCGACCAATGTGATGCAGGCGCTGGATGCTGATAAATACGAGGCCGTACCGGTTTTTGTGACCCGCGAAGGACAATGGTTGCTCAGCAGTTATGAGCAGGGACAATTGGCGAAGCCCTCCTCCGGTACTGAAATTTGCCTTGTTTCCGGTGGTTACGGGCGAATTATCGGTATTGATGCAGATCAGGGGCTTCAGGAATTGCCGAAAATTGATGCTTTATTTCCTGTTTTGCACGGTCTTCATGGCGAAGACGGTGCGGTACAGGGATTGGCTGAAGTTGCCTGCGTTCCGCTGATCGGCTGTGGTATTCTCGGTTCTGCCGTCGCTCTTGATAAGGACATGACTAAACGTGTGAACAGAGAGGCCGCAGTTCCTGTTGCCCATGCTGTGACGCTCCATTCGGGAAATGTACCGGAGTTTGAAGCTGTCAAGAATGCGCTCGGCCTGCCCTTTTTTGTGAAGCCTGCACGGCAAGGCTCATCCGTGGGTGTCAATAAGGTTGCAACGCCGGCGGATTACAGGCTGGCGCTGGATGAAGGTTTCCTGCACGACAATAAGCTTCTCGCAGAAGAATTTATCCGTGGCCGCGAGATTGAATGTGCTGTGCTTGAGGATGCTGACGGTACGCTTTTCGTTTCCCGTTGCGGCGAGATTACACCGGCTGAAAGCCATGGTTTTTACAGCTATGATGCGAAATATACGGATGAGAACGGTGCAGCTTTAAAAGTACCGGCCGACTTGCCGGTATCCGTTGAAACGCAGATCCGTGAGATGGCGAAAAAAGCATTCCGTGCTACCGGCTGCGGTGCAATGGCGCGCGTGGATTTCTTTGTGACGGATGATATGCGTATCATACTCAACGAAATTAATACGATTCCGGGCTTTACCGATATCAGTATGTATTCGAAAGTAATGGCTGTGAGTGGCGTCAGCTATGCTCAAATTCTCGACCGGCTCATAGCTCATGGTCTGAAACGCGGCAGTTGATGAAGAATATGACTTATTAAATCAATGAAATGCCTGTTTTATAAGGATATCAGTGATGAAAACACCGCAACTCCCCTTCAGCGGGCAATGCCGCTGCGGAAAAGTCAGGATTGAGGTCAGCGCAGCACCGATTATGACGGCGGCCTGTCATTGCACAGGCTGTCAGACAATGAGCAGCAGTGCGTTTTCGTTGACGGCGATGATCCCCTCTTCCGGCTTTAAAGTCACGGAGGGTAAGCCGGTAATCGGTGGTTTACATGGTCCGCAACAGCATCATTATTTCTGCGCCTATTGCATGACATGGATGTTCACGCGCATTGAAGGCGTTGATGCTTTCGTCAATGTCCGGCCATCACTGTTTGATGACCATAGCTGGTTTGTACCTTTCGTGGAGACCATGACAAAGGAGAAGCTGTCCTGGGCACAGACACCGGCACTTTATCATTATGAAGCTTTTCCGCCTTTAGAAGACTATGAAAAGCTGATGGGTGAATTTGCACGGCAAATGGAGTGAAACAGCCAGTTTGTGCGAAACTTTATCCCATCAGGATGCGATCATGAAGTTGACTTACGATGCGGCCGCTGATGCTGCTTATATTCAGTTCAAATCAGATGAAGATGAAACTGCCTTCGGCTTTACCTATTGCTGTGATCCGCGCGAAACGGACGGGGAAATCAATCTGGATTTCAATAGCGACGGGCGGTTGACCGGGATTGAGATATTGCAGGCCAGTAAGAAATTACCTGCATATTTGCTTGCATTATCGCAATCCTGATCTGTTCACCGGAAATGGCTGAAACCGGACAAGTTTTATAAAATTGTTCCGAATTCCATACTCTCAGGCTCAATCAGTGCCAGAAAAGCATCGCAGACCGGTTGATTGCGCCAGCTTGCACAAATTGCCTTTGCATGATCCTCAGTAAGCGCAAAAGCAATATCAAGAAAAACACCATCGCCCAGCTTTACCAGATGCTGGCTGCACCAGCCATTCTGTTTGGACAAATGGCTTGCAATCATCAATTCATAGGCAGTGTGCATATCCGCTTCATTGACGCCGTATTTCAGACGAAAACGCCCCAATTCGAGACCGGATATTTTTGCCTGAAAGGATGTCTGGTTTTTAACTGATTGCATTGCATTAACTCCTTGTTTGGGGAGCGTTGCATACAATATTCATCCTGACAGTTTCTGTCAGGATGCTGTATAGATATTCCATGCGCACACTTCGCCTTTTTGCTCTCCTCGATCATTTGCGAGGCCGAACAGAGCCGGTTTCAGCAGAAATGCTGGCACAGGAACTGCAGGTTTCAGTCCGCACAATCTATCGCGATATGGCGACTTTGCAGGCTATGGGAGCGCCCTTGCGCGGTGAGGCCGGCATTGGTTATCAGCTGGAAAAGGGGTATTTTCTGCCCCCTCTTCATTTCGATCCTGATGAACTGGATGCTTTGATGCTCGGAACCCGCTTGATCGCGTCCCGCGGTGATGAAACACTGGCTGCAGCTGCCAGCCGTGTCTCGGCCAAAATCAGTGCTGCTATTGGTTACGATAAAGGTGAAGCCTATACGCGTCTGCCATTACGCGCTGTTGCAAGACAAAGTTCTGAGAGTGACAAGGCATCCGGACATCTTGCAATCCTGCGCACTGCTTTACGCGATAAAGCCGTATTAAATATTACCTATTGCGATTTGGAGAATAAACGCAGTCAGCGAAGCGTTCGCCCGCTTGGCCTGACGATGTTTGAGCAAGTCTGGCTTCTGACTGTCTGGTGTGAGAACCGCATGGATTTCCGTAATCTGCGTGCTGATCGTATTGAAGCCATTCAGCTTGCAGACAGAGTATTCCGGGATGAAAAAGGCAAGCGTTTTGAAGACTATCTCAAAACGCTTGCCTGACGAATTTACCGCGCCTGCTCTTTCTTCGGAGCAGAGAGAATAACAAGGCAGGATATCACCAGCAAAGCACCGAGCCATCCGAGTGGCGACAGATTTTCACCAACGATTACAACGGCCAGCAAAGCGGCAATCACAGGTTCTGTGAGTGTTATAGTTGTTGCGGTACTGACGGAAATACGCGCCAGCGCATAACCAAATAAGACATAGCCGGTAAACATCGGTATGACAGCCATATAGGCACCGACAAGCGCATTATTCCATGAGGCCAGCAATGCCCCGCCGGTCAGCAGCAATACCGGCATCAGCAACAGGCCGCCTGCTCCGAAAATTGACCCCATTGCCGCTTTTGAGGAAATGCCTTTACACATCAACCGGTGTGCCGCCCATGCATAAAGGGCATAGGTCAGTCCGCCGACAAGTCCCAGCAATACGCCTGCCGCAGTCGCTCCCGCAGAAAATGCAACTGATGCTGTCTGATGGTCGCCGCCACCGAAAAAGCAAAGCAGAACAATGCCGGAAAGCCCGAGAGCCGCGCCGAATATCCATTGCTTGCTCAGGGTTTTGCGATCAATCACCCATTCAATCAGCGCGGAAAATAACGGTGCGGAACCGATTGTGACAACCGTGCCGACTGTGACGCCCGCCAGATACATCGACGAGTAAAAGGCCAGCGGATAGACAGCTACAGAAACCGCGCCGAACAAAACAAGAAGCCATTGTTGCTGTAACTTGCTGTAATCGCGTTTCAAAGCCCGTAAAGCGAGCAGGGCTTGCAAAAGCCCACCTACCCCCATGGCAACCGCGCCGATGGCCATGGGCCCGACTTCGGGTGCAAAAGTTGCGGCAGTGCCGGTTGTGCCCCACAGGAAAGACGCGATTAAAACGCAGACAATGCCAAGCCCTGCACTATCCGTTTTGATAACTGATACATTGCTCATAAACCGGCCAAAATACTTTCTGCAAGACGTCTTGCATGTTGAACACGCTTACTATCGCCTTCAAGACCGGCGCGGGAGAATGAGCCTTCCAGCAGAAATGCCAGATGTTCTGCGGTCATTTCCACCTGCTCCGCTGTCAATGCTTTACCTGTTTGAGTGCGCCATTCCTGCAGGTGCTGAATAAGAAAATGCTCTACTTCTTCCTTATGGCGGCGCACAGCTTCCCTGCCCTTATCGCCTACGGTGAGTTCAGCTGCAGCATTCAACAAGCCGCAACCGCGAAAACCGTTCTCATAATCATATTCAGCATGGTCTCTGTAGGCATCAAACACGGCCATAACCCGCTCTTTCGGGTTTGTGGCAGGTGCTAAACGCACAGCATATAAATCAAGCCATTCCTGATGCCTCAACTCAATAAAAGCGGCGACCAGCTCTGATTTTGATGCAAAATTATTATACAGGCTCATTTTGGCCACGCCTGCTTTTGCGGTAATCATATCAATGCCGGTTGCGTTAATCCCGTAATTATAAAACAGGATACCCGCCGCATCGAGCAGACGATCACGCACAGATTGAGCTTTGGACGGCTTTGCAGAGGCAGACATAATTTCTCTTTTCAGCATTAGGTAGGTCAGTCTACATAATTAATTTTCAGCAGACAAGCGGTAATATATTTGTGAACGGAGTATTCATTTAAAAACAGCTATTTAAGCGTATCATTCATCAACAAGACATAATAATGAGAACACTTGGCGGGGCTTAAGCCGGTATAATTATGATCTCTGACTGATAGCAAACAGCGTGCAATCTGCGCGTTGCAGGGAGATTTGCATCTGCCGGAATGAACGGTTTGATATCATTATCGGGCATGCTCTTTAACAGAGTTTAAGGCATTTTCAGTTAGGGGAACTTATTGGAATTGCTTTGGTTTTTGAAATTATGCGCATTCTTAAAGCCGGAAACAGATCAAAAGTTTCGGATTTTTAATATGCGCTCCAGCATATGAGTGATGAAGCTATGACGGTTATGAATGTCCCTGCTCTGCCTACAGAGATGTCCGGTGATGATATCCGTAATCCTCATATCTGCCTGACGCCTTCCGAGAGCGAATGGGTTCAGCTCATTCATAGCCTGCCTGATAATCTTGCAAAGCAGCTTGCCTGTCTGATCGAGGCGGATAAAGACCGTCTGGTAGGTGTTTTCTACGACCGGCTGCTGCAAAATCCGGATGCAAGTCCGTTTCTCTCTCAGGATGTGGTTCACGACCGTTTGCAGCATTCGATGCGCGGCTGGCTGCGCCGCCTTTTTGTTGAGCGAACCATGGATGTTGCGGTGTTTGTGGCTGAGCAGCGCAAGATCGGCGAGGTTCATGCGCGTATTCAGGTGCCTATTCATGTGGTTATGCAAGGCGCGCGCCTGCTGAAAAACGAGATTGTTTGTCAGCTGCAAAGTCAGACAATCAGTCTTGGTGACTTTGCTGTCATGGCCGATTATGTCGGCAATGCCATTAATATTGCTATTGAATTTATGAGCCAGGCTTTTGTCAGCAATACCAAAAGCGATGCACAGACGGATGAAGCCTATCGCGCTTTCGCACTCAGTCAGGATGTGACACTGGAACGTGAAATCCAGCGTGCCAGCCTCATGGAGTGGAGCCAGTCGGTTCTGTTCAGTCTCTATGGTAACAGACGCGAAGCTGTGCTGCCTCTGCTCTCCAGTTCTGATTTTGGCCTGTGGCTGCATCATAAAGGCGATATGATTTTTCATGGTTCGCTGGTTCTGGAAAATATTCGTGCGGATATGAAATATATTGACACCGTTTTGCTGCCTGCCATTGCCGGTGCCGATGCGGATCAAAATCTAACCGAACTGATTGAATCCTTTAAAAATAAAACCGGAGAGATCAAATTTCTGCTGGCAGAACTCTTTCAGGCTGCTGCTGCGATGGAAACCGGTCGCGATCCGCTGACACGCACACTGAACAGACGCTTCCTACCTTCCATTCTGTCGCGTGAGGTCAAAATGGCTTCACAAAACCGGATGGAGCTGAGTGTCATGATGGTCGATATCGACAATTTCAAACGTATCAATGACACTTACGGCCATGGTGGCGGGGACCATATTCTCCAGCAGGTGGCAGAAAGCATTTTCACGCATTCCCGTGCCAGCGATTTTGTCTTCCGTTATGGCGGCGAAGAGTTTCTTGTGGTGCTGATTGAAGCAAGTGCAAAGACTGCTTTGGAAACGGCTGAAAAACTACGACTGAAAATTGCCGGTCAGCAATTCTCACTGCCGGATGGCGGGTCGCAAAATATTACGCTGTCGATTGGTGTTTCCACATTCAATGGCCATCCTGACTTCAGCCATTTGATTAAAACCGCAGATCAGGCGCTGTATCAGGCTAAGCAAAACGGCAGAAACCGCACGGAAGTTGCTATTCCTCTGTCTTGATGAGTGGAGGTTTACTCGCTAATGGCGGTGGCTGATATGCCTGTCGGGATTGCCGGTACTATTGCATCAGCTATATGCTTGTCTGTTTTGAAGTAATAGGGAATTTTTGCTTCATTGAGTGCAGCAATGAAATGTTTAATGATGAGTTCAATATTGGATTTCTTATAATAATTCTGTGACAGAGTACATACCGCCACAGTATAGGATGTTCCGTATTTTACCGGCCAGTGGCACAGCAAAAACACAGACAAATCGGTCCAGCAGGATATTTTAAATACCTGCCCTTGCACCGGCTCGACAATAATAAAGAAGTTCCAGTCTTTCTCCATGTATTATCCATCGAAGATTGCGATATGCATGATGATACTTCATTTTTGCAAATATTAAAGCGTATATTTATAAAATTTAATATTGAATATTTAATAATAAAAATTTCATCTGTTTTGTGAAGTTTTTGATCTTTTACTTCATACTCAATCAATATTGCAGATTTTTCATCTGCTTTTGTATCATGGATATGGTGAGAATCTCCCTTGCATCAAATGCAGTTTCATAGGCTCATGGGGGCTTGTTTTATAGCTGCGCTACCTTTTTCTGATTATGCGCTGCGCCCTGAAAACATAGGGTTTTGCAGCAATTCCCATATGTTGGGTGGACTTTTTTCGATATTTCTATATATTGTTGAATATCAGTTTAGATTTATCTGCAATTTCTAAATGAAATTTAAAGCATAATATTTGCATTAATTTCGCAGATATTTCTCTTATTTAAATACAAAAGGAGAATAGGTCTGCCATTATGGCAGGGTTAACTTATTATATGGCTGTTTATACAATTAATGAGAGTATGAATGAGCCAAAGTCTGTAAAACTATCTTTAAAAGATGTTTTTAAAGTCTTTGGTGAAAAGCCGGAAAAAGCAATGAGCCAATTGCGTTCCGGAAAAAGCAAAACAGAGATCCACAAGGATACGGGCTGCACTATCGGCGTTGACGGTGCGAGCTTTGAAATTATGGATGGCGAGATTTTCGTCATCATGGGATTGTCCGGCTCCGGCAAATCCACACTCCTGCGCTTGCTGAACCGGCTGATCGAGCCAACCTCCGGTACCATTGCCGTTGACGGACGCGACATTACCAAAATGTCCAAAGGCGAGCTGATCGATCTGCGCCGCCGCGATATGAGCATGGTTTTCCAGTCTTTCGCATTGCTGCCAAACCGTACTGTTCTCAACAATGCTGCCTTCGGCCTTGAAGTTGCCGGCATGGCTGAGGCCGAGCGCCATGAGCGCGCAATGCAAGCGCTCACGGCCGTCGGTCTGGAGCCCTATGCCCAGAGCATGCCCGACCAGCTTTCCGGTGGTATGAAACAGCGTGTCGGCCTTGCCCGCGCTCTGGCCAATGAGCCGACAATCCTGCTGATGGATGAGGCGTTTTCCGCGCTTGATCCCCTCATCCGCACGGAAATGCAGGATGAGCTGATCCGCCTGCAATCGGAGAACAGCCGCACGATTATCTTCGTCAGCCACGATCTGGACGAAGCCATGCGCATCGGCGACCGTATCTGCATCATGCAGCACGGCAAGGTTGTACAGGTTGGCACGCCGGATGAGATTGTTTCTGCTCCGGCGAATGATTATGTGCGCTCCTTCTTCAAGAATGTGGATGTGTCTCACGTGTTTTCTGCCGGTGATGTGGCGCGTAAAACCCTGCTGACGATCTTTGACCGTCAGGGTGTTTCTGCCGCCTCCGCATTGGAACAGATGGAAACAACGGGGCGTGACGTTGCCGTTATTGTCGGCCGTGACCGCAGCTATCACGGCATGATCAGTCAGGACGGGCTGATTGAGAAGGTCAAAGCCAAATCCCCGCATCCGTACAGGGAAGCGTTCTTAAGCGATATCACTCCTATTGAAGCAAGCGAACCGCTTTCCAACGTGCTTGGCCGCGTTGCTGAAAGCCGCTGGCCGGTTCCGGTTGTTGATGAAAAAAACAGATATGTCGGTGCGATTTCCAAATCGGCACTTCTGGAAACGCTCGACCGCGCCGGTTGAGCTGAAACGATTGGTATAAATATGGATATGAATTTTAGTATCGGCAAAGGTGCCGATATCACTGTGAATTACATTCTCGACCATTTCACACCGGCGCTGGACATGATTGCTGCGGTTATCGGCTTTGTTACTGGCGGTATTCAGGGTGGATTGCTGGCAATTCCGGCTGTTGTGGGTATTGCCATTCTGACATTGCTGTCGCTGTGGCGTGTGGGTTGGAAATTTGCGATTTTCACTGCTCTCGCACTGGCACTCGTCCATCATATGGGACTGTGGTCGGGCACGATGGAGAGCCTGTCTTTGGTGCTGGCCGCAACAATCATTGCCATTGTCATTGGTATTCCGCTGGGTATTGCCATGGCGCGCAGCGAGTTGCTGGCATCTTTCATACGTCCTGTGCTCGACCTGATGCAGACTATGCCTGCCTTTGTGTATCTCATTCCGGCGGCCATGTTCTTCGGTCTTGGCGCTGTACCCGGCACAATTGCGACTGTGATTTTTGCCATGCCGCCGGTTGTGCGCCTGACCAATCTCGGTATCCGGCAGGTTCATGGAGAGTTCGTTGAAGCCGGTCTGGCCTTCGGCTGTACGGCAAAACAGCTGCTGTTCAAAGTACAGCTTCCCAATGCCCTGCCCTCGATTATGGCCGGTATCAACCAGACTATCATGCTGTCGCTGTCGATGGTGGTGATTGCCTCGATGATCGGTGCGGGTGGTCTGGGGAATACAGTGCTCACCGGTATTCAGCGTCTTGATGTCGGCACCGGTTTTGAGGGCGGACTTGCTGTGGTCATTCTGGCCGTTGTGCTTGACCGTATCACTCAGAGCTTCGGTAAACCGCAACCAGGTCTGTTCAAGCGCTTTGCAGCGCTGCGCAAACAGCCGGAAGCGGAAACCGGAGCCAAGAAAACAACTTCCCTGCGCAAGCAGGAAGCTTAATTCACCTATAGAAACCTTAAAGGAGAAGATATGTTCGGGAAACTGACACGTCTAAGCCTGGCGGCATTGCTGGCGGGAACCATGGCAACTTCAGCATTGGCTGCAGGCGATGCCAAAGTGGTCAAACTTGGTTGGGCACCCTGGTCCGATGCTGAGTTTGTGACCAAACTCGCGGCTAAACTTATTCAGGATAATCTGGATCAGAAAGTTGAGCTGGTGCAGACAGATGTTGCACCGCTTTATCAGGGCGTGAGCCGTGGTGATCTTGATGCGATGATGATGGCCTGGCTGCCTGCAACACATGCGGATTATTACAAGCGTGTTGAAGGCAAGGTTGAAGATCTGGGGCCGCTCTATGAAGGTGCAAAACTTGGCTGGGTTGTGCCCGCCTCCGTGCCCGAGAGCGATATCAAGTCGATTGAAGACCTAAAGAAAGCCGATATTCACGAGAAGCTGAAAGGTCAGATTCAGGGTATTGATCCGGGTGCCGGTCTGACCCGCCTTTCAGAAGAAGCAATCAAAAAATACGGCCTGAATTACAAGCTTCAGATTTCCAGTGAGGCAGCGATGCTCACAACGGTTGACCGTGCAACCCGCTCAGACGGCTGGTTTGTGGCCACAGCTTGGAGCCCGCACTGGATGTTCGGTAAATATAAGCTGCGCTATCTGGAAGATCCTGAAGGTGCGCTTGGTGCCGCAGAGCATGTGAATGCCCTCGCCCGCAAAGGCTTTAAGGAAGACAATCCGAAAGTCGCCTCTCTGCTGGAAAAGATGAATATCCCGCTGGAAGACCTCGAAAAAGCAATGTTTGAGGCGCAGGAAACATCATACGACAAGGCCGTCGACAAATATATTGCCGACAATCCTGATCGTATCAAAGAATGGCTGGCTGAATAATCTCTGATAGTTCGGTTGAAAACGGCGGTGCACAAGCGCTGCCGTTTTTTTATTCCGGCTTGTAATATTGCTGTTTTAAAATGCTGACATCGCCACGGGGGAATGATAAAGCACTGCGCAGATCATATTTTTCCTGCAATGAAAAGGTGATGTTATGAGTATGATACAGTGGGTATTTCTTATTCAGGGTATTATCGCTTTCGGTCTGGCCGGTTGCGTTGCCTATGTTGTCCTGAACCGCAAACGCTGAGAACAGCCCTGTGCCAGTCGCATTCTTAAAGCAAATGAGTGACGGCACCCGCAATTTCAGCGGCCTAATATGTGACGGGGCTGATTTATCCGGTCAGGATTTATCGGACTGTATTTTCACAGAATGCATATTTACAAATTGTAATTTCAAAGCCGCAATCCTTACTGAAACGCAATTCAATAAATGCCGTCTCAGTGGTGCGAACCTGTCCAATATTGACGGCAATAGCGCACAATTTTACGATTGCGATCTCTCCAATACACTGTGGAGCCGGTCCAATCTCAATGGCGTGAAATATTCACGCTCCAAACTTACCGGTGCGGATTTCACTGATTGCAGCCTGATCGGCACTGATTTTGAAGAATGTTTGCTGATTGCAGCTTTTCTGCCGCGCGCGTCGTTTCGCAATAAAATTCTGACAAATATGGATTTCAGCGAAGCTGATCTCAGAGAATGTGATTTCCGCGATACGGTCTTTCAGGATTGCCGGATGCGTGGCGCCACTTTACGGCTGAGCAAATTCAAAGGCGCTGATCTGCGTGGTTGCGATCTGGGCAGCCTGACATTTCACGATGCCTCAGTGCTCAAAGGTGCCATCATCTCAAAAAGTCAGGCAACGGATATCCTCAGCGGCATCGGTCTGCTGGTTCTGTAGAAACTATTTCTCAAGCACTGCAACGATTTCAGTAAAGCCACGCTTTTTAGCATGCTGAAGTGCTGTTACACCTTCATTATCAGGGATAGAAAGATCGGCACCGGCGGCTTTCAAAAGCTTTACAATTTCTACATGGGCAGGCCCGCCATCGCTCAGGATTACGGCTTCAATCAGCGCAGTCCAGCCGAGACGATTGACATGATCGACATCAACGCCGGCCTCAATCAGCGTGCGCACCGTTTCCACATGACCGCGCTCCGATGCCGGAATAAGTGCCGTACCGCCAAAGCGGTTGGTGCTTTTCAGATCAGCACCATGGTTCAAAGTCATTTTCAGAATTTCCAGATGGCCGCGTGCTCCGGCATAGAGATACGGGCTGTCCTGTATCATATCCTTGGCATTCACATCTGCACCGGCATCAATCAGAACTTTTGCCGCTTCGATCTGATTATTATGGGTTGCAACCAGCAATGCAGTCTGGCGGTGGTCGTTGCGTGTATCGGCTTTCACACCATCTTTCAGCAGGCTCTGAATAGTTGCGACATCACCGGTGGCAGCGGCATCCAGTAATTTGCGTTCTTTGCTGGCTGAGGCGGACATGGCAACTCCCGTGATTGTCAAAATAAAACCGGCAATAAGCAGAGTGCTTCTGAAAATATTCCGCAGGGACAATAAATGTGACATGTCTCTCTCCTCATTGAAAATACATCATGCGTGAACCGCCACACTGAGACAACAGTGCGGCGGTTGGGGCAATTATTTAAGCTGGTCTTTGACCTTGTCGAGTGCTTCAACTGCACAGGCTTCGTCCAGATGGCCGCCCGGTGCGCCGCCGACGCCGATTGCGCCGATGGTTGCATCGCCAATTTTAACCGGTACACCGCCAGCCAGTACGAGGAAGCCCGGAATGTTAGCCAGTTCTGCAGCTGCCGGATTTTTCTGGATATTTTCAGCCATTACGCCGGTTGGAGTGCGCGAAGAGGCCGAGGTAAAAGCCTTGGCGGTCGCTGCGGCAGGTGTATGAGCACCGGCATTATCAGCGCGCATCAGAGTGCGCAGCACGCCTGCACGGTCAACAACAGCTACGGCTACATTGTAGCCTTTGGCAGAGCAGGCAGCGATTGTTTCATTGGCAATGTTTACCGCAAGATCGAGCGGCATGTTCTTTTCCTGCAAAACCTGCGCGGAAGCAGCTGAGGTCAGTACAAGTGCCGCAGCACCGGCAAACAAAATGCGTTTCATGATCGTCTCCTGAGTGTTGATGAAAGCAACCGGCTTTCTGACACTCAATCTAGTGAAACAATCATTTTGCGTGAATCCGCGATACCGCTGAAAGCTCTAGGTAGAATTACGGATGCCCTGCACTGCTGCCGGATAATTGCAGCCGCACAAAATCCACCACTGAACTGGTTTCCAGTTTTTCGGCAATATTGGCGCGATGTGCATCAATGGTGCGCACGGAAATATTCAGCGCAGAGGCAATTTCTTTGCTGCCAAAACCTTTGCAGATCAGATCGAAAATCTCATGCTCGCGGTCGGTCAGTCTGGCAATCAGTTTTTGCGCTTCTGACCGTTCCAGAATTTTATCCAGCTCTTGAGAAGCTGTCTCCAGTGCCTCCAGTAAAACCTGCTCATCCACGGGCTTGGACAGAAAGTCGAGAATGCCTGCCTTGAAAGCACGCCGGCAGGCATTGATATCCCCGTGACCGGTAATCATAATCGCCGGCCAGTCGATCCCGCGTTCCAGCAGTTTTTGTTGCAGTTGCAAGCCGCTTATCATCGGCATACGCAAATCGAGTATCAGACAACCGGGCTTTTGCGGATCAACATGCGCCAGAAATGTCGCCGGATCACGGAATGTCTCCACATGCATGCCATAGGTCTGCAACAACAGCGACAATGCCTCGCGCACGGCCTCATCATCATCAATCAGATAAATTTTGAGATTTTTCATTCTGCTGCCTTTGATTGCTCAGGCTCAGCCATCGGAATGGTAATTGTAAAGATTGCACCGCCGGATGGTGCATTTGCTGCCGATATTTCCCCGTCAATCCGCTCAATCAGGGTTGCGCAGAGCGAAAGCCCCAGCCCCATACCCGCTTCACGGGTGGTGAAAAACGGCTCGAACAAACGCGGCAGAATATCATCGGCAATGCCGCCGCCATTATCAGCAATGCTCAGGATGAGCTGCCCGTCTCTGGCTTCAGCTGTCACAGTAATGCGTTTATCGCTGATCTCGCTCTGGCTCAGACTGTCGGCAGCATTGCGGATCAGATTATAAAGCACCTGCTCCATCTCTACCGGATCAGCAGTAACCATCGGCGATATTTTCTCGGTTTGTTGATGCAGGCTGATATTGCGTTGCGCCAGATCCGTGCGCAGTAATTCCGCCACATCGCGGATAATCTGGTTTATTTCTATAGATTTACGCTGTGGTTCATGATTGCTCATATAATTGCGCATACGCTGCAAAATCTCACCGGCACGCGATGCTTCCCGCACATTGGCGGCCAAAGCCTGTTTCAATAATTCAGGCCGCTCACCGGATGCCTCAAGGCGTAATGCGGCCTGACTTTGGCTCAGCAAGGCTGTCAGCGGTTGTGTCAGTTCATGAGCGATGCCGGAGGCCAGCTCGCCCATAGAATTCACCCGCGCCGCATGAGCAAGCCGCGTTTCATGTTCCGACAACTGTGCTTTCTGCTCGGCCTCTCTGGTCGCTTTTTGAAAACGCCAGAGCGCATAAGCACCGGTCAAAGCAATTAATGACAAAACCGCGAATAATATGGTGCGCAGCGGATCAATCACATCTGACAGCGCCATCGGACGGCTGAGACGCAGCAAAAGCGGCTGGTTCTGACTGTCGATTTTTTGAGAGAAAACCGGTTGCTCCAGAAAGCGCGATGCTACTGTTTGCAGACCGGACTGCTGTTCAAGAATAATCTTATCATTGATGGACAGGGTCAGATCTGCCCAATCCGGCCGCTCATCCGGTTCAATCATCAGAGCCGGATTGATAGCCATGAAAATCGCATAACCGGGATTGGCATTGTCGGATTTTTTGCCCAGATAATAACGGTCTGCCAGCTTGTCAGACAGATAAGTGCGCACCTCGCCCGGTTTTTGTTCTGCGACCTGCGCGGCAAAATCAACGGCGATATTATCATGCTCAGTCTCATCAACCATCAGCACAGGCTCTGCATTAACCTTGGAGCCGGTGCGGTTCAGCAGCATGACGTCAATTACACTGATGCGCGGGTAAAAGCGGATAATATTGCGCGATACCTGCCGCAAAGCATCCACCGGTGCCGGACTGGCAGAGAGGATCAGTGCGTTCAAACTGGTGAGGTGAGCATCATGCTGGGCGGCACGCTGCGACAGAACACGATGCAGCGCTGTGCCGGTTTGCTTCACCTCGTCACGCGCCTGATTAATGCTCTGACGGGCGGTGAATGCGACAAACAGCAATAGCAATATCAGCCAGATAACCGATATTGTCAGATAGGATTTCCAAATCTGTTTATTGCCCGTCAAACGCTTCCCCCATACACAATATTGTAATTACACTTGAATATCGCTGACATAATATAGTGCAACACGCAATGCACAGGCCGAAAAACTTCTTCATCACACAGGTTTGGGCTTGTCAGTGCGCTGTACTAAACGTCATAAAACGCATCCGGCCGGAGGATGAAATGATTAATTTACAACCTGTCAGAAGAGCAGATGCAACCGAACTGATCGCGGGCAATCTTGCGAGCCGCAATCATCATCATCCATGGATGCGCAATTTTACTGATCTCGCCGGTTTTGAAGACTGGTTTGGTAATCTGCAAAGCAGCGCATCACAGGCATTTGTTGTGCGCGATACGGAGAGCGGCAAGATTGCCGGTGTTTTCACCTTCAGCCAGATTTTTATGAAGGCGTTTTGCAGCGCCTATTTGAGCTATTACAGCATGGTGCATCTGGCCGGTCGCGGATTAATGACCGAAGGCCTGAAGCAGGCGGTGGCTTATGGCTTCAGGGAAATCGGCCTGCACCGGATTGAAGCTAATATCCAGCCGGACAATCTACGCTCCCTCGCCCTTGTCGAACGTGCGGGCTTTCACAAAGAAGGCTTTTCACCGCGCTATTTGTTTATCAATGGCGACTGGCGTGACCATGAACGCTGGGCGATTATCAACGATCAGTAGCATTATTCGCAGCGGATATATTTCAATACACCGACATAGGGCGGCCTGTTTGCTGATTTGTCATCAGACGGATGATTAATGCCATCGGTGACAAGAACCTCATCAAAATCAAACGGACTGACGCCCTCAAGACAAGCGGCATTAATACCATATTGCTGCGGGTTGGAACGGCGCTGATGGTGCGTATAAATCCCGCAAATTGAGCAGAAATAATGTTTCGCCGCCTTGGTATTGAACTGATAGAGCGTCAGCGCATCTTCACCGCTGATAATCTCCAAACCGCCAAGTTGCGCTGAGACAGCTACAGCCCCGCGCATCCGGCAATAGGAGCAAGTGCAGCGGCGCGCGGAGTTCAGCCCGTCGGACAGTTTCACCCGAAACCGCACGGTCCCGCAATGACAGGCACCGTTGACTGTTTTATTTGTCTCGCTCATCGCTCAGTTCTCCCATAAATTTCATGTCAGGTTAAAGCAAAAAGGCATCCACCTGAACAGGTGAATGCCTTTTCATTTCAATAAATTCTGATGGAAAAATTAGCCGAGTGCTTTTTCCAGTTCCGGAATGATTTCAAACAGGTCGCCGACCAGTCCGTAATCTGCGACCTGAAAGATCGGAGCTTCTTCGTCTTTATTGATCGCCACGATTACTTTGGAATCCTTCATCCCTGCCAGATGCTGGATAGCACCGGAAATACCGGCAGCGATGTAAAGATCTGGTGCGACCACCTTACCGGTTTGTCCGACCTGCCAGTCATTCGGCGCATAACCTGCATCCACTGCTGCGCGGCTTGCACCAACGGCAGCGCCGAGCTTATCCGCCACCGGTAGCATGACTTCCTGAAATTTCTCTGCGGAGCCAAGCGCACGGCCACCGGAAACAATGATCTTTGCCGAAGTCAGCTCCGGACGATCTCCGCCGGAAAGCTTTGCTTCAACAAATTTCGACAATTGCGGGTCATTGGCATAGGCAATATTTTCAACCGCAGCCGCCCCGCCCTTTTCTGCCGCAGCAAAACCGGCAGTACGCACAGTAATCACCTTTTTCGCATCCAGTGCCTGAACGGTTTGCAAGGCATTGCCGGCATAAATCGGGCGCTTGAATGTATCCGCCGAGATTACCTCGATAATGTCCGACACCTGCATCACATCAAGCAATGCAGCTACACGCGGGAGCACATTTTTGCCTGTGGTTGTGGCAGCGGCGATAATCACATCATAATCCGCGCTCAATGTCTGAATGAGATCGGCCAGTGGTTCTGCGAGCTGGTTTTCAAGTGCTGCATTTTCTGACAGCAACACTTTGCGTACACCTTTGAGGCTTGCTGCTGCATCAGCCGCAGATTTGGCATTTTGCCCTGCAACCAGCACATCCACATCACCACCGATAGCCAGTGCTGCGGTCAGCGCCTTTGCTGTCTGGTCTGACAGGGTCTGGTTGTCATGTTCCGCTAAAAGTAAAATTGCCATGATCTTATTTCCCTATCAAATCAGTCCGGCTTCGTTTTTCAGTTTTGCAACCAGTTCCTGCACATTGGCCACTTTAATACCTGCCTGACGGCTTTCCGGCTCTTCGGTTTTCAGAACCTTGAGACGCAATCCAGTATCTACGCCAAGTTCTGCCGCGCTTTTTTCATCAAGCGGCTTTTTCTTGGCTTTCATGATATTCGGCAGAGAAGCATAGCGAGGCTGGTTGAGACGCAGATCAACAGTCACCACCGCTGGCAGTTTCACTTCAATCGCCTGCAAACCACCGTCAACCTCACGAGTCACACCGGCTTTGCCTTCACCAAGTTCCAGTTCCGATGCAAAGGTTGCCTGTGACCAACCCAGCAGTGCCGAGAGCATCTGGCCGGTCTGGTTGGCATCATCATCAATCGCCTGTTTGCCGACGATCACCAGCTGTGGCTGCTCTTCCTCAACCAGTTTCTTTAGGATTTTAGCAACAGCAAGCGGTTCAACAGCATCATCCACTTTCACCAGAATACCGCGATCAGCCCCCATAGCCAGTGCTGTGCGTAGCGTTTCCTGCGCCTGTGTGGGGCCAACAGAAGCCACAATCACTTCCGAAACCTTGCCCGCTTCTTTGAGGCGCAACGCCTCCTCCACGGCAATTTCATCAAACGGGTTCATCGCCATTTTAACATTGGCAAGGTCAACACCACTGCCATCGGCCTTAACGCGGATTTTCACGTTGTAATCAACAACCCGTTTAACTGCGACCAGAACTTTCATGATTTTATCCTGTCAATTCAATGTATCAGACTGTTAAAATTACATTTTGCAACGCGAATTAGTCGGATCGTAGAGCGACTCTTCAACCACTTTTGCCTTACGCCATTCACCCAGCACCTGAACTTCCAGTTCCAGCCCGGTCTGATTGCCTAATTCCGGCGGCAGCAGGGCAAGGGCGATATCATGGCTGAAATGGCAGGAATAACCGCCGGAGGTAATACGGCCAACCAGTTTGCCATTGTGATAAACACCCTCATTCATCTGCACACTGGCACCATCTGTGGCGATGGTGATGGTGCAAATACGACGCTTCAGCCCCTCTTCGCGCTGGCGGACGAGAGCATCGCGGCCGATAAAGTCGCCTTTATCGAATTTGATGAAACGGTCGAGACTGCTTTCCAATGCCGTCAGTTCGGCATTCATATCGCGATACATAGCGCGGTAGGATTTATCGAGACGGCAGCATTCCAATGCGGCCAGACCGACCATGCGGATGCCAAATTCCTCACCGGCTTTCAGAATTTCATCCAGAAGATGACGCTGATAGCCGATCGGATGATAGAGTTCCCAGCCAAGCTCGCCTTCATATGTTACGCGCAGCATCCGCACATCACTGGCAAGACCGATTGTACCGGTCTGCATGCTCATCCACGGGAAAGCCGCATTGCTCAGATCAACCTCGGTGATCTTCTGCAACACATCGCGTGCCTTTGGCCCGACAAGCGTTAAAGCACCGCGTTCCATGGTGACATTGGTCAGTGTAACACTGCGGTCATCCGGCAGGATTTTTGATAATTCATCAAAGTTCAGGCGTTCGCCACGCGGTGTGGAGATCAGATAAAATGCATCCGGTTTGAAGCGGATAACCGTATATTCACTGACCACGCCGCCGTTTTTATTCAGGTGATGACAAAGACCGATACGTCCGAGCTTCGGTAGCTTATTGGCGAGAATGCCGTCCAGCCAGCTTTCAGCCTCCGGCCCCGAAACTTCAAATTTGGTCATCGGTGTCATTTCGATCAGGCCAACGCCTTCACGCACCGCAGTCACTTCTTCACGGATATATTTAGCCGCACGCTGGGTGTGGCGGAAGCTCAGATCAGGAATGGCTTCTTCTTTGCTTGGCGCAAACCATTGCGGCATTTCCCAGCCGTTCAGCACATCCCATACAGCGCCCATTTCAGTGAGGCGATCATAGGAAGGCGCGGTTTTCTGCGGACGGGATGCAGGCATGGTCTGACCCGGAAATTTAATATCCGCGTGTGTGCCCCATGTTTCCTGCACCTTGTGACGCGTCCAGGTTTTATTGGCATAATTGGAGAAACGACGCGGGTCGAGTTCCGACATATCTTTGGACGGCGCACCGTCGATAATCCATTCTGCCAGATGGAAGCCCAGTGTGCCGCCCCAGAGAATGCCGCCCGGCACACCTTCCGCAAGCCATACATTTGGCAGATCCCATGCAGGGCCAGCCAGCGGCAATTCATCGGCAGTCATCTGGAATGGCCCGCGCACATTGGCTTTAATGCCGGTGCGGGCAAGAGCCGGCACATAATCTGTGGCTACTTCCCAGTTCCACTCAACCGCGTCGAAATCCTCTTCCACCAGATCAGCGCCGAACCATTCCGGCACACCGTCCACGGCAAAGAGTTTCAGATGTTCAGTACGCTCATAAGGGCCAAACATCAATCCGTCACCCTCCTCGCGCAAGTATCCGGCAAAGCCTTCATCGCGCAGGATCGGCATTTCCGGCAGCCCCTGTTTTTTACGCTCAATAATTTCCGGTACCGCATCGGTGATCCAGTATTGGTGCAGGATCGGGATTGCCGGAATATCAATACCGAGCAATGCGCCGGTCTGGCGGGCATAATTGCCGGTCGCGGAAACAATATGTTCGCAGATAATATCGCCGTTATTGGTCGAGACTTTCCACTCGCCGTTTGGCAGACGTTCAAAAGTATTGACCTGCGTATTCTGATAGATTTTCTGCCCCATATCACGGGCACCTTTAGCCATCGCCATGGTCACGTCAGCCGGTGCGATATGTCCGTCATCCGGATGATAGAGTGCGCCGATCATATGCTTGTTATTTTCCAGCAGCGGCCAGAGTTCCATAGCCTCTTTTGGCGAAACCAGACGGGCATTGGTGCCTTGCGCCTCGGCCACATCCATATAGCTCTTATATTCATCCATCCGGTCGCGCGTATTGGCGATACGCAGCTGGCCGCATTTATGCCAGCCGACATTCTGGCCGGTTTCGGCTTCCAGTCCTTCATAAATCTCAATGGTTTTCGCAATCATACGGCCGACATTATTGCTGCGCGCATAAGAGGGAATAAGCCCTGCCGCATGCCATGTTGAGCCTGCTGTCAGCGATGTGCGTTCCAGCAGCGCACAATCTGTCCAGCCGCGTTTGGCCAGTGCATAGAGAACGGAAACCCCGACACAACCGCCGCCGACAACCACAACCCGTGCATAAGTTTGCATAATTCCACCCGATTTATTTTTATGAAAGATCGGTGCACCTCTCCTTAGTGCAATGATCTCAGACTGTTTTCATGTTTTCTCAGCGCGCAAAATTACGGCTGATTTTGATCTCACAATAGGATGCGGCAGATGCTTTGTGATCTTGTAAAAAAATAGTCCGAGGTATAACTTCAGATTATGCACAGACTCCGTAATCTCATTCCTTCCGCCAATTACCTGTTTGCCTTTGAGGCCGCAGCACGGCGTTTAAGCTTCACTGCCGCGGCCAAAGAGCTGAATGTCAGCCAGCCCGCAGTGAGTAAAACCATACGGTTACTTGAAGAATCGACAGGATTGAAACTGTTTCGCCGTGAAAGTGCGCGACTGGAGCTGACGCCGGAAGGACAGCGGCTCTATCAGGAGGTGCAGGCCTCTTTTGATCATCTGCATATGGTGATTTCGTCCCTGCAGCGAAAATACCAAAAAGACATTGTGCGCGCCTCATTCTCGGCGGTGTTTATCTCGCTATGGCTCTTGCCGCGCCTTGCAGATTTCAAAAACCGCTATCCGGAAATCGCGCTGCATATTGAGGAAAGCCCGAAAGATTATATTGATCTCGGCGAAGAGGATATTGACCTCTCCGCCCGTCTCGGTAATGGCGAATGGCAGGGCTTGCGCTCATGGCAGCTGTGTCTGGAAGAAACGGTCTGTGTGTGCAGTCCGGAATATCTGGCTGCTCATGGTCCTATTCATACGCCGGCCGATTTGCTCAACCACCGCCTGCTGCATTTTGAAGAAAAACATCGCTCCCGTATCGGCTGGCGTGAATGGCTTGAATATCAGGGTGTTTCCAGTGCCAAACTGCCTCATGATGTGGTGTTCAGCGATAATCTCGCTTCAATGCAGGCGGCAATTCACGGTCAGGGTATTTCGCTCGGCTGGCGGCATCTGATCGGCAGTTATCTGGAAAGTGGTAAACTGGTTATACCGCTGGAGAATTCCTACAAGGCCGGAAAGAGCATTTTTCTGGTGGCTCCGGCATCGCGCCAGATCAAGTCCGGCACAGAGAAATTCCGTGACTGGATTTTGGAGCAAATGCATCGGGAGTTGCCGCTTAACAATCCATAGCGGGTTTCTCTTTTAGAAATTACTTTATCCAACATCTTTAGAGCATTGATTAAATGGGAGTTACTATGGTTAAAGTTGCGTTTATCGGCCTCGGTGTTATGGGATATCCGATGGCTGGCCATCTCAAAACACGCGGCGAACATGAAGTAACCGTGTATAACCGCACCACGGCTAAGGCACAGGCCTGGGCGCAGGAATTTAAAGGCAGTTTTGCTACAACACCGGCCGAAGCTGCCCGTGGTCAGGATTTTGTGTTCTGCTGTGTCGGTAATGATGATGATCTGCGCTCAGTCACCCTTGGCGAAGACGGTGCATTTCAGAGCATGGGCAAAGACACTATCTTCATCGACAATACCACAGCCTCTGCTGAGGTTGCCCGTGAACTCGACAAGGAAGCCCGCCAGCGTGGTTTCCATTTCATCGATGCGCCGGTATCCGGCGGACAGACCGGTGCTGTGAATGGCGTTCTCACTGTGATGTGCGGCGCTGATGAGGCTGTTTTCGATAAAGCCAAGCCGGTTATTTCTGCCTATGCCCGTTCGGTTGGTTTGATGGGCGCTGTTGGTAACGGTCAGCTCGCCAAGATGATGAACCAGATTTGCATTGCCGGTATTGTTCAGGGACTGGCTGAGGCCATTCATTTCGGTAAATGTGCCGGACTGGATATTCAGACCGTGATTGATGTGCTGTCCAAAGGTGCTGCCGGTTCATGGCAGATGGAAAACCGCACACCGACAATGATTAAAGGCGAATATGAATTCGGCTTTGCTGCTGACTGGATGCGCAAGGACCTGAAAATCTGTCTTGAGGAAGCAGATCGCAATGGTGCCACGCTCGCTCTGACTGCCCTCGTGGATCAATATTACAAGGATGTGCAGAAACTTGGCGGCGGTCGCTGGGATACATCGTCCTTGCTCGCCCGTCTCGAAAAATAAACCGCTAAAGTGCTGTTTAAGCACATAAAAAGGCGCTGCGATCACCACAATCGCAGCGCCTTTTCTTTATCCGATCATGCGATCAGAATTTAATTTTAGCAGAAACAGTCATGCCTCCCACCAGGTCATTGGAAAAATCTGCTTTTGATCCAGTAGGTTTTGCTTCGCCATTAACTACGCGGTCATCGAGTGTGCCAGAGCCAAGCCAACCCAATGCACCAGCTAAGCGAATTTCGAAATTTTCCTGAGGCTTGTAAGATGCACCAAGACCGAACAACCATACATCTGTCTGAGATGTAAGGCCTGTGCTTGTTGCTCGATCCCATGTAATTGTTGCAGCACCCGACCATTGATCGTTAAATTTATGACCAATACCACCCATAACAGTCCAGCCGTCTTTGTAGTATAAATTTAATGCTGTAACTTCAGCTCCGGGTTGGAAAATTCCGTATCGTGCACCAGTATTATTAAATCCGACACGATCAACACTTGACCAGTCTGTCCATTTAACACCCGCCAAAGCCAACCAGCCAGGTGCTATACCTGTTTGAAATTTAACATCAATAGATTGTGGTGTTGAAACTTCACCCATCACATTCGCTGCTGCGCCGGGGAATACACCGTCGACAGTGCCACTTAGTTCGTATTTAACTTTGGACTGATAAACAACACTGGTGCGTAAAGCTATTTCCGGGATTTCATAAGCGGCACCAATACGCCAGCCAAAACTTTCATCCTCTACATCAAGTGTACCAATACGAAAAGGCAAAGTACCGACACCAGGGATTGCCTGTTGTGGCAGCAGACGTGTTTGATAGCCTTTTAGCTCCTGATAACTGACGCCGCCAAGAATGCGTACGAAACTCTTATCCGTTACAGCAAAGCGATACGAGCAGTTCAGACCATAATCGCGTGATGAGATTTTTTGTTTGATGGCGGTATACATACGCTCTGTACCCATACCTACATCAGTTTCAATACCCCATGGCTGACGATATTGTGCTGCACAAGCAAGTTCATCTGTTAACTGAAAACGTGCTGAGATTTTAGGCACCCAATAAGAGGTGGCTTCATCAACTGAAGTCTCGTACGGTTTTCCCGTCGTAGGATTGATACCTCTTGTAATAGCACCAACCGTAGAGCCACCAATGTTCTTCAGCTTACGCTGCGGCGCAACAAAAGTCGCACCGGTTTCCACCACATTGCCTTCTTCAAATAAAATATCGAAATCCTGAGAACTGCGCTCCAGACCACCGGCATGCGCGGTCAAAATTCCCCCCGACAATGCCAGCGACACGGCAGATAATTTCAAGGCAGTTTTAAGCATATTGTCCCTCAATTTTTATACTTAATTTTGACGTGAGCGTAACATGCCGAATGGGTTCTGCAAGTACAAGAAAGTTGAAAACGAACCACCGGTTCGTCACAGAGTCGACCGAAAATCAGATTTTTGATCGTCTTACTCAGTTTTTTTGTGAGTTGCCGTATAAATTCACATCCAAAACGTCAGTTTTGACCTGATTTTGCCTTCAAAACGTGCGCTGTGCCAAATATGTCACGCAAAAAAGACAATCGTTTTTCACCTCTTGAAACCTATACCGCGCCACCGGTCTTGCGCATTTCAAACGTGATGCAGCAGATCAGTTTCAGCATCATTGTTTGTAAAAATGCTGCATTCACATTACAGAACTTTAATTCAAAACTCAATAAACATAGATAAATCAAATAGTTGTAAGTTTTCCGAATAAACCACAGAATCAATCCGATTAACCCGCAGCCTGATTTGCCGGTTACTGTTTGAATGAGGCATCAAAAGAAAGCGCCCTCAAATCAGTGTGATTTGAGGGCGCTTTCGTTCTTTAGGTATCTCTAAAAGGTCGGTTTATTCGGCATCCTTCAGGCGCTGCATGGCAACTGCAATTTTGCCCTGTGCTTCCTGCAATTCAGCAAAACGGGCACGGTCTGCTTCCACAACTTCCGGCTTGGCATTGGCAACGAATTTCTCATTTGAGAGCTTCTTGTCAATTTTCTCCATTTCGGCTGTGAGCTTGCCACTTTCTTTTTCAAGACGCAGCATTTCCGCACCAAGATCAATCAGGCTGCCAAGCGGCATGCAATAGGTCGCCTCGCCGACAACCAGCTGTGCAGAGCCCTTTGGCGCGGCATCAGACAGGCTGATATCAGCAACACGGGACAGACGTTTGATTGCCGCATCATGATGCGCCAGACGTTCTTTGGTCAGCGCATTGGCTTCAAGAACCGCAAGCGGTGCCTGTGCTGACGGCGGAACATTCATTTCCGAGCGAACGGAACGAATGCCGCTGACCAGTTCGATCAGCCAGTTGATATCATCAGCAGCAGATGCATCTTCGAAGGACAAATCAGGCCATGGTGCATGGGCAAGCAGCGTCTCGCGGCTCTGTCCTTCACCGGCTGTCAGGCTCCATAGTTCTTCCGTCATAAACGGCATGAACGGATGCAGCAGCTTGTAGATTTCATCCAGACAATAAGCTGCACAAGCCTGCGCTTCACGCTTTGCATCTTCATCATCACCCATGAAAATCGGCTTGAGAAGTTCCAGATACCAGTCACAGAACTGGTTCCAGACAAAACGATAGGCAGAACTTGCCGCATCATTGTAGCGGTAAGTTGTAATGCCCTCAGTGATGGCTCTGGTCGCGCGTGTCAGCTCGGTCAGAATCCAGCGGTTAACCGCCAGTTTCGCATCTTCCGGTTTGAAATCCGGCTGGCGGCTCACACCGTTCATCTGCGCAAAGCGTGTCGCATTCCACAGCTTGGTGCCGAAGTTGCGGTAACCGGCAATACGTGCCGGATCGAGCTTCACGTCGCGTCCCTGTGCGGCCATGATCGCCAGCGAGAAACGCAGCGCATCGGCGCCGTATTCATCAATCAGGTCAAGCGGATTGATAACATTGCCTTTGGACTTCGACATTTTCGCGCCGTTCTTGTCACGCACCAGAGCGTGAACATAAACGGTGTGGAACGGCTCTTCTTTCATGAAGTGCAGACCCATCATCATCATACGGGCAACCCAGAAGAAGATGATGTCAAAACCTGTTACCAGCACATCTGTCTGATAATAGGTGTCGAGTTCCGGTGTCTTATCCGGCCAGCCAAGGGTCGAGAAAGGCCACAGCGCTGAGGAGAACCATGTATCCAGCACGTCACAATCACGGGTCAGCGATGTCGGTTCACCGTAATGTTTCTGAGCTGCGGCAAGAGCTTCTGTTTCGCTCTTTTCTACGAAAATTGTACCATCCGGACCATACCACGCAGGAATCTGATGACCCCACCACAGCTGGCGGGAAATACACCATGGCTGAATGTTTTCCATCCAGTCATAATAGGTCTTTTCCCATGTTTTCGGTACAATCGCTGTACGGCCTTCACGAACAGACGCAATGGCCGGCTTGGCCATTTCCGCAGCATTTACATACCACTGGTCAGTCAGCAATGGTTCAATCGGCACACCGCCGCGGTCGCCATGCGGCACCATGTGGGTGTGGTCTTCGATTTTCTCGAGATAGCCACCTTCTTCCATCATCTCAACAATGGCTTTACGCGCCTTGAAGCGATCCTGATCGTGGAAGCGTTCAATCAGCGCATCCAGCTCAGCAGATGGTGTCAGGCCTTCCGCAAAGTCCTCATTGTCCTGAAGCAAAATGGTAGCAACAGGTGACATGATGTTGATTTTACGTAAGTTATTACGTTTTCCGACTTCCGCATCATTAAAATCATGCGCAGGCGTAATTTTAACCGCGCCGGAACCGGATTCCGGATCAGCATAATCCTCACCAACGATCGGCAGCGCACGGCCAACCAGTGGCAATACGGCATTTTTGCCGATACGGGACTGATAGCGCGGGTCTTCAGGATTAACCGCAATACCGCTATCGCCCAGCATTGTTTCAGGACGGGTTGTTGCAACAACAATATAAGTGTCCGGATTTTCCGCATCAAAAGCCACGCCTTCCAGCGGATAGCGGAAGTGCCACAAATGACCTTTGATTTCACGCTGTTCAACTTCGATATCCGAGATTGCTGTCTGCAATTTCGGATCCCAATTGACCAGACGTTTGTCTTTATAAATCAGGCCTTCTTTGTAGAGCGTGACGAAAACTTCCAGAACGGCTTTGGACAGACCTTCGTCCATTGTGAAGCGTTCACGCGACCAGTCACAGGACGCACCAAGGCGACGCAACTGATTGAAAATCAGACCGCCGGATTCTTCTTTCCACTGCCAGATGCGCTCAACGAATTTCTCACGCCCCATTTCATGACGGTTCGGCTCCTGCCGTTCCATCAGCTGGCGTTCAACAACCATCTGCGTTGCAATACCGGCATGATCCATGCCCGGCTGCCACAGCACGTTTTTGCCGCGCATGCGCTCAAAGCGCACCATAATATCCTGAATGGTATTATTGAGGGCATGGCCCATATGCAGAGAACCGGTGACATTCGGCGGCGGGATCACCACAGCAAACGGATCCGCACCCGGCTTGGAACCCGCACCGGCTTTAAAAGCCTGCGCTTTTTCCCAAATATCAGCAATTTTTGGCTCGGTAGCCGCGGAATCGTAGGTTTTCTCTAACATAAAAAACTCTGTCTCTTTATATGAAGGCAGGCGCAACGAAAGCAGTGATCGTTCAATCCTGCCTTAGCAGCAGCAGATCCGACCACCTATCCGGTACAAACAAGTCTCAGTGATATGTTTCAAAGCAAGTTTGAAACAAAGAATCAAGGAAAACTGCGTGCCTCACACTGCAAATCACGGTATTTCCGTATTCTATATAGGATGGCTTTAAACATAAAAACAGCCCCGTTTACAGTGGTAAAGGGGCTGTAAATCCGCAATTGAGCATTCTTTCCGTCAGCCGCGGCGGACGACGCGCTCGATTTCCTCACGCACCAGTCGTTCGACAAGCGGCGGCAGATTGGTATCAAGCCATTCCTGCAACATCGGGCGCAGCATAGCTTCCATTTTCTCATTAAGCAGACGCTTCTGCTCTTCGATAAGAGCCTGACTGAGACTGCCGAAAGATGCTGCAACCTGCTTTTCCGCTGCTTCTGAAATCAGAGACTTGTCCTGTGCAGGAGCGGATACAGTTTGCGGAGCGGTTTCAAATGCTTTTTCAGACACAGTGGCAACCTCTTCTTTTGCGGCTGGCTGGGTCATGGACACAACCCGCTTTTCTGCAACCTGCATAAGAAGCGCCTCTGACATTTTTATGGCATCACTCTTAGGTTGTTCGGTAGCGGCAACAACAACCGGCGGCACCGGTGGGTTGACCGTCGCAATACGCACATGAGCAACATTGCGCTCATGCATTTCAGCCCGTGTCAGTTCCGGCTTTTGTGCTGGTGATGCCTGTTCCTGAATGCTGCCACGCAAGATCGCATCCAGCGTGAATGAAGGTGCCGGCTGAGTTTCAGCAGTTGTGGTTTCTGACGAAACAACAGCATTATTAGTTGGCGCTGTTTCTAAAGAAACAGCGTGGTTGTTTGCTTGTACTGTTTCCGAAGAAACAGCACGGGGAAACTGGGCAACCTCCCCGCGTTTTTCTTCTGCAGGCGGTTCTGAGGTTTTAACTGTTTCAGCGCGGTTTTCAGGCTGTGCTTTTGCAGCCGGAGCTGATGTCAGATCAGCTGTTGCCTGTTTTGTGACATCGCTGTCTTCAATAATTCTGCGAATGGAAGCCAGAATTTCTTCCATGGACGGTTCACGTGTTGCGCTGGAAGTCTGAGCCATATCGTGCAGCATCCTTTGGCTGTCGCTTATCTGCGGAAACGGCTTGTTTAGCCTTAAGTTTTCTCCGGCAGAATAATGCGTAAAATTCTTCAGTCTGAAAATTCAACGAATCTTAGCTCTAAAGTACAGAACCATTGCTGATTTGAGAATCCCTGCAGACCCCGCTGCGGCGTAAAACACAGATTTCTTAAGTGATTTTTAACTATTGCTGTCATTGTGGCCGCGTAACGCTCGCGGAAATGTCAGCTGAAAACAAAAAAGCGGCGCATAATGCGCCGCTTTTTAAAAGCTTGAATCTAATCCTGATTAGCGGCCGTCCGGCGTACGCAGACCGATCCACTTATCTTTCACAGCATCATAATGCTGTTCAGGCTTATATTCTGCAACCTGCAGACCGATCTGGCGTGCTGTAAGGCGGCCAACGGATGAAAGCACAGCATAGCTTGCCACAACAACATCACGTTCAGCCTGAACCTGCTGGATCTGAACATCGACCAGATCATTCTGGGCGTTCAAAACATCAAGTGTTGTACGCTGACCAACATTGCGCTCCTCAATCACGCCGTCCAATGCGAGACGTGCTGCGGAGATACCGTCGCGATAGGCAGACAGGGATGCTTTTGCGGCTTCAAGCTGCGACCATGATGAGGCCACGGCGGCACGCACCTGATCCTGCACAACATCAATCTGAATACGCGCCTGACCAAGCTGTTCTTTAGATTTGCGAACAGTTGCAGATGTTTTGCCGCCCGAATAAATCGGAACAGTAACGCCGACACCGATCGAAGCGGAATTGCCGTTACCAGCCATTGGCAGACCGGAATAAACCGATGAATGCGAAGCGGACGCCGTTACGCCGACAGTCGGCAGCAAGGCACCTTCTTTAGCTTTCACATTATGACCGGCAGCATCCATGGCAAATTGCATTGCCTTAACACCAGGGTGACCGGCTTCAGCAATCGCATAGGCCTGAGCAATGCTCTTTGGCAGCGATTTACCGGCAGGCTTGGCGGCCTGCAATTTATCCGGAGCAGAGCCGGTTACCTGACGGTAGACTGCTTCTGCCGATTTAACATTGGCAAGAGCAGCATTGAGCTGCGCAACAGCAGCGGAGCGCTGCGCATCGGCCTGCGCTACGTCAGTACGGGTACCTTCACCAACATCCAGACGGGCTTTGGCTGCACGAACCTGCTCGTTCAATGCGGCCAGATTTTTCTGGCGCAGAGAAGCGATCTGGCGGTTCTGGTAAACATCCATATAGGCCTGAACAGCTTCGAACAGACGGTTCTGCTCGTCATTGCGAAGATTTTCGCGCTGGGCGTATACGTTACTTTCGGCCGCCGCCACGCTGTTTTTTGTTTGGAAACCATCGAACAGTGTCTGGTTCAGCTGAATGCCGACCTCGCCTGTTGTCGAATACATATCAGTCGTGCCGTTACGGCTGCGGCCATATTTATATGTGCCGCTCAGTGTCGGGCGGTAGCCTGATTTGGCAATTGCCACATCTTCATCAACTGCGCGCAGACCGGCGCGGGATGAATTGAGCGAAGCATTATTGTGATATGCTTTTTGCATTGCTCCGAACAGCGTTTCCGCCATGACAGGAGCCGGTGCGAGTACCGTGCTCGCTAATAGTGCAACAGCTAAAACCTGTTTGCGTAAATTGACCACGGTTTACCCCATACAATTCGAATCAAATTTCCCAAACTCATTCGGGCATTTGCTAATAACGGGTAAAAATCGGATTTTCCACCCATCAGCTTAATTCATTAATAAACAAATTGTTATTGTTGCCAAAACAACAATTTCTGGTCTGCCACAATTTTTACCCTTTTGTAAGCGGCGGGCTAAAAATAGTGGTTTTCAACGAGTGTGACAATATCAGGTTACACAGAGATTTTAAGCTTAAATATCGGTAATAAACAAAAAGCCTGCCGCGGAGATCCGTGACAGGCTTTCTGAAAAGAATTTATTGCGTATCAGAATACGAATTCGGCCGCATGACGGAAGCCCGGCAGCAGTTTCACCGCAGCATTAAATACACCGCGACGGGATACGATACCGTCTTCTTTCACATAAATATGCGCAACGCCCATATTGCCCTGCCCTTCGATAGCAACCAGACGGCCGCCGTCTCTGAGTTGTGCCTGCAGAGCTTCCGGAACAAAATCAACTGCGCCTTCAATGATGATGACATCAAACGGGGCTTCTTTAGGGTAGCCGGCAGTCAGTTCACCGCTGACAACCACAACATTGTCGCAACCCAGTGCCTGCAGTTTTTCCGAAGCCGTGGCAGCGAAATCCGCATTGCTTTCAAGAGCGATCACCGAGCTTGCAAGCTGCGACAGAACCGCTGCCAGATAGCCTGTGCCGCAACCGATATCGAGCACCACATCCTGTTTTTTGACCGATGCAAGCTGCACCAGACGGGCTGCCGGTGATGGTTCCATCAGATAGCGCGCACCTTCCGGTGTTTCTGCCAGCAGCTGATCTTCATCAATATAGGCCAGCTCACGACGGTGCGCCGGTACAAATTCTTCACGCGGAACTGCCAGAAAAGCATCCAGAACAGCAAGATCCGTCACATCCGTCGTGCGGATCTGCGTATCAACCATATTAACACGAAGCTCGCGGAAATCGGCTGTCATAGCCCTAAACCTTTCCTGTGCGTTTGACGCACGTAATAATCTCAATCTCACATTGCAGCTTACCTGACCGCGGCAGCAATGCCTGATCGGGATTTAAAATTTGCTGCAACATTCTGCAATAAACACAGAAGCATTATACAGGCAGAAACCTGCACTTCCATGAAAATCATTTTCGCTGATTTGGCAAAAATACACCGCGCAGTCAATCAAAGACCGACATTCCTACCGCGCTCATAGTGCCGCATGGCTGATAAACCGCTCACATTTGCGTTTATCAGCGGCAAGATACAGAAATTTATCTTGTAAAATTATAGTGCGTCAGTGCTGCAAAGAGATCACGACTTTTTTGTTTTGGCGCTTTTCACGAATATCCAGAACCGTCTCATAAGGCTGGCCGATACGGCTGGCAGCACAGACTGCCGGAAGATCAATCCCTTTTGCTTTTAGCTGGCTTAGCGCTGCATCCGGCAAAATACGTGCAGCTATCCGCACCAGCGGAAGCGGAACATTCGTCTTCTTCCCGAGCTGACCTTCGGTATATTTTTCAATAATCAGCTTTGCCATTACAAACCCTCTCATTTTCGCCTGCCATATCCGGCAGGTAATCAAGCAAGTGCAATTTATATACAGGGATCGGGAGCGGCAAACTGATACTTGGTTTCAGGCAGAACTCAGGCAGAACAGAGACAGTGCTTTGACAATATGCTGACAAATATCTAAACAATGCGCATCATGAGTACAGTCGAATCCGCAACCCGCTCAGCCGTAAATTTCATCATCTGAAGAAAATTTACGGCGTAACATTCAGAAGCCACGCTCTGCCGGTCGCTTAAGCACCGCTGCATGATTGCTTTTGTATGCACGCCTCACAGCGTGGATTCGACATATGTCTTTCTATAAAAACAAGTCTTTGCAACCCGCAGAGGGCATTCTGCCGGTGCAATGGAATTTTAGTCTTGCAGCGGCACTGGTTCTCATGGCGCCGTTTGATCTTCTGGCATCTATGGGAATGGATATTTATCTGCCCGTTATTCCGCATATGTCGGAAGCGCTGCAGACCAGCCCTGAAATGGTGCAGCTGACACTCAGCCTCTATCTGGGCGTACTGGGTACAGGTCAGCTTATCTTCGGCCCGCTCTCGGATAAAATCGGTCGGAAACCGGTTTTGCTGGGTGGAGCGCTGCTCTTTACCTGTGCCTCTGCCGGACTGGCAATCACCGGTTTTGCGCCGCTCTTTCTGGCATTGCGTCTGCTGCAATCCGCAGGGGCTGCGGCAATGCTGGTGGCAACTTTTGCTACGGTGCGCGATGTTTATGCGCAACGTGCGGAAAGTGCGGTCATCTACAGTCTGTTCAGCTCCATGCTGGCCTTTGTGCCTGCACTTGCACCGCTGATCGGCGCTTTGCTGGATATTCAGTTTGGCTGGCGCAGTATTTTCTGGGTGCTGGCAGCGCTTGGTGCTTTTGCAGGTTTGCATGCCGCATGGCGTTGGCCGGAAACCCGCGTGCCAAGCCTGACAAAACCGCAGGGAAAGCTGCGTTCCATTCTCGGAAGCAAGCCGTTCTGGACCTATACAACCGGCTTTAGTGCCGCGATGGGTTCGTTCTTTGTTTTCTTCTCCACTGCGCCGCTCTTGCTGGTCAACGGGCTTGGTCTATCTTCGGTCACGTTCAGCCTGTGTTTTGCCAGTATCGCCATTGTTATGGTGGTTTTCGCCCGTTTTGCCGGTTTTTATACGCAATGGTGGGGACTGCGCGGCACATTAAGACGCGGTATGCTTCTGATTATGTGCGGTGGCGGGCTGATGTTGCTCTTCGGCGGAGTTATGCAATTGTCTGTGCCAGCCTTCATTGTCGCCATGTGGGTGGTCGCGGCGGGCATTGCCCTCACCTGCTCGGTAACAGCGAACGGAGCGCTGAAGAGCTTCGGTGACTATGCAGGCACGGCTACGGCCATTTATTACTGCATTGAAAGCCTGATCGTCAGCATTGCCGGAACGCTCGTGGTCGTGCTGCTTGGCGGCAATACAATTCTGCCTCTGGTTGTTTTCACCATCACATCAGCACTCCTTACTCTGGTGCTGACAAAAACCATCAGCGCATAAAAGTCAGGATATGGCACCGGCACCATTTGTTGACCGGTGCCATATTGCGGCAGGCTGTAATCCGGCGTAGATCAGCGAAAACGGATTAAAAACTGACTGGTATCTGACATGCTCCGCCTGTTTAAAATTTCACTTCTTGCTTTTTGTCTGTCGGCACCGGCGGCAGCATTGGCAGAAGGCGACATCAAGAACGGCGAGAAAATTTACCAGAAATGCCGCTTCTGCCATATTCTCAATCAGCCGGCTAATCGCATGGGGCCGCATCTGATGCAGTTACAGGGGCGCAAAGCAGGCACGATTGAAGGTTTTCAATATTCTGCCGCTATGAAACAGGCCGGTGAAGACGGTCTGATCTGGAATGATGCGACGCTCAAAGAATTCCTGACAGCGCCTAAAACCATGATCCCCGGCACAACAATGCGTTTCTGGGGGCTGTGGGAGGGGCAGATTGACGATTTGCTGGCCTATATTAATGCGCAAGCGGAAGCTGCGTCCAAGCCATAGTTGACGGAACTGTTTCTTTTGTCCTGAATAGCGGAAATATGCGCTGTTCCTCTGTACCGGAAAGTCATTTCATGGAATGACTGTTGCACCAGCATCAGGACGGATATTTCATGTACACGCTCTATATTGCGAATAAAAACTATTCCTCATGGTCACTCCGGCCATGGCTTCTGATGAAGCAGCTGGACATTCCGTTTGAAGAAATTCAGATCCCTTTTGGCAGCGCAGACTGGGATAAAAACCCGTCTCCGACAGGGCAGGTTCCCTGCCTCTCGGAAAAGCAGGCTGACGGCAGCTTTATCTCAGTCTGGGATTCGCTCGGGATCACCGAATATCTGGCGGATAATCATCCGCAAATCTGGCCGCAGGATAAGAAAGCCAGAGCCTGGGCACGTTGTGCGACAGCAGAAATGCATTCCGGTTTTCACTCTCTGCGCTCAATATGCACCAATAATATCGGATTGCGGATTGATGTCAGTGCGCAGACAACACCTGCCCTGCAGAAAGATATCGGCCGCATTGACCAGCTCTGGAATGAAGGGCTGGATGCGTTTGGCGGGCCATTTCTGGCGGGTGCTGAATTCAGTGCTGTTGATGCATTCTTTGCGCCGGTTGCCTTCCGCTTCCAGACCTATGGTATCAGGCTCAGCGATAAAGCCGCAGCCTATGCTGCCCATTTGCGTAATCTGCCAGTGATGCAGGACTGGTATACTGCTAGTCTCGCTGAGGTCTGGCGCGATGAGGCGCATGAGGTTGAAGCGCGCAATGCAGGGCCATGGCTGCAGGATCTCAGAGCAGCCGGATAACGAAGATCATTCCATACAGCGGTCACGCATGATCGCTGTATGGAGATGGTTTCAATTGATCTTAATCCGTATCAATCGAGGTGTTGAAGCTCTCAAAACGCCAGACTACCTGAGCAACGGATTCATCATAGGGATTATAATCCGCCCTTGCCCGCAGAAAGCGTTTTTGGGACAGCGCCACATTCGAGATCAGCGGAACATGGAACTGCTGCCAGCCGGCCTCGCTGCGATGCGCGATAACCCAGCCATTCAGAACCATATTTCCCTGTGCGGAATAGCCGAGCAAATATGGCTCGATGATCCAACGAAATGATTTATAAATAAAACGAACTTGTCTTCTCTGCCGGATTGCGTCGCAGAGTATTGGAAATGCCAGCATGCGGTACCCCTCCCGCGTTTGGGCGTGCAATGACAGAAGTCGGGGACAATTTCAATAAAAACCACACGAATATAGACTATAGTCGCAAATAAAATCGAATATCAATATAAGTAATATAATTAATGCCTAATATTGAATGTTTAATATATGAAATATATTCAGCAACATAGGCGGATATCATGATTCATTATTGCAATTGATGCAAAGGCCTATAGATTGAAGCTGTTGTTATTAAACAGAAATGGAAAATCAGGAGTATGAGATGATTTTCAAGGCAACCACGCTCATTGTTTCTCTTCTGTTTATCGGGCTGCCGCTGTCGGTTGTCATCGCAGCCTTTGCTGAAAAAAAATATCTTGAGGCAAAATCCGGCTCTCAATATGCGGAAATCAAAGCTTTCGGTGTCTGGGTTATTTCCCTGATCGTGATTTTCAGCATTATTCTGTTCTTCACCAATATGGTTGCGGCCTATATCTGATTGCATAGGGTATTTCAGATACAGTCACTCCGCTTAAAAGGAGTGACTGTTTGTTGCATATTGCTCACCAGCAATTGCGGGCTCTGTAGCGGGAATAGAGGGCAAATACTGCCAAGCCGCCAATAACTGAGGCATGTTCCAGAGCGACAGTCATGTCGCGGAAAGCCTCTTCTCCTTCCTTCGCCCAGAACGGGTGCGCAACTGGTATCGTCAGCACCGTAAAGACCGCCAGTGCGCCGGTTGCCAGCCAGACACCTTTGTTACAGATAATCATCAGCGAGGCACCGATTTGCAGGATCAGTGTCACGAGATTATAAGCCCAGCCCGGTTGCAGACCGAAATCATCCATAATCCCTGCATTGGCAGTGAAATCGAATAATTTTGCCAGACCGCTTGTCCAGAAAACCAGTGTGAGCAGAATTCTCGCCAGAATATCAAAC
This sequence comes from Pseudochrobactrum sp. B5, assembly GCF_001939785.1. Lineage (NCBI taxonomy): Bacteria > Pseudomonadati > Pseudomonadota > Alphaproteobacteria > Hyphomicrobiales > Brucellaceae > Pseudochrobactrum > Pseudochrobactrum sp. B5. The sequence goes on from NZ_MOYL01000002.1 coordinate 391,819, forward strand.
CAATAGGAATCCAGTATTTTTGCGATGATGTCCGGCATGGCTTATCCTTTGCCTCCGGTGAGGCGCACGACTTTCATCGCCACAAATATAGCCAGAACCGGAGCCGCTGCGAAAATACCCGCCAGCCATAGCGAGGCATTGGACGCACCGGCAACATCACCCGCATCCGATATACCGGCAAAATTGGCAATCATACCGGCGCAGGCTGTTCCGAATGCAATGGCGAATAATTGCACTGTGGTCATGCCTCCTGAAGCAAGATCCTGTTCGGTTGCCGGTGCACTCTGATAAACCCGCGTGACCAGACCTGGCCATGCCAGACCAATGCCAAAGCCGATCAGAACCAGCCCGATGCAGAGAGGCAGCAAATATCTCCAGTCTCCGCCACCATGAACCGACATGAAAATGGCAAGCAGGATCAGCCCCGCCAGTACCATGACGGGACCTGAGAAAATCAGAAAACCGCCGCTCTTCTGCCAACGTGAGCTGAGGAAAGAAGCCGCTGTCCAGCCAATCGCCATCAGTGCTGCAAGATAGCCTGCCCAGAGCGGAGTCTGACCATGCAGTTTCTGCAACAGATAAGGCACATAAATTTCCGGCTGCATGCTCATCATCAGCAGAGCAATCATCAGATAGAGCGCCCCCAGCGGTGTGGAAATATTGAAAGCATTGCGCGGCAACAGGCGGGATCTGGCATTCATATCCACGAGAGCTATGGCGACAACCATAGTCAGCGCTCCGGCCAGACCGATCATATTCCATGACAATTCTTTTGACAGGCTGCCGGCTGAAACCGCCAGCACTGCACCGGTCAGCAGAATAAGCTGTAAAACCGGTATGGAGGATTGCTCATTCTTATCCCAGCTGCGCTTTGGTAAAGTTGTGAAAGCTAACACGGCAAACAAAGCAGCAAAGGGCAGCAAAGACCAGAAAGCCGCACGCCATGCGCTATATTCAGCAAAAACACCGCCGATTGCGGGGCCAATCAGAGTTGCCACACCAAACATAGCCGAGATCAGGCCAATCGCCCGCCCCCATAGGTGCTCGGGCAGCACGATCCGTGTCAGACCATAGGCAAGTGCATAGAGAAAGCCGCCGCCCAGTCCCTGTACTGCACGTCCGAGTAGCATAACCTGCATATTGATCGCCAGCGAGCAAATCAGCGTGCCGGTGCCAAATAACAATGTGGCGACCAGATAGGCACCGCGCGGCCCTGTGCTTTTCAGTAATTTAGCGGTCAGAGCCGCGCCCAGAATTGAGGCGACCACGAATAATGTTGTTGTCCATGCATAAAAATCGAGCCCGCCGATTTCAACGATCACGGAAGGCATAACCGTTGTGGCGATATACATATTGACGGCATGCAAAGTTACGCCACCGGCAAGGGCAAGCGCATAGATTCCGTTTTTTCCGCTGAATAATTCACCCCAGCCGGCCGGAGCATTATCTCTTTTTACCGTGGCGGCATCAGCACCGGCTGATACTGCGCCCGTCGTATCATTTCTCATGTCGGCTCTCCAAAATGCGTGTGAACGCAAAGGTTCCTTTGCCGCCGCAGACCTCACCGGATTTTCACGGAGAAATTCATGCAGCATCTCAAAAGAATGCCGTGACAACCGGCCAAAAATGACAAGTCGTCGCAAGCACCGACACGCTTATAAAACCTCAACCAAAGTTGAGGTCAAGCCGTATTTGTATTGTTGTGTTAAAGTTTTTTTCTCAGCAGGCGGCGCGGCCCTGCCCCTTGCTCACCAAGCTCATCATCCGGATTGCGCAACGGACAATCCGCCAGAGAAAGGCACCCGCAGCCGATACAAGTGGCAATCTGATCGCGCAGCTGCATCAGGCTGACAATGCGCTCCTCCAGCATATCTTTCCATGCATTGGTAAATTGCCGCCAGTCCCGTGCTGTCGGCACATGGTCATGCGGGAGATCTTCCAGTGCATCACGGATAATCGACAGGGAAATTCCGGCACGCTGGGCAATGCGGATAATAGCAATACGGCGCAGAACCGCACGGTGGTAGCGCCGCTGATTACCGGCGGTGCGCCATCCGGCTATCAGCTCTTTTGCTTCATAAAAATGGATAGTGGAAACAGGAACACCGCTGCGGCGGGCAACATCGCCCACCGTCAGCGTTTCTTTGAGTTTACCCGATGACATAATCAAACCTCAAGAATGGATGAGGTATGGTAAATCAGGCTGCGCAATAAATACAGGCACTCACGAAAATGTCAGGCTGTATAGCGCTGCTCGCCTGCCATCCATGTTTCGCTGACTTTGATTTTGCCAATATCTTTCACGCCGCTAGTCGGGTCCTGTTCCAGAATGGCGAAGTCCGCATATTTTCCGGTTTCAAGGCTGCCAACCTTATCATCCATATGGCAATGCCATGCAGCGTCAATGGTTACAGCACGCAATGCGGCTTCTGCCGGTATGCATTCGTCGGAGAAGAAGACACCGCCGCCCTCATTCATCACACGGGCAACCGCATCCTGCACATAGCGCAGAGGTTCAATCGGCGTTACGCTCCAGTCGGAGTGCAGCGAAATACGCAAACCGGCGGCTAAAGCCGAGGCGCAAGGGTCATAATATTTCGCCCGCTCCGGCCCCAGAATGCGATCACGGAAGGCCTTGCCCCACCATCGCACATGGCCGATGAGGAAAGACGGCGACAGGCCAAGCCGCACCATTTTCTCCATCTGCTCAGGATGCAGAACACTGCAATGCTCAATCCGGTGGCGCAGATCATTCGGTGCCGTCCCTTGCAGCACGGTTTGATAGGCTTCAATCACCGTGTCAATTGCCCCGTCACCATTGGCATGAACGCCGACCTGCCAGCCGCCATCATGCGCACGCTTTATGACTTCGGTGATTTGCTCAAGGCTGTAATTCAGTGCCCCGCGGCTATTGCTGCCCAGATAATTCTCGCGCTGATAGCCGGTTTCGGCCTGATTGGAACCGTCTGCCCAGGCTTTGATACCATCAATACGGAACAGGTCATTGCCATGACCGGGTTTGATGCCGAGTTTGTCCCATTCATCCATCAATGTTGAAATCAGCATCCCGCGATAGCGCACCGGCGGATTATCAGCCATCACGGCATCAAGAAGCGCAATATCATTGACGCCGGACAACATACCAATGCTGCAATCATGCAGGCTTGTGCAGCCCACAGATGCCGCATGATCGAAAAGTCCGCGAATGCGCTTCTGCACTTCCGCTGCCGTTGGCTGCGGCATCTTTTCGATAAATGGTTCCTGCGCCGCGCTCTCTTCAAGCCTGCCGCTGAGTTTGCCATTTGCATCACGCACAAAGCGTGCACCGGAAGGGTCTTTGGTGTCTTCCGTAATGCCAGCCAGTTTCATGGCAGCACTGTTTGCATAGGCAATATGTCCGTTACTCTCCATCATGAAAAACGGATTGTCCAGTGCCAGTGCATCAAGCTCTGCCATTGTCGGCGGGCGGGCATCTTTGGTGATGCTGGGGTCAAAATTCTTCGCCCGAATCCAGTCGCCTGATTTTGCCTTCTCCACGCCAGCTTTCAGCTGAAGCCAGACATCCTTAAAGGTCGGTGTGGCCATCGGGCTGACGTCAATCCAGTCATCCAGCACCACAAAGGTCGAATGCATATGCGAATCAATCAGACCCGGCATTAACGTGCGGCCGCCAAGATCAACAATGCGCGTCTTAGAGCCGCTTAAAGCCTGCATATCCTCAGCCGTTCCGACGCCGAGAATAGTATCGCCGCGAATGGCAATAGCTTCAGCGCGGGCATTCTCCTTATTCATGGTGAGGATAGTGCCGCCCTTAAAGATCACATCAGCGGATCCGTCAGCAGAAGCTGCGGCCAGCGCTGTTCTGCTTTCCATAACTGAGGCGGCGAAAACAGAAGTGGCCGCCACTCCCATATATTTCAAAAAATTACGCCGTGATGCGGCGTTTCTCAGAATGGCTGTAACTCCGGGATTGCAGGCTAAACACATCGGATATTTCCCCTGTAATGATTATTTGATGCCGGATTATTCCTGAACGCACATATATGTAAGATCAAATAAAACTGAAAATAATAATAATTTTAAAATCACAATAAATACAAATGAAATTTATATAAAACAGCTTTGAATATACACAAAATCAAGTTCGTTTAAACAATTTTATTGAAGAAGCAGGCAGTTTCTTGACCGCCTGCTCAACAAATATTCATTGAATGTAGATTATCCGCCAAAGCCACGCAGAAAATGCGTGAGATTTCCGCCCAGCTGATCGCAGATATAACCACCTTCCTGCACAATCACTGTCGGCAGGTTCAGACTTGCGCATTTCTGGGCAATGCTGGTGAAACCCTGCTCATTGACGGTAAAACCGCCAAACGGATCATGCTCGGAAGCATCAAGCCCAAGCGCCAGAACCAAAGCACCCGGCCGATAGGCGCGGATGCGATCCAATGCCAGATCCAGCGCATCCAAAAATTCCTGATTGCCGGATCCGCGTGCCAAAGGCAGGTTGTAATTATAGCCAAGGCCCGCGCCCTCACCGCGCTCTGAGGCATGTCCCCAGAAAAACGGATAGAAAACCACCGGATCAACATGGATGGAAACTGTCATCACATCGGCGCGGTGATAGAAAATGCCTTGCGTGCCATTGCCGTGATGCAGGTCCACATCAAGAACAACCACGCGGTCATGGCTCTCGCGCAATACCTGTGCAGCAATCGCGGAATTGTTCAGAAAGCAGAAGCCGCCGGCCATGTCGGCATAGGCGTGGTGACCGGGCGGACGGCACAACGCATAGGCTGCAGGCTCACCATTCTGCACCAGTTTGGCAGCTTCAATTGCCGTCTGCGCACTCCAATAGGCAGAATTCCACGTATCCGCAGCAATCGGACAGGCCGTATCGGCCATATGATAGCCCGCACGACCGACCGGTGATGTCGGATAGGAAAAATCGCGGCGGTTCGGATGGATATTCGGAATGACCTCATCGGACGCACCGCTGATTGTCTGCCATTGCCCGTAAATGACCTGCAGGAATTCCAGATATTCAGGGCTGTGCACGGCGCTGACCGGTGCCAGACCGTGATCCTGCGCTGCAATCATTGCAAGCCCGGCATCATTAGCGCCGGTTAAAAGCCGCTGTATGCGCTCAGGCACTTCCGGATTGGGTTTGCGGGCACCGGCAGATAAAAACATGGCCGGATTATGCGCGCGCTGAGGCTCAGCAAATGTAAATTTCATAAATCAGTTTCCTCCTCATGCTGCAATTATTGCTCCATATTTACGATATGGCCTCCTGAAATAACTGCACGACAGGAAACTACGGAGAGGATTGCCCGATTGCAAATAAAAACAACAGGCTGAGCTAAATCAGTGATTTGCGGGGACTTCAAAAACCATACCGTCATAGGCTGGCTCGACATTCTCAGGTACAAGAGCGCGCACTTCATCATAATCCAGCGGCACATGCATATGGGTGAGAATAGCACGGCGCGGTTTCAGGCGTGAAACCCATTCCAACGCTTCATCCAGACTGAAATGGCTCGGGTGCGGCCTGTACTGCAGAGCATCAATCAGCAAAACATCCAGATTTTTCAGAGAAGCGGCTGTTTCCGGCGGAAATTCGTTCACATCCGAGCAATAGGCCACATTTTCAATACGAAAGCCGAGACTGGTAATATCACCATGCACCATCGGCATAGGTTTAAAGCGGATCGAACCGCCTGCCCCGTTAATGGTAAAACTCTCGGTATTACCGATTTCATGGGCTTTAAGAATTGGCGGATAGCTTGAACCGAAGGGCGTAGCGAAACAATAGCCGAAAGCCTCATAAAGCCGGTTGAGCGTCAAACGGTTTGCATAGATCGGCATCAGGCTCTTGCTGTCGAGCACAAAACTGCGCAAATCATCAATACCGTGAATATGGTCGGCATGAGGATGCGTATAGATCGCCGCATCGATATGACGGTCTGTTTTGCCTGCCAGCCCGTCAATGATTTGTGCGCGAAAATCCGGCCCCGTATCGATCACCACACGCGTTGTGCCATGGGGGCTGACACGTTCCACCAGCAGCGATGCACGGCGGCGGCGGTTTTTCGGATTGTCTGGATTGCATTTGCCCCAATCGCCATTCGGACGCGGCACACCCGGAGATGAACCGCAACCAAGAACCGTAAAGCGATAGAAGTCAGACATGTGCCAGTTCCGCTTTTATACGCCTTTTAATAATTAAATATCAAAAGGTTGAAATGATTATCTGATAGTTTGAACGAACATAATCAACGAGATATTTTGGTAAACAGACGCAGCACATTCTCACCGGTCATCCGGCGGATATCCGCATCGCTCACACCAATGACATCAGCCAGAACTGCAGCTGTATGCGCAACATAGGACGGCTCATTGCGTTTGCCACGATGTGGCATCGGTGCCAGATAAGGTGCATCAGTCTCTACCAGCAGACGATCATGCGGCACGATTTTTGCCGCTTCACGGATTTCGGCAGAGTTCTTGAAAGTGATGATACCGGAGAAAGACACATAGCCGCCAAGCTCAACGCCGGTGCGTGCCAGTTCAATGCCGGACGAGAAGCAATGGAGAATAAACGGGAACGCGCCTTTGGCGGTCTCTTCACGCAGCAATGCAGCCATATCCTCATCCGCACTGCGCGCATGGATCACAAGCGGCAATTGCGTGCGGCGCGACGCTTCAATATGTGTCAGCAGGCCTTGGCGCTGCGCTTCCGGTGTTGAATAATCATAGTGATAATCTAAGCCTGCCTCACCGATTGCCACAACTTTCGGATGCTGCGCAAGACGTACCAGCTCATCAGCGGTTACATCCAGTTCTTCATGGGCATTATTCGGATGGGTGCCGACCGAGCAATAAAGCGGATCATAGCTCTCCGCGAGCGCTAAAATCTGATCAAACTTCTTAACGCGGGTGCAGATGGTGATCATCTTTTCGACACCGGCATCGAGAGCACGCTGAATAATCGCGTCACGCTCTTCTGCAAAATCAGCGAAATCGAGATGGCAATGGCTGTCTACAAGCATAATAAAAGTCCTGCCCGAGGCTTAGCACTCGGGAAAATGATACGGGCGATAATTCGCCCGTATCTGATATAAGATATTACTCTTCAGTTTCCACATAACGCGGGAAGATCGGCTCCGGTGCAGGCAGTTCAGCACCGCTGATCAGCACATCGCCGAGATCAGCGAAACTGCGCTTGTCTTCTGCAACACCCAGAATATTCAGCAGTTTGGCTGAAGATGTCGGGATATAGGCCTGAGTCATAATTGCAACGCGGCGCAGCACTTCTGCGGTCGTATACAATACTGTGCCCATACGTACCGGATCGGTCTTGCGCAGTGCCCAAGGTTCCTGAGCTGCAAAGTAACGATTGGCTTCGGATACAACATTGAAGATTGCCGCCAGCGCCTGATGAATGGCCTGAACCTTCATCGCATTACGGGCAAGTTCAATTGCTTCTTCAGCCAGTTTCAGAATAGCCGTATCTTCCTCATGGAAGTTAGCTTTTTCCGGCACTTTACCTTCGCAGTTTTTGGCGATCATCGACAGCGAGCGCTGCGCCAGATTGCCCAGATCATTGGCCAGATCGGCATTGGTACGGTTGACAATCGCTTCGTGATTGTAGCTGCCGTCCTGACCGAAAGGCACTTCACGCAGGAAGAAGTAGCGCACCTGATCCAGACCATAACGATCGATAAATGCAAACGGATCGATCACATTACCGACCGACTTCGACATTTTCTCGCCGCGGTTGAACAGGAAGCCGTGCGCGAAAACACGTTCCGGCAGAGGCAGACCGGCCGACATCAGGAATGCTGGCCAGTAAACTGCATGGAAGCGCACAATGTCCTTACCGAGAATATGCGCAGTTGCAGGCCAGAACTGTGCCTTCTCCGCATCCATATCCGGATAGCCGATAGCGGTGAGATAGTTGGTCAGTGCATCGACCCAGACATACATCACATGCTTGTCATTGCCCGGAACCGGCACACCCCAGTCAAAGGTGGTACGGGAAACGGACAGATCACGCAGGCCGGATTTGATGAAGCTCAGCACTTCATTGCGGCGCTCAGACGGGCCGACAAATTCCGGATGCTTTTCGAAATAATCGATCAGCGGCTGCTGGTATTTGGACAGGCGGAAGAAATAGCTTTCTTCTTCATGCCATTCCACCGGTGAACCGATAGGCTCACGGCGAACGCCATCTTCACCGACAGTTGTTTCGCTCTCGTCGAAATAAGCTTCCTGACGAACCGAATACCAGCCGGCATAGCTGTCGAGATAGATATCGCCATTCGCGACCATGCGCTCCCAGATATCCTGACAGGCTTTGTAATGACGTTCTTCCGTGGTGCGGATGAACTGGTCATGGCTCGAACCGATTTTCGCCAGCATTTCGCGGAACACGGCGGAGTTTTTGTCAGCCAGTTCAAGCGGCGTAATGCCTTCCTTCTCGGCGGTCTGCTGCATTTTCAGACCATGTTCGTCTGTACCGGTCAGAAACAGCACATCTTTGCCATCCAGACGCTGGAAGCGCGCCATGGCATCGGTGGCAATCGATGTATAGGCATGACCGATATGTGGTGTGCCGTTCGGATAGAAGATCGGGGTAGTGATGTAAAATTTTTCGCGGCTCATGTCGGATCCGTCTTGTCGAGATATTTTATCTCATGAAGTCAATATGATGATAACTGATAAAACCGGCATATCGCATGTCAGACCGTAAGTCAGCACTAAATGCATCGAATTCAGAAACTCATGCTTGTTTATGCGGTTTCTTGATCCTGTGAATGGCATATTTCTGCCCTTTCACAGTGACCGGTTTGCTCGGCGGCATCAGCCGGTCTCAAACCCCGAATCTCAAATTCTGGCCGGCATGCCGCTACGCATAGCGCGATGCATCTTTTCCATCATAATCAGTGCCGCCTGTTTGCGGTCAAGATTATAGCTTTCCGTTTCCATAGCCTCGCGGCGCAGATCATCCCAGAATTGTGACCATTGGCTGGCCTGCACCGCCTGCCCTTGTTCAGCAAGACCAAGTGCCTGCGCGGCAGCTTTATCCAGCAAATATTCAAGGAAGAGCTGGTTCTGAACATCGGCTTCGCGGCCACCAAGTACAGAGGCAAGCGCCTGCGCTTTTGGCAGATCAAAATGATTGCCGCTCAGTACAGCATCGACTGTATCAGTGATTTCTAAACCGCCATGGGCAACCAGCAACAAAGCTTTGCGCACAGAACCTTCCGCCCGCGCACTGAGTGCAGCGAAATAAGCCTGATCCTGTACATCAATGCCGACATCTCTGCCTGCAACTTCCAGCGCGCGCTTCAGCTCATTATCATTCAGCGGTTTGAAAGCCAGTGACTGGCAACGGGAGCGGATCGTCGGCAGCAAGCGGCCGGACGAATGGGAAATCAGAATAAACAGCGCCCGCGCCGGTGGTTCTTCCAGCGTTTTCAGCAGCGCATTGGCGGCATTGCGGTTCATATCATCCGCAGGGTCGATAATAACGATGCGCCATGCACCGTCACCGGACGTGCGGCTCAGAAAATGCGTGATACGGCGGATTTCCTCAACGGTAATCGCCGTGCGGTATTTGCCGGTTTTCGCATCAAACGGTCGCGTAATATGTAACAGCGCCGGATGCATTCCCTGCGACATCTGGCGGTAAGGTGCTGCATCCTGATCCGGCGTGCTCAGTTGCTGTGGAGCTGATGCACTGTCGGGATATTTCAGCATATGTCCGGCAAGATGAAAGCCGGTTGTCGCTTTACCTATGCCCTGCAAGCCTTCAAACAGCAGCGCATGATGCATGCGCCCTTCCTGATAGGCCTGCGCAAGAAATGTGCGCACTTCCTCATGCGCAGTCAGAAAACTGGTCGCATTGGGTGCAGGAACACCGTCAATTGCATCATAGGTACTGTTGGGTGCCTGTTCAGCCATGGGCAGACACCTCTTGCGGGCTCAGAACAGCATCGGTGAGTGCAGCTATTTCAGCGCTGATCTCATGCACCGAGCGGTCCGCATCAATTACCTTGCATCGTTGCGGCTCTTCGGCGGCAATTGCCAGAAATGCCTGACGACGCGCTTCGTGGGTGGCAATGGTTTCTTTTTCAAAACGATCTGCCACTTCATTGCCTCGGCGCAAGCCTGCTCTGGCTAAGCCCTTATCCGCCGGAATATCGAGAATGAAAGTCAGATCAGGCATAGTGCCATCAATGGCAATACGCTCAACCGAGCGCATGAATTGCGGATCAAGATTGCCGCTGATGCCCTGATAAACACGGCTTGAATCAATAAATCGGTCGCAGAGCACAATCTGTCCGGCTTCAATCGCAGGGCGGATTTTCTGGTCAATATGATCGCTGCGTGCAGCTGCGAATAGCAGCGCTTCCATGGCAGGGCCGTAGGTTTCTGCCGCGCCGCTCAGGATGACATGGCGCACAGCCTCTGCACCCGCAGAGCCACCCGGTTCACGCGTGACTACAACCTCATAGCCTTGAGCGCGCAGATGATCAGCCAAAGCAAGAATCTGCGTGGATTTCCCCGCGCCTTCTCCGCCTTCAAATGTGATCAGCAATCCTGACAAAGCTCTGATTTTCCTACGCTGTACGCCGTTAATAATTATAAGTTTAATGAGGGATAGGCATGGCTTTGTCAAATAAAACTGACAAAGGAAACAAGCACTCTTATTTCAGCAAACGACGTATCCAGCCTGTCGCCAGCTCATAGAGCGCATCCATCGACTTGTTGCGCAAAGTTCCCTCACGCACATCCTGCACTGCAAAGACCGGGCGTTCGAGCAATATTTCCTTATCCCGCAGCACTTGAATCCTGCCGATTTCCTGTCCTTTGGAGACCGGTGCCGATACCGGCCCCTGATAAATCACTTGCGAGCGCAGTTTGCCTTTATCCTGAACAGGCACAAGCACGGAAACCGCATCATGAACCACAAGCCCGACTGATCCTTGCGTTCCGCCATAGAGCGAGCCTTGAGCCACTTCTGTACCCGCAGTAAAAACCGGCAGTTTAACGAAATCATTCATTGCCCAGCGGATCAGCTTTTCAGCATCTTCGGTTCTGTCCTGAATGGTTTTGGCTCCGTTCAGCCCGATAAATATGCGCCGTCCGCCGGTTTCAGCGGATGCGACAAAAGAAAAGCCGGAATCCTTGGTGCCGCCCATAGCCAGACCATCAGCACCCAGATTCAACCGCAGCAAAGGATTGCGGTTGCGCTGCATAATATTATTCCACGTAAAGCTCTCTTGCGCATAAAGCGGATAATATTGCGGATAGGTTTTGTGCAGATGCTGCGCGAGTTTCACCATATCGTTCAGCGTTACTTTTTGCACTGTTCCATCCAGCGGCAAACCGGTGGGGTTCGCAAAAACGGAGCTTTTTAACCCCAGTTCCTGCGCCCGTTGGTTCATCAGCACGGTGAAAGCCTGCTCACTGCCGCTCATGCCCTCTGCCAGTACAATTGCGCCGTCATTGGCGGATTGCACTGTAATGCCCTGTATCAGGTCATTCACGGTCAGCTGCGATTTGATTTTGGCAAACATTGTCGCTGTGCCAGATGGTGCGCCACCGGTACGCCACGCATGTTCACTGACTGTAAAACTGGTTTCCGGTTGCAATTTTCCGGTTGTCAGCGCATGAAACGCAACTTCCGCAGTCATCAGCTTTGCCAGAGAGGCCGGCGGAAACGGTGCATCGGCTTTGCGGGCGAATAAGACGCTGCCTGTATCGGAATCGAACAGCAAAACCTGTTCGGACTTCACCGCAAATGGCGGCTCGGCGCCTTGCGCATGAGATAGTATAAACTGGCTCACGATCAGCACAGCAGCAAAACGCAGCTTTCCTGCAGATTTTGTCTTTTCATATGTGCCGGTAAAGCAGGCCACCTTGTTCTCCGGTTGTGATTTCTCTCTGTAACAGACTCAAAAATAGTTCACGATGATTGACGATCAATGAAGCTGAAACAAAAACGTCCGGCATAGCCGGACGTTTGAACACGATATATCACGCTGTAAAAAATTACTCGGCACGCACCACAAAAGCATCATTTGCACCGGCAGCCCATGCAGCCTGCAACAGCGCGTCATTATTGCCGCTGCGTGATTTTGCAGTCAGGCTGTATAAATCGCCCTGAGCCTGCGGGGTCATGCTGCTGCTGATTGTTCCAATATTTTTAAGCGCGGAGGCGATACGATCTGCCTCATCCTTGCTGTTGAAAGTACCGAGATCAACAAACTCACCCTGCTCCGCACCGGCCTGCAGATATTTTGCGGCCTGCGCATTGCGCCATTCGGCAGAGGCGGCATCCGGCATCAGCACTTTGGAATAGATACCCTCATTGGCCTGAGCGATACGGTTTCCGGCATAGGCACTGACCAGAATATCATTCTGCGCAGATGCATAGAGGCCATATGGCTTATCCAGCGGCACAGGAATAACAGATGGCAGCACAGGCGCTGCGCCGTCAGCATAACCGAAAGGCAGTTCCGGCTGTGCGGAAATCTGGTCAAATGCGCTGGCTACACCCTGTTCTGCACGGTTTGGCGCAGATGTCGGTGTCGGGCCGTTCATGGCCATCATCACGCCTGTCGCAGGCTGGCCAATGCTATCGCCGCCCGCCGGACGGTAAGAAGCGAGCAGGAATGCATCATCCTGACCATGCAAAGGCGCACGGCCAACATATTCCACTTTAACATTCGCGGTGCCGTGATGCTTGTAATCCAGCATTTCAGCCGCTTTTTCCGACATATCAATGATACGTTCGTTGGAATAAGGGCCACGGTCATTCACGCGTACAATAACTGAACTGCCATTGGCGGTATTGGTGACGCGGGCATAGCTTGGCAGCGGCATAGTCGGATGCGCGGCTGTCAGATGGGTCATGTCATAGACCTCGCCATTGGCGGTCAGACGGCCATGAAATGCCGAACCATACCAGGAAGCGCGACCGACCTTCACATAATTCGGGTCTTCCTTCGGCTTATACCACTTGTCTTTGACTTTATAAGGCTTGCCGACCTGATTGCGACCGCCACCGCGCGGGATTTTCTTGCCATTGGCAACACGCGGACTGGCTTTTACGCCATAGACGGATTCTGCAAAATATTCCTTGGAGCGTTTTTTCTTCTTCACTTCCGGCTGGGGAGAGGCACAGGCTGTAACCAGCAATCCCACCACACCAAGACAAAGAATATGTTTCACCCGAGAAGAATGCAGCATCCGGCCCCCGCTCTTGTTCATTGCAACAGGCCCATGCGGCTGTTTCTGAAATGACTTCATTACGCTACTCAAACCCATTACAAACAACAACATTCAGTCTGCAACAAAACCGGCATTTCCCCTGTCATTTATACCAGTCAGACAATGCCAGCCTGTCACTTGTAAAACGAAACAGTTTCAAAACCTTTATCCCGCCTTTGTTCAGAGCGGAAAATGCACAACATTTGGCGACTGTTCGCAAGAATTAATTGATAGAATCTTAAAAATCCGCACAAAGCAAATCCCCAAACCTTGCCCGCCGGTTTTTTCGCCTACATATTTAAATCAGATCTTTCATTATTTATGTGTATTTCGGGGGATAATTTCTTTTTTGATAATCAGCAGTACGACAAACCCTATTTGATTAACTCGCTTTATTAACAATGGTTTATTGCCATGAAGAAACAAACGAATATCTGCCAGCAGCTTTATCCGCCCCAAAATCCCGGTGCCGGATTTCTCTTGATGTGCCCGCGTTAACCAAGTTTATATTTCGCTGGGGACAGATGAAATTCCGCTTTGATCTTTTCCTGAAATAAACCGCTGTCATAAATGCTGCGGACATGCATCTGCCTCCGATGAAGGAAGAAGAGTTTGAGTACAGAACTGAACCTTGCTGTCGTCATGCTTATTGTAGCAATTATTCAGGTTTTGCTTCCCGCGTTTTTCCGCAACGGTGAGACAGGTCTGGACTATAATGCCGGACCACGTGATGAGGCGGGGCCGCCTGTCGGTATTATCACCGCACGGCTGCAACGGGCGCAGCGCAATCTTTATGAAACCCTGCCCCTGTTTCTCGCTGCCGTGCTTATTGCCCATATTGCCGGTCGGGAAAGCGGGCTCACTACTGCAGGCGCGTGGATCTATGTTATCGGGCGCATCTTTTATATTCCCGCTTATGCTTTCGGGATTCCTTATGTGCGAAGCCTGATCTGGGTTGTCTCTCTGGCCGGACTTGGCATGATAATTTTGGCACTGACGGGACTATTCGTATAATGCAGGTTTATGTATCGCTAAAATAAAAAGCTCTTATTTATAAAGAATTTACGCCAATTCCTGATTTTAATAGGCTTGAAAGAACTATTCCTTTATGTGGAGGAGAATATCGGGTTGGCCAGTAATTTCTATTCAGCATTTCCAGTCATTAACTGAAATATTCAGACTACAGCATACGCTCAGGGATATTTGAACAGACTATGAAATCAGCTCTTATAAAAGCCTTTATTGTTTCTGCTGCGGCTGCGCTGCTTTGTGTTGCGATCAACATGATTGTCGGGCTTATCCGCAATGAGCCGGTTGGCACGCTCAGCATCAGCCTGAGTCTGATCCTCCCCCTGATTACAGCTTTTCCGGCAATGACGGTGGTGTTTCACCGTAATACGCAGCTTTCGAAAGCATTTTCCGATCTGGAAAAAGCCCATCATGAATTACAGGCGCGTTCAAAGATCGATTATATGACCAACCTCTATAATCGTGAGGCTTTCTTTGAAATGATGCGCACTGTCCGCTCCCGTCAGGATGCAGGCGCGTTGCTGCTTATTGATGCGGATCACTTTAAGAACATCAATGATAAATACGGTCATACAGTCGGCGACCGCGCCTTAAAGCTGATCGCCTATGCTTTGCAGAATGTGACCCGAAAGGGTGATCTGGTTGGTCGTGTCGGCGGTGAGGAATTTTGCGTTTACCTGCCCAATGCCAGCCGCGCTGCCGCTATCAGCGTTGCCGAGCGTATTCGCGTGGAAATAGAGAATACGCCGTTTTATGTATCACAGAGCCATGTTGAACCGCTGACAATCAGTGCGGGCGGTGCCCTTGCCCATAAAAGCGACAGCAATTCGCAGATTTTCAGCCGTGCCGACCATTGTCTTTATGAGGCGAAAAATCAGGGGCGGAACTGTATTGTTTTTGAACCGGCAGAAGCAGCTGAAACAGACGCCAGGAAAATTCACCTGATTTCAGATGCGGAAGAAAGCCGGGACCGGCGCAATTTCTGACGGATTACGCTCTATTTCCAGAGCGTAATCACATCCTCAGCTGTGGAAACCGGCGAAAAGCCCATGCGCTGATAGAGCTGCAAAGCACGGGGGCTATCAAGCGTATTGGTTTCAAGGCGCAGTTTTTCCGGATTATGCGACCATGCTGCTGCCAGAGCCTCGGCAAAGAAAAATTTTGCCAGACCCCGCCCCTGATAATCCGGCACCAGCCCGAAATAGAGCAGATCGACGCTCTCCGGCAGATTGAGCCGCATTTCAGCAAAACCTGCGGGACAACCATCCACATAGAGCAGCAGAATGCGGGTTTCCTCGGCCTGAATGATCGAGGTAACAGTCTCGTCATTCTGCATACGGCGCAGCATCCAGTGATGCGGCTTGCCGATGACCTCATAAAGATAGCGATAGAGATGCACCGGCATATTTTCTGCCAGCATGATTGCCAGCCGGAGACCGGCAGGCAAAGGCACCGCGACATTTAACGGTGCAGCCATTTCCAGCCGGGTAATATTAACGCTCACTTCATCAGCGAGCGTTTTATCGTCGTTATCCGTAGGATCGCTCATAGGGTTCCGATCTTTATTTCAGGGCATGCATATTTCATTATGCACGCCGGATCGCTCAACTGCTTTGTTTTCCTGATAATGACAAGGAAAAGCAGCGATATTATGCCGGAGCCTTACCGAAACGGATACGATAGCGGCGGTTTTCTTTGCCTTTTTTCTCAACCTTGCCGATATGAATTTCACCGATTTCAGAGGTATTGGCCACATGCGTGCCGCCGCATGGCTGAGAGTCCACGGAACCATTGTCGCCGATCAGCACCAAACGGATACGTCCTTGCCCGACTGGCGGGCGCACATTCTTGGATTTAACCAGATCGGGATTGGCAGCCAGTTCTTCATCGCTGATCCAGTTTGTAGTCACCGGCGATGCGGCATTGACCATTTCCATCAGCTTTTCACTGACCTGCTCTTTTGTCAGGTCATTGCCCTGCATGTCGAAATCAATGCGGCTGTCATCAATATTAACTGAAGCGCCGGTCACCGGAAACGGACAAATCACGGAAAGCAAATGGCAGGCCGTGTGCATTTGCATCAGCTTGAAACGGCGCTCCCAGTCGATCTCTGCAATCAGCTCTTCACCAAGCTGCGGCAGTGTTTCACCTTCAGCAGGCACATGAATGAAATCATTCTTGGTAGCGCCGTTAACGGTGGTGGCAATCTGAATGATGCTCCCGTCTGCACGGCGCAGCAAACCGCTGTCGCCGGGCTGACCACCGGATGTGGCATAAAACACGGTCTGATCGAGAATAACGCCGCCTTCATCCGTGAGACCGATCACCTTGGCCGGTGTCGCTTTCAGATAAGCATCTTCGCGGAAAAGCGGATTGGTTTCCAGACTCTGTGTCATCATACCCTCATGCAAATATTTAAGAAAAAGTCTTTTGCGAGAGGTTTAAAGCAGTTTCAGGAAAAGTAAAACCGCTTTTCCTGAAACTATGATAACAACATAGAGACTAGGTTTTACACCTCGTAAGGAACTGCAATGTCTGAACGTGTCAGAAGCCATTGCGGCACCGGCAGGCCACGCTCTTCAAGGAAGGCTGGATTATACATTTTTGACTGGTAGCGATTACCGTAATCAGCCAGAATTGTCACAATCCGTGCGCCTTTGCCAAGATCTTTCGCCATGCGGATAGCACCGGCAATATTGATAGCCGATGAGCCGCCGAGGCAGAGGCCTTCTTCCTGCACCAGATCAAAAGCGATTTTCAGAGCATCTGCATCGCTGATCTGATAGGCGAAATCCGGTTTGAAACCTTCGAGATTACCGGTAATGCGTCCCTGCCCGATACCTTCCGTGATGGATGATCCCTCAGCCTTCAATTCGCCCGTGGTGTAATAGGAATAGAGCGCCGCGCCTTCCGGATCAGCCAGCCCGATTTTGATATCTTTGCTGAAGCCGCGCAGACCTTCTGCCACACCGGCCAGTGTGCCACCGGAACCGACAGCACAAATGAAACCGTCAATTTTACCTTCTGTCTGCTGCCAGATTTCCGGTGCGGTTGTTTCAATATGCGCCTGACGGTTGATCTGGCTGTCAAACTGGTTTGCCCAGATCGCGCCATTCGGCTCGGTTTTGGCCAGTTGCTCGGCCAAGCGGCCGGAAAGCCGGACATAGTTATTCGGGTTTTTGTAAGGAACAGCCGGAACTTCAATCAGTTCCGCACCCAGCAGGCGCAGAGCATCTTTCTTTTCCTGACTTTGTGTTTCAGGGATAACGATAACAGTGCGATAGCCAAGTGCTTTGGCCACCATGGTCAAGCCGATACCGGTATTACCGGCAGTGCCTTCCACAATCACGCCGCCTTTGCGCAAAAGCCCGCGTTTTTCTGCATCACGGATAATATAAAGCGCCGCGCGATCTTTGACGGACTGTCCCGGATTGGCAAATTCAGCCTTACCGAAAATCTCGCAGCCGGTGAGCTCTGAAGCTTTGTTCAGGCGGATCAGCGGTGTGTTGCCGATCGCCTCGATCACAGAATTTGTTACACCTGACTGCACCATTATATTTGTCCTTTAATTCTGCGCAGAAATACGCATTGCTGCGCAGAACCTATTGTTGCTGAACAGCTTATTCAAGGTACAGTTTTCCGGCAAGCCTGCATCCGACAATAAAAAACACCGCCGGAAAGCGTTCCTGCGGTGTTTTATTTCACTATTATGCAAGGTTTAGAACAGACTTATAAATTAGCTGTTCCAGTCCTGACCCGCACGTTTCTTATTGCGGTGGAAGGTCTTTTTATTCGCAGGCTTGCCGCTATTGGCCTGACCGGAATTATAACCGGCGCCCTGAGCGGAGCTTTTGCCGCCACGACCGGAATGATTGCGGTTCTGACGGCCACGTTCGCCCTGTGCAGGCTTTGCTTCGCGTGGCTTGGCAGGTGCGGCATCATCATAAAGTTCACGCACATCGGAAAAACCAGTGGTGCGCTGCGGTGCTTTATCCAGATTTTTATACGGGCGCGAGGTTTTACGCTTGCCGGTGGCACGCGGATCAGGCTTTGGCCATTCGTGTTCGAAGGTTGGCTTTTCTGTGCGCTCAGGCAACGGGCCAAACTGCGGCGGCAGATCTTTCAGTGTCAGCTTATTGCGGATAACACGCTCAACAGCTTTGAGCTTTGCATGTTCTGTACCGCCGTCATAAAGCGTAATCGCTGCACCGGAAGCACCATTACGACCGGTACGGCCGATACGGTGAACATAGCTCTCCGGCTCATCCGGCAGGTCATAATTGATGACATGGCTGATGCCCGGAACGTCAATACCACGTGCAGCAATATCAGTAGCAATCAGCACACGCACAGAACGGTCTTTAAAGCCGTTCAGCGCACGCTGACGGGCGTTCTGCGATTTGTTGCCGTGAATGGCTGCAACAGAATAACCGTCTTTTTCCAGCGTGCGTGTTACCGCATCCGCGCCATGTTTGGTGCGGGTAAAGACAATAACGGTTTCGAGCTTTGGATTGGTCAAAAGGCCGGACAGCGCTTTTTTCTTGTCCTTGGTCGGGACAGTATAAACAACCTGTGTAATTTCAGCCGCAGTTGTACCGGCAGGCGAAACTTCAACGCGCACCGGATCACGCAGCAGGCCTTCAGCCAGTGCCACGATTTCCTTAGGCATGGTTGCCGAGAACAAAGCAGTCTGACGGTCAGAGCGTGTTGCTTTGGCAATGCGCTTCACATCATTGATAAAGCCCATATCCAGCATACGGTCGGCCTCGTCCAGCACCAGCCATTTAGTAGCGGACAGATCAACGCATTTATCACGCACCAGATCGGTCAGACGACCCGGTGTTGCCACCAGAATATCCACGCCCGGCGCCATTTTGCGCACCTGAGAAGCGCGGGAAACACCGCCCAAAATCAAAGCGGTCGAAAGATGTGCGCCTTTGGTGAGCACACGAACGGTTTCCTCAATCTGCACAGCCAGTTCGCGGGTTGGCGCGAGGATCAGGGCGCGACAGGTCTTTGGCAGACGCTTATCGCCAAGTGCCAGAATCTGCTCGATGATCGGCAGAGAGAAGGCCGCAGTCTTGCCGGAGCCGGTCTGCGCGATACCCAGAATGTCTTTGCCCTTAAGCTGGGCTGGCAGGGATTGCTGCTGAATTGGCTTTGGCGAAGTCATGCCCGCTGCATCCAGATTTTTCAGCAAAAGACCGGTAATGCCCAAAGCGGCAAAGCCGGCATTATCTTCAGTTTTAGCGGCGAAGCCGGAGGTTTCCTGAATTTCCGCAACAGCGGTCAGGTCGGATTCATTTTGATTTGTCAAAATATAAGCTTTCGATATGCGCCGCCGGTCGGGAGAACCGGACACACGCATCATCAGACCACCATGCGCAGCTGGCAATCCGGAAACAAATTTTTATACGACGAAGCGCCGGAACATTGATGTTCTCACGCGACTTGCGCTGCCGTATCCGGTACGGAATGACCGGATTATTTCACCTCTTCATGAGGCAAAGTTTCAAGACGCAACGAAGTCCAGCATGGAAAGCCCTAATGCAATATCTCGCATCAGACCCAAGCGCCTGAGCTGCATATGGGCGCTTTCTCTGCAAAAAGCAAATGAAATAAACAACAGTGTCCTATGCAAATAAACATAGGACACTATTTAAAATAGTATCAGATAATGAAATCGGCCAGAACCTGATTATCGGTAATATCCTGATAGGCCCAGCCTGCTTCCTTAAACTTTTTATCAAGGACAGCGAAATTCTTAGCATCTTTGGTTTCGATACCAATCAGCACAGAACCGAAATTTCGTGCCGATTTTTTCAAATATTCGAAACGAGCAATATCATCTTCCGGCCCGAGCAGATCGAGGAACATGCGCAATGCGCCCGGACGCTGCGGGAAGCGGAAGATGAAATATTTCTTCAGCCCTTCATAGCGCAGCGCACGTTCTTTCACATCCGGCAGACGTTCAAAGTCGAAATTACCGCCGGAAACCACCAGAACAATGGTTTTGCCTTTGAGTTCACTCTTCTTGAAATCTTTCAGCGCATCAATCGCCAGAGCACCGGCTGGCTCCAGCACCACGCCTTCAACATTGAGCATTTCCGTCATCGTGCCGCAAAGACGGTTCTCCGGCACATTGATAACGGATGATGCCGGATAGGTTTTGAGAATTTTGAAATTCTCAGCGCCCAGTTCACCAACAGCCGCACCGTCAACAAAATTATCAACAGTCTGCAGCTTGACGCGCTTGCCTGCTTCAAGGCTGAGTTTGAGGCTTGGCGCACCCTGCGGCTCGACAAAGCGAAACTCTGTCGGCCAGCCAAGCGCTTTCACATAAAGCGTTACACCGGCAGAAAGACCGCCGCCGCCAACCGGCAGCATCATCAGATCGGGGATTTTGCCTTCCGGCAATTGCTCGGAAATTTCCTGCGCAACCGATGCCTGACCGGTGATGATGCCCATATGATCGAATGGCGGCACCATCACTCCGCCTTCGGCCTTGGCATAATCCTGCGAGGCGGCATAGCACTGGTCAAAAATATCGCCGACCAGACGAATTTCGATAAACTCGGCACCGAAAGCGCGGGTCTTGTCGATCTTCTGTTGCGGTGTTGTCACCGGCATAAAGACCACGCCCTTGCGGCCGAAGTGGCGGCAGACATAGGCGAAACCCTGCGCATGATTGCCCGCAGACGCGCAGACAAAAACCGCATTCGGATCGGCTTTTTTAATCGCGGCAGAAATAAAGTTGAATGCACCACGGATTTTATAGGAGCGTACCGGCGTCAGGTCTTCGCGCTTCAGCCAGATATCCGCACCATATTTGCGCGACAGATAATCATTACGCAGCAAAGGTGTTTCGCCGAACAGGCCGCGCATTTGCTGCGTAGCCTGTTTTACCGATTGTATAAAATCACTCATAGGAACAAATCAACTTTCTCGAAGCTACGCACATCCACCAAACCGATATCGGAAATGCGCAGTTCCGGTATCACCACAAGAGCCAGCAGCGAGTGCTGCATATAGGCATTATTCAATGTGCAACCCATCGCAGCCATGGCTTTCACCAGCTTGTCCGCTTTTGCTGCAACGATCTCGGCACGTTCATCAGACATCAGTCCGGCAATCGGCATTTCCACACAGGCCAGTTCCCTGCCCTTGGAATAAAGCACCACGCCGCCACCGATCTCACCCAGACGATTAACGGCTTTCGCCATATCTTCCTTATTGGTGCCGACAGCGATGATGTGATGGCTGTCATGGGCAACGGTCGATGCCAGCGCGCAATCCAGCGTATAGCCAAAGCCGGACACGAAAGCATTGGTAATCTGTCCTGAACCGCGATGACGCTCAACCAGAGCAATCTGGCAAACATCATTGCGGCGATCCATCTGCACAATGCCGTCACTCACGGAAAGTTCGGCTTCCAATGCACGGGTCGGCGCCTGATTTTCAATCACGCCGATAACGCGCGCCGTTACATTTTTAGTTGGCTTTGGTGATTGAATATCAAAGTCTTGTGCAGAAAACTTACGACCAAGCTTTACCGTATTCTTTGCTTTTGCAGGATATTTATAAGGTGCAATTTCCGCGACCAGTTTGCCCTGCTCAGCCAGCAACACACCGCGTCCGTAAACGCGCTCAATCGTCAGCGCCGAGAGATCAGACACGATCAGGAAATCCGCACGGCGACCCGGTGTGATAGAGCCGATTTCGCGCTCTAAGCGGAAATGCTGAGCCGTATTAATCGTCGCCATCTGGATCGCGGTGACAGGTTTCAGCCCTTGCGCAATCGCATGGCGCACAACACGATCCATATGACCATCATGCACGAGCGTGCCAGAATGGCTGTCGTCAGTGCAGAGGATAAAATTACGGGAATCCAGCCCCTGCTCGGTAATGGCTTTGACTTGTGTTGCCACATCGAACCATGCGGAACCGAGGCGCAGCATTGCGCGCATACCCTGACGCACACGGGCAATCGCATCTTCCGCACGTGTGCCTTCGTGGTCATCCTCAGGGCCGCCGGCCACATAGCCATGGAATGCACGTCCAAGATCAGGCGAAGCATAATGGCCGCCAACTGTCTTGCCTGCATTCATGGTGGCATCAATCACGCCGCGCATTGTCGGATCATTATTGGCAACGCCGGGGAAATTCATCACTTCACCAAGACCGATAATATTCGGCCAGCTCATAGCTTCCAGCACTTCTGCCGCACCGATTTCCGCGCCGCCATTTTCAAGCCCCGGTGCAGAAGGCACACAGCTCGGCATCTGTACGTAGACATTGACCGGCATAGCCATTGCCTCATCATGCATCAACCGCACACCCTCAAGACCCAGCACATTGGCGATTTCATGCGGATCAATAAACATCGAGGTCGTGCCATGCGGAACAACCGCACGGGTAAATTCTGTCACAGTCACCATGCCGCTCTCGACATGCATATGTGCATCGCACAGACCCGGCACCAGATAGCGCCCTTCAGCATCAACCACTTTAGTCGTTGCGCCAATGCAATGGGTTGCATCATGACCGACATAGGCAAAACGCCCTTCGGCAATAGCGATATCAATGCCCGCAACAATCTCACCAGAGTAAACGCTGACCAGACGACCGTTGCGCACAACCAGATCGGCCGGTTTGCGCCCCATGGCAACATCAACCAGAACAGGCGCAGATGCTGCCCATGATTTGATTTCAGTTTTTGACTTTTTTAGATCTGATGATGACAAGATGGCCTCCATGGCATGACCGGTCATAAATATATCCGGCGCAGGCAAAAATCAGTTTTGCCAAGTTTAGCCGGAAATTACCAGTTTGTTTTGATTGTTTAAGCAATTATCTCATCGGATTACACAGCTAAGCCGCGTCTCTCAAACGGCACAATAATTATTATAACACTGACTATATAATACTTTACAGCAAAAGCATTTTCATGGCAGCTTCAGGAAAATTCAAATCGGGAGCGATAGAATATGGACGAAAAAGTAGCGATTATTACTGCCGGTGGTTCAGGCATGGGCGCAGCGGCAGCACGCAAACTGGCGGATAACGGCTATAAAATTGCAGTTTTATCCTCATCTGGCAAAGGTGAAGCGCTGGCAAAGACCTATGACGGCATCGGCGTAACCGGCAGCAACCAGTCTAATGATGACCTGCAAAAGCTTATCGACAGCGCACATCAGAAATGGGGTCGCGTAGACGTATTGGTGAATAGCGCGGGCCACGGGCCACGTGGCGGTTTGCTGGATTTTTCAGATGAAGACTGGCATCGCGGCATGGATGTTTATTTCATGAATGTGGTGCGCTCTGTGCGACTGGTAACGCCAATCATGCAGGCGCAAAAAAGCGGCTCGATCATCAATATCTCGACTTTTGCAGCCTTTGAGCCTGATCCGGCTTTTCCGGTTTCCAGCGTGTTCCGTGCAGGTCTCGCCTCCTACACCAAGCTGTTTGCCGACAAATATGCTGCTGACAATATCCGCATGAATAATATTCTGCCGGGCTTTATCGACAGCCTGCCGGAAAAGCAGGAATTCAAAGACCGTATTCCGATGCAGCGTTATGGCACCGAACAGGAAATTGCCGAAACCATCGCATTTCTGGCGTCTGATGGCGCAGGTTATATTACCGGCCAGAATATCCGCGTTGATGGCGGCATTACGCGTTCAGTTTAAGAATATCTTGCCGCGGCCGGTATAGTCCGGCCGCTGCCTCTCTTATGTGACGTGAATTGCACAAGACTAAATTACTGATTTCAATCAATATTGATTTTTGCAAAATATATTTATGCCGAGTGATATTCCGGCAGATTTTTCACTCAGCACGCAATCTGCGCCTTGACTTCCGCAAGCAAATCACGGATCAAAAGGCAGGTTTCAGGTGCATAAAACATCTTGCACTGCGGACGTGGAGAAATCGGTAAACTCAGCAGACTTAAAATCTGCCGCTCTTAGAGCTTGCGGGTTCAAGTCCCGCCGTCCGCACCAGCTATTTCAATGACTTAGCTGGTGCTATTTTTTTTAAGCGTTCTGCGCGTTCTGATATCATTATTCTCTCAATGACAAAACTTGCGCTGATAACGCGCTGTTTTCAGTATAAATTATTATTTGTCGAACCAGTCAGAGGTTTCCGCCTGTAATTTGTGTAAAATCTTACTGCTGGTCTAAAACATATCAAGCGCCAGTTATACGCGAACAGACTATATTGTCATTTTGGATATTTTATCATTAAGTGGTAATCGCATCTCTGAATTGCAAAAGAATATACGAAACATTACTTCTTTGTTTTAACCATATTAATCATGAAGATATCTTGTTTAATCAGCGAAATATTCTCTCATTATTTTATCGATATAATAAATGTACTTTTGTCATGTATATTATCTGCGGTGCATTTTTCATTTATTATTCCAACACTGCTGCAAGTTTCTGCATTTTCTGTAACAATGTTTGGGCGAGTGCCTCATAATTCCCGTCAAAATGATGCCCGCCGCTGATTTTCATAATATCCGCACCTTTTAAAGCATCCGCAGTACAAGCCGTATCCTCTTCATCTTCACCATAGACGCAGACGACCCGATCCTGTGGTATGGAAAGAATAGCCGGCAGCGTTTTCTGTTCCCCTTCAAAACCGAGCCATCCCTGAACGGAAATCTGAAAAGATGTTGTGGTTGAGACTCCCAGTAAGCCTACCATTCTGATCCGGTTTTGCAGTGCCGGATCAAGATATTTCCATGCAAAAGGGAATGTATCAGCACCGAATGAATAGCCCAGAACCGCTATAGGTAACTTTCCGCCCGGATCTGCTTTCTTCAGTAAAGCTGTTGTATCGCGCGCAATATCCTCGGGTTTACGTTCGCTCCAGAAATAACGCAGAGAATCCACACCAATCACATGCACACCCTGCGTCTGCAGCCACTCCCCGATAGATTTATCAATATCGCGCCACCCGCCGTCTCCTGAATAAAAAACCGCTACATATTTTGCTTTGCCGCCACGTGCAGGTAAATCAACAACCGGCATAGCTGCATTTTGAGCATCCTGCCCGGCCATTGACAACACCTCATCAGCGGCCACGCGTAAACGCTGATCCGGATCAGGCACATTTTGCAATATCGCAATATTCTGTTCGCGTGCAGCTTCCGGCTGGTTGGCTTGCAAGCCTCCTGCTGCAACAAGCAAAGCAGAAACCGGAAGCTCCTTACCATATTCATAAGTGAAACCGCCGTCCGGCGTTTTGCTGGCCTGCGCCTGTTCGGTACAGGATGGCAGACGGGTACGGGCGGGCACGGGATCAATTCCGACAGCACCGGCAATTGTAGCATCGGGTGAATCAGATGCAGCGGCGTAAACAATCGTCGCCCCCTGCCCGATACCGGTTACAACAGGATGAAAATAAACATTCAGATCCAGCGCACGCAGAGCCTCTTTGGTGATCGCTTCAAAGTCTGAATCAAGATAATTACATTCACCATCCTCTTTATCGAGTGCTGCACGCCATTGCCGGAGATCAACCGGCAAGACAATCAGGTTGCGTGCCAGCAGCGCATCGGCAAAACGGCGTTCACGATCGCCGCCTCCGTTAAGATCGCTGATAATAATCGCCAGCCCTGCCGGATCGCCTTTCGGCATATAAACAGGAATCTCTGACAGCCGCTCCGCACTTACATGCGTTACCGGCTTGTCCGAAACAGTCAGACCTGCCCAGAAACGAAGCACTTTGCCCGGATGCATAGAAAAATAGATACCTGCTGCAATCAGCACCAGTAATCCGAAGAGTCCCACAAGCCGTTTTGCTTTCATTTGCGAATAAACTCCAGCGGACTGCCGTTAATCAGTTTCGTTACGTCCAAAAGTGCGCGCGGCGTTTCAAATCCGCCGGGGCAAACCATGTAATGCGGTGTCCAGACAGGTTCGAATTTTTCCTTAAACGCCTTTAACCCGTCAAAATGATAAAGATCTGCGCCACGTTTGTAGACAAATGAACCAAACCGGTTCCATCGGGAAGCAAGCCTGCTGCCACTTAAGCCTGACAGGGGCGCTGCTCCGAGATTAAACCATTTATAACCCTGCTCTTTGCTGTAGATCAGCAATTTGGCAAAGAGCGCATCCATCAGTAATTTATGCGCATTCGGCATATAACGCATCAGATCGACGGTAATTTCGTATTTGTCACCACCGCGCCATAAATTGGCAAAAGCAACGATTTCCCCTTGCTGCCGGAGCACAGCCAGATCAAATCGCTTGAGGTAATCTTCATCAAAATATCCGAGTGAAAAGCCTTTTTCACTTCCGGATTTAAACTCCAGCCAGGCATCAGAAATCTCACGCAAGCGCGGCAACAAAGGCGGTACATCTGCTGCAGAAATAACTTCAAAGACTAACCCGTCTTTACTGACTTTACGATCTGCATAGCGGAAAGGCTGACGCCGTGCGCCCTCAAGAGAGAAATCCGCCAATTCCACCCGCGCCACTTCACCCAGCTTAAGGGCTACCAATCCCATATCCAGAAACAATGGCAGACTTTGCGGCCCCACTCCGTAAAACACTGTGCGTAATGCCTGCTGATCCGCCAAAGCGTGAAATGACCATGCCAGTTCTTTTGCCGTAGAGATTTGGCCAACCGGTTCACCCAATGCAATCAGGCTGCCGCCCGACTGCGCATACATGATGAAAGCACTGTCGTCAGGTGCAAGGAGAAACTGTTTATCCCCCACCATAGCAAGAGCCGCATCCGTATGAGGACAGGCCGCAACTAAAGCAGGCACGGCTTCAGGTATATCATGATTGGTATTTTGTCTGCGCTGGCTATGACGGTTGATTAATGTATGCAGACCAAAAGCAGCGACAACAGCGAAAACCAGTACTGTGGCACGCAAAAAACGTGGCGCATTGCTATTCCATGCAAAATCCCACCAAAGATCACTGGAATATTCGACATGGCGATACACAAAGAAACCAAGCCATGTAGAAACCAGCAATGTTGTGCCGACTGTCACAATCCAATGCCAGCTTAGCTCAAAACTACCGGTGATCGGGCGACGATAAAATGAATCGCGAAACTCCCAGAGCACGACAGAAAAAAGACAAAGCGTAACAGCTTCTTCCCAATCCAGCCCTTTCGAAAGGGAGAAAACAGCGCCGCTTAAAAGTAGCAGCAATGCCGCCAGCCATGCACGCTCCAGCCGTTTTGCCAGCCCCCGCGCAACAATCAGCAAGGCAACCCCGACCAAGCTCGCGGCCAGATGAGACATTTCAACCAGAAATTCCGGCACAATGTCAGACAGCAATTCCACACGATAGCGCTTATCCGGCGTGGCTCCGGAAATCAGCAAAATAATCCCGCCCAGAAAAATAATACTGGCGCTCAGTCCCGGTATCAGCGGCTCAACCAGACGTTTGGCAAGTCGTGCCTGCTTGCCGAGCATATGGCGGCGGCGCATGATCTCCCAGAATAACAGACCGGCTGCCGCGGTAACCAATGGCAAGACCGTATAGATAACGCGATAGGCAAGTAAGCCTGCAATGGCTTCCGGATTGCCGCCAAGGCCAAGACCGGCAATGATTGTTGCCTCAAAAGCACCAAGCCCGCCGGGTGCATGACTGGCAATACCCAGCACCACCGCAATTACATAAACAATCGCAAAAACCGCAAAACTTGGGACCGCGCCATCCGGCATCAGCACATAAAGCGTAGCAGCTGCGGCACCGACATCAACCAGACCGGCGAATATTTGAACCATAGCGCCTTTGGAATCCGGTAAGCGCAGGCTGAAAGTGCCGATCCTGATATGGCGTTCGCTGTGTGACAGCCAGTAAATAAGCCAGCCGATGCCACCAAGAATGACAAGTCCGGCCACAATATCAATACGGCTGTCAAAAGCGGACAGCCAGGGCACGTCCTGAGGGTCAATCAACAGTGCCGCGCCAACCATGATAATCAGGGCGAACCAGATGGCAAACCACGATGTGCCGACTATTTTTCCTATATCGGCAAGGCTGATACCTTCCGCTGCATAAATACGGTAACGCAATGCACCACCGGTAAGCAGTGAAAAACCAAGCGCATTAGAGATTGCATAGCCTGCCGCTCCTGCAATCGCTGCAAGACGTTTTGGAATCTGCCCCGGAGCAATCGTCTCGACTGCAACCACGTCATATAGTGCAACAGCGGCATAGCTGAGCATTGTGAAAAATACGGCAAGGCTGATTGTTTGCCATGAAATCGTATGAAACGCCGCCATTGTCTGCGAACGGGACGTATTCTGCAGCATATTTTCCAATACATAGATTGCCAGCAGAACGACAACGAAACCGGCAACAGGAAAGAAAAAATGCTGATAGCGCTTTATCAGGTCAAAGCGTCGGGATGACTGCGCAACCCCTTCAGGCTGCAGTGTTGTTTCGGAATGTGCGTGTTGTTTTTTATCATTCGGAGCCGTCATTTATCGCTGCCTGCGCCATGAGAACGGGCGGATATTACGGCGCAGATTATGATAAATTTGTGGTGAAGTTTCAACGTGCGCTAAACCACGGAAAACTCTCAGAGTAAGGACGATAAAGCCAATATTCGTACTCACTCCGGCCGTGTGTATAGCTATGAAACATTTCTAATGCATTCATAGCTTCCACAAATGATATCAATTTGCTGGGGGATAAAATGCCAGTCTGCTAATTAGCTACAAGAATTACTCGAACCCCATTTCAAATAGCTGTAACAATACATGAGGTAGATCCAGCAAGAATACTATCCCTTGCAAATGCCTCTTGCCTATAATCAGGTATCAAGACATCAGGTCAAAAAATGACCAACAACGCAATGAGAGGGATTTCTCCTCACTATAGGTCACATGATGAACACAGTGTCCTATTTGCAAGCTTTGCGCCTCTTCCACCCGCATACTATATCAAGACCAATTGCTATTGAAACCGCTTGAGCGGCAGGAGTAACTCTATGAGAGCTTTTGGTTTTTTAAGTTTTGGTCACTATGTGAATGCACAAGGTTCGCAGGCGCGGACAGCCAGTGACATGCTGAAACAAGCCGTTGATATCGGCGTTGGTGCGGACGAGCTTGGTGTGAACGGCGCTTATTTCCGCGTGCATCACTTTGCCCGTCAGCAGGCATCGCCAATGCCATTGCTGGCGACGATTGCGGCGAAGACAAAACATATCGAAGTCGGTACCGGTGTTATCGATATGCGCTATGAAAACCCGCTATATCTGGCTGAAGAAGCTGCCGCTCTCGATATTCTCGCAGACGGACGTATTGCACTGGGGATCAGTCGCGGCTCACCGGAAACAGTGGTGCGCGGTTACGAAACCTTTGGCTATACCGGTTCAACGGATCCGCGCGGCGCTGATATTGCACGCACGAAATTCGATTTGTTCATGCGTTCAATTGACGGCGAACGACTGGCACCGGGCGAACGCAGCACGACCGGCGGTCAGATGATGCCGATTGAACCGCGTTCTTCTACGTTGCGCGATCATATCTGGTGGGGTTCTGCGACCCGTGAAAGTGCTGAATGGACAGGACAACAAGGCCTGAACATGATGTCGTCTACTTTGTTGACGGAAGATGCGGGAATGCCTTTTGATGAGCTTCAGGCGGAGCAGATTATTCGTTTCCGCGAAGCCTATCGTGCGGCAGGTCATACCGGCGCTCCGCGTGTTTCTGTCAGTCGCAGCATCTTCCCGATTGTGAACGAACAGGATGCCGCTTATTTTGGTAATGCATCTGAAAGATATGACGGGGTTGGTATGATTGACGGTTTCCGTTCAACATTCGGCCGTACCTATGCTGCCGAACCGGACCGGCTGATTGAAGAGCTGAAGAATGATCGCGCCATTGCACTGGCTGATACTCTTATGCTGACAATTCCGAACCAGCTTGGGCCGGATTATAACCTGCATATGCTGGAATCTTTTGCCAAATATGTGGCTCCTGCCCTTGGCTGGAAACCGAACTGGGAAGGCCCTGTCACCGGCGATATAATCGGCTAAAAAACTATCCCTCAAGCCAGCGATGGCTTGAGGGATTATTTTTGAGTATTCTCATCACTGCGAAAACAAAACAGCCTTGGACTCAGGAGCAAAGCAGCGTGATTTATTTAGTTCGTCACGGCCAAACGATTTTTAACGCTGCCGCACGCTGGCAGGGACAAATCGACTCTCCGCTAACCGCGCTCGGATTGCGTCAGGCTGCTGCTGCAGGTGTAACTCTTCGCAAAAACATCATCTCCGATGATATTGCTCTCTTTTCCAGCCCGCTAGGCCGTGCGCATAGCACTGCAAAAATAATCGCCGAAAAACTGGGCAAACCGGATGAAATCATACTCGATCCGCGCCTGATGGAAATTGGTATGGGTTCATGGGAAGGTCTTACGGATTACGAAATAGAGCAGGAATGGCCGAATGCCCGTGATGGATTGGAACGCCACGAATGGTTCTTTCACGCTCCTGACGGTGAAAGCTTTGAAGATATGTCCGCCCGCGTTCAAGACGTGCTGACCACTATTGAAGAATATAAGGCTCAGATCAAAATTATCGTTTCGCATGGTGTGACCGGCCGGATAATTCGCAGTATTTATGCCAATATCCCAAAAAATGAAGCGCTGAAACTTGAAGTCCCTCAGGATGTTCTGTTCGGATTATCCGGTAACGGGACTATTGAGCGGATTGCTTACGACATATGAGCCAGCCCCCCCCTCGCGCAAACAAAACTGGTGCCTGTCTGCAATCATATCCGTGATTTTCGGCGCGCTGACGGCCTTTATATTCTATTATCTGGTCTTCTTTGGCGCGGGAAATGACGGCTATGCGATTATATATTGCGTTTTTACGGCGCCAATCGCTTTAGTTACCGGCCTATGGGGCGTGTTTTACTGGCGCAGTAGTATCGCCGTTGCCGGCCTGCTTCTGGGGCTTTCACCGCTTATGTATTTATAAAATGCTTACAGCACGAGGCACCCTGTCCGCTATGAACAGAGTGCCAAAATCCGTATACTATTTCAGCTGTTCAACCAGAGTTTCCTTAACAACTGTATCGAATGAATCTCCGCCGCTGTCTTTGCTCAGCTCGGCTGTTTTCTTGGCTATATAATCATCACGCTTGCTGATGAGGCCTGCCATTTCCCCTTCAAATTTCGTGCGTTCCTGCGCATTGCGGTCGAGAATTGCCTGTTTCTCCTGACCGGATTTGCCGCGCATATTTTCCGGCAACTCCTCATCCTTCACGGCATCCAGTTTTTGCTTGCCATTCTGCACATCCGCCACAAGATCGCCGCCGCCGGTTACAACCTCTTTAGCGCCGCCTTTTTTCGAGTAATAGCGTGAATTATCAACCTTTACAGCTGCGGGAGCGGCAGATTTTGCATCCATCTTGCTGAAAAGCTCAGCCTGAACTTTTGAACTGCCATAGGCAATCACGGTTTTATCAAGATTTTGCTGAACAACGATAATTTCGTTGTCAAACGGCGTTTCCATAACAGTGATATTACCGCCGTCCTGCGGAATTTCTATATAACGCCCGTGTCCGAGCTGGGCAATTTCCCGCCAGACTTTGGTCGTGTCAGGATCATCACCGGCCTGAATTGTATTGACGGTGATTTTATCTTCTTTCGCACGTTTCAGAATTTGCGGATATTGCCATGTATTCGGATAATCCATATGCGGCGGCGCATCTCCGACAAGGAAAATGATCCGTCTGGTATTATCATTTTTAGTCCATTGCAGCTTGCGGACAGATTCATCCAGCGCTTCATTGACGGATTCGGGTGTATCGCCGCCGCCGTCTGCCTCAAGCTTAATCAGCTTGCCGTATAGTCCCTGCACATCCGCGCTCATATCATAGGATTTAACGACATATTCATCGCCCTGGTCACGATAGGCCACGAGTGCCATACGAATATCCGCATCGGGATTCACATCAATGATGGTATTGGCAATCGACCAGATCTTCTTTTTGGCACCGTCAATAAGGCCGGCCATTGAGCCGGTTGTATCGAGTACAAAAGCGACCTCAATACGTTGGTTCTGATCATTACTGGCTGCAAAAACCGGTGAAGCCAATGCAGTGACAGCAAGACCGGCAGCAAGTGTTTTTCCGAAAGCGCGCAAAGAACGAACCATTATTTTCCCCGAAGAATAAACGATGCCTATGCTTTGCGGCGGAATGAGGCATAA
This sequence comes from Pseudochrobactrum sp. B5, assembly GCF_001939785.1. Lineage (NCBI taxonomy): Bacteria > Pseudomonadati > Pseudomonadota > Alphaproteobacteria > Hyphomicrobiales > Brucellaceae > Pseudochrobactrum > Pseudochrobactrum sp. B5. Next base: position 424,330 of record NZ_MOYL01000002.1, read on the forward strand.
TTGGGAGCCTGACCGGACAATATTATGACCCGCAGGTTTTTTATTCTTTTTTGTAATATTTATTTAGCTGTCTGTACAATTTTAAATGTAATAGTAAATTCTTCGCGCTTAACTGAATAAAAGCGCCGCTATGACAATTACAAGAGAACAACCGAGATCAACGCATGATACGTATTCTGTTTCTTTTTCTGGGTCGTGAAATCATCCAGAGACATTGGAAAACACTGTTCGTCATCGGCGTTCTCTGGCTTCTTGTCGGCCTTGCTATTCTGATTGATGCACTGGACGGAGATACCCTGCTCCGCCCGTATCTTTTTGCTTATTTTCTGGTGCCGGAAGCGGCTCTCAGCCTGCTTGCCGCAGCCGGTAGCGAAGGCACAGCCAGACAGATGCGCATAGTGCAAGGGATTGCATTATTCGCTGTCGGTATTCTTATTTACACTTCCAGTGCCGCCAGCAATTTCTTTCTGGCCATGGTGTTCGGCCTGTGTTTTCTCGTTGACGGCAGTATGCGTATCGCCAGCGCGTGGGTTGTGCGCTATCCGCGCTGGAAGGCCGGTATTGCCGGTGGTGTGCTGGAACTTATTCTGGCCGTTGCAACCTTGCAGCCATGGCCGACCTGGTATGAAGGCACTGTCGGCGCCAATGTCGGCGCTGTTATTATGCTCACCAGCTTCGGTATTATCCATGTTGCGCTTCGCATCCATAGTCTTGAAGCCGGTGCGCCGCTTTCACGTCTTTTCGGCCGCAGCAGCCTGCTCTCGGCAATGACCGCGCATCATGAAACGGATGAGAAAAACCCTAAACGCGGCGAATTAATCGTTCATGTCTGGACACCAACCGGTACGGCCATGACACCACTGCGCCAGCGCGCGATCAGCCGTTATATTGCTGCTGTTGATGCCAATGGTGTTATCTCCACCGGCCATGCGGCTCTGGAGCTGGTGCCTGATGTTTATATCAGTCATTATCCGGCAGTAGAAATTGACCGTTCTCCCAATGAGTTCAGCCGCACTTTGCGCGCCACTGCCGATAATAATATCGAAGGCAGATTTTTACCTGATTATAAATCGGAGGCCGCAGACTGGTGCGAGTCTACGGTACAGGTGGTTATCAATAATATTGATGAAGATAAGCTGCGTGCTTTCTGGAAGACCTATAAGGCCGACAATACCTATAATCTGACAAACCGCAATTGTTCCAGCGCAGTGGCTGATGCTCTGGATGCCGCATTGGAAGGTGTATACCGGAATAAACGCTGGCCGGTCTTCTCAGCATTCCGTGCGATTGTTTATCCGGAACTCTGGGCTGCCAGCATGATGCGCAAGCGCGCAGAAACCATGGCATGGACACCGGGTCTCGTTCTTGATTATGCCCGTGCGCTGAGTGCCATCGTTGACCCGAAACCCGGTTTCTGGGTGCCTAAAATATTCCTGAAAACAAGATCAGAATAAAACGCAGGCATATATTGGATATGCACGCGCCGGAGCAAAAGTACCGGCACGTTTTATTTTTTGCGAAGATCAGACTTTCATTTAGCGATCAGAGAAAGTCGCGTTCAGGTTCCTGTCAGGAAAACCATTCACTCGTTTGTCCAAAGTACAGAACTTCAAGGACGACGAGTCATGGCATTGAATATTCCGGCAGAGTTGCGCCGCCCGCATATCGAGAGCGTAACCTTAAGCATCATCACAGCCGGCTATCTTACCGCAGTAAACAATGCAACATTCTGGCACCGCTCAGAGGAGTTGCTGCCAACCGGCGCGCTTCTGGCTCTTGTTGCGGGCATATTCTGCCTGTTAACAGCGCTTTGCATCACTGTTTCCGTGAAATATCTCACCAAACCGCTGTTTATTTTTCTCATTATGGTTTCGGCCACAGCATCATGGTTCATCGATCAGTTCGGAACCATCATTGATGTGGAAATGCTGCAAAGTGCGATCGACACAACCAATGCCGAAGCGGGACATCTCATCAGCTTCGGCTTCATACGCCATGTTGTTATATTTGGTATTCTGCCTTCCCTGCTGATTTTATGGGTAAAAATCGAGCACCGTTCCTTCCTGCAAAAAGTGAAGCAGAATTCTGCTTTTATCTTTCCTGCGCTGTTTGCTGCAGCCGCACTTTTCATGCTGAATGCCAGCACCTTTACCTCGCTGGGGCGCGAACATAAGGAATGGATTGCAACGCTCAATCCGGTGATGCCGATTGGCAATGCTGTCAAGCTGGGCATCCGCTCCGGTAAAAATCAGAATATTATCGTGCAGCCGCTCGGTACGGATGCCAAGGTTGCCAATGCTGTTTCAGGCAATAGAAAACCGCGTCTGACGATTGTTATTGCAGGTGAAACTGCCCGTGCCGAAAGCTTTTCCCTCGGAGGCTATAAGAAAAATACCAATCCTGAACTTGCCCGTCAGGATATCACCTATTTTTCCGATACCAGCAGTTGCGGCACCATCACAGCGGTATCCCTGCCATGTATGTTCTCGGTTTACACACGCGATGAGTACACCCATGAGAAGGGTCTGGAGACGGAAAACCTGCTCGATGTGCTGAAACATGCCGGTGTGCATGTGGAGTGGTGGGATAATAATACAGGCCACAAATCTGTTGCTGATCGCGTGACAAGTGAAGCGCTGTCGACATCAGACAATCCGAAATATTGTAAAAACGGAGAATGTCTGGACGGGATTTTTCTGGATAAGCTTGATACATGGATGTCCGGCATAACACAGGACACGGTGCTGGTGATGCACCAGCTTGGCAGCCACGGTCCGGCTTATTATCTGCGTTATCCTGATGAATATCGCCGTTTTACACCGGATTGTCAGAGTGCTGAATTTTCAAAATGCAGCCGCGAAGAAATTCTCAATGCCTATGATAATAGTATTGCCTATACGGATCATATTATTTCATCGGTTATTGACCGGCTGCGCGACAAACAGGACAAGCTCGATACTTCGCTGATTTACATGTCAGACCATGGTGAATCCGTTGGTGAATTTGGCCTCTATCTCCATGGTGCACCCTATTTTGTAGCACCGTCACAACAGACTCACGTGCCTTATGTGCTGTGGCTCGGAAAAGATGCCAAAGCCACAATCAGGCAGGATTGTCTCGCGAAAGAAGCAACCGAGCCGCAATCTCATGACAAGCTGTTCCATACAGTTCTCGGTCTGATGCAGGTGAAAACACAGGTTTATTCTCCGGCTCTGGATACGCTCTCTTCATGCCGCGTGAACGGGCAAACAAATCCGCAGGTTGCTAATTCTGTGGCTGTTCGCAGATAGAAATCACATTATATACTTGAAACCGGTTACAGGGTGACGGATTGTCTGCGGATAATCCATCACCCTGCCTGTTTTCAGACTATCCGCCGGAGATTGCTGCTTGAGAGTTCTTCTTGTTGAAGATGATGATACACTTGGTCAGGCCGTGCGCGATCATGTTCTGGCAAGCGGTCATGCTGTTGACTGGATGCAGACGGCTGAAGATGCGGCATTGGCTGCGACAAGCGTTGCTTATGGCCTGATCTTGCTGGATCTGCGTCTCCCTGACGGCAGCGGCCTCACTATTCTCAAAGATTTGCGGAGCGCCAATAATCCGGTGCCGGTTATCATATTAACCGCGCATGACCAGATATCAGACCGTATTGAAGGGCTGAATGCAGGCGCAGATGATTATCTGGTGAAACCGTTCAATCTCGATGAGCTGACCGCACGTATGCTGGCTGTGTCACGAAGATATGGCGGCAACAGCGTATCGGTATTGCATGTCGGTGATCTCGAAATCAAAATCTCCGAGCGCAATATCCTGTCCCCGCAGGGTGAAATTATCCTCTCGGGACGCGAATGGGCAGTGCTGGAATGTCTGCTCCACCGTTCCGGTGCTATTGTTTCCAAAGCACAGATTGAAGAAGCGCTTTACGCCTTCGGCTCGGAAATTGAGAGCAATACAGTCGAGGTCTATATCAGCCGCCTGCGTAAAAAGCTCGGTCATGACCGGATAAGTACGGTGCGTGGTGTGGGTTACAAAGTTGAGGACAGAACATGAAGTCTCCCAGCCTCATCGGACGTCTCATGTTTTCTGTGACTGCAGCTGTGGTGACATTTTGGGTCGTCGCCGCTGTCGGCGGCATATTGGTGATGCGGGACGAATTTGCAGAGATTTTTGACAGTGCCTTGCAGGAAACCACCGAACGGCTGACACCGCTCATCGTCGACGACATTATGCATCGTGACCAATCCGGTGCAGTTCTGTCGCTGGACAACGGCGCTCAATCCTCATCCCGCCAATATCTGACCTATCAGGCCAGAGACGCCAGCGGCAAAATCCTTGTTCACTCCTCGGATATTATCGACGGTGCCTTCCCTGCGCCATTAGCTGAGGGTTTCTGGGAGGATGACACTGCGCGCTACTATACTGTCGCCGCAGCCGATAATACGATCTTTGTTCAGGTCGCGGATCAGATGAAAAACAGGCGCGAAGCCATCAATGAAGGTGCGCTTGCCCTGCTGCTGCCGATCCTCGTGCTTGTGCCGCTCAGCCTCTATATTATCCGCCTTGTTGCGCGGCGTTCGGTTAATCCTATCGGCGATTTGCGGCAGGCAATATCCGAGAAAGACAGCGGAGATCTGACACCGATAAAAGCTGAAGGACTGACGATCGAGCTTCAGCCGATCGTGCATTCGGTCAATATTTTGATGGGACGCGTGCAATCCGCTCTTGAAGCAGAGCGGGCATTCACCGCAAACAGCGCCCATGAATTACGCACGCCGATTGCCGGTGCATTGGCGCATACGCAATTGCTGATGACAGAAGTGAAAAGCGCATCGGGCAAAGCGCGGGTCGAACAGATCGAATCATCGCTGCAAAAACTGAAACGACTGGTTGAAAAACTGATGCAGCTGGCACGTGCAGAAGCCAATATAGCGCTTGCCGATAAGCCGGTGAATCTCCTGAGTGTCCTTGATCTTCTGGTGGAGGAATTTCAGCGTAAAATGGCTTCCAATGACCGGATTATTTATCAACGCCATGCTGAAGCCAGTCTGATGAAGCCGGTCAATGAAGATGCCTTTGCTATTGTCATAAGGAACCTGCTTGAAAATGCATTGCTTCATGGTGCGCAGAATGAACCGGTTATCATTCAGGCCGATAAAAACGGTACGATCCGCATCATAAATAGTGGCAAGAACCTTACTGCTGAAGAATTACTGCGTGTTCAGAAAAGATTTGGCCGCGGCACAACTGCAGCGCCGGGTTCAGGACTTGGTATTCCCATTGCCACTGAAATTGCCGGTCAGATGCACGCCCGCCTGCAATTTTCCTCCCCGCCAAGCGGGCAGAAAAACGGTTTTGAGGCTATACTCAGCTTCTGACAAGCTGAATGATGTTTAAATTTGTGAAACCTGCGGAACCTTATGGAACAACCGGCATCCAATAGTCTCTGAGAGGAGAAAATTCATGTCCGTTTTGCTGCCCGCCGCCGAACCGCAAGAAGCGGCTCTCGTCTCCCGCGCTGCCGCCGGAGAAACGGAAGCCGTCCGTCAGATCATCAAGACGCATAACCAACGCCTCTACCGGCTCGTCCGCGCGGTGTTGCGCAATAATGCGGATGCCGAAGATGTGTTGCAGGAAGCCTATTTGAACGCCTTTACCCATCTTGATACATTTGAAGGCAGTGCTTCGCTCTCGACATGGTTGTCGCGTATCGCGCTCAACGCGGCACTGATGCGACTTCGGGCACAAAGACGCCTGAAGCGCACAGCTGTCACATATCCCGTGCCAGCAGCGGGATATATGGATGCAGAGATTATCCCCTTTCCGCTTTCCCATTCCACCACTGCCGATCCGGAGCGTATCATGGCGCAGCGCCAGCTTCTCACTCTCGTCGAGGAAACCACTGATGCGCTTCCTGAAAGCTTCCGCCTTGTCTTCGTTGCCCGCGTCATTGAGGGGCTGAGTGCTGAGGAAACTGCCGCTGCGCTCAATATTCCGGTCGCTACGGTCAAGACCCGCCTGCACCGCGCCAGAAAACTCATCCGCATGCAGCTTGAAGAACAGATCGGGCCGATATTGATCAACGCTTTCCCGTTTGCCGGTATGCGCTGCGCCCGGCTGACTGAAACCGTGATTACAAAACTAAGTCTCGAAAAATAACGGGAACCTCTCCGGCGGGCTGACATCAAATGTAGTGTCAACCGAAACAGGCGCTGAACAAAACGGCGCCAAGGAGAGTCCGATGAAAACTCTGATCGCTGTACTCGGCACTGCCGCCCTTGCATTCACCAGCTCGCTCGGGATGGCTGCTGACAAACCGACCGATCCTCAGATCGCTCATATCGCCTATAGTGCCGGTGCCATCGATATTGAAGCGGCCAAGCTTGCACTGTCAAAAACGACGAATCCTGAGGTTAAAGCCTTCGCGGAATCGATGCAGAAAGACCATGCAGCCGTCAATGAAATGGCTCTGGCGCTCGTCAAAAAACTCAATGTAACGCCGGAAGATAATGCCACCAGCCAGTCACTGGCCAAAGCGGGTGAAGAAGAACGCGCCAAGCTAGATAAGCTTCAGGGAGCTGCCTTCGACAAGGCTTATATCGATAATGAAGTCGCCTATCACAAGCAGGTGAATGGCGCACTGGAAACGCTGCTGATCCCTTCTGCTCAGAATGCAGAGCTGAAAGGCCTGCTGGAAACCGGTTTGAAGCTGTTTCAAGGCCATAAACAGCATGCCGAACATGTTGCGGCCAGCCTGAAATGACCGCGCTCCTTCTCAACCGACGGCAGCTACTCGCTGCCGGTGCGGCGACACTCGCCGCAACACAATTGGCTCGCGCCCATAACGGCACCGTCCACGTGGTTATTGAAAAGCTGGCCTTTGTGCCAGCTATAATCACGGTAAAAGCCGGTGAGACCATTGAATGGACAAATAAGGATCCTTTTGCCCACACTGCCACTGTTAAAGGCGGTTGGGAGGTGATGATCCCGCCCGGCAAAGCAGCAACTCACATCGTTACCGCTGACGATACGGTCGATTACTACTGCCGCTTTCATCCCAATATGAAAGGCAAGATTACGGTGTCGAGTTAGAAAAATACCCCTGCCGGAATAAAACCGGCAGAGTCATTGCGATATGTACTGGCAGTGGCTGCACTGCTTGGCGGCCACTGCCATAACTCTTAATGTCTTACAGGCTCTTGGAGGGCTACGGCCTGATCCGGCCATAGCTGCGTTGGAAACCAATCTCACAATAAGTCTGAGGGCGAAAAACATGGGAGATTTGAATAGCCATATCAAAAAAAGGGCTGCGGGAGCACAAGAACGGCTCTCTGGTCCTCAACATGGCCTCTGAGCAGGGTCGAGAGCGTGTCTTCCACCCTCGTTCTGGGAAAACCGGTCTGCGGCCGACACGCTCCACGCTTTCGATTATTGTCTGCAAGGAGATTTGCAGAGCCCGAATTAGGGCAGTGATGCTCGAAGGTGGATTAGCTAGTCACTAGTCAAGAATGAAATCCAGGCCGTCTCGTACTTCGCCATTTGAAAGATGGCAGTACACCTCCTTCGGTTGGACCTCCAATCGCCAACCCAAACGGGTGCAGTCCGCTCTGTCCTGATCAAGGGTTGTCATGCGATGTTGTGTATTGGCATAAGAGGTAACGATCAAAACAAAAAAATAGCCATGACTATTCTCATATTGACCTCATTGACAAACAACTACCACCAGGACAGCGCAGGAAGTGAGCACGCAAGTGTTGCTCAAGATGCGGACGGTTATAACCGCAGGGAGCTTTCTGGAAAGGGCAATTAATGAATCGCAATCTAGCTAGATCCCGCTGGCTTCGTGCACGAGGGTGCCATCAAAGCTGCAACTTGCGCCATGATAAAAGGTACAGCCGGAGCCCTCTTCGATTTGCAACGTATACTTATCGCTGAATTTGAAGTTCACTTTGCAGAGTTTGCTGTTTAGTACGGATTCGGCTTCTGATGCGATGAAACCCTCATTGGGAATCGATAGCGTTCCTGCATCGGCCTCGATAGCGATTTCCCCCTTGAGACCGCCGCCGCAACCGGGCCGCTCGCCACTGATGGGGACTGTCGTGGAAAGTTCGACCGAATAGCGATTGCCAGAGAGATGGGTCAGGTCGGCTGTGAGGGACTGCCCTCCTTCGCTTTCATAGCGCCCTGCGTGATTGTTTTCTTCGTTCTGAGCAAGAGCCGGTATGATCATGAGTGCCAGCGATGTCGCTATTACAGTGCATTTAAACATAGAACCTCCAATGATAATGATCTGCCAGACTGATGTTGATTCCGTGCCAGAGGCATCGGGTTGTAAAGGGATTCAATCCAGCTCGTAGGGCATTTGCGCGGATATCTTTTTGGCTGACATTGTAATCGAAAAAAACTCATCTCCATGCTCGCGTCTGACAGCCTCTTTAAGGGAATCGTCACCGAAGTCGCGAAAGCGTTCCATTTTGGCGCGAGGGTAGTAGCCCTCCCAAAAGTACCGGGTATCTGTGCCTTCAGCGGCAATGAGTTTCGCAGGAAGGCTCATAATATGGGTTGTACTGACATTGTCGGCATTCGCCTTGAACGATGCGCTGACATTCGTCAGTTTCCAGTGGCAGACATCGCGGCCGTAATAGCTTTCATCAATGAGCTGGTCGGCATAGACGATGCCTCGATAGGTCGTGTCGGATATTTTAGTCAGCTTGATTTCCTGATGGCTGGTAACACGGGAGATTGTGCCAGCCAGACGAATTAATTTGCCGCAGCGGGCATAGTTTTCAGCATCATATTGAGCACCGGCGGTGACGACTTTGAATGGACCGGGAGCTTCAGCAAGGGTGACTGTGAATTCATAGCCTTGCGACGGTGCCGGGTTGAGTGCAGGCTGATCCGAGCCTGCGGCTTGAGCCGGTGTAACGACAGACACAGCCACAAGAGCCAAGGCAGCCGCGCAGGTGCCGCGGACAATAAATCCAGCATCGGTGATATGGTGGCGCGCAGACGAAATAGCGTTGATCGAAATTACAGCCAAACTCTTACAGCTCCCGCTAAGTGCATGCAGCACATCGAATACTTCTCGCAACGGACCACAAAAAAAATGTTAGCGCAACGCAAAAGTGCTGGCAGGCACTATCGCTACTATGCTTGTTCAATCAAGGCGCGGCGAGCATATCAGTCGAACTGAACAAGCGCAGCGCGTCGATATTGCCGAGCGCGAGGTGTTCATAAAGGGGGCGAAAGACGAGCTATTGCGGATATTTGTTGTAGTAAGTAGCGGGAAATTGACCGGTTCAGCAGTGCTCTGTTCTGTACTGAAATGGCGGAGGGGGTGGGATTCGAACCCACGGTACGGTCTCCCGCACGCCGGTTTTCAAGACCGGTGCCTTAAACCACTCGGCCACCCCTCCTCAGGCAAATCAGCCCGAAACGCACTGTGATGGCGAATGAAGGCTACATACAGGCACTCTTGTCGTTTCGTCAATCGCCTCCGCTTAAATTATTGTGCTTGTTTGCAAATAATTGTTGAGACCACATGATGTTCTGTACCATCATGCGGGCAATCCAGAAATTCAGAACCATTCCTCTTTGATGTGACTGTTCTGACGAAAGCGCACAGGAAATCTCATGAGCCTTGAAACTGTGAAAGCCTTTTTTGCTGAAAAAGCACCGGATGTGCAGGTTATTGAGCTGGAAACCAGCACTGCAACAGTTGCTGAAGCCGCTGCCGCTCATAATGTGGAGCCTGCACAAATCGCCAAAACACTTTCACTCAAACTTGGTGAAGATATTATTCTGCTTGTTGCCCGCGGTGATGCACGGCTCGACAACCGCAAGTTCAAAGATCAGTTTCAGAACAAGCCGCGCATGCTGGATTTTGATTCTGTTTTGGAGGCCACAGGTCATCCTGTCGGCGGGGTCTGCCCTTTCGGTGTTGCGGAACATCTGAAAATCTATTGTGACGTATCGCTAAAAGCCTTTGAAGAGGTTTTGCCTGCGGCCGGTGCTGTTAACAGTGCTGTGCGAATTAATCCGCATCGTCTGGCCGAACTGACCAATGCAAAATGGGTGGATGTATGTCAGTAAGCCTCTGACAGATATTGGAAATCTCTTGCGGAATCAGCAGCTTCGCTTCGGCTGAAACCATAATCACGGCCTGTAAACGCTCACCGGAATGTGACTTTAAAACAAGGGCTGTGCAAAATCACTAAAACATGATTAATTTTAGTGACTTTAATTTCAAAACAGGACTTCATATTTATTCAGAATAGTTCTAAACTGCGCTCATGTTTTTAGCAGCGCCCTGATACGCTGCGGGAAAGGACCTGAAATGCGTCTTACCAGACAGACCAATTATGCTATTCGGATGCTGATGTATTGTGCAGCAAATGAAGGCAGTCTCAGCCGTATTGCTGAAATCGCCAAAGCCTATACGGTCTCGGAATTGTTTTTGTTCAAGATTTTGCAGCCGCTCGTTGAAAACAACATTGTCACAACAGTGCGCGGACGCAATGGCGGCGTGAAACTCGCCCGCCCTGCTGCGGAAATTTCGCTGTTTGATGTGGTGCGTGTGACTGAAGATAATTTTGCGATGGCAGAATGCTTCGACAGTGATAGTGAGTGCCCGCTGATTGACAGCTGTGCGCTGAATTCTGCTTTGCGCGAAGCACTGAATGCTTTCTTCACAGTGCTTGGCAAATACAGCATTCAGGATCTGATTGATGCACGGCCGAATGTACGCAAGCTGCTGGGTATTGATGAGCTGGAAGTTCGCGCAGTCGCTGCGGCACACTAGAACATTTCACAGTCAAGTTGGATCAACTTGACGCCCGTGATAATGCGACCAAATAAAGAATCTAGAGTGAGCACTATGATTCAATCCGGACGTAAACCGCTCTAATCCCGTTTATCCAAGAATTTAAGAAGCCCTGAAACATCAGTTTCAGGGCTTTTTTATTTTAACCGAATACCGAATGCGGCAGCACAAAAGGCTGACCGGCAGGCGGTGCGACACCAACCTGCAACGGACATTCATAGACCCGCAGCAAACGATCATTGGTCAGTGTGGTTGCGACAGAGCCGCTGGCATCTATTTCACCATTATGCACCATCACAACATGATCTGCATAAAGGGCTGTCAGATTAAGATCGTGCAGAATCGTAATGACACCGCCGCCTTTGGCCGCAAAATTACGGGCAATATCCATCACCACAATCTGATGGCGGATATCAAGACTGGAGACGGGTTCATCCAGCAGCAGGAAGCGTGGCTGACCATCGAGCACCGGTTTCCATACCTGACAGAGCACGCGCGCGAGTTGCGTGCGCTGCTGTTCTCCGCCGGAAAGCTCCTGATAATAACGGCCGCCGAAACCGCTCAGATCGACCAGCTCCAATGCCTGATCCGGCAAACGGATTTCTTCCGCTGCTGTCAGGCCGGAACGGCCGCCTGTCAGGCCGAGATTAACAATCTCACGCACAGTAAACGGAAAGGACAAAGCGCTATTCTGAGGAAGCACTGCGCGGCGTTCAGCCATCTGCCAGGGCTTATAGGTTTCAAACAATGCGCCATCAAGCAGCGCCTGCCCCGTATAAGGCAGATCGCCGGAAAGCGCACGGATCAGCGTAGTCTTGCCGGAGCCGTTCGGCCCGACAATGGCTGTCACCTCACCGGGTTTGGCAGTGATATTAACATTTTTCAGAATGGTTTTGCCGCTGAGCTGAACGGCCAGATTTTTTGTTTCTATCATGATTATAAGTCCAGCAAACCACGGCGACGCAGCAAAATCCAAAGGAAGAACGGAGCACCGACAAATGCAGTGACAATGCCGATCGGGATTTCAGCCGGAGCAACAATAGTACGGCTGACAGCATCCGCCAGCAGCAGCATCGAAGCGCCCAGCAATGCAGAGGCAGGCAGCAAATAGCGGTGATCAGGTCCGATGGAAAGGCGCAGCAAATGCGGCACCACAATGCCGACAAAACCGATACCGCCACTGACTGCAACCGAAGCGCCGGTGGCTGCGGCTACAAGAATGATTGCTGTGTTTTTAATACGCTGAATTGGCAGACCCAGATGATTGGCTGTCGCCTCACCCAGAGCCAGAGCATTCAATCCGCGTGCCAGAAACGGAGCCGCAAACAATGTCAGCGCAATAATCGGTCCGGCGGTGAGGATTTTAATCCATGTGGCACCGGCCAGCGAACCCATCCCCCAGAAAGTGAGATCGCGCAGCTGTCTGTCATCCGCAATATAAACCAGCACTCCGCTGAAAGCGCCGGTCATGGCACCAAGCGCAATACCGGCAAGCAGCATTGTGGCAATTGAAGTTCTGCCTCTGCGCGTGGCAACACGATACAGGATCAGTGTTGTCGTCAGGCCGCCAATAAAGGCTGCCAGCGGCAATGTATACATGCCGAAAAACCCGAGTACCGGTGCAAGGAAAGTGCTGCCTAAAACAATAACGACAATCGCACCAAGGCCGGCACCGGAAGAAACGCCGACCAGTCCCGGATCAGCCAGCGGATTGCGGAACAGACCTTGCATAACTGCACCGGAAACGGCCAGTGAAGCGCCGATCAGAATACCAAGAATGATACGCGGCAGGCGGATATCCATAATGATGATATGATCGCGCTGCGCTGTAATATCATCAGGATTGATCTGTGAGGAGAACAGGGATTTCAGCACCGACCAGCTTGATGCCTGCGAAGCACCGGCTGTCAGGCTGAATAATGCAACAGCCACCAGCAGAACCGCGAGAAGTGCTATCAGAATACGCGCCTGACGCGAACGATCACCTTGCAGGACAGCTGCGCCTTTACCGCTCTCAGCAGGCTTTATCACATTTGAGGATGCCGCGACTGTGTTGCGTTTGGCAAAGTGGGAAGCAGGCATATCGCCAACAGTATCAGTCAAAATCTTATGCTTTCCGTTTCAGCCATGCAGCAGGCAGATCAAAAAGCTGCTGCGAATGTGAAATTTTATGAAAACACATTCCGGCAGAAGACAGCTTCATACCTTTTCAGAATGCGTTACCCGCTGCCGTATAGTCTTCCGGCAGCGGGCTGAACCAATTCAATGTCTTATTGAACAGCCTTGCCATAAAGACCTTCTGCCAGATCACGCGCGGCTTCAGCAGCGCGCGGGCCAAAACCAAGCAGATAGAGCCCGTCCATGGCCAGAATAGCTTTGTTGCGACCTGCCGGTGTGGCAGCCAGCGCCGGATTGGCAAGCAGATCGGAATAATCATTCGATGCTTTGTCCGGACCGGTATTCATCAACAGGATCATGTCCGGAGCAGCTTTATCAAGCGCTTCATCGGTCAGCTGTTTGTAGCCCTGAAATTCGTCAATCGCGTTGATGCCGCCAGCCATTTTAATCATGCCGTCAGCCGCAGTTTCCCGCCCTGATGCCATGAGACGTCCGCCCTGACGGGACAGAATAAACAGGACACGCTTTTTCTCAGTGATTTTGCTGGTGGCGGCTTCAACAGCCTTCAGATCAGTGCGGACTTTTTCCGCCAGAGCCTCGGCTTTATCCTGAGCACCTAATGCCTGTCCCACAGCATTGATTTTATTGGTAATACCTTCAGCGGTATATTGATCCTGCACAATAATCATCGGCACAGAAGCACGTTTTAGCACATCCATAGTTTCTGCAGGGCCGCTGCCTTCAATCACCAGCATGGCTGTCGGTGCAACAGACAAAATACCTTCGGATGAAAGCTGGCGCATATAGCCGATATCAGGGAGCTTTTTGACTGTTTCCGGATAAATACTGGTACGGTCGCGGGCAATAAGCTTGTCTTCAAGACCCAGCGCATAGATGATTTCTGTCAACGCGCCGCCAACACTCACCAGTCGTGTTGTATCCGTAAAGGTTTTGACCTCTTCTGCCTGTGCAGGTGAGATCATACCGGCGACCGGCAAAACGCCTGTGGTGGCAGTAAGCAGACCGGCAGCAAAAGCTGCAACCAAACGATAAGACCTGATCCGGGATGAAAAAAGAGTGCTGCGGGCAAAAGACATTGGTCAATCCGAGACTGTTCCGGCCAAAGATAACTATCCTGACCGTCATTGATAATACTCACCGCCAAGGGAGACAGCGGGCAATTTTAAAAGTGAACCATGCAGAGCAGCATAAACCGCCCTGCATGGCTTTCAGAGTTTTCAGGCTGCTGCGGAGCGTGCCAAACGCGGCAGCGCTTCAACCAGTTCACGCCAGTCTGTGCGCTCTGCTTCACCTTCGTGACGCTCGCCAAAGAACTGGGCAATCATTTCGCCCTGCTCGTCATAGGCTTCCAGCGATGTTACATGGCCGTCTTTGGTAGGCTTACGAACAGCCCAAACGGCATGAACATGATCGGTGCGGAAATGCATGTGGAATGTCGGATCCATAACATTGAGCCACGGGCCCATCATTTTGATCTCTTTAACCGGACCGGTATGGATCTGAATGCAGCCGTTATTGCCGACAAAAACCATGATCGGCTGGCCGGTTTCAGAAACCGTATTCATCATGCTTTCAACCGTACCGGCTTCCAGTTCCCAGGCGAATTCTTCACCGGCCAGCTCAACAGCCTGTTTGCGGCTGACAGCGTAATCACGCAGGATCATCACGAACTGATGTACGTCAGTCATGTTTGTCCAGCGCTCACGGAAGCCGTTTACATCAACTGTATCAATGTCTGTCGGCTCTTTTTGCGTTGCAGCTTTGGTTTCAACTGTCTGGCTCTGATCGTCCGAGCGCAGCTGAGCAACCAGTGCTTCATAGGCGGCCAGATCGGACGCATCGCGCAGATGGATTTTGTGAACCGCATCACCAGCCTTGTTGAAGAACTGCAATGAGCGGCGGATATTATTTTCGCTGTCAGTTTTCTCTACAGCGAAACCATAGGCCCATGCTTTCGGAAAAATACGCAGATCGATCTGCTTGCCGAGCACCAGAGACGCATGCGGTCCGACGGAGACTTTTTCATAAGGTCCGATTTTTTCGTGCACAACACTTTCATTGCGGGTCAGCGCCATAACTTCGCCGAGTGTGGTTGCGCCGTTCAGAATTGCAGCAATGTCCACATTCAGGCGAATAGCAGATGTGCCGACATGGGCAGCAACATAATCAGCCTCGGTAATACCATGAGCCTGAGCAAAGTCCCTCTCACGGGATTTCGGATTTTCACTGCGCAGACGCAGGATATCTTGCGGTGTCAGGGACTGAGAATGTGTTTGCGTTGCAGTCATTATTATACGCCTGTACCGACCACATCCGCCGGATGCAGTCTATTAGTGTCATCGTCAAATCCGGCTTTTCAACAAAACTGCCGGATCAGTTTATCGGCGCCTTCTGGCCCCCGTTGCATCAATGCAACCATCCTGTTTATTTTCAGGAAGTTTTCTTGACACAAAATATCATATTAATTATTGGAAGCAATAGTGGACTTTAAGAGTCATATTAAAAATCATGTGATTGTCCATAAACTTGTGTGGAAAAACAGAGGATATCTGGCCTCCGCATAGTACAGAATTGAACCTGCACCAGCCGGATCAGGGAACTCGCAGATCAGTACGGAAAAGCTGCTGATTGTTGCTGAGAACATTTTTCCGGTGCAAGCGCCAAGGTTCCGAACGCAATTTTAATGCCTTGCTTGCCCCGCCCATAAGCGGCAACGATGCGGAGACTTTCAATGCAGCAGCCTTCCAACCTCTCCAGATATCTTAAAATCGGTCTCGGCAGCACGGCTATCAGCCTTGTGGTTATGGCTGGCGCAGCCAATGCCCAGCAGGCACAGACTCAGACTGCAAAACCGGCTGCGGAAAACGCATCCGGCGACGTGCAGCTCAACACAATCAACGTTAAAACCGTTAATCCTCAGGATATTACATCCCGTCCGGCACCGGTCAGCACAATCTCCAAAACCGAAATCAAGCTGAACGGCCGTGAAAAACTGGATACGGTTCTGCGTGAAACTCCGGGTATATTCACCCGTATTAACGGCTCCAATCCGGGTGTTGCGGTCAATATTCGCGGTTTTGAAGGCTCCGGCCGCGTGAATATGATGATCGACGGTGCGCCGCAGACTTTCCGCACCACGGCGCATGATGCTCAAGGGTACAGCTATATTGATCCGAATCTGCTGTCCTCCGTTGATATTACCCGCGGCGCAGTGACTACCGAAGGCGGCAGCGGTCTTGCCGGCAGTGTTAATTTCAAAACACTCGGCGTTGATGACGTATTGATGGAAGGCAAGGACAAAGGCGTTCTCGGCCGCGCATCATGGGGCAGCAACGGCGTCGGCTTCTCTGAAATGCTTGCCGGTGCGATGCGCGTCAATGAAGTGGGCATTGTTGCCGCTCTCAGCCGCCGCGATTCCAATGATTATAAAAACGGTGACGGCATTACCCAGAATAAAACCGGTCAGGAAATGACTTCCGGCCTGTTCAAAACAGAATTCGGATTTGCCGAAGATCACAAGCTGACACTTGGCGGCGTGATCTATAATAATAAATACGGCACATCGCAGACGAATTTCATGCCTGTGCCGCCGACAATTGACTATGATCTGCTGCTGCAGAACCGTACATTTACAGCCAATTACGTCTACAAGCCTATCGATAATGATCTGATTGACCTTGCGATCAACGGTTATTTCAACAGCACAAAACTGACTTATGTCGGTGGCAACAGCCCTACTCTGTCGAGCCTTGGCCGTGAAATCAAAAATGAATCCATCGGCTTCTCGGTCGCCAACACTTCCCGTTTCACAGTCAATGATCTGTATATCGACTGGAAATACGGCGTTGAATACAATCACGACAATACCGGCGGCGTGAAAGTCGGCGTTAATCCGGTTGATTCAAGCATGAACCGCGGCGCAGCCTTTACTCAGGTTGAGTGGAATTACGACCGCCTTCAGGTTCTGACCGGTCTGCGTTATGACTTCTACAAGCTGGACGGTACAGCCGATAGCGGTATTCCGGGCTTTGAAGATAACGGCATGTATTCGGCCAATCAGTCCAAAGGCTTGTGGAACCCTAAAGTTACAGTCGCTTACAATGTAACTGACTGGCTCCAGCCATATGTGACCTATTCGCAATCAATGCGCGCGCCAACATTGCAGGAAACAATGATCGGCGGCACGCATCCCGGTGGAACAGCATCCAGCTATGTGCCAAACCCTTATCTCGCGCCTGAAGAGCAGCGCGGCTGGGATATCGGTCTGAACATGAAGCATGATGATCTGATTACCGCAGGCGACACAATCCGCTTCAAAGCCAATTACTTTGATATGGATGTCAAAAATTATATCGCAGCGCAGCGTAATACGACTTTCAACAAGCTGCAGTTTGTTAACCTGCCGGGCACATCCCGCGTAAAAGGCTTTGAACTCGAAACACATTATAATTCCGATTATGTGTTCGGCAGCCTTTCCTACACCCATAACAAGTCTGACCTGCCGTCGCAGACACCGGGTCTTGGTGCAAGCCAGTATCTGCCGGATGATGTTTTTGCGGCGACCCTCGGCGGTTATTTCTTTGATAAGAAGCTCTCTGCCGGTGTGAAATATTCCTATGTTTCCAGCAGTCTGGTTGCTGCTGCAGATGCACGGGGCAATCTGCTGCCTCCGACAAAATCCGACTCCTATGATCTGGTAGACATTTTCGCGACCTATAAATTCAATGAAAATGTTGACCTGTCCCTCAAAGTCACCAACCTGTTTGATAAAACATATACACCGGCACTCAGCACATCGGGCTCCGGTCAGGGTCGTACATTCGTTGTCGCCACTCAGTTCCAGTTCTGAGTTGAGCCGGATATAGAAGATGATGCAGCGCGCTCTTCGGGGCGCGTTGTTTTTTTCAAAATCCTGTTGAAATTCCGTTTTTATACGTAGTGTGACAACACGCCACAGCGGTATGATTTTACCGTAAATTCTCCGTTCTGCCGTTTTTCCGTACCGAATAGTTCAATTAATATGGGTATTTAACTCAGGTTTAAAGTCATTCTAAATTGTTGATTTTTAGAATGGTTTTAATCTGCACAATTTGACAAGCCCGCCTCTGTGAAGCATTAGAAAATCAAACAGTTACAGTGCAACTTTAAATGTTTGGCCTTGACCCATTCATTTGGAGGAATGATGAATCAGTATAATTTTATGAATGCAGCCAGGGTTGCTTTCTTTTTCAGCGACCATGATGAAAATCAGAACATGATTTCTTCAGGTCATTTGCATATTTCAGATTCATTTTCCGTATTTTCCGGCTTAAACACCGCTTTTTCTATGCATGGTGCAGCATGCTAGTCTGCCATTGCAATGTAATTACTGCCAAAGAAATCGAAAATACTATCATCCAGATGCTGGATGAAGATTGCTGGCAATTGATTGTTCCTGCCAAGGTCTACCATGCTATGAAGAAGCGTGGCCGGTGCTGCGGCTGCTTCCCAAATGTTGTTGAAACGATCATAAGAGTGACTGAAGAATATCATCTTCGGCGCGAGCACAATGATTCTGAGTTCATTGTCTATATTGATCGCGTTCGTGCGTTACGTGAACAATTCGGGAGCAAATGGAATGAAGGGCGACAAAAAGGTCATCGAGCGGCTTAACGAGGCACTTTTCCTCGAACTCGGCGCAGTAAACCAATATTGGCTGCACTACCGCCTCCTGTCTGACTGGGGTTATACCCGTCTGGCGAAAAAGGAACGCGAAGAGTCGATTGAAGAAATGCAGCATGCAGACCGCCTCATCGACCGCATCATTTTCCTCGAAGGCCATCCGAACCTGCAGACTGTTGCGCCGCTGCGTATCGGTCAGACTGTAAAAGAAGTTCTGGAAGCTGATCTGGCCGGTGAATATGACGCCCGCGCCTCTTACAAGAAATCCCGCGAAATCTGCGATGAAGCAGGTGACTATGTCAGCCGTCAGCTTTTCGACGAATTGCTGAAGGATGAGGAAGGCCATATCGACTTCCTCGAAACCCAGCTCGAACTGCTCGGCAAAATCGGCGAAGAACGCTATGGTATGCTCAATGCCGCACCGGCAGATGCTGCTGAATAAAATCGTTATTGCGATTGCAATGAAAGGCTCCGCTCTGCGGGGCCTTTTTTATTGCCGGATACACGCCGTACCAATCTTACAAATCAAAAATTTGAAAAGCAGAATTGCAGTGTTTCCGCTTTGTATCTGCAATTTAATCCTCCTGTTATTTACAGGAGACTCTCTATGGATTTTCGTATCACAGGGCTTTCACCGGAGCCGTTTCGCCACCTATTTGGTTTACCCGATCATGAACTGAAACAGCATCGTGCACTACGCGTATTTGCTGAAGACAGAGGTTATCCTGACCGTATTGAGATGTGTGAGGCTGAAATAGGTGAAAGCCTGCTGCTGCTCAACCATGTCTGCCAAAGCGCAGAAACACCCTATTATGCAACTCATGCGATTTATGTACGCGAGAATGCAGTGGCAGCCTATGACCAGATCAACGAGGTTCCCTCAGTCATGCGCACGCGGCTCCTGTCTTTGCGTGCCTATAATGCTACAGGCATGATTATAGGAGCTGAAGTTGTGCAGGGTACGGATATTGAAGCGGCAATTGAACGCCTCTTCAGCGATCAGAACGCCGCCTATATTCATGCGCATAATGCCGGACGCGGCTGTTATTCCGGTCGTATTGACCGCGCCTGAACCATATAAAAAAGGCTCCGCAAATGCGGAGCCTTTTCATTTCTTCATGCAAGCAGCTTATTGCGGCAGCTTGTCATCAATGCCCTGAACATAGAAGTTCATGCTGACGATTGCTTTATCATCGGCGGTTTCACCGGCTTTGAGCCATTCAGAACCATCCTGCTTTTTCAGCGGGCCGGTAAACGGCTTCAGCTCGCCGGAGGTCAGCTTCTTGATGGTTTCTTCAGCCATTGCTTTCACATCGTCAGGCATATTGGTCAGCGGTGCCATAGCAACCAGACCGGTATTCATGCCGTTGAATGTATTCTGCGACTTCCATGTGCCATCGAGAACAGCTTTGGTGCGCTCGATATAATATGGCGACCAATGGTCGATTGTCGCTGTCAGCTGGGTTTCAGGGCCGAACTTGATCATGTCCGAAGCCTGACCGAATGCCTTGATACCGCGTTCTGCCGCAACCTGAATTGGTGCGGTGGAATCTGTATGCTGGGTGAGAATATCAACGCCCTGATCGATCAGCGCCTTGGCAGCATCTGCTTCTTTGCCCGGATCAAACCATGAGTTTGCCCAGATGATCTTGATTTTGAAATCCGGATTAACGGACTGCGCGCCGATCATGAAGGAGTTGATAGCCTGCACAACTTCCGGCACCGGCACGGAACCGATGAAGCCAGCCATACCGTTTTTCGACAATTTGGCAGCGATCTGACCCTGCACATAACGGCCTTCATAGAAGCGCGCATTATAGGCAGATACGTTTTCTGCTGTCTTATAGCCGGTTGCATGTTCAAATTTCACATCAGGAAATTTTTTCGCAACTTTAATGGTCGGATCCATATAGCCGAAAGATGTCGTGAAAATCAGCTTATTGCCTGCACGGGCAAGACGTTCAATCGAACGCTCGGCATCCGCACCTTCCGGTACGCTTTCCAGATAGCTGGTTGTGATCTTATCACCCAGTTCTTTTTCCAGCTCTTTGCGGGCTTCGTCATGCTGATAGGTCCAGCCGAAATCACCCGGAGGGCCGATATAGATAAAGCCGACCTTCAGCTTTTCTTCAGCCATGGCGGTGCCTGCCATGGCAAGCGTTGCCGCAGTGGCAAGAATTGTTAGCGTTTTCTTCATTGTCCCCGTTCTCCTGTTAAGGTCCGTAATCAAAAAACTGTAAAACGACTTTGTATTATCTATCCGGCACAAATGGCTTGCCGAGCGATGCCGGTGTATTCATCATTGTCAGGCGGCGGTTACGCGAAATAATCACCAGCACAATGATTGTCGCCAGATATGGCAGTGCCGACAACAGTTGCGGCGGCAGGCCGATGCCGAATGCCTGCGCATGGAGCTGACCGATCGTCACTGCACCAAAAAGATAGGCGCCGATCAGCACACGCCAAGGCCGCCATGAAGCAAAAACCACCAGAGCCAGCGCAATCCAGCCACGGCCAGCCGTCATATTTTCCACCCATTGCGGCACATAGACGAGGGAGAGCTGCGCACCGGCAAGACCCGCACAGGCACCACCGAACATTACAGCCAGATAACGCGTGCGCACCACATTGATGCCGAGCGCATGGGCGGAGCCGTGATTGTCGCCGATAGAGCGCAGTTTAAGCCCTGCCCGTGAGCGGAACAAAAACCAGCTCACGCCAATAACCAGCAATAATGCGATATAGAAAATCGGGTCTTGCCCGAACAGCAATTTTCCGATCAGCGGGATATCGCTCAGATAAGGAATATAGATCGCGCCAAGGCGCACGCCCGGAAGACCGACAAAGCCCTCGCCGATCACTGCCGATGCGCCCAGCCCGAGAATGGTCAGAGCCAGACCTGTTGCCACCTGATTGGTGACCAGTGTCAGTGTCAGAAAGCCGAACAGCAATGCGCAGGCTGCTCCTGCAAAAATTGCTGCTATCATGCCGAGCCACGCATTGCCGGTTAAATGAGCGATACCGAAACCGGTGACTGCGCCCATCAGCATCATGCCTTCAACACCGAGATTGAGCACACCTGAGCGTTCAACGACCAACTCGCCGATGGCGGCAATCAGCAGAGGCGTGGCCGCTGTTGCAATAGTCAGCATAATTGCCTGTGTCATATCCATGGCTCAGGCCTCCCCGCGCAGATCATGCTGACTGCGACTGACAAAACGAATGCGGTAGTGAATGAAAGTATCGCAGGCCAGCACAAAAAACAGGATCATCCCCTGAAACACGCGCGCGGATTTTTCTGAGATACCAATAGAAAGCTGTGCTGCCTCACCGCCGAGATAGGACAATGCCAGCACCAGACCGGCTGCAATAATACCCAGCGGATTAAGCCGCCCGAGAAAGGCAACAATAATCGCCGTAAATCCGTAGCCCGGTGTAATTGTCGTACGCAGCTGTCCGATAGCGCCGGACACTTCGCTGATACCGGCAAGACCTGCCAGCGCACCGGAGACCAGAAAGGCAAAGAATGTAATCTTGCCCGCACTGAAACCGGCGAAACGCGCTGCACGCGGGCTTTGCCCGACAACCTTGATCTGAAAACCTTTCAGGGTGCTGTGCAGCATGAACCACAGTAGGAATGCGGCAATAATTGCGAAGATGAATCCCCAATGCGCACGCCCTGCGGCTGACCAGATTTCCGGCAGCACAGCATATTCATGAAACTGACGGCTTTCAGGGAAGTTATTGCCCTCCGGATTGCGCCAAGGCCCGCGCACCAGCCAGTCCAGAAAGAACTGCGCCACATAGACCAGCATCAGGCTGGTCAGGATCGTATTGGCATTAAAACGGGTTTTTAAAAGCGCCGGTACCGCACCATAAAGCGCACCGCCAACCATCCCCATCAACAGCATCAGCGGCAGAACATACCAGCCCTGCACGTCGGGATACAATATCGGCAGGATCGAGCCGGTAATCGCCCCCATGGTCAACTGACCTTCGGCACCGATATTCCAGTTATTAGACAGATAACAGACGGAAAGCCCGACAGCGATCAGGATCAGCGGCGCAGCTTTGACCAGCAATTCATGGATTGACCACATATCCAGCAGCGGCTCAATGAAGAACGCATGGAGCGCTGCAAAAGGATCTTTGCCCATCAGCGCAAACAAAATGGCGCCGCAAATCATTGCAAGCGCCAGTGCTAACAGCGGAGAAATTGCGCTGAACCAACGTGAGGGTTGTGGTCTTTTAATCAGTTCAATACGCATCAGACTGCCCCGCCCATCATCAGGCCGATTTTTTCAGCCGTTACAACATCGCGCGGCATGGCTTCGGATAACTGACCATGATGCATCACTGCGATACGGTCACAAATTTCAAATAGTTCATCAAGGTCCTGACTGATGACCAGCACGGCAGAGCCCTGACGTGACAGATCCACCAAAGCCTGACGAATACGCATTGCCGCACCGGCATCCACGCCCCATGTCGGCTGATTGACGACAAGAACAGACGGGTTGCGATCCAGCTCACGGCCGATAATGAATTTTTGCAAATTGCCGCCAGACAACGCACCAGCCACCGGATTTTCCGCATTTTTGCGCACATCCATCATCGCATTGATGCGTTTAGCAGCGGAAGACAATGCGGATTGCGAAATGATTTTGAGCCAGCCACCCTTCAGAAACACTTTTGCATCGGTACGGTAACGCGACAGAAACAGATTATCCGTCAGCGGCAGTTCCGGCACAGCGCCATGTCCCAGACGTTCTTCCGGCACAAAACCTGCTCCCAGCATCCGGCGCTGTGTGATACCGGCAAGACCTGCCTGCTGCCCGCGAATACGGATGGTTGATGCCTGATCCTGCCGCAACTCGCCGGATACAGCTTCAAAAAATTCGCTCTGGCCGTTACCGGCAACACCGGCAATGCCAACCACCTCACCGGCAGCGACATTCAGGGAAATATTGCGTAAGGCCGTTGAGAATGGTCCGCGCGGTGCCTGTGAAAGCCCGTCAATCTCCAGCAATGTCGCCTGTTCCGCTGACTTCAATTCAGCTTTCGGACGTTCAACCAGTGCCACATCCTCACCGACCATCATACGGGCAAGCGATGCTGCGGTTTCCTGCGAAGGCGTGCAATGGGATACGACTTTACCGTGGCGCAGCACGGTTGCGCGGTCGCAAATCTGCTTCACTTCTTCCAGCCGGTGGCTGATATAGAGAATGGATTTGCCTTCGCTTTTCAGGCGGTTAAGCGTGATAAACAGCTTGTCCGCTTCCTGCGGTGTCAAAACAGATGTCGGCTCGTCGAGAATAATAAGTTCCGGCTCCTGCAACAGGCAGCGGATAATTTCGATGCGCTGGCGCTCCCCAACCGATAAATCGCCGACAAGCGCATTAGTATCAACCGGCAGGCCGTAAGTCTCACCGATCTGCGATGCTTTTTGCGCAACTTCATTAAGGGAGAGACCCGCATCCAGTGACAGCGCGATATTTTCTGCAGCGGTCAAACTGTCAAACAGAGAGAAATGCTGAAAAACCATACCAATGCCGAGCTTGCGGGCATAGGCCGGATTATTCATGCGGACTTTGCGTCCCTTCCAGAAAATCTCACCATCCTGTGGCTGCAAAGAGCCGAACAACATTTTGACAAGCGTGGATTTTCCTGCGCCGTTTTCCCCCAGCAGCGCGTGGATTTCGCCATGTTCAATCGTCAGATCAATCTGGTCACATGCTTTCAGCGCACCAAACTGTTTGGTTAAACGCCGTACATCCAGTAATTGCTCAGCCAGTAATTGTTGAGGTTTTGCGGAAGGTTCTGTCATGTGTCCCCTAGACATTTCTTCCGCCCACCTTATGCCACAGTCAAAAAAATAGGAAAGCCGAAAAGTAATTTATAACAATTCTATGAACACTTTTTGCAAGATGCATAAAGAAATTCCGGCGAAATCAGATTTCGCCGGAATATTGTTTTTCAAATCTGAAAATGATTTTACGGGATCAGTATCGTTGTACCGGTGGTTTTGCGCGCTTCGAGATCACGCTGTGCCTGTGCGGCATCCCGCAATGCATAGGTCTGATTGACATTGATTTTGACTGCACCGCTGGCAACCACATCAAACAGCGCCTGCGCCGCACGTTCCAGCTCTTCCCTTGTAGCAATATAAGAACCAAGCGTCGGGCGGGTTGCATAAAGCGAACCATATTGATTGAGCAGTGCCAGCTCAAATGGCGGCACCGGCCCCGATGCATTGCCATAGCTCACGAACAAGCCACGCGGTTGCAGAACTTGCAACGATGCCGGGAACGTATCTTTACCGACACTGTCATAGACCACCGGCAGGCCTTTGCCGCCGGTGATTTCCTTCACCTTCTCGACGAAATTATCTTCACGGTAATTGATAACATGGTCATAGCCGAGGGACAGTGCGAGGTCGATTTTCTCCTGCGATCCGGCAGTACCGATGACTGTTGCACCAAGATGCTTCGCCCACTGGCCGGCAATCTGCCCGACACCGCCGGCGGCGGCATGGATCAGGATTGTATCGCCCTTCTGCACCTTGTAGGTCAGGTTAATCAGATAATAGGCTGTCATGCCTTTCAGCATCATGGATGCGGCAAGGCGCAAATCCATATTATCCGGCACTTTAACCAGACGATCCGCAGCAATCAGCCGTTCATCCGCATAAGAGCCCATAGCACCTGTATAGGCCACACGGTCACCGACCTTCACATTCGTCACGCCTTCACCGACAGCGACGACTGTGCCTGCGCCCTCCTGCCCCGGAATGAAAGGCAGTTGCGGCGCCTTATAAAGACCGGTGCGGAAATAGACATCGATAAAATTCAATCCGACCGCTTCATGGCGGATACGTGCCTCGCCTGCTTTAGGCTGCCCAAGTTCGACCTGTTCATATTTCAGAACATCAGCACCACCGGTTTCACGGATCAGAATTGCATTTATCATTGTCAGAATTCCCTGTTATTTCGCAGCAGTTTTAAGACCAAGATTAGGCAGGAACTGCATCACGATACCGATGCAGTAGAGATAAATACCGGTGACGGAGATACCGATGCGCACCCAGAGCGGCGCATCCATCTGATAGAAAATACCCGCCACACCGAAAACGCACCACAGCAGAAACACTGTGAGATTGAGCGGACGCAAACGCACCACGCGCACCGGATGCAGAAAATTCAGCGGCATGAATGACAAGATCGCCGAGACAACAACAACCGCAAAGGCTGTCCATTCACCCGGACCGACGATGAACAGGGTGAAGACCACCATATTCCAGACCACAGGGAAACCCTTGAAGAAGTTTTCTTTGGTCTTCATGCCGGTATCAGCATAATAAATCGCACTGCTGATAACGATGATCGCGCCTGACAGGAACGACAGGCCGTGTCCCATGAAGCCGCTCTGATAAAGCGCAAATGCAGGGATCAGCACATAAGTGACATAATCGATGATATTATCGAGAAGCTCGCCCGACCAGTTTGGCAACACATATTTCACTTCCAGCTTGCGGGCGATCGGCCCGTCAATACCATCGACGAAAAGTGCCAGCCCGAGCCAGAGAAACATTGCCGTCCAGTTTTCTTCACTGGCAGCAACCAGTGACAGAAAGGCCAGAAAGGAGCCGGAAGCCGTTAACAGGTGAACAGAAAAAGCCCTGACCTGAGGCAGAGTGACTTTTTTAGCTTTCAGTTTGTCTGTCAGTTTCGCTTTCAAGATCTTTGCCGATTCTGTTACAAAAAATTAATGAATTATCAGTCCTGACAGCTTTTGTCGAAAAACACCAAAAGTGCAAGAAAAGCTGACTTGAAAAACAGACAAAATGTCGCTCATCCAAAGAAGTTACCCGCTATTCGTGACTATCTCCGCTTTAAGCATATGTTTTTAGTGTCGTAACGGCGACTTATGGCCTAAAAGAATGAGCAGGCAAATCTGCTTATGGTTTTTAAAAATTAGCAGGATATTCCGGTGATTTGACTGTTGGATTGTCAAAAACCGGATAACTAAGAGGTGCATTATGTCAGGCTCCGTTCATTCATCAGAGTTCACTTCGGCACGCATTCTTGTGAGCGGCAGCGGCCCTGCGGGAATGATTGCGGCACTGGCGATGGCGCAGGCGGGCTATGATATTCTGCTCGCGGGTCCGGTAAGCGATCAGGATGACCGGCGCACCACAGCATTGATGATGCCTGCTATTGAATATCTCGACAGTCTCGGCGTTTGGCAAACGATCCGTCCGGATACAGCCGCCCTCGCCTCCATGCGCATTGTTGACGGCACCCGCAGACTGATCCGCAGTCCTGCGGTGACATTCCGCGCTTCAGAAATCGGCACGGAAGCTTTCGGCTATAATATTCCCAATCTGGTGCTGAACCGGGTGCTGCATGAAGCTGTAACCGCGCATCCGCGCATTGCCCGTAATTTCAGCAATGCTACCGCCTATCAGCATAATGCAGACAGTATTTCTGTCACTTTCAGCGACGGACAGGTTGTGACCACTCCACTGGTCGTGGCAGCTGACGGCCGCAATAGTCTGGCACGTGATGCAGCCGGCATTCAAACCCGCCGCTGGCGCTATCCGCAAACGGCAGTTGTGTGCTCGTTTAGCCATAAAGTTCCGCATCAGAATATTTCGACCGAATTCCACACCGAGGACGGCCCTTTCACGCAGGTGCCGCTCCCCAGCAATCGCTCCAGTCTCGTCTGGGTTGCCAATCCGCGCTATGCTGAAAAGCTGATGGCGCTCGACAGCGAACAGCTTGCCCGTGAGATTGAAACAAAAATGCAATCCATGTTGGGCGAAATCACGGTTGATACCAAACAGCAGGCATGGCCGCTTTCCGGTCTGGTACCGCTGAAATTTGCAGCCAAGCGTACCATTCTGATCGGCGAAGCAGCGCATGTTTTCCCGCCAATCGGTGCACAAGGCCTGAACCTCGGCACTCGTGACGTGGAAACACTGATCTCCGCTTTGAGCAAAGATAAGCAGGATGCCGGTTCTGATCGCGTGATCCGCGCCTATGACAGCGGTCGCCGCCCTGATATTCTGGCACGTACCGGCTCGGTCGATGTTCTGAACCGCACGCTGTTGTCAGACTTCCTGCCAGCACAGATCATTCGCGGCACGGGATTGGAAGTCCTGCGTGTTGTACCGCCGCTGCGTGCTTTCTTCATGCGTGAGGGGCTGCGTCCCGGTGGCGGTTTCAAAGCCCTGCTGCCGTCTTTCACCGCAGCGAATAAGAAGACGACACTGCCAACTGTCACGCCACATCACGACGGATCACAATGAGTGCTTTTGAAGTAAAATATGCACGTTTCCAGATCGGACAGGTGGTGCGTCACCGCCTGCTGCCGTTTCGCGGTATTATTTTCGATGTTGATCCGGAATTCGCCAATACGGAAGAATGGTACATGTCCATTCCTGAAGCCTCACGCCCGAAACGCGAGCAGCCGTTTTATCACGTGCTGGCGGAGAATGAGGAAACGGATTACGTAGCCTATGTTTCCGAGCAAAATCTGGAAGAAGATGAAAGCGGTGAACCGCTGCGCCACCCGCAGATCGGTGACTATTTCGACATCGACAGTCAGGGCGAATATCGCTTTAAAGCTGCACCTCTGAATTAAAGTCCGCTTAAAAGCGGTGAGCGCCATTGTTTAAACCTCTCTTTGAGGTGATTGAGTTGCAGACTATCCGGCAGGATGACATCCATTCCGCCGTCATAAACATAAAATAGCTGCGTTTTTTGATTTACAAACAAAATGCCTGATATTTCCCCATGAAGAATGAGAGAAAATAACTCGTCAAATGCGCCGCTTTTCCAATGATCTTGTTTATAGAGAAAACGGGATTTGCACTTATCTCTATCATTGTCAAAATATGTTTTTATACCTGAACTTTTAAAACCCATCCTGAGAAAGCTTAAAGTTTTACTGGTTGCAGATTTTTCAATGTCAGTATCAGACACTAACCAAAGTGGTTCATTCTCATTGAAAATTGCAGAGGCAATGCTGTTAAATCGCTCTAAAACCTCCTGCTGCTCAGCAACATTAGAAGGATAGCGCTTTCCTTCAGGCAATGCGTAAAAGCGTACCCATTGCTGCCGTTTTTCTTCCCGCAGAAGATACATCAAAGGCAGCGAGCCTGAATATATACTATTCCAGAATTGTGAAAACGGGGTGCTGCGCATGGATACCTGCTTTAAACAATAAACAAAAAGGCCGGATTGCTCCGGCCTTTTTTATATCGATTATGCACGACGAAGATCCGGCGGTGTTGCCTCTTCGCGCAATGAGCTCAGTGCTTCATCCAGCGACATTGGTGTCTGGTCGCGGGAGCCGAGACGACGTACATTCACTGTACGCTCTTCTGCTTCACGCTTACCAAGCACCAGAATAACCGGTACTTTCTGCAGCGAGTGCTCACGCACCTTGTAGTTGATCTTCTCGTTGCGGAAGTCAGTTGTCACCTGCAAGCCTGCTTTTTTGAACAAGTTAGCAACTTCCTGACCATATTCATCCGCTTCCGAAGTGATCGTTGCCACAACAACCTGAATTGGTGCGAACCACAGCGGCATATGACCGGCAAAGTTCTCGATCAGAATACCGAGGAAACGCTCCATCGAGCCGCAAATAGCGCGGTGAATCATAACCGGCTGCTGCTTCTCGGAGTTGTTATCGATATAGAATGCACCGAAGCGTTCCGGCAGGTTGAAGTCAACCTGCGTTGTACCGCACTGCCATTCACGACCGATCGCATCTTTCAGCGTATATTCGAACTTAGGACCGTAGAACGCACCCTCACCTGGCAGAATGCCGGTTTTAATGCGACCGCCGGAATTGGCTTCAATTGTCTTGAGCACTTCGCCCATAACGCTTTCCGCACGATCCCACAGCGCATCATCACCCACGCGCTTTTCAGGACGTGTGGAGAGTTTCACGGTGATCTGATCGAAGCCGAAATCGGCATAAGTCGAGAGGATCAGGTCGTTAATACGCAGGCATTCATCCGCCATCTGCTCGTCTGTACAGAAGATATGCGCATCATCCTGCGTAAAGCCGCGAACACGCATCAGGCCATGCAGTGCACCGGATGGCTCATAACGATGCACATTACCAAATTCCGCCATTTTGATCGGCAGATCGCGGTAGGATTTCAAACCATGTTTGAAAATCTGCACGTGGCCCGGGCAGTTCATCGGCTTCAGCGCGAAAACGCGGTCATCCTCAGTGTCATCACCGGCAGTGGTGACCTTGAACATGTTGTCTTTATACCAGCCCCAGTGACCGGATGTTTCCCAAAGGGATTTATCCAGCACCTGCGGTGCGTTGACTTCCTGATAGCCATGATCGTCGAGACGGCGGCGCATATAGCTGACAAGGCTCTGGAACATGCGCCAGCCCTTGGAATGCCAGAACACAACGCCCGGACCTTCTTCCTGAAAATGGAACAGATCCATTTCACGACCAAGGCGGCGATGGTCGCGCTTTTCAGCTTCTTCCAGCATTGTCAGATATTGCTGCAGATCAGCATCATTCGCGAAAGCTGTACCGTAAATACGGGTCAGCATCGGATTGTTGCTGTCACCGCGCCAATAAGCACCGGCAACTTTCATCAGCTTGAACGCATTACCGATCTGGCCTGTGGACGCCATATGCGGGCCACGGCAAAGATCAAACCAGTCGCCCTGATAATAGATCTTCAGATCCTGACCTTCAGGGATCGCGTCAATCAGCTCAACCTTATAGGATTCACCCTTATCGGAGAAAACCTGCTTGGCTTTTTCGCGTGTCCAGACTTCGCGTGTGAACGACTTGTTGCGGGCAATGATTTCACGCATTTTCTTTTCGATAACCGGCAGGTCATCGGGTGTGAAAGGCTCATTGCGGGCGAAGTCATAATAGAAACCGTTTTCGATAACCGGTCCGATTGTGACCTGCGTGCCAGGGAAAAGCTCCTGCACAGCTTCAGCCAGAACGTGGGCGCAGTCGTGACGGATCAGCTCCAGCGCACGCGGATCTTCACGGGTGAGAATCTCGACTTTGCCTGATGCGCCAAGCGGCTCGGACAAATCACGCACGGTGCCGTCAACCGCATAGGCGACAGACTTTTTAGCCAGTGATTTGGAGATGGATTCGGCAAGCGCCAGACCGGTCATGGCCGGATCATATTCGCGCTGTGAGCCGTCGGGAAATTCGAGAGTAATAAGATCAGACATTGTCATCCTCATCCAGTCCCGCCAACGATTGCGGGTGGTTATTTAGAGCAAAATAAAAGCTTTCCGGCTCCTGCAAAACGAAGTGCAGATGCGACCGGCAGTGTCTCTATAATCAATCTAAACGGGGAAATAAACCTTTCCCCCGTAAAAGCTTAGTCATTATCGGGTTTTGCAGCGGAAATGTGCCAATAACGCCACGGAAAATACCACTTATAGCGCGGCTCCAGCACTTCCGGCACGCGATCAATGCCGCATGTGTCGAACGGCCCGCAACGCATAACCCGAAACAAGCCCATCCAGCCGCCGGTCCACAAACCGTAACGGGCAATAGCCTCATAGGCATATTCGGAACAGGTCGGCATATGGCGGCAGGAATTGCCGATAAAGCCTGATAAAGTCAGCTGATAAAGCCGCACAAGCCCTGTACCCAGCAAACGATCCGGTGTCTTGCGCCATGCGCCCTGATAGTTACGGCTGTATTTTTTACGAGGTTTGGTTTCAGGCTGCGGGCACATATCGCTTACACGGCAGCTTTTGCGGCAATCTGATCCAGACAGTCAACAACAGCGTCAAATGTCAGCAAAGTGGATGCATGACGAGCTTTATAATCACGCACCGGCTCGAAAAAACGCAAATCTTCAAAGCGCCCTTCAGGCGGTGCACCATTGTCTTTCAGCATTGCAGTCATTTGCGCCTGCAATTCACGCAGTTCAGCTTCTGTGGAGCCGATAATATGACGTGCCATCACCGAGGATGTCGCCTGCCCCAAAGCACAGGCCTTTACCTCATGCGCGAAATCTACGACAATACCATCTCTGACTTTGAGATCGACAATCACTGTAGAACCACAAAGTTTTGAATGTGCCTTAGCTGTTGCATCCGGCGACTGAAGACGACCAATATGCGGAATGTTACCGGCAAATTCGAGAATCCGGGCATTATACATATCATTGATCATCCGGTTTCTCCTTCAGCATGTTCCGGCGCATTGCCGGACATGATTGTATAAGTGGCTATATAAATATTTCATTTCAAGCCGCTATAGAGAATAGCACAACCGAAATACGACATAAATCGGCTGTCTTTGCTCTTTTAATATCTTCGACATACTTTATATAGGACAGGCATTTGCCTTTTGCGGATATTTCCGCGACAGTCAATGCAAACAGGCAGAGCAGGCCTTTGGCTGCATTCTGCAAAACGCCAGACAACTGCCCCGACATAAATGCCAAGCCTTCAGCGGTACAGCTAAGATTACCGCCTGAGCAAGCTTCGTAACAGTGTCCGTTTAACTCGTCTCTCCACAGAGAGAGACTACGGGAGCTCGATATGAACAAGCACATTTCCGATTCACAGACCAGCAATGTTGCACGCCCGACAAAGGCTGAGGCAGAGGCCGCTGTAAAAACATTGCTGCTCTGGATGGGAGAAGATCCGTCGCGCGAAGGGGTGCTTGAAACCCCGAAACGCGTGGCAAAAGCCTATAAAGAACTGTTTTCCGGCTATCATCAGTCTCCGGAAGAAGAGCTTGGCACTGTTTTTGAAGAAGTTGCCGGCTACAAAGACATGGTTCTCATCAAAGACATCAAGTTCTTCTCGCATTGCGAACATCATATGGTGCCGATTATCGGCAAGGCACATATCGGCTATCTGCCGAATGGCTCCGTTGTCGGCCTGTCGAAAATTGCGCGTGTCGTTGATATGTTTGCCCATCGCCTGCAAACTCAGGAAAGCATGACTGCGCAGATTGCTCACAGCATTCAGAATATTCTCAAGCCCCTCGGCGTTGCTGTCTTGATTGAAGCGGAACATATGTGCATGGCTATGCGCGGCATTCGCAAACAGGGATCAACCACATTGACGACCACCTTTACAGGTGCTTTCGAGCAGGATGTTGCCAATCAGGTTCGGTTCATGACCATGCTGCGGAGCGGTTCATGACCAAACTGCCTGCCGATTTCCCTGCGCAGACCGACAAGCACAGCACCGAAGAAGGTGCTGTCTTTGCGCCCCGCTTTGACAGTTCAGGCCTGATAACCGCAGTTGTGACAAGTGCGGATGACGGCGAATTGCTGATGGTTGCGCATATGAACAGCGAAGCCCTGCGGCTGACACTGGAAACCGGCATCGCCCATTACTGGTCGCGGTCACGCAAGTCGCTTTGGAAGAAAGGCGAAACCTCCGGCAATCTGCAGACTGTTATTGAGATGCGCACAGACTGCGATCAGGATGCCCTATGGCTCAAGGTCAGAGTTGCCGGTAATGGCCCGACATGCCACACAGATCGTCACTCCTGCTTTTATCGCACGGTAGACATTTCAGGCAACAACGTCATTTTACATAAATAAATCAAACTATTAGATTTATTACTTGATACGAAACACAAAAGCCCTGCGTAATATTAATTACGCAGGGCTTTTTGTCTGGAGGACGGTTCTTTCGCCAAATATCAAATCCGGCGAAAGAAATCTTGAAGACATGAGAGGCGTCCTTCACCTCCCGTCAGATTATCAGAACTTGTAGTTTACACCAACGCGCACAGTGTGGAAGTTGGTTTTAACTTTGGATACATCTGCACCGTCGCTGAACTTAACTTTGCCCAGATCAGTGTAGAGATATTCTGTCTTCAGAGTTACATTGTCAGTGAAGGCGTGTTCTACACCGGCACCGGCAGTCCAGCCAGCGCGGGTCTTGGAAGCGCTTTCAGACGCATCCAGAGCAGCACTATAACCTTCGATCTTCACTTTACCGTATGCAAGACCGGCTGTACCATAGAGCATGGTGCGTTCAGCAATGTCTGCACCCAGACGACCGCGAACAGTACCGAACCATTGAACTTTACCTTTTACAGTGCCTTCGTAAGCGCCGGCTGCATCATAGAAATCAACCGACTTCTTCATGGTCGAGCCCTGGAAGTCAGCTTCGATACCGGCAACAACCTGATCGAACTGCCAGTTGTAACCAGCCTGCACACCACCAACAAAGCCACGTGGCTTGATGCTGACGCCGTCTTCTTTCATTTTACCAAAACCGTAACCGGCATTGGCACCAACATAACCACCTTCCCAGCTGAAGGTATTCACTTCAACGGCTGGTGCAGGTTCGTTGTAAACGATAGCGTCTGCAGCCATTGCAGTACCGGAGAACAGAACAGCTGCGGAAGCAGCGAGGATGACTTTATTAAACATGGGAGAACCTCAAAAATCTTTCTTGATCTTGTTTTACACCAACCGGACAAAAATGCTGTAACAATATTGCAACACGTATATTCAGAAGAGCTTATGGTTACTATTGCGTTAATTTGAAAAATCAAAGTAAACACAAATAAACTTCAATATAATTACTTAATTGACAATTAATAATAATTAAAATTACATTAAATTTACATAATTCATATTGTTTTGTGCGTTTTCTGCAATTTATAACCGTATGAATTGCCTTGCACTGCAATCGCATGAAAGCCATAGTCTGAATATACTTGTTCCTGTATTCTGGTTGCAAACACAGGTATATTCGGGAGATATTGCATGCTTTCATGGGTACCGCGCCGCCGCACGACTGCTGCTGCCAATGCACCGGCTCAGGCGGAAATTCCCAAACCTGTTATTCTTAAAACACCCCAGCCAATTGCTCTTGCTTTAGGCGGCGGTTCGGCACGCGGATGGGCACATATCGGCGTATTACGCGCACTCAATGAAGCCAATATCAAAATATCTATGATTGCAGGCACCTCAATAGGGGCACTTGTGGGCGGCTGCTATCTGGCAGGAAAACTGGATGAGCTGGAAGAGTTTGCACGCTCCCTTACACGCAGACGCATGTTCAGCCTGATGGATATTACATTTCGTGGCAGCGGATTATTCGGCGGCATGAAACTGGATCGCAAATTGCACCAGCATCTCGACGGGTTGAATATTGATGACCTACCCTGTCCTTATGTGGCTGTCGCCACTGAATTACGCACGGGTCACGAAATCTGGCTCTCCACCGGCTCACTTATTATGGCAATGCGCGCCTCTTATGCGTTGCCGGGCGTTTTTGAACCGATCCGTTACGACCACCGGCTGCTTGTGGACGGCGCATTGGTCAATCCGGTTCCGGTTTCCGTATGCCGTGCTTATGAGCAGCAATTGGTTCTGGCCGTCAATCTCAACTATGACCAGTTCGGCCGCGCAGCCGTAGTCAAATATACAAGCCCAGCACGTGCCGGACAGGAAGACACAATAAGCCCTGCTCAGGCAGGAGTCATAAGCCATGAATCGCGCTTGGGCATAACCGGCGTCATGATGGACGCTTTCAATATTATACAGGACAGAATCTCGCGCGCCCGTATGGCCGGCGATCCGCCGGACATCGCTTTGATGCCAAGCATCGGCCATATCGGCCTGACCGAGTTTCACCGCGCGGCTGAAACCATTGATATCGGCTATCAGGAAACCCGAAAACAGCTGGAAAATATTGAAAGACTGCAACGCGTCATCTTTTGAATCAAAAATTCCGGCTTAAAAGACGAAACTTTTCAGTTTTTTGACAGTTTGATTCCGGAAAATATGGCGAACTAACTACCCAGTGAAGAAAATAGCCCCGCTTCATCCTATTGAAGGGATTATAAAAACGCGGTTTTGCGGGAGAAAAACGGGCTTCTGTGAATTACTTTTAAAAAAATGCAATGAAACGAATAATTTGGCTTGTCACTGCAATAGTGATTTGCTACATCGCCCTCACCGAAGCAATTCGGTTTCTACCACACAGTGCGGTCGTGGCGGAATTGGTAGACGCGCAGCGTTGAGGTCGCTGTGGGGCAACCCGTGGAAGTTCGAGTCTTCTCGACCGCACCATTTGGCTTTCATTGCCCCTTATATTTCAATGACATAACAGTTTCAGCACTTCTTAGGTACACATTCGAGTACACAGGAAGTACACAATGGGTTTGTCGCTGAAATACGTAGTCCTGACAAATGCTGGCACTTGGCATTACCGCCGTAGGGTTCCTAAGGCAGCTCGGACAACCTTCCCTCAGAGTGAATTTAAAAGACTGCTTGGCGACAGTCGACGTGAGGCTCTGCGTAACTGGCCGCATGTCCATGCTGAGTTTGAACGCCTGACCTCGAATCACGCAGCACAACAACGCCCTGTCCCAATAGCTAGAGACCAACTGCGCTCTATGGATGTATCGACAGACTCTCATTCAGAAGTGATTGTCAGCACCCCACCACTAGCACAAGCAAAGGCAGTCATCACAAAGCCAAAGCCCTGAAACCAACCTTGGCAGATGCAAAACAGCTATACCTACAAGAGCGCATTATCGGGGATATTAACGAGCGTCATAAGACTGCCCGTATTGAGCGCGTTATGACTCACCTTCATGCAGTGATTGAGCCTGAATGCTTGCTGTCCGACCTCACCCGTAACCACGCTCGTGAAGTCCGCGACAGGATGTTAAACGAGCTGGAAATGACACCTATCACAGTCAAGCGCTATCTGTGTGATGTGAGCGCTATGGTAAATCTCGGTCTCAGGGAGTTTGATATACGGGACGCAATAAACCCGTTTCTTAATTTACCGATCAAGATTGATACAGTCGCCAGAGAAGAACGAGACCCACTTCCTGCTGATGTAGTGATAGCTATGCGAGAACGCCTGTCTGCCCATGCAGCATCAGATATATGGAATTTATGGCGGATTGTGGAAGGTACGGGTTGTCGCCTTGGTGAAGTAACCGGCCTGCTCAAATCAGATGTGTATACAGACGATCAAATTCCCTACATTGATCTGGTCTTCCATGTCCACAGACGGCTCAAGACAAACGGCTCAATCCGTCGTGTACCACTTGTCGGAGACGCATTAATTGCAGTCAACAGCGCCCTCAAAGAAGCCGGAGACAGCCCCCTCCTGTTTCCCCGCTATGGTCGTGTGCGTGGTGCTGACAGTGCATCAGCCACCCTCATGAAGCATCTCAGAGCCATTTCTGATAACCCGAAGCACACCATCCACTCACTCCGTCACGGAATGGAAGACAAGTTAACCCGAGCTGGTGTTTCTGAGTTTGACCGTAACCTTGTTCTCGGACACTCAAGCGGCGGTATGAGTGAGCGTTACGGTGGCGCTGAGGTGAGATTAGAAATGGCACATAAGGCATTGATGAAAACTACAATGAATGACTAGGTCAACACGGACTTTTACATCATGCTTAAATACAGTAGAAAGCTGTACATTCATAACCAAAGCCCGTCACACTGGTTTTCCTCAGAGGACCATAACGCATATTGTCAGCCTTGATACGGTGCAGAAGAAGACCCTGGCGTCTAGTGTTATACGCATGAAGCTTCAGCAAAACAGAAGCGGGAGTGTGTTGGAGGTGTGATGCTGCCGACAGCAAAAACAATCAACCTCAGTAATTAATTTGAGATGTTGCGACCCTACCCCCCGAAATTACTGGTTCACTCAATATTGTTTCGATCCACGTTAACTGTTCTTTATCGGGAATGGCAATTTTAGCCAGTACAGTGGCATCTTGCTTGAAAATTTCTTCTCGCATTAGATTTGCATCTTTAAAGCCACCTAGAACGTCGATCATTGAAGCTGCATGGGCGAGAAGAGCCATTGTTTTATCGAAGTCGTTTTCTGCCTCTTTTATATCAAGCGCCAAAGTTGCCCTAGCCAAATGGGAGGCCGTTTCAGCAGGACTATATCCACTTTCAAGACTTAATAGAGCAACAGCTAAACCGAATTGAGTAGTGTGATATCCGAGTTTCTTGAGGAGAACTACCGCCTCTTCTAGAGGATCAATTTTGCTGTTTGATAGTTGATTACTAGTCTCTTGAAGAAATTTTTCACCTAGATCAGATATCCAAAAATACACCGTTGACGTTTTGTTTTGACGGAATATTTCTTGCCAGAACCCCAACCTTTCCAACATTGATACTGAATTTATAAGGTTGCTGGATGACAGAGTAGCTATACTTTTTGATACATCTGAAAGAGGCATGTTGATCGTGATTTGTATTTCATTCCAAGTCATGGCAGGAACTTTCAGCTCCCTATTGGATTTTGATACTGCTATCAATCTGTACGGATGCCCTCGCGCAATGACCTCTAGAACGTTGCGATCGAAATTCGAAATTTCATCTAACATTCACCCTCCAAAATTATCTATAAAGATTTATGAAGTCGTTCTTTAAGTTAGCGTAATCAAATATTAATTCAGTTATATTGAGAAGACAATATTTTATTATTCAATCAGACGAAGCAATATTAATTTTCGGCCTATATTCGTTAGTGAAAAATATTGAACACTATCGCGGATGGTATTGTTGCTTCATTTTATCACGTTTTGTATTAGCTCTAGCTGTTCTTTATTTTGATTATTATGTTGCTTGGTAACAGTGCGGCGCTATTTCTGCAGCGCAACACCGTATCGCGTCTCGGATTGATAGCCCGAACGAAATCGACTGGTGTCATCCAGTCAAAGCTGGAATGTGGACGATAATTATTGCAATCTCTGTACCAGTTTAAAAGTACAAATCGTACGTTAACGAGTCACGAGAATAGAGTTTCATGAATAAAATTGTCTCGCGGCCGTGCGTTACAGCTTTTGATAAAAGCGTTTTGTATAGGCTTTCTAGGCGCAACAAAACACCAGTTCAATTTGGTTCGATCTGCCCATTTCATAATTGCATTATTTGTGAACCCACTATCATTGTCGCTGGCAATCATATGATGGTTAAGTCGAGTGTTGTTTCTAATTGATTGATTTTGATAGCTCGACATGCAGGGTTGTGTGGCAAGATAAAAAGGTGGCATGAGTACTCCAAAACAATTCACTGGAAAATACATAATCACCCCATAACAATCACAGCCCCCACATTGCCAAGGCTTTCTCTGCCGCTGCTGGTTCGTCCTTAATGCGGTAGATGGTCTGACGTGAGAGGCCGGTCTCGGTTGCCGCCTGAGTGACCGAG
The DNA here is from genome assembly GCF_001939785.1 of Pseudochrobactrum sp. B5. Taxonomy (NCBI): domain Bacteria; kingdom Pseudomonadati; phylum Pseudomonadota; class Alphaproteobacteria; order Hyphomicrobiales; family Brucellaceae; genus Pseudochrobactrum; species Pseudochrobactrum sp. B5. The sequence goes on from NZ_MOYL01000002.1 coordinate 463,149, forward strand.
GCACCTTTACTCAGCAGATCAATCACTTGATCGTATTTTTCACGGCTGTAGCTGGGCTTTCTGCCCTTGTAATCATTCGTATCAGCCTTGGCCTTAGCATTGGCAATACCAGCCTTCTGAGCCTCTTTCGTTGCTTCTGCCTGTGCTTGTGCTGTTGCCGCCATGAACGCTATCAGTGCGTCTCTTACGGCCATTTGAATGGGGTCTGTGGTGGAGCCGTCAAAGGTCATGTTATTGATGACAGTACGGATAATCACACCACGACGAATGAACTCTCTGATTGTGTCTGTCACGTCTGCATAGTTGCGGCCTAGACGATCAACCCAGCGAACCACCAGCATATCACCAGAACGTAGCATATCAAACAGACGCTTGCCCTCAGGCCGGTCTTTCATCAGGACGTTAACACCGGAAACACCACGATCAGCAATCACATGGTCAAATATAAAGCCTGCCGCCTCTGCCTGTGCTTGTTGGTGGTCGAGGGTCTGCTCTACTGTCGATACACGAGCATAAAGAAAGGTTGCCATGTGGTCTCCGTACATGTCCGTTAGGTTATTGTCCGAATGAATATCTGTACGAATAACAATAGTCAACCCTAACGGGCAAAAAGAAATGTACTTTACGGACGACCGTTGAGGCATACCCTTATGGACATTCCTATTGATTTCAGTAGCTTGACTATGGAGCCTGTCTATAGGAGAGAAGGAATTGGGAGCGCCTCATACATTACCCTGCTAGTCACCTGCAATTAGCAGTAGTCACACAGCCTGTGGAGACTAGGGAACTGGAGACCAACTCCAGCTTATTCAATGTATGGAGGCTGGATAATGAGCGTTGCTTCGTCTCAGAAATCTAACTTCGTTTATTGCCTAGGCATTCTGTGCCGTGGCATTGATCGCGTTCATAAACTCGTGGAGATTGCTGAATTTCTGATGAGTTTATTTGATGCGATGAGTTAACGATTGTTAAAGGCGCTCCCGCTTTTCCTCAAGGAGAATAAGACTATTGAAACAGGTAGGTAGTTATCGCATGGCACTTGCTACTCGATATTGGCAGGCTGCAAGATTGGTAATCCAACATCAAATTCGCCCAGTGGAGCATTTGGAACCAGTAGGTTACCTTCTTGCAATGTGCTCGGAAATTGCACTGAAGGCTTTTCTTTCTGAGAAGGGGATGAGCGATGATCAGTTAGCAAAACGTCTTGGACATGATCTAACCAAATGCTTGCGACAAGCCATAGACAAAGGCCTGCAGCTCGGTGAGCGTGAAGCAGAGTGTATTCTGAATATGCGAGATGCTCATATGAACCATTTCAATAGGTATGGAATGCCGTCAATAAACGGAAAACTCAAGCTAGGGGCAGTTCTACTTACAGATGAAGTGCAGTCTCTTGAATGTACGGCAATCCTGATTGATAGAATTTCAGAGAAACCGAACGTCTTACGGGATAGGCATCAACACCCTGCACCACTCTCTTGGCCTATGCCCCCAGCTATCGAACAACCTATCACTCTCCACAATCTCGACCAGATCAATCAGAGAATTAGAGAAAGGTTGAAGGTCGTCGAACTAGTGAATTCAAGACACCCCTGAGAACCGTCAGAATATAACAATTATTTACGTAGTTTTTAACTTGGAGGCGGCAAGGGGGGAAGCGTGGTTTCCATATATCTGATTTGGGGTCTCAGATTTTTCTACCAAACATTTCCCCCGTATACCTATTCTTAAGGCATTTCCCGACGAGGCAGCTCAGCAGTCAGGAAGTTGAACATCCACTGCATAGGCAAAATACGCTGCATAGGCAGAAGGTCGTAAACAGCCTTAGCGTCTGGACGTGAGTAGTCATCACCAAACAAAGCAGTGATAATACCTGACGTGGCATTTCCAGCAGTACCGATAAGGTCACCTGTCGGGTTACTTGTCCAGAGACCTGTCAGCCCGCTTGAACGGAAATCAAGAACCGTTTCGCCGGTCGTGAAATACGCCCCTGTGTCGATCATCATAGGCACCAAAGACGACTCCGAAGAGCGCATAAAACCAGCCAAAGCCAGATTACCGAACTCCAGTCTCTGTGCCAGTTTACGTTCCCTGTCAGGGTCGCCAATGAGCTGCAAATGAGATTGAGCAGCATAGACCAGACTACCGACGATAGCCCCCGTAAGAAGCTGCATAGCGGCAGGAAAGTCCCTCATGTTGATACCCTGCAAGAGACCACGAGTGTAAGCCCCAACGGCAAACGAGCGGAACTGTAAGATGACTTTTCCAACTGGGGTGGTCATTATCTTAGCAAACTGACCTGCGTCATTCTCCAAGATCATACCTTTAATGCCCCTGTAAAGAGCATCCTCATAAGCAGCACGAACCGCTGTAGGCCAGTTATCCTTACCAAGGGCGAGTAGTTTACCGTTCTCACTCTTACCGTGCTTGCGAATAGCATCATAAATGCCATTCACCTGATCATCATTCAAACCAGCTAAGCGAAGACGTTCCATTGAGATAGGTTTACCGCCATTAGCCGCCTGAAACATTTTCTGAGAGAATGTCCGTGCTGCGTGTTTCTGCAACAGGTTGTTGATTGGCACCATGCCAGACCATAACGCTACCGCCTGATTGATACGGTGCATCTTAGGCTCTGCCCAGTCCATTGCCTTGCTGTACTTTGAGTCGCTATCATTGAGATGCATAGGAATGCCGAAGTCGTCCGTATGAACCAACCGCTTACTAATCTCAAAGTCACGACCAATAGCAACCATGTCATCAATCTCAGCACCCAGCTCGTCTGTGAGCTTACCTGTCCTTATGGTGTTCATTAGCTGACGGAAGGCTGGCAGAGCGTGGTAGCTGGTCTTGAAGCCCATCTGTACGATAGCACGGGAACCTTCCGGTATCTGAGAGAAACCCACCTGCCCCATAAGTCGAGCAAAATTGAAGTCTCTGAGCAGACGTAAGAAGCGCGGGATGTTGCCTGTCTCGGAGTAGTTAGGGATACCGGCAATAGCATTATAAGCGAACCTGAGGTTTTCAATATCTGCTTCTGTACTGAGATTGGTATTGCCAGTCTTACGTTCCTCGTCAGCGACCGCCTTAACCTTCTCAATGAAGGTATCCAAATCGCCGGACTTGCGGAAACCATCAACCAGCAGTTCGCCGGTGTCAGAGAGCGGGTTCGGTATCTTAATATCGGCTAGTGCCAGCTGACCGGACATTTGGTTGTTATACATCCTCATGAGAAGGTTGCTGTCGCGGATATAAAAGTCACTGACCTTGACTGCATATTCCTGACCGTTCGGGTCTCTCAGCTTCATCTCGTGGTTTTCATCCAGCATGATACGATGTTTCACCCGAGAGCTACCGCCAGCGTCCTTATTAGGCTCAGAACGCTTCCGACTTACTGCGCCCATGATTTCTTCAATCTCAGCGTCTGAGAGAAAGTCACCATTGGCTTTGGTCTCTGTGAGGAAGTGACGGAGGTCATCCATATCTTCACCGGACAAGGCACGAGCTGCTGTGTATTCCTGACCATTGCTGAGTTTATGCATGCGGTCAGCAATAGCGAAGCCCATCTTATCGGCCAGCTCAGGTTTAATCTCAGGCTGGTTCTTACGGATAGCCTCAGAGAACAGCTTTGTTACACCGGTATATTCCCCGTTAGTAGGGTTCTTCTGAAAGCCGAACTTGGTCAGCAGGTCGATTGAAGCACTGCGATCAGGGACACGAGGGACGTAGTTCTGTGCGCCAATCTCAGAACGAACGATACCGGCATCACTGGCCTTCTGCCACCACGACTGCATGATCTTGTTCCACTGCTGCCCAGCCGCCTGCACTTCCTTAGGGAAAGCAGCCTTAGCCAGATCATCAGCACGGACGTAATCAGTGACCATATCGGAGAACTTAGAAAGCTCCTGCTCGGTCTTTGTCCACGGCACGTTATTGTTCTTTAAGAACGCCTTGCCCTGTTCGTTGAAGGTCATCGCCCAGTTTGCATCAGCTACACGTTGATACCGGCGCTTACGCTCAGTCGCAGCGATAGCCGTGACCTCGCCCTTCATGGCATTGCCGGTCGCATCTTCAACAAAGTATTTGCCGACACCGCGAACCATTGGATTGCCAGACTTGCCTAGCTGAGCAGCAAGATCGAAACGAGCCTGCCCGAAGGCCAGCTTGTAGGTCTTGTCAAACTCTTTCCATGCACGATGCTGCTCACGGGCATCGGTACGTAAGGTCGGCTCCACATACCCCACCTGCTTAGCACCGGCAGAAGAGCCGAGAGTGTCAGCTTGTGGTGCAGGTTCTTTGTGGAGGTTACGCGCCATATCTTCAATCAGAGCGTTCTCATCTGCCAATACACGGTCAGCGTGACGATACTGGTTAAAGATACCGCCCATGATGATACCAGTGCCAATGGAGTATTTTAGATCTGACCATTCCTTTGTCGGGTTCGTGGCGATCAAGGGAATGTCCACAAGAGCGTTTGCAGCCGCGCCCTCAGCAGCACTTAACGCCGCCGTACCAATACGACCGAAACGAGCGCCCAGAGCTGCTGGAGCGCCGATACCGCCAGTTGCAGCCATAACACCTGCCGTTGCTGCCCATGCAGCTGGGTCAGTCACAGCCGCTGCAATGTTAAGAGCTATACCAGTACCGCCCATCATGGACAGCTGACGGTTGCTCTCAATCTGGTTCATCAGACGACTACGAATAGCGTCTGCATGTTGTGCCGAAACTGCCCCTTCAAACTCTTTCAGGTACTCAGTAGGAACACCCTCACCGACCCGCTTCATCTCCTTTTCATCAAAGGTATAGTCGGGGTCATCAGGCATGTTACCGAGGAACCGGAAGGGAGCCAGTAGAGACCATTCATTCTGGACAGCAATCTTTGCACCTTGCCAGAGACTTGGGGCTTCCTTCTCACGGCGTTCGTCTTCCTCAATCTGTTTCTGACGGGCTGTGAACTGGTCGTCTTGGCGGGTCGTATCAATGTCACCTATCGCTACTTGAGTGCGGTTAGGATTGATACCGTCATGAGAACGAAAGTCACTGGTAGCGTCAATTGAGCCTGTTGTGGTGCCGCCTTTGACAAGCGGAGTGCCACCGACCGAATTGAGCTTCTGCGTCCACAAATCAGCGAACTGCTTGCCGGTCATGGTCATGGCTTCACCACGACGAGCGGTCGGGAGATTACTTGCTACAGCCTTTTGACCGACCAGCTTATAGGCCAGCTCATCGCCACGCCGGAGAATTGCAGAAGCACCGCCAGCGCCCTGCTGATGTGCCATATAGATTTCACCGCCGGTCGGCTCACGACCAAGACGGCTGGTCAGGACTTTCTTGTTTGCTAAGAGAAGACGCATAGCTGCATCAGCATTGGCCTCAGGGTCGAAGGGGGAAGCCCCGTTACCATACTGTTGCCATGTTGAGGGAATGAATTGAAACAGGCCGGAAGCCTTACTGCCCTTGTTAAAGGCGCGTGGGTCGAACGTCCCGCCTGTCTCAATATGCGCAATGCGCGTGGCTAGATCAGGGTCGATACCGTAGCGGGTAGCGGCAGACGTGATGATTTCCTTTGACGTTCTAGCCATAGGTTACTCCGTTATTTCTTTTGATTGGTTTTGATGACCACCACGAAGACAGCAAAAAACGCTCTGACACCGAAATGGTGCAAAGTGCTGATGATCAGAATTGTTCGTGGTGGCGGGGGAGTATCAGACCAGATTACCTATGAGGTCGGTTGTCATGAATGACTGCTGGTCGTGATTGTCAGTGTTTGACGGTGTTCAAGTTTGTTTTTCGGGTGGTTGTACTCTTGTGTATATACCCCGTACAACTAGGGTAAAAACATATTGGCTTTCATCTCTCTCAGTTCAGACAACTGCTTAGAGCGCGTCTTAAGAAACTTGCTGACCACCTGCTGAGTTACATCAAGAACACCGGCAATCTTTTCCTGTGTTAGCTGGGGCAATGTATCAGTCAGCCAACAGACCATCATTTGTACGGTCATGTCATTTCGACAACGATCAGATTGAAACCGTCGCAATGACTCTCTGGCAGCAACAATCTCTGTGGTGTAGGTCTTATCATGGTAGTCCTGAACAGCTTGTTCCCAACGCTCTATGAGCCAAAGAACAGCATCAGGGCTAACCACATCAAAAGGATACTTATTACCCCTACAATGTAGACGTTTACCCCAGCCCTTGGTCGTCAGCCAGTCGGCCAATCTGTGACGGTTATATCGTCCATCATTCTCTAGCTGTAAGAAATTTAGCTCTTTGAGGATGACGGTCATCTCCCTGCGACCACAGGAAAGAAACGCTGCAAGCTCTTTTAGTGTCAGCCAGTCACCAGAACTGACGGAAATAATCTCTCCTGTTTTACGATCTATAATTTCGTTTGTATATTCCATGTTCATTCTGCTGGTTACACAACGACACGACAAAACACCCCGCTGGTCATATAGACAGGCAAGGCTCTGATCGCGATTGTGATTTTGGTGAGTGTTGTAAGACCATATCCCTAATTGTCGGGTGTCATGATTGACTGTGGTCTTGATGCTCTATGGTGGTGATGTTCACTCTGACAGGATTGTTAAAGAGATAATAAAGGTATCCTTAGGGTATCTATACAAGGAGGTTATGATTTATCACCATCACTACCGCCTAAAGAAAATCAAAAGATAATCGTATTCTCATACTCTCTTTATGTCCTTTAGATATGGTGGTCTCAGAAATCATGTGTCTGTGTATGTAAACGGGAGGGGGAATTTTCTCCCCTTCCATATGGAGGGGGTAATTGATTTCATCATATAGCGTCACCGACGAGATTTTATTTGTGAGAATATCCTCTTTATCCAAGGCAAATAAAAATTTGTCAGTAACGCAATATGACTAAACATCCCGCTCAATTATGAGGTGTATTCCGCACCTCCTCAAAGGCATCAAGAAATTCTTGTGCAGTAGCGCGGGATTTTCGTCCATATAAACCACTTATGCGCATAAGACTGTTGAAACCAGATTTTGTCATATTGAATGAAGTCACACGGAACACGCCACTAGAAAGCGTATAGGACGCGGGTAGAAATTCATCTGCAAAACTGGATTCGCTGTAAATAAGTTCTTTGATTTTGCTCAAAACAGCCTTGTGTGACTTACCGAGCATTTCAGCTACATGGCGGCTATTAGCTGTGGCTGGTGCATCAAAATGATCGTTTACGATTGGTGTGTTTATATCGTACATTTGAATAATCCTTCTTTGACTGAGCAGTGAAAGCCCCGTGTGTAAAAATGCATATGGAGGGGGTAATTGATTTGCTCGTAATGAGAGTGCTGATGGTTGTTTTGTAGGGCAAGCTAGAGGGGTAGCTTAAAATACAAAAGGCGCTCTACGAGCAATCTCTAAGGATATTTTAAGTGTCACCTCATTTCAGTAATGACCTGAGCCTGCTTAGTGTTCTCTTGCTTGAGGCGTTCAACCTTGCCCTGCAAGATCGTCATGGCTTTCAGGACGAACTCGTCTTCATCCATCTCACCAGACGTGACCTTCTCTTCGCCCATGATGTAAGCACCATCTTTGCGCATAGCTGGGAGAACTGTGTCTGTTACCCAATCTTGGAAAGGTCGAGCTTCTGGTTTGTCCGAACGCATGACAAGACGATTGAGGCCACCTTCTGAAATGCAGGTAGCACCGCGATTAGGAAAGCTAACGTGGGTCGAACCCACCATAGACTTTGTAACCTGTTGGTGTTGCTCATCGTTGAGTACATGCATTGCGTATGTTGTCTGCCTAATCTCCAGCACACGGCAAACGTCTGCCGCCACGAACCAAGGCTGGTCAGCAATGGTGACTACGCGAATTTCATTACTGTTGAAATTGAAGGTTGTGAGGACGAGACCGTTGTTTTAATTGCACACCTTATTTATATAAGCAGAGCGGAACGGCCATTTTGACCGCTCCACCCTCTGCGCTTAGAGGAAGAAATAAAGGGCTACAGTTATGCAGACTGTGGCCTTTTTCTTTTTAAAACGCAGAGGATTGTAATTTAATCGTACTTATAGAGTGCCTAGTAGTTTCTCTTTATTATGTAGTTGCTCGGCTTTCAGCGCATGACGTTTTTTAAAAGACCACTGAGGTACGTCATAAGTTAAGCGCCAATGACCAATATACACCTTGAAAACAGTCAAATCTTCGATATCCCAAAACGCGCTAAATTCACGCTTCTCAAGCGCTGGTTCAACATTAGCAAATGCCTCTCCAAGCCATTTTGACCTGAAATAAAAACGGCGAAGGCTATAAAACTCAAATGTGCTTTGTTGTGTACGAATAACCATTCTAATTACTCCTCTAGCGATTTGGATGAGGGCAATTGACACCACATTTAATGCTGCAGTCAATGAATTTTATATAATAAATTCAATGACTTATCCACTTATGAATAGGTGGATTTCAATGTAGACTTTACATCTGGAAGATTTTATTTCTTTACAAATACTTAGTCGTCGATGTGACGCAAATCTGTGTCACGCTGATCTATTCACGTCTGCATAGAGCCTGTGGAAGAATGCCTCTGCGCCACATGATGCAGGAGGTTGCGTACTTTCCTTATTGACAGAATAGGAACCTGTTTTGCGGATAGTTGGGAGGACTTCACGAGTTACCCAGTTCTGGAAAGGACGCGCTTCGCTTCTGTCTGACCTCATCACAAGACGGTTCAGACCGCTTTCCGAAATTAGCGCAAAGTGAGAAGCGCGTGTGCCGGTAAACTACTTTGATTTCATCAGCGTCCAAAATCTTGGCGGTGTTTAGCCCTGTACGCTTTCCGTACAGTACATCATAAATATCAATCGCCACGAACCATGGCTCGTCATCAGTAGTGACTACGCGAATTTTATTGCTGTTGAAGTAGAAGGTTGAGAGTCCGTTTGATTACCTCTTGGCGTTCCCTATAAGTGCTGCTATTGGTTCAATCAGAGGTACACATTTTGCACCACACGAGGTACACAATGGCCGACCTCTAACTATTTCCCTTTGAATGGCTTGTCTGCGCTTTTCTCCTAGCTGACATTCAAGACGACTAAAGGGTACAACACAAAGACTGAAAAACAATCATTCGAGTGTCACCTTAAGGAAACTCTGAAACCGTTTGAAATTATTGAATATAAGACCCTTGTCACTGCAATAGTGATTTGCTACATCGCCCTCACCGAAGCAGTTCGGTTTCTACCACACAGTGCGGTCGTGGCGGAATTGGTAGACGCGCAGCGTTGAGGTCGCTGTGGGGCAACCCGTGGAAGTTCGAGTCTTCTCGACCGCACCATTCTCTTTTTAGAGAATTTGGTTTTTCAAAAATATAATTAAATCAGAATTCCCAATGCACTCATCTGCATGCACGGAAAAATTACAACTGATTTACACAATTCAGACCTGAGCAACATCTGGCAGTATTGCCTAAAAACCCTCAAAACACCTCACACAGTCATTCCTCACAACAAATTCATATGCCTTGCAGTGAAGCCAAGCCTGAAGCTTTGCACAATCAGCAAATAGCTGCTGCCATGAATAGGATTGCCTCCTCGTCGAAGGCGCACAAATTCATCATACAGAGAGCGGGATAATCGCATCTAAAGACAGCTGACCTGACCAACCGCGATATTCGCGACCACCCGGCAAATGACTGCACCAAAAATAATTATCATGATGTGACTCTCAATTATAAATGATCGCCTCGTGCGAAACTGCGGATAGAACATCCAGCGTATCAAAGTCACTAAACTGCACAGGAACAGAAAAATAAAAACAAAACCGAGAGGCGGTATAATCAAGATGAAAGGCCAGCAACTCACAAATGCGTAGATTCCGGCGGTTGCGTAGGACACAATTGCAAGCACCACCCACAACAAGATATGGACTTGTAGCGTCCTTTTCCAAAGTAGTTTCATTGTAGTTCCCCCACTTCAGCACTTGTGTCCTATACAGTTATTCAAGACAGGAAGATGCGAAGTGCTGTGGCATTGTTAGGCGACAAACGACCAGTAAGTCCACAATCATATTCATCCAGCTGCAAATCCCAGGTCGCAGGTAAACAAATGCCAGACCTTGCTGTGAAAAGCGGTCAATTTGCCATCTGGATTTTTTGAGCTGTAATCTCTACCTGAATGCCATCATGACAGAAAATTCCCCTGCACAGAGTCGCCCCGCGACAAACCGTAATGATCTATCCGCGCGTTTTCAGGCTGCTGACGGCTCTCCGCCTGTTGAATGGCTGGTTGCCGACGGTCTCACAACCTATCCGGATGCTGAAGCTTTTATGGAAGCCCGCGTCGCAGCCATTCGTGACGGTACAGCTAATGAGCTGGTCTGGCTTGTGGAACACCCGCCGCTTTATACTGCAGGTACCAGTGCCCGCAAAGAAGACCTGCTCTCACCTGATCGTTTCCCGGTTTACAAGACGGGGCGCGGCGGTGAGTTTACCTATCATGGTCCGGGGCAGCGCGTGGCCTATGTCATGCTGGATCTGAAACGACGTCGCGAGGATATTCGTGCCTTTGTGGCCGCGCTCGAAGAATGGATTATCCGCACGCTCGACAGTTTTAATGTCAAAGGTGAGCGCCGCGAAGACCGCGTGGGTGTCTGGGTTATGCGCCCTGAAAAACCTCGCCTCGCCGATGGCTCAATGGCTGAAGACAAGATTGCTGCAATCGGTATTCGTTTGCGTCGCTGGGTCAGCTTTCACGGTATTTCCATCAATGTAGAGCCGCAGCTTGAAAATTTCGGCGGTATTGTTCCCTGCGGCATTGCCGAACATGGCGTGACCAGCCTTGTTGATCTGGGATTGCCGGTCTCCATGGATGATCTGGATGTGGCGTTGAAGCAAAGTTTCAATGATGTTTTTGGTGATGTGAGATAATAAAAATATCAAGCAACATATTATTTTAAAATGATAAAGGCGGTTTTTGAGCCGCCTTTACTTTTTCACTCATGCGGAAAGCATTGCCTTCTCCGCTTCAGCACTGCGCTTTTGCTCGCGGATGAACACATAAATACCGGAGCCGATAATAATGGCGATGCCGAACCACTTTGACAGGCTTGGGAAATCCCCGAAGAAGATCAGCCCAACGGTCACGGCCATAACGATTTCGACATATTGAAATGGCGCGAGAATAGATGCCGGTGCCAGCTGAAATGCCTGCACCACCAGCAAATGGCCGCTGGCAGCAAAGACGCCAATCATAATCAGCATGAACCACGGGAACAGCGAGGTAGGCAATACAAATTGCAGATCAGGAATAGCCGCAGCCTCACCGAAGATCATAACGGCCAGCCCCATGATACTGCCGCCGATACCGGCATAAAGCTGCATGACGACGGGACGCTCATTGAGGCCGAATTTACGGTTCAGCACCAGATAAACTGCAAACAGAAAAGCTGAAATCATCGGCAGAACCGATACCCAGCCAAACACGCTCCAGCTTGGCTGAATCACGATCACGGTTCCGAGCAGGCCAACCAGCACGGCACTGAGACGACGCCAGCCCACCTTTTCATTGAGAAAAATCATCGAAAGAACTGTGAGAATGAGCGGTTCAACAAAGAACACGGCCAGCGCATCGGCCAACGGCATATATTTTACCGCCGTGAAAAAGCACAGGCTGCCGAGTGCAAGCAGACAGCCACGAAACAGATTACCCCAGAGATGCTCTGTTTTAAGGCCAAGCCCGCGACTGAACAGGACAATTGCACCTAAGCTAATCAGCCCCTGCACAAAGAAACGCATGAAGCTGATGGTGGCAGGCGGAATATTCTCTTCCATTGCCAGCCATTTGCCGGTTGCATCCATAAGCGGCACAATAAGCATGGCACAGATCATCGTAATCATTCCGCGCACATGCGGCTGTAACCGGTCTTGCATTTTCATTCCCCTGCGGCAGAGCCGCCTTCATTTCATTCTCTGTTCTCATCACGGCTTATATGTTTAAGCAACCACTCTCTCCCGCCCCTTGTCTGATTGTGCCAAACCGTCACTATAAGGACACAGAGCCCGCTATGCTGTCGCGGATTGGTTGCGGCATGATTTGACAATTCCGATATAATTGTTCAAACAAAATAAATCTGCGGAAAAGTCAGGATTACCGGCATTTAAACAGGAACGTAAAGAGAACCTTTATCGCTTTAGCGATATAAACATGCCAAACTATCTGTGATTCGATTTTCCGTAATTCCGAAGCGGTTCCGGTTTTCCTGAAACAGAAAATCCGTTTCGTAACTTTGTTTTCCCGCATTTATGCGAAGCTGAAGCATTCTTTCAGCAGCAAAATGCTCCGTATCTATTTGAACGAACAGGCCAGCCATTTCACATGGATAATAGCGACGATCTTTTTTCGAATATTCTCAGCAATGCACGCGGACGTCAGGCGATACAGCCTGAATCTCCGGTCAGTGTTGCCGAAACTGTTTCGTCCCCTCTTGAGCCTGCACCTGTTGCAAAGCCGGTAGCAGAGTTGCGCCCTGCTCCTGCCAAACCTGCTGTCGTTGAGCCTGCTCCAAAACCAGTCGCAGAGCTTCGCCCTGCTGCTCCAAAGCCTGCCACGGAGCTTCGCCCCGCTCCGACTTCTGCACCTGTCGCGGAACTCCGTTCTGCTCCGGCAAGTTCCGATGGCAGCGATTATAACGCCTCCGCCATTCGTGTTCTTGAAGGGCTGGAACCGGTACGTCTGCGTCCGGGCATGTATATCGGTGGTACCGACGAAAAAGCACTCCACCATTTGTTTGCCGAAGTCATCGACAATGCGATGGACGAAGCTGTTGCCGGTCACGCCAATTTCATTGATGTTAATCTCGATGCTGAAGGCTTCCTGACTGTCAGCGATAACGGACGCGGTATTCCGGTTGAAAACCACCCGCAGGTGCCGGGCAAATCCACGCTTGAAGTGATTATGACCAAGCTTCACGCGGGTGGTAAATTTGACGGCAAGGCCTATGAAACCTCCGGCGGTTTGCACGGCGTGGGTGTTTCGGTGGTCAATGCGCTGTCCGACCTGCTGGAAGTCGAAGTGGCGCGCGCCCGTCGTCTCTATCGTCTGCGCTTTTCGCGTGGCCTGCCATTGGGCGATCTGGAAGAACTGGGAGAAGTGCATAACCGTCGCGGTACGCGTGTGCGTTTCCATCCCGATCCGGATATTTTCGGTAAGAATGCGAAATTTGATCCTGAGCGTCTGTACCGCATGGCACGCTCAAAAGCCTATCTGTTCGGTGGCGTTGAAATTCGCTGGTCCTGCGACCCGTCTTTGCTCGATCCAAAAAAAGGCATTCCGGAAAAAGCTGTTTTCCATTTCCCGGGTGGTCTGAAGGACTTCCTCGCCGCCTCGCTCGGCAAAGAATTTATGGTCACCAGAGAGATTTTCTCCGGCAAGACTGAAAAACAAGGCGGTCACGGTGCCGTTGAATGGGCCATTGCATGGTATGGCGGCGACAGCTTCGTTCATTCCTATTGTAATACCATTCCGACCGGCGAAGGGGGTACGCATGAAGCGGGTCTGCGTCTGGCGCTGACACGCGGTCTCAAAGCCTATGCGGAACTGACCAATAATAAACGCGCTTCGGTGATTACCACTGATGACGTGATGATTTCTGCCGCCGGTATGATGTCGGTCTTCATCCGCGAACCGGAATTTGTCGGTCAGACTAAAGACAAGCTGGCAACAGTTGAAGCGCAGCGTATCGTGGAAAATGCGATCCGCGATCCGTTCGACCACTGGCTGGCAGCCTCCCCGCAGGAAGCCTCAAAACTCCTCGACTGGGTGGTTGAGCGTGCGGAAGAGCGTCTGCGCCGCCGTCAGGAAAAAGAAACAACCCGCAAGACTGCAACACGAAAACTGCGTCTGCCGGGCAAACTGGCTGACTGCTCGCAGAATTCGGCTGCCGGTGCGGAATTGTTTATCGTTGAGGGTGACTCGGCGGGCGGTTCTGCAAAACAGGCGCGTAACCGTACCAATCAGGCGATCTTGCCGCTACGCGGTAAAATCCTCAACGTGGCCAGCGCAGGGCGTGACAAGCTGACAGCCAACCAGCAGATCGGTGATCTGGTGCAGGCACTCGGCTGTGGCACGCGCAAGAATTATCGTGAAGATGATCTGCGTTATGACCGCATCATCATCATGACCGATGCTGACGTCGATGGTGCGCATATTGCTTCACTACTCATCACTTTCTTCTATCAGGAAATGCCGCAGCTGATTACCGGCGGGCATCTCTATCTTGCAGTGCCACCGCTTTACCGCCTCAGTCAGGGTGGTAAAGTTGCCTATGCCCGCGATGATGCCCATAAAGATGAGCTGATCCGCACGATGTTTACAGGCAAAAGCAAGATCGAAATCGGCCGCTTTAAGGGTCTTGGCGAAATGCGTGCTGACCAGCTTAAAGAAACAACCATGGATCCGAAGAAACGTACTTTGCTGCGCGTGGATCTGGTGGAAGATGAAAACGGCTCGACCAAATCTACAGTAGATGACCTGATGGGCACCAAGCCGGAAGCCCGCTTCCGCTTCATTCAGGAAAATGCTGAATTCGTTCAGGAGCTGGATATTTAAGGCTTTGGCCCAAGGCTTCGCCTTGCACATTAGCGATGATATCAGACATCCGGGGCGGTTCCGGTGAATACGGAAATGTCAGAACCGCCCTGTTGATTTTACACGCATCTTGTTCCGGTCGAAACAGGACAAGAAATCATTCCGGTGAACTGATTTCCCTGCATGGGCGCTTCACGCTTTTGGGGATGCACTCCAACTCTGGCAATATATTCGGATCTGAATTGCAAGACCGTTCAACCGGAGCTGCTGATGTGTGCCGCGAAAGCCATAATCCGGACAATTGATGAGCTCCGGCAGCGACTTGAATCTGAAGCAGTTCAAAAGAATATTTTAATTGCCGGAATATGCGGATTAGCAGGAGCCGGAAAAACCACTTTATGTCGGCAGCTCACAGCAATATCAGGTTTCAATATTGTACATCTGAGCTGTGACCGCTTCTCTTCCCATAGTTATACTGACCGTCAGGCAAGCATTGAGAGCGCCTATGCTTCCGGCATAACAGAGCATATCGCTTTTGCTGAAAATCCGCAGAACTGGTATGCCTATGATGATATAATAGCTGCCATCCACGCATTAAGAGCGCACGGACATTACAGCTATAATCGCGCATGGAACGGGAAAACTGGCAATCTGGACGAGCATTACAATATTGCTCTGCCTGAAAACGCTCCGTCCATTGTGCTATGCGATGGTATTTATCTTCTTCATGAACCGATAAGCACTGCATTAGACATCATCATTCTGGTTGATGCTCCGGTTGAAGTTACGGTGCAGCGCGGACACAAACGATCCAACGGCAATACCGGTCATTTTATGTCTATGGAACGCCTCAGGCAGACATATACTATGCCGTATTTTGAGGCACTCTCAGGTCACGCCGACATTCTTTTTCAACCGGAACCTGCCCCATCTGACTGCGTTTAAGCAGTCTGCATCAAAGCAGATCAATAATCATCCAGATCAGGAATACGGCCAAAAGCGATCTTACCGCCAATATAAGAGCCGGGGGCAATAGATGGTCCGAGGCTCAGAACATCCGAGCCGAATTGTTTACGCACGCGGTCAAGCGTATCTGAAACCTGCTCCCAGCGCTGCTGACGCTGCTTGTCTTGCGGCTCATCAAACAAGTCGTGACTGTCGACCACCTCACCGGACAGATGATGCAGATAAATATGCACATTCTTGACCTGCCGGAAATCAGCCTTGCGAAACGACGGGTGCATGAGCAGTCGCCGGTGCAGTTGCGAGAGACAGGTGAGAAAACAATGATCGTCACGTGACGGCGGGAACACACCTTCAACCGAGACGGATTCCTGCCCCTTGATCCGCCAGCCATAGACCAGAGCACCGGCACGATAATGCTCCTTACGCAAACGGCGCGAGGCACTCATACAGAGCAGCCGCGCGCATTGCAGAATTTTATCCGGTTGACGCCAGTCCCGTGGCAGCACACGGCCATGGCCGAACATACGGCGATGCGTTTCCTGTTTCTCCACCGCATAGCCATGCAATCCGGCGATGAAACGCTCCCCCTCAACGCTATTCCAGATCGCCCGACCTTGTTTCGGGCTGATCTTCCAGAGCTCTTCAACCGTCGTAATACCGGAGCGCAGCAGGCGCGCTTCCACACCGGCGGCAATGCCCGGAAGATCACGCAGTTTCAGCCCTAAAAAACGATGCGGAATATCCTCCGGCCGCACAATCACCAAGCCGTCCGGCTTGTCGATTTCCGCAGCAATTTTGGCCAGCAGCTCATTGGGAGCAACGCCTATAGAACAGGTCAGTGCCGAGCCTAGTTTCTCACGCAGCGCCGCTTTAATCGCCAGTCCCAGAGCTTCTGCCTGTCGGGACTCCGACGGCAGCAGACGACAAACCAATTCGTCAATTGAGCGCACGCTGCCTATCGGCAGCACCGTATCAATAATATCCAGTATTTTGTGATGAAGTTTGACATATTCATCCGGTCGCGCTTCCACAATCGCAATCTCTGGGCAGATTGCCCGCGCCTCACGTACCGATGTGCCGGTTTTCAGACCAAGCTTCTTCGCCTCCTTACTGGCCGCAATCAGACCGGTAAATTCACTGGCATGAGGCACAACGCCCACCGGCCTGCCCTGCAAAGCAGGATTCATCTGCTGCTCGGCACTGGCAAAAAAACTGTCAAAATCGAGATAAAGCCGTTCCGGCAGATCAGGTTTACGCATGGTATTTGTTCCGCAACTATCATGGAACAAAATAGGAACATTAAATGATTTTGGCAAGCCTGAATTACAGATCAGCCTGCATTTTCACCTTTTCCACAACCCGCGCCAGACTGTCTGACCATTCTTCATAGCGGCGGATAATCCGGAAACCGCATTTCTCATAAAGCTTTATTGCAGGTAAATTGCGTGCATGGGTGCCGATTTCCGCGCTCTGAAATCCGAGCATAACAATTTGTGCCAGCAATGCATCAACCAGCAATGTGCCGATGCCCTGCCCGTGATGCGCCGGATCCACCCAGATATCAGATATATAATTCTGATTGGTATCGCGTGCGCCCCAGCCGCAAATCACGCCATCCTGTTCAGCGACGAGAATATAATCCAGATAATCCTGCGCTGAATGCAAAAAAGCCAGTTCAGCGCGTCTGCGCTGATCCGGCTCTTCTGTTTCATGACTGAATATGTGGGAAGCCCATGCATCAGCTCCGATACGGGCAATCATCGCCAGATCAGCGTTTGTTGCCTGCCGGAGCTGCATGAGGCGTTACCACCAGCGTTTAGGCGCGAACTGGCCTGCAGCCTGCTCAATCACATGAGCAGCCTGAAACAGCGCCTCTTCCTCAAACGGGCGGCCAATCAGCTGGAGACCAAGCGGCAGACCATTTTCGGACAGACCGGCAGGTACGGAAATACCCGGCAGGCCAGCCATGTTCACAGTAACGGTGAAGATATCATTGAGATACATTTTCACCGGATCAGCGGCCATTTCCTTGTCGCCCAGCTTGAAGGCCGCGGATGGCGTTGCTGGTGTCAGGATTGCATCCACACCGGCAGCAAACACATCTTCAAAGTCTTTCTTAATCAGCGTACGGATTTTCTGCGCCTTAACATAATAGGCATCATAATAACCGGCTGACAGCACATAAGTGCCGATCATGATGCGGCGTTTGACTTCCTTGCCGAAACCTTCCGCACGGGTGTTTTCGTACATTTCAACAATGTCTTTACCCGGTACGCGCAGACCATAGCGAACCCCGTCATAACGTGCGAGGTTCGACGATGCTTCCGCCGGTGCCACAATGTAATAAACAGCCAGTGCCTGTTCGGTATGCGGCAGCGAAATGTCAACAACTTCCGCACCGGCATCTTTCAGCCACTGAACGCCCTGCGCCCAGAGCTTTTCGATCTCCGCAGGCATACCGTCAATGCGATATTCACGCGGAATACCGATTTTCATGCCTTTTACGGATTTGCCAAGGGCTGCTTCATAATCAGGAACCGGCAGATCGACAGAAGTCGTATCTTTCAGATCAACCGAAGCCATTGATTTGAGCAGAATTGCGCTGTCACGCACATCACGGGCAATCGGGCCTGCCTGATCGAGCGACGATGCGAAAGCAATTGTGCCCCAACGGGAAACACGACCATAAGTCGGCTTGATACCAACAGTACCGGTGAAAGCCGCAGGCTGACGGATCGAGCCGCCGGTGTCGGTTGCGGTTGCACCGGCGCAAAGACGTGCAGCCACAGCCGCAGCAGAACCACCGGAAGAACCGCCCGGAACCAGCTTTTCTTCCGAGCCTTCTGCGCGCCAAGGGCTGACCACAGGGCCGTAATAAGATGTTTCATTGGAGGAGCCCATTGCGAACTCGTCCATATTCAGCTTGCCGAGCATAACCGCACCGTCTGCCCAGAGATTGGCAGTAACAGTCGATTCATAATCCGGCTTGAAGCCATCAAGAATATGCGAACAGGCCTGCGTATGATCGCCTTTGGTCGCGAACAGGTCTTTTACGCCAAGCGGAATACCTTCCAGCGCACCGGCCTCGCCTTTTGCCAGACGCTCATCCGAAGCCTTGGCCATCGAACGGGCCTTATCATGGGTAACGCTGACATAGGCGTTGATCGCACCATTCGCTTCATCAATCGCCTTGAGATAGGCATCGGCAAGTTCGGTTGCGGTAAAGGCTTTGGCCTTCAGCTTGTCACGCGCCTCGGCAATGGTGAGTGCGGTTAAATCAGTCATTCTATCAATCCTGTTCAGGGCTTTTCATGTGCTGTCCGCACTATTTCAAAAACCAGACTTCGTGTCGGGAGCAGTTACAGCTCATATTGAAACAGGAAACAGCAGTCGGATGGATCAGGGTGGGGATTATTCGATAACTTTTGGCACCATGAAGAAGTTTTCTTCGGTGATCGGTGCATTAGATACGATTTCCGAAGCGATATTGCCGTCAGACACCTTGTCTTCACGCAGACGCATGGCGGTCGGAATAACTGAGGTCATCGGCTCCACGCCATCGACATTCACGCTGTCGAGTGATTGCACAAAGCCCAGAATAACATTGAGTTCACCGGTCATTTTCTCGGCTTGTTCTTCATTGACCGCAATACGGGCAAGATGCGCAACGCGCTTGACTGTAGTTAAATCGACGGACATGTCGTTCTCCGATAAATGCGAAAATGCGGTGATCGCTGCCGGTCGTCCGGCATGAATACAGCCCGCAAGGAATTTCTCTTATTCCGGCTATAACCCTGCACCCGCTCAAGTGCAATATTGGTGATGCATTAAAGCACACACCATGATGCGAATTCATCCCCCCCCCTGCGCCAGCTTAGCTCACCTCAGAAAAGAGGAGTGAGACCTGTCAAATAAATCAGGCGATACATCTGAAAATGTAATTTAATATCATAGAAAATAAATTCTTCCCGAGGAAGTCATATGTTTTTGTTCACCCTGAGCCCTAAAAATGCAGAAGATTTTTACATAAAGGCACAAGCACTCATTGAGAATGATAATGTATTCTCACTTATATTAGCTCCAATACCAAATTCTTCCGAAATACTTAGCAGCCACACTTTATTTACTCACTCTGCACGTCGTCCGCGAAACGACCATCCAGCTCAGGAGAGCTTTGCTGCCTCCTTATTTTATCATGCAGATAGCAACGGTTTTCTCACTTTTGGAAATAACAATGACCATGCTCCAGCTGCAATCAACCGCGCCCTCACCCCACAAACAGCACCGAAATTTCACATCACAAAAACAACAGACAATTACTACACGATACACACAACAAAAGAAAATATAAAATATTACTTATATTTCAACAACTTAAACAATGATATAAATTTTTTAAATTACATCAATGATGATAAATATTTATGGATTATAAATCATAATTAGAAGAGGCAACTTATGTTAATATTTAGTATACGTCCAATGTCATATCCAAATAAATACCTCTCTGTAAATACAGATAGACCATATTTTGGTGGATATTATTTAACTGTAGCAAAAACAAAAGATCAAAAATCGATATCCTTCACATCAACTCAGTCAATTATAAACAATGAAATTACAGAAAATCCATCCTTGCACTACAATCCTGGAGAAAATTCATTTTTATATTTTAAACCTGCCTTAGATGCATACGGAGCACTAATTGCCGTTGCAGAAAATTCAGTCGAACCATCTATACTTTCAAAACTTTACATCAATATGATTAATATAAGCACATGCTACATTTACGTACACACAGCAAACAGTGACCCAGCAATTGATTACTCAAACACATACGTCTTATCCTATCATGCAGCAGAGGATAAAGTTTATTTTTCTAAAAGCCCTCTTTATCCAAATGAAAAAATCTGGCTCATAGATATATACCCGCAACATGACTAGCACTGAAAAAAATAACAGCTAATAATATTTTTTAAATATGCCAAAATAAAAACGCAACATTTGAAAGGATGTAAGATGTTTTTATTTAGCTTCAAACCATTTTCATACAACAATCCAAATATAGTTACAGATACAACAAATCCAATTACGGATCCAGTATACAGCGGATACAAATTAACCACAAATCCAACACTGGATTACAGCACAATTGACTACACAAATTCAAATAATATTACAGACATAACAGCTACAAACGAGTTTACATCAGTATTTTACAGTCCGAAGTATGAAGGCTTTATACAAGCACTCGCTGCAACAGCAACCCCAGGCGGCAGTATTGATGTTGGATTGGTTACGAATGTTACGCCGGCACTCGCAACGAAATTTATCATTAAGAGAAAAAGCGCAACAATTTTTAAAATTTCAACTACAATAAATAATAACAAATTTAATTTATGCTACACATCTGATCTTGGTGTATTTCTTAGCAACGACATAGATTATGACGTTGAATCTGTCTGGGCTGTTAGTTTTTATATTGAAAATCCATCTTAAAATCAATGATCAAGCTCCCCATTAACTTGATAAATGGGGAGTATTTGCTATCAAACTGTCAAACTACCGCCGACTTCCAGAACCTTAACTTCCGTTGAGATCTTTTCCATACCGTGTACAAAATCATCTGCGGTTGCATCCAGCAGACCGAATGTACCGAAATGGCATGGAATGGCTGTTTTGAGCGCAGGGAAATAACGCTGGCAGGCCAGTGCGGCCACTGCGCCGCCCATGGTAAAGCGGTCACCGACCGGCACCAGAGCAATCTCCGGCTGATGCAATTCATTAATCAGCGCCATATCGGAGAAAATATCCGTATCCCCCATATGATAAAGCACCGGTGCGCCCTCATCATCAAAATGGAACACCAAGCCATTGGCATTACCAAGCGAATGGGAAATACCGTCTTCCGTCAAACTTGCGGAAGAATGCAGCGCATTGACGAATGTTACAGAAAATCCGTTGTGAAAAACTGTACCACCGGTATTCGTCGGATCGACTTTCGCAACACCACGATGCTCCAGCCAGTCACAAAGATCAGCATTGGCGATAACCGTTGCATCTGTTTCTTTTGCGATGCGAATAGTGTCGCCGACATGATCACCATGGCCGTGTGTCAGGGCAATATGCGTCACGCCTTTGGTCACTTCAGCAAAATCCAAAGCGGAACCGGTCGGGCTCTGACTGATAAAAGGATCGATCAGAATGACCGCCTGCGAAGTTTCAACGCGGAAAGCAGAATGGCCGAGCCAGGTGATTTTCATGATATTCCCTTTGCCGATGCATATTGTTATAGGCACAGTTAGAATGCACTGCGCTGTCTTTGCAATATAGTATGACATTACCGGATCAGGAAACGAGATATGGCTGTATCAACAATTGAAGAGCTTGCGGCAAGCCTGAGCTATGGTCAGATGGTTGCCGGTCTTGATCTGGGTACCAAAACCATCGGCATCGCTGTCTCTGATCTCGGACTTTCCTTCTCCCATCCGCGCCCTGTTCTGAAACGACGCAAATTCACACTGGATGCACAGGAACTGCTGGAACTGCTGCAAAAAGAAAAGATTTCAGCCGTGGTTATCGGCCTGCCGGTCAATATGGACGGCACAGAAGGCCCGCGTGTGCAGGCCACCCGCGCTTTTGTGCGCAATATGGAAAAGCTCACCGATATTCCGTTTATCTATTGGGATGAGCGGCTTTCAACGGTTGCGGCAGAGCGCGCCTTGATCGGCATGGATGTTTCCCGCGCCAAACGCGCAGAGCGGATTGATTCCGCTGCTGCCTCGTTCATTTTGCAGGGTGCACTTGACCGGCTACATATGCTGCGCCGTGACAGTGAGCAGGATTAGTCAACCGTCCGTCAATAAGCCGGTTGCAGCTTATTCCTGCGGATAGAGTGCGTTGATAATGCCTAATGCGTCATGACGGGCATCAATCATGCCATAGGTTGTGCGCCACTGACCACCAAGACGGGTTTCGATAAAGGCATCGCCGATATCATCCGCACCGAGTTCTTTCAGGCAGGCGGCACTGGCCGCCAGTGCCATTTGCTCGGTAAGCATACGTGCCGCACCTTCATCGGTCATGGTTACTTGCATCGCAGCCCGCAATACGGCAACAGTGCCCTGACCGCGACGGCCAAGCTGTGTGCCGATCCACTCCAGCACATCGTCAAACAAACGTGGTGCGCGGTGCAATACACGCACAATATCCAGCGCCATCACATTGCCGGAACCTTCCCAAATCGCATTGACCGGAGCCTCGCGATAAAGCCGCGCCAGCGGATTTTCTTCGACATAGCCATTGCCGCCGAGACATTCCATCGCTTCATAGAGCAGCGCCGGTGCAATTTTTGCCACCCAATATTTGACCACAGGTGTCATAACACGGGCAAAAGCAGCTTCCATACGATCATTGGCCGCCATGTCAAAAGCACGGGCAAGGCGCAGTGACAGAGCAGTAGCAGCCGCCACATCCAGTGACATATCCGCCAGAACACGCTGCATCAGCGGCTGATTGATCAGCGGTACACCGCCGACACTTCTGTGACGGGCATGATGAACAGCTTCACTCATACCGGCACGCATCAGTCCGGCGGAGGCTACAGCACAATCCAGACGGGTCAGTGTCACCATATCAATAATAGTCTTCACACCCTGCCCCGGCTCTCCGACCATCTGGCCAAGTGCATTTTCAAACTGCACTTCGGAAGAGGCATTGGAGCGGTTGCCGAGCTTGTCTTTCAAACGCTGGAAGCGGAAGCCGTTGCCGCTGCCATCAGACAATAAACGCGGCACAAGGAAACAGGACAGGCCGGACTTATTGTCACCGGCAGCCTGTCCATTGGCCTGCGCCAGCACCATAAAGGCATCAGACATCGGTGCGGACATAAACCATTTATGGCCGTTAAGACGGTAGACACCATTACCCGCATGATCGGCGCGGGTGGTATTGGCACGAACATCGGTGCCGCCCTGCTTTTCTGTCATACCCATTCCAAGTGTCAGACCAGCTTTTTTAACAGGCGGCTTGTTGGACGAGTCATATTTACGGGTGAGGATACGCGGCGACCATTCATCATAAAGCGCCGGAGAGGTCATCAGCACTGCAAGTGATGCGCTTGTCATGGTCAGCGGGCAGAGATGGCCGCATTCCAGTTGCGCTGTCAGATAAAAACGTGTTGCACGCGCCTGATGGCGACGACCTGCTTCAGCAGATTGTTGCGGGCTGTTTTCCCAGATAGATGAGTGCAGGCCATGCGCAACGGAACGGCGCATCAAAGCATGATAGGCCGGATGATATTCCACCTGATCAATGCGGTTGCCCTGACGATCATGGGTTTGCAAGCGCGGCACTTCGGAATTGGCAAGACGCGCCATTTCCTGCGCATCGGCAGATAAAACAAAACGGCCGGTCTGTTCGAGCTCTTTTTGCAGGTTTTCCGGAAAGCGCGCTGCACATTGCAGCAGCAGCGGATCACTCAGATAAGCATTATATTGCGGAGCAGCCTGCCCGTTGAGATTTTTGGTCACGGAATATGGAGACGTATCCGGCGCATAATTGGTGCGCTGCGGCGCCTGATTAGTTACTTCAGAAACGTCTGCAGGAGTGTTAACCGACATATTCCATCCATTTAGCCGGAGATTTCAGCCGCCGGTTTTTGTATTTAAAATCTATACGCGAATCTCTAATATCCGCCTTGCGGTATTGTTTGCGGCAAAATTATAAATATCCCCTCAATAATCCGTTTTTCTCCACACTGTTTATTCGACAAAGCCGCAAAAGCATATATAAGGCCGCAAACAAGTTTCTCTGCAAACAATATATGGGAATAGCTGTGATGACAGAACAATCTCCCGCGCCTCTTTTTCCCCACCGCCATTTGCTCGGGATTAAAGGTCTTTCTCCTCTCGATATTACCACATTGCTGGATCTGGCCGACAGTGAAGTTGCTGTCTCCCGTCAGCCGGAAAAAAAGAAAACAATCCTAAGCGGTCGCACGCAGATTAATCTTTTCTTTGAAAACTCCACCCGTACCCAATCTTCCTTTGAACTGGCCGGTAAGCGCCTCGGTGCCGATGTGATGAACATGTCGGTCGGCAGCTCGTCGGTTAAAAAGGGTGAAACGCTGATTGATACGGCAATGACGCTTAATGCGATGCAGCCGGATATTCTGGTGATCCGCCACGCTTCTGCCGGCGCTGCGGCGCTTCTGGCGCAAAAAGTCGGCTGCTCGGTGGTCAATGCCGGCGACGGTGCCCATGAACATCCGACACAGGCCCTGCTCGATGCGCTGACCATCCGCCGCGCTAAAGGCAAAGTCGGTCGTCTGATCGTGGCTATCTGCGGTGATGTCCTGCATTCGCGTGTGGCTCGCTCCAATATTCTGCTGCTCAATGCGCTGGGTGCGCGGGTACGGGTGATTGCACCATCCACCCTGCTGCCATCCGGCATTGAACAAATGGGCGTTGAAGTGTTCAACTCCATGAAAGAGGGCCTGAAAGACGCCGATGTAGTGATGATGCTGCGCCTGCAGCGCGAGCGTATGAGCGGCTCTTTTGTGCCATCCGTGCGTGAATATTTCCACTTTTACGGGCTGGATAAAGAAAAGCTCAAATATGCCAAGCCGGACGCATTGGTGATGCATCCGGGCCCGATGAACCGCGGCGTAGAGATTGCCTCGGATATTGCTGACGGCCCGCAAAGCGTGATCCAGCAACAGGTGGAAATGGGGGTTGCCGTTCGCATGGCCGTGATGGAAGCTTTGCTTGACCCGCGACGAAATCCTGAAAATTTTAACGGTGTTGGAGCCTGATGATGAGCACTACAGTTTACACCAATGCCCGCATCATTGATCCTTCGCGCAATCTCGATGAAACCGGCACGCTGATCGTTCAGGACGGCATTATTATTGCCAGCGGTGCGGATACCAATAATCAGGGCACGCCGGAAGGCGCAGAAGTCATTGACCTTAACGGCAATGTACTGATCCCGGGTCTGGTCGACAGCCGCGTGTTTATCGGTGAGCCGGGTACAGAACATCGTGAAACTATCGCCTCGGCCAGTCAGGCTGCTGCTGCCGGTGGCGTAACCTCCATGATTATGATGCCGGATACTGATCCGGTGATTGACAATGTGGCACTGGTCGAATTCGTCAAGCGGACTGCCCGCGACACCGCCATTGTCAATGTGCATCCGGCTGCGGCCATCACCCGTGGCTTGCTGGGTGAGGAAATGACCGAAATGGGTCTGCTGCGCGAAGCCGGTGCGGTTGCCTTTACCGAAGGCCGCAAATCACTGGCCAATACGCTGCTGCTGCGCCGTGCGCTGACCTATGCCAAGGATTTTGGCGCGGTGATTGCCCATGAGACAATCGACCCTTATCTCGGCGGCGGTGCAATGAATAGCGGGCTTTATGCCAGCTGGCTCGGTCTTTCCGGTGCGCCGCGCGAAGCAGAAGTCATTCCGCTGGAACGTGACCTGCGCTTAGCAAGCATGACTGGCGGCAATTATCACGCTGCGCAAATTTCCTGCGATATGTCGGCTCAGGTTCTGCGCCGCGCCAAGGAAACCAATGCAAAAGTCAGCGCTGCTGTTTCGATCAATCATTTATCGCTGAATGAAAATGATATCGGCGAATATCGCACATTCTTCCGTCTTTCGCCGCCGCTGCGCAATGAAGATGACCGTCAGGCGATGATTGAAGCCGTGCGCAACGGCACGATTGATGTGATTGTCTCCGCGCATAATCCGCAGGATGTTGATACCAAACGTCTGCCATTTGCCGATGCGGAAGCCGGTGCAATCGGACTGGAAACCCTGCTGGGGGCAGCGCTGCGTCTCTATCACAATGACTCATTGAGCCTCTTGCGTCTGATCGAAGTGCTTTCCACCGCTCCGGCCAAACTCTATGGTCTGGATGCAGGCACTCTGAAAGTTGGTGCAAAAGCTGATTTCGCCGTGGTTGATCTTTATGAACCATGGGTTGTAAAGGCTGAAGAATTGCACTCGCTCTCGAAAAACAGCTCTTTTGAAGATGCTAAATTTCAGGGTCGCGTGATCCGTACCGTGGTCAGCGGCAAAACAGTCTTCGCATTATAAATATTGTTTTGGTGCGGATTTTATGCCTAATTTCTGCTGTCCGGTTGCGCGGACAAATCACTCTGAGGGGACTTCATGCTTGAACCACTGATTATCACCGGCAGCGCGGCTGGCATTTTTGCAGCGCTGGTCTTTGGCTATCTGCTCGGTTCAATCCCCTTTGGTTTACTGCTCACCCGCATGGCGGGTCTCGGCGATGTGCGCTCCATCGGTTCCGGCAATATCGGCGCAACCAATGTGTTGCGCACCGGCAATAAGAAAATTGCTGCGGCAACTCTGCTCTGCGACATGCTCAAAGGCACTATTGCCGTACTGGTTGCTGCCTATTTCGGCCGCGACTATGCCTTGGCCGCAGGGCTTGGCGCATTTCTCGGCCATATTTTTCCGGTCTGGCTTGGATTTAAAGGCGGCAAAGGCGTTGCCACTTATCTCGGTATTCTGCTGGGACTGGCATGGCCGGGTGCACTGGTTTTTGCCGCAGTGTGGATCGTAATCGCGCTTCTCACACGCTATTCATCGCTCTCAGCGATGATCGCCTGTATCATCGTTCCACTTTCCATTCTCTATCTCGGGCTGACGAAAACAGCGCTGCTCTTTGCAGTTCTGACGCTGATAATTTTTATCAAGCACCGTGCAAATATTGAACGGTTACTGAGCGGCACAGAAACCAAAATAGGATCAAAATAAATGATCGCAGAGACGGGTTCGCAGTCAAAAGGAATTCGTCTCTCAGATCAGCAGAGACTCAACTGGTTGCGGCTGATCCGCAGCGATAATGTCGGGCCTGCCAGTTTTCGCGATCTGATCGCCTATTGCGGCAGCGCTGCTGCCGCACTTGAGCGCCTGCCGCAACTGGTGCGCTCCACAGCCAAACGCCCGCTGCGTATTCATACAATTGATGAAGCCGAACAGGAACTGGAAGCGATAGAACGCGCCGGTGCCAAACTTATCGGAATGGGCGAGCCGGAATATCCACCCTATCTCAGACAAATCCTCAATCCTCCGCCACTGGTAACTGTGCTTGGAGATGCGTCGCTGTTCAGCAAGCCGCCCGTGGCGATTGTCGGCGCACGAAATGCTTCTGCTACAGCTTGCGCTTTCACAAGCCAGCTGGTTCGCGATCTCGGGCAATCCGGCTGCGCCATCGTTTCCGGCTTTGCGCGAGGCATTGATACGGCGGCGCACAAAGCCAGCCTTGAGACCGGTACGATTGCCGTTCTGGCAGGCGGGCTTGACCGCCCCTATCCGCCGGAAAATATTCCGCTGCTCGACCAGATCATTGATAATGGCGGGGTCATTATTACTGAAATGCCGATGGGCTGGGTTCCGCGCGCACAGGACTTTCCGCGCCGCAACCGCATCATCGCCGGTCTGTCGCTCGGGCTTGCAGTGATTGAAGCGGCGCAGCGTTCCGGTTCGCTCATCAGTGCACGACTGGCTGCAGAAATGGGCAGGCTGGTTTTTGCTGTACCGGGTTCACCGCTTGATCCGCGTGCGAATGGTGCCAATTCTCTGCTCAAGAACGGCGCTATCATGCTCACCGAAGCACAGGATATTTTGGATGCACTGGAGCCGATGCTGCGTAAGGCCTGTACGGCACAAATGCAGGCCGGAACATTGTTCAATCAAGACACAGCTCAGATTTTGATGAAGCAGCCGGCAAGTATCGGTTTCGATACCGGTAAAAATCCTGTTCCGGCACACAATGATTATGAGCGTATCCGCAACGCTCTCAGCAACCCCCCCGTTTCAGCGGATGTGATTATCCGCCACACAGGTCTCAGTGCCTCTGCCGTGCATCTGGCATTGCTGGAGCTTGATCTCGCGGGGCAGTTGCAACGCAGCGACAATGGTCTGGTTGCGCTTTTGCCCTCACAATAATCAGTTTTTCGTCATCCGGCCTGACTGGCTGCGCAAAACATCTGATGCCTCAACCCATGCCATTTCTATGAAATAAGCCAGCATCGGATAGTGGTTGGACTGAGCAATATGACGTAATTCCAGTAGTTTATCATGAACATAAATGATTTCATGATAGGACTTCTCTTTATCTGCCTTCATGAGCCCGCCTTAAGCCTAAATATATAAATTAAAGAACCAAATAAAATGTCATTCTATTGCAGCCGGAACAGACAAATTTGATATGTACAATGCCTGAAATCAACCTATGATTACAAAATAAACAATGTCAACCTGTCGTTGTTTTGCGTAAAAAACAGTGGCTTGCTCTTGACCAATCTGATTTCGCTGTTCATTTGAATGACAAATATCCTGCCAGCCTGATGATTATCAACACTGGCGCAATCCGGGCATATCCGGCTGTGTACGTTAATCTGGACCCGCAATATGAATGTCGTTGTCGTTGAATCGCCCGCCAAGGCCAAAACAATCAATAAATATCTAGGCTCAGGCTATAAGGTTCTGGCCTCTTTCGGTCATGTCCGCGATTTGCCTGCAAAAGACGGCTCTGTTCGTCCTGATGAAGATTTTGCCATGAGCTGGGAGGTCGATGCGGCCTCCTCCAAGCGCCTTTCCGAGATCGCCAAAGCGGTCAAGGAAAGTGACGAACTGATTCTGGCAACTGACCCTGATCGCGAAGGGGAAGCAATTTCATGGCACGTGCTGGATGTGCTGCGCGCTAAAAAAGTGCTCGGCTCCAAGCCGGTCAAGCGCGTGGTGTTCAACGCCATTACAAAAAATGCCGTGCTCGAAGCGATGGCCAATCCGCGTGAAATCGACGTGCCGCTGGTGGATGCCTATCTGGCACGCCGTGCGCTCGACTATCTGGTAGGCTTTACGCTGTCGCCGGTATTGTGGCGCAAATTGCCGGGTTCGCGCTCGGCTGGCCGTGTGCAGTCGGTTGCACTGCGCCTCGTTTGCGACCGTGAAACCGAGATCGAACGCTTCATCCGTGAAGAATACTGGAATATTGCCGCCCTGCTCCAGACACCGCGCAGCGATAATTTCACTGCCCGCCTGACTGTTGTTGACGGCAAAAAACTCGGCAAGCTCGATATTAAAAATGAAGAGCAGGCAAGTGCCATCCGCACCATGCTGGAAGGCGCGGCCTTCAATGTCATGAGCGTTGATGCCAAGCCGACCAAACGTAATCCGGGCCCGCCATTCACCACCTCCACCTTGCAGCAGGCCGCCAGCGGTCAGCTCGGCTTCTCCGCATCGCGCACTATGCAGGTTGCGCAGCGCCTTTATGAAGGTATTGAACTTGGTGGTGAAACCACCGGTCTGATTACCTATATGCGTACTGACGGTGTGCAGATGGCACCGGAAGCGATTTCCGCTGCGCGCAAAGCAATCGGCCAGACATTCGGCGATAATTATGTGCCGGAAAAGCCGCGTTACTATTCCACTAAAGCGAAAAATGCTCAGGAAGCGCACGAAGCGGTGCGTCCGACCGATTTCAGCCGTCATCCGAAAGAAGTGCGCAAATATCTCGATGATGATCAGGCTCGCCTTTATGAGCTGATTTGGAAACGCGCCATCGCCAGCCAGATGCAGCCTGCCGATATTGAACGCACAGTCGTTGATATTGAAGCTAAAAACGGCGCCCGTTCGGCTGTATTGCGTGCCAATGGTTCGGTTGTCCGCTTCAACGGCTTTCTCGCGGCCTATACTGATCACCGCGAAGAAGAAGATGAAGACGAGGACAGCGCACGTCTGCCGCAGATCAATGCCGGTGAGACATTGAAGCGCGAGAAAATCGACGCAACCCAGCATTCGACTGAACCGCCTCCGCGCTATTCCGAAGCATCGCTCATCAAGCGCATGGAAGAGCTCGGCATCGGCCGCCCGTCGACTTATGCTGCAACGCTGAAAACTCTGGGTGACCGCGATTATGTCACGATGGATAAGCGCAAGCTGATCCCGCAGGCCAAAGGCCGTCTGGTCACCGCATTCCTTGAAAGCTTCTTTGAGCGCTATGTGGAATATGATTTCACCGCTGCGCTGGAAGAAAAGCTCGATCTGATTTCCGATGGCAAACTGGCATGGAAAGACGTGCTGCGCGACTTCTGGCAGGATTTCTCCGGCAATGTCGACAGCACCAAAGAACTGCGCGTTACCAATGTGCTGGATGCGCTCAATGAGCAGCTTTCCGCCCTTGCCTTCCCTGATCGCGGCGATGGCATGGATCCACGTATCTGCCCGACCTGCGGCACCGGCAATCTCTCGCTGAAGCTCGGCAAATATGGTGCTTTCGTCGGCTGCTCCAACTATCCGGAGTGCAAATTCACCCGTCAGCTTGGTGGTGAAGGCGAAGGTGATGCAGCAGCTGCATCTGATGAACCAAAAGTACTTGGTCAGGATCCGGCAACCGGTGAAGATATCACTGCGCGTACCGGCCGTTTCGGCCCGTATATTCAGCGCGGTGAAGGCAAGGAAGCCAAGCGTTCCAGCCTGCCAAAAGGCTGGTCACTGGCTGAACTTGATCTGGAAAAAGCCTTGCAGCTTATCAATCTGCCGCGTGATGTGGGTCCGCATCCGGAAAGCGGCAAGATGATCACCGCAAGCCTCGGCCGTTATGGTCCATATATTGCCCATGACGGCGCTTTCGCCAATGTCGACAGCATTGAGGATGTGTTTGAAATCGGCATCAACCGTGCTGTGACTGTGCTGGCGGAGAAAGCCGCTAAAGGCGGTCGCACCCGCGCAACACCGGCTGCGCTTGCCACACTCGGCGATCATCCGGATGGCGGTTCAATTACGGTGCGTGACGGCCGCTACGGCCCTTATGTCAATTGGGGCAAGGTCAATGCCACGCTGCCAAAGGGCAAAGATCCGGCAACGGTAACAATGGAAGAAGCGCTGGAGCTGATTACAGCGAAAGCCGGTTCCGCCAAGAAGACCACGAAGAAAGCCGCACCGAAAAAACCGGCGGCTCCGAAGAAGACAACCAAAGCCAAGGCTGCGGATGATGAAGCCAAACCGGTAAAAAAGGCAGCAGCCAAAAAGCCGGCAGCTAAAAAGACTGCGACTAAAGCAGCCGCTAAACCTAAAAAAGCGGATGCGGCTGAATAAGCAGCACAAAGCACGTAAAACAGAGGGCACCATAGTTACTATGGTGCCTTTTTTATTTGCATCAGCGCAGGCACAGCAAATGTTTCCATTCTGTGCTGAAATGCTTTAAAGAGTTTTCAGGACTTTATGAAAAGTAAATATTAAGGATGACCGGATTGGCTCGCAGAATAGACCCTTCATCTGACCGTAACAGCGGCTCAGGCAAACAAAAAAACCAGAAGGGCGCAAAAAACAACAAGAGCTTTTCCGGTAAATCCAAAGTGAAGCCGCTCTCGGAAGCCTATCTTCCGACGAAGGAAGATATCCTCACTTTCATCACTGAAAATCCGGATCGCGCTGCCAAGCGTGATATTGCCAAGGCGTTCAATCTCAAGGGTGATGCCCGCATTTATCTCAAAGATATTCTGCGTGAACTGGCCGATGACGGACAGGTGGAGAAGCGTGCCAAGAAACTGTCACGCCCGAATACCCTGCCTCCGATTGCAGCGCTGACCATTACCGGTCGCGACAGCGATGGCGGCCTGATTGCACGTCCGATTGAGTGGAATGGTGAAACAGCAGCGCCACTGGTACTGCTGCGCCGGACACACAAGGATAAAGGCCCGACAGTTGGTGTTGGCGATCAGGTTCTGGCGAAAATCTTTGCCAGTTCCGATAAAAGCGCCGCGCCTTATACCGGCCGCGTTATCAAAAAGCTGGAAAAACGCGATAATGCCGTGCTTGGTGTTTTACGCCAGCTGCAGAGCGGCGAATACCGCCTTGAGCCGGTCAACCGCAAACAGAATGAAATCAGCATTGATGCGCAACATCTGAACGGTGCTGAACCGGGTGATCTGGTTGAGGCGATCCCGCATCAGAAAAGCCGCTTTGGCCTGCCGCAGGGCAAGATTGAACAGGTGATCGGCTCAATCGGCAGTGAAAAAGCGCTGTCGATGATTGCGATTCACGAATATGAAATTCCGCATATTTTCCCTGAAAGAGCGATTGAGCAGGCGGAAAACGCTAAACCTGCCACTATGGCTCATCGTGAGGACTGGCGCTCGCTGCCGCTGGTCACCATCGATCCGGCTGATGCGAAAGACTATGACGATGCGGTTTTTGCCGAACCGGATACTGATCCGGCCAATGAAGGCGGCTTTGTCATTGTCGTGGCGATTGCCGATGTCAGCCATTATGTGCAGCACGGCTCCTCGCTCGACCATGAAGCACTGAAGCGCGGCAATTCGGTCTATTTCCCTGACCGCGTGGTGCCGATGCTGCCGGAACGCATCTCCAATGATCTGTGCTCGCTGCGTGAAGGTGTTGACCGTCCGGCCATGGCGGTGCGCATTATCATCGGTGCAGATGGCCGCAAACGCTCGCACAGCTTCCACCGCATCATGATGCGCTCTATTGCCCGCCTCGCCTATCAACAGGCACAGGCGGCCATTGACGGCGCTCTGGATGAGAAGACCGAACGCGTTATTGATATCAGCCTGAAGCCGCTGTGGAAGGCCTATGCGGCGCTGAAAAAAGCCCGCGACAAGCGCGAGCCGCTGGAGCTTGATCTGCCGGAGAAGAAACTGATCCTCGACGATCAGGGACAGGTGCTGAAAGTTATCGTGCCTGACCGGCTCGATGCGCATAAGCTCATCGAAGAATTTATGATTCAGGCCAATGTCGCCGCCGCTGAAACATTGGAAGCAAAAAACCAGCCGCTGATCTATCGTATTCATGATCTGCCGTCGCTGACCAAGCAGGAATCCCTGCGTGACTTCCTCAAAACACTGGAAATCAGCCTTGCCCGCGGTGCGGAACTGCGCCCGAGTCAGTTCAACGGCATTCTGTCCCGCATTCGGGGTACAGACCATGAAGAACTGGTCAATCAGGTGGTACTGCGCTCGCAAAGTCAGGCCGAATATAATACCGATAATATCGGCCATTTTGGTTTGAATCTGCGCCATTACGCGCATTTCACCTCGCCGATCCGCCGTTATGCTGACCTGATCGTGCATCGTGCGCTGATCCGCGCGCTCAATCTGGGACCCGATGGTCTGAGCAATGACGAGATTGGCGAATTGTCTGCCATTGCGCTCAGCATTTCCCAGACAGAGCGCCGCGCCATGCTGGCCGAACGTGAAACGACAGATCGTCTGATCGCCCATCATCTGGCCGAACAGGTTGGCAATGAATTTCAGGCGCGTGTGCAGGGTGTGACCAAAGCCGGTCTGTTTGTGACCCTTGCGACATATGGTGCCGACGGCTTTATTCCCATTTCCACTTTGGGCCGGGAATATTATCACTATGATGAAGCCGGTCATTCTGTCGCCGGTGAACGGTCAGGCAAAGGCTATCGTCTTGGCGACAGTGTGGAAGTACGACTGGTTGAAGCGCAGCCGGTTGCCGGAGCGCTGCGTTTTGAAATGCTGACAGAACCGCGTTTGCTGCCTGCATCCTTGCAATCGCACCACAAAGCTACCAAATTCAGCCGCAAGGCGGGGAAATCCCGTACCGGCGGTCCGGCCAGAGGCAAACCAGCCCATATTTCGCGTAAGAGCAAAAGATAACCCCGACACAGGTATTGGGAGACGATGATGAGCAGCGATCAGACCCTGACACAGACGGAAGCGCAGGTTTTCGGCGGCGAAAAGACAAAACCCGCCCGCACCCCGCGCCCGTTGGGACAAGCCATGCAGCGCGGTTTTCTCTCCCGCTGCCCGCATTGCGGTGACGGCAAATTGTTCCGCTCCTTCCTGCGTCCGGTCGCCAATTGCTCTGTCTGTAATGAAGATTACACACCGCAGCGTGCCGATGATCTGCCTGCCTATCTGACCGTGCTGATTGTCGGCCACGTTGTCGTCGCGCTGTTCATGATGGTGGAAAATATGGGCGGCCTGTCACTCTGGGGGCATCTGGCCATCTGGGGGCCGGTGACCATTCTGATGTCACTGGTGCTGCTGCAACCGATCAAGGGTGCCACCATCGGCCTGCAATGGGCGCTTTATATGCATGGCTTTGATAAAGAAAGTCAGCAGGAATATATCTGACGCAAATGTCAGGACATAAAACAGACCACGCTTTGCAGGATATGCACCGGCCGGATGATGCGACAGCTTTGAGTAATCAGGGCACCGCAGCATCCCGCATTATACGGCCGCGTGATGCTGCCTCACTCATCCTCATCGACCGCAACGGCAATGAGCCGCGTATTCTCATGGGGCGCCGCGCCCGTGCGATGCATTTCATGCCGGATATGTTTGTCTTCCCCGGCGGCGGTACAGAAGCGCAGGACGGCAGAATTAATGCTGCCAACAGCCTCAGGCCGCAGGATGAAATAAAATTGCTGGCAGGACTTGGCAAACGTGCCAGCACACAACGCGCGCGTGCGCTTGCCATGACTGCAATACGCGAAACCTATGAGGAAACCGGCCTGTTGCTCGGTACGCCGCATGATGATGCGCAAACACATCCGTGGACAGGTTTTGCCCGCAGCAATCACCTGCCCGATTTATCGCAGCTGCGTTATGTGGCGCGCGCGATCACCCCGCCCGGTCATGTGCGCCGCTATGATGCGCGTTTCTTTGCCAGTTTCCTGGATGAAATCAGCCCGGAACTCCCTGCCCGAAACCACAATCCGGCTGACATAAGCGCTATAGAATCATCTGCTTATAATGAGCCGGAATTGTCTGATTTGAAATTTGTGAGCTTTTCCGAGGCCTTTAATCTCAATATTGCAGCGATTACGCGCATTATTTTGCGGGATATCGAAAAACTCCTGCTCGAAGACAGGAATTTGTCCTCTATATATCCGGTTCCGTTCTATCGTAAACGGCATGGCCGTCATGTCCGTGAGGTGATTTAAGTTTCATGCAGCAAGACCATCTTTCAACTGAACCCGCATCAGAGGTACTTCAACCAACGCAATGGCGCTCTCTTGGCGCAGCCATTGCTACGATCAGCGCCGTTGGTGCAGCGATCGGCCTTGGTATTCCGCTGCTGAGTGTGCTTCTGGAAAGCCGTGGCTATTCAGCCAGCACCATCGGTGCAAATACGGCTGTTGCCGGTCTTGCATCGCTGTTCGGCGCAGCGCTATCCGCGCGTATCGGCTCCTATCTGGGCGTTGCCCGTTCGATGATGCTGATGCTGTTCATCAGCGGTCTGTCCTTCCTCGGTTTCTATCTGTTTCCGAATATTATTGCATGGTTTGCACTGCGCGTTTCCTTGCATTTCGCGCTCACAGTGCTATTTGTGCTGTCTGAATATTGGGTCAATACCTCTGCCCCGCCTGCCAAACGCGGACTGGTGCTTGGTATATACGCGACCTGTCTATCGCTCGGCTTCGCGGTCGGCCCGTGGTTGTTCTCAATCATCGGCAGCGGCGGTTTCATGCCATTTGGTATCGGCATCGTCATCATTGCGCTGGCAGCCTTCCCTGTCATGATTGCCAGTAAAGACAGCCCTGAATTTGAAGAAGGTGAACACGTTCCCTTCATGCCTTATATTTTCGCGGTTCCGGCAGCGACAATGGCGGTCTTTGTCTATGGTGCGGTAGAAACCGGCGGCTTTGCCCTGTTTCCGGTCTTCGGCACGCGTGTCGGCCTCAATGAAGGCGATGCCGCGCTGTTGCTGACCATGGTCGGTCTCGGCAATGTTCTGATGCAGATTCCGCTCGGCCTCGTCTCCGACCGCATCGGTGACCGCCGTATTCTGCTGCTGATTTGTGCTATTATCGGTTTCGCCGGTATGGTGCTGCTGCCTTATGTTGTCAGCAACTGGTATCTGATGGCAGTTCTGCTACTGATCTGGGGCGGTGTGGTTGCCGGTCTTTACACTGTCGGCCTCGCCCACCTTGGTTCGCAATTGCAGGGACGTGAGCTTGCTTCGGCCAATGCCGCGTTCATTTTCTGCTATGGCATCGGTATGCTGGCAGGCCCTCAGGCAGCCGGTGTCGGTATGGATTTGCTGGGAGCAACAGGTTTCCCGGTCACTTTATCACTCTTTTTTGCAGCATTTATCATAATTCTGCTTATCAGACTGGTAGTTCGTAAACAGCGGGCTTGACTTTTCGGCGTGTATCCGTAGTGTCGCGCCAAATTCCCGCACCCGGATGAAATCGCCGGACAAGCAGGCGGTTTTATTATTTAAAAGAGCAGGATATCGTTATGGCTAAGGCTACAACAATTAAAATCAAGCTGTTGTCGACCGCAGACACAGGCTTCTTCTACGTAACCAAGAAGAACAGCCGTACAATGACTGAAAAAATGACAAAGCGTAAATACGACCCGGTTGCTAAGGCACACGTCGAATTCAAAGAAACCAAAATCAAATAATTCTGGTTTCGGTTATTAAAAAAACCCGGACTGTTATCAGCCCGGGTTTTTTGTTGTCTGAATACAGAGCATTTTCGATTGGCAATTTGTGTCGGAACCGTAATTAAGGCGCCCAATCTGTCTGCTGCAAAACAATACGGTAACCGTCCGGATCTTCGAAAGTTACCCCTTTCTTGTCCCAATAGGGATTGAATGCGCTCACAGGCACAAAGCCGGTCGCTTTCATACGCTCAACAGCATTTTCCCACTCGGCATGATCCGGCAAATAAAAAACCAGCAGATTCTCTTTGGTTGGTGCTTTACCGGCCTGATGCTTATCGGTGCGTGTAAACGCAAAATGATAGGGCACATTTTCACGCCCCATAATGATCGCGTCAAAACCGTCATGATCCTGAAAACTATCAAGAACTGTCAGTCCTAAACCATCCCGATAAAAGGGAAGCAATACATCCGGATTATCTGTCGGCCTTACAATGCGGAACGTAGGAATTTTCATCATTCACCTCAGTAAGGCGAAATCCTGTAACTACAGGTCGCCGAGATAGGACTTGATCGTCTCAATAAAGCGCGGCACGGAGATCGGCTTGGAAATATAGGCTTCGCAACCGCCCTGACGAATACGCTCTTCATCGCCCTTCATAGCAAAGGCTGTGACGGCAATTACCGGAATGGCTTTCAGGTCGTCATCTTCTTTCAGCCATTTTGTGACTTCAAGGCCGGAGACTTCCGGCAGCTGAATATCCATCAAAATCAGGTCGGGATGGTGGATTCGCGCCAGATCCATAGCTTCAAGACCATTACGCGTACGGATGGTTTCATAACCGCTGGCTTCAATCAGATCGCGGAAAAGCTTCATATTCAGCTCATTGTCTTCGACGATCATTACTTTTTTGGTCATGAAAAAATACCTTATTACTCAGAACATTGTCTGAATATATCCGCGTGCTGGCCGCAGCATTTCGTAGTTTTCGGCTCACGTCAATTACCACGCACGGGTACAGCACACAGAGACCATGATTATTCCAACCCCATCAGCATAGCATTGAACAATGACCAAAATGCTCCTAAACAGCTTTCATACAGCTAAAGATGCAATTACAGTTGCCAAAACGTAAAAGCCAGCCGGATATAAAATGTCAAAAACCATCTTGAATCAAAGCGATGCTGAAAATCTGGCCATTGAAGCTCTGGTCTTTCTGGCGCAGCAACCAGATCTGATGAATCGCTTTTTGTCCCTCACCGGTATTGAAGTCTCATCTATCCGCGAAGCCGCAGGGGAACCGGCTTTTCTGACCGGTGTTTTGCAGTTCTATCTGGCACATGAGCCAACGCTCATGCAGTTTTGTGAAGCCACCGGCCATAAGCCGGAAAGCATGAATCAGGCGCTGCGCTTTCTGCCGAACGGCGACAGTGCTTACGACCAATCCATGTAAGTGCGACCTCCTGCATCGCTGCAGATTGTGTATAAAATTCGCTGGCACTTGAAACCATCTGCCTGTATTGTGCAAATGTTCCGCTTATGTTCGGATCATGATACAGGTTTTACGATGGTCAACGGTGTTTCCGGTTATTTTGCTGAGGCCGATCCGCAGGCAGGTTTCTGCCGCGATTGCCTGACTGTGCAGAAAAAACGCCGTAATGAACCGAGACCACGCTGCAGCGCTTGCGGCAGCCCGCGTCTGGTACGTCATGAAGAGCTATATGATTTAAGCTTTGCACATATTGATTGCGATGCTTTTTACGCCTCCATTGAAAAACGCGACAATCCTGAACTGCGTGACAAGCCGGTGATTGTCGGCGGCGGCAAGCGTGGTGTGGTTTCCACCTGCTGCTATATTGCGCGTATTCACGGCGTGCGTTCTGCCATGCCGACCTTCAAAGCTATTGAGCTCTGCCCGCAGGCCATATTCGTTAAGCCGAATATGGAGAAATACCGCAAGGTCGGGCATCAGATTCGCCAAATGATGTTTGATCTCACGCCATTGGTCGAACCGCTTTCGATTGATGAGGCGTTTCTGGATTTGCGCGGTACGGCCAAACTGCACCGTGCGCCGCCTGCCCTTGTGCTGGCAGAATTCGCCCGCCGGATTGAACAGGAAATCGGCATCACCGTTTCTGTCGGCTTGTCCTATTGCAAATTTCTGGCGAAACTTGCCTCAGACATGGAGAAGCCGCGTGGTTTCTCGGTGATCGGGGAAAAGGAAACACTGGATTTTCTGAAGCCTAAGCCAGTCGGTATGATCTGGGGTGTCGGCAAGGCGCTCAATGCCAAGCTCAATGCTGACGGTATTCAGACCATTGGACAGCTCCAGCAAATGGAAGAATCTGCGCTGATGAAGTCCTATGGCGTGATGGGGCAGCGTCTCTACCGCCTCTCCCGCGGCATGGACACACGCACCGTCCAGCCTGAAAGTGAGATGAAGAGCATCTCCAATGAAACCACTTTTGATATTGATATCGCCAAGGCTGAAGAGCTGGTGCCGGTTCTGCGTGCACTGTCGGAAAAAGTGGCCGGACGGCTGAAACATGGCGAGATTGCCGGTCATACAGTGGTGCTGAAACTCAAAACCAAGGATTTCCAAAGCCGTACACGCAATCATCGTCTGAGCGATCCTACGCAGCTTGCCGACAGGATTTTCCGCACCGGCCTTTATATGCTGCAAAAGGAAATTGACGGCACCAAATATCGTCTGCTCGGCATCGGCGTGACCGACCTCACCGATCCGGTGAAGGCTGATCCGCCTGATCTCGTGGATATCAAAGCCGGCAAGCGTGCGGCGGCTGAAACAGCCATTGATAAGTTGCGCTCAAAATTCGGATCGAAAACAGTGGAGACCGGTTACACTTTCGGCAAAGGCAACCTCGCACGACCGCAGACACCGTCAGACAAATAAATGCACTCAGCTATTTGGAAGATAAAACAATGTTCATCAGAACTGCCCGATTGAGTGATGCTGAAGCCATGAGCCGCATTTTGACAGATATTATTGCAGTTACACAACGGCAGCGCCCGCATGATCAGGATTTCGTGCGCGATACTTATATCAATAACCCGCATGGCATTCTATGCAGCGTGGCAGAAGATGCAAATGGCGAGGTTTTGGGCTTCCAGTCGCTGATCCGCGCAGCTGAGGGCAATAAATATGGTGTCTCAGCGGGCTGGGGTATTATCGGCACGCATGTCAGTCCAAGTGCGGCCAGACACGGTGTCGGCAAGGCACTGTTTTCCGCAACAAAACTTGCTGCTGAAAATGCAGGCCTGCAAAATATTGACGCGACTATCGGCGCGGATAATGCCAACGGGCTTGCTTATTATGACGCAATCGGTTTCCAAAGCTATCGCACCGGCGACAATACAATCTGCAAGCGTTTCAGCGTTTTCTGAAACCGACCGCATCCCGTTTTCCCACCGTTTTATCAGCGAATAAAATGCTAATAAAAGCCATGTCATCATTTCTTCATGGAAGTGACATTTGTCTGAAACAGAGAACGGCGAAATCTCCCCTCAATGTCTGAATCAAAAAGTGGCAGGCCATAGCGAAAATGGTGATTTCGAGCACCGGAACGCAGCGTATATATAAGTACGTGAGTACCGGAAGCGTAGAAATTGCCATTTGCTGCAAGGCATGGCGGCTTTTGGATCAGAGATCCAGAATTTTATCCAACATTTGGGGATATTCATGTCGCGCCGTTCTATGAGACTTTCTCTCATCACCGCTCTTACTGCCACTCTGGCAAGTTCCGTTGCTTTTTCCGCTTCGGCTGAGCCGGTTTTCAACCGCATCGCCAGCTTTGCAGTCGCCGATAACCTGCCGAAAGATGCAGATGCAAAAGCGGCAACCTCCTCTGAAATCATTACGGTTTCGGAAGACGGTAATATGCTGATCTATTCCGACAGCCCGTATGGCGGCATCGGTTTTGTTGATATTACCGATCCTAAAAACCCTAAAGCCGGCGGCGTTCTTAAAGTTGAAGGCGAACCGACATCGGTCGCCGTTGCAGGCAAGCGCGTTTTCGCCGGTGTCAACACATCTGAAAGCTATGTGAAGCCATCCGGCCGTCTGGATGTCATTGACATTGCATCGCGCAAGGTTGAAATGAGCTGCGATCTCGGCGGTCAGCCGGATTCCGTTGCCGTTTCACCGGACAAGACATTCCTCGCCGTTGCCATTGAGAATGAGCGCGATGAAGAGCTGAATGATGGTGAGTTGCCACAGCTGCCAGCCGGTAATCTGGTTATTCTCAATCTCAAAGACGGCACACCGGATTGCAAAACCATGAAAGTGGTTGATCTGACCGGCATTGCAGAAGTTGCACCGGAAGATCCGGAGCCGGAATTTGTTTCCATCAACAGCAAGAATGAAATTGCTGTTACCCTTCAGGAAAACAACCATATTGCGATCGTCGATGCTGCTTCCGGCAAGATCACCGCGCATTTTTCTGCCGGTACTGTTGACCTCGACAAGATCGATACCAAGAAAGACGGCCAGATCAAATTTAACGGCGAGATGAAAAATGTCGCCCGCGAGCCGGACACTATCAAATGGGTTGGCGATGATCGCCTGCTGACCGCCAATGAAGGCGATTATAAAGACGGCTCCCGCGGCTTCACGATTTTCGATAAGACCGGCAAGGTAACTTACGAATCCGGCAATACGCTGGAGCACAAAATTGCTGCACACGGCCATTATCCGGAAAAGCGCAACAAGAAAGGCGTTGAGCTGGAAGGTGCCGAGGTCGGTCGTTTTGGCGAGACCAACTATCTCTTCGTTGCCAGCGAGCGCGGCTCGATGGTCGGTGTTTATAAAGATACCGGTAAAGATCCTGAATTCGTTCAGCTGCTGCCATCAGGCATCGGCCCTGAAGGTGTTCTGGCGATCCCGTCACGTAACCTGCTGGTAACCGCTAATGAAACTGATCTGGGTGAAGACGGCGCCGCCCGCTCCCATGTGATGATTTATGAGTTGCAGGACAAAGCCGCAGATTATCCGCAACTGGTTTCCGAACTGACGGAAGAAGGCACACCCATCGCCTGGGGCGCGCTCTCCGGTCTGGTTACTGATGAAAGCAAAGACGGCATTCTCTATGCAGTCTCTGACTCTGCTTATTTCGCTGCGCCGACAATCTACACGATTGACGCCAATCAGAAGCCTGCGAAAATCACCTCTGCGCTGCTCGTCAAGCGCGGTAAAGATGCAGCGCAAAAGATTGATCTTGAAGGCATTACGACCGATGGCAAAGGCGGTTTCTGGCTGGCTAATGAAGGCGACCAGAAGAAACTGGTGCCGCATGCCATTCTCAATGTGAATGATAAAGGCGAGATCAAAAAAGAAATCGCTTTGCCTGAAGACCTGCTCAAGCATCAAACCCGTTTCGGTCTTGAAGGCATCACCCGCACCGGTGAAGGCGACAATGAAACGCTCTGGATGGTTGTACAGCGCGAATGGGCTGACGACGAAAAGGGCAATGTCAAAATCCTCAGCTACAATCTGAAGAGCGAAGAATGGGCTGCCGTTTCCTATCCGCTGGATAAGAAAGAAAAAGGCTGGGTCGGCCTGTCGGAAATCACTGCCCATGACGGTCAGCTCTATATCGTTGAGCGTGATAACCTGATCGGCAATGAAGCTGTCAACAAGCGCCTCTACAAAGTGGCTCTGGCTGATCTGAAGCCAGCGAAGATCGGTGAGAAACTGCCGCTTGTCAGCAAAACACTGGTCTATGATTTCATTCCTGACCTCAAGAAGCTCAACGGTTTTGTTCCGGATAAACTTGAAGGCTTCGCCATCGACAAAAACGGCATCGGCTATGTTGTGACTGATAATGACGGTGTGGATGACTCCAATGGTGAAACCCAGTTCTTCACCGTCGGCAAAGTCAGTGAGTTAAAAGCAAAATAAGCCTCCCAAGGCTCTCAAAAGAAAGGCCGCTATTTAGCGGCCTTTTTCTTATCATTTTGCAGGTAGTGATTTCGCCAGAAATGCAATAATCATATCAGCGACTCCACGATGTATTGCCTCGCGGCCGCGCTCTCCGCCGTCTTTACAGACAATACCGTCTCCCGGGGTTTCTGCCTCGATAAGTTCTGATGCACCGGCCTTGCATATCTGCATGAAGCTGAAATGCATGGCATCCGCAATCTCAACATATTGCGCAGTTTTTGCTGACATATTGGAAGCGACATAGCCGGATTCCAGTTTCGCAGGCAGATCACCAATATCAACGCCTGCCCCAAAAATCAGCGCCGGTATAGTAATGCTGTTCAGGCTCTCCGGTGTGAAACCGCGCGCCAAGCCCAGATCGAGCGTGACAATCGCACCAACACGCGGATCGGCCTTCATTGTTTTCAGTTTTTCTGCCGCAACTTCGCCTCGCGGGGTAATCAGCTCACTCGCCAGACCACAAGTGCGCGGATTGGGCTGCTCTGTGCAATCCCTGTCAAAGCGCGCAGGGTCAAACTGTGCGCCAACCAGAGCCACAACCGACCAGCCTCCGAGTGAATGACCAATCGCAGCAATGCGGCTTGGCTCAACTTTGCCCGCTAAGGCGCTGTCAGTGGTCACAGCATCAATCACACGACTAAGGTCATACGGTCGTTCCCAGAGCTGCGCAGCCTGCTCTTTGTCACGATTAAATGTCGTTGTGCCCGGATGATCCGGCGCGGCAACGATATAGCCCTGCCCGACCAGCTCACCTGCCAGCCAGTTCAGGTTACGCCAGCTACCGCCATAGCCATGCGACAAGACTACAAGCGGATGCGTTTTGCCGTCAGGCGCAGCATCCGGCATTGCCTGAATGCCTTTAAAGACCGGATTTTCACCAACAGTCTCGGCTGCTTTTGTGTCGAATGCCGGATACCAAAGCGCGACTTTCAAGTCACGCTTGCCGCTCTTATCTGCCAGTTCGGTTTGCCGGAAACCCACCTGCTCATTTGCAGAGGCCAAACTGCCTGTCAGCGTCAAAATACCAAGCCCTGCCGCCAATACAGCCACTGTCTGTTTCATCATTCCAATCTCCGCTGATATTCTTTTTCGTTACCGGCAGTACAACGCAATCATAAAAAGAGCGACCTGAAACATGATCAAGGTCGCTCATTTATCACTTCATTTTTGAATACGGATT
Source organism: Pseudochrobactrum sp. B5 (assembly GCF_001939785.1). NCBI lineage: Bacteria > Pseudomonadati > Pseudomonadota > Alphaproteobacteria > Hyphomicrobiales > Brucellaceae > Pseudochrobactrum > Pseudochrobactrum sp. B5. Next base: position 507,235 of record NZ_MOYL01000002.1, read on the forward strand.
ATTTCAGCGGAATATAAATCTCGGTCACGCTTTCAGGATTCATCGGCCCGAGAAAACGCGCGCCGCTATATTCAAATTCCGGCCCTTCATCAGGCTGCATACCTGCACTCGGCAGCCATTCGGAATAGGCCGCACGGAATGTTTCCGGCAAGGTCGTCACTTCTCCCTGATGCTCAACTTTCGCGTAATAGCGTCCCGGAATTTCCATGGCGACCAGTCCTTCAGGAATCACAGCATCTGCGCCAACCGGAAGACCCGCAATATAACGCCACTGGCCGTCTTCCAGCGGCTGGCAAATGCCGAAAGTACCGACAGGCTCATTCAGGCGTTCAATCTCATGCTCACGCGCTTCAAAGCGATCCCACATTTGCGCGATGCTGCCCTCATCCTCAGGATACCAGCACATGCCGATAATCCGTTGAGCAGCGAAGAAAACACGTTCAGGCTTTTGTAATTCAGGCATTTTACGCTCCGGTTGTGCGAGATAGCGATAAAGATGATCGAGGGTTTTCTGACGGCGGTTGATGTCAGCCTCAAGCTGCACTGCATGATTTTGCAGGCTTGCATGCATCTTCTCCACACTGTCCAGACCGCCGCTGGCAGCCAGTGTTTTGATCTCATCCAGCGCCATACCAAGCTGCCTCAGCCAGACAATGCGCCCCAGTGTTACAATCTGCTCCGGCCGGTAATAGCGGTAGCCATTATCCTGCCCGCTCAGGCAGGGGCTGAACAGACCGATACTGTCATAATGGCGCAGTGTTTTTGTCGTTACCCCTTGGGAGCGCGCCATTTGTCCTATTGTGAGCATGCTTTCTCCTTGTGACTATCATCGCACAAGTTATGCAGGCTTGCCCTTAGGTTAAGGTCAAGTGCTTTCTTTAAAAAAGATTTTATCCGCAGGAATGGTGAAGATTGCCCGCCGGAAGCGGGCATAGCAATTTGCTGCTTAGCTCTAGTTCCGCAGGCCAAAGCCCTGCAACAAGCGGCGGATCGCATAATCCGGTTTTCCGGATGTAAACACAGCCAGATCATCATGATGATGGAGAATCTTGTCTTTATTCTCAGGCAGCAGCGACAACATACGCCGGGCGATTGCTTCAGCCGGATCAAGCCAGTCAACCGGCCATGGTGCTAAACGGCGGAATACATTGGCCAAAAACGGATAATGCGTGCAGGCAAGCACAACAATATCCGTACGCTTACCGTCTTTCTCAATGAAGCATGGCGTGATTTGCTCAAGCACCAGCTCATCATCAATCTTTTCGCCGCGAATATGCGCTTCGGCCAATGTGGCAAGCCGGTCAGCGCCGACAAGGCGCACATGGCACTGTGTAGCGAAAGACTGGATCAGATCCCGCGTATAGGCGCGTTTAACCGTGCCCGGTGTCGCCAGAACCGAGACAAGACCGGAATGTGTGCGCTCAGCTGCAGGCTTAATCGCCGGAACTGTACCGACAAAAGGCGTATCGGGAAAAGCCTGCCGCAGATCATCAAGCACAAGTGTGGACGCTGTATTACAGGCAATCACGCAGAGCTGAGGATGAAACCGGCGGATCAGATCAGCGAACAGGCTGACAATACGCTCGCGCAGAGCCGGCTCTTCCCATGAACCATAGGGAAAACCTGCATCATCAGCCACATAGATAAAATGACGGTCGGGCATCAGCACCCGCGCCTCGCGCAACACGGTCAGACCGCCGATACCGCTGTCAAAAACGATGACCGGCGCATCCTGCCTGCTGGAAATATTGGTTGCTGTATATTGCGCGAGATGGTGCATCGCAAACCTGCCTCAGGACTTTTCGTCCGGTTTATCCTGCTCAGTATTCTGTGTCTCGTCTTTATGCACTCTGGCTCTACCTTCTGGAGCGGCATCATTGGGTATTCTGGCGCGGCCTTCGGGCGCGCCGGATCCACGCGGGCTCTTCGGTGAGAAATAATCCAGCGAGGTCAGCACGCCGCGCAGCAAGCGGATTTCAGCTTCCGCAAATGCCGGACGGGTCAGCACTGCCCGCAGATTATTCACCATGATCTCCTTACGCGCTTCTGGCCGGAAATAACCGCGCGTATCCAGAGCTTCCTCCAAATGATTAAAGAAACCGTGTAGATATTCTTTATTCGCCGGTTGCAGTTCAGGCCCACGGAAAACCGTGTCTGTTTCATTTTCCAGACCGGATTTCATCCATTCATAGGACATCAGCAGCACAGCCTGCGCGATATTGAGCGAGGCAAAGGCCGGATTGACCGGAAAAGTCACCAGTTCATCAGCCAGACCGACTTCATCATTTTTCAGGCCGACGCGTTCACGGCCGAACATGATGCCGGTTTTCTCACCGGTACGGAATTTCTGACGCAGGATTTTACCTGCCTCCACAGGGCCGCGCACCTGTTTGAAACCGTCACGCTCGCGGGCGGTTGTAGCATAGACAAAATTCAGATCAGCCAGCGCTGACGGCAGATCATCATAGAGAACCGCGCTGTCAATAATATGATCGGCCTTGCTGGCAGCAGAGCGGGCTTTATCATTCGGAAAGGCTTCACGCGGATTGACCAGACGCAATTCGCCGAGGCCGAAATTCGCCATAGCGCGTGCCACCATACCGATATTTTCCGGCAATTGCGGCTCCACGAGAATGATTGCTGGGCCTTCTGAAATCATCGGGCGCTGTTTGTCTGTACCGGCCATTATCTTCTCAAAACTCGAACTTCACGCGCAAAACGAGACATTCCGCATGCGCTTTTCGCGCTTTTCTTAAACGGAAGAGTGACGGAATTCAAATCATGCATGATAATTAAACAGGTCTCAGTTCAAAAAACTGAATCGCCCGCAACCTGTACCGGCTCTGTCATGCACCGGAGCGAAGCAAATCTCACACCATCGTGAACAAATAAATTGCCCTCTGACAGTATAAAAACCCGTTATCTCCGGCGTTTTTTATTATTCCTGTTCTCAAGGCGTCGTTAGCACTTTGCCTCTCGCCTAAGCAGTGCTATGAGAGGCGCAACTTCATGAAGGAGAGGTTTTAATGGCAAAGATCAAAGTTGCAAATCCCGTTGTTGAGCTTGACGGCGATGAGATGACCCGCATCATCTGGCAGTTTATCAAAGACAAACTCATCCATCCATATCTCGACATCGATCTGAAATATTATGATCTGTCGGTAGAACACCGCGATGCAACCAATGATCAGGTTACCATCGACGCAGCGAATGCTATCAAAGAGCACGGCGTTGGTGTGAAATGCGCCACCATCACCCCTGATGAAGCCCGCGTTGAAGAATTCAAACTCAAGAAAATGTGGAAATCGCCAAACGGCACCATCCGCAACATTCTCGGCGGCGTCATTTTCCGCGAACCAATCATCTGCAAAAACGTACCACGTCTGGTGCCGGGCTGGACTCAGCCGATCATCGTTGGCCGTCATGCTTTCGGTGACCAGTACCGCGCGACTGATTTCAAATTCCCGGGCAAAGGCAAGCTGTCGATCAAATTCGTTGGTGAAGACGGCGAAACCATTGAACACGAAGTCTATGATGCACCATCCTCCGGTGTAGCTATGGCTATGTACAATATCGACGAATCCATCCGTGAATTCGCACGCGCATCGCTGAACTACGGCCTGCAGCGCGGCTATCCGGTTTATCTGTCGACCAAGAACACCATTCTCAAAGCCTATGACGGCCGTTTCAAAGATATCTTTGAAGAAGTGTATCAGGCTGAATTTGCTGAGAAGTTCAAAGAAGCCAAGATCTGGTACGAACACCGCCTGATCGACGACATGGTTGCTTCGGCTCTGAAATGGTCCGGCGGCTATGTCTGGGCTTGTAAGAACTATGACGGCGACGTGCAGTCCGACATCGTGGCACAGGGCTTCGGCTCGCTCGGCCTGATGACCTCGGTTCTGATGACACCGGATGGCAAGACTGTTGAAGCAGAAGCTGCTCACGGTACTGTAACCCGTCACTATCGCCAGCATCAGAAGGGTGAGGAAACCTCAACCAACTCGATCGCTTCGATCTTCGCATGGACCCGTGGTCTCGCGCACCGCGCCAAGCTCGACGACAATGCCGAACTGAAGCGCTTTGCCGATACACTGGAAAAAGTCTGCGTAGACACAGTTGAATCCGGCTACATGACCAAGGATCTGGCTTTGCTGATCGGTCCGGATCAGCCTTGGCTGTCCACAACAGGCTTCCTCGACAAGATCGACGAAAACCTGCAGAAAGCAATGGCTGCTTAATCAGCCATGATTTGTAAAAGCCCCGCCTGAATAATCAGGCGGGGCTTTTTCTATTTGAACACGCTCTCTCATGCGGATTAATCATCACCGCCAAGCTGTGAATCCGCTATAAGTTATACTGTAAAACAATACCGGAATGCCTGTAATGACCACCCAAAACCCGTTCGGAAAAAGTGAAAATGCCTTAGCCGTTGTGCTGGCCTTAGCAATGGTTCCGGCACTGGGATTGGGTTTTGCACGTTTTGCCTATGCGCTTGTGCTGCCGGATATGCGTGCCGATCTGCACTGGTCCTATGCGGATGCAGGCTGGATGAATACCAGCAACGGGATTGGTTATCTGTTCGGCGCTTTGCTCACATCGCGCCTGCTGCGCTATATCAGTGCCTATAAAATGATGATCATCAATATCTGGCTGGTTGTCGCTTCGCTGGCACTCTGCGCGGTCTTCCGCGATGTGCTTATTCTCAACCTGCTGCGATTTATTGCCGGACTCAGTGCAGGTCTGGCTTTTGTGGCCGGTGGCCTGTTGACAACCGGTCTTGCTCAACGCCATCCTGAACGCAGTTCGGTTATTCTCGGTATTTTCTATGCAGGACCGGGCATCGGTATTTTCCTGTCCGGTCTCGTCATTCCTTATCTGATTGCCTATTTGGGTGCAGGTTCATGGCCTTATGCATGGGCTTTGCTGGCGCTGGTCGCCGCCCCGCTGGCTCTGTTGCTGATCGGTGCGCGCGGACAAAATGTAACGCTCTACAAGCCGGATCAGAAAAGCAAACCTTACCGCGTTGATTACAAAGCCATGAGCGGCATTCTAGCGGGATATCTCTTTGTCGGTGCCGGTTATATTGCCTATATGACCTTTATGATCGCATGGGTGCAGAATTCCGGCGGCGGGGCTATGCTGCAATCAGCCTTTTGGTTTGTGATCGGGCTTGGCGCAATTTCCTCACCATGGGTTTGTGCAGGTATTCAGAAAAAAGTGCTGCATGGCTATGGTTTCGCTCTGCTCTCACTCGTCACGCTGATTGCATCACTGCTGCCGATTTTCTCATCCGGCACGCCTCTGCTGATGGTTTCTGCTGCCGGTTTCGGTTGTGCCTTTTTCGCAGTTGTTGCTTCAACTACAGTCTATGTGCGCCGCAATCTGCCACCGGAAGGCTGGGCAGCAGCAATCGGTATGATGACTGTTATGTTCTCAATCGGACAAATTGTCGGCCCTGTGCTGATCGGCTTTATCAATGACCTGACGCACAATCTCTCAAGTGGTCTGTGGGCTTCGGCCGGATTGTTATTACTCGCAGTGATTTGCGGTCTTGTGCAACGTGATCTTACACCTGTCCGGTAATCCGGCGATAATGGCTCGGCGGCACAGCATTATATTTCGACCAGACACGGCGCAGATGGCGGGCTGAGGTAAAGCCGGTTTTCTCGGCGATATTCTCCATATCCAGCGGTGAATTGGTCAGAATATCTTTGGCCAGTGTTACGCGGATCAGATTGACATATTCCGTCACCGTCAGCCCCGTATGCTCCTGAAACAGACGCGACAGATTGCGAACACTCATAAAACCGGTATCAGCCAGCTCTGCCAGAGACCAGCACCGCGCCGGATCAGCAATAATCGCATCCTGAATGCGATGAATTGCCGGATGAATATGATTACGCCCGCTCAGCCACGGTGAGAATTGCGGCTCGCCACCGGTACGCCGGATATAGACAACCATGTAACGCGCAATGTTCAGAGCCACGACCGGCGATGTCAGTTTTGCCACCAGATGCAGCATAAGGTCAGTTCCGGTGGAGATACCTGCACTCGAATAACGTGAGCCATCTTCCACATAGAGCCGGTTATCCAGTACACGCGCCGCCGGAGCAATTTCACGCAATTCATCGACGGACAGCGCATGGGTGGTGCAGGCATAACCATCGAACAAACCGGCACGCGCAGCGATCAGAGCACCGGAGCAGATCGTTACCAGATGCATTGTTGGCCGGAAGACCGTTTTCAGCCATGTAGCCAATTGCCGGTATTCCGGCTCAGGATCAATTGCCTCTGCCGGTGCTGTTATGGTGCCGCAAACAAGAATATAGGCATCATCCGGCAGCTGTGCGGGCAACGACTCAAGCCCTGCAACAGCCAGCCCGATTGAACTCACCTGCTCCGCTTGCGTTGAGACAAAATGATAATCGAACAGAATGTCCTTCTGTTCCGCATTGGCACGGCGCAGTACTTCTACCGGCCCTGCCACATCCAGCAGCAGGATATGCGGCGGCACAACAACATAGACAGGTATAATCTTTGGGACCGTCGTGCCGCTTGGCTTATTCACAATCCGGTTTCCTTATAGTGAGGCAGCCTGAAGTGCTTCTTCAACCGTAGCAATGCGCGCAAAACGTCCTGCCAGAACCAGCTCCGTGCGCATTTTGATATCCTCAACGGAGAAGACCTGCCCTGAAGGATGCTGCATCGGAAAAGTCAGCGTGGCTTCCGTTACATAATCCACCTGATAGCCCAGATCAGACGCATGACGTGTTGTCGTTTCACAGCACTGTTCGGTTCTGATGCCGCAGATAATCAGCTTGCGAATACCGCGCTCCGTCAGCCAGATATTCAGCCCGCTTTCCACCAGAGCAGAATGACGTTTCTTGTAGAACTGTACGGTTGGCTCAATCTCCAGACCTTCCAATGTGCGCACAAAACCGCTTTCCAGCTGAAACACATCATCATTATCCGTGTGCAAAATCTGCACGACCGGAATCTTGCGCTTTGTAGCACCATCAATCAGCGTCTGCACATTCCGGATAAAAGGACGGGCGATATCATCCTGCCATACGGGACGCTGGCGAAAAGATTCCTGAACATCAATAACGATCAGAGCAGTATCATTGGCGGACATTTTAGGTAACTCCTGTAAAGTGGTATAACAGAAATTACCGCGCCAAAACATAATGAAAAAGTCAGTATCGGGACAATAACCGGACATATCCGGCCATTATTATCATGAAATTTTAAGCCGGAATATGATAAATAATCAACGTGAACTTGGGATCTTGTTCCGTTGTCACAGCTTTCCCGCCAAGGCTTTCTACAAGCTTGCGGCTCGGTATATTTTCTTCTGCTACCGGATAAATAAAATAGTCTGGTGAATAATCCCCTCGCGCCCAATTCATGACAGAAACTATGCCTTCAGGCCCGAACCCTTGCCTGTGCAGTTCCTCACGCACCCAAAGACCTAAACGTGGCGTTGGTGTTTTAAAACTATGCATACCGAATAGACCAATAAAAGAATGATCCACTTTTTTCCGCGCGATGAAAATGCAATTGCTTTCTTCAGCAAATTGCATCGGCCATTTACGCCAAATTTTTTCAAAATCTTCAGCCCGCTCAGGCGGCTCCCAGCGCATATAACGTGCTAAATTCGCTGTCATACACGGCCAGATTTCATCCGCATCTTCTGCCCTGAATGGACGCAAGATCATACGCGTTGTTTCAATTTCTGGTATCATCGAGTTTCCTTATAAAGAAAACCCGATGATATGACTTCAGCATTACGTGGCAATTACAAGAAATTACACGTTAACGCCTATACTCCGCGTATGTTTTAAGCCGGAATGTGATAGGTCACAGCCATATATTTCGGCTTCTGCTCAGAGGAGACAAGCTTGCCGCCCAGAGTTTCGGCAATCTTGCGGCTAGCCCGATTTTCTTCGGCTACCGGATAGACGAAATAGTCTGCCTGTAACGCTTCCTTTGCCCAGTCGAACACAGCAGTGACCGCCTCCTTACCAAAACCCTGCCCGTGCACATCCTCACACATCCAAACGCCGAATTCCGGTGTAGTCGTTGTTGCCCGATGCACACCGACAATACCGATATAGCGACCGCTTCGGATATCTCTGGCAACAAAGTGGTAATCTGTCCCCTTCAGAAAACGCTCCTCCCACAGAGGTTTGTTCTCCAGAAACTCTTCATAGGATGCAGGCGGCTCCCACGCCATAAAACGGGTCAGCGTCGGTGTGATATGGCTGTACATTTCCGCAGCATCCTGCGGTGTATATATCCGCAGTTTCAGACGCTGCGTTGTCAGTTCAGGTCTTGTCATTTTTCCTCCAATAAAAAAGGGCGCCAGAGGCGCCCTTTAAAATCTGTTTCCGGATGTTCCAGATCAGTTACCGGCTTTCGCCTTTTCCTGTTCTGCTTTCATCTTGGCTTCAAATTCTTTCTGGCGCTTCTGAACTGCGTCCTGAAGTTCTTTCTGGCGCTGTTCAAGTTCGTTCTGCTGCAGACCCTTGCCATTCAGAGCATCGGAGAAACCGGTGAGCTGAACAGTGATCGGATTTGGCTTATTCTGGAAGTTTACGGATGTAAGGGTCAGTTTGCCGCCTTTTTTCAGCGCATTGACCATTTCATCTGTCAGCGGAGCTTCTGCAATGCAGCGATCCGGGAAGCAGATACCGTATTCAACCTTGGTGGTTTTGTTCGCATCAATCTGCATGCCGATACCGGCAGGGATCAGACGACCGGTCGGAACGGAAACCTGAAAAATCTTACGATTAATCTTGCCTTTGATTTCGATCAGGTTGATCGCGGTCAGCAGCTGACCGGAATCTGCAGTCACGATATTCTGTGTATTGCAAATATCATTATCTTCCTGCTTCGAGCAGACCTTGAACCATCCCTGCGGCGGCAGCTGTTGAGCTGTGGCCGGAAGGGTCGCGGTTGCAAGCAGGGCAACGGCGCCGGCAATTGCGGATGCGGCAGCGAATGTCTTCGTGCTGGTCATGATCAACAGGTTCCTTTCAACACTCTGATCTGAATTCTGGCTATGCTGTTTCAGAGAAATAAACAGCCTGTATTTTTTACGGGAATTATCATCGAGACTGGCAAGACAACATTTTCCCCTTGCGGATCAGCAAGTGAACCGAATTTTCGCAACCATGACTGCGGATAAAATACGGCAACAGCGTGACCCTGCGTTATTTGCGGTGTTACACTGACTGTAACGCATTATCCAGTGCCGTTTTATTAACCATAGTTTTTTAACGTCGATTTGCGCTATAAAAACAACGCATTTCCCGCCTGACTTATCAGAAAACGAAAACCGGCCGGTCAATATTTCATATTATAATTCTGTGGCTTGCTGCATATTCCCGCTAAAAAAGCGGTTTATACAGTGCATCCGATACGAATCAAATATGGTACCGGAACGGTATAATCCTCAAACATTCTCAAAATTAATCAAAAACACGCAAAATTCTGACAAATCAGAGCATTCTTATAATTTTACCGGATAGTGATTGACCAATGACACAGCCGTTCCAGCCCTTCCCGCGCATCATCAACAGGCGTCATCTGCTTGCCATGCTGGGAACCTCCGTTCTGGCAACCGCATTTGGCACAACCGGCCTGCCCTTTACTCATGATACAGCACAGGCGCAGACTGTAGCTACCGCACAAGACAGCGTGCCATCCTACGCATTGTCCATGCATGGCGACATTGCGCTGCCAGTCGATTTCAAACATTTCCCTTATACCAATCCGGCAGCACCTAAAGGCGGCAATATCACCTATGGTGTGGTCGGTACCTTTGACAGCCTCAATCCGTTTGTTCTGCAAAGCATGCGCACCACAGCGCGTGGCATGTTCAATGATGCGGATTTCGGCAATCTGATGTTTGAAACACTGATGCAGCGTTCTGCCAATGAGCCTTTCACGCTTTACGGCCTGCTGGCAGAACGTGTTGAAACGGATGATGCGCGCAGTTTCATTGAATTCACACTGAACGAACAGGCAAAATGGTCTGACGGCAAGCCGGTGACACCGGAAGATGTGATATTCACTTATGAAATCCTGACGGAAAAAGGCCGCCCGCCCTATAATGCCCGTATGAACCGCATTGCCAAAATCGAGAAAACCGGTGAACGCGGCATCCGTTTTACCTTTAATGACAAGGCTGACAGGGAATTCCCGTTACTGCTGGCCAGTACTATGCCGGTGCTGCCGAAACATGCCGTTGATCCGGAAACTTTCGGCAAAGCTTCGCTGAAGCCACCGATCGCCAGCGGCCCTTATATTGTTAAGACAGTTAAACCTGGTGAGCGCATCACCTATCAACGCAATCCTGACTACTGGGCAAAAGACCTGCCAAGCCGCAGCGGCTTCAGCAATTTCGACACCATCACCATCGAATATTTCCGCAATGAAACCTCCTATTTCGAGGCTTTCAAGAAGGGAATCGTTGATGTTTATGTTGACGGTTCACCTAACCACTGGAGCAAAGCCTATGATTTCCCTGCGGTAAAACAAGGGAAAGTCATTAAGGACACGTTTGTCAAAGGCACACCGGCCAATATGCTCGGTTTTGTCTTCAACACGCGACGCGAAAAATTTGCCGACGTCAAAGTCCGACGTGCGCTCTCCGAACTCTTTGATTTTGAATGGGCAAACCGCTCACTGTTCTCCGGTCAATATGACCGTATGGCGAGTTTCTGGCAGGGTTCGGAATTATCATCCGTCGGTCGTCCGGCGAGCGAAGGTGAAAAGCAGTTACTCGCGCCCTATCAGGATAAGATTCTGCCGGAAACAATGGACGGCACATGGCGTCCGACTACAACCAATGGCAGCGGTCATGACCGTGCGCCTGCCAAAAAAGCCTATGATCTTCTGAAGCAGGCAGGCTTTACTTTTGAAAACGGTGTAGCGCACACACCGGAAGGCACGCGTCTGAGTTTCGAAATCATGACCCGCTCGGTCGATGAGGAAAAGCTGGCACTGGCCTATAAGCGCAATCTGGCACGACTTGGTATTGTTGCGGAAATCCGCAGTGCTGATGATGCACAATATCAGCAGCGCTTGCAGAATTTCGATTATGATATGATTATCGGTGCGCTGACAGCCTCGCTCTCACCCGGCAATGAACAATGGATGCGCTGGGGTTCCGGCTCCCGTGATGCATCCGGCAGTTTCAACTATCCGGGTGCGCAGGATCCGGCTATTGATGCGATGATTGAAGCCATGCTTGCCGCAAAAGACCGCCCTGCTTTTACCGATGCAGTGCGCGCCTTTGACCGGTTACTGATTTCCGGCAGCTATTATCTGCCACTCTATTATTTGCCGAAACAGCAAGTTGCACGGTGGGAACGGATAAAAATTCCACAAAAAACCTCGCTTTACGGCTATCAATTCCCTACATGGTGGACTGAAACCACCTCTGTGAACTAATAATAACTGGTAAATGATGACAGGTAATTTCATGACTAATAAACAAATCACAATCGATGTTATTTCCGATGTCGTCTGCCCGTGGTGCTATCTCGGCCGTCAGCGCCTGAAAGCCGCCCTTGAAATGTTGCCGGAACTGAATGTTGAAGTGCGCTGGCGTCCGTTTCAGCTCGACCCGACACTTCCGGCTGAAGGCAAAGAGCGCAAACGCTATCTGGTTGAAAAGCTCGGCTCCCAGAGCCGCGTGAATGAAGTGCATGACCAGCTGATCGCCATCGGCAAAGAAGAAGGCATAGAGTTCGACTTTGATGCGATTGAAGTGGCACCAAATACGCTGGATGCTCATCGCCTGATCCGCTGGGCGGGTGAAGTCAGCGCGGAAGTACAGGATCGCGTTGTCGGCGAATTGTTCTCACTCTATTTTGAACAGGGCGAAAATATCGGCAGCCATGAAATCCTGATCGAAGCCGCAGAAGATGCCGGTATGGAATATACCATTATCGAAACCCTGCTTGAAGGTGACACGGACAGCGATAATGTTCGTGCGGAAATCGCCGTTGCCGGACAGATGGGCGTGACCGGTGTGCCATGCTTCATTCTCGATCAGAAATATGCGGTCATGGGTGCACAGAGCGCCGAGGCCATGGCTGATGCTATCCGTCAGATTGCGGAAGGTTATGAGCCGGGTCTAAGCGAAGATCGCTGATCTTTAAACCACTGCAACAATATTATTCTAAGGCTCTTTGGTGCTCACCAAGGAGCCTTTTTCGTCTTTCCTTCCATTATAAAGGTGCTCTATGGCAGATCAGTCCACAAATAATGCATTGAAACGCTCAGTGTCAGAAAATTGGGAGGCCAATGCTGCGACATGGACGAAGCTTGTCCGCGCCGGTTATGATATTTACCGCGATGCGCTGCACACACCGGCTTTTCTGGAAATGCTGCCGGATATCAAAGGCTTGAACTGATTAGATGTCGGCTGCGGTGAAGGTGCCAATACGCGCGCTCTGGCACGCGCCGGTGCGAAAATGACCGGCATTGATATTGCGCCGACCTTTGTGCACCATGCTTCCGAATATGAAGAAAACGAGCCGCTTGGTATCCGTTATCTGACGGCGGATGCCCTGCACCTGCCATTCGATGATGCACAATTTGACTTCGCCAGCGCCTTCATGTCGATGATGGATATGCCGCAACAAGGCGATGTACTGAAAGAAATACTCCGCATTCTTAAACCGCAGGGTTTCTTCCAGTTCACCATTCTGCATCCGTGTTTTGTGCCGCCGTTTCGTAAGAATATTCGTGATGAGAATGGTAAAGTAACCGCGGTTATGGTTGCAGATTATTTTGAGAATATTGACGGCAGTCTTGAAACATGGCTGTTTTCAAGCGTTCCGCAAACTGAGCGTGAGCAGCATAAACCGTTCAATATTCCGCGCTTTCACCGTACTTTGAGCGAGTGGATCGGCATGATCAACGCTGCAGGTTTCATTCTCGAGGCCAGTGTTGAACCAATGGCCACGAAAGAACTGGCTACACGTGAAGATGTTGTAGCCGATACGCGCGTTACGCCGATTGCATGGATTGTGCGCCTGCGCAAACCATAAGATTAGCCGCGCAGGAAGCGTTCCAATATGCGGTTAAACAGCTGCGGCTTTTCCAGAAAAGCCGCATGGCCGACCTGTGGCAGCAGGAAAATCGTCTCTTCCCAGAGGTTTTTATAATTCAGCGATGCGATATGCGCATTATTGATGAAATGATCCTCAGCACCATTGAGGATAGCCAGCGGCACGGGGCAATTCTCAGCCATATGCTGCTGGTCGGCGATATTCTCCGCCAGAATATTTTCGAACATTGTCTGGCGTGTCAGCCCGTCAGTTCTGCGTACGGCATCCACCATAAAAGCCGGTGTCGGTTTATCCGGATGCACCACATGGCGCGCATAGGATTGTGCCTCCGCATCGTCCAGATCACGCTGGCCACCATATTTCAGCGCTTCACTCGCCACAAAAGCCTGACCTACCGCATCCGCATTTTTAGTAAAAGGCGGTGTGCCGGTAATCATCAACCGGTTGACCGGTGCCTGCTGCGCAATCATTTCCAGACCGATATGCCCGCCGAGCGACCAGCCGAACACGGATGCCGATGATACATTCAGCGCCTTCAGCACATCGGCTGCGGCCTGCGCATAGCCGTGCAATGTATAGGACTTTTGCGGATCAGCAGCATCATTAGAAGCGCCATGCCCCGGCAAATCAAAAGCAATCAGCCGGAAATCATGCGCCAGAGAGGATTCAAACTGCTTGTGAAACACTTCCTTGCACGCAGAATTGCCGTGAATAAACAAAACCGGTGCGCCCTTGCCTGCGCTTGTCATGACCTCAAGACGGCCATGTCTGGTTTCAACAAGCTGTTTTTGCATTCTATTCCCCCTGTTTTTTGCTTATTCTCCGGCGATTTTTGCCAGTTGCGTCATGATTACGGCTGAACCGGTCAGGCGTTTTTCAGCGGTCGGATAATCGCGGATAAACACAATGCTCTGATCCGGCCGGATCTTCGCCAGCGAGCCCTGTGCCGCAATCATCTGCACCAGACCTGCCGGATTCGGGAAGGTCTTCTCACGGAACTGAATAACAATGCCCTTCGGCCCTGCATCCAATTTCTCAACATTAGCCTTACGGCACAGCGCCTTGATAAACACGATCTTGAGCAGGTGCTGTACTTCTTCCGGCAGCGGGCCAAAACGGTCGATCAGCTCGGCACCAAAACCGTCGATTTCCTGCGTTGTTTCCAGATCGGCCAGACGACGATAGAGACCAAGACGCAATTGCAGATCCGGCACATAAGTTTCCGGTATCATCACCGCTGTGCCAACCGCAATTTGTGGCGACCAATGGCTGTCAATCACAGGACCTTCGGATTTCAACTCGGCAACCGCCTCTTCCAGCATCTGCTGATACAGCTCGAAACCGACTTCTTTAATATGACCGGACTGCTCATCACCCAGCAAGTTCCCCGCGCCGCGAATATCCATATCGTGGCTCGCAAGCTGGAAACCAGCGCCCAAAGTATCCAGCGATTGCAGCACTTTGAGACGGCGCTCAGCGGTCTGCGTCAGCGTTTTGCCCGCAGGCAGTGTAAACAGCGCAAATGCACGCTGCTTGGAACGGCCAACACGACCACGCAACTGATAAAGCTGCGCAAGACCGAACATATCCGCGCGATGCACGATCATGGTATTGGCTGTCGGGATATCCAGGCCGGATTCCACGATAGTGGTGGAAAGCAGCACATCATATTGCCCGTCATAGAAGGCATTCATAATGTCTTCCAGCTCACCGGCCGCCATCTGCCCATAAGCCACGGCAACTTTCAGCTCCGGTACATGCTGGTCGAGGAATTCTTTGATCTCGGCAAGATCGGAAATACGCGGGCAGACATAGAAGCTCTGACCGCCGCGATAACGTTCGCGCATCAGGGTTTCGCGGATGACCAGCGCATCAAAAGGTGAAATGAAGGTACGCACGGCCATACGGTCAACCGGCGGCGTGGTAATCAGCGACAATTCACGCACACCGGTGAGCGCCAGCTGCAAGGTGCGCGGGATCGGCGTTGCTGTGAGTGTCAGCACGTGAATATCGGATTTCAGGTCTTTCAGGCGTTCTTTATGTTTCACGCCGAAATGCTGTTCTTCGTCGATAATCAGCAGGCCGAGATTTTTGAACTTGATCGAATTGCCAAGCAGCGCATGGGTGCCGACAACAATATCCACCGTGCCTTCTTCAACGCCCTTCTTGGTCAGTGCCAGTTCTTTGCTGCCGACAAGACGCGAGGCATGGGCAACATTGATCGGCAGACCATTAAAGCGTGTGGAGAAGGTTTTGAAATGCTGGCGAGACAGCAGCGTGGTCGGCACAACAACAGCCACCTGATAGCCGTTCAAAGCCGCTACAAAGGCCGCACGCAGCGCAACTTCGGTTTTACCGAAGCCAACATCACCGCAAACCAGACGATCCATTGGTTTGCCATCGCTTAAGTCATCAAAGATCGCATCAATGGCGCGCTGCTGGTCTTCTGTCTCATCATAAGGGAAACGGGCAGCAAATTCGCCATAGAGACCATCGGGCGGATTTAGCACCGGCGCACCACGCATTGCGCGTTCCGCAGCAATACGGATCAATTGTCCGGCCATTTCCAGCAGCTGCTTCTTGAGCTTGGCTTTACGCGCCTGCCATGCACCGCCGCCGAGCTTATCGAGAACAGCGCTTGAGCCTTCCGAGCCATAGCGCGACAACAGTTCGATATTTTCAACCGGCAGGAACAGACGGTCGTCACCGGCATAATGCAGTTCAAGGCAATCATGCGGCGCACCGGCAGCGGTGATTGTGCGCAAGCCGACAAACTTACCGATACCATGATCGACATGCACCACGATATCGCCTGCGGTCAGGCTACCGGCCTCGGAGATAAAATCCGCATCGCGCTTGCGTTTCTTGGTGCGGCGGATCAGGCGATCACCGAGAATATCCTGCTCGGCCACCACAACCAGATCACCGGCATCAAAACCGCTTTCTACCGCCAGCACAGTCGCAGTGATCTTATCGCGCGACAGCGCTTTGACCGTACGCAGGTCTTTGACTGTCTCGATCTTTTCCAGACCATGTTCATCCAGTACCTGTAGCAGACGATCAAGTGAGCCTTCCGTCCATGCGGCGATCATGATCTTTTTGCCGCTTGCACGCAGTTCGGCAATATATTTGGTTACGGCCTCGAACAGATTGACGTCTTTAGCGGCGCGTTCCTCAGCGAAACTACGGCCTTTATGGGCATCCGCATGGATAATATGCCGGCCACTGGCCTCAGGCGCTTCAAAAGGCGTGAGATCATAGCGCTTGCCATTGGCTTCTGCCGCCTCTTCCACCTTACGCAGCGACATATAAAGCTGGCTTGGTGCTACCGGCTTATAGGGAATAGCATCTGCTGCTTCTTTGCCCTCTGCCTGTTTCTGACGGGCATCATAATGGTCAAGCACCAGCTTGTGACGCTCGGCAATGGCTTCAGGCACCAGATGATCAAATACAACAGGCATTGCGCCTGTATGATCGAACAGGGTTTCCATCTCGTCATAGAACAGCGGCAGCCAGTGCTCCATACCGGCAAAGCGGCGACCTTCTGAGATTGCCGCATAAAGCGCATCATCACGCGACGGCGCACCAAAGGCAGCAATATAATTCTTACGAAAACGGCTGATCATATCCGGCGAGAGCGTAATCTCGCTCATCGGCTGGAGTGTGAACTCCTTCCGCGTCTCGGTGGTGCGCTGCGAAGCCGGATCGAACGCACGGATGCTCTCCAGCGTATCCCCGAAGAAGTCGAGACGCAGCGGTTCTTCCGCACCCGGTACAAACAGATCGAGAATACCACCACGGACTGCAAACTCACCGACATCGCGCACTGTCGGCACGCGTTCAAAGCCGTTGCGCTCAAGGCGCTGGGTCAATTCATCCATATTCACGCGGTTGCCCGGCCGTGCAGAGAAACTCTGCTCGGCCAGCACAGCGCGTGGCGGCAGCTTCTGCAACACCGCATTGGCTGTGGCAATAATCAGCGCCGGATGTTTCTGCTCCCGCAAAGCGCTCAACTGGCTCAGCGCATTCAGACGTCTGGCAGAGACTGTTGCACCGGGGGAAACGCGGTCATAGGGCAGACAGTCCCATGCAGGAATATGCAGTACCGGCAATTCCGGCATGATGAAACCGATCACCTGCTCAATATCCGCCACGCGCTGCCCGTCACGCGCGATAAACAGGACAGGCCCTTTATCCCCCGCCTCTTCCAGAATCTTGGCCAGCACAAAGGCTTCATAACCATCGGCTACACCGTCAATCAGCACATGATTGACGAGTACCGGTTTCAGACCAAGTTTGGAAAATACGGGCATAGGATGTCTCTGCTATGTGTACGAACTTCTGATTTATAAGATCAATAGTCGATTTTATCGCGGAACAAAATAAGATCACGGAACAAAACCGTGTCAAAATCTTCCGGTGTTTTGTCTTCGCCGGTAATCCATTTGAACAGGTCGCGGTCGAGCACTTCGAGCAGGCGCTCAAACTCATTCAATGTATCTTCATCCATTGTTGCAATATGCATGTCCGCATATTGACCGAAGATCAGATCCATTTCCTTCATACCGCGGTGCCATGAGCGGAAAAGCAGCTTGCGACGGCGCGGATCCAGCTGCGCGCCTGCCTCGGTGCCCGATAATTTACTGCCTGTGCTCATATCACTCTCCGGATTAACGTCTGTGTATTCAAGTATGTTACCAGCCATATAACGCGGGATGAGCGCGATGTCAGCTTGCAAGTTAATAAGATCTAAGTAAGTTTGCTTTCATGCGTCCAAGTCTGCTTGATCCCCTGTTTGCATCCGTCCGCACCCTTACCGGCATCGGACCTAAAGTCTCTGCTCTGTTGCTGAAACTGCTCGGCGCGGAAAGCGCGACGATGCTTGAACCGCGTGTGGGACAATTGCTGTTCTTGCCGCCAAACAGTGTGATCGACCGGCGCAACCGTCCGGGTGTGGCTTTTGCCGAGGTCGGTGCGGTGGTCACGCTGGAAGTGACAGTTGATGAATATCAGTTCTCACCCTCTACGGCCAAATCCGGTGCTTTTATGCGTGGCTCCGTACCCCATCGCATTTATGCCCATGATGATACGGGCGAAGTAACACTGGTTTTCTTCCGTGCCCAGCGCCCGTGGCTGGAAAAGAGCCTGCCTCTTGGCGAAAAGGTCATCGTCTCCGGCAAGGTGGAATGGTTCAATGGTCGTGCCTCGATGGTGCATCCCGATCATATTGCGCCGATTGACGGCAGCGATGATCTGCCGCTGATCGAGCCGGTCTATCCGCTGACTGCCGGTCTTTCACCCAAAACACTGGCACGCGCGATGCGTGATGCGCTGACACGCATTCCTGATCTGCCGGAATGGCAGGATAAGACGCTGATGCAGCGGGAGGGCTTTCCGTCTTTCTCGCAAGCTTTGCATCATCTGCATTTGCCGGAAGAACCGGAAGATATTGCGCAAGAGAGCCCTTCGCGTCGCCGCCTCGCCTATGATGAATTTCTCGCCGGACAAATGGCACTGGCACTGGTGCGCGCCAAGACCAAGCGTCTCTCAGGTCGCCCGCTCAATGGCACAGGCAAAATCACCGCGCAGATATTGGCCAATCTGCCCTATAGCCTGACGAAAGGTCAGGAACAGGCAGTTAAAGATATTATCGGCGACCTCAAGCAGCCGGAGCGCATGCTGCGCCTGCTGCAAGGTGATGTCGGCGCGGGTAAAACTGTAGTTGGCTTACTGTCTATGGCACATGCAGCGGAATCAGGCGGACAATCCGCCTTGATGGCACCGACTGAAGTGCTGGCACGTCAGCATTTTGCAACCATTGCACCGCTGGCTGAAAAAGCCGGATTGAAAGCTGCTTTGCTGACAGGGCGTGAAAAAGGCAAAGAGCGTCAGCGCATTCTCGACGAACTGGCTGATGGTACAATCCATATCATTATCGGCACCCATGCGCTGTTTCAGGATAAAGTCGAATATCATGATCTGGTATTTGTGATTATTGATGAGCAGCACCGTTTTGGCGTGCATCAGCGTCTGCAGCTCACCGCCAAGGGTACTGCGCCGGATATGCTGGTGATGACCGCCACACCGATACCGCGCACGCTGGTTCTGACCGCCTTTGGCGATATGGATGTTTCCAAGCTCACAGAAAAACCGGCAGACCGCCAGCCGATCACCACAGCGATTGTGCCAAGTGAGCGGTTGAGTGAAATTGTTGACCGGATGCGTAAGGCAATCTCTGAGGGGCAGAAAATCTACTGGATCTGCCCGCTGGTGGAAGAATCAGAACATGTTGAGCTGACCTCTGCCGAAGAACGCTTTCAATCCTTTCTGCCGGTATTTGGTGACAAGCTTGGCCTCATTCATGGCCGCATGACCGGACAGGAAAAAGATGATGCCATGCTGGCTTTCAAGCGCGGTGATACAAGCCTGCTGATTGCCACAACGGTGATTGAGGTTGGTGTGGACGTGCCTGATGCAACTGTGATTGTGATTGAACATGCCGAGCGCTTCGGCCTGTCGCAATTACATCAGCTACGTGGTCGTGTCGGACGTGGTGATAAGCCGTCCACTTGTCTGCTGCTCTATAAAGGCCCGCTGGGGGAAATTGCCAAAGCGCGTTTACAGGTGATGCGCGAGACGGAAGACGGTTTCCGCATTGCTGAAGAAGACCTGAAACTGCGCGGCGAAGGCGAATTGCTCGGCACCCGCCAGTCCGGCACGCCGGGCTTTAAGCTCGCCTCGATGGAAGCGCATACTGATCTTTTGGAAATCGCCCGTAAAGATGCCCGTCTGATGCTGGAGCGCGATATTGATTTGCAATCTGAGCGTGGTCAGGCTCTGCGCCTGCTGCTCTATATTTTCGGCCGTGACGAGGCAATCAGACTGCTGCGTGCGGGATAATACTGCATCAGCCA
This sequence comes from Pseudochrobactrum sp. B5, assembly GCF_001939785.1. NCBI lineage: Bacteria > Pseudomonadati > Pseudomonadota > Alphaproteobacteria > Hyphomicrobiales > Brucellaceae > Pseudochrobactrum > Pseudochrobactrum sp. B5. The sequence continues at coordinate 527,240 of NZ_MOYL01000002.1, forward strand.
GCAATCTTGCAGCTGCCCTTCGTGCATTTCATGGGCGGGCAGCAGGCGGAGTTTCTCAAAGCCGCATTTTTCATAACAGGCAATAGCACGTAAGTTACGGCTTTGCGGGTCGAGCACAAGGCGCTGTGCTGCCTTTTCTGTTATGAGATAATCGCGCATCAGTGAGACAAGCTGTGCGCCAAGTCCCAGCCCCCAGAAATCCGGTTCGCCGATAAACTGATCCAGCCCGTAGATCACGTCCTCAACCGGTAGTTCCAGTGCCTGTTTATCTTCGCTATCCAGCGGGTAGAACTGCACATAGCCCAGCGGTTTATCATCCAGCAACACCAGACATGGTGTGGTTTCCCCCTGATCATCGATAAAAACTTCGATGATCGTTTGCAGGTCGAAGTGCTTGTCGCGCCCTTCATAAAATTCCAGCACCCGCTCATCCTGCAGCCAGCGCAGCATCAGCGGCGCATCGCTTTTCTGCAAAACACGTATCGCCAATCTGCCTTGCTGCACCAGCATAACCATCCTCCCGCTGCTTATGATCTATAAATAAAAAGCCCGCTTATCTGAGACAAGCGGGCTTTGAAAAAACAGACTGCTTTGGCTTATTCAACAGTCACTGATTTCGCCAGATTGCGCGGCTGATCGACGTCTGTACCCATAAACACAGCAGTATAATAAGCCAGCATCTGGATCGGCAGAGCATAAACCAGAGGTGCAATGAATTCCGGCACATCCGGCATAATCAGCACGGAATGGGCATCCACATTAGCGTGTTTCGCACCTTCTTTGTCAGTGATCAGAATGATGCGGCCGCCACGGGCTGCCACTTCCTGCATATTCGATACGGTCTTTTCATAAAGACGGTCGAATGGTGCAATCACAATCACCGGCATGGTTTCATCAATCAGGGCAATCGGGCCGTGCTTCAGCTCACCGGCTGCATAGCCTTCTGCGTGAATATAGGAGATTTCCTTGAGCTTCAGCGCGCCTTCAAGAGCCAGCGGATAGGAAGTACCGCGACCCAGATAAAGCACATCTTTGACATTCATCAGATCACGGCAGATTGCTTCGACCTTTGGCGCCAGTTTCAGCGCTTCATGCAGCACGCCGGAGAGATTGCCAAGCTCGCTGACCAGCTGTTTCTCTTCTTCCGGTGTAATCGTGCCGCGGGCTTTGGCAGCGGATAGTGCCAGCGAGGCCAGAACCGAAAGCTGACAGGTGAAAGCCTTGGTCGATGCCACGCCGATTTCCGGCCCTGCCAGTGTCGGCAGAACAATATCGGACTCGCGGGCAATGGTGGATTCGCGCACATTGACCACAGCGGCAATAGGCAGTCCCTGTGAGCGGCAATAGCGCAGCGAGGCCAGCGTGTCGGCAGTTTCACCCGACTGTGACACAAACAATGCCAGCGTATCAGTTGAGAGCGGCATTTCTCGATAGCGGAATTCCGATGCAATATCGATTTCTACCGGCAGACGCGCATAGCGTTCCAGCCAGTATTTGCCGATGGTTGCAGCATAATAGGCGGTTCCGCAGGCGGAAACGGCCATACGGTTGATCTTCGACCAGTCGATATCATTGACATCGGTGCGGATCGACGAGGATGCGAAATCCAGATAATGCGCCAATGTGCGGGAAATCACTTCCGGCTGTTCATAGATTTCCTTTTCCATAAAGTGCTTATAATTGCCTTTATTAACAACATAAGCGCCACTGGCCGATTGCTGCACAACACGGCTGACCGCATTGTTGCCTTCATCATAGATGGCTACGCTGTCACGGGTCAGAACTGCCCAGTCACCATCTTCGAGATAGGTCACTTTATCGGTGAACGGTGCCAGCGCGATCGCATCGGAGCCGAGGAACATTTCCCCTTCACCATAGCCGATTGCCAGTGGCGAACCGCGGCGTGCTGCGACCAGCATTTCGTTCTCGCCGGTAAACAGGAAAGCCAGTGCAAATGCACCGCGCAAACGGCTAAGCACATTGCGCACCGCATCAACAGGTGCATCGCCGGAGCGGATATTGCGTGCTACCAGCTGCGCTACAGTTTCCGTATCCGTATCGCTCTGGAACTTAACGCCTTCAGCTTCCAGCTCTGTGCGCAGTTCAGCAAAATTTTCGATAATACCGTTATGAACAATCGCAACCTGCTCAGTGGCATGCGGATGCGCATTGCGTTCTGTCGGCGCACCGTGGGTTGCCCAGCGTGTGTGACCGATACCGATTGTGCCGCTCAGCGGTTCTGCTGCCAATCGGTTTTCCAGATTAACCAGCTTGCCTTCCGCACGGCTGCGGGAAATCTGATTATCTACCAGAGTGGCAATACCGGCTGAATCATAACCGCGATATTCAAGACGCTTCAGCGCATCCACAAGCCGCATTGCGACCGGCTTTTTACCGACAATACCAATAATTCCGCACATGAGTGTCTGTTCCTGTTGCGTCTTTGTTTTAAGGTCTGACCTATAGGCCTTAAGACCACACAATTCCTATCATCACTTTAAATTTAAAAATGATTATTTTATGATAATTATTTGTTTTTATTTGCCTTAATGGCTTTATATTTTTCGCGCAAAATCTCTGCACGGCCTTCTTTATTAACCTGACGGGCGCGGCCGAGAGCCAATGCATTTTCAGGCACTTCATCGGTAATCACACTGCCGGAAGCCACATAAACACCATTGCCGATTGTCAGTGGCGCAACCAGAGCAGAGTTGGAACCAACAAAGGCATTGCTACCGATTATGGTTTTGAACTTGTTATAGCCATCATAATTGCAGGTAATCACGCCCGCGCCGATATTGGTTTCCGCACCCACAGTTGCATCACCGATATAGGACAAATGATTGACCTTGGCACCGGCGCCGATATCCGCATTTTTCACTTCGCAGAAATTGCCGACCTTGGCTTTCTCGGCCAGTTTTGCACCCGGACGCAGGCGTGCGAACGGCCCCACACTGGTATTGGCACCAATATGTGCGCCTTCAACATGAGAGAATGCATGGATAACGGCACCGCACTCAACGGTCACCTTTGGACCAAAGAACACATTCGGCTCAATCAGCACATCGGCCTCAATCAGCGTATCATGCGCAAAGAAAACCGTTTCAGGTGCAATCAGCGTCACGCCGGATAGCATTACATCACGGCGCTTGCGTGCCTGCCACAGAGCTTCAGCCTCGGCCAGTTCTGCACGATTATTGATGCCAATGACATTCTCAACCGGTACATCAATGGCAATAACATTCAGCCCCTGCGCATGTGCCAGCTTCACCACATCGGTGAGATAATATTCGCCTTTGGAATTATCGTTCTTCACGGCAGAGATCAGCTGCAGCGCATGCTTGCCATTCAGCGCCATCAATCCGCCGTTGCAGAATGTGATTTTACGCTGCTCGTCCGTCGCGTCTTTTTCTTCAACGATTGCAATCAGCTTGCCATTTTCTTCAACCAGACGGCCATAGCCGGTCGGGTTTTCCGGACGGAAGCCCATCACCACAATATCCGCGCCTTCCGCCAGCTTGTTACGGGCAGCGCGCAAAGAGGTCTCTTCGATCAGCGGTGTGTCACCAAACACGACCAGCACATCATCATGCGATTCCGCCAGAGCTTCACGCGCAGCCAGAACCGCATGGGCAGTACCAAGACGCTCGGTCTGCTCGTAGAAACGCGCTTTATCGCTGATTTTGCCAACAGCCTTCTGCACATCAGCCGCGCCGCGACCGACAACAACGGCCAGATCAGCCTGATCATCAGCACCCTGCACGGCCTTAACTACATGCCCCACCAGCGGCAGGCCGGCAATCTCATGCAGTACTTTGGACATGGAAGACTTCATGCGGGTACCCTCACCGGCAGCGAGGATGATAGTCAGGCAGGATCTGGAAGCCATATTAATTCCGTGTTTCATAACTGGCAAAGAGGTCTGAATTATCAGAACCACTTTAAAGGCAAAACGTATAGATTCATTTACACAAAACAAGCAAGGTGCCGATGATTTTGTATGAATCGCGGTATTATTCTGTTTTTAAACAGTTTCCTGTTCAGGATTTATGGTTGTGCCGGTCACTTTTCAGAAACAGCCGGTACGTATCGTGATTAGCCGAGCTTGCCCAATACAGGGAATGTCTCAAGCAGCCAGAAAGCAAAAGCTTCCATACCGCCGGTGAGGAACAGGATACCGGCAAGCACCAGCAAAATACCCATTACTTTTTCGACCTTGCCCATATGCACGCGGAAACGTGACAGGAACCGCATGAAACGGCCGGAGAACAGCGCCGCCAGCATAAACGGAATGCCCAGCCCCAGCGAATAAACAGCCAGCAGCGATGCACCATCCAGCACAGAAGCTTTGGAGCCTGCCAGTGTCAGGATCGGCCCTAATACCGGCCCGATACATGGTGTCCAGCCGAATGCAAAGGCCAGCCCCATAATATAGGCACCCAAAGGTGTGGCCGGTGCGGAATTTGCCTGAAAACGTGCTTCCCGTGACAGCAACGGAATGCGGATCAGTCCGAGAAAATTCAACCCCATCACAATAATAACAAGACCGGCGGCAATCGCCATTTCCTGCTGCCATTGACGCAGAAAGTGACCGATTGACGATGCACCGGCACCAAGTGCCACAAATACGGTGGTAAAGCCGAGAACAAATGCAAATGACGTCACCAGCAACCGGATGCGGTTGCGTGTGGCCTGCGAGGCCTCTCCGCCATTGCGGAAATCATCCACACTCACACCGGCCATATAACAGAGATAAGGCGGCACGAGCGGCAGAACACAGGGAGAGAGAAAAGATAAGGCACCGGCACCAACAGCTGTCAGATAAGAAATGTCGATTGCCATATTATTTCCCTGTCAAATTACGAAATCTGCGACTTTCAGCAACCACCAGCCTTGCCCCGCCGATTCAGTGCGAGCTCACGGGCATGGTGCTGCTTATAGTCGTGCGGGTCTTATAGCCAGAAATGTTCCGGATAGGAACTGCAGGTGCGAATATCTGTAAATTTTCAGGAATCAATCACGCAAACAATGGCTTGCCGGAATCATTCTTTAAAAGAATCTCATTCGGAGACATGAATCGCCCCTCTATATTTTTCTTCAGAACACAAAAATCATCAAATATGCATGATATGAGCGCGATTTCCGCACCTCAACATGGGGAAAAACCGGAAAAAACTTCAAAAAATCCACTTTCACATCAAAAACAATGATTTTTGGTGTTGACGATCGCGATATCGGCACCTATGTATCGCCGCACTTGCAGAGCATTACCGAGATGCTCCTGACAGAGACTTCGTGTCTCAGAAATTGCAAGAGCGCGTAGCTCAGCCGGTAGAGCAACTGACTTTTAATCAGTAGGTCCACGGTTCGAACCCGTGCGCGCTCACCACTTTCTCCCCTTATAAAATCCTCTTAAATTTGAACAGCTTGTTTGTCTGCGCATTAAATCTGTCTTTGTACCTGTCTTGTGTATAAACTTAAGATTTTGAATTTAAACACTGATTTTAGTGTTGACGATGGCGCCAAACCGCCTTATGTATCGCCCCACTTGCAGAGCATTACCGAGATGCTCCTGACAGGGACTTCATGTCTCAGAAATTGCAAGAGCGCGTAGCTCAGCCGGTAGAGCAACTGACTTTTAATCAGTAGGTCCACGGTTCGAACCCGTGCGCGCTCACCACTTTCCCCTCAAATAGCTTACAGATATTTTCTTTAATCGCTTCGCATTATCAAATGCTTGCTGAATAAAAAAGCCCCGGATGTCTCCAGGGCTTTCAATGTTTTTAAAAGATCTTCAAACTTGTTACCATTTGACGCGAAGTCCGATGGTTCCTTTATAGGCGTAGCTGTCTCCGAAATTATTGAGGCTGGTATTTACCGACCCTTCGCCATAGATGGAATATTTATCATTATCCCAATTATAGCTGCCGCCCAGTCCAATTCCGCCCCAGAAACGGTCATTGCGGCTGGCAAAACGCACAGACGATACGTCAACTGCTGAGCCATCGAGGAATTCATAATACAGATTGGCAATACCGTAGACATAAGAACGGTTTATCATGCCTTTATCATTGTACCAGGAGTTCTGATAATCTGCGGAAATACCGATACGTCCCTGAAGACTGTCGCCCTTGTGAAGGGAAACAGCACCACTATATTGATCGGTAAAATTATCAAAATCGACATTGGAATAAGTGAGCTGCGCCTGAGGTGTAACCGACCACCGGTCATTCAGCGTAATTCGTTTACCGGTTTCAGCAGATAAAGCATAACCAAAGCCGTTATTACCATCGACGAGAGAGACAGCGCTTCCGCCTCTCGTGCTCAGATCACTGTCATACCAAGTTGCCTGTGCCTGTGTATCGACATAGAAACCGTTATTTCCATACCAGGTCAGCGTGCCGCCAAAACCATAACCATCTGTCGAGATCTTACCAAGACCATGTTCAGAACGGGTATCCGCCGATGCATGACCATAATGAACTGTAATACCGCCAATCAGCAGACCATTGTCAGTCTCTGTTAAAACGCCATCAAGACCGGCCTGCATTTTAAAGATGTCAACATCATATTGCGTGCCTGATGTGGTGACGGCCGGCTTGGACTTCAGGTGCTGACCTTCAATGCGTCCCCAAATGCCATTACGTTCGGTAAAACTTCCGGTTTCAGCCGCAGGAACAGCCGGAGTGCCGATCACGTCTGCGCCCTGCTCAATCATAATATTACCGGCATTGCTCCAGTAACGATTGCCGACGCGCTGCTGGAGTGTCGGCAGACTGTTCAAAGCCAACAGAACCTGCGGATAAGCCTCATAGACAGGCACGCCTTGTGTAAACTGCGGATCGACTGGATCTACCGGATCGACTGGATCTTTCTTGTCGAGTTCCGAGCGTAAATACCAGTCATCCGCAATCTCACTGTCTGAATAGTCATCAGCTACGGAGGAGGATTTGATATTTGGGCCTTTATATAAGGAATAGGCATAGGCACCGGCACCAACAACAGTCTTGCCATTAAACTGATAGGCATTGGCTGCACTTGCATCAAGCATAAAAGCATCAGCTGTTGTTGTGCCACCATTCATGGAATTTACAAGTTTAATGCCATGCCCCGGCTCAGTATCTGCCCCATCAGGATCAGTCCCTGTATTTTTAATACGCAGCAAAGTCTGTCCGGAAATTGAACCACCATCATTCACAATCATATCAGAAGCTGAGCCGCTGGCGCCAAGGAATGTATCCAGATGGGCAACAGCCCCCTGTGAGCCCATATATTGCCCCTGCAAAATCAGCTGATCGCCGGTTTTACCATCCGACAGGTTGAGAATACCGCCAATGCTGTTGATGTCTCCCTGCAATGTAAAAGCAGCGGGAGCGCCGCCTGATCCGTAAGCTACAACTTCGGAAGCATTTTTAAGATCCAGCTTGGTGAATACAGCCGTCGTTGAAGGCGCAGAACCGGTTTTCTCCTGCAAAACCCATTTTGCCTTCTTATCGAGATTCAGATTCAAAGTTGATACAGCTGCCTTATTGGTCAGGCCAAGCATTGTACCTTCTGAAAAATTGAATGTGGTCATACTTGGGGCAAGAGCAGTTCCGCCGACATTAAGCAGATATCCGCCACTGGCAGCTGTCAGCAAACTATCCGTGCCACGCACAGTCAGAAAATAACTTTGCTGATTACTTGCAACTTCAACAAGGTTCGCCGTTGTTGAAGTTGTAGACGCAACAAGATTATTAAACATCGTGTCGGTCTGTGCATTGGATTGGTTGAAATTACCGCTGATACTAATGGCTTCACGGCCTGCTTTAATGGTCGTACTTGAAGTATCGGTATTGGCATCCAAAACAGCCCCTTGCCAGATAACAGCGATGGCGGAACTGTTGGCGGCAGCCGTAGTATCAATTTCCATGTGTCCAAGTGAGGTCAGGCGGCCTTCACCTGTGCCAACATTAGCAGTTTTACCAAGACGGATTGCATTGGCACGACCGGATGTACTCTTAATTTTAATATTGCTGTTGTTTAGCCTGACTTCCGGAACCCTGCGGTTTTGCTCTGAACCTGATACATAAATACCGATAGCATCATTTGATGCCGCATCAATATCGATTGCCAGATTACCTTTTACTTCCACATATCCTGCAGATCCGTTTCCGCTTTGCTGATGCGCACCCTGTATAGCACGAATACCGACTAAAAGAGGGTAACCAAAAATATACGGTCCGGATTGCATTTTTATATCAAGATTATCAAAAAGCGCGCTTGAGCGCATACCATTAAATGCGGATGTTTCACCGGCATTATTTGTCGATCCGGCCACCACACCATAATGTTCAAAAAACCCACGGCTTGGCAAATTCAACATTTTTAAATTCAATGTACCGATTCTCACGGTACCACCATGCGTCACCCCGACACCATTCTTGGCAATATTATCACCGGCAGGCGCTGCAGAGTTTGCATCAGTATTTTCAATTGTTAGATTAATTGTTTTACCGGCGGCGTCAAATGTTGAGGTAAAATCAGGAGACGTACCATAAGCTGAGATACCTACAGCTCCCTTAACCGTCGTTGTGAAATCATTCTCAATTGTCAAAACACGATTAAGTCTCTGACTGTAAATGAGAAAACCGATATTTCCTGAAGATGTATTACCAATTATATTTTGGACAGATGATACAGAACATCCGTTTTGATTATTGCCGTTGTTAACGGTAAAGGTTCCGTTTGCATTGACTACACATGGTGCGGCATTCGCAGCAGAACTGAAAATAAATGCACCGCTAAGTACTGTACTTGCTAATAAGAGCTCTTTCATAAGCACCTCCACATTTATTATGTGTGAATATACTTATATAAGAACACAAAAAATAAAGTACGTAACGTGCAGTACGCACCAAAACAACATCATAAGCTGTATTTTTCACACACTTACGATGATTTCATAAAAATCAGAATGCTAGAATAACAACAAATTGCCAGTCTTATATTGGACTATTTTAATATGCACTCATGCGTATAGTTGGACTGTCAACAGATGATATTTTCACCAAGTTGATCTCCTCATGATACCTACTCGATATCTGCCCCGTATTGCTCTGCAATGCGGGGTCTTTTTATGCCTGTGAAAAAAATCAACTTTTCTGGAATTGAACGGTGTTGATACAGTGTTCACCCTGCCCATATTACAAAAATACAAATCTACGATAATATAATGCGAAACACAGAACAGTTCGGCAGAGATTGATTTCATTCTCTGCTTTATCAGTATCAGAAAGGCCAATATGACCTCCGGTATCCATCATGTGACCCTTATCACCCGCAATGTGCAGGCCAATATTGATTTTTATGCAGGTTTTCTGGGGTTGCGTCTGGTCAAGCAAACCGGCGGCTTTGAAGACGGTGAGCAGCTTCACCTGTTTTACGGTGATGCCCTTGGCTCTCCGGGTTCATTGATTACATTTCTTGTCTGGGAAGAAGGTGCGCGCGGCCGTGTCGGGCATGGTCAGGTAGCGGAAATTGCACTCGCAGTCCCGCCGGAATCAATCGGTGACTGGCTGACACGCGCTCTGTCCCGGCAGATTCGCGTTGAAGGGCCAAAGCGTGAATTCGGTGAACCGGTATTGCGCCTCAAAGATCCGGATGGTGTTACCGTCAAGCTGGTCGGTCATGACATGCCGGCTGCACATCCGTGGAATTCTGCCCCTACCCGTCTTCACAGCGTTACCCTTTTCACAGAAACGCAGGAAGAAACCGCCGCTTTCATCAAGCGCTTCGGTTATAGTGAAGGTCAGCGTGAAGAAACCGTACTGCGCATGGTTTCCGACACGGATTTCGTGGATGTTCGCAATGTCAGCGGCTTTGTGCCGGGCATTCCCGGAACCGGCATTGCCGACCATGTGGCATTCCGCGCCAAAGATGTCGATGCAGTCAAAGCGTCTGAAGCGGAATTGTCTCGCCTCAATTCGTCGATCACCAATTTCCATGACCGCAAATATTTCACCTCACTTTATGTGCGTGAACCGGGCGGAACGCTGATTGAGCTGGCAACCGACGGACCGGGTTTTACCATTGATGAAACACCGGAGCATCTGGGTGAAACACTGTTTGTACCACCGCATAATCAGGAGCGCGCGCAGGATCTGAAAGTGATAATGCCGCAATTTGCGATGCCCGGAGAGGAAAGAATTGCCATGCGTGACCTGCCCTTTGTGCATCGCTTCTATACGCCGGAAAATCCCGATGGCAGTGTTATTCTGCTGCTACACGGTACCGGCGGCAATGAAGCTGATCTGATGCCGATGGCGCATCGCGTCAACCCGCGTGCTACCCTGCTCGGCGTGCGCGGACGCAGCCATGAGGAAGGGACTGCCCGCTGGTTCCGCCGCTTTGGCGCCACGCAGTTCGATCAGGCGGATATCCGCTCGGAGGCTGAGGCATTTAACGCCTTTTTTGAAGGGGCAATTGCTTCTTATGGCCTGAAACCGGAAGATATCACGGTGCTCGGCTACTCCAATGGTGCAAATTTTGCCGCTGCAGTGATGGCGCTTTTCCCGAAACTGATCCGCCGCGCTATTCTGTGCCGCCCGATGCATGTGCTGGAAGATGTACCGCAGGCTGACCTGTCCGGCACAGAGGTACTGACTCTGGCCGGAAAATCTGATCCTTACGGCAAATATGCTGAAGCGCTGAATACATGGCTCAGCAAGAACGGCGCGAGTTTAACGGCAGAGACGCTCAATGCAGGTCATCAGCTCTCGCAGGATGATATTGCCCGTGCAAAGGAATGGCTGCATTTATAAACGCAGCCATAAAAGCATTTCCAGCAAAGTGCGAAGCGGTTTGCGTCGAACAATGCGAGGATAAAAAAGATAGAGCGGTTCTCACGATTAAGTTTCAATCAGACCGCTCTATTATGTTATAAAATTACAATAATTTCTTTTGTGGCATAGACATGTCAGATAAACGCATCTATCAATCGTAATGTTATTACATTTCGACTTGAGGTTTATGATGCTAAAACAGCTAAAATGCGCAACGGCGCTCGGCATATTAGGCTCCCTACTGATTGCCGGTCATGCCGGTGCAGATGAGGAACACAAGCAAGTCTGGCGTTTGTTTGTTGCCGATCATACCAAGCCGGTGGTTCGGGCGATTGATCTGGAGAGCGGCAAAGAACTCGGAAAATTTGATATCAAAGGCCATGCCGGTCTGACGGCGAGTGCATCCGGTGAAACTGTATTCGCCGTGCAATCCGATGCCGATCAGGTGAATGTCATTAAAACCGGCATCAGCCTTTCCGATCATGGCGACCATCGTGATCTGGAAATTTCAGACACAGCCTTGCTGGATGAGAAATTTGAAGGCAAACGGCCGGTTCATGCGGTGATGCATGGTGACAGTGTTGTGCTGTTCTTCGACCGGGAAGGTAAAGGCCATGAACTGTCCGAGCAGGATATTCTGAAAGGCAAGCCGCAGGCAAAAATCATTGATGCAACTGCGCCGCATCATGGTGTGATCGTGCCTTTCGGCACTCAATATCTGGCTTCCGTGCCAAATCTGGAAGCAGAAACCAAGCCCGATGCCCTGCCGCCACGCCTCGGCCTGCGTGTTCTTGAATCTGACGGTACGCAAACCGGCGATGTTGCAACCTGCACAGCCTTGCATGGCGAAGCCTTCTCCGCCAGTCTCGCTGCGTTTGGTTGTGAGGAAGGCGTGCTGATTGCCAGCCCGTCCAAAGACAAAAAAGCCGAGCTGAAAATGCTGACCTATGGTGCCGATCTGCCAAAGGGCAAAGTCAGCACGCTCATCGGCAGCAAGGCGATGCAGTTCTTTCTCGGCAATTACGGTGAGGATAAGATTGCGCTGATTGATCCGGAAAGCGACACGCCTTACCGCCTCGTTGATCTGCCGACCCGCCGTGTGGATTTTGCGCTCGACCCTGCCCGTCTGAAAAATGCCTATGTGCTGACGGAAGACGGCCAGCTGCATCTCATCAATATTCTGGATGGCACAATCACCCGTTCTGCGAAAGTGACCGAGCCTTACAGCAAAGACGGCCACTGGCGTGATCCGCGCCCGCGTCTGGCCGTTGCGGGTGACCATATTGCGATTACCGATCCGCGCCACAGTCTGGTACGTCTGATTAATATTGAAAGCTTTAAAGAAGACCGCACCATACCTGTGGCCGATCAGCCATTCAGCATTGTTGCTGTCGGCGGCTCAGGCGCAGAACACTAAAAATAAAAAGCCTCACAAAATGAAAAGACCAGTTTGATACTGGTCTTTTTTATATTTGCTATTCGGATGTTCGCTGCTTACGGCAAGGGCAATCTGCTCGACACCAAAACGCTCGAAACCGTCAAAGCAACAGGCACGGATAATTAAGCGACAGACTCCAAAAAAGCGATTTAACATTGATTTGCTAGCACTTAGTTGTTTTTGCGAGAGTGGTATTTCCAGATACATTACATCTTAGATTTGGGATTACCGGAGGGATGTATGAGGCAGTTGAATAAAATCTGGCTGCTGATTGTTGTTGGTTTTATTTTTTCCGGATGTGTATCCGCCCCCGGAATAAAGCAATTTAATAGTACGAAATACACAATCGCAGGTAAAAGGATCGAGATTGCAGCGCTTTGGCACATACAACCAGATTGCGAAAACTTTGGCCTCCCTATTATTCAAGTAATTTCTGCACCTAAAAATGGCAAAGTCGATCTTGGCATGAAGCGCATATTCCCAAGCGATACAGCGTATAAGCGGTGTCGGTCGACTAAAGTTAACGGGCCTGTCGCCTATTACACGGCCAATTCAGGATTTAAGGGAACAGATACTATTAAATTACGATTTGCATATTCAGACGGTGTTTTAGAAGAGAAAACCCTTACTATCATTGTGAAATAAAAAAGCCCCGCAAGTCAGACTTGCGGGGCTTTTGATTTTTTATTGCAGATGATTAGTGAGCCATGCCCACAACAGCATCATCATCGCCGGTTTTGGCAATGGCTGATACTTCCGGTTCAACCCATTCGATCGGCTCCGGCTTGCGGATCAGTGCATGTTCAAGCACTTCACCGACATAAGAGACCGGAATGATTTCCAATGCGTTTTTCACATTGTCCGGAATTTCAGCCAGATCCTTGGCGTTTTCTTCCGGAATCAGCACCTTCTTGATACCACCGCGCAGAGCTGCGAGCAGTTTTTCCTTCAGGCCGCCGATCGGCAGAACACGACCGCGCAATGTGACCTCACCGGTCATAGCAACGTCCTTGCGTACCGGAATACCGGTCAGCACAGAAACAATTGCCGTTACCATTGCTGTACCGGCAGACGGACCATCCTTCGGAGTCGCACCTTCCGGTACGTGCACGTGGATGTCACGCTTGTCGAACAGCGGAGGCTCGATGCCGAAATCCACCGCACGGGAGCGGACATAGGATGCCGCAGCCGAAATGGATTCCTTCATCACATCACGCAGGTTACCAGTCACGGTCATACGACCTTTACCCGGCATCATCACGCCTTCAATGGTCAGCAATTCGCCGCCCACTTCCGTCCATGCCAGACCGGTAACAACACCAACCTGATCTTCACCGTCGATCTGTCCGTAACGGAACTTCATGACACCGAGATAATCAGAAATATTATCCTTGGTCACATGAACCGACTTGGTCTTTTTACGTGCGATTTCCGTGACAGCTTTACGCGCCAGTTTCATCATTTCACGTTCAAGACTACGCACACCGGCTTCGCGGGTATAGTGCTGGATCACAGCAAGAATGGCTGCTTCATCAACCGAGAATTCATTCGGCTGCAAAGCATGTTCCTTGATTGCCTTCGGCAGCAAATGCCGCTTGGCAATTTCAAGTTTTTCATCCTCGGTGTAACCGGCAATACGGATGATCTCCATACGGTCAAGCAGAGGACCCGGAATATTCAGCGAGTTTGCAGTCGTCACGAACATTACGTTGGACAGGTCATATTCGACCTCCAGATAATGATCCATGAAGGTTGCATTCTGTTCCGGATCCAACACTTCCAGCATAGCCGATGACGGATCACCACGGAAATCCTGCCCCATCTTGTCAATCTCATCGAGAAGGAACAGCGGGTTGGACTTCTTGGCTTTCTTCATCGACTGCACAACCTTGCCCGGCATGGAGCCGATATAGGTTCTGCGGTGACCGCGGATTTCAGCCTCATCACGCACCCCGCCAAGCGACATACGCACATATTCACGACCGGTTGCCTTGGCGATCGAGCGCGCCAGCGAGGTCTTACCAACCCCCGGAGGGCCTACGAGACAGATGATCGGGCCTTTGATCTTAGCTGCGCGTGACTGTACCGCGAGATACTCGACAATACGCTCCTTAACCTTATCCAGACCGAAATGTTCTGTATCCAGCACTTCCTCGGCAAAAGCCAGATCGGTTTTGACCTTGGACTTCTTGTTCCACGGCAGGGACAGCAGCCAGTCGAGATAGTTGCGCACCACTGTGGCTTCCGCCGACATCGGGCTCATCGACCGCAGCTTTTTCATTTCAGCCTGCGCTTTTTCCGCAGCTTCCTTGCTCAGCTTGGTCTTGGCAATACGCTCTTCCAGCTCGGCCAGTTCATCCTTGCCGTCTTCACCGTCGCCCAGTTCCTTCTGGATCGCCTTCATCTGTTCATTCAGATAATATTCGCGCTGGGTCTTTTCCATCTGGCGTTTAACACGCGAGCGGATGCGCTTTTCAACCTGAAGAACCGAGATTTCGGATTCCATATATTCCAGAGCTTTTTCAAGACGCTCACGAACCGACAGGATCGAAAGCATTTCCTGCTTTTCAGCAATCTTGATCGCCAGATGCGAGGCTACCGTATCGGCCAGTTTCGAATGATCGTCGATCTGGCTGGTCGCGCCGACAACTTCAGGCGAAATCTTCTTGTTCAGCTTTACGTAATTTTCAAAGTCGCTCATCACCGAGCGGGACAGCGCTTCGATTTCCACCGGCTCTTCTTCCGGTAGTTCAAGAATGTCAGCATAGGCTTCGTGATAATCTTCACGGTCGCTGAATTTGGAAATCTTGGCGCGTGCAATACCTTCGACCAGCACTTTTACAGTGCCGTCCGGCAGTTTCAGCAGCTGCAGCACATTGGCAACTGTACCGATTTCATAAATCGCGTCATTGGCCGGCTCATCGTCGGCAGCATTTTTCTGCGTGGCAAGCAGGATCTGCTTATCAACGCCCATCACTTCTTCAAGCGCACGGATTGATCTTTCGCGGCCGACAAAAAGCGGCACAATCATATGCGGGAAGACAACAATATCGCGCAATGGCAATACGGCATAGAGCCCGTCCTGACCACCCACCGATGTCTTCAACTCTGTATCCGTCATTTTAAGTCCTTTCCCGGGTTAACCACCCGATCGCCACACAATGACCCCCGTTTCATCAGCAAATCACTGCGTGCATCGACTGTATAATTGGCCACCCGTTGCCGCTATTTCAAGCACTGTTTATGCTTCATACAGCAGAATAAATCAGCGCATTTATGACCACCGGATCAAAATGCAATTTTCATACCCATCTTTTAAAGCGGTTTCGCGGTTAAAGAAACGCCTAAAGTGCCGGTTTCGCCGTGTTTCCCCTATCGTCCACAATCCAGCACAATAAAATATGATATTTTAACTCATAAATATAAGAATGTGAGCTCTGGAGCGTATATTCAAACGAAAAACGCTCAGGATTGCTCCTGAGCGTTTTTAATTTTCGTCACAGCTGACAGGCTGTTTGTTTCCTTAAGCGGAAACCGTGCCTTTTTCTTCCTTACGGTCGCCATAGATGTAAAGCGGCTGCGCTTTGCCATCCACGACTTCGCCGGAAATAACCACTTCCTGAACACCTTCCAGTGTCGGCAGGTCAAACATGGTATCAAGCAGGATTTTTTCCATGATCGAACGCAGACCACGGGCACCGGTCTTACGCTCTACCGCACGGCCAGCAATTGCCAGCAGCGCATCTTCATGGAATGTCAGCTCAACATTTTCCATCTCGAACAGGCGCTGATACTGCTTCACCAGAGCATTTTTCGGCTCAGACAGGATCTTGACCAGAGAGGCCACATCCAGATCTTCCAGTGTCGCAATAACCGGCAGACGACCGACAAATTCCGGAATAAGACCGAATTTCACCAGATCCTCCGGCTCCAGCTCGTGGAAAATCGCACCGATACGGCGTTCATCCGGCGCTTTTACAGTCGCGCTGAAGCCGATGGAGGTCTTTTCGCCACGGGACGAAATGATCTTATCCAGTCCGGCAAATGCACCGCCGCAAATGAACAGGATATTGGTTGTGTCCACCTGCAGGAACTCCTGCTGCGGATGCTTGCGCCCGCCCTGCGGCGGTACGGAAGCCACAGTGCCTTCCATGATCTTCAGCAGAGCCTGCTGCACGCCCTCACCGGATACGTCACGGGTAATCGACGGATTATCGGCCTTACGGCTGATTTTATCCACTTCGTCGATATAGACGATACCGCGCTGCGCACGCTCGACATTGTAGTCGGCAGCCTGCAACAGCTTGAGAATGATATTTTCAACATCTTCACCGACATAACCGGCTTCGGTCAGTGTCGTGGCATCAGCCATGGTGAACGGCACATCAATGATGCGCGCCAGTGTCTGTGCCAGATAGGTCTTACCGCAACCGGTAGGGCCAACCAGAAGAATATTGGATTTTGCCAGTTCAACATCACCGCTCTTTGGCTGGTTAGCCAGACGCTTGTAGTGATTATGAACCGCAACCGACAGAACACGCTTGGCATGGCTCTGACCGATGACGTAATCATCGAGAACCGCCATAATTTCCTGCGGGGTCGGAACGCCTTCACGCGACTTCACCATCGAGGATTTGTTTTCCTCGCGGATGATGTCCATGCAAAGCTCGACGCACTCATCACAGATAAAAACGGTCGGCCCCGCAATCAGCTTGCGCACCTCATGCTGGCTTTTTCCGCAAAAGGAGCAATAGAGCGTATTTTTGGAATCGCCACCGCCGTTGCTGACTTTGCTCATCGCAGTTTCCTTTCAGTAATGGCCGCCCGCTGTCCGCAACAGGCACCAAGTTCTAACCGTTATGTCTTCCCGACCGAAACCGACATGAACGGCAGTCGTCTTTTTAGGCACAAGACCCAAACAATCACTTAACACAGCATTCAGCATAAACAGGCAAAAGACAGTTTTACAACCTGTCTACCGCACTGTTTTATGCGACAGTACAGTAAAAGCGGTAATGGCAGAAAAAATGTGGCTAAAATTATACAATGCCGAAGATTTCTGCCGGAAAACCACTTGTCACGAAATTCCGGTCTTCAGAAAACTGATCCGTTTTTCAGGCAAAACGGATCAGAATCCGGTTTATCAGTCTTTCTTTTCGCCGAGATCGCGTGATTCGATCACTTTATCGATCAGGCCGAATTCGAGCGCTTCCTGAGCGGTCATGAAATGATCGCGGTCGAGTGTGCGCTCGATAGTTTCATAATCACGGCCGGTATGTTTGACGTAGATTTCATTGAGGCGACGCTTCATCTTGATGATATCCTGCGCATGACGCTCGATATCGGAAGCCTGCCCCTGAAAACCGCCGGATGGCTGGTGAACCATGATACGTGCATTCGGCAGTGCCAGACGCTGACCGGTTGCACCGGCTGTCAGCAGCAGCGAGCCCATGGATGCCGCCTGCCCCATGCAGAGCGTGGAAACCGGAGGCTTGATGAACTGCATCGTGTCATAAATTGCCATGCCGGAAGTGACCACGCCACCTGGCGAATTGATGTACATTTCAATCGGCTTGTTCGGGTTTTCCGCTTCAAGGAACAAAAGCTGCGCACAGATCAGCATAGCCATGCCGTCTTCAACCGGACCGTTCACGAAAATCACGCGCTCTTTCAGAAGACGCGAGAAAATATCATAGGCCCGCTCACCGCGTGCAGTCTGCTCAACCACCATCGGGACCAGATTCATAACGGTTTCAATTGGATCTCTCATCATTAACTGCCTTTGGCTATCGGAGAACGGAGCGAAACACTGCCGTCAGGATTCGTAATACTCAATACATAGGGCGAGGCGTACCCGTTTCGCAAGGTGTTGCGCTATAAACGCCCTATTCCGCCCCTGTCTAATCTTTCATGCTTACCGAAATCTAAATGACGGCAGACTGCTGCACATCCTTAGCTGCGTTTTGTTACGGAAGCATATTTATCGCGGAATTTCTGCGCGGAACCGGCGGTCATATCCACATCGATAATCACCGAACCGTCTTCCTCATCCTGACGGCGCACATTGCTGCCATGGCGGTAAATCCAGTCAATCAGACCGAACTGATCCGGCTGCAGGCTGACCTGCACCTTTTCCATCGCACCGGAAATACGGCTTTCGATCAAAGCCAGCAATTCAGACGTACCCTGCCCTGTCAACGCAGACAGCGGCAAAGGCCGTGCATCTTCATGACTGCCGCTGCTCAGATTTTCCGCGCTGTCCTGCATCGGCTCGCTCAAACGGTCTATCTTGTTCCAGATTTCAATGACACGCTCATCGCCTTTTTTAATGCCGAGACCGCTGAGAATTGTCTCCACATCCTCAGCCTGCGCCGCATTGTCAGGGTCAGACATATCACGCACATGCAGGATCAGATCTGCCTCAATCACCTCTTCCAGTGTCGCTTTAAACGCGGCAACCAGATGGTGCGGCAGGTTGGAAATGAAACCAACCGTATCGGACAGGATAATCATATCGCCATGCGGCAGCCGCAGACGGCGCAAAGTCGGATCAAGCGTGGCAAAAAGCATATCTTCCGCCAGCACATCAGCACCGGTCAGACGATTGAACAAAGTAGACTTGCCCGCATTGGTATAGCCAACCAGTGCAATCACCGGATGCGGCACCTTACGGCGTTTCTGGCGATGCAGCTGACGGGTACGCACAACCGTATCCAACTCGCGTTTGATCCGCAGGATTTTCTCCTGCAGCATACGCCGGTCGGCCTCGATCTGGGTTTCACCCGGACCGCCCATAAAGCCGCCACCACCACGCTGACGCTCCAAGTGCGTCCAGCTGCGAACCAGACGGCCTTTCTGATAATTCAGATGTGCCAGTTCAACCTGCAGACTACCCTCACGGGTCTGCGCGCGGCGGCCGAAAATTTCCAAAATCAGGCCGGTACGGTCAATAACCTTGACCTTCCATTCGCGTTCCAGATTGCGCTGCTGCACCGGTGTCAGCGGATGATCGACAATCACCAGCTCGATTTCTTCACGCTCGATGCGTTCGGCAATATCCTCAACTTTACCCGTGCCAAGCAGAGTAGCAGGACGCGGCTGGGAGGTCTGCACCAGAAAACTGTCGATAATTTTCAGATCAATCGCCCGTGCAAGTCCCGCAGCTTCTTCAAGCCGCGCTTCATCACTCCGGCGATATTTCGGGCGTTCGCTCTCATCCTGATCGACGACCAGCGCGTAACGTTCCGGCAAAATCGGCACGACAACAAAAGCCCGTGTATCTTCTACTTTTGTTGTGAAAGGCTTTCTGCTGCTTTTCTGTTTGGCGCCGTCATCATAATTATCATCGGATGATAATTCATATGTTTCTGGCATCTCTGTTTCTGGCGTCAGATCAGCTGCCGGATCATTGCGTTTTTTCAAATGTGTATCCTGATTTATGTATCGCCATAACCGGCCATCTTTGTCCGGAACGGCTTCTGTTCCCATCAGATAATCATCAGGGCTGCCTGCATCAATGAGCGCGCCTCAGATAATTATTCCCGTATTTACAAACAAATATATCCGCAGGCCTTGAGGCACTGCGGATATAAAAACATTCCGAAATTTCAGTAAACAGTCGTAATGACCTGTAATACTTACTCTTCTTCGCCTTCAAACATCTGCACAGGCTGACTTGGCATAATGGTTGAGATGGCATGTTTATATACCAGCTGTGAATGTCCGTCACGGCGCAGCAAGACACAGAAGTTATCAAAGGATGTGACAATACCTGTCAGCTTAACGCCATTAATCAAAAAGATCGTCAGAGAGATTTTTTGCTTACGTACAGAATTCAGAAAGAGATCCTGAAGATTTTGCGATCGTTCAGCCATTTTTTTATTCCTTTATTTCGATCCGCAACCAGCACTGATTTCGGGGAGACATCTACCCTGTTTACAAATATGCCGCCTGAAGCGCATAGCCCGTAAACAGTTCATTTCCGAAGAAACAGCAGAAAAACTTCCCCTGTCATCCGGTTTTATCATCTGCCCCAGATATTGCACCTGTATATTGATACAGAATCAATAGTTGCGGGAATAATCCCACATTCCGCAAAGGGTTAACAGGCCGCTATTTTTTGCGCAACGTCAAAATGTTGTATGCTGCCGGATGATTAGCTGCCGCACAGTCAGAACTATGCCATTCAGGCCAAATATATTTTGTATCTGACCTGTATTCTGACAATTCATGGCGCTTAATCAGCCTCCGTCAGCTCACCTGTCTGCTTCAGCATCCATTCATAAAAGCTGCCCTTGCGCGCAACCAGTTCTTCCGGACTTTTGCGATGCACATGAAAGCCGATAAATTCAGGATGTTTCAGCGGTTCAAGACCATATTTCGGATCAAAAATGTTCAGGCAGTCACGCGCAGTCCAGTAGTAAAAACTTTCTTTGGGCGCCGCATCATTGAAACAGCCATATTTCTTGGCCAGCCTTGAAATACCGTCATTGCCAAAAATGGTAATGCCGATCATAGCAGGGGTCACTTCCTTGCCGATGAGGCGGTACCAGAGCGGGCGTAGAACCCGTCTGCGTAAACCGAGCCATTTCGGCAGCGGATAATCACCGGCCATATAAGCATCAAATTCGGCAATCACCGGATGATCGGGCGGGAAATACAAAGCCGAAACGCCGACGCGCTCCCTGTTTTCACGCGCCAGATAGGGTTTGGATGCATCCGGATGAAACTGCTTATGCAGATAAACATCCGTATCCAGCCACACACCCTGACGATGCTTCATCAGATTGATACGAAATATATCGCTGAACTGAACAATCGTCAGATTATCTTTCAGGTTCGGAAAACCGGGATCAAGACGGCGAAATGATTTAATCGGCATGATCGTTGCAGCATCATGCTGCTCCACACCTTCCGGCAGATTTTCGACGGGCTGATAGCTGAACAGCTTAACCCGTTGTCCGGTTCTGACCATGGAAGTCAGGCACATATGATCCACCGGCCGTAATTGGCTGCCGTACCAGAATGTACAAATATCCATAAAACATACTCAATTTTAAAATGAGGCGCTTAAAAGAAATCGAGACTCACGCGGAACATCTGTTCTACGTGCTTCACCGCATCACTTGTCGCAAACATCACTACGCGGTCATTGCGGCGAATATGCAGATCGCCATGCGGCTTAATAACTTTTCCGTCACGGTAAACCGCCCCCACCCGCAAACCGGCCGGCAGGTCGATATTGCGCAATGGCGCGCCGACTAATGGTGAAGTTTCAAGGGCTTCCGCCTCAATCAGCTCCGCCCGCCCGTCATAGACACTATGCACCGAGCGGATACGCCCGCGCCGCACCTGCTGCAAAATTTTGGAAATCGTCACATTTTTCGGGCTGACGTAAGAATCAATACCAACCGTATGGATGAATTCCTGATAGGCAGAATTATTAATCAGCACCATATTCGACTTACAGCCAAGGCGCTTGGCCATAATGCCGGACAGAATATTCGCCTGATCCTGATTGGTCAGTGCCACCATCAGATCAGCATCCTGAACTTCCGCCTCGCGCAGCAATTCCTGATCCAGCGCACTGCCGTTGAGCACAATCGTCTTATCCAGCTCATCAGCCACAAAGGCTGAACGCTCACGATTATGTTCAATGATCTTCAGCCGTGTATGCGGCTGGCGCTCTTCCATCTTTTTCGCGACATAGAGCCCGATATTACCGCCACCGGCAATGATGATCCGCCGTGCCTCAGGCTTGTCATGCCCGAACAGGCCGAGCGTACGACGCACCTGCTCTACCGTTGTCACCACATAAGCCAGATCGCCTGCAAGCAGATGATCCTCGGAATGCGGCACAAACAGCTTGTCATTACGCACCACGCCGACCACCGTTGACGGCAGATCTGGAAACAGATCGGTCAGCTGTTTCAGCGGTGTGTTGATGATCGGGCAGTCTTCCATACATTCAATGGCAAACGCGACCACTTTGTCATCGGCAAAGCGCAACACATCGGAAGCACCCGGCAAAGCGATACGACGCAGCACCATGTCGCCGACTTCCAGTTCCGGCGAGATCACCACATCGATCGGCATATTATCGCGCGAGAACATCTCCTGATACTGCTTTTGCAGATAGGTCTGCGCACGGATACGGGCAATCTTGGTCGGCACATTAAACAGCGAATGGGCAACCTGACAGGCCACCATATTGATCTCGTCGTAAAGTGTAACGGCGATAATCATATCCGCTTCATCGGCACCGGCCGCTTCCAGTACATCCGGATGCGAGCCGTGACCGACAAAACCACGCACATCAAGCAGATCACGCACGGCATGGATCAGCTTTTCCGATGTATCAATCACCGACACATCGTTATGTTCCGCAGCGAGCCGCTCAGCAATACCGAAGCCGACCTGACCGGCACCGCAGATAATGATGCGCATAATTACACTCCGAGCGACTTGAGTTTACGGTGCAGAGCGGAACGCTCCATACCCACAAACTCAGCCGTGCGTGAAATATTACCGCTGAAACGGTTGATCTGTGCGACCAGATATTCCTTTTCAAACATTTCACGCGCTTCGCGCAGCGGCAGCGCCATAATATGCTGATCGGAATCAGTCGGTGTGCGCGGCAGCGTGTCACCGATTTCCGCCGGCAGCAGATCAGCCGTTACCGGCGCATCCACATCATCGCCGCGCGCCAAAATCATCAGGCGTTCCACATTGTTACGCAGCTGACGCACATTGCCGGGCCAGCTATGGGATTGCAGAACCGCCATCGCATCATCGCTGATACGGCGCGGTTTGATACCGGCCTGTTCAGCCACCTGATTGATAAAGAAGAACACCAGTGACGGAATATCATCGCGGCGCTGTGCCAGTGGCGGTACCTGCACCGGAACAACGGCCAGACGATGGAACAGGTCTTCACGGAACAGACCTTCGGCAATCATGCCTTCAAGATTCTGCGCGGTCGAAGAAATGATACGCACATCAACCTTCACACGCTTGGTTCCGCCAACACGTTCAAACTGCTGGTCAACCAGAACACGCAAAATCTTGTTCTGGGTTTCACGCGGCATATCGGCAATTTCGTCGAGATAGAGAATACCGCCATGCGCCTCTTCCAGTGCGCCGACCTTGCGTTCCCCGCCATCCATTTCGGTGCCGAAAAGCTCGATTTCCATACGTTCCGGTGTAATAGCAGCGGCATTCACAGTCACGAAAGGCCCGTTAGCACGGCTCGACTGTCCATGAATGGCACGTGCCACCATTTCCTTACCCGAACCCGAAGGGCCGGTAATCATGATACGGCTGTTGGTCGGTGCCACGCGTTCGATGGTCTGGCGCAACTGGTTCATCGCCAGCGAATTACCCAGCAGTTCGAATGTCTCACCGGAGCGTTTGCGTAAGTTAGAAACTTCGCGCTTAAGGTTTGATGTCTCCAATGCCCGCTCTGCCACGAGGATCAGACGATCTGCCTTGAACGGCTTTTCGATGAAATCATAAGCGCCGCGACGGATAGCCGAGACAGCAGTTTCAATATTACCGTGACCGGAGATCATCACCACCGGCAGATCCGGATGCAGTTTCTTGATTTCATCCAGCAATGCCAACCCGTCCAGACGGCTGCCCTGCAACCAGATATCCAGAAAAATCAGCCGCGGCACACGATCATTGATCGCGGCCAATGCGCTGTCCGCATCAAAAGCTGTGCGGGTTTCGTGACCTTCGTCGCTTAAAATACCAGCAACCAGATCACGGATGTCCGTTTCATCATCAACGACGAGAATATCAGAAGCCATTTAATCCACCTGCCTTGTTCCCATTATCCTGCAGATTTACCACAAAGTGATCTATCCGCAGGTATTTATCATTCAGCTGCCTGCATCTGTCTGTCATGCCTGCAACTCCTCATTTGTCTGTGTCCCTGCCATTTCCGGCGGTGTTGCAGGGAAAACCATACGGATCATCGCACCTCTGCCCTGATAGAAGTCAGCCGGTGCATCATGCAGTTCCATATGCCCGCCGTGATCCTCAACGATTTTTCTGACAATAGCGAGGCCAAGGCCGGTGCCTTTTTCACGCGTTGTCATATAAGGCTCCAGCAGCCGCTGCCGGTTATCGCCGGGCAGGCCTTTGCCGTTATCAATCACATCGACAATCAGCTGATCCTTGTCCTGATAGGCTTTCAGCAGAATATGTCCGTGATAATTATCTTCATCAGTAACTGCTTCAATAGCCTCGCTGGCATTCTTGATAATGTTACCAAAAGCCTGTCCAAGCAGACGACTGTCAAAATGGCCATAAAGCGGCATTTCACTCAATTGCTGCTCAAAACTGATCTCACTGCGGCTGACTTCCACCAAGAATGCGGCTTCTTTCAGCGAATCCCGCAAATCAATGGTTTCCATTTTCGGCTTCGGCATCCGTGCAAAGGACGAGAATTCATCCACCATACGACCAATATCGCCGACCTGACGGATAATCGTTTCCACGCACTGGTCGAAAACCTCACGATCCTCGGTAATAACCTTGCCATAACGGCGGCGGATACGCTCGGCAGAAAGCTGGATCGGTGTCAGCGGGTTCTTAATTTCATGGGCGATACGCCGCGCCACATCGGCCCATGCCGTTGAGCGCTGTGCCTGTACCAGATCAGTAATATCATCAATTGTAACCACATAGGAGCGTTCATCGCCTGTGCCGTCCTCAATCGTGATCTGCACATTGAAGGTACGGGTCAGCCCGCCACGCATCATCGAGACCTGCTCGCGGTAAACCGCACGGCCGGAATCATGCGCCACTTCAAAAACCTGTCCGATTTCCGGAATATGCGTACTCAGGCTTGTGCCGATAACCTCATCCGGCTCAAGGCAGAACATCTGCTCTGCCGAGCGGTTGACGATATTAATCAGCCCAAGTGCATCCACCCCGATCACCGCGGCGGTAACACCGGACAACACAGCCTCGGAGAAGCGGCGGCGCTCATCAATCTGGTCTTTAGCGGCCAAAAGATCGGTGCGCTGGCTTTTCAGCTCGGCAACCATGTTATTGAAAGTGCCGGACAATGCGCCGAGATCACCATCGCTGGAGCGCACCGGCACGGAAATATCCAGATTACCGACAGCCACTTCATCAGCAGCGCCGATCAGCTGGCGGATTGGCCGTACCAGACGGTCTGCCACAGCAATACCTGTCCAGATCGCCGGCAGCAAAACAATCAGCATCAGGCCGAAATAGAGCAGCGCAAAGATCACCTGCGTCGGGATACGGTTCGCCTCCATATCCTGATAGCGCTTGGTGTTCGCCTCCATCAGACGCATGGAATCGAGAATTTGCGCATCAACAGCACGTACGGTGTAGAGATACACATCAGGTATCTCACGCATCTTGATAATCGCGCCAACGAAGTTGCTGGTCGGACCCGGCGGGATAATCACCGGATTGCCGTCCCGTGCTGTTTCAACCGCCTCAGACGGCGGTTGCGGCAGATTTGCGCCGCCCTGTTCGCTGCGCAAGGCGACAGAACCGTCTTCGCGTAATAATTGCGCTCCGAGCAAGCCACGACCCAGCGCCTGCAAGGTCATCAGCTGCACAAAACCGTTACGGTCGAGACTATAGAGCGTGCGTTGCGCATCCATATCCTGCAGCATGGAATAGGTGGTGCTTTGCAGGTTGCGCGCGGTTTCATTGATATAACCATTGGCAAGACTGATCGATGAATTGACGATATTGCGCGTATTGGTTTCAAACCAGCGATCCAGCCCGAGATTGAGCGTTACGCTGGCGACAATCGCCACAACAATCGCCGGAACCGCTGCAATCAGTGAGAACAGCGCCACAATGCGCACATGTAAACGCGCGGCAGCGCGGCCATGACGCCGCGCCTGTGTGATGCGGAAAATCTCGCGGATAATCAGTGCCAGCAGGCTGACGACCAGCACCACATTGATGATGATGAGCGTCAGCGTCACATGCAGATCAGGAACAATCGGCGTGACACCGATCATAATCAGAAAGGAGACAAGTGATGCAATAATCGACAGGACAACAATGATCACACCCGGCAGAGCCAGCAAACGTCTTTGTTCACTCACCCGTGCAGGCTTAAATTCGCGCAACCACTCAAGCAGACTCGTCTTATCCATTTCGTTAATCTATTATAAACCGTTGCCGTCATGCAACAGAATGTTGCACATATGCAACGTTATCGCTGTGCGAATTAAAATATAATAGCTTTATTAAAGGTCGCGAATTTCTTGGGATATAAATCTCAAAGTCATAGGTCTGCCAGCAACCGCTCCCCCCATACTTTCCGTAAATGGCACAGGTAATGACTTATTGAGCGCTTCTAAAATAGAAACCACAAAGGCCTTGGAAAGCTCATCATTATTTATTTTTTCGGTAAAAGTTGTGCGTGGCTTGCCTATGAGAGTTCCATCGCGCCGCAGAGAAAATCGCAATGTAATACTCATACCCACAGTTCCTTTCGGTGGTTGCCAGCACGCATAAAGAGCCGAAAACATTTCATTGATTGAATTCACCGGCTTACGATCATTACAACGCCTGTC
Source organism: Pseudochrobactrum sp. B5 (assembly GCF_001939785.1). Classification (NCBI taxonomy): domain Bacteria; kingdom Pseudomonadati; phylum Pseudomonadota; class Alphaproteobacteria; order Hyphomicrobiales; family Brucellaceae; genus Pseudochrobactrum; species Pseudochrobactrum sp. B5. The sequence continues at coordinate 554,080 of NZ_MOYL01000002.1, forward strand.
TTCCGCAAAAGCAGCTACTGGAACTACAAACATAAGCGAAATCGATGCAAGCAGCAGCGTTCTTATAATACCCATAAAATATTTTCCCTATATATTATAATTACTTAAATACACCTCTTGAAATTTTTACTTTAAAAATCAAACAAATTTCCATCAACCCCTAAAAATATTGAGGTCGTGGTCGCGGATTTTTTTGCGCAGCGTATTACGGTTCAAACCCAGCAATTCTGCGGCCTTGATCTGATTGCCGGATGTGGCTGTCAGGCTTGCAGCCAGCAGCGGATATTCAATCTCGTGCAAAATCCGGTCGTATAGCCCCTGCGGCGGCAGTTCACCGTTGAAGGAGGCAAAATACTGGCGCAGATAAATCTCTGTCACCTCACGTAAGTTACTGATCTGATCCGCTTTCAGCCCTGCTTCGTCAGCCTGTAATGACGGTGGCAGATGCTGCAATTCGTGACGGATAATCTCGGCATTAATCTCATCCTGCGGATAGAGTGCTGCAAGTCTGCGCACCAGATTTTCCAGTTCGCGCACATTACCGGGCCATGTGTAATGGCGCAGCGCAGCAAAGCCCTCGGCACTGATCTGCTTCGGCGGCAGACCTTCTTTTTCCACCAGCCGAAAGAAATGCTGCACCAGATCCGGCACATCCTCACTGCGTTCACGCAATGGCGGCATACGCAGCGGTACCACATTGAGCCGGTAGTATAAATCCTCGCGGAACTGTCCTTTATGAATTGCTTTGAGCAAATCTTTATTGGTCGCGGCCACAATACGCACATCGGTTTTAATCGGCGTGCGTCCGCCAACGGTCATATATTCGCCCTGCTGGAGCACGCGCAACAGACGCGTCTGCGCTTCCATCGGCATATCACCGATTTCATCGAGAAACAGCGTACCGCCATTGGCCTGCTCAAAACGACCTGAAAAGCGCTGCTGCGCGCCGGTAAATGCCCCTTTTTCATGACCGAATAATTCAGATTCAATCAGATCACGCGGAATAGCTGCCATATTGATCGCCACAAACGGCCCGTTACGGCGGCGGCCATATTCATGCAAAGCGCGGGCAACCAGTTCCTTACCCGTACCGGACTCACCGGTAATCATCAGAGTCAAATCAGTTTGCATCATGCGTGCCAGTACACGATAGACATCCTGCATCGCCACCGAGCGACCAACGAGCGGCATATTCTCTGCCTGATCGTCCACATCCTGCTTTGCCTGCACCGGCTTTGGTTCGGACAGCGCACGACGCAGCAGGCTCACCATCTCGCTCAGGTCAAAAGGCTTTGGCAGATAATCATAGGCACCGGCTTCGGAGGCGCGGATCGCGGTCATGAAAGTATTCTGCGCACTCATCACCACTACCGGCAGATCGGGGCGCGCTTTGCGGATGCGCGGCAGAATTTCGAACACCGAACCATCCGGCATATTCACATCGCTGATAACCAGATCACCTTCGCCGCTCGTAATCAGCCCCCAAAGCGCCGCACGATTACTGGCAAGACGCACAGCATAACCTGCTCTGCTCAGCGCCTGATTAAGCACTGTGCGCATGGCTGCATCATCTTCTGCAACGATGATTACCGGTTCATTCAATGCCTCACTCCCACACATATAAATATTATATTACATGATATTAGATCGATGTTTTAATATTTAAATTTAAAGAACAGTACTGTCCTGTTTCCATATCGGCAACAGAATACGGAAAATGGTTTTTCCGGAGAAACTTTCGCATTCAATCATGCCACCATGATCGGCAATGATCTTGGCAACCAAGGGCAAGCCCAAACCGGAACCATTGGTTTTGGTGGTAATAAATGGATCAAACAGGATCGGCAGAATATCCGGTGCGACACCGCCGCCATTATCAATCACGCAATATTCCAGCGGCAGAGACAGGCGCTCGCCCGTCGCCGGTACAATCATATGCATGCCCGCTTTATAGGCAGAGGTCAGCAATATCTCACCTTTACGCCCCGAGCGCTCTTCCGGCTCAATCGCTTCGGCTGCATTTTTAATCAGGTTGAGAAATACCTGTATCAGCTGATCGCGATTGCCCCAGACACGCGGCAAAGACGGATCATAATCCTCGCGGATCGTGACATGGGATGCAAAGCCGTGGCTCGCCAGCGTTTTAACATGCCCCAGTACCGTATGCAGATTGACAGCAGAGCGCTCAATCGGACGCTCGTCGGAAAACACATTCATCCGGTCGACCAGTGCGACTATACGGTCAGCTTCATCACGGATCAGCTGTGTCAGTTCGCAGTCGGACTCATTGGCAGCATCGCGTGCCGACATTTCCAGCAATTGCGCCGCACCGCGAATACCCGAAAGTGGGTTCTTGATTTCATGCGCCAGCATTGCCGCCAGACCGGTGACAGAACGCGCCGCGCCGCGATGGCTCATCTGGCGATTGAGTTTCTCCGCCATGGCTGTCTCTTTAAACAGGATAACAACCTGATCCGGTATTTCACTGACCGGCGTTACCTGCACATCCACCATGCGCTCAGTGCCCATACGCGGCGATGACAGATCAATATGATATTCATTAACCGCTGTACCGCTTTGAATAACCTGCGTAATCAGTCCGATCAGCGGGCTTGCAGGCGGCAGAAAATAATTGAGACCATGGCGCTTCAAGATTCCCGCACTGGAGCGGAAAAACACCTCAGCCTGCGCATTCGCGTAAATAATCTGTCCCGCAGCATCCGCCATTATCACCGCTTGCGGCAATGTATTCAGCACATGATCGGACAGAGAAAATACTACAGCGTCCATCAGGCGGCATCCTTCAGGGATTTTGCCCCTGCCACCGGTGACAGGCCGGTAAAAATATCCGTGAGAATGTCTGATACTTTCTGCGCATTGCCTGAGGTCATCAGCGCCTTCTTGACGGTATCAGGGACACCCTCTGTATGGCGTTCCATATACCAGCCCAGATGTTTGCGGGCATGGCGGATACCGGTTTTCTCACCATAATGTTCCAACATGGCGTGATAATGCGCTAGAATATAATCACTTAAGTTTAGCGGCGCGGCACCATGTGGCAAACCATTCAGTTCGCTTGCGACCTGCCCCGCCAGCCAAGGCTGACCATAGGCGGCACGGCCGATCATCACCGCATCAGCGCCGGAGCGGTGCATAATTTCCTGCACATCCGCAGTACTGCCAACATCGCCATTGGCAACAAGCGGTACAGAAATTGCCTCACGCACGGCGCGGATTGCGTCCCAATCGGCATGACCGGTATAGAACTGACAGCGCGTGCGGCCATGCACGGTAATCATCTGCACACCGGCATCAACGGCACGTTGCGCCAGTTCCGGCGCATTGATTGAATTGTGATCCCATCCAAGCCGCATTTTCAGCGTTACCGGCACTTTGACAGCCTGCACAGTGGCTTCAATCAGTGTCAGCGCATAATCCAGATCGCGCATCAGCGCCGAACCGGAATAACCACCGGTCACCTTCTTGGCAGGGCAGCCCATATTGATGTCAACAATATCAGCACCTTCACCTTCAGCGATTTTGGCGGCCTCACCCATCCAATGCGCTTCACGGCCTGCGAGCTGCACCACATGGGTTTGCAGGTCACCGCGTTCCATCCGCTTACGGCTTTCAGAATGATGATTGCACAGCTCCGCACTGGCAACCATCTCAGATACAACCAGTCCTGCACCGGCCTCCCACGCCCGACGGCGAAACGGCAGATCGGATACGCCGGACATCGGCGCCAGAAATACGCGATTGCGGATTTCCACCGGTCCGATTTTCAATGGCAGGGGTGCAGTCGTCATCATCAGCCTAAAAATTATGCAATATCAAAAACGCTTAAACTTTAAGCAGATTTATAGGTTTTATCATCTTCATGCAAGAAAAAGCGGATTCGTCGCAATGCGATTAACCGATGAATCCATTATCAAAAAAACATCACTAGAGCGCCGTGCGCCCTCTTGGGCGCACAAAGGTCGCTCTAGATTCTTTAATGATCGCATTATCACTGTCGTCAAGCTGTACAAACTTGACTGTGAAATGCTCTAGCATTTCGTTTATCAAGGCGGTATTCGCTATAAACACAGGTGTGGCAGCTCGGAAAGGCTTATCTCATTCGCACAGCAGCAGTTATAGTCGCCGCAGGACGCGGAGAACGCGCCGGTCAGAGCACCGAAGGCCCTAAGCAATATCGTCGTATCGGCGGTCAGGCCGTGCTGGCGCATACTTTACGTACTTTTTTGGCCTGCGAGCAGATTTCGCCTGTGGTGGTGGTGATCCATTCCGACGATCACGATCTTTATCATGCTGCACTGCAACGCGCTGATATTGATGCCGCGCGTATCCGCCTTGTTACCGGTGGCCCGACACGGCAGGAATCCACCCGTCTCGGCCTGCTCGCTTTGTGCGAGGATGCACCGGATTATGTGATGATTCATGACGGCGTGCGCCCGTTCATCACCCAGGATCTACTCAAGCGCATCATGATTGCCCTGCACCCGCAAACCGGCGTGCTGCCTGCCCTTGCCGTGTCCGATACGCTGAAACAGGCTGGCGGCGATGCTTTGGTCACCAAAACCGTGCCGCGCGCAGGCCTTTTTGCTGCGCAGACACCGCAGAGTTTTCCCTTCGCCCCAATTCTCGATGCGCATAATGCAGCATTTGCATTGGGACGCACAGATTTCACCGATGATGCCGCCATTGCAGAATGGCAGAGCATTCCTGTTCGTGTTGTCGAAGGCTCAGCCGACAATACTAAAATTACATGGGCAAAGGATATTGAAATGGCAGATCAGCGCTTGCGTCAGGATATGGTTGCGTTTCCAGACATCCGCACGGGCAATGGTTATGACGTGCATAGTTTCGAGGCAGGCGACCATGTGTGGCTTTGCGGCGTGAAAATTCCGCACACACACAAGCTCAATGGCCACTCCGATGCCGATGTGGCGCTGCATGCGCTGACGGATGCCCTGCTCGCCACCCGCGGTGCAGGCGATATCGGTACGCATTTCCCGCCGTCTGATCCGCAGTGGAAAGGTGCTGCCTCACGGCAATTTGTTGAGTTTGCAGTTAAAACTGTGCGCGAAGCCGGTGGACGTATCGCTAACGCCGATATTACACTGATTGCCGAAGAACCGAAAATCGGCCCGCATCGTGAAGCCATGACCGCAGAACTCAGCGATATGCTTGGCGTGAGCGCCGACCGTGTTTCGGTCAAAGCCACGACCAATGAGAAAATGGGCTTTGTCGGCCGCAAGGAAGGCATTGCCTCTATCGTGACTGTCAGCGTTATCTATCCGGGTGAAGTGCCCGCATAAAGGAAGAAGATCATGAGTTTGATTGCACAACATGTTCCCCAAAAGTGGGCAGCGGTTTTGGGACAAGAACATGTGCAATAATAAATCAACAGAGCAGGCCCTCGCCGTTCTTGATGCCTGCCGCAAGGCGCAGCTCATGATTACCACTGCCGAATCCTGCACCGGCGGCATGATTGCCGCCGCACTGACCGACATAGCCGGTTCGTCCAATGTGGTGGATTGTGGTTTTGTCACCTATAGCAATGAAGCCAAAGCTTCACTGATCGGTGTTCCTCAAAGCCTGCTCCGTGATTTTGGTGCAGTGTCGAAACCTGTCGCTATTGCCATGGCTGAAGGTGCCCTGAAACATGCCCCGCAGGCCGGTATCAGCATTGCAGTCACCGGCGTTGCTGGCCCTTCGGGAGGCAGCGCTGAAAAACCTGTCGGACTGGTGCATATTGCCTGTGCGAGACAGGGTTTTGAAACCTTGCATCTGGAATGCCGCTTCGGCGACCAATCGCGCGAAGCCATCCGCTTAGCTACAGTGCAGGCCGCACTGGATTTGGTTCTGCAAAGACTGACTGAGTAATTTTAATTACTTAATCGCATTACCGGCTTCAATGCCGTAAATCTGATCGGCGCGTTTTTCAAAAGCTTCAGCAAATTTGCGGAAAGCCAGATCAAACATTGAGCCCATTACCAGACCAAGCGTGCGGCTCTTAAATTCATAATCAATGAAAAAATCCACATCGCTATGCGTACCGTCACCGACCGGTACAAATGTCCAGCGATTGTCGAGATAGCGGAACGGCCCATCAATATATTTGACTTCAATTACCCGTTCATCCGGCTTGAGCAGCACCTGTGTGGTGAATGTCTCACGGATCAGTTTGTAGCCGACAGTCATGTCGGCCACCAGTAATGTCTTGCCATCGCGCTCTTTACGCGAGCGGATGGTCAATGCTTCACACATCGGGACAAATTGCGGATAAGTTTCAACATCCGCGACGAGAGCAAACATTTGCTCCGCGCGGTGCTGAACCTGACGTGTGGCAGTAAATTGCGGCATGATCTATAAGTTTTAGTTACGGCTGGCAATCAGCGCTTCACGGGCGGCACGCAGCTTGGCAAAATCATCACCCGCATGATGCGATGAGCGTGTCAGCGGGCTGGAAGCGACCAGCAGGAAGCCTTTGGTTTTACCGATTGTGGCAAAGGACTTGAACTCGTCCGGTGTCACATAACGGATAACCGCATGGTGCTTACGGGTTGGCTGCAGATACTGACCAATGGTCATGAAATCCACATCAGCCGAGCGCAGATCATCCATCAGCTGCAGCACTTCATTGCGCTCTTCACCCAGACCAACCATGATGCCGGATTTGGTGAAAATGGTCGGATCGAGTTCTTTCACACGCTGCAACAGACGCAGGGAGTGGAAGTAACGGGCACCCGGACGCACCTTCAGATAGTTGGACGGCACTGTTTCCAGATTGTGATTGAACACATCCGGACGCGCCTTAACAACGATCTCAAGAGCACCTTCCTTACGCAGGAAGTCCGGTGTCAGAATTTCGATCGTGGTCTGCGGGCTGGCAGCACGGATTGCATGAATAACTTCAGCAAAATGCTGTGCGCCGCCATCGGCCAGATCATCGCGGTCAACGGAGGTGATAACCACATGGGTCAGCCCCATTTGCTTCACGGCCTTGGCCACATTTTCCGGCTCATTCGGGTCGAGATTGGTCGGAATACCAGTCGATACGTTACAGAACGCGCAGGCACGGGTGCAGATTTCACCCATAATCATGAATGTCGCGTGTTTCTTATCCCAGCACTCGCCGATATTCGGGCAGCCGGCTTCCTCGCATACTGTGACAAGCTTGTTAGAGCGCACAATATCGCGGGTCTCGCCATAACCGCGCGAAGTCGGAGCTTTCACGCGAATCCAGTCAGGCTTTTTCAAAAGTGCTGTGTCGGGCCGATTGGCCTTCTCAGGATGACGAAGGCGTTTTCTGTCGTCGTTAACGGTGTCCAGAAGCGTAACCATATGTCTTTCCCAAAACGGCCGTTGCGGCCTTCAGATTTCGTAACACCGGAAAGTCCGGCCAGAATATTGCGCCTGTTTATCAGGCAGGACGAACAAGGTAAACTACAAGCTTCAAACCCTGTTCTTATCAAAACTGATAACAGCTCATATAAGCCGTCAGCTTTTATATACAACCGGTCTCAACGTCGCGCTGCTTCACCGATTGCCTTGAATACCAGTGCCCAGATCAGGCCGAAACAAAATCCGGCCAGCCCCAGCGCCAGTGTTACACTCCACACGCCATACCAGCCCGAGAGTGCATAGCCATTGATTGAAATTACATTGCCGGACAGAAAGCTGAGTGTCGACACACCAAAACCAAGCCCCAGACCGATCAGCGTTGAATATTTCAGCACTGTCAGCGCGGCTTTGCGATAGGGTGATCCGTCTTTAATCAGCGGCAATTGCAATCCTTCTCAAGAGCGAAACCGGCCTGAATTTTATCATCAGGCCGGAAATCATTATCAGGCGTTCAAAACTTTACCATAAGCATCCAGCACGCTTTCCTTCATCATTTCTGACAAGGTAGGATGCGGGAATACGGAATGCATCAGTTCTTCTTCGGTGGTTTCGAGATTCATTGCAATCACGAAGCCCTGAATGAGTTCGGTGACTTCAGCGCCAACCATGTGCGCGCCGAGCAGCTGGCCGGTCTTCTTATCGAAAATGGTCTTAACCAGACCCTGATCTTCGCCCAGCGCAATTGCTTTACCGTTTGCAGCAAACTGGTAGCGGCCAACGCGGATATCAAAGCCCTGTTCTTTGGCCTTGGCTTCGGTCAGACCAACGGACGCAACCTGCGGGTTACAATAGGTGCAGCCCGGAATTTTGCCCTTATCCAGCGCATGAACATTCGGTACACCGGCAATCTTCTCAACGCAGATAACGCCTTCATGCTCGGCTTTGTGTGCCAGCATCGGAGGACCGGCAACGTCGCCGATGGCATAAATGCCTTCGACATTGGTCTTGCCGTAGCCGTCAATCACCACGCAACCGCGATCAGTTTTAACGCCAAGCGCTTCAAGGCCGAGATTCTCGATATTGCCGACAACACCGACAGCCGAGATCATGCGATCAGCCGTGATTTCCTGCACCTTGCCGTCATTGGTTTCAACGCTGGCGGTAACCGAGTTTGCACCTTTGACCACTTTGGTCACTTTGGCTTCGGTGATGATCTTCATGCCCTGCTTTTCAAGCAGTTTACGGGCAAAAGTCGAGATTTCTGCATCTTCAACCGGCATGATGTTTTTCATGACTTCAACAACAGTCACGTCAACGCCCATGGTACGGTAGAAGGAAGCGAATTCGATACCAATAGCACCGGAGCCCATAACCAGCAGGCTCTTTGGCAGTTCTTGCGGAACCATTGCTTCGAAATAGGTCCAGATCAGCTTGCCATCCGGCTCAATACCAGGCAGCGCACGAGGGCGCGCACCGGTTGCCAGAATAATGTGTTTGGCAGTGTAAGTACCCTCACCCAAAACGCCTTTAGGCACCGGATTCTGTGGCAGCATTGGCTGTTTGGTGGTTTTGGAAACTACGATTTCAGCAGGCTTACCGGCGGATGCGCCTTTGGTAACTTTGGCTTCACCCCAGATCACATCGATCTTGTTCTTCTTCATCAGGAAGGCAACGCCGCCATTGAGGCGCGCTGACACACCACGCGAACGGGCAACAACTGCCTTCACATCCGCACTGATTTTACCTTCGAGCATCAGGCCGTAATCCTTGGCATTTTCACCGAAATGCAGAATTTCAGCCGAGCGCAGCAGAGCTTTGGTCGGAATACAGCCCCAGTTAAGGCAGATACCGCCAAGATGCTCACGTTCAACAATCGCGGTTTTAAGTCCGAGCTGAGCGGCACGGATAGCAGTTACATAACCGCCGGGACCGGAACCGACCACGATAACGTCGTAATTGTTGGACACGCTCATTCTCCTTGAATGGTTTCTATGCCGGTTACCGGCGCATCATTCATTATATCTATTGGTTTTCGCGTATCTTGTCCGAAAACCGCTTCACACTTTTCGGGATACGCTCTTATAACTACAAACCCAAGATCAGGCGCACAACAGGCTCAAGCGCCTTGCCGATAGCCCGTGTATTTTCCGCATCCAGATGCACACCATCCAGCGGCGTGGTTTTCGCAATGCCGGATGCATCAAAGAAGCTGCATTCCATTTCATCCGCCAGATCTGACAAGAGCAGCCCCAGCTTGCGCGATTCCGTAATACCTCCGGCAAAGAGCGAGGCAAAAAACGGATCAGCACTCTCAGTGATATGCGGCGGAGCCACAATCAGAATATCTGGTACCGCATAGCCTTCACGATAGGGATGATTGCGGATGATCTGGATCAGTCTGCGCATACCGCAATGGCTGGAAAAAGCATCACCAACGACCTGCGGTTTCATATCATTGCTGCCGAGCAGGATAATCACCAGATCAAGCGGCGCATGGGTGCCAAGCAATGTCGGCAGAATGCGTGAACCGTTGCGGTCTTCCGGTGCGGTATAATCGTCAAAAGCAGTGGTGCGGCCGTTCAGCCCTTCAGCAATCACATGCGCCTGAGCACCAAGGCCTTTCTGCAAAACAGACGGCCAGCGATCCTCATGCGGCAGACGTGCACCATCCGGCGCCTGATAGCCCCATGTCAGTGAATCACCAAAACATAAAACTGATTTCATGTTCGCGCCTTTTGCGGGAAAGCAACGGCGCCCCAGAAATCTGAGGCGCCTGTCTTTTCTTAGACCAGCATGCCGAGCGGGTTTTCAATGTAGTTCTTGAAAACCTTCGCCAGTTCCGCAGCCAGCGCACCATCAACGGCGCGGTGGTCAGTGGAAAGCGTGACGGACATTACGGTTGCTACAGCCAGTTCGCCGTTTTTGACAACTGCGCGCTGTTCACCGGCACCAACTGCAAAGATTGTTGCATGTGGCGGGTTGATGATCGCTGCAAAGTCTTTGACGCCGAACATACCGAGGTTGGACACCGAAGTGGTGCCACCCTGATATTCCGAAGGCTTCAGCTTACGGTCGCGGGCGCGCTTGGCCAGATCTTTCATCTCATTGGAGATGGCAGACAGAGCCTTGGTTTCTGCACCGCGAACGATTGGCGTAATCAGGCCACCCGGAATAGAAACGGCAACGCCGACATCCGCATGTTTGTGCTTGACCATGCCTGCATCAGTCCAGGAAACATTGGCTTCCGGAATATCGCGCAGTGCCAGAGCCGTTGCTTTGATGACCAGATCATTGACCGAAAGCTTGTAAGCAGGCACTTCACCTTTTTCGGTTTTGATCATTGGTGCCGCAGCATTGAGCTGTGAACGCAGCGCCAGCAGAGCATCCAGTTCGCAATCAATCGTCAAATAGAAATGCGGAACAGTCAGCTTGGATTCCATCAGGCGGCGCGCAATGGTTTTGCGCATACCGTCATGTGGTACCAGCTCGTATGAACCTTCCTCAAACATTTTGAGGGTGGCTTCATCCGAAGCGCCGGAAACGGCAATCTGAGGTGCAGCAGCAGAAGCAACCGGCTTGGCAGGAGCTTTAACGCCGGAAGCAATCGCAGCTTCAACATCCTTACGGATGATGCGGCCATGCGGGCCGGTGCCGGAAACAGCAGCCAGTTCCACGCCTGCATCCTTGGCAACGCGACGTGCCAGCGGCGAAGCGAACAGACGCTCGCCTTTAGCAACAGGAGCCGGAGCAGCCGCAGCAGGTGCAGGTGTCGCTGCCGGAGCAGCAGCAACTGGCGCAGGAGCAGTGGCAGCAACCGGTGCAGCGGCTTCAGCTTTTGGCGCTGCGGCAGGTGCATCGCCTGAAGCTGCTTTTGCAGCTTCAGAAACATCTTCACCATCTTCCGCCAGAACAGCGATCAGGGCATTGACCTTCACGCTTTCAGTTCCGGCAGGCACAACCAGCTTGGCTACGATACCTTCATCAACGGCTTCTACTTCCATAGTTGCCTTGTCGGTTTCGATCTCAGCAATAACGTCACCTGCGGAGACTTTATCGCCTTCTTTGACCAGCCATTTTGCCAGATTACCTTCTTCCATTGTCGGAGAAAGAGCCGGCATCGTGATTTTGATAGCCATGTTTAATCTTCCCCTTAACGAGCGTAGGTGACAGCTTTAACAGCCTCAACAACTTCCGCAACCGATGGCAGTGCCAGCTTTTCAAGGTTGGCGGCATATGGCATCGGCACGTCTTTACCGGCGATGGTCATAATCGGCGCATCGAGATAGTCGAAAGCCTGCTGCATCACGCGGGTTGCAATTTCTGTACCCACGGAAGACTGCGGGAAGCCTTCTTCAACAGTAACCAGACGGCCGGTCTTTTTGACCGATTCAATCACAGTCGGCATATCCATCGGACGGATGGTACGCAGATCGATGATTTCAACGTCGATACCCTGCTGAGCCAGCTCTTCAGCTGCCTTGATCGCATAGGTCATGCCGATACCGAAGGACACGATGGTCGCATCTTTACCGACTTTATGAATACGGGCTTTGCCGATTGGCAGCACGAAATCTTCAATGTCCGGCACATCAAATGTGTGACCATACATAACTTCGTTTTCAAGGAAGATGATCGGGTTCGGATCACGGATCGCAGCCTTGAGCAGACCTTTAGCATCAGCAGCCGAATAAGGCATGATGACTTTCAGACCCGGAATATGGCTGTACCATGCCGCATAGCACTGGGAGTGCTGTGCACCAACGCGTGCAGCAGCACCCGAAGGACCACGGAACACCATAGGCGCGCCCATCTGACCACCGGACATATACAATGTCTTGGCAGCAGAGTTGATGATCTGATCGATCGCCTGCATGGCGAAGTTGAAAGTCATGAACTCAACAATCGGGCGCAGACCAGTGTAAGCAGCACCGACACCGATACCTGCAAAACCGTGTTCGGTAATTGGTGTATCAACAACGCGCTTGTCACCGAATTCAGCCAGAAGGCCTTTGGTTACCTTATAGGCACCTTCATATTCAGCAACTTCTTCACCCATGACGAATACGTCAGGGTCACGGCGCATTTCTTCAGCCATTGCGTCACGCAGAGCGTCACGAACAGTGGTAGGCACCATCTTTGTACCAGCCGGAATATCCGGATCATTGGCAACTTCGATTTTAGGTGCAGCAGGTGCCGCAGGTGTTGAAGCACCTGGCTTCTCGCCACCAACAACAGGCGCTTCCGAAGTGACCATGGTCGGCTGTTCAACGGCAGGCGCTGCAGCAGGAGCCGCTGCGCCAATGCTGTCAGCGCTTTCACCGTCAGCCAGCAACACAGCAATCACTGAGTTTACCTTAACGCCTTCAGTCCCTTCAGCAATCAGCAGTTTGCCGATAGTGCCTTCGTCAACAGCTTCCACTTCCATGGTCGCTTTATCGGTTTCAATCTCAGCAATGACATCACCGGAAGCGACTTTATCGCCTTCCTTTTTCAGCCATTTGGAGAGTTTGCCCTCTTCCATTGTCGGGGAGAGCGCTGGCATAAGAATTTCAACAGGCATAGCGCTCGCTCCTTACAGCAGAATATCAGTGTAGAGTTCAGATGCATCCGGCTCCGGATCATTCTGTGCAAAGTCTGCTGAATCAGCAACAATGTCACGAACTTCCTTATCAATCGCCTTCAGGTCATCTTCCGAGAACCAGCCATTATCCATCATGCGGTATTTAACCTGCTCGATCGGATCATGCTCGGAGCGCATTTTCTGCACTTCATCCTTGCTGCGGTATTTCGCAGGATCGGACATCGAGTGACCACGGTAACGATAGGTCTGCATTTCGAGAATGATCGGACCCTTGCCGGAACGTGCCCATTCCAGTGCTTCTTCACTGGCGGCGTTCACAGCGCGCACATCCATACCGTCAACCTGAATACCAGGAATATTGAAGGACAGACCGCGACGGGAGAAATCGGTTTCAGCCGAAGCGCGGGTTACAGCAGTACCCATCGCATAACGGTTGTTTTCGATTACAAATACAACAGGCAGCTTCCACAGCGATGCCATGTTGAAGCTTTCGTAAACCTGACCCTGGTTGGCAGCACCGTCACCGAAATAGGTGATGGAAACGCTGTCATTACCGCGATAGCGGTTTGCAAAAGCCAGACCGGTACCGAGCGACACCTGCGCACCAACAATACCGTGACCGCCGTAGAAATGTTTCTCTTTCGAGAACATATGCATCGAGCCGCCCTTGCCTTTCGACAAGCCGCCGCGACGACCGGTCAGCTCAGCCATCACGCCGCGCGCGCTCATACCGGCTGCGAGCATGTGACCGTGGTCGCGATAGGCAGTGATAACCTGATCGCCTTCCTGCATGGCTTTCTGCATGCCGACAACAACAGCTTCCTGACCAATGTAAAGGTGACAGAAACCGCCGATGAAACCCATACCATAGAGCTGACCGGCTTTTTCTTCGAAGCGACGGATCAGCAGCATCTCACGGTAAGCGTGAAGATCTTCTTCTTTGGTGAACTGGTTAGGCTGGGGTGCCTTGAGAGTGTTAGACAGAGCTGCCTGCGATTTACCCGCAGCAGTTTTTTGTGCCCTAGGTGCCATATTTTGCTCCCTGTTATGGTGGGCGCAGAATAAACCTCATCAGCCAAACTTACAATATGTCTAAACAGCTAATTTTGCACTATTTAAGTTATTGAAAATAATAAGAAAACATCCAATTAACTGCAATTCAGTTAATTGGTCTTTTTGCCGCGATCGACAATAATTGTAACCTCATCCGCATGAGACAGATTCAATGCGCGGCGCGCCTGCTCATCCAGAATATCCTTGTCAATTGAACCGTCACGAAGCTGCAAAACCTGTCGCTCCAGAGACTCTCTCTGCTCGGTCAGATCAGTCAGTTGCTTATTGAGCGAAACGGTTTGCGCCAGCAATTGTTCCTTGGAATAGATACCATAGGCACCATTATAAGCATGAAAACCAAAATAGGACAAAAAAGCCGTAGCCAGAACCGGCACAATCAGGCGGCCTTTAATGCTTTTACGCTTTTGTTTTGTCCACATACTCACACCTCTGGAGCAATACGCATCCGATACGCGGATATCTGCCCGTAAATAAGGACTGGAATTATCAACACACGATAAATTCCACCCGATATTTATTTAAAGCATATTAGCCTTAACAGAGACTTACGGAAGCAGAGAAAAGCTGCACTTAGAGCATAATTTTTTAAATCTGAATCAATTCAAGTTAAAATTATGCTCTCATTTTAAAGTGTTCGAGCGACCTTTGTGCGCCCAATCGGGCACACGGCGCTCGAATACAAAAAAGGCCTGCATTTTCATGCAGGCCTCTCCTTAATTTATCTCAAAGCAGGATCTTACAGGCCTTTAAAAGCCGAACGACCGGCATAACGCGCCTGTGTGCCGAGCTCTTCTTCAATACGGATCAGCTGGTTGTATTTTGCCAACCGGTCTGAACGTGCCAGCGAGCCGGTTTTGATCTGGCCGCAATTGGTGGCAACAGCGAGATCCGCAATGGTGGAATCTTCTGTTTCGCCCGAGCGGTGCGACATCACAGCGGTGTAGCCGTTCTTATGAGCGGTTTCCACGGCATCCATGGTTTCAGACAGCGTGCCAATCTGGTTGACTTTAACCAGAATGGAATTGGCAACGCCCATTTTGATACCATCACGCAGACGTGCGGAATTGGTTACGAACAGATCATCGCCAACGAGCTGGGTTTTCTTGCCTGTCAGATCGGTGAGGGTCTTCCAGCCTGCCCAATCATCTTCCGACATACCGTCTTCAATGCTGATGATCGGATAATCTGTGGCCAGCTTGGCCAGATATTCAGCCTGCTGTTGCGGTGTGCGGGTTACGCCCTCGCCTTCATAGACGTAGTTACCGCCTTTGAAGAATTCAGTTGCAGCGCAATCCAGACCGATTGCAATTTCTTCACCTGGCTTGAAACCGGCTTTCGCAATCGATTCCATAACGAAATCAAGCGCTGCTTCCGCGCTCAGCAGGTTAGGAGCAAAACCGCCCTCGTCACCGACATTGGTGTTGTGACCGGCAGCTTTCAGGCGGGATTTCAGTGTGTGGAACACTTCCGCACCG
This sequence comes from Pseudochrobactrum sp. B5, assembly GCF_001939785.1. Classification (NCBI taxonomy): domain Bacteria; kingdom Pseudomonadati; phylum Pseudomonadota; class Alphaproteobacteria; order Hyphomicrobiales; family Brucellaceae; genus Pseudochrobactrum; species Pseudochrobactrum sp. B5. The sequence continues at coordinate 569,560 of NZ_MOYL01000002.1, forward strand.
TAACGCACAGCTTCACGCAAGCTGGATGCGCCGACCGGCAGAATCATGAATTCCTGAAAATCAATCGGATTGTCCGCATGTGCGCCGCCATTGATGATATTCATCATCGGCACCGGCAGGATATGGGCATTGGCACCGCCAACATAGCGATAAAGCGGCTGACCGGAGGCCTGTGCAGCAGCTTTGGCAACCGCGAGGGAAACGCCGAGGATAGCATTGGCGCCAAGGCGGCTTTTGTTTGGCGTACCGTCCAGATCAATCATGGTCTGGTCGATTTCGATCTGATATTCCGCTTCATGACCGGCCAGTGCATCAAAAATCGCACCATTGACGGCTTCAACGGCCTGTTCAACGCCTTTACCCAGATAACGGGTACCGCCATCACGCAGTTCAACTGCTTCGTGAGCGCCGGTTGATGCACCACTTGGTACAGCCGCACGGCCAAAAGAACCGTCTTCCAGTGTCACATCAACTTCAACAGTCGGATTGCCGCGGCTGTCGAGAATTTCACGACCGACAATATCGATGATCGCTGTCATTGGGAGTATCCTTCCATAAAGCATGTCCGGCAAAATGACGAAGCGGTTTTGCGTAAAGACAATGCGTAAAACAAACCGGTAGAGCCAACACCGCGCCGCCCTCATCAGCCGAAACGGTATTACAGAAATTTCGCGCTATTGATAACCAATCAGATTGCCGGACGCAAAGGGCTTCGGCCAATCAGATGTTAATTTCCGGATTTTCAAACGATATTAAAGTGAAGAGTTTGCGACAGCGGCAAAAATCCCGCCCACAAAATAAAAAAGGAGCAAATGAACTGCTCCTTTTTTACATTTACATTGCCGCTACCCGACTCTGTTCCGTTTTCTGGAAAGCCTTAGCCAGACCTTCATCACGCGCATAAACATCGTCATAATAACGGATTTTACCGCTCGCCTCATCCGGCCATGCGGTGAAATAGGTCAGGTAAATCGGCACACCGGACGGCACTTTAATGCCGCGCTCATTTTTGCCGAAATATTTGGTCAGGTTTTCCTCACCGGTACTCATGACCGCAGAAGCCATGGCACGCGGATCGGCCAGACGGATACAGCCATGGCTGATCGCCCGCATATCGCGCTTGAACGCTGCTTTTGACGGCGTGTCATGCAGATAGATATCGTGGCTGTTCGGGAACAGAATCTTCAATTCGCCCAGCGCATTATTCGGCCCCGGTTTCTGTCGCACGCCAACATGTGCTTTACCTTGCGCAACCGCAGACCAGTTGACCGAGGATGAAGCCACGCGCTTGCCACCGGCAATCACCTCATAATTATTGCGGTCAAGATAGCCGGAATCAGCCAGAATGCGCGGCATCATTTCATTCATTACAATAGAGCGCGGCACGCCCCATGACGGGTTAAACACCACGGTGCTGATTGTGTCATAGAAGAAATGCGTCTGGTTGCGCGGTGAACCGATCACCACGTCCATTGCCAGCTGCTCTTTGCCCTGATCGAAATATTGCGCACGATAGGCAGGTTGATTGACGAAGACATAGCGCTGACCGAAATCACGCGGCAGCCAGCGCAGGCGTTCCATCGCATAGAGAATACGCTCACGTTTGACCGAAGATGTTTCACCCTGCAAGCCTGCGATGGTCGCGCGACCAATCACACCATCCGGCGTTTTTCCCATCAGTTTCTGATAATCTTTAACCGCAGCCACCAATTCAGGATCATACAGCGTCCCGTCTTTGTGACGGTCAAACATCTCCTGATAGCTATTCAGATAACCGGCCGGTGCTTTTTGTACGATCAGCGCCAGAATTTTAGGCAGTTCCGCATTGTCCTGACCCGGCTTAATCAGTGTATCCGCGGCAATACGAACAGTGTTTTTTGTTTCCGGCTTCATCGAAGCCAGCTGCGCTTTCAGCTTCTGATAATAGCTGTTTTGCGGGTTGAAAGCGGCCAATGTTTCCGCAGGTTCAGCATCAGCAGCCAGTGCTTTCAGCACCAGTTCCGGTTTGATGCGATTACGCGGCAGATCGTGGAAACCGCTCAGGCGATTGGCAATCACCCGTCCCTCACCGGCATCCAGCGCATAGCGCAATGCCCGTGCGGTCAGATTGATTTCAAATGCTGCCATTTCACGAATGCGCTGATCTTTTTGCGCAGCGTCAAAGGCCAGATCAGGCACTTTCACTGCATATTCTGCAGGAACCAGCCCTTCTTCTTCTGCCCGTTCGAACAGCGCCAGCACATCTTCAGCGCGGGAAGAAACATTCAACCCGTCAGACCATAACAATGCCTGCTCGGTTGCATAGAAGGACACAATTGCCTCTGCAACAGACTGCTCAGCCTTAACATCCGTGGCTTTCATTGCATCCAGAATGGCAGTCACCTGAGCTGTGTCTGTTTGCACTACGGTCTTTTGGGCAACCGGATTAATCAGCCCATCGGCACGCTGCGGCAGAGTACTGATAAAATCCGCGGCTTCAGCATAAAGTTCAGACGGCAGTAAGCCACCCTCATCCTCAGAAATGGCTGCGGTCAGCTGCATATCAACTGCGGTGAAATCCACTTTCACCAGCTTTTCTGGCTTGTAATCGTAAATCTGCGGGCCTTTGACCGCAACAGTCTTAACAGGCGCAGTTGCGGTTTTGGCAGGCTGCGCGGCACCGGCAGGTTTGGCAGTGCGCGCTGCGCCTGCGGCTTGCGGCACCTGCTGAACAGGCTGCTGTATTTGCTGGCGCTGCATTTCACGCGCCTCACGCTTCTCACGGAACAAATCCATCAGATTGCTGGCTGCATTGGCTGACTGCACCGGAGCCAGCACAGAAATACCGGTAACAGCGGTGATAGCCGTTGTAAAAAATGCATTGCGCATGGAAGAACTTACGATCAGGGGAAAGGATTTCAGCGAAAGTGTCATATCTGTCCGTCAGTTCTCGAGCAAAACAAGCTATGCAGGCAGTGGACGGCGAAATGATCCGGCACCGCAATGATTCATTCCCAATAGTGTGTGCCATTGTGATTTAGAAACTTTTAACAATAAATATAATTTTAGCGGTCAAAGCCCCTTCTCCCGTCAAAACTTAGAAAAAGATCAATCTGCCGCAGTGGCAATAGCGGCCACAAGCGTTAAAAGCCCGTCATCTGATAACTTACGTCTGACCGGCTGCCTGCTGAAACCTCAGCGGCAAAACCGGCGAACAAGGTGATATATGGCTGAGCAAGTAAATACCGGAATGTTTCCGCTTGGTGAGGACACAACCCCCTATCGCAAACTGACATCTGATTATGTCTCGGTCGATACATTCAAAGGTCAGGAAATCCTGACTGTTGAACAGGAAGGCCTGCGTCTGCTGGCCGAAGCTGCTTTTGCCGACATCAACCATCTGCTGCGTCCGGGTCATCTGCAGCAGCTCAGCAATATTATGGAAGATCCGGAAGCAACCGATAATGACCGTTTTGTTGCCTATGATCTTCTGAAGAATGCCAATATTGCCGCTGGCGGCGTGCTGCCGATGTGTCAGGATACCGGCACCGCGATCATTATGGGTAAAAAAGGCCGTCGCGTCTGGACTGAAGGCGGCGATGAAAGCGCGCTGGGTTCCGGTGTGATGGATGCCTATTTCAAAAAGAACCTGCGCTATTCCCAGCTGGCACCGCTGGAAATGTTCAAAGAACAGAACACCAAGAACAACCTGCCTGCACAGATCGACATTTATCAGGAAGGCGAAGACGCCTATAAATTCCTGTTTGTTGCCAAAGGCGGCGGCTCAGCCAATAAGACATTCCTGTTTCAGGGCACACCGTCCCTGCTGACCCATGACCGCATGATCGAGTTTCTCAAAGAGAAAATCCTGACACTCGGCACATCAGCCTGCCCACCTTACCATCTGGCTATTGTGATCGGCGGCACCTCGGCAGAACAGAATCTCAAGACTGTTAAACTAGCCTCCACCCGCTATCTCGACAGCCTGCCTACCAAAGGCTCGGAAGACGGACATGCATTCCGCGATCTGGAAATGGAACAGGAAATCCACAAACTCACCCAGTCTCTGGGCGTGGGTGCACAGTTTGGCGGCAAATATTTCTGCCATGATGTTCGCGTTATCCGCCTGCCGCGTCACGGCGCATCGCTGCCGATTGGTCTGGGCGTTTCCTGCTCGGCCGACCGTCAGGCAAAAGGCAAGATCACCAAAGACGGTATCTTCCTTGAGCAGCTGGAAACCAATCCGGCGAAATATATGCCTGATATTGATGAAGCCAAGCTCTCTGACAGCGTGGTGAAAATCGACCTCAACCAGCCGATGGAAGAGATTCTCAAGACCCTATCGCAGCATCCGGTGAAGACCCGCCTGTCGCTGACCGGCTCAATCATCGTGGCACGCGATCTGGCACATGCGAAAATCCGCGAGCGTCTGGAAAACGGCGATAGCATGCCGGATTATTTCAAAAATCATCCGATTTATTATGCAGGCCCTGCCAAGACCCCAACCGGTTACGCTTCAGGCTCTTTCGGCCCGACTACCGCTGGCCGTATGGATTCCTATGTGGATCAGTTCCAGTCTTTCGGCGGTTCCATGGTCATGCTGGCCAAAGGCAACCGTTCCCGTCAGGTACGCGATGCTTGCGGTAAACATGGCGGCTTCTATCTCGGCTCCATCGGCGGCCCCGCTGCACGTCTGGCTCAGGACTGCATCAAGAAAGTTGAAGTGGTCGAATATCCGGAACTCGGCATGGAAGCCATCTGGCGTATTGAAGTTGAAGATTTCCCTGCCTTCATCGTCATTGACGACAAGGGCAATGACTTCTTCAAAGAACTCAATCTTTCATAAAACCAAAAAGAAAGCCGGAGGAAACTCCGGCTTTCTTGCTTTTAGAATTACGCAGTTTCGAACGAAAAACCGGCGTCCACTTTTTCTGAAACTGCTTTAATGAAACTTCGGTTCGCGGCTGAGATTTTTCTCTTTCAGCTCATCCAGATAGTCTTGCCAGCGGGTTTCATATTCCTCACCGAGCTGATGCAGATAAATCCATGTGAACAGGCCGGTATCGTGCATATCATCGAAAGTGATGCGCACCGCATAATTACCGACCGGATCAATCTTCATAATACCAACATTGATCTTACCCGGCACAGTCACGCGCTGCTCGGGCGAATGTCCCTGCACTTCCGCTGACGGCGACAAGACACGCAGCATCTCCGCCGGAAATGAATAATTATGTCCGTTATTGAATGTCACAGACAGGGTTTTGCGGTCTTGGGAAACCCGCAACTCTTCCGGCCAGATATCGCTCATTGAATGATCCACCATATTCACGTCTGCCTTACGTGGTAGTATCAGAAACGCGGACGGGCAAGAGCCTGCGTGACATAATGGTACTGGACAGCACCATATGTTGAACTTATCTCTCTTATATAGAAGCGATGACTGAAGAAGCCGATATACAGGTAATATGGACGTAACAGCACTGAATGCCCAAAAAACAACGCCGGTAGCACCTATGATTGACCCGTTCGGACGGGCAATTACCTATTTGCGCGTTTCTGTAACTGACCGCTGTGATTTCCGTTGCACCTATTGCATGGCCGAACATATGACCTTTCTGCCGAAGAAAGATCTGTTATCGCTGGAAGAACTCGACCGCCTTTGTTCAACTTTTATTGATAAGGGTGTGCGCAAAATCCGCCTCACCGGTGGTGAGCCGCTGGTGCGTAAAAATATCATGCACCTCATCGGCAGTCTGTCGCGCCATATTGAAGCCGGTGCGCTTGATGAACTGACACTGACCACCAATGGTTCGCAGCTCTCCCGCTACGCAGAGGAACTGGCAGCCTGCGGTATCAAACGCATCAATGTCTCGCTCGACACGCTGGATGCGGAAAAGTTCAAGACAATTACCCGCTGGGGTGATCTGGCACAGATTCTGCGTGGTATTGATGCCGCGCAAAAAGCAGGCATTCATATCAAGCTCAATGCCGTGGCTCTCAAAGGTTTTAACGATCATGAGGTTCCGGACATGCTGCGCTGGGCGCATGGCCGCGGCATGGATATGACACTGATTGAAACCATGCCGATGGGCGAGATTGATCTCGACCGCACAGATCAGTATCTGCCGCTCTCCATGCTGCGTGCTACGCTTGCACGACAGTTCACCATGACTGATATTCCCTACCAGACAGGTGGGCCAGCCCGTTATGTGCAGATTGCGGAAACCGGCGGCCGCCTCGGCTTCATCACGCCGATGACTCATAATTTCTGCGAAAGTTGCAACCGCGTGCGGATCACCTGCACCGGCACACTTTATATGTGCCTTGGTCAGGAAGATGCGGCCGACCTGCGTGAACCACTGCGGGCAAGTGCTGATAATGCGCTGCTGTCGGAAGCAATCGACAATGCAATTTTGCGCAAGCCAAAAGGCCATGACTTCATCATCGACCGGCGGCATAACCGCCCTGCAGTCTCGCGCCATATGAGTGTCACCGGCGGCTAAAGCGTATCAGCGTTAAGTGCACTCATTTAACGCCCGCGACCATGCGATGTGCACATGGCCTAATCCGGATCATAAACCGGCATTATCTTGATTTTTATATCATTATTTTGCTGTGCATGACGCAAACGGGTGACCATGTCGCATAAATACTTGTTATAAGTCCGGCATAAAAGCATTTCCGGCAAAAGTGCGTGAGCCTTTTGCGCAGGACGATGCTCTAAATGAAAAGCTCTTCAGCTTTTCCTGCAGGAATATGACCGTGGCACTTTCAGCTAATATCCGCTCCAGTCTTTATATGATGCTCGGCATGGGTGTTTTCGCCATCGGCGATGCTCTGACCAAATATTCCACGCAGACGCTCAATCTCGGGCAATTCATGTTTATGCGCGGATTATTATGCATTCTCCTGCTGGCCTTTATTGCCGCGCGACAGGGCGTGCTCAGCCGCTGGCGCGATGCATTGGACAAAGTCACCATCCTGCGCGGCTTTGGTGAAGTCGGCGCGACGACCTTTTATCTGGTGGGGCTCACACATCTGTCCCTCGCATTTGTCTCATCCGTTTATCAGGCAGTGCCGCTGGCGGTAACGCTGGGCGCAGTGCTGTTTCTCGGTGAAAAAGTCGGCTGGCGGCGCTGGTTGTCAATTGGCATCGGCTTTATCGGCGTGCTGATTATCATCCGCCCTGGCGGTGATGCCTCCGGTAATGGTATGAATGCCTATGCCCTGCTGCTGCTTGTTGGTGTTTGCTTTACAGCCATGCGCGATCTCTCTACCCGTCGTATCAATATGCAAATCCCCACCATTCTGATTTCTGCCATGACTTCGATTATGATTACCATTACCGGTTTCATTATCATGCAGACGGATACCGGCTGGGTGCAGCCGACGACGACAGATATTATCCATGTCAGCATTGCTGCTGTGCTGCTCATCATCGGCTATCACTGCATTATCCTTGCCACCCGTGCCGGTGACATGTCCTTTGCGTCGCCGTTTCGTTACACCAGTCTGCTTTGGGCAATCGCGCTGAGCTATATTGTATTCAATCAGATACCGGATCAGAATACGCTGATCGGCTCTGCAATCGTGGTCGCCAGCGGTTGCTATATGCTTTATCGTGAAGCGATTACGGGCTATCGGATGCGTAGGGAGTTGCGGCGGCAAAATGCCGGAAGCAGTATTTCTCCCTGAAATCCGGCTTTTCAATCAAAGGTGCGTCAGTCATGTCTGTCCCGATCATATCTACCGGCAAACAAGTGCTGACAGGTAAAAATGTTTTGGGGCTCATTCTGGCAGGCGGCAGCAGCCAGCGTCTCGGCGGCGGCGACAAATCCCTGCGCCCGCTCGGAGATCATACTATTCTTCATCAGGTATGCGCGCGCCTGAAGCCGCAAACCGATCAGATCATTCTCAGCGCCAATAGCGATCCTGCCTTTTTCGCAAGTTTCGGCTATCCGGTCATCAATGACGGGAAATGGCTTAACAGCGGCCCGCTGGCCGGTATTCTCGCCGGTTGTCATTATGCAACCCAGCTTGGTTGCAGCCATGTGATGAGCGTGGCTGCGGATACACCGTTCTTCCCGCCCGATCTGTTGCACCGCTTTGCGCAGGTTCTGGCGGACGCAGCTTCCCCCATGGAAGACACGATTATATTCGCCCGTTCGGATTTTGGTGCGCATCCGACCTTTGCACTGTGGCCTGCCAATATTGCTGCCTCATTGGAAAACTGGCTCTCAGAAACCAAAAGACGCAGCATTCGCGTTTTCGCGAATAATCACACTGTTGCCTATGCAGATTTCAGCGAAACTGATAAAATCAGCGGTCTTGATCCGTTTTTTAACATAAACACACAAACGGAACTGGCGCTGGCCAGATCAGCCTGGCAATTGCAGGATATGAGCGGCTGGCAGGAGCGTGAATCATGACTCAGAAAATCTTCGGCATCACCGGATGGAAAAACTCCGGCAAAACCACACTTGCTGAATGTGTGGTGCGCGAACTGACCAAACGCGGCTATAAAATCTCAACAATCAAACATGCCCATCACAGTTTTGACATTGATACAGTGGGAACGGATTCCTATCGCCACCGTCAAGCCGGAGCGGCTGAGGTTGCCATTGTCTCTTTCAATCGCTGGGCATTGATGCATGAATTGCGCGATGCTCAGGAGCCTGCGCTTGAGGAAATTGTCAGCCGTATGGCACCCTGCGACCTGATACTGGTTGAGGGTTACAAGAACGATAAACATCCAAAAATTGAAGTGCGGCGCAAAGACAGTCCGACTCAAATCCCCCTCAATGCAGAGCAATATTCGATCGTGGCCATCGCCACTGATGAGGGTTTGAGAGATCAGAGCGTACCGGTTCTGGACCTGAATAATATTGCAGCCGTCAGCGATTTTGTCGAAAACTACTGCGGATTGAAAAACTGAAACCGGAAAACAAGGTTTGAGAACCGGTGAAAATGATGAAATCAAAATATTAATTTATCCAAACAATATACTGATTTAAAATCATAAATTAAAAAAATTAATTCTAACTCACCTATGAACTGCTGAGCAGTAATTTTCACATTTGCTCACATTGTTTTAAAACGCTTTTTTACCCTTGCCTTTCTCGCAAAAATGGTGGGAATATCCAGCGAACAATTATTACGTCAGAATCCGGTAAAAAATAAACCGATTAGAATAAACCGGCTTTGTAGTTCTGACATTATGATTGCAACTTTTGGATGGGTTAAACGGGTGAAAAGTACATGAAAAATTACAAGAAAATTATCGGAACCGCGCTGTCTGCCATGGTCATGACCGGTGCAGTTTCCCTGACTGCCACAGCAGTACAGGCACAGGAACCTTTGAAGCTGACAATTGCAACTGAAGGTGCCTATCCTCCGTTTAACTTCATCAGCGCTTCCGGCGAGCTGTCCGGTTTTGACGTGGATATCGGCCGCGCGCTCTGCGAAGAAATGAAGGCTGAATGCAAATTCATCACCATTGAATGGGATGGCGCTATTCCGAGCCTGCAGGCCGGTAAATTTGATGCTTTCATCGCTTCCATGTCCATCACAGATGAGCGTAAGAAGCAGGTTGATTTCAGCAACAAATATTATAACACCCCTCCGGGTCTTGCTGCTCCGAAAGATACCGACATCAAAGGCACAACCAAAGAAGATCTGGCCGGTAAAACCATCGGCGTGCAGATCTCCACAACCCATGCCAATTACGCAGAAAAAACCTTCACGGACAGCACCATCAAAGCCTATCCGACTGCGGAAGAATATCGTCTTGATCTGGCCAATGGCCGTCTTGATGCCGCAAGTGATGACAGCGTGACCCTGTCCCAGTGGCTGAAAACCGAAGACGGTGCTTGCTGTAAGATGGTTGGCACATGGGCTCCGGTTCTGGAAATTCATGGTCCGGGCGCTGGCGTAGCCTTCAAAAAAGGCAATCCTGAGCTGATCGCCAAATTCAACGATGCGATTAAAGCTATTCGTGCGAATGGCAAATATAAAGAAATCAACGATAAATACTTTGAATTCGACGCTTATGGCGCGGAAACAGACTAATATCGGCGGGTTTACCGGCTGAAACTCTCTTAAAGCTGCATCCTTGTGATGCAGCTTTTTTTATGTTTACTGCCATTGATCCCGATTTAATGCAAAAACCACATCAACCTATGCATAATCATCTGAAAGCCGTCACCTGCATGTCGTAAATGCGAGTGTTTTGCGTGCGAGTGACTGATAGAGAAGAAAGAAATTTTTGAAATCCACAATATTAAATTATCACCATAATATGTTGATTTTTAATATTTTATATCAAGAATACCGTCTGATTACCTGCAACTAAGAGTGATTTAAACCATGTCCAGTGCTTTATTTTTCCGTGTGCAGGCAAAACATGATTTTTGATACTTGCCTTTAACGCCGGAATGATGGGAATATCGCCGTTAACAAATTTTTCTTCGCAAAGAAAATGCGCTAAAAAAACGCCAGCGAAGAGAAGAAAAAAACAACAATGCTTCTTACAATGGGACTTATGGGGGTATCAGAAGAATGAATAAAATTACGGGAGCAAACCGTCGTTTCAGCAAAGCTCTGCGCGGGCTGGCAACTGCCGGTGTGGTGACAATCACTGCCGTTGCAGCACTGACCGCATCCGCGCATGCTCAGGAGCAGCTTACACTGAAAGTCGGTTCGGAAGGCGCCTATCCTCCCTACAATTTCGTCAAGGCTGACGGCACGGTTGCAGGCTTTGAAATCGACATCGCCAACGCGCTATGCGAAGAATTAAAAGCCAAATGTCAAATCATTGTGCAGGACTGGGATGGTATGATCCCCGCCCTTCAGTCCGGCAAGCTTGATGTTGTGATCTCCTCCATGTCGATCACTCCGGCCCGTAAAGAACAGGTCGATTTCAGCAATAAATATTACAATCCTGCTGCGGCAATCGCCGTGCCAAAAGATTCTGATATCAAAGGCACAGCAAAAGAAGACCTCGCAGGCAAAACAGTCGGCGTACAGTCCTCAACTGTTCATGCTGTGTTTTCTGAACAAACCTATTCCGACAGCACCATCAACAATTACGGCAGCTCGGATGAAGCGCGTATGGACATGGTTGCCGGTCGTGTTGATGCTGTGAACGACAATATCGTATCGCTGATTGACTGGCTCAAGACACCGGAAGGTACCTGCTGCAAACTGGTCGGTCCAGTGAAGGCGAATCTTGAAATTCACGGTCCGGGTGTTGGCGTTGCCATCAAAAAAGGTCGTGAAGAACTGGTTGAGAAATTCAACACAGCTATTCTCGCCATCCGTGACAACGGTAAATACAAAGAAATCAACGACAAATATTTTGATTTCGATATTTACGGCGAATAATTCCGAAGAAACCGGTCAGATCCGTCTGGCCGGTATTTTAATAAACTGATCTTGACGGGTGACAAACCGGATTTGCCACCCGTCCTCACAGGGATAGACTAAATGGAAAAATATGCTGTGTTAATTGGCTTTGGTCCGGACGGATGGGGGCTGAGCATAGCATGGGGGCTGTTGACGACCGTTTTGCTGGCGCTTGCCACTTTGCCAATCGGTTTGTTACTCGGTTTCCTTGTGGCTTTAGGAAAGCAATCGGCTGAGCCATCGCTGCGCCTTGCTTCCAATATTTATACAACGATATTCCGCGGACTGCCTGAGCTGCTCACACTGTTTCTGGTGTATTTCGGCGGCTCTCTTGCAGTTCAGAAGGTTTTTGCGCTGATCGGCTTTCAGGGTTCGGTAGAGGTCAATGCCTTTGCCGCTGGTATGATTGCTCTGGGCTTTGTTTTCTCTTCCTATTCCAGTGAAGTGTTCCTGTCCGCGTTTCGCGCCATACCGAAAGGCCAGTATGAAGGCGCTTTCGCCATCGGCCTCACCAATTTTCAGACCATGCGCAAGATTATCTTCCCGCAGCTGATTAAGATTGCTCTGCCGGGTCTCGCCAATCTCTGGATGGTTCTGCTCAAAGATACATCGCTGGTATCGGTTATCAGCCTGACAGATATTCTGCGTCAGACTTCGGTTGCTGCGCGCGTCACCAAAGAACCGTTCCTGTTCTACGGCGTGGCCTGCCTGATCTATCTGGCACTTGCAATTATCTCTTCTTACTTTATCGCCCGCATTGAAAAATGGGCTGAAGGCAGCCGCAAACAGCCGGCAGCAAGTGTGGTGCGTCAATGACAACAATAAGCAATATGCAAACTGATCGCGTTTTCCGCCCAGCTGAGCCGCCCCGTCCGTGGACAGGTGCACGCATTACCGGCCATATACTGGTTGCTATCTGGCTTGCGCTGTTCGCCGGTCTTGCAATCTATCTGTATAATTCATGGCAGATTGATCTGGTTGAAACCTATGCGCCGCGTTACTGGAACGGTCTGAAAACGACCCTTATTCTGGTTGCGCTGTCGATTGTGCTTGGCGCTTTGCTGTCACTGCCGGTTGCGCTTGCCCGCATGTCGGACAACCGTATTCTGGGCGGCATTGCCTATGCCTATGTGTATTTCTTCCGTGGTACACCATTGTTGGCGCAGATCTTCCTGATCTATTACGGTCTGGGAACCTTCCGCCCGTTTTTGGAAACCATCGGGCTCTGGGGCTTTTTCCGCGAAGCATGGTATTGCGCAGTTCTGGCATTTACGCTGAATACAGCCGCCTATCAGGCTGAAATTCTGCGTGGCGCAATCCTCAGCGTGCCAAAAGGCCAGTGGGAAGGTGCGCATGCGCTCGGCCTGTCTAAATTCCAGACATTCCGTAAAATCATCCTGCCTCAGGCATTGATTGTTGCTCTGCGTCCTTACGGCAATGAAATCATTCTGATGATTAAAGGCTCCGCCATTGTTGCAATCATCACGGTTTATGACCTGATGGGCGAAACCCGCCGCGCCTATTCCCGTACATTTGATTTCCAGACCTATCTGTGGGCGGCAATCATTTATCTGGCGATTGTGGAAGTGCTGCGCAATATCATTGAATGGATTGAGCGCCGGATCACTGTTCACCTTATCCGATAGAGCGTGTCGCGTTTAATCATAGCCACTACGCTCGCTCTATCTTCTTGTTTTTACGCATGTCGTTATCGGAAAACCGGTACCCACTTTTTCGCGACATGCTTTAAAAGATAAGGCATTTGACAAACACAAAAGCCTGCCTCTGATCCCAGAGGCAGGCTTTTTAATTGGTCAAACAATCAGATCAGTTGTTGTTTGATAGAAGCTCCAGTAGCACATCAGCCCCCATTTCACCGGCAGGCTTATCCGTATGCATTTTAGTGATAATCCGCTCGAAACCATCGATCTGTGCCTGCCGCACCAAACCATCTTCAAGCAAACGCTCAATCTGACGGCACAGCATGCCCGCACGGACAAACTCGTTAAAGAATTCAGGAATAACCGGCGTATCATCAATAATATTCGGCAGTGATGCGCTCCAGATGGTTATCAGCCGTGTGATGAATAATCTGCTGAAGAGATCGGCCTTGTAGGTAATCACTGCCGGAATTTTGGTCAGCGCCAGTTCAAGCGACACAGTACCGGAAGCAGCCAATGCCGCATCGGCCTTGGCAAAGGCATCCCATTTCGCAGCCTCACCGGTAACAATAACCGGCTTAACCGGCCAGTCTTTCGTCAGGTTCTGCACATAGGCTTCATGGCGTTCCGGTGTGGGTAGAATTGCATGCACAGTTCCGTTTCGCTCATTCAGCAATTGCAGTGTTGTGCCAAATTCTTTGAGCAAAGCCTGTATTTCAGACCGGCGGGAGCCCGGCAAAAGCAGAATGGTTTTCTCGGCATCTTCTGCCGGTGCTTTGCGGTTTTTCCGCGCTTTAGCCACATCCAGCAATGGCTGGTAGCTGCTCAGCCGATGGCCGACATAAGTCGATTTCGGGCCGGAAAGGCGCTGCATGACCTCAACTTCAAAAGGCAGAACCGTCAGCACATGATCAATATATTTGCGCATTTCCTTGGCACGCTGCGGACGCCATGCCCAGACAGTCGGGGCAATATATTTGATGATCGGTATCGACGGATCGGCCTGACGCACCTTCTTCGCCACGCGGTGAGTGAAATCCGGACTGTCGATAATCAGCAGGCAATCCGGCTTTTCAGCCACAATCGCTTTGGCTGTCTGGCTGATCCGCATAATCAGTTTCGGCAACCGCGCCAGCACTGCCCCAATACCCATCAGGGCAATCTCATCAGGATCAAACAGGCTCTGCAATCCGCGCTGTTGCAAATGAGTACCGCCAACGCCCACAAGGCTGATCAGGCGATCCGTTTTCGTACGCAGCGCATCCACGAGATCCGCCCCAAGCAGGTCTCCGGATTCCTCACCGGCCACAACAGCAATTTTCAACGGAAGTTTTTCACTCATATTCAAACCGGCATCCTTTGGATTAAAGTGGTTCCGGTCAGAGCAAAATCATTGGAACCGTATTATCTCTTTATCTGGTCGCATTACAGCTGCCGTCAAGTTGAGCCAACCTGACTCTGAAATGCTCCGGCTCGCACCCGATTGAACGCCCGATTAAACGAAAGTGCTTCGGTTGCAAGAGCTGCAGCATAGTTGCTGAACAGCGGCAGAGCTATACAGGTTTTGAAAATTTATTCGCGCGGACTGTCGAAAGTAACAATAAACAAGCCCTGCGCATCGGCGGATTGAACTGTGTCATGATAGGACAACATCACAGTACGGCCAGCCTCGATAGCGATCCCTGCAAGCCCTGCAGCTGCAATATTGGTCACCGTATCAATGCCGATCGTCGGCAGATCTGCCCGCTCATCCTGTGCAGGTTTTGCGCATTTAACAAGCACTCCGCCCTGACGCGGGATGCGGCCTTCCTCACGCAGCTGGCGCACACGCTCAATCATATTGTCGGTGCCTTCAGCACCCTCCAGCGCCACAACACGACCACCGGCAGCAATGGCACCCTGCCCGACATCCAGCTTGCCCAAGATAAAGGCAGCCTCACGTGCAAGATCAATATTATGCTGTTCTTTTTTATCCGGCTTAACCGCAGTCAGCACGGATGCTGCCGGTGCCAGAATATCGGGCACAATCTGATGCGCGCCGACCATATGAAAGCCGTAGGATTCCAGAAGCCCGATAAAAGCACGGAGCAAAGCATCATCGCCTTTGCCCAATGCTTTAAACACCCGCGGCAGAGCACGGATGGTTGTCATATCCAAACGTATATCGCTTAAATGCGGACGTTGGCGGACACCGCCCGCCAGAATAACATTCTTCGCACCGGCTTGTTTCAGCGCCTTAATCAGGCGTGTGAATTCCACCACTGAAACAGTTTCATGTTCAAAGCGTTTGAGACTTTCGTCCGCCTCGCCCTTCAGACAAATGACAAAGGGCGAATTGCCTTTCTTTTCAAGAGCCTCTGCCACAACTTGCGGCAAAAGCCCGTTACCGGCAATAATAGCGGTTCTGGCTTCAGCATTTACGGCCCGGACAGAAACAGCGCTTTTCGTCATATTATGAATGGTCTTCAATATGACCGTGCTTGCCATGCAGAAGCGGTGTCGTAAACGAGCTGCGTTTGGCATCGGCTGTGATGAAAGCAATCAGATCGCCCACTGCCGGTGAATCTGCAAACTCAATACGCACGTCTTCCACGCGCTCTTTCACCGGTTTTGTACGGTCAAACAACATACGTGTTGCACGGCGCACAGCATGGATTTCTTTCCGTTCCAGACCAGAGCGTTTCATGCCGATGATGTTGAGGCCGCCGAGATGCGCATGAACGCCAATAGCCATGCCGAACGGAATAACGTCCTGCACAACAGCCGCCATACCGCCAACAAAAGCATGATGCCCGACGCGGACGAACTGGTGCACAGCAGCACCGCCGCCGAGAATTGCGTGATCGCCGATTTCACAATGGCCGCCGATCATCACATTATTCGCAAAAGTTACGTGATTACCGACATCGCAATCATGGGCGACATGGGCATACGCAAGAAATGTGGAATTATCGCCGACATTGGTATAGCCGCGGCTGGTATCGGAACCACGATGCATGGTTACGCCTTCGCGGATCATCGCATTTTTGCCGACCAGCAGCTTGGTGTGGCCACCTTTATGCTTACCGTTTTGCGGTTCGCAACCGAGAATAGCGTGCGGGAAAACTTTGGCGTTTTCACCAAGTGTCGTAAACCCCGTGACAACAACATGGCTCATCAGCTCGCTGTTATCACCAATCTCTGCGCCTGCCTGAACATGGCAGAAAGCGCCGACAGAAACACCCTGACCAAGTTTGGCGCCCGGTTCAACGCAGGCTGTCGGGTGAATAGAGGTTTCACGCATTCAAATCACGCTTTTTCTTCAGTTATGTCAAAGCCCGAACCGGACTTTGAAAATTAATGTATTTGTTTGCAGGATCGCCTGTAACAGACTGTCTGCTTACGCACCGGTCATTGCAGAGACATCCGCTTCAGCAACTTTAACGCCGTCAACTTCAGCGACACATGCAAATCTTGAAATATTTCCGCGCTGCTTCACTTTTTTAACGCGAAGCAACATGCGATCACCCGGAACAACAGGACGACGGAATTTTGCGTTATCAATTGTCAGCAAAAATACGGTTCCTGCATTTTCAAGGCCCATTTTGAGCATTGAAATCGCACCGGCGGTCTGCGCCATAGCTTCAATGATCAATACACCGGGCATAATAGGGGTCGCAGGAAAATGTCCAGTAAAATGTGGTTCATTGAATGTCACATTTTTGATACCGGTCGCGGAATCATCACCGTCAATATCGACAATACGGTCGATAAGAAGAAACGGATAACGATGCGGCAGAACTGCCAGCAACTTCTGAATATCTGCTGAACCAAGGCTGTTCTGCTCAACATTCTCACTCATATCAGGATTTCTCCTTTTTAGACTGTCCGATACTGCGCAACGTCGCAATATCGCGGAACCACTGCTTCAGCGGTCTGGCTGGCAGACCACCCCATCTCTCACCATCGGGAATATCATTCATCACACCGCTCGCAGCAGCAATCTGCACGCGCGAACCGATTGTGATGTGATCTGCAAGGCCGACACGCCCGCCAAGCATTGTCATGTCGCCGATGGTAACACTGCCGGAAATTCCGCAGTGACCGGCCACAATACAATGCCGCCCGATTTTTACATTATGTGCAACATGCACCAGATTATCGATCTTGGTGCCCTCGCCGATCACAGTATCACTCAGTGAACCGCGATCAATCGTGGTATTCGCACCGATTTCCACACCATCCTGAATGATAACGCGACCGAGTTGCGGCACTTTTTCAAGTCCTGCAGGACCCGGTACATAACCGAAACCATCCTGCCCGATTCGAACACCCGGATGCAGATAAACGCGATTACCGATCAGCGCATAGGTCAGGGAAACATTCGGCGCGATGATACAATCACGGCCGATTTTACAGCCCGCACCAATTACACTATTCGCACAGATTGTTGTACCGGAACCGATAGATACACCAGCACCGACGACTGCGCCCGGTTCAATCGTAACATCGCTTTCAATCTCGGCACTCGGGTGAATCGTGGCATTTTCAGAAATACCGGGAACGCCCAGCAATGAGCGCGGATGCACAGCCTGCGCATAAAGCTTACGGCCAACAGCAGCAAAATCCCGCTGCGGCGATTTACTCACCAGAATCGCAACGCCCTCAGGAATCAATGATGCCTGCGCTTCTGCGCATAGCACAGCGGCCGCTTTGAGCGAGCTCAGAGCAGCTTCGTTTTTCTTACCTTCAAGGAAAACAAGAGAATCCGGTGTTGCATTATCCAAAGACGCCAAATGCTCAATTTTCCGGTCGGCATATTGCTTTGTCAGCAATTCGGAACCGGTAAATTGAGCAATATCAGCGACGTTGAGTGCACAGGACAGCGTATAAAATACAGGATCTGCCATCAACATACTTTCTCTCCTGAGGCGGATCTTCTTTTCAGAGATTACGCCTCAGGAAAAAGCAAATTTATCAGAACTTGCTCGACATACCAAAATTGAAGTTCTGAACTTTGTCGGAATCTTCTTTCTTAATAGGAATAGCATAGTCAAAGCGCAGCGGACCGAACGGAGAAGCCCACATCAGACTTACACCAGCCGAAGCTCGCAGTGCACTGCCGGTTCCCATTGCGCCTTCAGTCTTGTTACCATAGAGCGTTGCAGCATCTGCGAAGAACGCACCACGGATACCAAGGCTTTCCGGAACAACCGGCATCGGGAACTGAACTTCAGCGCTGGCGTTGAAGTAAGTTGTGCCACCGAGCCAGTAACGGTCACCGTTAGCAGCATCCTGATAAGCACCGATACCGTTATATTTGAAGCCACGGATCATGTCAGTGTTACCTTTGAACATATCAAAGATACGCAGACCGTCATCAGTGAAGGAGTGGATGTAACCACCACCGGCAGTCAGCACACCAACAACATCAGCTTCCTGCAGCAAGGTCTTGTAATAGCTTGCTTTTGCAGTTGTCTTCATGAATTTGGCATCGCCGCCGAGACCAGCAAATTCCTGACCGAAGCGAACATAGATACCGTCATGCGGATTGTTCGGGTTATCGATCGTATTATAGGTCAGAGCATACGAAATCGACGAACGCAGCCATGGGCTCTGTTCAGCAGCTTCAATCAAAGCCGGAGCGTAGATATTCATATCATCGCTCTTGAGCTTATACTTTTCCTGAACCAGGTTATAACCGATGCTCGCACCGAAATTATCGGTAATCGGCAGACCAAAACGGATTGTACCACCGGTCTGTTCTACGTCATACTGATCTTTAACGCGGTACGATTTACGGAAAATATCGAAGCCTGCAGAAACGCGCTGACCGAGGAAATAAGGCTCGGTGAACGAGAACGAATAGTTACGCGCATCATCCTGACCGGCACCTGCACCGATACGGATATACTGACCACGACCGAGGAAGTTGCGCTCTGCAACCGAACCTTCAACCGAAGCACCCGGTGTTTCACCACCCGATGTATAACCTGCACCGATGGAGAATTCACCTGTAGGTTTTTCAACAACGTCAACGATCAGCACAACCTGATCCGGCTCAGAACCCTGAGCGGTCGAGATGTTAACTGTCTGGAAGAAGTCCAGAGCTTCGAGACGACGCTTGGCGCGTGTAATCATAACCTGATTGAAAGCATCGCCTTCGCTCATGTCGAATTCACGACGGATAACATAGTCACGGGTCTTATCGTTACCGCGGATTTCGATACGCTGCACGTAAGCGCGCGGACCTTCTTCCACGTTATAAACAACCGAGATTGTGCGGTTTTCGAAGTTACGGTCGCCGCGTGGCTCAACCTTAGCGAAAGCATAACCGCTGCCGGCAACGCGTTCAGTTACAGCTTCAACCGACTTTTCAACGTCGTTGGCGCTATAAACTTTACCTGCGCGGGTCTTCAGCATGCCGCCGAGCGCTTCAGTATCAACTCCGGCGATTGAGCTTTCAACCTGAACATCACCGAATGTATAACGCTGACCTTCTTCAACAGTGAAGGTGATGGTATATTCGTTTGTCGCAGGATCCAGAACCGCATTGGACGAAATCACGCGGAAGTCAGCATAACCACGGTTGTAGTAGAAACGACGCAGCGCTTCTTCATCTGCCTGCAGACGATCTTCGCTGTAAATGTCGCCGCGTGTCAGCCATGACAATGGATTGGTACGCTTGGTGGAGATCACGTCACGCAGACGACGACCACCGAAAGCTTCATTACCTACGAAATCGATATTGGCGATTTTTGTACGGCCGCCTTCAGTGATTTCATAAACAACGTTTACACGACCCTGACCGAGATCAACCGTACGGGCGTTCACAACAGCGTCGCTGCGGCCGACATTGCGGTAAGCCTGAATGATGGCCTGACGATCTGATTCCATCTGTGCAGGATCAAAAGGGCTACGCGCCTTCAGCTCTACCGCACGACCGAGATCAGCATCTTTGACCTTCTTGTTACCCTGGAAGAGTACGTTGTTAACAACCGAGAACTCGGAAACAGTGACAACGAGTGCACCACCCGACTGGCTGATACGAACATCAGAGAACAGGCCCATATTGAAAAGGCTTTTTACAGCCGCATCAATATCAGCATTGGTGAATGACTTGCCAGGCTTAATGCCGATGGCGCCACGAATTGTCGATGCATCAACCCGCTTGTTACCGCGAACGTCAATACGACTAACGACTGCTGCCTGTGCAACACTCACAGTAGCAAATGAGATCGCTGACGTTCCGGCAGCAACCATAGCTACCGACATAGCGACCGCAGAAGCAGCACCAAAGAACTTTGAATTTGCCGTCATAGGTCTATTTAACCTTCGTTTCGTTGCCCCGGGCCGTAATCCGGGAAAATAGCGCATAATGCAAACTGTAATAACCAGTTTTCATATACAAGCAAGCTTCACTATTAAAATCTGTTTACTTCATTCCTGAACGTGGCACAGGTGCCACGCAAATCCAATAGCATGGTAAACAGATTATTGCTTTTCTTGTATAATCCCCTCGTATTTTACACAATTCGTTAATGTTTTAATTCAAAGGCTTGAGCCTTGTCCAGTTCAGATTAGCAGCCAAAGAGATCATTGTAAAAGACGAATCCCATAAAGCCGATAACGACAAAGAAACCAAGCCGGAAGAATAATTCCTGTACTGCCACCGGAACAGGACGTCCCAAAACAGCCTCTCCCGCATAAATCACCAGATGCCCGCCATCAAGAGGGGGAAGCGGAAATAAATTGAACAATCCAATGCCAACCGACAGCATCGCAATCAGCTGAACCAGCCATTCAAAGCCGTGTTGCGCCGCTTGTCCGGCCATATTAGCAATTTTTACGGGCCCGCCTAGCTGACATTTATCTTCACGCCCCATTACCAGTCTCTTCATAAAAGTACCGGTACGGCTGATGATATGTCCGGTTTCGACCACAGCCTCACCCACCGATTCGAGCGGGGAATATTCAACCTTGCGGTAATTGCCTGTGTCTTTGGTGATCGTAACACCGATCACACCGAGCTTGATTTTGTTACCCAGCGCATCCGTCTGTTCCATAATTTCAGGAACAGCTTTCAGGTTGATTTCCTGCCCGTCACGCTCAACAGTGAAAGACAGTTCATCACCGCTGCGTCCGTTCACAATACGTTGCACATCGGCAAAACTATTGATCTGCGTACCTTCCACATTGATGAAACGGTCACCCGGTTTAAAGCCTGCAACAGCGGCAGGACTGTCTTCATTAACCTCTGCAATGGTCGGATCAGCAACAAGGCGTCCGTAGCTGGCAAAGAAGAAGCTCAGAATGGCAATTGTCAGCAGAAAATTGAATGCCGGGCCCGCAAAAACGGTTGCAGCGCGTTTCCAGACCGGCTGCGTCGCAAAAGCAACCTTGCGCTCGGCTTCAGTCATGGAGGACAGACCCTCGCCGTCCGGCGCACTGGCGGCATTCATATCACCGGCGAACTTCACATAGCCGCCGAGAGGAATCGCACAGAGCTTCCAGCGTGTACCGTTACGCGCTGTATAACCGATCAGCTCCGGTCCGAAGCCGATAGAAAAGGCCTGAACGCCGATACCGCACAAACGGCCGACGATGAAATGTCCCATCTCATGAACAAAAACAACAACGGCCAGAACGAGAATAAACGGAAGTAATGTGCCAACCAGCAGGCTGTCGCCGCCGAATAAATATGCAAGGGGATCACCCAAAACTCTAACTCCCGTAATTCAAAGTCTCAAAATATGCTTTTACCGCAGCGCTACTTACAGAGGCTGCAAAACAATGCCGATAAACATTGCTGAAGGTGAATCCGGCCCTGTCACCAGAGCACCGATAATATACAGCATGACAGCCGCCACAATCAGGCCATCCACGCGATCCATCACCCCGCCATGCCCCGGCAGCAGCTTGCCGGAATCCTTGGCTCCGAAGCGGCGCTTGACCCATGATTCTCCGAGGTCGCCCATCTGTGAGGCAACCGAGAGCGCAATAGCCAGAATAACCATCGGATATTTCACGCGGTCAAAGCTGAAATAGCTGACCGCCGCGGCAGCAATCATTGCTGCCACAACACCGCCAATTGCGCCGGACCATGTTTTATTCGGAGAAAAGCGCGGAGCCAGTTTTGGCCCGCCGAGGCTGCGTCCGGTGAAATACGCAAAAATATCTGTCGCCCAGACCAGTGCGAACAAATAGATGATTGCAATCAGACCGGATGTCGTTTCGCCGCGCAAGACCGCCAGACAAACCATCGGCACGCCGGCATAGATCAGCCCTGCCGCAGTCCAGTTAGAACGCTGGATCAGGAAAACCGCACCGGCTGCAAGAATGGCCAGAATCTGAATTGCCGGAACCTGTATCAGCATAAGACCCGCAGCAACCGAGAGCACCGCCCAGCCTGCCGTCAGGCCGGAGCGCGTCTGCTTCGAGGCGCTCAGCGTTGTCCACTCATAGAAAATCGCGAAGCCAATCACCACAGCCAGCACGCGGAAGCTCATACCGCCCAGCCAGATCAGCAGAATTGTAACGGGCGCAAGCACTGCTGCCGTCATGATACGCAATTGAAGATTGGACACGAAAACCCTCGCCCCTAGAGCATTTTTAGTTTAGATTGAAACATTGCAAATGCTCTATCTGTTTGATTTTACGCGCATCTTGCTCCGAAAACCGCTTCGCACTTTTCGGGATGCGCTCTAAGTCTGTCTATTTATGATCCGGCCAAGCTGAAACGCACAGCACGAACCTAACCCGCATTATGCCGCAAAGGTACCACGTCCGTTTCACCGGACAAATTTTGCATGTCATCAGCTTCCAGCCCGCCAAAGCGGCGAACGCGCTTACGATATTCATCAATCGCAGCAAATAAATGCGCAGGCTTGAAATCCGGCCAATATTCCGGAGCGAACAGAAATTCTGAATAAGCAGCCTGCCAGAGCAGGAAATTGGACAGCCGCATTTCGCCGCTGGTACGGATAATCAGGTCAGGATCCGGAATATCTGCTGTATCAAGCCTTTCAGAAATCATTTCGGCCGTGATCGCATCCGGCTTCATCTGCCCTGCAGCAACGGCTTCCGCAATCTGACGCATTGCCCGTGTCAGCTCGTCCCGCGCCCCGTAATTAAAGGCAATAATAAGCGTCAGACCGCTATTGGCTGCGGTCAGTTTTTCGGCCTCATTCAGAAGCACACAAATATCGGAGGCAAGATCATCACGCGCGCCGATAATACGTACACGGACATTCTGACTGTGAAGCTTATTCAGATCGCGGCGGATGAACAGCTTCAGCAATCCCATCAGTTCCGTGACTTCGGAATTCGGACGCGACCAGTTCTCGGAAGAAAATGCAAAGAGGGTAAGAAATTCCAGCCCTTTATCCCCTGCAGCACGCACAATGCCGCGCAGAGCATCCACACCCGCTTTATGACCGGCAACACGCGGCAGACCGCGCGCTTTAGCCCAACGACCATTGCCATCCATAATAATGGCGATGTGGCGCGGATCGGACATTCAGGCATATTCCTTTTTTTGACAGAACGGCTGCCGTCAGGCGCCATGCTTATCCGGTTTAAGAACTTAGAGAATTATCAGCATCAGACTGCAACCAGCAACAACATGCATAATTATTCTGTACTATAATAGAATCCGCAAAATGTCTTTTGCACGGCCACTCCGGCATTCACTATGCGTATTCGTGGATATATTCTTTTCACCGGAGATATACGGCAGTCTCAGATATCAGAGTGGTTAATTGATACTGAACCACTCTGATGCCTGTTCTTACAGTTTAGAGCGACCTTTATGCGCCCGATCGGGCGAATGGTGCCTTAGACCTGCATAATTTCCGCTTCTTTCGAAACCAGAAGCTTATCAACTTCCACAATGGTTTCGTCAGTCATTTTCTGCACTTTGTCAGACAGGGTGCGGCTGTCATCCTGACTGATGGTGCCGTCTTTTTCCAGTTTCTTCAACTGATCCATACCATCGCGGCGCACATGACGAACGGCAACTTTAGCACCTTCGGCATATTGGTTCGCAATTTTAACCAGTTCCTTACGGCGCTGTTCGTTCAGTTCCGGCAGCGGTACGCGCAGTGTCATACCGTCAGTGATCGGGTTCAGACCCAGACCGCTGTCGCGGATTGCACGTTCAACCGCGCCGACCATGCTCTTGTCCCAAACGGAAACAGACAGCATACGGGCTTCAGGAACAGTAATCTGCGCCACCTGATTGATCGGCATGGTCGAACCATAGGCTTCAATCGTCAGAGGCTCCAGAAGGCTTGCTGAAGCGCGTCCGGTACGCAGACCACCCAAATCATGTTTGAAGGACTGAATCGCACCATCCATACGGCGTTTCAGATCGTTTACATCCAGAGCGTCGCTCATAATATCTCTCCTTGGGCGTACACCAAACATCTTGCGCTTTTACAGCGCATAATACTGCCTGATAGTCGGAAACAGGTTTCAGACCACACAATTCGCTTTTTGTTTAGAACAGCTTGACGCAAATGATAAGCACAAAATCAAAGCTTTGCTGAATTGAATCTGTGTACACACACAGATTCAATTCAGGAACCGGTGCTTATCAGGCGTCTGTCACAACCGTGCTGCGGCCTTTGCCCTGCAGAATCTGCGCAAAGCCGCCTGCTTCATGAATAGAATAAACCACGATCGGAATGCGGTTTTCCTGTGCCAGAGCCACTGCCGTCACATCCATCACAGCCAGACCTTTATCCAGCACTTCCTTATGGGTCAGACGGTCGAAACGCGTGGCAGACGGATCCTTCTTCGGGTCGGCGCTGTAAATACCGTCAACCTGCGTGCCCTTAAACAGGGCATCCGCACCGATTTCAGCAGCACGCAAAGCAGCCGCAGAATCGGTTGTGAAGAACGGATTACCGGTACCACCGGCAAAGATTACAACCTTGCCCTGATCCATATAGGCGGTTGCCTGACGCTGCGAGAAGCTCTCGCACAGTTCCGGCATAGCAATCGCCGAAAGCACAACCGCATCAACACCCTGCTTGACCAGAGAGGTGCGCAGAGCCAGCGAGTTAATCACTGTAGCCAGCATACCCATATGATCGCCGGTTACGCGGTCGCCGCCTTTGGAGGCAACAGCCAGCCCGCGGAAAATATTACCACCGCCGATAACCACGCCGACTTCAACGCCTAGCGCACGCGCTTCAGCAATATCACTTGCAATGCGGTCAGCAACGGACACGTCAATGCCAAATCCCTGCTCACCCATCAGCGCCTCACCTGACGCTTTGAGGAGAACCCGTTTATACAGTGTCTTACCAGCCATGGGATCCCTTTTTTTTGATTTCGGTCCGAACTTCCCCACCGGCAAGCGGACATGGTTTTAAATAGTCCGGTGCACATGAACTTGCAGATATTCACATTTTTAGCCGGAACACAGAATGATTTTCTGCCGCGAGCAACCGTCGCCAAGCATAATTGCATGACCGGTGCAGATGACAAGAAAAAGCATGAATATGTTTCGCATACATCAAGGGCATCGCATTGTCACGCGATGCCCTTTCATAACTGACAAGTTTTTAGAGCCTGTTGCATTTTATGGAATGCATAGCGCCCGCTCTGTTTTCTTGTTTTACGCATGTCGTAAAAATGCCGGCCTGACAGAGTCAGACCGGCATTTTAAATTCGGGCAGTAAACCGCATTCTGAAAGGCGCATCGCAATTCAGGATGCGCCTGTAAAGAATTAGCCTTTGTTTACGGCAGCAACTTCAGCAGCGAAGTCGGTTTCTTCTTTTTCAATGCCATCGCCCAGAGCGAAGCGAACAAAGCCGGTTACCTTAGCAGGTGCGCCGATTGTTTTTTCTGCTTCTTTAAGCGCAGCTTCTACGCTCAGGTCCGGGTTGATAACGAAAGCCTGCGACAGAAGAACAACTTCTTCAAAGAACTTGCGCATACGGCCGTCAACCATCTTGGCGATGATTTCTTCCGACTTGCCGGACTGACGAGCCTGATCTGCAAAGATTGCTTTTTCGCGCTCAACAGCAGCAGCATCAACTTCAGCAGAAGTCAGAGCAAGCGGGTTGGTTGCAGCAACGTGCATAGCGATCTGACGACCGATAGCGGCAGCAGCTTCTGCATCACCGGTTGTTTCGATAGCAACCAGAACGCCCAGCTTGCCGAGGCCGTCTGCAACGCCGTTGTGGATGTAAGAAGCAACAACACCATTTTCCACGCTCAGAGCAGCGGAACGACGGAATGCCATGTTTTCACCGATGGTGCCAACAGCATCTTTAATAGTGTCAGTTACAGTCTTTTCCGAACCCGGATAGGTTGCGTTTGCAACGGCATCAGTCGAACCGTCGGTGCCCAGAGCAACCTTGGTTACGTTCAGAACGATTTCCTGGAAAGCAGCATTACGGGCAACGAAGTCTGTTTCGGAGTTAACCTCAACAACAACAGCTTTTTTGCCTTCGCTGGCAACGCTTACCAGACCTTCAGCAGCTGTACGGCCGGCTTTCTTGTCAGCTTTAGCGATACCCTTCTTGCGCAGCCAGTCCATGGCAGCTTCCATATCGCCATTATTTTCGTTCAGAGCGGTCTTGCAGTCCATCATGCCTGCGCCGCTGAGTTCACGAAGTTCTTTAACCATTGCTGCGGTAATGCTCATTGTCGCCTCTCAGAGAAAGCAGCAGACATCCGGCAAAGCGGCATGCCCGCTATGGATCATTGTTCAAACAGCGGACCTGTCTTTTATCCAATGACCGATTAATCATTACAGCCCGCATTGCAATTTCTGCAAAACGTCAACTGTATACATACGGGATAGCAGGAGCCGAAAAGGCTCAATTAAATAAGACACAGATTTCACCGTGCGCGGACGGAATCAGAAACGACTCACCCGTTTCAGATATTTACCGGTTTAAAACTTCAGTTTTTTGAAGCTCTGCAAACACGGCAAATTGTGTCTTTTAAGCAGAATATCTGCCGGATCTGAAAACAGATCCGGCAGACAAGAAAACGAATTAAGCGTTTTCAGCAGCTTCCAGAGCTGGCTCAACAGGAGCTTCAGCCTGCGCACCGATATCGATGCCCAGAGCGCCCTGCTGACGCATAATGCCGTCCAGAGCAGCTTTAGCAATCAGATCGCAATAGAGCGAGATTGCGCGAGCAGCATCATCGTTACCTGGGATCGGGAAATCGATCTGGTCTGGATTACAGTTGCTGTCGATAACAGCAACAACAGGGATACCAAGACGCTTGGCTTCCTGAATTGCAATCGATTCCTTGTTGGTGTCGATGATGAACATCAGGTCAGGAACGCCGCCCATATCCTTGATACCACCGAGAGCGCGGTCCAGCTTTTCGCGTTCGCGTTCCAGAGTCAGGCGTTCCTTTTTGGAATAGCCCTGAGCTTCGCTCGACAGCAGTTCGTCAAGCTTGCGCAGACGCTGGATCGAGTTGGAAATGGTTTTCCAGTTGGTCATCATGCCGCCGAGCCAGCGGGAGTTGACGTAATACTGAGCCGAACGGCCAGCAGCGTCAGCAATGATTTCCGAAGCCTGACGCTTGGTGCCAACGAACAGAACGCGGCCGCCACGGGCAACAGTATCGGATACAACCTTCAGCGCATTATGCAGCAGAGGAACGGTCTGAGCCAGGTCAAGAATGTGGATGTTGTTACGTGCACCATAGATGAAAGGTGCCATTTTCGGGTTCCAGCGATGTGTCTGGTGACCGAAGTGAACACCAGCTTCCAGAAGCTGGCGCATGCTGAAATCAGGCAATGCCATTGTATTTTCCTTTTCCGGTTGAACCTCCACGGGCTGAGGCACAAATGTGCCACCGGAGGCGTTGTGCGGATTTCTCCCGCCCATAACCCAAATCCCGTGTGTGGAATAATGCGGCTGGTAAACGATGAATGAAGAAAATGCAAGCCCTGAACGGTCAAAAACCGTCAGGAGCCGGATCGCAGCCCTCATTATCAAATATTACACAGCCATAAGACTATAGCACAGGGACATTCCCGCCGGAACTCTTGTTCTGCGGCGGAAACATCCCTGCCCTTATCTGCGTTTAAACAGCTTCATAGGCCGGATAATCGGTATAACCCTTTTGCGCACCGCCATAGAAAGTTGTGTGATCGGCCGGTGCCAGCGGCCAGCCGCGCTGCATACGCTCGGCCAGATCAGGATTTGAGATATATGGCCGGCCGAAAGCCACCAGATCTGTAAGCCCTTCATCGAGAACACGCTCAGCCGTTTCCTGCGTATAGCCGCCGGCAAAGATCAATGTGCCCTGATAAACCTCACGGAACCTCTTCAGGAAATTGCGGCCTTCTTCTTTTGCCAGCAAACCACCGGCATTGCCGATATGAATATAAGCCAGTTTGCGGGCGGAGAGTTCAGCAGCCAGTGTCAGCCATGTTTCTTCCTCCCCGTCAAAGGCATGAAGATCAAACAGGCGGCTGAAAGGTGTCAGGCGGATACCGACACGGGCAGAGCCGATACGTGCAACGGCCGCATCAACAACCTCCAGCGCAAAGCGGATACGTCCGGCAATTGTCGCGCCGCCATAGCCATCTTCACGCTTATTGAAACCGGCATTGATGAACTGCTCAATCAGATAGCCGTTTGCACCGTGAATTTCGACACCATCAAAACCGGCTTTAACGGCATTATCCGCGGCATCGGCAAATTCTCTGGTAATGCGGGCAATATCGTCAGCATTCAATGCACGCGGTGCGCTGGGGGCAACCAGCCCCGGTGTTCCGCCCTCACCAAGGGCAAAAACATTTGAGTCTTTTGCAATTTCAGCAACCGGCGCAACAGGCGCAATACCGTTCTTTTGTACGGAAACATGGGAAACACGTCCGACGTGCCAGATTTGTGAGAAGATTTTACCACCCTGCGCATGAACGGCATCCGTTACTTTTTTCCAGCCCTCAACCTGCTCGGCAGAATATACACCGGGCGTATAGAGATAGCCGCGCCCCTCATCAGAGATCGGCGTTCCTTCACTCACAATCAGGCCTGCTCCGGCACGCTGGGCATAATATAATGCCGTGTCGCTATTCGGCACCGTATCAACGGCACGTGCGCGTGTCATAGGCGCCATCACCACACGGTTTTTAAGCGGCAGGCCATTGAGGTCATAGGAAGAAAAAAGATCGGACATTATAATACCTTTGCTTGTAAAAATTATCCGCGCCGCCGCAGCACGCACGGATCAATCTCAGTCACAGAGATATTTATAGTCAAGACTACAGAATACAAGGCACGGAAATTCAATAAAATGAAAAAAGCGGCAAATCCGTTTCCGGAAGTGCCGCCTTGTCATCGAAACCTGTAGAATTATGCCGGATTATTCGCAGGTTGCCGCCGCTGCCGGTTTAAACATTTCCAGATTGACCAAGGTGCCTTTCATGGAAAAATCACCGTAATCCATGTTCAGATCACGGGTCACACCATTGCGGTAGAGTTTGAAATTCACGCGATAGACCGGCAGCCCCTCGTCGCTCTCTTCATCATCAAAATAAGCGACGGTCACAGGCCAGCTTTCCTGCTTGGCCACCTCACCCATGACTTTCGTTTCGGTGTCTTCAGGCAGCACCTGCCCTTTCCCGATTACAGCTGTGGTCGCCATAATCTTATTGGCATCATCGGAACCGTCAAAAATTGTCGTCTGATAAAAAGTGTCGCCCTTTTGCGCGCGAACAAGCAGTTCTTCCATATGACGGGTCGGGAACTGCGAGAGTGCCAGTTTGAGATCCTGTTTTTCAGGCTTGGTCAGCGCCACATCCATCTGCTTGTCGCCAAGCGCCGCATTCCCGCGCACTTCTTTAATCAGCTCTTTATCGACAAAGGTTTTATTGACGAAACGGAATCGGCTGCCGTCTCCGGCTTCAAAAGTAGTGGTCTGCTGATCTGTAACCCGCTGATCCTGCCCTTCCATATCGATACGGGTCACGAAGCGGAAATTCGTTGTATAGCCTTCGCAGGCCGAGCCGTTGAACTCATAGACCATACGGCCGGTTACACCGGCAATGCCGGATTTTTCATCGGCGCGTTCCAGTGTCAGATCATAAACTGCGCGATGCGGCAGAAGTGTGCTTCCTGCATAAGCTGCTGTGCTCAGCACTGCAGGAACAACAAAACCAGATCCGAACACAAGGGCCTGCAAAATGGGGGCCTGCAAAAAACGCATAAAGATTCTCCGATAAATTTATCGCCATGTTAAAATAACTCATGGCGGAAGCGAGGCAAAAATCACAGCTTTTGCTATGCTCCACTGATTCTGTCAGTTTGAACTTTATTTTTGTATATGCATGACACCTAAAACACACAGATCACGCATAAACATTCATCCCAACAATTCAGGGCCGACATTCGGAACCGACAATGAAGGGCAAACTGTTAAAGAATCCCTGCGGAATATAAACCGCCCCAAAATGACCTTATTGTTTGCCGTCCACTCTGATGTGACGATAAAATAAAACCGGAAAGAGCGCCATGACCTCGACAATCGAAACCCGCCTCAAAGATCTCGGCATTTCAATTCCAGAATCCGCAGCACCGGCTGCGGCTTACCTGCCTTTTTCCCAGAGCGGCAATCTGCTGTTCACCTCCGGCCAGTTGCCACTGAAAGACGGCAAGCTCGTTTCCACCGGTCTGGTTGGCCGCGACCTGACCATTGAACAGGCGCAGGAAGCTGCAAAATATTGCGCTATCAATGTGCTGTCGCAGGCAAAAGCGGCTCTTGGCGGCGATCTTTCCCGCATCAAGCGCATTGTTAAAATCACTGTATTTGTTGCGTCTGTTGTTGATTTCACCGATCAGCACATTGTTGCAAACGGCGGTTCGCAGCTGTTCATCGACGTTCTCGGCGATGCAGGCAAACATGCCCGCTCCGCTGTTGGCATGGCTGGTCTGCCGCTGAATGCACCGGTTGAAATCGAAGCCGTGATTGAGGTTGCCTGATTATGAGCGCTGCGCCTCGTGATGAACTGAAATGGCTTACCCGCCGGCCGATTGCCCATCGCGGGTTGCACGATATGAATAAAAAGGTCTGGGAGAACACTCTCCCTGCCTTCAGTGCAGCCATTGCAGGCAATTATGCCATTGAATGCGACGTGCATCTGACCAAAGACGGTGAAGTCATCGTGTTTCATGATGATGTGCTGGATCGCCTTGCCGGTCGCGAAGGCCGCATTTGTGATCTGACACTGGCCGAGGCTCAGGCCCTGACCATCGGCACCACACAGGATCACGCTCCGTCGCTTCGCCAGATGCTTGATCTGGTTGCCGGACGCGTGCCGCTGGTTATCGAACTCAAAGGCATTGAAGGTCAGGATGAAGGTCTGGTTGCCGCCGTTGCCAAAGAGCTGAAAGACTATCAGGGCGAAGCGGCGATCATGTCCTTCGACCATCACCTCATCCGCCGTTTCCGCAGCGATGCACCAGGTGTTGCTGCCGGCCTGACGGCAGAAGGTACAAGTGCCGCCGATATGGAAAAGCACTTTGCCATGCTCGCGCATGATGTGGATTTTGTTTCTTACAATTTCCACCATCTGCCAAATCCGTTCATCAGCTTCTTCCGCACCGTGCTCAACCGTCCTGTCATCACATGGACAGTGCGTAGCGCGGAGGAAAAGGCCGTGAGCGACATGCATGCACAGCAGATCACGTTTGAAGGCTTTATACCCGACAGCGTAATCGCCTGAGGCAACACTATCTTACCGGCGCATAGTGTGATGCGCCGGTAAAAACCAGACATGACAAAACGGGTGGGAATGGTTGATTGCTATGCGTGAGGAAGCAGAGGAAGAAACCAGCATTATTTTGCGTAACGTTAGCTCCATGCAGGGTTTCAGCCCTGAGGCATGGGCGCAATTTTCTGAAACCAGCAAACATTCCGCAGCTCCGTCCACAGACGGCATTGCTGCGAACAAATCCTATAACCCGTTTCTCTCTTATGCCTATCTTTCCGCGCTGGAGGATTCCGGTTGCGTCGGTGAAAATACCGGCTGGCTGCCCTGCCATATGCGTCTTGAAACACAACAGGGCGTATTGCTGGCCGCAGCTCCTGCCTATCTGAAATCCCATAGTCAGGGTGAATATGTGTTCGACCACGGCTGGGCTGAAGCCTTTGAACGTGCGGGCGGACAATATTACCCCAAGCTGCAACTGGGTATTCCGTTCACTCCGGCGACCGGTGCGCGCCTGCTTACCGCAGAGAATAACCCTGAATTGCGCCGCCTGCTTGCCAGTGCCGTTGCGCAATTCACTGATCAGAACCAGTTGTCCTCGGCGCATGTAACCTTTGCTGAAATGCCGGATATTCAGGCTTTGACAGAGACCGGATTCCTGCATCGCAAGGATCAGCAGTTTCATTTCAAAAACAATGGCTTTCAGGAATATAATGATTTCTTAGAAGAACTTGTTTCCCGCAAACGTAAAGCCTTAAAGCGCGAACGCCGCGAAGCTCTGAGCAATGGCATTTCTATTGAATGGCTGACCGGCTCCGATCTGACAGAAGACATCTGGGATCAGTTCTACGCATTCTATATGGATACCGGCAGCCGCAAATGGGGGCGTCCATATCTCAATCGTGAGTTCTATTCGCTGATCGGCGAGCGCATGGGCGATGATATTGTGCTGATTATGGCCAAGCGCGCCGGGCACTATATTGCAGGTGCGATCAATTTCATCGGTGGTGACCGGCTGTTCGGCCGCCATTGGGGCTGCATTGAAGATCACCCGTTTCTGCATTTTGAAGTCTGCTATCATCAGGCGATTGATTATGCGATTGCACATAAATTATCGGTAGTGGAAGCCGGTGCACAGGGGGAACATAAGCTGGCACGCGGCTATGAACCTGTGACCACCCATTCCGCCCATTATATCAGCCATCCCGGCTTTCGTGATGCTGTGGCGCAATATTTGCGCCGCGAGGTCCGCGAAGTCGAAATGAATAACAGCTATTATACGGAACACAGCCCGTTTCGTAAATTTCATCAACCTGAATAGGGAGCCATCCATGACCACGCCTTATGCCAGCGACAATATTTTCGCCAAGATCCTGCGCGGCGAAATTCCGAGCCATAAAATCTATGAAGATGATGATGTCTATGCATTCATGGATGTGATGCCGCAGGGCAAAGGCCACAGCCTTGTCATCCCGAAACAGGGTTCACGCAACCTTCTCGATGCAGACAGCGCCGTGCTGGCCAAGCTGGTTGCTGCCACGCAGAAAATAGCCGTTGCGGTGAAGAAGGCTTTTGATGCCGATGGTGTCACCGTCATGCAGTTTAACGAACCGGCGGCAGGCCAGACCGTTTTCCATCTGCATTTCCATGTCATTCCGCGTTTTGAAGGCGTTGCCCTGACCGGTCATACCGGCAAGATGGAAGATCAGGCTGTTCTTGCTGAAAACTGTCAAAAAATTATCGCAAGCCTTTAATCTATAAGACTTATATCTCTGCACAGAGCATTATAAAATAAGAAGTCCTGCGAGCAGCAGGGCTTCACCGATCAGTACACCGACCAGAATACGCTGCCCCGCCAGCAGGAACGCCCCGAATCCAAGAATGGCAGAACCAGCCCGCAGCCACATCGGCGAATTTGCAAGTTCACCCGTCGGGTAGAGAATAAGCTGCGCAATCACGCCCGCCACCAAGGCTGTCGCCACACAGCGCACCAGCACCAGAGCCTGCGAATCCTCGCGCATTTTGCCGCCAACCAACACGCCGAGAAAGCGCCAGATATCCGTCGCCAGCGCACCGGCGATCAGGATGAACAGATACGGCCACCACCATGTATCAAAGCTTGCGAAGTTCATGACAGTTGTTCTTTCCGGCGCAAATTCTGCACATAGAGATGGAAACCGAAGGCCATCGCACCACCGGTCAGGCCGGTGAGCAACAGATCATAACCCGGTGCAATGGCATGCATCACCGGAAAGATCAGCAGACCGCTCAGCAATGCTGCTTTACCCGCCTGCTCACGAGATGAACGCCAGAGCGAAGTGAGAAAATACATCGGTGTCAGCATGAAAAGCGCTGCAAAGAGCAGCGGCGGAAAACTGGCCGAGAGCAAATAAATCAGCGCTACAACAGCCGCATTGGTCAGCACCAGTGTCACGCCGATACCGGCAAAATAGCTGGTGCGCAGATCGCGGCGAATATGGCGCAACTGTTCCATTGCCATCACCCATGCGGTCACCGCCACAAAATGCGAGAGAAACAGCAAAGTGATCTTGCGTGAACGCGGCCCTTTAAGCTCCGGCAACAAGGCCACAACCATCGGCATCAGACGCACGGAGGACAGTGCCACAGCCAATGCGGCGGCGGCCATTGAGCTTCCAGCGGAGATCGCACCGATCAGAACCACTTTGGCGGGCAGAGCCCAGATCGTCAGCGTCATAAACACTGCCTGCCCCATGGTAATACCGCTCTCAATGGCCAGACCGGAAAAGCCGATAAAAGAGCTGATCAGCAGCAGCGCCGGTATGCTGAATATGTTGCGCGCACCACGTCCGAACCATTGCGCCCGCTCCGCAAAGGATGAAACGGCATCCGCATTATAGTCGTCTGCATTACGATGCGCTTTTGGCAACTGCGGCGCAGACTGGCTAACGGGCGGCTGATGATCTGGCATGGCAAACTATCTTACATATAAATGTCAGCATATATGACATTATTGTTAGACCCAGCCCATGTGCTTTGCAATGCTGTCAAAAGCAGTCATTCGTAACAGGCATGAAGTTCTTATCGTCAAGCCTGTTATGCATAGCCCGTTCAAGACACATGAATGTAAAATCGCGACAGAATGACCTTATCAAAGACAAGGCTGGCAAAAGCCTCCGGTAAGGGATAAGCCCTTTTGGCAGAGCAGTTTACGTTTAGGTTAATCTTCAACTTCTGCTCTTACGCCGATACTGCGTATTAGAGCGCCGGGCGCCCCATGGGCGCACAAAGGTCGCTCTAACACTTTAAAATGAGAGCATAATTTAAACTAATTCAAGTTTAAGAAATTATGCTCTACAGCATACAATACATATGCGACTAACTCTCTGGCTCCTCCCTGTCAGAGATCCTTCGAATATAGGTTTCCCATGCTAGAAGATCGTATCCGCAATTCCTCCCTGCAAGATAAAGTTGTGACACCTGCCGAGGCCGCAGCCTTTATCAAAGACGGGATGACAATCGGCATGAGCGGTTTTACCCGTGCCGGCGATGCCAAAGCCGTGCCGGTTGCCATGGCTGCGCAGGCTAAAGACACACCGTTCAAAATCACCCTGCTCACCGGTGCATCGCTCGGCCATGATGTCGATAAAATCCTCACCGAAGCCGGTGTACTTGCCCGCCGCATGCCGTTTCAAGTTGACCGCACATTACGCGCCGCCATCAACCGCGGTGAAGTGATGTTTATCGACCAGCATCTTTCTGAAACTGTTGAGCAATTGCGCTCCAATCAGATCGGGCCGGTTGATTATGCGGTTATTGAAGCCATTGCCATCAATGAAGACGGCGGTGTGATCCCGACAACCTCCATCGGCAATTCGGCCAGTTTCGCTATTCTGGCAAAGAAAGTGATTGTTGAGATCAATCTCAGTCACTCTCTGGCGCTGGAGGGGCTGCATGATGTCTATATTCCGACCAAGCGCCCGTCCCGCGATCCGATTCCGGTTGTGTCCTGTGAAAGCCGCATCGGCACAACTTATATTCCGATCCCGCCTGAAAAAATCGCAGCGATTGTCATCACCGAACAGTCGGACAGTGCTTCACTGATTGAACCGGCGGACAGCGAAACATCGGCTATTGCCGGACACCTGATTCACTTCTTTGAAAGTGAAGTGGAAAAAGGCCGTCTCGACCTGTCTCTTAACCCGTTGCAGGCCGGTATCGGCACGATTGCCAATGCGGTTCTGACCGGCCTCGTGGACAGTCCCTTCCATCATTTGCGCATGTATAGCGAAGTCTTGCAGGACAGCACATTCGATCTGATGGATGCAGGCAAATTGAGCTTTGCTTCGGCCTCTTCGATCACACTCAGTCAGGCTTGCGGCGAGCGCGTTTTCGGCAATTTTGACCGCTACAAAGACAAGCTGGTGCTGCGTCCGCAGGAAATCAGCAATCATCCGGAAGTTATCCGCCGCCTTGGTATTATCGGTATCAACACCGCGCTGGAATTCGACATTTACGGCAATGTGAATTCCACCCATGTGGCGGGTACACATATGATGAACGGCATCGGCGGCTCGGGCGACTTTGCGCGCAATGCCTTCCTGTCGGTTTTCGTCACCAAATCGGTGGCAAAGAATGGTGCGATTTCCTCAGTCGTGCCGATGGTGCCGCATGTCGACCATACGGAACATGATGTGGATATTCTGGTGACAGAACACGGCCTTGCCGATCTGCGTGGCCTTGCTCCGCGTGAACGCGCATCCGTGATTATCGAGAATTGTGCCCATCCGGATTACCGCCCGCAATTGCGCGACTACTTTGCCCGCGCCTGTGAGCGTGGCGGTCAGACCCCGCATATTCTTGAAGAAGCCATCTCATGGTATGCGCTAAAAGAGAAAACCGGTACGATGCTGAAAAGCTGATCCGGCTTTCAGCACATAGATTTCTCTAATAAAAAAGCGCCCGTTTGAAACGGGCGCTTTTTATTTTATTCCTTCGTTCTTGGAACCTTCGGCACAGAAGCCGATTTACGCTTCGGTTCCGTTGTCTCAGGAGCAGAGCTGCTATCGGCTGCAACTTTTGCCGGTTTCTTTTCCGGCTTGGCCGCAGCTTCCGCAACCTCCTCGTCAGGCTGTTCTTTCTGCGGCTTGACCGGCTTGGCCTTCACCACATCCATCACCAGACCAGTCTTGCCATCCGGTTTTTCGCCGGTTGTGACTTTGACCGTGCCGCCATTCTTGAGCTTGCCAAACAGCAACTCGTCGGCCAGAGGCTTCTTGATATATTCCTGAATGACACGACCCAGAGGGCGTGCACCCATGCGTTCATCATAGCCCTTGTCAGCCAGCCAGTTGATAGCTTTCTTATCCAGTTCAAAGGTCACACCGCGATCAGCCAGCTGAGCTTCCAGCTGCATGATGAATTTCTGCACCACTTTATGGATGACAGGAACAGGCAGCGGGCCAAACGGAATAATCGCATCTAAGCGGTTACGGAATTCCGGCGTGAACAGACGGTTGATCGCCTCCATATCGTCACCTTCGCGACGGGTGGAGCCAAAGCCGATTGCTGCTTTCGCCATATCTGCCGCACCGGCATTGGTGGTCATAATCAAAATGACATTGCGGAAATCAATCTGCTTGCCATTGTGATCTGTCAGGCGGCCATGATCCATAACCTGCAACAAAATGTTGAAAAGATCCGGATGGGCTTTTTCGATTTCGTCAAGCAGCAACACGCAATGCGGATGCTGATCCACGCCATCAGTCAGCAGACCGCCCTGTTCAAAGCCGACATAACCCGGAGGTGCACCGATCAGGCGCGATACGGTATGACGCTCCATATATTCGGACATGTCGAAACGCAGCAGCTGCACGCCCAATGTGCTGGCAAGCTGTTTGGCAACTTCCGTCTTACCTACACCGGTCGGACCGGAGAACAGATAAGAACCGATCGGCTTATCCGGCTCACGCAGGCCTGCACGTGCCAGTTTGATCGCAGAGCTAAGCGATTCAATCGCCAGTTCCTGACCATAAACCACACGCTTGAGATCTTTTTCCAGACTGGCAAGCACCTGCTCGTCATCCTTGGAGACAGTTTTCGGCGGAATCCGCGCCATGGTTGCCACGGTCGCTTCAATCTCTTTGATGCCGATAATTTTTTTGCGTTTGGCTTCCGGCAGCAGCATCTGGCTGGCACCGCTTTCATCAATCACGTCAATCGCCTTATCCGGCAATTTACGGTCAGTGATATAACGGGCAGACAGTTCTACTGCGGCAGTGATCGCATCATTGGAGAACTTCACTTTATGGAAGTCTTCAAAATAAGGCTTCAGACCGCGCATGATTTCAATGGCATCCGGAATAGTCGGCTCGGCCACATCAATCTTCTGGAAGCGGCGCACAAGTGCCCTGTCCTTTTCAAAGAACTGGCGGAACTCCTTGTAAGTCGTTGAGCCGATGCAGCGAATCTGACCGGAAGACAAAGCAGGCTTCAGCAGATTGGACGCATCCATCGAGCCGCCGGATGTGGCACCCGCACCGATAACGGTGTGGATTTCATCGATAAACAGCACGGCACCCGGATAATCTTTCAGCTCCTTGACGACCTGCTTCAGACGCTCTTCAAAGTCACCGCGATAACGGGTACCGGCCAGCAGACTGCCCATATCGAGCGAGAAGATCGTGTCATTGAGCAGAACTTCCGGCACATCACCGTCAACAATGCGCTTGGCCAGACCTTCGGCAATCGCGGTTTTACCCACGCCCGGATCGCCCACATAAAGCGGGTTATTCTTGGAGCGGCGGCACAGAACCTGAATCGTACGGTTGATTTCGCTTTCGCGGCCAACCAGACGGTCGATTTTACCGGCCTTGGCTTTTTCATTGAGATTGACGCAATAGGCGGTCAGCGCATCAATTTTCTTTTTGCTCTGTTCTTCATTCTCAGGCTGCGCTGAATCTTCAGCACTATGCGCCTTGCCTTCGGTCAGATCATCACTGACACCCGAACGCTTGGAAATACCATGAGAAATGTAATTGACCGCATCATAGCGGGTCATTTGTTGTTCCTGCAGGAAATAAGCCGCATGGCTTTCCCGCTCGGCAAAGATTGCGACAAGCACATTGGCGCCCGTCACTTCATCGCGGTTTGATGACTGCACATGGATAACCGAACGCTGAATCACCCGCTGGAAAGCGGCTGTCGGCTTGGAATCCTCATCATAACCGGTCACCAGATTATCCAGCTCACGGTCGATATAGTCGGTGACAGTCTTTTTAAGCTGCGCAATATCGACATTGCAGGCACGCATAACCGCGCCGGCATCTCTGTCATCAATCAGAGCAAGCAGAAGATGCTCAAGCGTGGCATATTCGTGATGACGTTCATTGGCGATGGTCAGCGCCTGATGAAGTGCTTTTTCAAGGCTTTGGGAGAATGTTGGCATTGTACCTCACTTTTTCTCCATCACGCATTGCAGCGGATGCTGATGTTGACGGGCGAAATCCATCACCTGCGTCACTTTGGTTTCGGCAACTTCATAAGTATAGATACCGCATTCACCGACCCCGTGATTATGGACATGCAACATGATGCGTGTCGCATCTTCACGGTTTTTCTGGAAAAAACGCTCCAGCACATGAATAACGAAGTCCATCGGCGTATAGTCATCATTCAGCAGCAGCACCCTGTACAGGCTTGGCCGTTTTAAGCGGGTTTTCGTCCGCGTAATAACAGCTGTACCATTACCCGGGTCCTTCGGGTCACCATCGTCACTCCCCATCACAGGAGACTTGGCCTGCATAAAAGGAGTAACCTGTAAAAAATGGTCTGCTGCACACATTCCTGATCGTATCCGTCCTGATCGTATCTGTATTTTCTGAAGTCACGCTGTATGGCGGGAAACCACACATCGTAGACCTATTATGTAGGTTGAAACGCGGCAATGTTAAGCCCCGCAGAACACAAAGCCCGACACGTCCTCATTCACGTCCAGAGTATCGCGCCTGCAGGAAAAAACCAGCATGAAACACATCATTTAAGAAAAGATTTCCGCAAACCGCACAGGGGCAAATTAATAAAGCACGCAAAATTGTCCCCGTTTCTGCATTTTAAATACCAGTCTCAAGATCGGCCTGAAGACTGGCAAGTGATTCAACCAAATCACTCTCATCAGGGCCGGTAAATTGCAGCCCGTAATGCCTTAGTCCCTTAGCTCTGATTATTAACAGTTTCAGGACAGAAGATGCGTTACAAACAGGAAAATACGCTTCTACAGAGCAAAATTTTCGTAAGACTCACAATTTCTTGAAACCAGCTTGAGAAGAAACACCGCATAAATTTTTTATTTATTAGCAGGTACTTAACACGATGCAGACAGACCGGATGGCTGTCCTGACATGCCCGCCAGCTAAAAAGCATCATAAAAATCAAAAAAAGATCATGATTTGCCCGTCTATAAACGGATTGGTAAGGCTGTTGGCAATATGATCACGGAAATGTTCGTGGCGTGTCCTTTGCGCCACACCTGAAAATTGGCAGTCCAGGTAGGTAAGTCACCGTGTATCATGCGTTCCGTCACGCCGCATCCGGCATCAAGATTGCGGCCCGCTCATTGTTAGCAGTAACAATGGCCGGCGCCCTCACTCTTACCATCACGACAGGTTCCGCTCAGGCAGCAAAGAACCCGCGTCATGCCGCGATTGTGATTGATGCAAATACCGGCAAAACCCTGTTTGCAGAAAGCGCAGATGCCAAGCGTTTTCCCGCTTCCCTCACCAAAATGATGACCCTTTATATGGTCTTCGAGGCGATGCAGGCCGGACGCATCAACAAAAACACCAAAATTCCGTTCTCCAAATATGCAGCAACCCGTCCGCCGACAAAAATCGGTGTACCGGCAGGCCAGACAATCAGCGTTGAAGATGCGATTATGGCGCTGATTACCCGCTCAGCCAATGATGCTGCGGCTGCTCTTGGTGAATATCTCGGCGGTTCCGAGCCACGTTTTGCACAGATGATGACAGCCAAGGCACGTCGTCTCGGCATGCGCTCCACCACATTCCGTAATGCTTCTGGCCTGCCAAACCCGAACCAGCAGACCACTGCCCGCGATATGGCGATTCTCGGTATCGCGCTGCGTCAGCATTACCCGCAATATTACGGCTATTTCGGCCGCTCCAGCTTCCAGTTCCGTGGCCGCACGATCAATGGTCACAACCGCCTGCTCGGTCGCGTTGAAGGCGTTGACGGCATTAAAACCGGCTATGTAAACGCATCCGGTTATAATCTTGTCACTTCCGTCAACCGTGACGGCCGTCGCATCGTCGCCGTTGTTATGGGCGGCAGCAGCGGTGCATCCCGTGACGCAGCAATGACCCGCCTTATTCAGGCACATCTGCCAAAAGCAACACCGTCGCGTCGTGGCAGTGATGCCCTGCTGATTGCCCGTAATGATGCACCGGCAGGTCCGGCAGTTGCGGCTGAACCATCTCCTCTGCCGCGTGCGGTTCCGCTGCCGGCTGAACGTGCCGACCAGCCGGTTCTGGTTGCTGATGCTTCCGGCTCCGCAGGCAGCGCACAGGATGCGATCAGCGCTGTTATCGCCCGTCAGAAACCGGTACCTGCCCAGCAACCTGAAATGCTGGCTCTGGCAGCGCCGACACCGCGTCCTTCTGCTCCGGTATCTTCTCAGCTTGTGGCTATTCCGACGCCTAAAGCATCGATCCCGAATGTTGATCCGGTTACCACAGCTTCCGCCAATACAGCTGCTTCCCGCATGGGTCTGGCACCAAAGCCTGTTGCTGCTGTGCGCAATGAGCCGATTGCTGTACCGCAGGAAAATACCCGCCAGCAACAGCCGCAACAGACTGCCGTTGCCATGGCTGCCGCAGCTGATATTTCCGGTGCATGGGCTATTCAGATCGGCTCTCTGCCTAGCGAAAATCAGGCACAGGAAATGCTGAATAAAGCCGCCCAGCAGGCAGGCAGCACCCTGCGTGCAACCTCCCCGATGACTGAGACTTTCAACAAGGGTAACAACACATTCTACCGTGCACGTTTTGTTGGTTTTGACACCAAAACTGCCGCATGGGATGCCTGTGCCGCCCTGAAGAAAAAGAACTTCAGCTGCTATGCAATCGCGCGTTAATGCGCGCGGTTCGCACCGTTTAATACCATAATATCCGAGATTATCCGGCTTTGTGTTTCGCCGGTATAGTTCAGGCAGGCCATCTGCAAACCCAATGA
The DNA here is from genome assembly GCF_001939785.1 of Pseudochrobactrum sp. B5. Lineage (NCBI taxonomy): Bacteria > Pseudomonadati > Pseudomonadota > Alphaproteobacteria > Hyphomicrobiales > Brucellaceae > Pseudochrobactrum > Pseudochrobactrum sp. B5. The sequence continues at coordinate 611,510 of NZ_MOYL01000002.1, forward strand.
GTATTGTGTAAAGGGTTTACAATGTCGAATATGCTCAATCTGTTTGGTTTCACCAATGTTGATCCGGTGGAATCCGACTCACAAAAGCCAGGCAAAACCACTTTGCTCAGCGTCCACGCCCTGCGTAGTGCTGCTGCCCGTCTTGCCGATTTGCGCGCTGACGGCGCATCCCTGAATACGCGTGAATTTGTAGGGCTTCTGGTCTGCAATGCACAGCGCAGCCGTCGTATCAGCCTGCCGGAAGCATCCCTGCGCATTGTGACAGGCAATGTAAACGGACGCACAGCAATCCGCCTTAAACTGCGCTGATATTGTTTATTGATTAAATAAGACCCAGTGCCGCCAGTTCGCGGCGCAGCTCCACAGGCAAAGCCTGCATACCGCCGCCCGCTCCGGCTCTGTCATCCTGCGGCACTTCTTCATCCGCAATATAACGCCAGCCCTGAAACGCTCTGCGCGGCTGCCAGACAGTCGGGATCACTTTCGGCTCCAGCACCAGATGACAACGGCCGATACCGTCTTCACCGGTAAATGTGCGCACTTCCAGCAAACGCTGGCGCGCCTGAATATTGCCTTTGATAACCCAATAGAGTGAACCACCGTCAAGCAGCTCTGCTTGGCGTTTCGGTACCATTCGTGTTGTATGAAACTGCTCCGGCACCACGCCATTTGCACGGCATTCCTCAAGGCGGAAATCAATCCACGCTGCCAGATCTTCAAGGGAATCACATCCCACACAGAGTTTTACAAGATGCAGTGCCATGAGCGGCAATTACTCCGTTGTTTTAATGATGTCTAGTATTCAGCAATTGCACAAACAAAAACGGGCAGGAGTAACCCTGCCCGTCTCTGTCATTTATTCGCGAATTAAGCTGCTTCGCCTGCGAGTTTCTTTTCGCAGCGCAGCAGCATGCCGAACAGGTCGCGCGGCTCATCCGGATCTGCCAGCAGATCGAGATTTTCATAGAGACCTGTGGATTTCAGCTTGTCGTGAATATAACGCAGTGCCGAGAAATCTTCGGTCGCAAAACCAACTGAGTCAAACAGGGTGATCTGGTTCTGGTCACGGCGACCCGGAACAGTACCGTTCATCACCTGCCACATTTCGATAACCGGATGATCGGCATCGAGCTGCTGGATTTCGCCCTCAATGCGTGTCTGCGGCGGATATTCAACAAAGATATCGGAGCGCAGCAGAATGTCTTTGTGCATTTCTGTCTTGCCCGGGCAGTCACCGCCAACGCCGTTGATGTGAATGCCGCTGCCGATCATATTGTCGGTCAGGATCGTGGCATTCTGCTTGTCTGCGGTCACAGTGGTGATGATCTGAGCGCCCTGCGCTGCATCTTCCGCACTGGTGCAGGTGGTGATTTCAAAACCGAAGCCTGCAAGATTCTGTTTGCATTTCTCAGTGGCAGACGGGTCAATATCATAGAGACGCAGGGACTTAATGCCGAGCAGCGCCTTGAATGCCAGCGCCTGAAACTCGGACTGTGCGCCATTGCCGATAATCGCCATGGTCTGCGCATTTTCCGGTGCCAGATATTTGGCAACAACAGCTGAAGTTGCAGCAGTGCGCAGCGCTGTCAGAATGGTCATTTCGGTCAGCAGCATCGGATAGCCGGTATCCACATCGGACAGCATACCGAAAGCAGCAACGGTCTGCAGACCGTCTTTCATGTTTTTCGGATGACCATTGACATATTTAAAGCCGTAAAGCGCACCGTCACTGGTTGGCATCAGCTCGATAACGCCGTCATGGGAGTGGGAAGCAACACGCGGGGTCTTGTCAAACTTTTCCCAACGCAGAAAATCTTCTTCCACATAGGCAGAGAGTTCTTTCAGGAATTCTTCAATACCGACTTTCAGAACCAGCTTCATCATGTGGTCAACACTGACAAATGGTACGAGGTTCAAAGTTGTTCTGTCACGCATCAGGTTTTCTCCCTCCGGTCTTGCCGGAACCTGTTAAACTAAGAAAAGCGCTTCATGCCCATCAGAGACAATTGAAGCGCTTTGGCTGTAAATCTTGTCAGCTTTACACGAAGCTGCGGGTCGGACGATCCATCACGCTGCGGCCCATAAGGCTGGCGATCAGATCGACCATCAGGAAGGCTGTACGACCGCGTTCATCAAGGAACGGATTGAGTTCGACCGCCTCAAAACTTGTCACCAGCTCGCTGTCATGAAGCATTTCCATAATCAGATGGGCTTCACGGAATGTTGCGCCGCCCGGAACTGTGGTGCCAACGGCCGGTGCGATATTCGGATCAAGGAAATCCACATCAAGGCTGACATGCAGCAGGCCATTGGCTTCCTCAACACGCTTCAGGAAGCGGTTGAGCAGTGCAACAACGCCGTGCTCGTCAATCATACGCATGTCATTGACGGTCACTTCAGTCTTGCGGATCGCTGTACGTTCTGCCGGATCAACCGAGCGGATACCGATCATGCAGACATTCGCCGGATCAACCGGAGCCAGCACTTCAGGGAAAGTGCCTTCAAAACCCTTCTGGCCGGTATAATAGGCAACAGGTGTGCCATGCAGATTGCCGCTTGTGGTGGTTTCCAGCGTGTGGAAATCCGTGTGAGCATCAAGCCACAGCACAAAAAGCGGACGTCCCTGCTCTTTGGCGCGACGGCTCAGACCGCAAACAGTTCCGGCAGCCAAAGCATGATCACCGCCGAGGAAAATCGGGAAACCATCAGCACTGTGCTCATAGGCAGCTTTATCCAGCGCCTCAATCCATGCCACGATTTCCGGCAGATTTTTCAGAACCGGATTGGAATGGGTCAGATTGCGTTTTGCAGCCGGTTCCACATTGCCCAGATCGGTAACATCATGACCCAGCTCTTCCAGAGCCTGTGTCAGTCCGGCGGCGCGAAACGCGCTCGGTCCCATTTCGCAGCCCATGCGTCCGGTTCCGTCCTGCACAGGTGCACCAATCAGCTTACAATGCATATATGTTCCTCACGACTGTAAATTGTCTGCCGCCATGACTGCAAAGCACAATCAGAGCGGTGATTTTCCGGTATAAAACCACGAAACATTGGCAGAGTGGACAGAGAAGATTGGCAAATCTCCACAGATGCTTTATCAGATTGCGCAGTTAAATGAACAAAATGGTAAGACAGTGGACGAACTCGACCAGAAACTCATCACCCTGCTCCGTCATAATGCACGCCGCAGCATCTCCGATCTCGCCCTTGATGCCGGTGTCTCACGTGCCACTGCCCGTGCCCGTCTGGAGCGTCTGGAAAAAGACGGCCATATTCTCGGCTATACGGTTATTCTGCGTGCGGACACTGTTGAGCAGGCTGTTCGCGGCATTATGATGATCGAGATTGAAGGCCATGTGACAGAACGCGTGGTGAAAGCGCTGGGCGGTTTCTCGGAGATTTCAGAAATTCACACCACCAATGGCCGCTGGGATCTGATTGCCGAAATCAATGCCGATACGCTGAGCGATCTCGACAGTGTGCTGCGTCGTGTCCGTCTGGTTCCGGGTATTACCAATAGTGAAACCAATCTGTTGCTGGCCACACCGCGCAGTACCAGAGCACGGCTGTAACCACACGGACACAGTATCAATCCGATCTTTGATTAAATATGATTAATTTACTCAATTATTAAATTACATATTTGCAAAATACGATAAATCCTCCTATGGCAGCGCATATCTATTAACAAAGCTTAAACAACCATCCTCCCAAGGAGTTGCGCTGATGTCTGCTTATGCTGCTGGTGGTTCTGCCACCGGTGCACGCAATTTTTTATGCCTGCATAAATTTTCACTTTTCTTTCTTACAACAACGGTTTTAAGCACTGCTGCATTTCTGAACCTTACGCCTGCGGCTCTCGCCCAGACGGCACAGCCTAAAAAACAAACGGAAAAACAGCAGGCGGATAATGCATCCGGCACATTACAGCTGAACACAATCACTATCGGCACCGGCACAGTCGGCTCCGGCAGCTACGGCACAGATGCCCCGAATATTGTCACCATCGACCGCGAGACAATTGACCGTGTTCAGGCTGCAAGCCTGCCGGAACTGGTAAAACAGACACCGGGTGTCACCATGCTCGGCGGCGTGCGTATTCAGGGTCAGAGCATTGCTATCCGTGGCTTTGCCCGTCAGACAGATGTGCGCATTATCATGGACGGCGCGCAGAAGAATTTTGAGCGTTATGATCAAGGAACAGTCTTTATCGAGCCGGAACTGCTTAAAAGCGTTGAGATCGAAAAAGGCGCGACTTCCATCAAATATGGGAATGGCGGTTTCGGCGGCACCATCAAGATGGAAACCAAAGACGCAGCCGATATGTTGCGCGAAGGTGAGAACTGGGGTCTTTGGTCAAAGACCGGCTATCAGACAGCCAATAAAGGCTGGGTGCAGAGCGGCGCTGTTTATGGCCGCACAAATTATAGCGGCATCAATTTTGACGGTCTTGCCGCAGCCACATGGCGCAAGACTGAGGACATGCGTATCGGCGGCGGTGAACGCTATAATTTCTCCGACAGCAAGCTCACATCCTTCTCTGCCAAGGGCAGTGCCAGCGCTGACGGCCATGAGCTGAAAGCGACTGCAAGCTACGGTATGAGCGAGAACTGGGGGCCTCCTGCGGCTATTCGCGGACAGGTTGAACCGATTGGCAGCGATGTCAAAAAATACGGCTATTATGAAGCGATCCGCCGCCGCCTCGCCTGGCGCGATCTCAAAGATTTCAGCTCATCGGTCGAGCATAAATTTTCCGGTAACAGCGATCTGGTCAATACGCGCCTGATGGTGAGTTATGCCTTTACATCGCTTTATGCCGAGCGCCCTGATGGTGTGAGCACGTCTGCATCGCTTGGCGGCAAGTGGAACGAATCCAAATATTCCGACCTGCGGATCGAAGCGGAAAACACATCCAATTTCACGCTCGGCGGTTTTAATCACAGCCTGAATTACGGCATTCAGCTACAGCGTCACAACCGTGATATTGTCATGTATGCCGATACTTATAAAAATAATGCCAATTATAATTACGGCTATTTTGCTCCGTATAATATGCCTGAAGGCAAGCAGGAAACTTTCAGCGCTTTTGTGATTGATAAGATTGCTCTGACCGATCGGCTGACCATTATTCCGGGTCTGCGTTATGATTATGTGCGATCAACAGGCAAGCCTAACGCTGCAAAGACCTATAATGATATCACGGTAGGGCATGATTACAGCGCAGTCAGCCATGACGGCCTGACACCGGGTCTGAGCATGACCTATGACGCAACCTCAAATCTCCGTCTGTTTGCTGATTGGGCCTATGCGATGCGTATGCCGAATATTGATGAGCTCTATTCTGTGCAGAGTGAAAGAACAAGTTTGCCACGTAGCAGCCGCGATCTTGAAGTGGAGCGCAACAACAATTTCCAGATTGGCGTTGAAACGATTCACGATCAGCTTTTCACCAGTGACGATCAGCTTAAACTCCGTGCGACCGCCTATTACAATCATGTCACCAATCCGATTAACCGGCGCTTTGGCAAGGAAAATGCTCCACCAAAAGGAGAACCGGGTGACACTTACTGGAACATGCCGTCCTACTACTCTGCCGGTATCGAGATTTCAGCCCATTACGACACAACTTATATGTTTGCCGATGCGGCCTTCTCTACAATGCATGGCAGCCGTCATGGTGCATTGAATAATATCTATGGCTATAACACCTATCTCAAGGATCTGGCACCGGCGACACTGGTGACAACGCTGGGCTGGAAAATGCCTGATTATGATCTGACTCTGGGCTGGACAGGGACTTTTGTCGCCAGACAGTCCAAGACACCGCATAATCAGAATGGCGGCGATTATGCCCGTCCTGAAAGTGCAGGCTATGGTATCCATGATCTGTTTCTGACATGGGCACCGCAAAGCGGCATGATGAAAGATGCCAAGCTGGATATTGGTCTCGACAATATTTTTGACAAGAAATACGAGCCTTATCTGAGCGATGGCATTACCGCCATGCCTGGCCGTAATTTCAAAGTCAGCCTTAGCAAGAAGTTCTGAGACACAAAAAAGCCCCACATAATGCGGGGCTTTTTATTGGGCAATTATCTCAGAGAGATTTTGCTAATTGGCAACCGGCAAGATCAAAGGGATTTTGCCAGCTTGTCGAAAGCCATCAGTGTTTCAAGCAGACGCGGCATATCTTTCAAAGGCACCATATTCGGGCCGTCGGAAGGCGCATTGTCCGGATCCTGATGCGTCTCAATGAAAACACCGGCAACGCCGACCGCGACCGATGCACGGGCGAGTGTTTCAACAAATTCACGCTGACCGCCGGTGCTGCCACCCTGACCGCCCGGTTGCTGAACCGAATGAGTCGCGTCAAAAATCACCGGAGCGCCAAGACCCGCCATAATCGGCAAGGAACGCATATCCGACACGAGTGTATTATAGCCGAAAGATGCGCCACGCTCGGTCAGCATCACATTCGGATTGCCGCTCTCCACCACTTTGGCCATGACATTTTTCATGTCCCAAGGTGCCAGAAACTGACCTTTCTTGATGTTGACCACACGGCCGGTATTGGCGGCAGCAATCAGCAGATCAGTCTGACGGCAGAGGAATGCCGGAATCTGCAACACATCAACGACTTCACCGACAACAGCGCATTGCTCTTCAGTATGCACATCGGTCAGCACCGGAAAGCCGAAATCTTTTTTAAGATCAGAGAAAACTTCCAGAGCCTTTTCGAGGCCGATACCGCGCTGACCTTTCAGCGAAGTACGGTTGGCTTTGTCGAAACTCGATTTATAAACCAGACCAATGCCGAGCTTATCTGTCATTTCTTTCAAGGCACCAGCCATATCATAGGCGTGCTCGCGGCTTTCCATCTGGCACGGGCCGGCAATGATCGACAATGCGCCCCTGTTGGAAAACACTACATTGCCTGACGGCGCCTTAACCTCAACAACAGGATTGGCAGTCATATCTGTTCCTCAAAATTGAAAAGTACCTGACTTTTCCCAATAAATAATGGCGCAGGTAAATTTGCGCAGAAAACCGCAGCGCGGTTTCATTTTCAGCATATGGACATTGCAAACCGCAATATCCAGTCCTTTTGATAAAAGCAAAACGGGCACTGTTAAAGTGCCCGCTTCAGATCTTAAACCAGACGGCTCTGAGTGACCGCTGCCTCGATAAAGGAGGCAAACAGCGGATGCGGCTCAAACGGACGCGATTTCAGCTCCGGATGATACTGCACACCAATGAACCACGGATGATCAGCATATTCGATTGTTTCCGGCAGAACACCGTCAGGTGACAGGCCGGAGAAGGTCAGACCGGCTTTTTCAAGTTTTTCCATGTAGTCAATATTGACTTCATAGCGGTGACGATGACGCTCATGAATATCTGTCGAGCCATAAATATCAGCAATACGGGTGCCGCTTTTCAGCATGGATTCATAGGAACCCAGACGCATCGTACCGCCGAGATCACCGGACGCAGAACGCTTCTCCAGCATATTGCCTTTGAGCCATTCCGTCATCAGACCGACAACCGGTTCCTTCGCAGGACCGAATTCTGTAGAAGAAGCATCTTTGATCCCGGCGAGATTACGCGCGGCTTCAATACATGCCATCTGCATACCGAAGCAGATACCGAAGTAAGGAACTTTATGCTCACGGGCAAATTTTGCCGCGAGAATCTTGCCCTCGGCACCACGCTCGCCAAAGCCGCCCGGCACCAGAATGCCGTGAACTTTTTCGAGATAAGGTGCAGCGTCTTCGCTCTCGAACACTTCCGCTTCGATCCAGTCGAGATTGACTTTCACACGGTTGGCAATGCCGCCATGGGTCAGAGCTTCGATCAGCGATTTATAGGCTTCTTTCAGGCCGGTATATTTACCGACAACTGCAATAGTAACCTCACCTTCCGGATTATGGATACGATTGGCAATTTCTTCCCAACGCTCCATTTGGGGTTTAGGTGCAGGTTCAATGCCGAAAGCTGCCAGAACCTCTGAATCCAGTCCTTCATTATGATAGGCCATCGGCACATCATAAATCGACTTAACATCCAGCGCCTGAATAACCGCGCTCGGGCGGACATTACAGAACAGCGAAAGCTTCTTGCGCTCGGATTCCGGAATTTCACGATCCGCACGGATCAGCAGAACATCCGGAGCAATACCGATAGAACGCAGTTCTTTCACCGAATGCTGTGTCGGCTTGGTTTTCAGCTCACCCGCTGCCGGAATATACGGCATCAGTGTCAGGTGAATATAAACGGCAGTGTTGCGCGGCAATTCGTTGCCGAGCTGACGGATGGCTTCCAGAAACGGCATTGCTTCGATATCGCCGACTGTGCCGCCGATTTCGCAAAGCACGAAATCATAATCCTCATTACCTTCCGTAATGAAGTTTTTGATCTCATCCGTTACATGCGGAATAACCTGAACCGTCGCACCGAGATAATCGCCGCGGCGTTCTTTCTCGATGATGTTCTGGTAGATGCGGCCGGTGGTGATATTGTCCTGCTTTGTCGCAGAACGACCGGTGAAACGCTCATAATGACCAAGGTCAAGATCGGTTTCCGCACCGTCATCGGTCACAAATACCTCACCATGCTGGTAAGGAGACATCGTGCCCGGATCAATGTTGAGATAAGGGTCGAGCTTTCTGATCCGCACGCGGTAACCACGTGCCTGAAGAAGAGCCGCCAGTGCTGCTGCAGCTATGCCTTTTCCAAGGGAAGAGACCACGCCGCCTGTGATGAATACATATCGCGCCATGGGCTTATGTCGTTAGACTCTCCTGATTGATTCCGCCACTAAAAAATGACTTTCGTAACGGATTTTTCATTATTCTTAACATTTACCCGTAAAATCCATGAAGGATTTTTTGGCAAAACCCATAATTCACGCAACAACACCACCGTAAGGAATTTTCCTGACAGTGCTGAAATTACAAAACCTGCGTTGATAACGCGCTACGGAAATCTGCTCCGCAGCTCTGAGCAAACAGATAGTGCTTCGACAAACAAATTGCCACTGCTTATTCGCTTGTCCTGAAAAACTTTTTGTAAAACTAAATTTACTTCACAAAAACGCAAAAAGCCGGCCTGAGCCGGCTTTTGTTTTATGTCGGCATAATCAGAGAACGACGACAGTCGCTCCGAGATTTACACGCTCATAGAGTTCCATGACATCTTCATTGGTCATACGGAAGCAGCCATTTGATGCCGAGCTGCCGATTGTCCAAGGCTGAACCGTGCCGTGAATACGGATATAGGTGTCTTTATTGCCCTGAAACAGGTAGAGCGCGCGTGAACCCAGCGGATTACCCAGACCACCGTCCATACCGTTTTTGAAACGGCCGTAATGTTCAGGGCTGCGCTTGACCATGTCTGCGGTCGGAATCCAGCGCGGCCATTCACGCTTGGCATTGATTGTACCGGTGCCCTTAAATTCCAGACCGACTTTACCGACAGCAATACCGTAACGGCGGGCTGTGGTTGGTGTTTCTACCAGATAAAGGAAATATTTTGCCGGATCGACAACGATTGTCCCTACCGGATAGCCCGAAAAGGCAACTGTCTGTGCCTGATATCTCGGATCAATATTATATTTGCCTTTGGCAGCCTTCTGGGTTGTGGCTTTCTTCTTCTCCGGCTTGGCGGCTTTAGCCGTCGTATCCGTTGATGCGGCCGCAGCAGCCGTCTGGGCGGCAGCCTGACCGGTGAGAGCGGAGAAACTTAAGCACAAACCGGCAAAACCGGCGATGAGAACACGGGATGAAATCATGGGGCTTTCTCAAAACACTCTTTTATGTCTCATCAAAACGATGAGCCGAAGATGAGGTGTAAACAGGTTGCTTGCTGATAGGCCAAACTCACTGATCTCTCAACGGGCAATATGTTACCCACAAGCTAATCCCGTCGTCTATGGCAAGCCTGCAACACTTTTATTGCAAAACCTTTAAAATAAAAAAGCCTCCGCGAAGGAGGCTTTTTATCATTCATAAATCCGGCTCTTACTGTGAGCTCGGAACCGGGCTTGCCGGAGTGGCAGGCTGTGCCGGTGTGCTTTCCGGTGTTGTTGTACCACCGCCAAGTTGATCCAGAATACCGTTGCCGCCTGCAGGTGCAGTCTGCGAGCTGCCGGCAGGGATACGGTTGAGAATATCTGTCGGACGTTCGCCGTTCATAGCAATAATGCCCAGAAGCAGCGAAGTTGCAAAGAAACCTGCGCCCAGAATTGCAGTTGTGCGGGTCAGAGCATTGGCTGCACCGCGCGCAGTCATGAAACCTGAACCACCACCGATACCAAGACCACCACCTTCGGAACGCTGAATCAACACAACGCCGACAAGTGCGAGAACGATCAGGAGATGTATAACAATAAGAACGGTTTGCATGGGTTTCCGGACTGCTTTCTTATAGGAGTAGAAACGGCTTTCTACACGGATTTATCCGACAATCCAACCCCCTGCAACCGAATGCTTGCAAGGGATTGATATTTATTCAAATTCAGAGCACGCGATAGGCGTCGCAAATTGCGAGGAAATCTGTGGCTTTCAGGCTGGCACCGCCGACAAGCGCGCCATCCACATCAGCAACACCGAGCAATTCAACAGCATTATTCGGTTTGACCGAACCGCCATAGAGCAGACGCAGATGCGCACCTTTGGCACCGAAACGCTCAATCAGCTTCGAGCGGATGAAAGCATGTACCGTGCGCACATCCGAAACGGTTGGTGTCAGGCCGGTGCCGATTGCCCAGACAGGCTCATAGGCAACAACGGTATTTTCCGGTGTCACACCTTCAGGCAGCGAATCTGCGATCTGCTGACCAACGATTTCAAGGGTCTGATCAGACTGCTTCTGTTCAGCGGTTTCGCCAACGCAGACGATCGTAGTCAGGCCGGCTTTCCATGCGGCCTGTACTTTGGAGCAAACGGCTTCACTGGTCTCATGATGATCTGTGCGGCGTTCGGAATGGCCGAGGATCACATGGCTTGCGCCTGCTTCTTTCAGCATCAGTGCAGAAATATCGCCGGTATGCGCGCCTGATTCTGCTGCATGGCAATCCTGACCGCCAACGCCGATAGCATCGGTTTCCGGTGTGGCCGCAGCACGCGAAATAAGAGTGGAAGGTACGCAGATCACTACATCGAACTTGCGGCCGATATCCGTGCTGAGATTGGCAGCGATTGCACGCAGTTCACCCAGCTGCTCGCCGGTGCCGTTCATCTTCCAGTTACCCGCAACAAGCGGACGTATTTCCGGGGTCATTACACCCTCCTCACCAATGATTTCAGCCGCATTGCATAGCGGCTTCTGACACGGCCTCGCCGGCTTAGACCGGTGCGGCAGAGCCGGTTCGTGCCCAAAACTGAAACCGCTCTAGCAAATTCAGACCTGAAAGCAAATCCCCAAACGCATCGCTCAACATGGCTTTAACGGCAATAATGCCACAATTCTTTTCGTTCTTAGTGCCCTGAAGGCAGGTTTCCGTTTGACTGCATTATCATCGGCGGCTATCCCCTTATTTAACAAAGTGAGTTTACTCCACAAAGGTACTTCTATGCTTGACAGCTTGCGCACTGCATCCAAATCATGGGTCTCGAAATTCTTTCTCGGTCTTCTCGTCCTCTCTTTTGCAGCATGGGGTATCGCAGATGTGTTCCGTGAAGGTTTCAGCGGCAATGCTGTTCTGGAAGCCGGAGGCTCATCCGTATCGCCGACTGAATATCGTCTGGCCTATGACCGTCAGGTGATTGCTGTTTCCAACCAGCTGCGTCAGCAGCTGACCCGTGATCAGGCTAAAGCGCTCGGTATTCCGTCACAGGTAACGGGCCAGCTGGTTGCAGGCGTTCTGCTTGATGAACAGGCGCGCCAGATGGGACTGGGCATGTCTAAAGATCACCTCGCCCGTCTCACCGGTGAAGATCAGGCATTTCTGGATTCCAGCGGCCGCTTCTCCAATAACCAGTTTAACGCAGTGCTGCGTCAGGCCGGTATGAGCGCGCAGGACTATTTCAACAGCCGCACCAAATATGCGCTGCGTCAGCAGATCGTTGAAGCTGTGTCAGACGGCATGAGCGCACCGGACACATTGTTCAAGGCGCTGGCGCTTTATGACGGTGAAAGCCGCACGGTTGATTACATCACCCTTACTCAGGAAAAAGCCGACACAATCGCGACACCTGATGATGCTGAGCTGAAAAAATGGTATGATGGCCATCTCGGCAATTACCGCGCACCGGAATATCGCAAAGTCAGCTATGTACCGCTTGAAGCGCAGGACATTGTCAACGAAGCCGATGTTATGCCGGAAGAGATTCAGGAATATTACAAAAAGAACATCGCCCGTTTCTCGACTGAAGAAAAGCGTACTCTTGAGCAGCTGAATTTCGCCAATGAAGAGGAAGCAAAAGCGGCTTCGGATAAAATCAAATCCGGCACCAGCTTTGCTGATCTCGTTACCCAGAGCGGCAAAAAGCCAGAAGATGTTAAACTCGGCACATTTGTAAAAGGCGATCTGCCGGATGCAGTGATTGCTGATGCGGCTTTCGCTCTGCCTGCCAATGGTACAAGCGATGTTGTAAAAGGCGCATTCGGCCCTGTGCTGCTGCATGTCAGCGCAATTGAGCCTGCAGCTGTGAAAACAGAAGCAGAAGTTGCACCGGAAATCCGCAAAACTCTGGCTCTGACACAGGCGCTGACCTCGCTGAATGCGGTTCATGACTCGTTTGAAGAAGAACGCGGCAATGGTGCAACGCTGGCGCAGGCTGCTGAAAAGCTGAAACTTAAAGTTAAAACCGTTGAAGCTGTTGATGTGAACGGCAATGCTCCGGACGGTAAGCCGGTTGCTGATCTGCCGCAGCTGCCTTCCTTCCTGACCTCTGTTTACCAGTCGGATCAGGGCATTGATAATGATGCACTGCCAACTCCAACCCGTGGTTATATCTGGTATCAGCTGGATGGCGTGACACCTGCCCGCGACAAAACATTTGATGAAGTCAAAGATCAGGTTGCAGCCGAGTGGAAACAGGATGAAGCAGCAAAGCGCCTGACAGCCAAAGCTGAAGAGCTGCGCAAGCGTCTTGAAGCCGGTGAAACTCTGGATGTTCTTGCTCAGGAAGCCGGCGTTGAAAAACAGACCAAGCGCGGCCTGACCCGTACGGCTACAGATTCTGAACTGTCAGAGGCTGCGGTTGCGCAGATCTTCGGCGGCGCAGAAAATCTCACAGGCGTTGCAAGCGGCATCAATAAAGAAACTCAGATCCTGTTCAAAGTGATTGAGACAACCGAGCCTGCCGGTGTCAGCGCGGAAAGCCTGCCTCAGGGCACACGCGATGCGATTTCCTCACGCATTGGTGACGACCTGCTGGAACAGCTGGTTGGCCGTCTGCAGAGCGAATATCCGGTTAAAATCAATCAGACCCTGATGGATCAGGCTCTGTCCTTCTAACGCCTTCTCACCTTTGAAGGCAGGCGGAGCCTCACTAAAGATTCGAGTACACTATGTCAGATTTCAAAAGCTACATTGCCAAAGCTGTTACAGGCACACCTTTAACTCAGGCGGAGTCCAAAGCAGCGTTTGACATTATGATGTCCGGTTCCGCCACCCCTGCCCAGATCGGCGGTTTTCTGATGGCTCTGCGCATGCGCGGTGAAGCCGTTGCGGAAATTGCAGGCGCTGTAGAATCAATGCGGGCGAAAATGATCCCCGTTGATGCACCTGCCGGTGCAATTGATATTGTCGGCACCGGCGGCGATCAGTCCGGCTCTTATAACGTGTCCAGCTGTGCAGCTATTGTGACTGCGGGTGCAGGCGTGATCGTTGCCAAACATGGTAACCGCGCTTTGTCCTCACGCTCCGGTGCGGCAGATACACTGGCAGAGCTCGGCATTAATATTGAGGCCGATCCGGCAACAATCAGCCGCTGCATTCATGATGCAGGTCTCGGCTTTATGTTCGCGCCGATGCATCATTCTTCAATGCGCCATGTCGGCCCTGCCCGTGTAGAGCTTGGCACCCGTACAATTTTCAATCTGCTCGGCCCGCTCGCCAATCCGGCTGGTGTTAAGCATCAGCTCGTCGGCGTTTTCTCCCGCGACTGGGTACTGCCGATCGCTAAAGTGCTGAAAGAACTCGGTTCAGATCATGTCTGGGTTGTTTATGGCGATGGTCTGGATGAAATGACCACCGCAGGCACCACCAATATTGCAGCGCTGCATAATGGTGAAATCACCGAATTTGAAATCACACCGGAAGAAGTCGGCCTGAAGCGCGTTGCTTTTGACGCTCTCAAAGGCGGCGATGCCCAGCATAATGCAGCAGCCCTGCTGCGCGTACTTGGCGGTGAAGCCGGTGCTTATCGCGATATCGTGCTGCTCAATGCAGGTGCTGCACTGGTGATTGCCGGTAAAGCCAAAGATATCAAAGAAGGTATTGCCCTTGCTGCACAGTCGATTGACAGCGGCGCGGCCAAAGCCAAACTCGATCAGCTGATTGCTGTATCGAACAGCAAGACAAGTGAATAAAATGACCGATATTCTCAAAAAGATCGAAGCCTATAAGCTTGTTGAAATTGCAGAAGCCAAAGCCCGTTTGCCATTGGCAGATGTTAAGAAGGCTGCAGCCGATCAGCCACCTGCCCGTGGTTTCCTTAAAGCATTGGAAGCAAAGCAGGCTGCCGGTTCTTTCGGTCTGATTGCGGAAATCAAAAAAGCCAGCCCGTCCAAAGGTCTGATCCGTCCGGATTTTGATCCGCCTGCATTGGCAAAAGCCTATGAAGATGGTGGTGCGGCCTGTCTTTCTGTTCTGACAGATACACCAAGTTTTCAGGGCGCACCGGAATTCCTGCAACAAGCGCGCGCTGCCTGCTCTCTTCCAGCGCTGCGCAAAGACTTTCTGTTTGATCCTTATCAGGTCTATGAAGCGCGTCATTGGGGTGCGGATTGCATTCTCATCATCATGGCAAGCGTTGATGATGCTATGGCTAAAGAGCTGGAAGACACCGCCTTTTCGCTCGGCATGGATGCACTGATTGAAGTGCATGATGAAGCGGAGATGGAACGGGCGCTCAAATTGTCGTCACGTCTGCTCGGCATCAACAATCGCAACCTGCGTACTTTCGAAGTCGATCTCGCAGTATCTGAGCGTCTGGCAGCCATGGTGCCGGATGACCGTCTTCTGGTTGGTGAAAGCGGTATCTTCACGCATGATGATTGCCTGCGTTTGCAGAAATCCGGCATCTCCACCTTCCTGATCGGTGAAAGCCTGATGCGCCAGCAGGATGTGGCCAGTGCAACCAGCAAACTCCTGACCGGCAAAGAGTAAGCTATGAGCAAGCTGACACATCTCGATGAAAGCGGCGCTGCGAATATGGTCGATGTCGGCGACAAAGCCGAGACTGTGCGCATTGCCACGGCTTCGGGCTGTGTCACTATGCACAAGCAGACGCTTGAGCTGATCCTTTCCGGCAATGCTGCCAAAGGCGATGTGATCGGCACCGCCCGTCTTGCCGGTATTATGGCTGCGAAAAAGACCTCTGATCTTATTCCGCTTTGCCATCCATTGATGCTGAGCAAAGTCTCGGTTGATATCGAGCCGGATGAGACATTGCCTGGTTTGCGGGTCAGTGCAACCGTCAAACTCACCGGCAAAACCGGTGTGGAAATGGAGGCACTCACGGCTGTCTCCGTCGCCTGCCTGACGATTTATGATATGGCAAAAGCTGCAGATAAAGGCATGATCATCGGCAATATCGCCGTCGACAGCAAAACCGGCGGTAAATCCGGTGACTGGCAGCGCTCTTAGCATATCGCTCTTATTTTTACGGGGTAGATTTCATGGCATTATTACCGGTTGACGAAGCATTGCGGCTTTTGCTGGCGGATAAAATGCCTTCCGGCCATGAGCAAGTTGCTCTGCATGAAGCCGGTGACCGTGTTCTCGCCACGTCAATCTTTGCCTCTTTCAATCAGCCGCCTTTTGATGCCTCGGCTATGGACGGCTATGCCATTCGCTTTGCCGATGCAGAACAGCTGCCGGTGACACTGAAAGTCATCGGCGAATCTGCTGCTGGCAAAGGCTTTGACGGTACAGTCCGATCCGGTGAGGCTGTGCGTATTTTCACCGGTGCGCCAATGCCTGCCGGTGCTGACACGATTGTCATTCAGGAAGACACGCAGCAGGAAGGCAATCTGGTCACATTGTTACGGGATGTGGACAAAAACCGTCACATCCGTTTCAGCGGACTGGATTTCAAAGACGGCGAATGCTTGCTGCAAACGGGTCATCTGCTTGATCCGGCATCGCTTTCCTTGGCTGCAGCGTCCGGCCATGCGCAATTGCAGGTCTATAAACGCCCTAAAACAGCTATTCTTGCTACCGGCAATGAGCTGGTGCCTGCGGGGACTGTTCCTGCGGCAGATCAGATCGTCAGCTCCAACAGTTATGGTGTCGCAGAAATTATACGGCGCAATGGCGGCACGGCAGATGATCTGGGTATTGTGCCGGATGATCTGGCACTTATCGAACAATCCATTCGCAATGTTGCAGCTTCGGATGCCGATATTCTGATTACGCTGGGCGGCGCATCCGTCGGCGATCATGATCTGGTGCATAAAGCACTGACCAATTGCGGCGTTGAACTCGGCTTTTACAAAATCGCCATGCGTCCGGGCAAACCGCTGATGTTCGGCCAGCTGGAACGCGAAGGCAAAGTGCCCCTGCTCGTTCTTGGTCTTCCAGGCAATCCGGTTTCCAGTCTCGTCTGTTCCTATGTGTTTCTGGCGCCGCTGGTTGCGCGTCTGGCAGGCAAAGCCGCGACCACCTATATTGCCAGCGCCAGACTGGCACAGGACATGGCTGCCAATGGCAACCGCCGCGATTATGCCCGCGCAGCACTAACCCGCAACAGCGATGGCGAGTTACTGGCAACGCCCCTGCCGGTGCAGGATTCTTCCATGCTGACCGTTATTACCCGTGCGGATGCTTTGCTGATCCGTGAGCCTTTTGCTGAGGCAGCCAAAGCCGGTGATCGCTGTCAAATCCTGATGATACGCTGAAATCCTTTAAACAATCGGATTAATCACTTTTAAAGCCTTGCAGAACAATACTGGAACATATAGTGTTCGTTCTGGGTTTGTTTTAAAAATTGATTCTCGCAACCGCGCCCCGTGCATGCGGTAATGCGTTTAGTCCGCACGACTTCATTATCTGCCACCATAATTTCAGTAATCGGCAGATAATATAAAGGCTTTGGGAGCGTATAATGCTGACGCGTAAACAACATGAATTATTGCTGTTTATCCATGACCGCCTGAAGGAAAGCGGCATTCCCCCTTCGTTTGACGAGATGAAAGAAGCGCTCAATCTCGCTTCCAAATCCGGTATTCACCGTCTGATTACTGCTCTGGAAGAACGCGGCTTTATCCGCCGCCTGCCAAACAGAGCGCGTGCGCTTGAAGTTGTGCGTCTGCCGGACTCGATTGCACCAGGTCTCAACAGCCAGAAGAAATTCTCACCAAGTGTCATTGAAGGCGATCTCGGCAAAAAGAATGTCACCGAACTGCCTAAAAAAGCAGCGCCTGCGACAGAATCTGAGGCACCTGCCGGTATAAGCGTTCCTGTGATGGGACGTATTGCAGCCGGTGTACCGATTTCTGCGATCCAATCCCAGACCCATATGATTACCCTACCGCCGGAAATGCTTGGCAGCGGTGAGCATTATGCGCTGGAAGTTAAAGGCGACTCGATGATCGAAGCCGGTATTCTCGATGGCGATACAGTGATTATCCGTCGTGGTGATACCGCCAATGCCGGTGAAATCGTTGTGGCTCTGGTCGATGATGAAGAAGCAACACTGAAACGCTTCCGCCGCAAAGGCGCATCTATTGCGCTTGAAGCTGCCAATCCGGCCTATGAAACCCGTATTTTCGGTCCTGACCGCGTACGCGTTCAGGGCAAGCTGGTTGGTCTGGTACGCCGCTACTAATATGCTATCGAGGCGAAAACCGGCATTACTGCCGGTTTTCGACTTCAGACGGTTCATTGCTCCTGCTGCCCTTTCTTGCATGGGCAATAACGGGTCATTTTAAGTATTGCGCCTCATGACACAAATAGTACCCTACAAGCTATGTTTCGCTGCGATTACACAGTTATAATCTCAGGCACCCTAGACAGACGTAACAATCCTTATTTCGGATCTTCCAGATTGCGAGCAGCACGAGACCAGAGGCGGTAGCTATGCCAAGGTCGTTGCGGCTCTCCCACTGCAAAAACGACCTGAGCCTGTTCCGGCCGATATGCCAAACCAGTTTGATGTACTTGTGTTCCAGAAACAGAGCTTTGCAGCATATCTGAAGTATGACTTTGTGCTGTGTCTGTATATCTGCGGCTATCCGGTTCCAGATAAATCTCTGCCACGCCTCGTAGTGCCAGCTGCTGGCGGGTGATGATGGCAGGGGCATTTTGCGTCACTGTCCCTGTAATATTGCCGGCTTTTCTATCGGGGCAAGACAGGTTTCCCGCATAAGCGAGAACGATAATATCGCCGATAGTACAGGCAATATCTGCCGCAGGCCGGTTTTCTGCATAGACCAGCACCTGCCCGTTTTGCAGATCAAAACTGCATAACCCGTCCTCACAGACAAAACCTTCTGAACTTGCCGCGCTGCTTGTATCCGGCATTTTAACCTCATGAATTCTATAGGCCTTGCGCCAGTTATCGACTGTGAAGGCAGCCGGTCGTGCACGGTTTACATAGAGACTATTGTTCTGACGGACTGCAACCAGTCTGGCATCTTCCGAGATAATAATATCCGGTAAAGTATTCATACTCAGCACAATCCCGCCAGCCACGAGAAAGAACAGCGATATCAGCCGCAAATGACTGGTGAAGATCATCGCCGAAAGCATTGCCGCCGTCCAAAGCAACAATACAGGCACGGGCAGCAGGCCGGGGATCAGATCAGGGGAAAGCCCGGCAACAAAATGCGCAATCCATTTAACCAGCTCAATGCCTTTCCCCATCACTTGCAAAGGCAGCCATTCCAGTCCTAAAGGCATCAGCAGCAGAGACAGCACCGCAAAAGGCATAATCAGCACCGAGATCACCGGCAATGCCAGTGCATTTCCCAGCATTCCCAGTGGTGCCATATTGTTAAAATGAAAGGCTGCAAAAAGCCCGCTGGCAGTACCTGCTAAAAGAGAAGTCGCCGCAATCCCGCCAAGCCAAATCCTGAGCTTACCCCCCAATGTCGTCTGCCTTTTCGCTTGTTCGTTGTTTTGTCTCTTGCGCAATTTCCACCACGCAAAACCTGCAATCAGCGCACCGGTTGCCGAATAAGACATCTGAAAACTAGGCCCCAGAATTTCATGCGGTGTCACAAAAATACTGAACAGCGCTGCAATCGCCAGATTGCGCAAGGTCAGAGCTTTACGATCTAAAATCACCGCACAAAGCATCACGGCCAGCATGATAAAACTACGCTGTGCCGCCACATCTGCACCCGACAAAGCCAGATAAAAACCCGAAGAAAACAGCGAAATCAATGCGGCGATTTTCTTCACCGGATAATACAGCGCTAAAGACGGGAACAGTCCGGCAATGCCACGCAGGCTCACCATGACAATTGCTGCTGCCAGCGCCAGATGCAGGCCCGAAATTGAGAGAATATGCGCCAATCCTGCAATGCGCAGCGCCTCATTGGTTGTCTCGCTGATCCCTGCCCGCTGGCCGGAGATCAGCGCTGCGGCCACCGCCCCCTCTTCACCGGACAGTGCCTGCATAATCCGCCCGCCGATCATTGCCCGCAACTGACCGGTCAGTGCCTCAACGGATGCAGTCCAGCTCTTTAATACTGCATCACCGGCAAATTCACCATCAACCAGTTTCGGCACGCCGAGATAGAAGCCATTACCGCCAATGCCGCGAAAATATCCATGAAATGCGAAATCATATTGCTCGGAACGTACCGGCCCGCCATGGGGACGCAATCGCACCGCCCCTTTCAGAACAGAACCGGTTTCAGCCTGTGCAGGTAAGTCACGGGCAGAGAGCCGCAACCGCTGCGGCGCAAAGCGCAGATGCGGTTTTTCCGTTGTCAGCACATCGGCAACAATACGCCAGCGTCCGGCTTTGCCATTGTCTTCAGCCTCCTGCTCGAGCGAGACAATCCGCGCCGTCAGAGTGGTTGAAACAGAACTGCCAAGCATTTGCGTTGCATAGCGCTGCGTCTCCCATTTCGCAGCCAGCATACCAGTCACAAATGCTAATATCAGCACAAGGCTGACACGCCTTATCAGCGTGTCACGCAGTAAAAACAGCAGCCAGCCGAACAGACATGCCGGTACAAACAGCTCGATCCAGTATGGTTCGGCCTTCAGGGAAAAATAATGAACCGCCCCTGCGCCACTCGCAACGGCCAGCAGCAGGAAAACCGTTCCGCGTTCATATTCAAATAGCAGAGCATCACAGATAGCATCCAGAAAACGCTGCCAATATTTCCGCAGATTGAACCGGATAATCAGTGACCGCTTCCGTCCGCTATAAACAGCACCATCATCGGGTATAATCTCTGCATCCGGCACCGGAGCAAAACCGAGCATGAATTGCTCGGCAGTTAATCCGCTGTTATGTTTCGTCCGGACAGCCGTGCTCTCTGCCCCGCCATCATCATGACGGGACTCAGTCTTGCTTGCCTGATGGCCACATTCACCGCCATAACCATTCGCCATGCTGTCTGAATTGCCCCCGCACCTGACAGCTGCACAATTATACGTCCAAAACAGTCCATTTCACGCAGGAATCTTGCATCGAGCGGCGTTAAACACCGGTTCTGCGCTTTGATTTTTGCATCAAGTCTTGCACGTTGTGCTGCCTATGCTACATGAACAGCACAAGAAATCGAGAGGCGGCCAGTTACATTCTTTAGCCGATATATTCGGATATAAGCGTAAGATCCTGTAACCTTGCCGCAGATACGGAGCGACCGATGTCATCACCCGTTATTACCCGCTTTGCGCCTTCACCGACCGGCTATCTGCATATCGGCGGCGCACGTACAGCGTTGTTTAACTGGCTTTATTCCAAACATACCGGCGGCAAGATGCTGCTGCGCATTGAGGATACCGACCGCGAGCGTTCCACCGAGGCCGCAACGGCAGCTATTCTTGAAGGTCTGACATGGCTCGGCCTGACATGGGACGGTGATGCCATCTCCCAGTGGGAACGCGCACCGCGCCATCGCGAAGTTGCTGAAGAACTGGTAAAAGCCGGTAAAGCCTATTATTGCTATGCCTCACCGGAAGAACTGGACGCAATGCGTGAACTGGCGCGTGCAGAAGGCCGCCCGCCGCGCTATGACGGCCGCTGGCGTGACCGCGATCCGTCGGAAGCACCGGAAGGTGTGAAGCCGGTTATCCGCATTAAAGCGCCGCGCGAAGGTGAAACCGTTGTGCTGGACGATGTGCAGGGTGAAGTCCGTTTCCCGAACAAGGATCTGGATGATTTCATCATTCTGCGTTCCGACGGCGCGCCAACTTATATGCATGCGGTTGTGGTCGACGATCATGATATGGGCGTTACCCATATTATCCGTGGTGACGACCATCTGACCAATGCTGCCCGCCAGACTGTTATTTATCAGGCAATGGGCTGGGATGTGCCTAAAATGTCCCATATCCCGCTGATCCATGGTGCGGATGGTGCCAAGCTCTCCAAGCGTCACGGTGCGCTCGGCGTTGAGGCCTATCGTGCCATGGGCTATCTGCCTGAAGCACTGTGCAACTATCTGGTTCGCCTCGGCTGGAGCCATGGCGATGATGAAATCATGACCATTGAGCAGATGATCGAATGGTTTGATACCAAAGACATCAACAAAGGTGCATCACGTTTTGACTTCCAGAAACTGGAAGCCATTAACGGTCATCATATCCGCGCCAGCGATTCAGAAACGCTTACCAAAGCACTGATCGATGTTCTGCCTTATATTGAAGGCGGCGCAGAATTGCAGGCTCTGCTGACTGATGAACGCCGTGCGCAGCTTGTTGCAGCAATGCCGGGTCTCAAAGACCGTGCAAAAACACTGGTGGAACTGGCAGACGGTGCGAAATTCCTGTTCGTCTCCCGCCCGCTGCCGCTGGATGAAAAAGCCGCAAGCCTGCTCAATGATGAAGGCCGCGCAATCCTCAAAGATGTATTGCCGAAGCTGGAAGCTGCCGAGTGGAATGCAGATGCGCTGGATGCCGTTGTCCGCGCCCATGCGGAATCAACCGGCCTGAAACTTGGCAAAATTGCCCAGCCTCTGCGTGCTGCCCTCACCGGCCGCGCCACTTCACCGGGCGTTTTTGACGTTCTGGTGGTTCTGGGTCGTGAAGAAGCCCTCGGACGTATTCAGGATCAGGCCGCATAAAGCCTGTCAGAAGCCGTGTTCTTTCAACAGAATGCGGCTTCAAACACGCCCTGAACACAGGAGTGTGATTTTCAAAAACCGGCCTCTGTCGTAAGAATGGCTAATTGACAGAAATTTGTTCAGAAAAAAGCAAATTTCCACATTGCAACCTCCAACATTTACGATAGTTTGAGCCATAAATTTTGCAGGCCGTCATTCACAAATATCATGAATTTTGAGTGACAGCGGCTTAAGGATATTTTTCAAACTGGCAGCGCCGGTAAAAATACCCTAACTGTATGTTTCTATGCATAAGACTAAACCGAAACACCCGTTTTCGGCATTATGCTCCAAATTTACTGCTATCCACGAGCAGTGAGCGCGATGATGAAAGGAACCAGTATGTCTAATACGACAGCGACAATCACGCTAAATGGCAATTCGACCGAATTGCCGGTCCGCAAAGGTACAATCGGACCAGATGTCGTCGAAATCGGCCCGCTTTACAAGAATACAAATTCCTTCACATACGATCCTGGTTTCACTTCAACCGCTTCCTGCGAATCCAAAATCACTTATATTGACGGTGACGAAGGCGTTCTCCTGCATCGCGGCTATCCGATCGAACAGCTCGCCGAACAGGGCGACTTCCTTGAAACCTGCTACCTGCTTCTCTACGGCGAACTACCAACCAAGACCCAGAAAGCAGACTTTGACTACCGCGTGACCCGCCACACCATGGTGCATGAGCAGATGTCGCGCTTCTTTACCGGCTTCCGCCGCGATGCGCATCCGATGGCTATTATGGTTGGCTGCGTTGGCGCCATGTCCGCCTTCTACCACGACTCAACCGACATTACTGACCCGCATCAGCGTATGGTTGCTTCGATCCGCCTTCTGGCGAAAATGCCGACACTGGCTGCAATGGCCTATAAATATCATGTCGGTCAGCCTTTCGTTTATCCGAAGAATGATCTTGATCTGGCTTCCAACTTCCTGCGCATGTGCTTTGCCGTGCCTTGCGAAGAATATAAGGTCAATCCGGTTCTGGCACGCGCTATGGATCGTATCTTCATTCTTCATGCGGATCACGAGCAGAACGCTTCAACTTCGACCGTTCGTCTCGCCGGTTCTTCAGGCGCGAACCCGTTTGCCTGTATCGCTGCCGGTATTGCCTGCCTCTGGGGCCCTGCTCACGGCGGTGCCAACGAAGCTGCATTGAACATGCTGGCTGAAATAGGCTCGGTTGACCGTATTCCTGAATATATCGCCAAGGCAAAAGACAAGAACGATCCGTTCCGTCTGATGGGCTTCGGTCACCGCGTTTACAAAAACTACGATCCGCGCGCCCGCATCATGCAGAAAACCACGCATGAAGTTCTTGGTGAACTCGGCATCAAAGATGATCCGTTGCTCGATGTTGCGATGGAACTGGAAAATATTGCACTGACCGATGAATATTTCATCGAGAAGAAGCTCTATCCGAATATCGACTTCTATTCCGGTATCACCCTGAAGGCTCTCGGCTTCCCGACAGAAATGTTCACTGTTCTGTTCGCCGTTGCCCGTACCATCGGCTGGGTTGCCCAGTGGAAAGAAATGGTCGAAGACCCGCAGCAGAAAATCGGCCGTCCGCGTCAGCTCTATACAGGCTACGCACAGCGCGATTTCGTACCGCTGGCAAAACGCAAATAATCTGTGCCGGATATCTGAGAGCGCTATCTCAGATCAGTATCCGGTTCTTACGACTAGAGCGGTTTACGTCCAGATTGGATCATAGCGCTCGCTCTAGATTTTTTATTTGGTCGCATTATCACGGGCGTCAAGTTGATCCAACTTGACTGTGAAATGCTCTAAAAAGGCTCCTTCGGGAGCCTTTTTTATTGTTTCACAATATTCAAATCTCACAAAGCGCGTTTTATAAACTAAATTCCACCACAGATTTTCTCTAATATATTACCCGATATTAATTCCGCCCTATTCCCCTATAATTGCACTGACATAAGTCAGCAGGGAGCCAGTGCTATGTCTAAGTCATTTTTTAAATCCGGTATCGCATCCTCTGAAATCACCAGTCAGACCTTTTATTTGCGGCGACGGGAATTTATCAAGACAGGCATTGCTGCCGGTATTGGTTTGTCTCTCGGTGGCCTGCTGCCGGATCTTGCCTCAGCCAAAGACAGTGCTGACGGCTTTAAAACCGATGAGACGCTGACACCAAAAGACTCAGTGCTGACCTATAATAATTTCTATGAATTCGGCACAGGCAAATCCGACCCTGCCAGTTATTCCGGCGGTTTCAAACCGCGCCCGTGGACCATCGAAGTCGGGGGCATGGTAGCAAAGCCTGCGACTTTCGACATTGATGACCTGATTAAGACGATGAGCATTGAGGAGCGTATCTACCGGATGCGCTGCGTTGAAGCGTGGTCGATGGTTATTCCCTGGCAGGGCTTTCAGCTGTCAGAATTGCTGAAACGTGTTGAGCCACTGGGCTCTGCTAAATATGTTGCCTTTGAAACAGCTCTGCGGCCAAAAGAAATGCCGGGTGTCGGCGGTGCATTTGCGGTACTTGACTGGCCTTATCGTGAAGGACTGCGCCTTGACGAAGCGATGAACCCGCTCACATTGCTGGCAACCGGTCTCTATGGTGAAAACCTTGCCAATCAGAACGGTGCGCCTGTACGTCTCGTTGTGCCTTGGAAATACGGCTTTAAAGGCATCAAATCCATTGTCAAAATCACACTGACGGACAAAGAACCGGTCACTGCATGGAAGATGCAGAACGCTTCGGAATATGGTTTCTATGCCAATGTTAATCCGGCCGTGGATCACCCGCGCTGGAGCCAGAAGACTGAAACACGGATTGGCAGTGGCAGTTTCTTCTCACCGGACAGGCGCGATACACTGCCATTTAACGGCTATGGCGAGCATGTCGCCCAGCTCTATAGCGGTATGGATCTGACCAAGAATTATTAGAGCGGGAACCGGCATGAAACCAGATATCGCTGCGCAAACCATCGCTATGCCCCGCACAACCGGCAAACAACCAGCTGCACGCAAACCGCCGGTCAAAATTCCCAATAATCCCTGGCTGCGCTGGGGTATTTATGTTGTCGGCCTTGCACCGGCAGCATGGGCATTCTGGCTGGCAGCCACCAATCAGCTTGGCGCGAATCCGGTCAAAGAATTTGAACATGTTCTCGGACTATGGGCACTGCGCTTTTTAGTCCTGACCTTGCTGGTCACACCACTGCGCGATTTGTTCCGGCTGAATTTCCTGCCCTATCGCCGCGCTCTCGGGCTGCTGGCGTTTTATTATGTGGCCATGCATTTCGCGACTTATATCATTCTCGACCGTGGCCTGAACTGGCCGGATATCGTGAAAGATGTAACACAACGCTGGTTTATTATTTTCGGGTTTATCGGCTTTGTCATGCTGATCCCGCTGGCAATAACTTCAAACCAGTGGTCAATCCGTAGGTTGAAGAATAACTGGCAGAACCTGCACCGGCTGATTTATATCATCGCTCTCGCTGGTAGTTTGCACTTTCTGATGTCGGTTAAAAGCTGGCCGCCAGAGCCGCTGATTTACGGCTTGATTATCATTACACTGGTTTTGTGGCGCTTTGTACGCCAACCCTATCTCGCCTATAAAAAAAGCTGACCGGATAATAACCGGTCAGCTTTATCTTTTTAACGTAAGCGGCTGATTTTACCAGCGTTTCACCATGCGTGATGCGCATAGGAAAGCCAGTAACGGCCCCACGCCAAAGCTCAGGAAAAGCCAGAATGCAGCACTGGATGTACCGGCAATACCACCCGGCACAGTCAAACCGCCAAGGCTGGTGACCATACCGGCCATTGCCGCACCGAGACCGGCAGAGAACAGCTGCACAGTGGTAATCGCAGTTGATGCCAGATCCTTCTCATCGGCCGGTGCAACTTTCAGCACCCGTGTCAGCAGATGCGGCCATGTCATACCCACGCCACAGCCCACAGCGATGAAACCGGCGCAGAGCGGCAGCAATTCCAGATAGGTACCATTGCTGGAAAATGGCAGCAGAAGCAGCAACAAAACCATACCGGCAAAAGAGGCCAGCGGGCCGATAATAATCACATCACGCACACGGCGCGATGAAATCCCCGAGCTCATGATTGAGCCAAGTGTCCAGCCTGCGCCCATCAGCGCAGCCAGATAACCGGCAACCAATGGCGACTGGTTATGCAGCACCTGCAGGAACAGCGGAATGAACACTTCCACCGATGTGACAGTCAGCGCCAGCAACGACATGGTTACGATCACAGGCCCCAGCGGCTGGCTGAAACTGAAAGAACCACCCGGCAACAGACGATTTTTACTGGTGGCTTCCAGACGGATCATCAGACCGATCAACAGGATCGCCGTGCTGATACCAATCACATTCCAGATCACTTCAGAACTGACACTGCCAAGCGATACCGCAAAGACTGCAAGTGTCAGCAGGCTGAGCTGTGCAAAAGGCAGACGATTTGTGTCTTCCTCTTCATGGCGTACATCCGGCAATACAAACAGCGCCATTACAGCGAAAAGCAGCGCTGCAGGAACAACCGACCAGAAAGCAGCACGCCACTCGCCGAGTTCAGCGAAAATACCGCCCACAGCAGGGCCAACCAGTGTGGCAACGCCCCACATGCCGGAAATCAGTGCCATAGCGCGCGGCCACAGCGCTTCGGGAAATACGATACGGATCATGGCATAGGACAAAGCCAGCATGAAACCACCGCCGAAGCCCTGAATGAAACGACCGATCAGCAAAACCTGCATTGTCGGCGAAACAGCGCAAATCAGGGTGCCGAGAGCAAAAACACTGGCCGAAATGGCATAGGCTTTGCGCGGGCCGGTTTTACGCAGCAATTTCACAGCCAGCGTTGAGCCGATAATGGATGCAACGACGAAAAGAGTGGTGTTCCACGCATAATAATCCAGCCCGCCAATATCCGAAACAACGGAAGGCAGAATGGTTGTAGCAATGTAAACATTAACAGCATGAAGCGCGACGCCACCTGCGAGCGCCATGGAACGAATGGCATTTTTGCCAGTCAACAAATCTCCCCAGCCAACTTTGTGGTAGCTGGTGAGCGATGCCGGGTCAGACATTTCAATCTCCGGACAGCTATCAAAAACCATGAGTTCCGGCGGGAATGCGCCTGTGTTTCTCATCAATTTTAACCGGAACATACCGGTCGGGTTGCAAATCCCTGAGGGAGCCGTTAATTATGCAAGCATAAACTTGGAATATTCAGCAGGAGATCAAATGTCAAGTTCTGACATTATCACTTCGGATGAAATGAACAGCGCTGCACAACAAAGCACCGCTGATCGTCTGCTGTTTATTCTTAAAACCCGTGGCCCGCAAACAATATCGGCACTTGCACGACTCGCAGGCACGGGTGCGGAAAATATACGCCAGCAATTACAAAAATCTGTGACAGAAGGCCTGATTGAACCCTATGCCACAGAAAAAAAACCAAAAGCCGGTCGGCCGGTGCAGTTCTGGCATCTGACGGAGAAAGGCAATAGCCGGTTTCCTGACAGTCATGCGGAGCTGACCGTTAGTTTATTGCGCCATATGAGCAGTCTGGGTGAAGACCTGACTGAGCGCGTGATCAGCTTGCGCGAACAGGAAATACTCAAAAACTACCGCACAGCCATGCAGGATATGACAGCGCTGGAACAACGCATTGATTGCCTTGCAGAATTGCGCAGTCAGGAAGGCTATATGTCGGAATGGGCAAAGCAGCCGGATGGTTCATGGCTGCTGATTGAAAACCACTGCCCTATCTGCGCTGCGGCCACAGCCTGCCGCGGCTTTTGCCGTTCCGAACTCAATATTTTTCAGGCCATTCTCGGTGACAACTGCAAGATCGAGCGCTGCGAGCATATTTTACTCGGCGCACGCCGCTGTGCCTATCGTATAACTCAAGCCGGATAAACAAAGGCGATCCGGCAAAATGCCGAACCGCCTTTATCATGCTTATAATGTTCTGCTATTGCGGCGCAGTCAGCTCAGGAAATTTGACGCCGAGCTGATCGAGATAAGTCGGGTATTTCTCTGCATCGTAATAGAGCTTCTGCATTTCAGGGCGAAACTGCTGCATAATCTCCGTATTCAGCTGAATCTGCGGCTTGTCATCCGCACCAAGCATCGGCAGATATTTCTGATCCTTCTGCTGCACATTGGTGAAATAATCTTGTGCTGCCGACACCAGTTCCGGCTTGGTCAGAAGATCAACGCCGGTCATAGCAATGACCTTCGATCCGGCGACAACACCTTTATGAGCAATTGGTGTTGCCATCGACATGGCATTCGACCAGTGGTGCCCCGGAAGGTTCGGAATATTCGACGGATAATTCAGCGTAATTGTCGGCACAATCCATGACACATCACCGATATCATCCGAGCCGCCGCTTTCAGGTTTTTCCGGCGGTGGTGCCAGTTTCTTCAGCTCTGTCGCCAGCCCGTCTTCCTTGCCTTTCACAGCCTTCTGCACAGCTTTTGCAAAGCTGTTTTCGTCGTCAGTCCATTTCGGCAGACCAACCTCAAGAATATTGGCATAGGCTGCCTCCGCCATCGGCTTGTTGAAATGGCGCGGTGCTGCGGTGCCGATAATCTGCCGTTCCACTGCCGTGTCGGACATTTTTGCCGCTGCTTCAGACATTGTATTGGCTACAGCGAAATTCTTGGCGATATTCTCAAAATCCGTTTCGCGGATAAAATACCACACGCTGGCAACAGACGGCACAACATTCGGCTGATCGCCGCCGTCAGGGATCACATAATGCGAGCGCTGTTCAGGCCGCAAATGCTCCCGCTTCATATTCCAGCCGATATTCATCAGCTCCACGCCATCAAGCGCGCTGCGTCCGCGCCACGGCGCACCGGCAGAGTGGGCAGACTCACCGGCAAATGTATATTTGACCGAGACCATACCGGTGCCATTGGCTGCGCCCCACGAGGTTTGCAGATTATTACCGACATGGGTGAACATCACCACATCCGCATCTTTGAACACACCGTCACGCACCATATAGGCTTTGCCGCCCAACAACTCCTCTGCCACACCCGGCCAGAGCACCAGCGTGCCGGAGAGTTTTTCCTTCTCCATCAGGTCTTTCATCGCCAAGGCTGCAACCACATTCACAGCCTGCCCCGAATTATGACCTTCCCCGTGACCGGGTGCGCCCTCAATCATTGGCTTGCGATAGGCAACACCAGGCATCTGGGACGTTTTTGGCAGACCATCAATATCACTGCCCAGTGCAATCACAGGCTTACCGGAACCCCATCGCGCCACCCAGCCGGTCGGCAGACCGGCAACACCGCGCTCAATAGTAAAGCCGTTTTTCTCAAGAATATCCGTTATGTATTTTGAGGTTTCAACTTCCTGAAAGGCCAGCTCACCAAAGCTGAAAATTGAATCCGTCATCTCCTGCGCAAGCTTGGCGCGGCTCTCCACACCCGCTGTTACTTGTTGCTTATAGGCTTTGACATCCTGTTCTGATTTTTGTGCTGCGGCCTGACTGAGCAAAGAGGCCGACATCATAAGGCTGAGTGCAATTTTAGACGAGAGAGTACAAGACATGTAGAACTCCGTTACTGAATTTGCCTGAGATTATGTGACAGTTACCCGCAGACAATTCATCATAAAAACGCCATACACAACCCTTAAAATAACAATAACAAGCTTTTGATTTTACTGTATTTATTGTCATTTTAACAATCACTGAATATCGAGTTTCATTTCCTAAAACCAGCCTTTCAGTTACACGCAATCCTTTTCATTACGCTGCGAAATGAAAGCCGGTATGCGTAAGTAAGGCCACAATCCGGACTGTTCAGAAAACTATTCTCTGATACCGGCAGGATTTAGCTTTTTGTTATTGCCGGTTTCGCAACTTTCGCCGTTTCAGCCTTTCAAGCAATTTCTATACTGACCCATAATTTGCCGCATCCATAAGCACCCTCATCCAGAGGGAAAAGGCAAACGGGAACCCAGTATGAAAAAGCTCAATCACCTGTCCAAACTCAGTCTTCTGACACTTGCTCTCCTGTCGTCTTCTGCCGCCTATGCTGAAAGTTTGCAGCTTAACGGCACAAAGCTCACCACTGCGCAGGTGGCAAAGTTCGCAGCGAACACAAATGAAAAAGTCGAAATCGCTCCGGAAGCGGCACAAAAAGTCAACCATAGTTTTGATCTGGTGATGGAAGCCGCGTTGCAGGGCACCGCCGTTTACGGGCTGAATGTCGGCGTGGGCTGGAACAAGGACAAACCGGTTTTCAAAGAGATTAAAGGCCGCCGCACGCTGGATGAAGAATTGCTGGCACTTTCCCGCCGCTTCAACACCAGTTCACTTCATGCCCATGGTGGCGGCATTGGCGAGGCTCTGCCTGCGCAGGCAGTGCGCGCCGGTATGCTGATCCGCCTTAATGAAATGCTCGGCGGTCAAACCGGAACGCAGCTGAGTGTGGTGGAGGCCTATCGCGATTTCCTCAATCACGACATCATCCCCGTTGTACCGGAAAAAGGCTCGGTCGGTGAGGCTGATATTACGCTCGCCTCCCATATCGGTCTGGCAATGATCGGCGAATGGTTCGTGGATTATCAGGGCAAGCGTATGCCTGCGGCAGAAGCCCTGAAACTGGCTGGCCTGAAGCCAATTAAACCGGTCGGCAAAGACTTCCTCTCCATTCTCAGCACCAATGCACTGACTGCCGGTCAGGCCGCCTTGCTGACAGAAGAAACACGCCATTATCTGGAAGCAGCCACAGCCGTTTTCGCCCTGTCGCTTGAAGGCTATAACGGCAATGTCGCGCCTTTCCTGTCTGCAACAACCGAACTGCGCCCGTTTCCGGGAATGGTGAAGGCGGCAACAGATATTCGTGCAGCGCTGGATGGCTCCTATCTCTGGCAGCAGTCTGATGGCCGCGCTTTACAGGATCCGCTCTCTTACCGCACGATGGCCTATGCGCTCGGCAATGCATGGGAAGCACAGGCTGCACTCGAAGAGGCTCTACATATCCATATCAATGCCAGCGATGACAATCCGGCCGCTGTGGCTTCCGACAAGCCTGCGGAAAAAGCGGCTGACAGTCATAACCAGCTGCACAAATATCAGGTCGCAGGCGATGTGCATGGCGCAATTTATCCGACCGCCAATTTCGATATGCTGCCGGTTGCCACCCGTGTGGAAAATCTGAATGTCGCCCTCACCCGTTTGGCGCAGAATATTGTGATGCAGACCATCCGCACGGAAAATCCGGATTTCACCAAGCTGCCGCGCTTCCTTGCCGGCCCTGAGAATGAAGGCCATGCTTTCGGTGCCATGCAGAAGCCGCTTGTTGCGCTCTATGCGGAAAACCGTCAGCTGGCCATGCCAGTCTCGCTCGACACTTTCGCCATGGCAGGCAATATTGAAGATACCGGCAATAATGCCCCGCTGGCTGTGAACAATCTTCAGCGCATTCTCGGCAATATGTACAGCCTGTCATCCATTCAGCTGCTGCATTCGGCGCAGGCGGTTGATCTGCGTGGTAAAGTTGCGCTCGGAAAAACCTCCGCAAAGCTGCTGGAAACCTATCGCGCACAGGTCAAATTCGTCGATCAGGATCGCATTTACACGCCGGATTTTGCAGCCGGTGTGCAGGTGCTGCACGCTTTTACGCAGCCAGCCGCCAAGTAATTTTAAAATCGCATAACTGCCTGCATTCCAAAACAATGCAGGCAGCCAGAATGAGGACCAAGATGAGGAAATACCGCAATGCAGGATAAAGTCTTCAAAGGTAAAGTGGTTCTGCCCGATCAGGTCATTGACAATGGCTGGGTGCTGGTCAGCGACGGCCGTGTTGTCCAGACCGGTCAGGGCACTGCCCCTGCAGGTGAAAGCCACGGCGGAGCGGATTATCTGGTGCTGCCGGGTGCTATTGACGGTCAGGTACACAGCCGCAGCCAGAAAAATCAGGAAGAGTTTATCTGGTCGACCCGTTCGGCTGCTGCAGGCGGTGTGACAACGATTGTCGATATGCCTTATGACGACGGCGACCTGATCGCCACGCCGGAGCGCTTCACCCGCAAGGTGGAATCCGCTGGCAAGGAAGCGCGCGTGGATTTCGCGCTTTATGCCACAGCGCATCCGGCAGACGGCACCAAGCATATTGACGGTCTGGTGGAAGCCGGTGCGGCGGGTTTCAAATTCTCGACCTTCGGCACCCATCCGGAGCGCTTTCCGCGCATCACCCCGCAGATGCTTTATGAGTGCTTCTCGGCGATTGCCCGCCATGGTCTGATTGCCGGTATTCATAATGAAAATGATGAAATGGTGCGCTATTACATCGATCAGGTCGAGAAAAGCGGCCGCACCGATTATCTGACCCATAGTATGAGCCGTCCGCCGGTGACTGAAACGCTGGCAATGGCTGAAGTCTATGAGATCGGCGCCATGAGCGGTTGTGCCACCCATGTGGTGCATTGTTCCGTTGGCCGTGGTTATGAACTGGCTGCGGGCTATCGCGCACAGGGCTATGCGGCGACCGTTCAAGCCTGCATCCACTATCTGACTCTCTGTGAAGAAGACGATGTCAGCCGCCTGATCGGCCGCGCCAAGATCAACCCGCCGGTACGCAACCGCGCCGAGCGTGAAGCCATCTGGCAGCAACTGGCCGCCGGTAATGTGACCATTGTTTCCACCGATCATGTGAGCTGGTCGCTTGATCGCAAAAACGATGAAAACATGCTGAAAAACGCATCCGGTGTTCCGGGGCTGGAAGCGCTCTATGCGCTGCTGCTCAAAGGTCTGGATGAACGCGGGCTTTCTCTCTCTTATGCCGCCCGCCTGCTGGCGCATAATCCGGCCAATCTGTTCCGTCTCGGTCAGACCAAAGGTGCGCTCGATGCCGGTCTTGATGCCGATATCGTGCTGGCGCGCCGCGATCCTTACACTTACAAAGCGGCAGAAAGCGGCAATAATATTGTTGACTGGAGCCCTTATGACGGTATCAAGCTGCCGTTCCGCATCACCCATACATTTGTGCGCGGTGAATGTGCGATGGCTGAAGGCGTGGTCACAGCTGAACCGGGTTCCGGTCGTTTTGTACGCCCTGCTTTGCGTAAAGGAGCCGCGTAATGGCGGTCTCCAACACGCTCGTCGATGGTGACCGGCTCTGGCAGGATATTATGGCGCTGGCCGATATTACCGAGCCGGGCAAGCCTTACACACGGCGTTCCTTTACCCCACGTTTTCTGGCTGGCCGCGCCTATCTGATTGAGCAGTTCAAAGCCGCCGGTCTTGAGGTGCGTATTGATACCGCAGGCAATCTGATCGGCCGCCGTGCCGGTGCCAAACCGCACGCCAAAACCATTATGATGGGGTCGCATAGCGATACTGTGCCTTCCGGCGGACGCTTTGACGGCATTGCCGGTGTAGTGGCTGCGCTCGAAGTTGCCCGTGCCTTGCGCGATGCCGGTATTGAATTACAGCACAATCTGGAAGTGGTGGATTTTCTCGCTGAAGAACCGAGTGAATACGGCCTCTCCTGTGTCGGCAGCCGTGGCATGAGCGGTCAGCTCGCCAATGCTATGCTCGACTTTACCGGCCCGCAGGATGAGCGCTTAGGCGATGCGCTGATCCGTGTCGGTGGCAATCCGTCCAAGCTCGCAGAGGCTGTACGCAAGGATATTGCCGCCTATCTGGAACTGCATATTGAGCAAGGCCCTGTACTGGAACAGAGCAAAACGGATTTGGGTCTGGTGACAGGTATTGTCGGCATCACCCGTCTGGAAATCGCGTTTAAGGGTGCAGCTGACCATGCGGGCACCACGCCGATGCATATGCGCCGCGATGCGCTTTATGCGGCGGCACAAGCTGTCACTGCAATCCGTGAACAGGCCGAAGCTTTGGCATCCGAGCCGGACGGCTATTTCGTTGCCACGGTCGGCATTCTCACCCTTGAACCGGGCGGTGCCAATGTGGTGCCGGAACAGGCCAAGGTGATTGTCGATATCCGCACCGGCAAACGTGAGAAGACCCTGCGTTTTCTGGAAAGCATTGATGCGGCAACACAGGATGCTGCCGAAAAGGTCAGTGTAGAACGCAGCAGCTTCAAGACCCTTTCCGACACCATGCCGATGGATTGTGACTTAGGCCTGCTGGATGATCTGGCAAAAAGCGCCGATGCACTCGGCCATAGCCATCTGCAACTCGCCAGCGGTGCGGGACATGATGCGGCCTTTATCGGCCAGCTGGCACCGGCCGCCATGGTCTTTGTGCCATGTCTTGGCGGACGCAGCCACACACCGGAAGAATGGGCAGAGAAACACGACATTGCAGCAGGTGCTGCAGCAATGTTTGCGGCAGTGCGCCGCTTTGACGAGCGCACACCGGTTACCAATCAAACGCATAACAGCATTTAAGAGGAGGCCATTATGGGGCGTATTTTAACATTGGATGACGTGGAATCCGCAATTGCCGGCGGTTCGGTCTTTGCAGCCGGCGGCGGCGGCTGGGTCGAGCATGGCCGTATGCTGGGCACCACTGCGGTCACCATTGGCCGACCTGAACTGGTGGATATGGAAGAAGTATCCGATGACGCATGGATCGCCACAGCCGCTGCGATCGGCGCACCGGCCAGCACCACCCAGTGGGAAATGCTCGGCATCGACTATGTGAAAGCCGTTGAGCTGCTGCAATATGAACTGGGCGATGAAGTCTATGGTCTGATGATCGGCCAGAACGGTATGTCCAGCACCATGAATGCATGGCTGCCTTCTGCTGTTCTCGGCACCAAAGTGATTGATGCTGTGGGCGATATCCGTGCGCATCCGACCGGCGATATGGGCTCCATCGGTATGGCTAACAGCCCTGAACAGATGATCCAGACAGCCGTTGGCGGTCACCGCGATTCCAACTCCTATATCGAGTTGGTCACACGCGGCGCGACAGCCAAAATCTCACCGATCCTGCGCAAAGCCTCCGATATGTCCGGCGGTTTCATCGCCAGCTGCCGCAATCCGCTGCGTGCGTCTTATGTACGTAAGAATGCAGCGCTCGGCGGTATCTCCCGTGCTCTGACCCTTGGCGAAGCCATTCGCGCAGCCCAGAGCAAAGGCGCGACTGCGGTGATTGATGCGATCTGCAAAACCACCAATGGCAGCATTCTCGCACAGGGCAAAGTCACCGCCAAGAATGTGCATTACACGCAGGAAGCTTTCGACATCGGCACCATCACCGTGCGTGACGGCAACCGCGATGTGATCCTGCATGTGATGAACGAATATATGGCCGTGGATGACGGTGACGGTCAGCGTCTTGCCACCTTCCCTGACGTGATCACCACGCTCGATACCAATGGCAGCCCTGTCAGTGTCGGCAATGTCCATGAGGGCATGGAAATTCTGGTGTTCCACATCAACAAGACAGAAATCCCGCTCAGCGCCTCGGTCAAAGATCCGAGCGTTTATCCGATCGTCGAAAAAGCACTCGGCATTTCCCTTGCCGATTACGCACTGGCCTGATTTAGCGGTTTAGAAAGTATTATTATGTCTAAGAAACAATTTAACGTCACATCCGGCACCGAGCTGCGCTGTAAGAACTGGCGCGCTGAAGGTCTGCTGCGTTTGATGGAAAACGTGCTGGCAGTGGGTGAAGACCCTGACAATCTGGTGGTCTATGCCGCACTCGGTAAAGCTGCACGCGATTGGCCGTCCCACGACAAGATCGTTGAAAGCCTGCATAAGATTGAAGAAAACGAAACGCTCGTCGTACAATCCGGCAAACCGATCGGTATTCTGAAAACCCATAAACAGGCACCGGTCGTGATTATGGCCAACTGTAATATGGTTGGTCAGTGGGCGAAGGCTGAAAATTTCTACGAATGGGAAAAGCAGAACCTGATCTGCTGGGGCGGTCTTACCGCCGGTGACTGGCAGTATATCGGCTCACAGGGTGTTATTCAGGGCACCTATGAAATCTTCATGCGTATTGCCGAGCAGAGCTTCAATAATGATCTGGCTGGTCGTCTGATCCTCACCGCCGGTCTAGGTGGCATGGGCGGCGCGCAGCCGCTGGCAGGCCGTATGGCCGGTGCGGTTACGCTCTGCGTTGAAATTGATCAGGAACGCATTCAGAAGCGCAAGGATATCGGCTTCCTTGACGTGATTGCCAAAGATCTGGACGATGCGCTGGCGCAGGTCAAAACAGCAATGGCCGAGAAACGCGCTGTCTCCATCGGCGTTCACGGCAATGCCGCTGATCTTTATGAGCAAATTCTGGCACGCAATATCATTCCGGATATCGTGACTGACCAGACTTCCGCCCATGATCTGGTTTACGGCTATGTACCGGCGACCCGTTCGCTGGATGAAGCCCGTGCTATGCGCAAGAGCGATCCGCAGACCCTGATGAATGAAAGCCGCGCGTCCATCGTTCGTCACGTCACCGCTATGCTTGGCTTCCAGAAAGCCGGTTCGGTCGTCTTTGACAATGGTAACCTGATCCGCACCCATGCCAAAGACGGCGGCGTGGCCGATGCGTTCAATATTCCGGTCTTCACCGAAGCCTTCCTGCGTCCGCTGTTCTGCCGCGCAATTGGTCCGTTCCGTTGGATTGCATTGTCGAATAATCAGGAAGATATCCGCATTATCGACAATTACATCCTCAAAGCCTTTGCCGGTAATCACATCGTCACCAACTGGATTCATCTCGCCGGTAAAAATGTGCCGTTTGAAGGTCTGCCGGCGCGTATTGCATGGCTTGGTCATGGCGAACGTACCCAGCTGGCTCTCGCAGTGAACAGCATGGTGCGTGACGGTACGCTCTCCGGCCCTGTTGCCTTTACCCGTGACCATCTTGATGCCGGTGCCATGGCGCATCCGAATATCATGACGGAAAATATGCGTGACGGTTCTGATGCGATTGCCGACTGGCCGCTGATCAATGGTCTGGCTATGTGCTCGTCGCAGGCCGATCTCGTGGCGATTCATTCCGGTGGCGGCGGCTATTCCGGCTACATGACCAGCGCCGGTGTAACTGTTGTGGCCGACGGTACCGATGATGCGGATATCCGCATTGAACTGTCACTGACCAATGACACCTCGCTCGGCGTGATGCGTTATGCCGATGCCGGTTATGAAGAAGCGCTGGACGAAGCGGAAAAGAAAAACATCCGCCACTTCAATCTGGCCTAAAAACTAAATACCCCCGTAGAGAGAACAGGCGGAACTCCGGTTTCGCCTGTTTTCATTTCTAATCGCACTATGGTGTGAGCGCCTCGCGCAATTCGCGCACCAGTTCTCTTTCGGCCACCGTCAATGTGCGGGCATTGGAATAGATCACAAACAACCTGCGCAGAATATGCGGTTTGAGTTCAAGGCTTACCAATGTGCCCTGCTCCAGATCGCGGCGCACGGCTGAGACCGGCAGCAAAGTGGCAAGCTTTTCGCGCCGGATCATCGCGATCATCATCGGTAATGAGTTGATTTCAATTACCGGTTCAACGGACAAGTTGTGCTCGCTCAATTGCGCATCCAGCAATTGCCGGATGCCGAAGGTCATGGTCGGCAGAACCAGCGGCACATGGCGAAGTGCCTCCAGATCAATCGCTGCATCCTGAGAGAGTTCTGCCGCCAGATCAGGATGACAGATCAGCGACAGCGGTTCCTCAACATTGAGGCTGAAACGCGCCATATGCGGCATATCGGTTTCCAGAACAGCAAGGCTGATCACCCCCGCCTGTACCCAATCCTGCAAGACACTCGTCGGCGCTTCGAGAATTTGCAGATCAATCTGCGGATGGTTCTTTCGCCAGCGCAGCACCGCATCGGTCATCCCTGCCAGCAAAGTGCTTTCCTGACTGACGGATGGCAAAACGCCAATCCGCAACCGCGACCGGTTGCGCCCCAGCGATCCCGCACTATGCACGGCCATGGATTGCAAACGCGCATCGATCAGATCGCTGCCAATACGAAAAACCCGTCCGGCATCTGTCGGCACCAGACCATCGCGGCGGCGCTCGAACAGCGGCTTGCCGATCACCTGCTCCATCTTGCGCAACTGTCCGGTAATAGCCGGTTGCGCGACTTTAGCCATACGGGCAGCAGCGGTGAGATTGCGGTTGTTGTCAATCAATCGGAAATAAC
This sequence comes from Pseudochrobactrum sp. B5, assembly GCF_001939785.1. Lineage (NCBI taxonomy): Bacteria > Pseudomonadati > Pseudomonadota > Alphaproteobacteria > Hyphomicrobiales > Brucellaceae > Pseudochrobactrum > Pseudochrobactrum sp. B5. Next base: position 650,081 of record NZ_MOYL01000002.1, read on the forward strand.
TGAATTGCCGTCTGGTCAGCTGCGGCTGATAAAGCGGCGATGTTTCACCGGAAATCAGTGCCGCACGAATACGGCGCACAGTCTCTTCCGCCACCGGATGCGGATCGGCAATATGCACCCGCACCTGACTGATGAGCGGCGGATCAAGCGGCACCAGTTTAAGACGATGCAGCCCCATGCGGTTGGCAAGCGTGCTTTGCGGCACCAGAAAGGCTGTATCAGGGTGCTCCCCGCTTAAGCGTGCCAGAGTACCCGGATGATCCTGCGTGAAGCGGATATTTTTAATCGGATGCTTTGCCAGATAAGCAGAGAGGTCATGCAGCAGCGGTTCCGGCAATGCAGGCACAATCACAGGGCCAGCCAGCATATCCTGCAAAGCAGGCGCTTCGCCTGACTGCACAGGCAGACTACGCGCCAGCACCCACGGATCATCGTGGATGGCGACACCCTTTTTCTCATAGCTGAAAATAATCCGGCTGCTTTTCGCACTCTCTGTCAGCGGCAAAGCCGGATCACCATCCGCACTGCCCCAATGCGGCTCAATAAACACATCCGGATAATCTTTCTGCAAACCGGCAAGTGCTGTGCTGATGGCTTTGGAGACATTGCCGAGCGAGAACATCAGCTGGACTTCCACCACCAGATGACTGAATTCATTCTCTTCGGTACATTCCCGCATCGCTGCCTGACGGGTAAAAGCTTCAGCCTGTAACAGCGGGATAGCAGCACGATAAAGCCAGCGCCCGGCCACAGTCGGGGTAAGCCCCGCAGGCACGCGACGGAACAATTGTGCACCGACTTCCTCTTCCAGATTCTGCAGTGCCACGCTGAGCGTTGACAGCGCAATATCCAGCATTTCAGCCGCCTTGCTGAAACTGGTTTGATGGCAGGCCGCCACGAAGTAAGAAAGCTGCCGCAGCTCGATCATAGGCACAGACCTTCATCAGTGATTTTTACCAAGAATATCAATCCAATATGCCATAAATACAAAAATATTGTTCCGTCGAAACACTATTTCGTTTTTCGCTATGGAGACATTCATTTTTTGTCAAATGCCGACACAAAGTTAAATTGTTACTGTCTCGTATTGCTGGTGGGAGATGAGAGATAAAAGACCACAGCCGGAATGTTTGGGGGAGAGCCAGTCCTATGACGGACGTTACACATAATCCAACTATACCATCGCATACAAAGCATAATTCCAACGCCAAAAAGGCTGTCGCTGCTGCCTCAATCGGTAATGCTCTGGAATGGTATGATTTTACAATCTACGCCTTGTTTGCGGTTTATATCGCCAAGAATTTCTTTCCTGGCGGCAATGACACTGTCGAACTGATCAAGTCGTTTCTGGCCTTTGGCCTCGGCTTTCTGATCCGTCCGCTCGGCGCGGTGGTACTTGGCGTTTATGCCGACAAAGCCGGTCGTAAAGCGGCGCTGTTTCTGACCATCATGATCATGGCAGCCGGTACGCTGCTGATTGCCATTGCACCAACCTATGCCGCTATCGGTATCGGCGCTCCGATGATTATTCTTGCAGGCCGTGTACTGCAAGGCTTCTCAGCCGGTGGTGAAGTCGGCAGTGCGGCGGCCTTTCTGGTGGAACATGCACCGGAAGGTCAGAAGGGCAAATATGCTGCATGGCTGCAGGCCAGTATGGCATTTTCCAATATTATCGGTGCCTTTGTGGCACTGGGCGTTACATCGCTGCTGACTGAAGATCAGATCGGTGACTGGGGCTGGCGTATTCCGTTCATCCTCGGCCTGCTGATTGCCCCTGTCGGTCTGTGGATGCGCCGTTCGCTTGATGAAACACCACACTTCAAAGCGAAATTTGACGAAAAACCGGAAGCCGCGCACAAAGAACATGCTCCGCTGAAAGAGATTTTCACCACCTATCGCGGTGCATTGCTCAAAGGTACGGCCTTCTCCGTGCTCTGGGCAGCCAGCGTCTATGTCATGGTAATCTATATGCCGGTCTATGTGCAGCGTGCTTTCGGTTTCACCGGTACGCAGGCATTTATCTCGGCGCTTATCAGTAATATTCTGATGGCTATTGCCTGTATCGCTGCCGGTGCTGTTTCCGACAAGATCGGCCGTCGTCTGACACTGGCGATCACCACAACCGTATTGTTGGTGGCTATCCATCCGCTGCTGTGGTGGCTGCATCACTCACCGACACTCGGCACCCTGATCACTGTTCAGAGCTGCTTCTGTGTTATGGTTGCCGGTGTGGTTGGCGTTGCACCTTCCGCCCTGTCTGAAGTCTTTCCGACCCATATCCGTTCAACCGGTATGTCGCTGGCCTATAACATCTCCACCACGATTTTCGGTGGCTTTGCTCCGGCAGCGCTGACATGGCTCGGCACCACTTCACTCGGCTACAGCGCCCCTGCATGGTATGTCAGTATCGCAGCTGTCATCGCATTGTTCGCGATTTTCCAAATGGGCGACAATAAAAAGACAGCCTGACGATACAGACTGACAAACAAATCTAACGCACCCGTCATGCACAGCTATGGCGGGTGTTTTTATTTACAGCTGCTCTGAAACTTTAGGCCTATATGCCTGCCGCACAGACTCATTTTATTACCCGTAATACACTTATTTTATTTCATTAATAACTTGCCATGCTGCCTCATAAAATTTAGAGCGGGGGTAGTTATTAAATAAGGACTATCTGTAATGAAAATGCTGGCAAGCTTTTCGGCTTTCGTAGGCAAGACTTTTGCGGTCTGGGTTCTGCTGTTTGCCGTACTGGGTTTTGTATTCCCTGAGACCTTTAAACAATTCGCTCCTCATATTGTTACCCTGCTCGGTATCATCATGTTCAGCATGGGGCTTACCCTCTCCCTTGATGACTTCCGTGAAGTCGTTCGCCGCCCGGCCGATGTGGGTATCGGCGTTGCCTCGCAGTTTCTGATTATGCCGCTGCTTGCCGTGCTGCTGACCAAGATCATTCCGATGTCACCGGAAGTCGCTGCCGGTGTTATTCTCGTCGGTTGCTGCCCGGGCGGTACATCCAGCAATGTCATGACCTATCTCGGCAAAGGCGATGTGGCGCTGTCCGTTGCCTGCACCAGTGTGACCACGCTGGCTGCCCCGCTGGTTACGCCATTCCTCGTCTGGTTCTTTGCCAGCCAGTTCCTGCCGGTTGATGCAATGGCAATGTTCATGAGCATTGTTAAAGTGATCCTCGTGCCGCTGGCACTTGGCGTACTGGCACAGAAACTCGTTCCGGAAATCGTTAAAACGGCTGTGCCTTGCCTTCCACTGGTGAGCGTGACCGGTATCGTGCTGATTGTTGCCGCCGTGGTTGCGATGAACAAAAATGCAATTGCCACCACCGGCCTGCTGATTTTCCTTGTTGTCGTATTGCACAATGGCATCGGCTATATGCTCGGCTTTACCGCTGCCAAACTTACCGGCATGTCTCTTGCCAAGCGCAAAGCCATTGCAGTTGAAGTCGGCATGCAGAACAGCGGTCTGGGCGCGGCACTTGCCGCTGCGCATTTCTCGCCGCTGGCCGCAGTGCCAAGCGCGATCTTCAGCGTATGGCACAATATTTCCGGTGCGCTGCTGGCGAATTATTTCGCCCGCATGAAAGATGATAAATAATCATCATCTCTGTTCAAAATAGTAAAACCGGCTCATTCGTCAGAATGAGTCGGTCTTTTTTTATGCTTTCCGGTTCATCCGGTAGATCAGCAATGCCGTTGCAAAAATCAGCAATGAGGCCGTTGCAATCACCCACATAAAGGCCTGATCGAAGGCCATAAAGCCAACCTCACGCAGATGCTGCGCCTGTTCCGCAGGCAGGGTTTCTGCCAGCAGCAAAGCTTCATCCAAACTGTCACGGATCGTTTCCGGAAAACCCGATCCTTCCGGCACGATCATGAATGCCGTATAGATCGCGGTCATCAGACTGCCGAAGATCGTAACGCCTGTGGCGCCGCCAAGCTCATAGGACACTTCCTCTACGGAAGCTGCCATACCGGCCTTTTCTTCAGGCGCATTGCCCATGATCGCAGTTGAAGCACCGGTCATTGCGGCACCGACACCAAAACCCATAATCATCAGGCCGATCAGCCAGATATGCGGTTGCATCTGGAAGCTCAGCAGATAAAGCGCTGTGCCAAGACCGGTAATCAGCATACCGCCCCAAAGCACCCGTGCCTCACCAATTTTTGGCAGTCCCCAGCCAACCAGCGGCCCCGCAACAAAGGCGGCCAGCGGAATTGGCAGAATGAGCAGACCGGCCTGCAGCGGCGAATAACCGGCAACAAGCTGCAAACGCTGGCTAAAAACCAGCTCCACACCGATCAGAGCTGCCGAAGAGACAGAAGCTGCCATCACGCCGGACGAGAATTTGCGGTTACCAAACAGCGAGAAATCAACCAGCATACCATTGGTTGCCCGCTGCCTGCGATAGAACACCACCAGCGAAATCAAACCGACAATCATAGAGACGGTAAAGAGCAACATGGAACTGTCGCGCTTGGCCAGCTCTTTCAGGGCAAAAGTCACACCGACAAGACCGATCATCACCTGAACGGAACCGATCAGATCCCATTGACGGTTTTTATTACCGGGACGGGTCTCCAGCACGGTCAAAGCCAGAACCAGCGCAATCAGCACCACCGGCACATTGATAAGGAAGACAGAACCCCACCAGAAATATTCCAGCAAAACACCACCGACAACAGGACCGAAGGCTGCACCGCCGGAGGCCACCGCCGCCCAGATACCGATTGCGAAAGAGCGTTCGTTCTCATCCTCGAAAGTCAGGCGAATGATCGAGAGTGTTGCCGGCATCATCATTGCAGCACCAACGGCAAGCAGCACGCGGGCAGCAATCAGCATTTCCGCATTTGGTGCATAGGCTGCTGCGAGTGACGCAATACCAAAAACCACAAGCCCCGCTGTGAACATGCGTTTATGCCCGAGACGGTCGCCAAGACTGCCGACACCCGGCAACAGGCCTGCAACGACCAGCGGGTAAGCATTAATAATCCAGAGTTTCTCTGATGCGCTGGCCGCAAGATCATGGGTAAGCCGCGGCAATGCTGTGTAAAGCACAGTCATATCAATCACGATCAGGAATAATGCACTTGAGACGATGGCCAGTACCAGCCAGCGATTATGCAATGTCATTGATAATATCCACTTCTTCTGTGCTGAAGTTTCAGCACTTTTATAACCTGCCCCGCAGAACGACAAAATGTGTTGTTTTACGGAAAAAGCTTGAAACCTGATGGTCGTTAATTTAAATCCATACGTATGGAAAGTAAAAAACTCAAAAAAATTGGCCGTCCGCGCACCATTGACCGCAATCATTTGCTGGATCTGGCCGAAAAGATCGTTGTGGAGCATGGCGCACCGGCTTTGACCATTGATGCGCTGGCCAAGGCTGCCGGTATCACCAAGGGCGGCGTGCAATATTGTTTCGGCAATAAAGACGGACTGGTCGATGCTATGCTGACACGCTGGGGCATTGATTTCGACAAACAAGTGACCGCCATGCAGAATGGCAGAACCGATGCCCTCTCCCATATAGCGGCGCATATTCGTGTGACAAGGGACAGTGACCCGCTTGGTGATTCACGTCTTGCAGCCATGCTTGCCAGTCTTGAACCCAGTTCAGAACAGCTGGATAAAACACGGCAATGGTATCGCAAACAACTGGACGGGCTGGATGTCTCCACTCAGCAAGGACGCAATACCCGCCTTGCATTCATCGCCAATGAAGGTGCTTTTCTGCTGCGCAGTTTCCAGCTTTTTGATCTGAATGAAGAAGAATGGCAGCAGATTTTCCACGACATTGAAAAGCTGCTGCCCAAAGATGTTGATGATTAATCCGTATTACTGTCCATAGAGTGCATCAGCAAGGATACGCACAGCTTCTGCCGTACGCGGGCCGAAACCAAGCATATAGGGCCCGTCAAGTACGATCAGTGCCTTGTTTCGGGCTGCGGGTGTATTTTGCAGTGCTTTGTCCGAGAACACATCCTCTGCTTTAGGCCCGCCTGCCCCGTCGGACAGCATCAGCACCACTTCCGGCTCCGCTTCCAGCAACCATTCTGCTGACACGGCTTTATAGCCTTTATAGACCGCAAGCGGATTAAAGCCCCCTGCATGGCGGATAAAGGCATCTGCCGCCGTATCACTGCCCGCACCGCTCAGCTTCGCCAGCCCGTGGAAGAACACCACTTTCTTTCCCCGTCCTTCCGAGACTTTGCGCACATGCGCCATAGCCGCATCAAAATCTGCCGTAACCGATTTTGTCAGCACTTCCCCCTGCGGCTCCAGCTGCAGACGCTCGGCAATCAGGCTGATTTTTGTAACCAGCCCCTCACGGCTGTTAATTGCCGGAATATACAGCACAGGCACACCGGACTGATTGAGCACATCCACCACTTCCGGCGGGCCGATATCTTCCGACGCGATAATCAGATCTGGATGCAGAGCCAGCACACCTTCGGCGGACAGGCTGCGGCGGTAACCGACATTGGTCTTACTGGCTGTATCCGCCGGATATTTGCTGCTGCGATCAAGGGCGATGATTTTTTCATCCGCGCCGAGTGCATAGACGATTTCGGTCACATCAGGCCCGAGCGTGATAATGCGTTGCGCCGTGCCTTGTTGCTGCGCGGCACGGGCAGAACTCACATTCAGCCAGAACACCACAACGATCAGAGCGATTGTGAGCAAAAATATCGCCTTCATTGCGTAATAATCGGGATGATTTTTCGCTTTAGTGAACAATTGTCTGACTTGCATAATTAAAGTTGACTCTATTTATCATGATTTATATAGCCTCTAATTAATATGAGTTAATGAGTCAACTTAATGCATGCCAATAGCCGGAAATCCCTCCCGCTGTGAACCGGCAGCATCATCGGGGGCAATATGAAAATCTCTCAGAAATCCGCGTTTCGTCTGCTGGGTACAACCGTGCTCAGTACAATCGGGCTGTTCGCATTCAGCGCAACACCTCTTCTTGCCCAGACTAAGCCGGTTAAAACCCAGCAACAAACAGACGAGCAAAAAAACACTGACAAAGCGAAGTCACAGGTGCTGGAACTTGATACCATCACCATCTCGCCGCTCAGCAATGATCAGGCGGTGATTGATGCGATTGCTTCCACCAGCCTGATCTCACGTCAGCAGATCGACCGCATACAGCCGGTGACGTCTGCCGATATTTTCCGCTTCACACCGGGTGTTCATGCCTCACTGAACGGTGATGATCCGGCAACCTCGATTAATATTCGCGGTCTTCAGCAATATGGCCGTGTTGCAGTAACGCTGGATGGCGCGAGGCAGGATTACTGGCGTGTCGGCCACGGTTCCGGCTCGTTCTATATTGAACCGGAACTGCTCAAGCAGGTGACCGTTATCCGCGGGCCTGTTTCCAACATCTATGGTTCCGGTGCCATTGGCGGCGTGGTTGCTTTTGAAACCAAGGATGCGCGCGATTTTCTCTATGACGGTGAAACATGGGCTTTGAGCGAGAAGCTGCGCTATGAAAGCAATGGAAAAGGCTTCCTCACCAGCACAACCGGCGCTTACCGCTTTAATGAGAATGTCGATGTCATCGGTAATCTCAATTACCGTGACAGTGATGAATATAAGAATGGTGACGGCGATTATGTGCGCTGGACGGGTGAGAAGGCCATCAGCGGCATGGGTAAAGTTACCCTGCGCCCTGCAGAAGGCCATGAGCTGAAATTCGGCATCTCCCGCCAGAAATATGAAGATATCATCACCGGCAGCAGCGGCTCTGCCTCTCCAACCCTGTCGCGCTATAATGCTGATACGATCGTCAGCACCTATACCGGCAGCTACACCTACAGACCGGATGACAATCCGTTCTGGGATCTCTCCGTCAACGCCTATCACAGCGCGACGGATAATGACCAGTCTCAGGTCTGGCAGCTGAAAGACTATGGAAAAACCCGTTATTATGATGTTTCGACATCCGGTTTCCGCGCCCATAACAGCTCGCGTTTTGAAACCGGGAGCCTGAAACACACCGTAACCTACGGCATGGATTACTATAAATTGCGCGGACGCTCCGATACCGACAATTTCGGTAATGGCGAGCAGCAGGCCTATGGCGGCTTTGTGCAATGGCAGGGCGAATATCAGAAATGGCTCGAAGTGATCGGTGCTGTCCGTTATGACGGTTATAAGCTCGATGGCACCAGCAAAGCCTCTCCGGGCAATCCGTCTCAGGATGTCAGCCTCGACGGCAACCGCATCTCGCCGCGCCTGAGTGTTGGTATTACACCGGTTGAGGGCATTCAGTTCTACGGGCTTTATGCGCAGGGTTATCGCGTTCCGCATATGCAGGATGTGTTCCGCCAGAACGGTTCTCACGGTTCCGGCTATGAGCCGAATCTGTTCCTGAAACCGGAAGTCGCCACTACCTATGAGGCGGGCATCAATCTGCGGCAGGATAATCTTATTGAAGCCGGAGATCAGCTGCGCACCAAACTCAACATCTTCCACACCGACGTGAAAGATTACATCAACACCGTTAAAATCGACAAGTACACGACCTCAGAGAATGTCGGCACCGCCCGTCTGCGTGGCGTAGAACTGGAAGGCACCTATGACACATGGTGGGGCTATGTGAACCTTGCAGCCTCCTATACCGATGCAGAAATGAAAGACGGTATCTATAAGGGCGAATCCCTGAGCAACACGCCGCTGCATAATTTCAGCGCCGCGCTGGGTCTTAAAGCTCTGGATGACCGTCTGGTTTACGGCATTGAATATCAGAGCCTTGGCAAAGTGACCCGTGCGATCAGCAATGGCGTGACCGTCTATCCGCGCACCGATCTGGTGAATGTGTTTGCCAACTGGCAGGTTACCGACAATTTGAAGCTCGACTTCGGCGTCGATAATATCTTCAACAAAGCCTATACCGACGCGCAAACCGGCTGGGCAACAACCACAGATATAGAACAAGGCAAAGGCCGCACTTTCAAAGTGGCCATTACCGGACGTTTCGGCGGTTAAAACGCCAATCCTCTCCAGTCTGGCAGGCGGCATTTTATGCTGCCTGTCTTTTTTGCGTTCATCCTGTTTCCAAAATCGAGAACACCGTGTCAGAGCATTCATCATCACTGCACAGCTATGCCAATATCCGCCTCGTCAACGGGGCAAGCTACCTGCCGCCGATTATCGACCGCCTCAACTCCTATGAAGCGCATTATGATGCGCAAGAAGAACTGCACGCATTTTATTACCCTTTCGGGCAGATCGAACTGAAATCGCAACCTGAAGGTTATCAGGTTTCATTACGCGCCGGTGAAACTGTGGGGCTGAGCCGCCTGAAAGATCTGGCTGCCGTTGCCATCAAACTCTATACCAAAGAAGAAGCACCGGACATTCTCTGGGAGGGCGATCATGCCGGTGAGCAAGCACTGCCGCAATTCCGGTTGATGAATGTTGTCTCTGCCCGTTATTTCACACCGCATATGCTGCGTATCCGATTCAGCGGTGAAGACCTCAAGCGATTTTCGCTGTTCGGCGCCATGCATGTGCGGCTGTTATTGCCGACCCAAGATGTGCCGCAGCCTGTCTGGCCGATCATGGGACCGAACGGCCTGCCCTTCTGGCCGGATGAAGCAAAGCGACCGGCAGCACGCGCTTACACCATCCGCAACCTCAATATTGAAGAAGGCTGGATGGAGATTGATTTCTATATTCATGAAACCGAAGGGCTGGCCAGCCAATGGGCTAAAAATACCCGCGCAGGTGATATTGCCGGCCTGATGGGGCCTGTCGGCCGTCCGCTGCGGCAGGCAAAACAATATCTGATCGGCACTGATATGACCGGCCTGCCCGCTGTCGGGCGGATGCTGGAAGAATTCGCACCCGATGTTACCGGCCATGTGCTGATTGCCGTTGATGCGCAATCTGATATTCAGCCGCTCACACATCCTGAAGGTGTGACAATCGAATGGATTGTGAATGCTGATCAGGATGCCGCAGCAACAGTGCTGACAGACAGACTCCGCGCCTTGCCATGGCCGGACGGAAGTGACAGTTTCGGCTGGTTTGCCGGTGAAGCTGACTGTGCCAAAATCATGCGCGATTACTGGCGCAAACAGCTTGGTAAATCCCGTGACCAGACACTGGTCGCCGGTTACTGGCAGAAAGATTCAACCGGTTTCATGGCCGGCTGATATATTACTGCAACGGCCACCAGAACATCAGCACCGGTACGGCCACGCAAATAATGATGAAAGACAAAGGCAGGCCAAGGCGCGGATAATCACTGAAACGATATCCGCCCGGCCCCATCACCAGTGTATTGCACTGGTGGCCGATCGGCGAAAGAAAGTCACAACCGGCACCAATCGCCACAGCCATCAGAAATGCTTCGGGTTTAAAACCGAGGCCGGAAGCAAAACTGGTGGCAATCGGCGCCATTACCAGCACTGTCGCCGCATTATTGAGAAACGGTGTGACCGCCATTGCTGTAATCAAAATCAGCGCCAGCGCACCGGCAGGCGGCATTTGATGTGCGAATATTGTCAGCCATTGCGCAATCACATCCGTTGCACCGGTTGTGCGCAAAGCATCGCTGACGGGAATAAGTGCAGCCAGCATCACGAGAATCGGCCCGTCAACGGATGAATAAACCTCACTGACCGGAATAACCCGAAAGACCACCATGGCCACTGCCGCCGCAAAGAAGGCGATTGAGACAGGCACAACGCCCAAGGCAGTTATTCCGATAGCAACCAGCAGGATCGACAGCGGGATCAGCCCGCGCCGGACACTGCCGAGCAGAATGGTACGCCGCGCCAGCGGCAGGCAACCCAGTTCGCGCAGCAATGGCGGCAAAATTCCTTGTCGCCCCTGCAATACCACCACATCGCCCTGATGCAGAATAACCTCACGCAGACGCTCGCTGATACGCTCACCCTGACGGCTCACCGCCAGCAGATTAACATCATAATTCTCATAGAGATTAAGTCCGCGTGCCGATGTGCCGATCAGTGCGGAATCCTTGCCGATCACCGCCTCAATAGCCTCAATCTCGGCAGAACCGGAATTCTCGGAAGGTATGCGGTCTTCCGTCAGTTTGAGCTTGCCATTGCTGACAATCGCATCCAGCGCTTTCGGATCACCTTCCAGCAGAATAACATCGCCTTCAGCAATCACCGTATCCGGCAACGGTGCAACGCGTTTTGTATCGCGCAAAATGGATGTCACCATCGCATTGCCTTCGGCCGGTTTCACCAGATCAGTGATTTTTTTACCGATAACCGTCGCGCCTTTCGGCACCCGTGCTTCCGAGACATAATTGCGGATTTCAATAGCCTCATCCACACTGACATTTTCGCGCTTACGCTGCGGAACCAGCCAATAGAACAGTGCCAGATAGATAATCCCCACGTCTGCCAGCGTTGCACCGACCGGCGTGAAATCAAACATGGTGAAACTCTCGCCCACCATTTCAGCGCGTACACGCGAGACCACAATATTGGGCGATGTGCCGACCTGAGTCATCAATCCGCCAAGCAGCGCGCCAAAGGCCATCGGCATCAGGAAAACCGACGGGGAGACATTGGAGCGGCGCGCAAATTGCAGTGCAACCGGAATCATAATGGCCAGAGCGCCGACATTTTTCACGAAAGCCGAGAGAACCGTCACCACGCCGACCAGCAACAGCATTTGCAACCGCACCGCATTGAGATGCGGTACAAAACGCTGCACCGCCGCCTCCATCAGGCCGGAGCGAGCCACACCGGCACTGACAATCAGCGCACTGCCGACAATGATAACAATATCATCCGCAAAACCGGTGAAAGCTTTGTCATAGGGAACCAGACCGAGACTGACAGAAATCAGCAGAAAGCACAGAGCTACCACATCATAGCGAAACCGATCCCAGATAAAGACAGCCATCATCAAAGCGATAACCATGAGTGCCAATATCTGATGCAAGGTCATACGGCCTGCTCTCCCTGTCTTTTCCCTCCCTCTGTCATGAGTAAAGGGAATCGCATCTGCATATTTCAGCTTTTATACAGCAGACAGAATATTTTTCTTTTATTGATTTGGGGAGAGAAAAAAGACGGCATAAATGCCGCCTTTTAAAAAATTAAATATCTCAATGTTTTCAGAACACAAGACAGAAATACTTATCTGCCGCATGAAGATTTATCTGATTTTTATCAGATAACAGAAACCACCCATGCAACGATCTGTCTGGTCACATCACTGAAACCTGCATCCAATGCGCGGATATAGGCTTTGTTACCAGCGCCGCTGACCGGTGCGGATGATGTGAAGACTCGTGTGGCACGCACTTCACCTGTCTTGTCATTCAGCACACGAACGGCCAGTTCTATCTTGGCTGTCTGCGGTGAGGAGGATGCATTGATACCGAAATCACGCAACTCCGCCTGCACCTGATAATTGATCGCGAGGCCGTCACCCGGACGTCCGACACCACCGACAGCATTGCTGTTTTCAAATGCCTGCACCAGACGCGCCTGCACCAGATTGGTCAGACGGTCGCCCCACTGTGCTCCTTTAAGATAGGTGATAGAGCCCGGTGCATCGTGAATAACAATATTCTCACTGTCCAAAGCTTTGAGTGCTGCCGGTGTCGGCACCAATATCTGCACATTCTTACGCTTCTGCGATACCTGCACCTGCGGCGATGAGCTGAGGCTGAATGTATCGAGCGGTGTTGTCGTACAACCGGCCAGCAAAACTGCGGCACCGAGAACTGTCAGTTTATAGTTCAGAATATGCTTCAGCATCAGTGACGTTTCCTTCCGTCATATTGCGGCACAGTGCCTGAACCACCAAAAATAATACGCTGCGGATCCCGCTCAAGATCGGTAATCGCCTGTTCAATACGCTGCAGCGAACGGCGGCTGTCCACGACAACCGACTGCACATCGCTTAAGCCCTTGCCCGAAAAGCGCGCCAGATTATCCGCAACCGGAGCCAGACGCTTATCCAGATTGTCCGAAGTTTTCTGAATGGAGGCGAGTGTCGCCTTCGCCTGTGCCACAACACCTTCACGGTCTTCCGGCGACAACAGCTTGTCCACTTTGGCCATGATGCCGTCCACGCGCTTGGATGCCTCATTCAGGCGCTGCATCATTTCACGCGCTTCCTGAATCGTCTTCTGAACATCCGCAGCATTATCGCCGATCGCACTGATAACATCGGCATTTTTGGCCAGCGCATCAGTAAAGGTCTTGGCATTATTGACAGTATCTGTCAGCGGACCACGGGCATCATTGACAAAGCCCTCCAGCCCGCCAAGCACACGCTCGGTACGACCGAAAATATCCTTCGCGGTCGCCATAAGATCGGTAAAGATTGACGGATCAGCATTGATACGCGCCACATAGCCGCCCTTCTCCGCCTCTTCCATCAGATTAGGCTCCATCAGGCTGCCGCCCTTAAGCTCAACAAAAGCGATACCTGTCAAACCCTGAGAAGAAAGCTCGGCCTTGGTGGAACGGGTAATCGGCGTGGTGCGGTTCACTTCAGACTGCACAATCACCATATTCGGATTGAGCGGATCGAGGAACATCTGGCGCACATCGCCAACCTTAATCCCGTTAAACAGCACCTGACTGCCCTTGGACAGACCGGTCACAGAACCGGGAATACGAATTTCCAGCGGCAGCGTATCATTGCCGTCACCGAAACGCGCAGCCCAATAAACGAAACCAAATGCGGCAAGTGTCACAGCAAGTGTGAAAATACCGACCAGAACATAATTGGCTTTTGTTTCCATTACTGATTCAATTCCGTATCTGGTCCCGCATCAAGATTTGTATTCTGGTTTTCAGTCCCGCTCAAATCCGTTCCTTTTTTCTCAACCGGTATTGCTGAGCTTTTGCGCCGGCGGTTTGCTGCATTCATATCAATCTGCCGTGCTCTCTTACCGTTGAAATAGGTCTGTACCCAAGGATCGTCAAATTTCAGCAATTCTTCAACTGTGCCGTCTACCAGCACTTTCTTTTGCCCTAATACAGCAATTCGGTCGCAAATTGCAAAAAGACTATCAAGATCATGGGTTACCATATAGACGGTCAGCCCCATCGTATCGCGCAAATTGGCAATCAGATCATCGAAATCCGCTGCACCGATCGGATCAAGCCCCGAGGTCGGCTCGTCGAGAAACACCACTTCGGGATCCAGCGCCAATGCGCGTGCCAGTGCAGCGCGCTTAATCATCCCGCCGGAAAGTTCAGACGGATATTTCTCCGCCGTATCCGGTTTCAGCCCCACCAGATCAATTTTGAGCCGTGCCAGCTCATTCATCAGCTTTGGCGACAGGTCGAGATATTCGCGCATCGGCACCTGAATATTTTCCAGTACCGTCAGCGAGGAAAATAGCGCACCTTGCTGAAAAAGCACGCCCATACGCATATCAATCGCCATTTTCTGGCGCTCATTGACCTTATCAACATCCTGTCCGAAAATATCGATCAGGCCGGATTTCTTCTGGTTCAGCCCCAAAATAGTGCGCATCAGCACCGACTTACCCGAGCCTGACGGGCCGATAAAACCAAGAACCTCGCCGCGGCGAATATCCAGATCCAGCTTGTCCAAAATCACATTACGGCCAAAAGCAACCGTAACATCACGCACGGAGATCACGGCTTCCTGCGCCGCTCCTGCATCTGTGCCCTGTGATGGCTGCCGGTTGTCTTTGCTTGTCATATTCATCCGTATGTTTATCGTAATGCTTTATTTTTAGAACTCGATGGCTGCGTAGAAAATCGCAAACAAGCCGTCCACGACAATCACCACAAAAATCGATTTCACCACCGATGAGGTAACTCGACGACCCAGTGATTCTGCACTGCCTTTTACCTTCATACCCTCAACCGAAGCCATGATACCGATAATCATCGCCATGAACGGCGCTTTAATCAGACCTGCAAGATAGGTTGAAGTCACAATCGCGTCACGCAACCGGCTCATAAAAGCTTCCGGCGGAATGCCCGAATAGGCCCATGCAACAAAACCGGCACCGGCCAAAGCGGCCAGATCGGCAATGATTGTCAGCATTGGCAGAACAATCACCAGCGCCACCAGTCGCGGAAACACCAGCACACCAACGGGATTGAGACCAATAACCGTCAGCGCATCGGTTTCCTCGCGCATTTTCATCGAGCCGATTTCCGCCGTGATCGCGCTGCCGGATCGCCCTGCAATCATAATCGCAGTGAGCAACACCCCGATTTCACGCAGCACGAGAATACCGACCAGATCGACCACGAAAATTTCCGCACCGAAATAGCGCAACTGAAAGGCGCCCTGCTGGGCGATAATCGCACCGATAATCGTCGACATCAGCAAGACAACAGGAATCGCGCCGACGCCCATTCGGTCAATCTGATTGACGATAGCTGCATAGCTGATGCCGTTGCCGCGACCGGACTTCATCTGCGAACCGCGGATCGTCGCGCCAAGAATATGCATCGACATCAAAAAATCATCGCGTGCCGCATACATGAAGCGGCCGAGCTTATCGAGCAGAGCAATTGCAAAAAACGGACGGCGGTGTTTTTCAGGCAGCTGATAGCGCTCAACGGCAGCGCCGACCTCTTCCAGCAACGGTGTCCAGCTCGGGCGGATATTATCAATATGCACACTGATCTGCTGTTTGCTCAGCGCAACGCGCAGACGCTCAATCAGCCATGCTCCGGCCGTATCGAGACCGGATATGTCACCCATATCCACTTTCACAACCGGTGCCTGCATTTTATCTGCAAGACCGCTTTCCAGCTTGCGCATCTGATTATCAACGCGGGCGACAGTCAGCGACGTCCAGCGGCCGGATAAAGAGATAATAGTCGCGCCATCATCCGCCACCACATTAATTTCGGGTGCGGATGCAGGGCTGCTACTTGTTTTACCCGTTTTATCGGTCAACATGCGTCTTCCAAAACCTGAGTCTGTTTGGAAATAACCGGATCAGATATGCGCCGGATTACTTCCATCCCTTCTGCAAATATCCAAGTCTATCAGCTTTCTGATAATCCCGAACGCCTGCACCAATATGATTTATCTGCACTATACCAGGCGTAAATTTCTATAATTACGGACAGTACCAATGCAATATAATCTAAACCTGCTTATTGAGCGCTACCCGATTGCAGGGAAATTTACAATCTCGCGCGGCTCCAAAACCGAAGCAGTGGTCGTAGTGTGTGAATTGAGTGACGGTATTCACAGCGGTCACGGCGAATGTGTGCCTTATGCCCGTTACGGCGAAAGCATCGAATCAGTCAGCGAACAAATTCATGCGATTGAACCTTTACTAAAACAAGGCGGATCGGCAGAAAGCCTGCGTCTGAAATTGCAATCCTTTATGCCTGCCGGTGCCGCACGCAATGCCGTCGACTGCGCCTTGTGGGATTTGCAGGCAAAACAATCCGGCACGACAGTTGCTACTTTGCTCAATATTGCACCGCGTCCGCTGATTACTGCGATCACCGTCTCCATTGATACGCCGGAAGCTATGGCCGCAGCCACCGCCAAGCTCGCGCATCATCCGCTGATTAAAGTGAAAATCGGCGGTGAGAATGATGCTGCGCGTATTCGTGCCGTGCGGGAAGCCGCACCAAAAGCACAAATCATTCTGGATGCCAATGAAGGCTGGAATGCGGATAATTTTGCTGAAAATATCGGTGTGGCCGCAGAATGCGGGATTGCACTGATCGAACAGCCGCTGCCTTCATCCGATGACAGCTATCTGTTACAGGCCAGCCGCCCTGTGCCGGTCTGCGCTGATGAAAGCGCCCATACATCTGAAGGTCTGGAAAAGCTGAAAGACCGCTATGATGCGGTGAATATCAAGCTGGATAAGACCGGCGGCCTGACTGAAGCGCTGGTCATGCGTGACAAAGCCCGTTCTCTTGGCCTGCAAGTGATGGTCGGCTGCATGGTTGGTTCGTCTCTCGCCATGGCACCTGCCCTGATGGTGGCGCAGGATTCGGATTTCGTCGACCTCGACGGACCGCTCCTGCTGGCGCGTGATCGTGAACCGGCATTGCATTATGACGGGACAACAGTCTCCCCGCCTCTGCCCGAATTGTGGGGTTAACCGGATTTCGGTTAAGCGCGATTTCACTCTGACTGAGACATAATCGCGCTCCCCTTTCGGCTACAGGCCGCAAAAGCGTATTTTTTGATTTTTACAGTGCCGAATGAGCAGTCTGTGATTTGTAACTTGCCCGAATATCCCATATACGACCTTATTCCTACAAAATGGCACGCTTGTCCGAAGCGCCTCCCTTTGAGACAAATGCGCCAGAGTGTTTTTGGTTAATGTAGTTTGGGCAGATCATTGCGGAAAAGAAATAAGTCCGGCGGACTGATTTCTCCGCACAAGCGGAACCCGCTTTTGCTTAACTGCTTAGCTGTCACGGGGATGACTACCCCAATCGTCTGACTGGACAAGAATTATATGACAAAAAAATCATCCAACGACACGAATAACACCGGCACCGCACAGGTATCCGGCACAGACAGAAAATTCTCGGATTTTGAAGAAGCGGCACTGTTTTACCACCGCTCGCCAAAGCCGGGTAAGCTGGAAATCCAGCCAACAAAAACACTCGGCAACCAGCGCGATCTGGCTCTGGCCTATTCCCCGGGTGTTGCAGCTCCTTGTCTTGCTATTCAGGATGATCCGGCACTGGCTGCCGATTATACTGCCCGCGCCAATCTGGTTGCGGTTATTTCCAACGGTACAGCCGTTCTCGGTCTCGGCAATATCGGCCCGCTGGCTTCCAAGCCGGTGATGGAAGGTAAGGCCGTATTGTTCAAGAAATTTGCCGATATTGATGTTTTCGACATTGAAATCGACTCGCTCAAAGTCGAGCGTATGGTTGATGTGATTTCCGCGCTGGAACCAACCTTCGGCGGCATCAATCTGGAAGATATCAAAGCGCCGGAATGTTTCGAGGTTGAAGAACAGCTCCGCGCTAAAATGAACATTCCGGTTTTCCACGACGATCAGCACGGCACAGCGATTATCGTAGCCGCAGCCGTTATGAATGGTCTGGAACTGGCCGGCAAAGATATCACCAAAGCCAAAATTGCGGTTTCCGGCGCCGGTGCGGCAGCGCTTGCCTGCCTTAACCTGCTGGTCAGCCTTGGTGCACAGCACAAGAATATCTGGGTCAGCGATCTGGAAGGCGTTGTCTATAAAGGCCGTAACGAGCTGATGGACCGCTGGAAAGAGGTCTATGCTCAGGATACCGATGCCCGCACATTGAATGACATTATCGCGGATGCGGATGTGTTCCTCGGTGTGTCTGCCGCAGGTGTATTGAAGCCGGAAATGGTTGCCAAAATGGCGCCTACCCCGCTGATTATGGCTCTGGCCAATCCGAAGCCGGAAATCATGCCGGAAGAAGCCCGTGCCGTGCGTGAAGATGCAATCATCTGCACCGGCCGTTCGGACTATCCGAACCAGGTGAACAATGTTCTCTGCTTCCCTTATATTTTCCGCGGTGCGCTGGATGTCGGCGCAACAGCCATCAATGAAGAAATGAAAATGGCTGCGGTGAAAGCAATTGCTGCTCTCGCCCGCGAAGAAGTATCCGATGTGGCAGCCCGTGCCTATTCCGGCGACACACCGGTATTTGGTGCCAATTATCTGATCCCGTCGCCGTTTGATCCGCGTCTGATCCTGCGTATTGCTCCGGCTGTGGCAGAAGCTGCCATGGAAACCGGTGTGGCAACCCGCCCGATCACCGATATGGAAGCCTATATCGACCGTCTCAACCGCTTCGTGTTCCGCTCCGGCCTGATTATGAAGCCCGTCTTTGCCGCTGCACGCCGCTCCGCAGACAAGAAACGCGTTATCTATGCCAATGGTGAAGAAGAACGCGTATTGCGTGCTGCTCAGGTGGTGCTGGAAGAAGGCATTGCGCAGCCGATCCTGATCGGCCGTCCGAATGTGATCGAAACCCGCCTACAGCGCTATGCGCTGAAAATCAAACCGGGCGTTGATTTTGAAATCATCAATCCGGAAGATGATCCGCGTTACCGTGACTATGTTGATCTGATGCATAAGCTGACCGGCCGTCAGGGTATGACACCGGAAGCCGCCCGTTCCATCGTGCGCACCAATCCGACGGTAATTGCTGCTCTGGCCATGATGCGCAATGAAGCCGATGCGATGATCTGCGGTCTTGAAGGCCGTTTTGAACGTCACCTGACGCTGGTCAAACAGATTCTCGGTGTTCAGACCGGCCTGCATGATCTTTCCACGCTCAGCCTGCTGATCTCCTCACGCGGTACCCTGTTCTTTACAGATACCTATGTGACCATTGATCCGAGCGCTGAAGAAATCGCGGAAATGACCATTCTGGCGGCAAAAGAAATCCGTCGTTTCGGTATCGAGCCCAAGGCAGCCTTGCTGTCGCATTCCAACTTTGGTTCGCGCGATTCAAAAAGTGCAGCCAAAATGCGTCAGGCCTGCGCAATTCTGCAAGAACGCGCACCGGAGCTGGAAGTGGATGGTGAAATGCATGGTGACGCGGCTCTGTCGCAGTTCCAGCGTGACCGCGTATTCCCGAATTCCCGCCTAAAAGGCGAAGCCAATCTGCTGGTCTTCCCTAATCTGGATGCCGCGAATATCACCATGAATGTGCTGAAGACTGTGACCGATGCCCTGCATGTCGGCCCGATCCTGCTTGGTGCAGCCCGTCCTGCGCATATTCTCACACCGTCGGTTACATCGCGCGGTATTGTCAATATGACAGCACTGGCCGTTGTTGAGGCTTCACAGCGTACAACAGCCTGATTTCAGAGCGTATCCCGACTAGAAATGCTCTAATCTAAAATAATTAAACGCCGCATCGTTTCAAAAAATGATGCGGCGTTTTTTGTTGATGTAAAAATCTCAATCTGACGCATCAATAAAGTGCTGAAAATTACAATTATTATTATAAATCAATAATTTACACGTCATTTACCATCAATATTCATACTCTTCTCATTAACAGTTCAGATTATTTGAGCGGAGTATTTCATGTCTTCATCAATCCATTTCAAAATAGCAGCTTTCCAATTTTCATCATTTAAAGCCGTGTTGGTTGCAGCCACACTTATATTTGCAAGCGCCCCGGCAATTTCACAGAACCTATCCGATGGCCGTATATGCCGTGTCTATGAGCAGGATTTGCGCAATCTTGATTATCATACCAGCCTGAATGCGCGGCAGGCCAAACGCTATCAACAGCTGAGCCAGATGCAGCGGCAGGCCAATAGCGATGCCAGGCGCTATTCCTGTAATCCGGGAGCATTCAGCAATGGTTCTGCTTCAGAAGAATGCCGCTATATACGTACCTCCCAACATCGCATCGAAAGCGCCTTGCAGCAGATTTCCCGTGCAGCGGCAACACCACAGCAGAGACATCTGCGACAGGCAATTTACACAGATATGCGCCGCTATAATTGCCGCAACCCGCAAGAGCTTGAACGGCTGATGAAAGAAAACCGCGCTGTCACCACAACACGCAAGCGCATTAAACAGACTTATAAAAAGCCGAAAACTGTCAGGCAGGCGGCATTGCAGCAGCCAGCCGTCTTCGTACCTGCAGAAAACATAACCAGCACCACGGATCTGATACCGGTTAAGGCAACCGCCAGTGTCGGCAAATCACCCTTCTCCATTCCGGCAGCACCCGCGATGAAACATACAAAAGCGGCGGAGAAATCCCCGCCGCTTATTCAGGAAGCCGTTGATTATGTGCCTGATCCGGCGATCAGGCGCGTCGGGCCAGCGTATTTTCCCGCCCAATAAGCGGCAAGAGATCAGCCAGTTCAGGGCCAGAAGCAACACCGGTCAGCGCCAGACGCAAAGGCATGAACAATGTTTTGCCTTTGCGGCCGGTTGCAGCCTTCACAGCCTCTGTCCAGACTTTCCAGACATCACTGCCCCAAGGCGCTTCAGGCAACAGATCGAAAGCCTGCGCGATGAAATCCTTGTCTTCATCGGCCACTGCATCACTGAAAGGCGCTGTGCGGTTGACCACTTCCCACCACTGCGCAGCATCCTGCACATGGTCAATATTACCACGCACAGTTGCCCAGAAGGCTTCAGCTTTGTCGCCGGAAATACCCAAGGCTGCCAGACGCGGTGCAACATCGGCAAATTCCAGATGATGGATCAAAGCGCGGTTGAGACCGGTCAGATCAGCCGGATCGAATTTGGCATTGGATTTTGATGCATGGGACGGCTCATAGCGTGCCGCCAGCTCTTCCATAGTTGCAATCGGCTCAACATTATCCGATGTACCGGTCAGCACCGCCAGAGAAGCAACCGCCATAGGCTCCACACCGGCTTCGCGCAGACTACCAACCGACAAAGCACCGGAGCGCTTGGACAGGCCTTCACCGCTTGTTGTAGTCAGCAGATTATGATGACCGAAGACCGGCACCACATCGCTCAGCGCGCGAAAAATTGCAATCTGTGCGCCGGTATTGGTCACGTGGTCGTCGCCACGGATAATATGGGTAATGCCCATATCAATATCATCCACCACCGATGGCAGCGTATAGAGATAGGTACCGTCTTCGCGCACCAGCACCGGATCAGACATGGAAGCCAGATCAACAGTCTGCGGGCCGCGCACCAGATCATCCCAATGCACTTCTGTACGCTCGGTTTCAAACGGCGTTGCTTTGAAATTTGGCAGCAGAAAACGCCAATGCGGCTTACGGCCTTCAGCTTCAAAAGCCGCCTTCTGTTCATCCGTCAGTTTCAGCGCATCGCGGCCATAGACCGGTGGCAAACGGCGGGTCAGGCGCAATTTACGGCGCAGTTCCAGCTCTTCTGCTGTTTCATAACAGGCATAGAGCAAACCGGCTGCTTTCAGCTTTTCAACAGCAGCATCATAAACGGCAAAACGCTTGGACTGATACTCGACGCGGGATGGTTTGATGCCCAACCAGTCAATATCACGGGCAATCGCTTCCGCATATTCTGATCGAGAGCGTTCCACATCCGTATCATCATAACGCAGGATGAATTGCCCCTTATTTTTGAGCGCAAACAGCCAGTTATAAAGCGCCGGACGGGCATTGCCGATATGGATATAGCCGGTCGGCGACGGTGCAAAACGAACGATTACAGTCATAATTTTCTTCTTTTGATCTTGTATTAGTGCCGGTCGCGGAAGCGGTTGGTTATCGGATAACGACGGTCGCGGCCAAAATTCTTGGTGGTAATCTTCACACCCGGAGCCGATTGCCGGCGCTTATATTCAGCGATGTAAAGCAGATGCTCTACACGTTCGACCACAGCGCGATCATAACCCTCGGCAACAATCTCATCCACGCTGCGTTCATGCTCGACCAGCGCCTCCAAGACCGCATCCAGAACCGGATATGGCGGCAGGGAGTCCTGATCTGTCTGATTATCGCGCAGTTCCGCACTCGGTGCCTTGTCGATGATATTTTGTGGTACGACTATACCTTCCGGCCCCATTGCACCTTCCGGCAGATGATGGTTGCGCCAGTCGGCCAGCGCATAGACCTGCATCTTGTAGAGGTCTTTGATCGGATTGAAGCCACCATTCATATCGCCGTAAAGCGTGGCATAGCCGACAGCCATTTCCGACTTATTGCCGGTGGTCACAACCATCGAGCCGAATTTGTTGGAGATCGCCATCAGAATAACGCCACGGGCGCGGCTCTGCAGATTTTCTTCCGTGACGCCGCTCTCAGTACCGGCAAACAGTGGTTGCAGCACATTGAGAAAGCCCTCAACAGGTTCTGCAATCGGCACAATATCATAACGGCAGCCAAGTGCTTCAGCGCAGTCTTTCGCGTCTTTGAGCGACATTTCGGACGTATAGCGATAAGGCAGCATCACTGTATGCACGCGGTCTTTACCCAGAGCATCAACAGCCAGCGCCGCGCAAATTGCTGAGTCCAGCCCGCCGGACAGACCAAGCACGACGCTTTTGAAACCGTTCTTGTTCACATAATCACGCAGGCCATGCATACAGGCGAGATAATCCGCTTCCTCACCTTCCGGCACCCAGTTGCGGTCACCGTCAGCACAAGACCAGCCATCCTCACCGCGTGTCCAGTCACTCATGGACACCAGCTCTTCAAACTGCGGCAGTTGCACAGCCAGATGATGATTGGCATTGATAACAAATGAACCGCCATCGAACAGCAACTCATCCTGCCCGCCGGTCTGGTTGGCATAGACCAATGGCAGGCCGGTTTCGACAACCTGACGCACAGCAATCTGATGGCGCACTTCCATTTTGGAGCGGTGATATGGCGAGCCATTCGGCACCAGCAGAATTTCCGCGCCGCTCTCTGCCAGCGTTTCACACACGCCGAGTTCGCCCCAGATATCTTCGCAAACCGGAATACCTAAACGCACACCACGGAAATTGACCGGGCCCGGCATAGCGCCAGCCTGAAAATTGCGCTGCTCGTCGAACTCACCGTAATTCGGCAGGTCAACTTTGAAACGCTCGGCAATGACCTTACCGCCATCCAGCACCATCACCGCATTATGCAGACCGGTATCACGCTGCAAAGGCGTGCCGATAATCACACCCGGTCCGCCGTCAGCAGTTTCCAGCGCAAAGGCCTGCACTGTCTTTTCACAGGCCTTGACAAAAGCAGGCTTGGAAACCAGATCTTCCGGCGGATAGCCGCAGATGAACAATTCAGTAAACAGGATCAGATCAGCCTTGGCATCAGCCGCAGTTTTGCGGGCTGCACGCGCCTTGGCAAGATTGCCCTGAAGATCGCCCATAACCGGATTCAGCTGGGCGATTGCGATACGTAATTTATCGGGAGATGTGGTCTGTGTGCTCATAGCACAAGCATTACCGCGACTGCCTTTTTCTTGCAATGAGAAACGGGTGCAGATCAGTGAATACAGGCACGGTTATTCAATTTACAATATCATAAATAAGGCAATGAAAGCGCTCAGGCTTTTGCCTGTTCATAGGCTTTAAACAGATCTGTTACGAGAACCCCGTTTATCCGCATTCCCGTCAAATCAGCATTCTTAATATCTGCATTTGCCAATGTAACACCATCAATAATCAAATGAGAGAGATTGGCATCCGTAATGGAAGTTCCGGACAAATTGACATTGTTAAAACGCGCACCGGCAAGATTAACATCATCAAAAACCGCATCGCTTAAATTCGTATCTGTAAATTTTGCATTCGTCAGAACAGCATGAAAATGGGCATTTGCAAGGTTCACACCGTGAAAATCAGCACCGGACATATCCGCCCGCTCATAGCGAACGTCCTGCATCTGAGGTCCGTTAAATACATCTTCACTCATAGCCGTCTCCTCCTGCCCGCTCCATAGCCATATCATAGTTTCACTTATTCAGACGGCTATTAAAACGCTAATATGTCAAACATATCGCGATTTAAGCAGAGAAAATCAGCGGACGAACAAGCGGCCAGAGATGATAAATCCAGATGGTTGCACACATGATCGAAGCGATCAGCACGGCAAGTGAGCCTGCATCTTTGGCAATCTGAATATCTTTCTTGAAATCACGGCTGATAGCGTTGCAGGTAGCTTCAACGGACGTATTGATGACTTCCACCAGCAACAGAAATAATACCGCGCCAACCAGCAACAGATAGGCTGCCATATCCGCGGCAACAAACCATGCCACAGGCAGCGAAACAAGCAGCAGAAGCAGTTCCTGCTGCACCGGCTTTTCATGGCGCGCCAGATGGTTCAGCGACCGCATAGAATTGATAAATGCTTTAAAAATGCGTTCCATATTGCCCCGCAATAAACCGGAAATCATAAAAATACGGGCGGGAAACCACGCCCCGCCCGTATAGTTTTAGCTATTTAAAATCAGGCATTTGCCGCGATTTTCTGAGGTTGTGAATCACGATCCTTCTTCAGAAGTTCCGCCACGAGGAATGCCAGCTCCAGAGCCTGATCCGCATTGAGGCGCGGGTCGCAATGGGTGTGGTAACGGTCGGACAGGTCTTCTGCAGAAATGGCGCGTGCACCACCGGTGCATTCGGTCACATTCTTACCGGTCATCTCAATATGAATACCACCGGCATGAGTGCCTTCGGCCTGATGCACTGCAAAGAAGCTCTGAACTTCTTTCAGAATACGATCAAACGGACGGGTCTTATAACCCGCAGCAGTAATCGTATTGCCATGCATCGGATCGCAGGACCAGACAACCTTACGGCCTTCCTTCTCGACCGCACGGATCAGACGCGGCAGATGATCTTCCACTTTGTCATAGCCGAAACGCGCAATCAGGGTCAGACGACCGGCTTCATTTTCCGGATTCAAACGGTCGATGAGGCGCAGCAGATCATCAGCTTCCAGTGAAGGACCGCATTTCATACCGATCGGGTTCTTGATACCACGGCAATATTCAATATGCGCATGGTCAAGCTGGCGGGTACGGTCGCCGATCCACATCATGTGGCCGGATGTGCCATACCAGTCACCCGAGGTCGAATCCACACGGGTCAGCGCTTCTTCATAGCCAAGCAGCAGAGCTTCGTGGCTGGTGTAGAAATCGGTTTCACGCAGCGCATGATTGCTGTCTGCGGTAATACCGATAGAGCGCATGAAATTGATGGTCTCGGAAATGCGGTTGGCAACGGCAACATAGCGCTCGTTCTGCGGGCTGTCCGAAACAAAGCCGAGCGTCCATTTATGCACGTTTTCCAGATTGGCATAGCCACCCTGTGCGAAAGCACGCAACAGATTGAGCGTTGCCGCAGACTGGCGGTAAACCATTTCCTGACGGTTCGGATCCGGAATACGCGATGCTTCATTGAACTCGATACCATTGATGACATCACCACGGTAAGAAGGCAGTTCCACACCATTCACGGTTTCCATGTCGCTTGAGCGCGGCTTGGCAAACTGACCGGCAATACGGCCAATTTTAACAACAGGCTGTGATCCGCCGAAAGTCAGCACAACAGCCATCTGCAAAAACACGCGGAAAAAGTCGCGGATATTGTCCGCGCCATGTTCCGCAAAGCTTTCTGCACAATCGCCACCCTGTAAAAGGAAGGCGCGACCTTCAGCCACTTCGGCCAGTTGCCTGGTAAGCTTGCGCGCTTCCCCTGCAAAAACCAAAGGCGGATATGTACGCAGACGAGCCTCGACATCGGCCAAAGCCTGCGCGTCCGGATAAGAAGGCACTTGCTTAATCGGCATGCCTCTCCAGGATTGCGGTGTCCAGTTCTTCGTCATTATAGCACCTGTAATATATTCTGATTTTATTTAGAGTTATCCCCTGCTGCACCGCACCATTGCAGTAACAGCCTTGCGTATATAGTCCACCGGAAGACAATGTACCAGCCGCAATTAAGCCGACAGGCTCCAGCCTTGTCATTTTTGCCAAGATTTAAGTCACATCTTGTAATTTTATGACGAAATCCATCAAAACTCACAAAAAAACCGGCGATTACCACCGCCGGTCTGTCACTCTGTCTCATGAGCGATACAAATAATCAGCCCTGACGCTGCCCTTTGACCAGCCTGTAGCTTGGCGTGTACATGGTCACGAACTCTTCCGCAGCGGAAGGATGCAGCGCCATTGTGCGGTCAAAATCATCTTTTGTCGCTGCCGCTTTCAAAGCAATACCAAGCAGCTGCGCCATTTCACCGGCATCCGGCCCGAGCACATGGGCACCCAGCACTTTACGCGTATCCCCATCAACAACCAGCTTGGTCAGCATTTTCTCATAGCGTCCGGCCAGCGTATTGCGCATCGGGCGGAAATGCGCGCGATAAATTTCAACATTGGCATATTGCTTCGCCGCCTCTTCCTCCGACATGCCAACAGTGCCGATTTCCGGCTGCGAAAAGACAGCGGTCGGGATCAGCTCATGGTCAGGGCGCATCGGATTGCCCTTAAATGCCGTTTCAAGGAAGCACATAGCCTCATGAATGGCGACAGGCGTCAGCTGAACACGATTGGTCACATCGCCGACAGCCCAGATATTCTCCACATTGGTATGGGAATATTCGTCAACAATGATTGAGCCGTCTTCCGCTTGTTTCACACCGGCATTTTCAAGGCCAAGTCCTTTTGTATTCGGTACGCGGCCGATTGCCTGCAGCACCTGATCGGCGGCCAGCACTTCACCATTGCTCAGTGTAACACTCAGACGATGCTCACCTTCAGCTTCTGCAACTGAGGTAATATTGGCTTCCGTGACAATACGGATGCCTTTTTCAATCATCGCCTCAGTAACCAGCCGGAACAGATCGCCGTCAAAACGGTGCAAAATCTGCTTACCACGATAGACCAGCGTAGTTTCAACACCCAGACCGTTGAAAATACCGGCAAATTCAACGGCAATATAACCGCCGCCCTGAATAGTAATCGACTTTGGCAGCTTAGCCAGATCAAAAACCTGATCGGAATTGATGCAAAGCTCATGCCCCGGCATGGCATCATCCATAAACGGATGACCACCGGTCGCGATCAGAATGGTTTCCGCAGTAACAGTTTTGCCGCTGCCGACCAGTTCAATTGTATGGGCGTCTTTCAGCACGGCACGATAAGGCAGAATCTCCGTCTTCGCATTATTCAGCCCCTTGGTATAAAGGCCTTCAAGACGGGTAATTTCAGCTTCTTTATTAGCAACCAGCTTTGACCAGTCAAAACTGGTTTCGCCGACAGTCCAGCCATAACCTGCAGCATCACTGAAATGTTCCGGAAACTGCGATGCATAGACATAAAGCTTTTTCGGTACGCAGCCGCGGATCACACAAGTGCCGCCCATACGAAACTCTTCTGCCAGCCCGACGCGTTTTCCCATAGCTCCGGCAAGACGCCCTGCCCGAACACCGCCGGAACCGCCGCCGATCACAAACAGGTCATAGTCATAACTGGTCATTTTAGTCTCCGAATTTTTTACGCGTTATCCGAATATGTTACCGGCACAATGGCTTAACAAGAGGAACCGTTACAGAACGTTACAACAGTCAAATTTGAGTTTGAATCGTTGAAACTGCTGTAACTCATTGTTTTTACGTATCATCCCACACAGTTTTGCTGGAAATGCCGTAAAGTCACAAGCTCAACGTGCCAAATAATATGCAACAAAAAAGCCCGGCACTCAGACCGGGCTTTTTCTGTCATTGAGACTGAATTACTCAGCAGCAGCCGGAGCTGCACTGCCGGCAGCTTTCGCCAGCACTTCACCAACCTGCATAGCCAGATCACGGGCAACGCCGTTCTGCCAGACTTCAGCAGCCTTCAGCACTTCTCGGGTTACAATCGGGCCTTCAGAAATCAGCTTCTTACCGGCTTCGGATGTATAGAAGCCGCTGATTGCCTTCAGTTCATCTTCACTGAAAGAATTTGCATAGGCACGGGCAGCTTCGGTTTCCAGATCGGAGCGGCGGGCAGCCAGTGCCAGAGCTTTATCATCAACTGTTTTGGTGATGATTGCTTCGAGATTCGGGTCTTTCTGGATCAGCTCAGATTTCAGAGCCTGTGCTGCACGTGGCAGAATGCCGTCAAACTGTTCGGTAGCGCCGATTGCAGCAATTGCAGCACGCGCGGCTGCCAGATGAGACTGCGAAGCCTCCTGAGCCTGCGCGAGATTGACACCAGCCAGTACTGTAAGCGCCGCCAGCGGCGCAATAAGACGGCGATAGCCAGTTGCCTTGGTCATATGGTCAATACTCCGTTTTTTATTCACTTTACACCGTTCTGTACGGCGTGAAATCTGTTTGTTCCGGCAATAGCCGACAGATATGTATTTAAAATTACGACAATGTACGGATGCCTGATGTGCCTGCAATAATCGCAGCACGCGCAAGCCCGATAAACAAACCATGCTCTACAACACCCGGAATGGCGAAGAGTGCGTCTGATAATGCTTTTGTATCCGGAATACGGCCAAAAGATGCATCAAGAATATAATGTCCGCCGTCCGTTACGAAAATTTCGCCGTCTTTCATGCGAAGATTCAACGGCGCTTCCAATCCGAGGCCGGCAATAGCCTTTTCAATTGCCAGCTTTGTTGCAGCCAGACCAAAACGATTCACTTCAACCGGCAGCGGGAAGCGGCCGAGTGTGTCCACCACTTTTGATTCGTCAGCAATTACGATCATAGCATCAGATGCGGCAGCGACAATTTTCTCGCGCAATAAAGCACCGCCGCCGCCCTTAATCAGCGACAGATCGCCATCCACCTCATCTGCACCGTCGATAGTGAGATCAAGATGCGGGGTTTCTTCCAGCGTAGTCAGCGGAACGCCCAGTTCAGCGCACAAAGCAGCGGTGCGCTCAGAAGTCGGCACGCCGATGATTTCGAAGCCTTCAGCCACCTTAACGGCCAGCAAACGCACGAACTCTTCAGCTGTGGAGCCGGTACCGATACCGAGCTTCATACCGCTTTTCACATGGGTTAAAGCCTCAGCGGCGGCGGCAATTTTCAACTGACGCGGATCAACTGAACTCATAAATCTGCTTCCCGTATTTCCATTTGCAGCTTTGGCTGCGAAACGCTTTATGCCTTAACAGGCCACGCGCGGTAGTCGCGCAAAACACCGTTAATGCTGCTTATTTCCGCACTGCTGTAGCACGAGCATCACGCGCGGCAAATATATTATTGTTCCCATTTCATCTATTTAGCGAAAAAGACTATCAATAAGCCGCATTTCAGGTAGGTTTTGCCAATGCCGCACACTTTCCGTGCCGTGTTCTGTAAAATAGCGATAAGCCAAAGGGCAGATATGTCTCATTCCTCCGCAACCACCACAGCGCAACCCGTTATCGTCTTTGATCTCGACGGCACACTGGTAGATACAGCTCCGGATTTGCTCGACAGCCTCAATCACTGTCTGATTGCCGGTGGTCTGACACCTGCCGATCCGGTCTCTCTGCGTAAATTTGTCGGATCCGGCGCGAAAGTGATGATTGAGCGTGCTTATCAGGCACAAAACCGTCAGCTGACGGATGAGGATATGAAAACGCTGTTTGCCCTGTTTATGGAGCATTATAACGGCAATATGCCGGGCAAGTCAGCCTTTTACCCCGGCGTACTGAACAGTCTCGACCGGCTGAGTGCCGCAGGTTATGTCCTTGCTGTCTGCACCAACAAGTTTGAAATCAGTGCCAAGGCATTGCTGGAGCGCATGGGTGAAGCGCATCGCTTTGCCGCGATCTGCGGACAGGACACCTTCCCTTACCGCAAGCCTGATCCGCGCCATCTGACGGATACAATTGCGCAGGCCAAAGGCGACCGTTATCAGGCGGTTATGGTTGGCGACAGCCGCGCCGACATTGACGCGGCCAAAGCTGCCGGTATTCCGGTGATTGCCGTTGATTTCGGCTATACCGATCTGCATGTCTCGCATTTTGAGCCAAGCCGCATCATCTCACATTTTGACGAGATGACACTGGATATGATCAGCGACTTGCTGGAGGCTGCAAAAGAAGCTGCTGAATAATTTTATACGACCTGTGGAGCGCTATGACCGGTAAGCAGAATATTCAAGCTACTCAATCCTTTGGCAAAACCATTGATTTTGGCAAAACTGCCTCTGATTACCGGAATTTTCGTGCCGGTTTTCCGCCGGAGTTTTTCGATGCTTTAAGCGCGAAAAACTATATCAGCCCTGAACAAACAGCGCTTGATATTGGCACGGGAACCGGCACCGTCGCCCGCGGTCTTGCACAAAAAGGGCTGATTGTTACCGGTATTGATCCGGCGCAGGCCTTGCTTGATGAAGCTGCAGAACTGGACAGAGACACAGGAGTTAACATCCATTACCGGACAGGCTCAGCCGAGAGCCTTACCGAAGCGAATGACAGTTTTGATCTTTTGACAGCCGGACAATGCTGGCACTGGTTTGATCGTCCGAAAGCGGCTCAAGAAGCAAAACGGGTTCTGAAACCTCATGGCCGTATCATTATCGCTCATTTCGACTGGTTGCCCTTTGCAGGGAATGTTGTTGAAGCAACAGAACAGCTTATTCTGAAATACAATCCGAAATGGACAATGGGCGGTGGCAGCGGAATTTATCCGCAATGGTTGCAGGATCTGGCAGAAGCCGGTTTCACAACGCTTGAAACTTTCTCATTTGATCTGCCGGTTTATTACAGCCACGAAGCATGGCGCGGACGTATTCGTGCAAGCGCGGGTGTAAAAGCCAGCCTGTCAGCTGAAGAAACGGTTCGTTTTGACAGTGAACTCTCTCAAGTTTTACTGAAAGGTTTTCCTGAAGACCCTCTGGCAATTCCCCATCGGGTCTGGGCTGTCACAGCGCGCAACACAAAATAAAAAAGCGGGATTTCTCCCGCTTTTTTATTGCCTGTTACAGAGGCGAAATATCGCCTTTGGCCCATTCCGCTGTAGTCTCTTCGAAGAAGTCATTGAAGCGGCCTGCCTCAATCGCATCGCGGATGCCCTGCATCAGATATTGGTAATAATGCAGATTATTCCATGTCAGCAGCATACCGCCCAGCGCTTCATTGGATTTCACCAGATGATGCAGATAAGCACGGCTATACTGGCTTGATGCCGGACAGGCTGACATTTCATCCAGCGGGCGATGATCCTCCGCATGACGCGCATTACGCAGGTTCACCTTACCGCGACGGGTAAAGGCCAGACCATGACGGCCTGCACGGGTCGGCATCACGCAATCGAACATATCAATACCGCGTGCAACCGATTTCAGCATATCGTCCGGCGTACCAACGCCCATCAGATAGCGTGGTTTTTCGTGCGGCAGGATCGGACAGGTCACATCCAGCATATCCAGCATCACCTGCTGCGGCTCACCAACAGCCAAACCACCAACGGCATAGCCTTTGAGATCCATATCCTTCAGCGCCTGTGCGGATTGCTCGCGCAGCTGCACATTATCGCCACCCTGCACGATACCGAACATCGCCTTGCCCGGCTGATCACCGAAGGCCACTTTACAACGCTCTGCCCAGCGCAATGACAGTTCCATTGCCTTCTGCATCACATTGAAGGATGCAGGCAGTGCGGTACATTCGTCGAGCTGCATCTGAATATCGCTATCGAGCAGCCCCTGAATTTCAATAGAACGCTCCGGTGACATTTCATAAGCGCGGCCGTCAATATGCGAGCGGAAGGTTACGCCCTGCTCTGTCAGTTTGCGCAACTGCGCCAGCGACATGACCTGAAAACCACCGGAATCGGTAAGGATAGGCCCCTGCCAGCCGCCAAATTCATGCAAACCGCCAAGACGTGCCACACGCTCAGCACCCGGACGCAGCATCAGATGATAGGTATTGCCGAGAATGATATCCGCGCCAAGGTCTTTGACCTGATCCATATACATGGCTTTGACGGTGCCTGCGGTGCCAACCGGCATAAAGGCCGGTGTGCGGATAGTGCCGCGCGGCATAGTAATTTCACCGCGCCGTGCTTTGCCGTCTGTTGCCAGCACTTTAAATTCAAAATTTTCACTAGTCATATCAAAATCTCTTAGTATTATTTTTCGCAGTTTCGGACGGAAAACCGGCTTCCACTTTTCCTGAAACTGCTCAGGCGTCGCGACGCGTCAGAAGGCTGGCATCGCCATAGGAATAAAACCGGTATTCATTGCTAATGGCATGGGCATAGGCCGCCTGCATTGTCTCGAAACCGCTGAAAGCCGAGACCAGCATGAACAATGTCGAGCGCGGCAGATGGAAATTGGTCATCAGCATATCAATCGCACGGAACTTATAACCGGGGGTGATGAAGATATCGGTCGCGCCGGACCAAGGACGGATAATGCCGTCCTCACCAGTTGCGCTCTCAATCAGGCGCAGCGACGTCGTGCCGACAGAGATAATCCGCCCGCCCCGCTCATGCACACGATTGAGTGCTGCTGCGGTTTCCTCAGAGACATAGCCGATTTCCGCATGCATTTTGTGGTCGGCAGTATCATCAGCCTTAACCGGCAGGAATGTGCCTGCACCTACATGCAGCGTTACAAAATGCTCTTCCACGCCCTTGGCGCGAATGCGCTCCAGCAGTTCCGGAGTGAAATGCAGACCGGCAGTCGGTGCTGCAACAGCGCCCTCTTCACGCGCATAGACAGTCTGATAATCCTGTCTGTCCTGCGCATCTTCCGCCCGTTTGGACGCGATATAAGGCGGCAGCGGAATATGCCCGACCGAAGCAATCGCTTCATCCAGCACGGCACCGGAGACATCAAACACCAGCAGCACTTCACCGCTGTCGTGTTTTTCTGCAACCAGAGCATCCAGCGTGCCTAGAAAACAGCTGGAACCCGAATGGCCGAAACGGATACGCTCACCTTCCTTCACTCGCTTTGCAGGGCGCAAAAATGCTTTCCAGCGATCAGCACCGGTGCGCATATGCAAGGTCGCACTCACGGTTGCGACTGTGCCGTCACGCTCACGCGTACCCTCAAGTTGCGCCGGAATAACCTTGGTATCATTGAAGATCAGCGCATCGCCTTCGCGCAGCAAGTCCGGCAAATCACCGACATGCAGATCCTGCAAAGGCTGATCCGGAATGACGCGCAACAGTTTTGCATGATCGCGCGGGGTAACCGGACGCAGCGCAATGCGCTCTTCCGGCAGGTCAAAATCAAACAGATCGACGCGCATCACTGGCCTCAATTTCGGGGAGTTCAAATTTTTCTAAAATTCGCATTGCCCTGCCATACAGAACAGCGGGCAAAAAATAAAGGGCGCGTTACGGCTTGAACCATAACGCGCCCCTCAAATCAGCAAGCTGACAGATCAGAAATTACAGATCAGCAGCGATTTTAGCTGAAGTAATTGAATCCGGATCAGTTACCGGCTCACCGCGCTTGATCTTGTCAACATTGTCCATGCCTTCAATAACCTGACCCCATACGGAGTACTGGCGATCCAGCCAAGGTGCATCAGCAAAACAGATATAGAACTGGGAGTTAGCCGAGTTCGGGTTCTGGCTGCGTGCCATCGAGCAGGTACCGCGTACGTGCTTGGTGTTGGTGAATTCTGCCTTCAGGTCAGGCTTGTCCGAACCGCCCATACCGGCGCGGGATGGGTTGAAGCTGGAACCGCCCTGTTTACCGAATTTCACGTCGCCGGTCTGCGCCATGAAACCATCGATCACGCGGTGAAATACAACGCCGTCATAAGCGCCTTCACGTGCCAGTTCTTTAATACGGGCAACATGACCTGGTGCCAGATCTGGATAGAGTTCGATTGCAACTGTACCTTTAGTGGTTTCCAGTACCAGTGTATTTTCCGGATCTTTATAAGCCATGGGGCTTCTCCTGTAGATTTTTCAGGCTGCAACTCAGACAGCCGCGTTTAAAGTAGAATTACTTACGATCGGCCAGAACAATGGCTTTAACGATACGGTCAGGATTATCAACCGCGCCATTGGCAGATTTGCTGCCTTTTTTGATTTTATCGACGGTTTCCATGCCGCTGACGACTTCGCCGACAACAGTATACTGGCCGTTCAGGAACGAGCCTTCATCAAACATGATGAAAAACTGCGAATTGGCAGAATCCGGCGATGAGCTGCGTGCCATGCCGACGGTGCCGCGCACAAATGGCTGCTTGGAGAATTCTGCCGGAATATTACCATAGGAGGAACCGCCGGTGCCTGCGCGACCCGGATTATAGTCCTTATCCGCATTACCGAACTGTACGTCACCGGTCTGCGCCATAAAGCCGTCAATCACGCGGTGGAACACAACGCCGTTATAAGCACCGTCGCGCACCAGTTTCTTGATCTGCTCCGCATGTTTCGGAGCCAGATCAGGGCGCAATTCAATAACGACATCACCGTCTTTCAGAGTCAGAACCACTGTATTTTCAGGGTCTGCGGCCTGCGCATTGACCGGCTGCAAAGCGGCAGTTGCTGAAAATGCGAGAAAGGCTGTGACAGCCAGAAATTTACGCAAAAAGGACATGATTTTTCCTGTGTGAAGCTAAATTCTTATTTTTTAAGCTTATGCTTTAGGGCTTTTTCGATAACAGGCGGCACGAAGCGGCTGACATCGCCCCCCATTGCCGCAATCTGGCGCACCAGTGTGGCAGTAATAAAACGCACATCGGGGGAAGCGGGCAAAAACACAGTCTGCACATCCGGTGCCATACCTGTATTCATACCGGCCATCTGCATTTCATAATCAAAATCAGTAGCATCGCGTAAACCGCGCACCATCAGCGTTGCGTTGAAACTTCTGGCAGTGTCCACCACCAGACCGCTGAAACTGGTATAATCAATACGGCTATTATCTTTGCCGAAAGCCTGCTCTCCGGCCTCGCGCAGCAGCTCAACCCGCTCTTCAAAGCTGAACATCGGGGTTTTACCCGGATGGACGCCGATAGCAACAATCACCTTGTCAGCCAGCCCGAGAGCCCCGCGCAGAACATCAAGATGACCATTGGTGACCGGATCAAATGATCCTGCATAGAGAGCTGTTTTCATACCCAATGAATTAATCATTATACTGACCAATTTCAATCTCTAAAGCGAAGTACATAACGGGTTCAGCAAAGAGCGGCGCAAGAACCGCTCTAAGCCTCAGTCTTACATCAAAAGCATAGGTTTACGCGCTCCCAAAGTGAACCTAGCATGAATAGACCGGTCAGAAATAATTCAAGTGAAAACGCCTATATTACGGGCAACACAGTAACCGCACAGATCTCACATGCCACAAAATGAAAGATTTTATGCAACCTTTGTGTCGCTTGCGCGTAATATAAGCGAAAGGATAAAATGATGATGCTATTTATTCTCGCAATCTCAATGATCGTCGCGATGATGTTTGCAGCCATTATCCTGATGATCGAAGAAAGTGCCTCCAGGCGTCTGAGCAATCAGAAATCAGTCTTCGACCTGCGCTCTGTACGGCGTGTCGCCCGCGGCACCAGATCAAAGCGCATTACACACGCATAAGTGAAGTGATAATATCTTGGTTTCGCCTAAATCAGGCCTAAATAGATACAAAATACCTCTTTAATCAGAGGGCAGTTGCAGCCGGAACCTCCAGTCCAGGCTTTTATTTCAAGGCGGTGTGAGAAGACACCGCCTTTTTCTTTATGTGAGCACAATAAAAAACGCCCCGTCAAAATGACGGGGCGTTTTTTGTTTCAGAGCTTATTCTGCGGCAGGTTCATCACCGCCCGTTTGGGGCGCTTCCTGAACCGGTGTCTGTTCACCGGCGGTTTCCGAGGTTTCATCCTCTTCATCATCGGTTTCAGAAATCCGCTCAACCGACACAACCTTTTCACCATCTGCGGTGTTAAAGATGGTTACGCCCTTGGTGGAGCGACCGGCAATGCGGATACCGCCAACCGGCACACGGATCAGCTGACCGCCATCCGACACCAGCAGGATCTGGTCGCTTGCTTCCACAGGGAACAGCGCAACCAGCGCACCGATTTCATCAGTCTTCGATGTATCAGTGGCGCGGATACCTTTACCGCCACGGCCGGAAATACGGAATTCATAGGACGAAGAACGCTTGCCGTAACCGAACTCGCTGACTGTCAGAACAGTCTGCTCATGGGCTTTCAGCTCTTCATAACGCTCATCATTGAGTTCCGCATCTTCGGTCACGTCTTCACCGACGACTGCGATATCTTCCACATCATCCGAGCCGAGGCTGCGGCGCTCAGCAACAGCGCGCTTCAGATAGGCTGTACGCTCGGCCGGTGTCGCTTCCACATGCTCAAGAATGGCCATGGAGATAACTTTATCACCGTCCGCCAGATTGATACCGCGTACACCAATCGAATTACGACCGGCAAAGACGCGCACATCATCCACACGGAAACGGATACACTGGCCACCGGCAGCGGTGAGCAGCACGTCGTCATTAACCGTACATGTATCGACCGAGAGGATTTCATCGCCCTCTTCTTCCAGTTTCATCGCAATCTTACCATTGCGGTTGACCTGAACGAAATCGGACAGCTTGTTACGGCGCACAGTACCGCGCGTTGTAGCGAACATCACGTCGAGTTCTGCCCAGCTTGCCTCATCCTCAGGCAACGGCATAATCGTGGTGATACGCTCACCCTGCTGCAAAGGCAGCATATTAATCAATGCCTTACCGCGGGATTGCGGAGTACCGATCGGCAGACGCCAGACTTTTTCTTTATAGACGATACCGCGCGAGGAGAAGAACAGTACCGGCGTATGGGTATTGGCCACAAACAGACGAGTAACAAAATCCTCGTCCTTCGTCGCCATACCCGAGCGGCCTTTGCCGCCGCGGCGCTGTGCACGATAGGTATTCAGCGGCACGCGCTTGATGTAACCGGCATGGCTGACGGTGACGACCATATCTTCACGGGCGATGAGATCTTCATCATCCATTTCAGCGCCGCCAAGGGTCAGTTCAGTACGGCGTGGCGTGGCGAATTCATCACGAACCGCAGCCATTTCATCCTTAACAATGCCGAGAATGCGCTCACGCGATGCCAGAATAGACAGGTAGTCTTTGATTTCTTCGCCGATCTTGTTCAGTTCATCAGCGATTTCATCACGGCCGAGAGCTGTCAGGCGCTGCAAGCGCAGTTCAAGAATAGCGCGTGCCTGCTCTTCCGACAGATTATAGGTGCTGTCATCATTCAGCACATGACGCGGATCGTCGATCAGACGGATCAGCGGTGCGATATCGGCTGCAGGCCAGCGACGTGTCATCAACTGCTCACGCGCCGTTGCAGGATCCGGCGCACGGCGGATCAGCGCAATAATTTCGTCGATATTGGCAACGGCAATCGCCAGACCAACCAAGACATGCGCACGTTCGCGGGCTTTATTCAGCAAGAATTTGGTGCGGCGGCTGACAACTTCCTCACGGAAATGCACAAACGCATTCAGCACTTCCATCAAGGTCAGAAGTTGCGGCTTACCACCATTCAGCGCCACCATATTGCAGCCGAAAGAGGTCTGCAGCGGGGTGTAGCGGTAAAGTTGGTTCAGCACCACATCAGCATTGGCATCGCGCTTCAGCTCAACAACCACACGATAACCGTCACGGTCGGATTCGTCGCGCAGATCGGAAATGCCTTCAATACGCTTGTCGCGTACCAATTCAGCCATTTTCTCAATCATGCTCGCTTTGTTGACCTGATACGGAATTTCCGTAATCACGATGGATTCACGGTCATTGCGCATCGGCTCGATGGTCACACGGCCACGCATCAGCACAGAACCGCGACCGGTGCTGTAAGCCGAATAAATGCCGGAGCGGCCGAGGATCAAACCACCGGTCGGGAAATCGGGCCCCGGAATGATCTCGATCATTTCTTCCAGCGACATTTCAGGATTATCGATCAGGGCAATACAGCCATTGATCACTTCACCTAAATTATGCGGAGGAATATTGGTGGCCATACCAACAGCGATACCGCCGGAACCATTGACCAGCAGGTTCGGATAGCGCGCCGGAAGCACTTTAGGCTCCTGTTCGCGGCCATCATAATTGTCCTGAAAATCAACAGTGTCCTTGTCGATATCTTCGAGCAGAACCGAGGAAACTTTTTCCAGACGGCACTCGGTATAACGCATCGCAGCGGCACTGTCGCCGTCGATGGAACCGAAGTTACCCTGCCCGTCAACCAGTGGTTCGCGCATGGAGAAGTCCTGCGCCATACGCACCAGCGCATCATAGATAGAGGCGTCACCATGCGGATGGTATTTACCCATCACTTCACCGACGACACCGGCAGATTTACGGTAGGAGCGGTTCCAGGCAAGCCCCATCTCATTCATGGCATGGAGAATACGCCGGTGGACCGGCTTCAACCCGTCACGAACATCAGGAAGCGCGCGGCTGACGATAACGCTCATAGCGTAATCGAGGTAGGACCGCTGCATCTCCTCCACAATAGAAATCGGTTCAATGCCGTTAAATTCGTCTGAACCGGGCGGCGGAGTAAGGTCTGTCACTATTCAAATATCTTTCATAAAGAATCGATTAGTTTTGATAGATTGTACTCTATCCCATAACATCAAAATCACGAAATTTCGACTGCCTTGCGGCGGCCTTCATACACACCAAATATAGCCGATTTTGTGCTTTTTTGGCATATTTATCACCCTGTCACGCATAAATCAGAGAATATTCTTGTTTCCCGTTCGGGACGGGCGCAAATACATCAGAATACTTCATCAATCGGCCTTTCAGAACCGGCACAAGAACCATCTTGCGCTTATACGGCAAAGACAGGCATAATTCTTACAATCATTCATAAAGAACAAGAACAGGAACACGGATGAGCTTTTATGACAGTCTCTTCAGCGCCTTTGTCACACTGCTCGTAACCATTGATCCGCCGGGGCTTGCACCGCTGTTTCTCGCCGTCACCACCGGCATGGATCGCCGTGAACGGGCACAGGTTGCCAAACGCGCCAGCATCATCGCCTTTATCATCCTCGCGCTCTTTGCCGTTGCCGGCGCGCAAATTCTGATGCTGTTCGGCATTACACTTGGCGCATTCCGCGTTGCCGGTGGTCTTTTGCTGTTCTGGATCGCATTTGAAATGATCTTTGAACGCCGTCAGGAACGCCATGAGAAAAGCGCGACGGTCGCCATCACCAAAGACCATATCCGCAATGTTGCCGCCTTCCCGCTGGCCATTCCGCTGATTGCCGGCCCGGGCGCCATCTCCGCCACAGTCCTTCTCGGTGGTACGTTTCCGACCATTGGCAGCAGACTTGCTTTGCTCGGCATTCTGCTTGCCTGTATCGTGCTTTCTTACATCGTATTTCTGCTTGCAGAGCGCGTGGATCGCTTCTTGGGGGAAACAGGCCGCTCCATCCTCACCCGCCTGCTCGGCGTTATCCTTGCGGCTCTGGCTGTGCAATTTGTTGCAGATGGTATCCGGTCATTGATTGTAGGAAGTTAGAGCTACCATTGTGTGCCCAATAGGGTGTCTGGCACTCTAAATAAAAAAGCCCGCGTCAAGCGCGGGCTTTTCTTTTTGAGAGAATAAGTCTCAGAACGGAATATCATCATCCAAATCATGGCTGAAACCGCCGGACTGCTGCTGCGGGCTGGAACGGCCGAAATCATTACCGCCACCGCTGCTGCCATAGTCACCGCCGCGCGATGAACCGCCGCCACCGGCAAAGCGATCACCGCCGCTGCCGCTGCCTTCAAAACGGCCGCCGCCACCGCCGCCTTCGCCACGGCTGTCGAGCATCTGCAACTCACCGCGGAATTTCTGCAACACGATTTCAGTTGTGTAGCGTTCATTGCCGTTCTGGTCTGTCCATTTGCGGGTCTGCAACTGACCTTCAATGTAAACCTTGGCGCCTTTTTTCAGATACTGTTCTGCAACTTTGGCCAGATTTTCGTTGAAGATTACAACGCTGTGCCATTCGGTCTTGTCCTTACGCTCACCGGACTGGCGGTCGCGCCAGCTTTCCGATGTTGCGATACGCAGGTTTGCAACCGGCTCACCGGAGTTCAGGCGGCGGATTTCAGGATCCGCTCCGAGATTACCGACGAGAATAACTTTATTGACTGAGCCTGCCATAGACCTGCACTCCAGATTTTTTTCTTACAGTTTGCGTGACAATACATAAGGCAGCCCCCCGAAGAAAGGGAAAGATAGCTTATCCAAAACAAAAAAGCCGCCGCGGAAATCCGCAGCGGCTCTGATTTCACAGCGGATAATTCCGCCATACTCACGATTAACGGGAGTAATATTCAACAACCAGATTTGGTTCCATCTGAACGGCGTATGGAACGTCGGACAGGCCTGGAACGCGGCTGTATGTTGCAGTCAGCTTGCCGTGGTCTGCAACGATGTAGTCAGGAACATCGCGTTCTGCGAGCTGAACAGCTTCCAGAACGATAACCAGCTGCTTGGACTTTTCGCGAACTTCAACAACGTCACCAGCCTTCAGGCGGTAGGACTGAATGTTAACGCGACGACCGTTTACGTTTACGTGACCGTGGTTGATGAACTGACGGGCAGCAAAGATGGTCGGTACGAATTTGGCGCGGTATACAACTGCGTCCAGACGGCTTTCCAGCAGACCGATCAGGTTTTCACCGGTATCGCCTTTACGACGAGCAGCTTCTTCGTAAGTTTTACGGAACTGCTTTTCGGAGATATCGCCGTAGAAGCCTTTCAGCTTCTGCTTTGCGCGCAGCTGAATACCGAAGTCGGACAGCTTGCCCTTACGGCGCTGACCGTGCTGGCCCGGGCCGTATTCACGACGGTTTACAGGGGATTTAGGACGACCCCAGATGTTTTCACCAAGACGACGATCAATTTTATATTTGGAAGATTCGCGCTTACTCATCGCATTTCCCTTTAAAAGTTTTACCGGCGCGGCAGCTTGTCTGCCTCGCTCGAAGGAAACGCGCCCTCCTCTGCCTTCTTGTTGTGAAGACTGACAGAATATTGCGACAGCGAATGTGGCAATTATTCACGGGACACGTCAACAGATACGGGGAATCTGTAAAGACGCCCTGAAATCCTGAGCGGCTTTTAAGGAGTGAAAGCCTGTCTTGTCAAGGCCTGCGGTGCAGACAGCGGCTTGTTTCCGTATCTTGATCCGAAACCGGCCACTTATGCTTCAAAACACATGCCGGTTTCTTACGTTGCAACATTGCCATTCCTTGAAACTTGCCTCAACTTAAATATCCGGCATTCCTAGAACAGAGATCGGCATGATAAAATTTATAATACGCATATATCCTGATGTAATCGCTGTTCTGTGCGGCCTT
The DNA here is from genome assembly GCF_001939785.1 of Pseudochrobactrum sp. B5. Taxonomy (NCBI): domain Bacteria; kingdom Pseudomonadati; phylum Pseudomonadota; class Alphaproteobacteria; order Hyphomicrobiales; family Brucellaceae; genus Pseudochrobactrum; species Pseudochrobactrum sp. B5. The sequence goes on from NZ_MOYL01000002.1 coordinate 691,811, forward strand.
CTCATTATCCCATGGATACTCGGCGTTCCCGGGCGGCCGACACCGGCTCAATTATCAGGCTGGAACATCGGTTTTTTCGCCATATGCACCTATCTGCTACTCTATCAAACTATAAAATCCGTGAGAAATTTTGAGTTTTATAAAAAGAAGATTTCAATTCACCGGCCTGTTTCAAATATTCTCATTGCTGCGGCCTTATTCATTCCTCCGCTGATGGTGGCTTCATTTCTTTTGCTTGTTTATTCTTAACACCCCCACATCATTGGAAATGTGTCTGAAGTGAAAAACAGGGACTGCTCGATACATATTACTGTAAAACGATATAGAAGGCAGCTTTTAACCCTCATTTGCACTAAAATAGATCATAGTTTTCAGCGATATTTTAAGAACCAATATTAATCAGATCATCACGATCAACAAGTATATTACATTCAATCAATAAACGGCAGGATTTGCTATGTTAACTCTTCCTTTTAAAGCCTCTGTTGTAATAATTTCTCTTATCGGTTCATCCTCCCTTGTTCAGGCGGAAGCTGTGCCAAAACAGAGCTCTGACTTTAAAGCCAATTACAATCTGGCCATCAATGACAGCAAGGCAAAGCCGGAAACTGCTTTATGCTCTGCAACAGCGCATGATCTGACCAAAAACAAGAAATATAAATATGACCGCTTCGGCTTTACGCAAGCCGATTATGATGCTGCGCAACTGAACCGCAACAACGGCAATGTAACCGTCAGGCTCAACGGCGAAGCCCGTCAGCGCAACGGCAGTGCTGCATGGGATGCAATTACAGTCGACTGCAGTGTCAGCAAAAACAAAGTCCGCTCTGTATCCGTTACCGTGAAAAAATAACACGATAAGAAAGGAAGGCGCATTGTCAGAGCGGCCTGCATTCAAACCGGATCACGGCGCTCGTTCTATCTCTTTGTTTTTATGCGTATCTTATCCAAAAACCGGTTCCCATTTCTCAGGATACGCTCTGACAATGCGCCTTTGATTTATTGTTGCGCATCGAAACGCGCGCGCTCTTCACGCATGGTATGGCGGTTATCGACCGCCCATTGTCCCAGATTGTCAATCGGCTTTGCCAGCGACATTCCCAATGCAGTCAGCGAATATTCCACCTCCGGCGGTGAAGTCGGACGTACAGTGCGCAACACCAAACCGTCACGCTCCAATGAGCGTAAAGTCACTGTGAGCATGCGCTGCGAAATGCCCTCGATCAGACGGCGCAGCGCATTGAAGCGGATTGTACCCTGCTGAAGATTGAGAATAACCAGCAGGCTCCATGTATCCCCCACCCGATCCAGCACTTCACGGATCGGACATGTGCCGTTTTCGTCCTCGGCGAATCCTGCGGTATCAGCCAGAATCGGCGAGGTATTATTTCCATCATCATGCTGTGGCTCTGCTGAATTTTTCTTCAGCGCGGCATTCATCTGAGAGGTCATTACCTTCTCCTTCATTGCACGCGACCGTAAAATTGAACGGCAAAGCGCGCATTTGCAGGTGGTTACTTTGAAGTGACTTGCTGACTTTAAAGTGCATTCTTCACAGTCATTTCAAATCATATTACATAGTTACTTATCGTAACCTGATTAAAAATAATTCTTATCAATCTTATAATATGAGGTAAGTCCTATGTCAAAAATCGCAATCATCGGCGCCAGCGGCTATGTCGGTACAGCCCTGCTCAATGAAGCCGTGAAACGCGGCCATCAGGTGAGCGCACTTGTGCGCCATCCGGAAAAAATCGCTGCCAATGCCAATGTCACCGCCGTGAAAGCCGATGTTCTCGACACAGACGGACTGGCCACCCTTTTAAAAGGCCATGATCTGGTGATCTCCGCCTATAATCCGGGCTGGCAGGAAGCCGACATCCGCAATATTCACATCAAAGGCAGCAAATCTATCACTGAAGCTGTGAAAAAAGCCGGCATCAAACGCCTGATCGCCGTTGGCGGCGCAGGCAGCCTTGAAATCAACGGCGCTCAGCTGGTGGATTCCCCTGAATTTCCAGCGGAATATAAAGAAGGTGCGCTGGGTGCCCGTCAGGCACTCAATGATCTAAAAACCGAGAATGAACTGGACTGGTCTTTTGTCTCACCGGCAATTCTGCTGGTGCCGGGTGAATCCACCGGCACATTCCGTTTAGGCACAGATTCTCCGGTTTTTGACGATAAGGGCGAAAGCAAAATCACCGTCGGCGATCTGGCAGTCGCCATTCTTGATGAAGCAGAACAGGGCAAACATATCCGTCAGCGCTTCACAGCAGCATATTAAAATATAGAATAAAAAGGCCTGTAGTCACTGCAGGCCTTTTTCACATCAACTTGCTATCAAACCTAATCGTTTCGCCTGCGGTGAGTTCTTTTCATCCGCACGCAAGGTCAGCACCGAAACGCCTGTTGCCGTCACCGCAACCGTATGTTCGAACTGAGCCGAGAGTAACCCGTCTTTTGTGGTGACAGTCCATTCATCCGCTTCAGTTTTTACATTGCGTTGCCCCTGATTGAGCATCGGTTCAATGGTGAAAACCATGCCTTGTTGCAGAAACAGGCCGGTTCCGGGTTTACCGAAATTGAGAATTTGCGGTTCTTCATGCATTTCACGGCCGATACCGTGACCGCAATAATCATGTACGACCGAATAGCCGTTGCGCTTGGCGTGATGCTCGATTGCCCAGCCGATATCGCCGATCCGCGCACCCGGACGCACAGCAGCAATACCCATCCACATTGCTTCATAAGCTGTGCGCACCAACCTTTTAGCGGCAGCATTCACCTCGCCAACACAATAGGTCTTGCTGGAATCCGCGATATAGCCGTTCTTTTCCAGTGTAATGTCAAAATTGACAATATCACCGCTTTTCAGCACATCCGTTTGTGACGGCACACCGTGACAAACTACATGATTGACTGAAGAGTTCAGCACAAAACCATAGCCATACTGGCCTTTACTGGCCGGTCGGGATTGCAAATCCTCAATGATAAAGCGCTCGACTTTGTCGTTGATTTCAAGCGTTGAAACCCCTTCAAGCGGCGTTTTATCCAGCATATCAAAGACTGAAGCCAGCAAACGCCCTACTTCTGCCATCAGCGCCAGTTCCTGAGGGTGCTTAATCATGCTTCACTCATGCCCAGCGATGAAACAGCAACACCGGCAGCATTCAGCTCACGACGCATAATCTCTGAAAAACTGAGCGTCGGATTGGTTTCGCATAACATACCTATCTTAATCCAGAAGGCAGCCTGCGCATTAATAGAGCGGCAAGTCACCCTGCTCGCAAGACGCAGCTGCTCATGCAACTCGTCTTCAATATTCACAATACCCATAAGGCCTCACATATGTTTCATATACATACTATATACGAAACATATATTGAGTCTCAAGGTGAATAATAGTCAGCGATCAGCTGATGAGTTCCACATCGACCACACCGCTGATGGCCTTCATCGCGCTGGCAATCTGCGGGCTGATGCGGTAGCGATCCGGCAAAGCAACCTCCACCTCACGCTGACCATTATCCTTGATCACGATAAAGCTGACCTCGCCGTCACCACGGGTTTTGAAATAAGGCACGATCTGATCCAGTGCATCGCTGTTACGCAGGAACAGACGCAGCGCCTTTTGCAGTCGGCTGGCCTCATCCTCAAGCGACACGACCGTGGCAATGCGCAGGCTCACACCTTCCGGCCGATTCTCAGCGGAAACAGTAATTACTACCGAGCGACCGGGTTCCAGCAGGTCGCGGAACTGCTGAAGCGCTTCCGAGAACAATACCGATTCAAACTGACCTGTCGCATCAGAAAAGGCGATGATGCCCATTTTATTGCCGGTCTTGGTCTTGCGCTCCTGCTTGCTGATAACCGTTCCGGCAAGACGACCGTTGGTTGCGCCTTTCTTCACCGCATTGGAGAAATCAGCCCAGCTCTGAACACGCATTTTCTGCAGCGCTTCATTATAATCATCCAGCGGATGCGCGGAGAGATAGAAGCCTGCGGCCTGCAATTCGCGATGCAGTTTCTCTGATGATGTCCAAGGCGTTACCACTGGCAATTGCAGCTTTTCTTTCGGCACCAGACCGGTGCCAAAAATATCCGACTGCCCGCTATTGGCGTTTTCCTGCGTGCGCTGAGTATAGGCCATCAGACTGTCCATACCGGAACTCAAAGCTGAACGGTCAACACCGAAACAATCCAGCGCACCGGCATTAATCAGGCTTTCAAACACACGGCGGTTGACCATGCGCGGATCAACGCGCTCACAGAAATCCTCAAGGCTTTCAAACGGTTTTTCTTTCCGCTTGTCAACAATATGCTCAACGGCAGCATCACCAACGCCTTTGATCGCGGCCAGCGAATAGAAAATCTTACCTTCGCCTACCTCAAACGGGCGGTAGGATGTCATGACCGACGGCAGCACCACCTCAATACCAAGACGCAAGGCATCACGACGGAAATCATTGAGCTTTTCCGTATTGTTCATATCATAGGTCATCGACGCGGCGAGAAACTCAGCCGGATAATGCGCCTTCAGATAGGCGGTATGATAAGAAACAATCGCATAGGCAGCCGCGTGGGATTTATTGAAACCATAGTCAGCAAATTTGGCAAGCAGATCGAAAATCGTATTGGCCTGCGCCTTGCCGACACCGCCTTCAATCGCACCATCGACGAAACGGACGCGCTGCTTGTCCATTTCCTCGCGGATCTTCTTACCCATCGCACGGCGCAGCAAATCCGCTTCACCAAGCGAATAGCCGGAAAGCTCCTGCGCGATCTGCATCACCTGCTCCTGATAAACGATAACGCCCTGCGTTTCCTTCACCAGATGGTCGATTTTCGGGTGAATAGAGGCAATCTCTTCCTCACCATGCTTGCGCGCATTATAGGTCGGAATATTCTCCATCGGGCCCGGACGATAGAGCGCCACAAGCGCAATAATGTCCTCGATACGGTCAGGCTTCATCCCGATGAGCGCTTTACGCATACCCACCGATTCCACCTGAAACACGCCGACCGTTTCACCGCGTGACAGCATTTCATAAGTCAGCTTGTCGTCAAACGGCAGCGTTTGCAGATCGATATCGACGCCTTTACGGGCAATCAACTTCACAGCCGTATTCAGAACCGTCAGCGTTTTCAGACCAAGAAAGTCGAACTTTACCAGACCGGCCTGTTCGACCCATTTCATATTGAACTGGGTGACAGGCATATCTGAGCGCGGATCGCGATACATCGGCACCAGTTCCGACAATGGCCGGTCACCGATAACAATACCTGCAGCGTGCGTGGAAGCGTGGCGATAAAGCCCTTCCAGCTTCAGCGACATATCGAGAAGACGACCGACAACCGGTTCCTTCTCACGCTCCTCATTAATGCGCGGTTCTTCATTAATAGCCTGTCCGAGCGATACCGGATTGGCAGGGTTCGACGGCACCAATTTACACAGCCTGTCCACCTGCCCGTAGGGCATTTGCAGCACGCGGCCAACATCGCGCAGCACCGCACGCGCCTGCAGCGTACCGAAAGTGATAATCTGCGCTACCTGATCACGGCCGTATTTTTGCTGCACATAGCGGATCACCTCTTCACGGCGATCCTGACAAAAGTCGATATCAAAGTCCGGCATCGACACACGATCCGGATTAAGAAAACGCTCAAACAGCAGAGAGAAACGCAACGGATCAACATCTGTAATGGTCAGCGCATAAGCAACCAGCGAACCCGCACCGGAACCACGGCCCGGTCCCACCGGAATATCCTGTTGCTTTGCCCATTTAATAAAGTCCGAAACGATCAGGAAGTAGCCCGGAAATTTCATGCGGACGATGATGCTGATTTCGTAATCCAGCCGCTTGATATAGTCCTCGTGGGTATGGCCTTCCGCAAGGCCGAACAGCTTCAAACGTTCTTCAAGGCCTTCACGTGCCTGACGCGCCATTTCATCCGCTTCTGCCTGCAAAGCGGCTTCCGGATCATCGGATTCACCGGTAAAGCGCGGCAAGATCGGCGCACGGGTTTGCGTGTACCAATGGCAGCGACGTGCAATCTCGACAGTATTTTCCAGAGCCTCCGGCAAATCGGCAAACAATGCCGCCATTTCGCTCTGAGACTTCAGATAATGATCCGGTGTCAGGCGGCGGCGATCATCCGATGCAATGACCTGACCATCTGCAATCGCCAGCAAAGCATCATGCGCTTCATAATCTCCGCTCTGCTTGAAGAATGCCTCATTGGTTGCAACCAATGGCAGCTCATATTCATAAGCCAGATCAACCAGTTTGGATTCAAGCACGCGGTCATAACCGCGCTGGCGGTGCAATTCGACATAAAGACGATCGCCAAAGATGTTTTTTAAAAACTCAAGGCGGCTGCGCGCACGCTCTTCCCGTTCATTACTGAGCGGTTTGCCAATCGGCCCCTCTGCCCCGCCGGTCAGAAAAATCACATCCTCTGACAAATCCGGCAGCCAGTCGGCGCGGATATGCACCGGATCACCGGCTTCTGTTTCCAAATAGGAGCGGCTGACCAGCCGCACCATATTGGCATAGCCTTCCTCACTGGAAGCCAGCAGCACCACCGGTGACAAATCCAGCGCATCACGGCGGTTAATCGCACGGCCTTCCGGCTGATGGTCGCCAAAGGCAATATCAACAACACAGCCGATAATCGGCTGCACACCGTCTTTCGACGCCTTCTGCGCAAATTCCAATGCGCCGAACAGATTATTCGTGTCTGTTACGGCAATTGCAGGCGCATTATCATCCTTGGCATGGCCGATAATTTTGCCGATTTGCAATGCCCCTTCCAGCAATGAGTAAGCCGAATGCGTACGCAAATGAATAAATACCGGCGCTCCGGCAGGTAATTCAGAAGCAGCTACGGCAGAAACATCAGAAGGCAAAGGCATATACTCCGTCATTGCAACCATCGCCTGCCCGTTTGTGCAGTGATGTATCGCAGTAAAAAGCCTTACATAGAAACTCCATTCCAAGAATGACAGTTCTGTAAGACGGGAAAATCAAACCGGATAATGAACTGAAGCCTGTCAGACTCCGCCCATTCATCAGATCCTTTTTCCCGCAATGCCGTCATGATGTCCAGATGCATAAGTGCATTCCGTCAATCATTACACATTCTATATCTCTAGCTGGCTATATCTCTAGCTGGCTATATCTTCAGCCAGCTACATCATTAAACAGAGCGTGCCGCGTTTAATTGTATCCGCTGTGCTCGCTCTATCTTCTTGTTTTACGCATGTCGTATAGGAAAACCGGTGCCTACTTTTCCGCGACATGCTCTGGTTAAATCAGGCTTTGAGCAGCGTCAGAACGCTGCCAGCCACATAGCAAATGTTGCTACAAACAAACCGATGGAAATGAATGACATAACATCACGAACCAGATCAGACATGATATGAACTCCATTTGTTCTTGTATGTATGCAATTTGTTCCATTATTGTTCCGCAGTCAACCCCTCTTTGTTCACGTAAAAACATCTATAGTTAGTGAAATATGAACCGCTGATTTGCCGCCTGGTTATGTAAGCAGCGCCTGTTTTGTTTTTGATTGTAGTTTCAGCTATTTAAGCCGCAGCTCTTGTTTCCGTATCTACAGAACAAATAAAAATGCCGCATGCATATTTCAGCATACGGCATTCAATAATTCAGCTTGTCTTGCAATCAGGCGGCAGGTTTTCTCAAATCGAGATCAACAATCTTGCCGTCTTTCAGTGTAACGCAACGATCCATGCGTCGTGCCAGATCATGATTATGCGTTGCGATCAGCGCAGACAGGCCGGACTGACGCACCAGCGCCTCCAGTGCCTGAAACACATAGGATGATGTTGACGGATCGAGATTGCCTGTCGGTTCATCCGCAAACAGCACCAGCGGTGCATTAGCAACTGCACGGGCAATGGCCACACGCTGCTGTTCACCACCGGAAAGCTCTGACGGGCGATGCGAAGAGCGAGGCCCGATACGCATATAATCCAGCAAATTTTGCGCACGCTGTGATGCAACTTTGGATGACAGGCCACGCAACATTTGCGGCACCATCACATTTTCAAGCGCGGTAAATTCCGGCAGCAGATGATGGAACTGATAGACAAAGCCCAGATCATTGCGGCGCATGGCTGTACGTTCATCATCATCCAGCTGCGCGCAGGAGGTTTTGCCTAATATTACATCACCGGAATCCGGTTTTTCCAGCAGTCCTGCCGTATGCAGCAGGGTGGATTTACCGGCACCGGATGGTGCAACCAGCGCCACCATTTCACCGCGCATCAGCGTAAAATTCGCATCTTTAAGAATTGTCAGCTCACGGTCTGCTTCATGATAGCTGCGGCAGACATTTTTCAGCTGGAGGATCGGCTCTCCGGACATAGCAGCCATTATTCGTACCTCAGCGCTTCAACAGGATCGAGTTTGGCCGCACGCCAAGCCGGAAAAATCGTTGCAATAAATGACAAGAACAGCGCCATACCAATAACAGAAAGCGTTTCGCTGAGATTCATTTCAGCCGGGAGCTGGCTCAGGAAATAAAGCTCAGGGTTAAACAAAGTTGTACCCGACAACCACGAGAAGAACGCACGGATACGCTCCACATTGAGGCACACGACAACGCCGAGCACCACGCCTGCCAGCGTTCCCGTGACACCGATCGCCGCACCGGTCATCAGGAAAATACGCATGATTGCACCGCGGGTTGCGCCCATTGTGCGCAGGATCGCGATGTCACGCCCCTTATCTTTCACCAGCATTATCAGACCGGAAATAATATTGAGTGCCGCGACAAGAACTATCAGCGTGAGGATCATGAACATCACGTTACGCTCAACCTGTAAGGCTGAGAAGAATGTGGCATTACGCTGGCGCCAGTCAGTCAGCATCACAGGGCGTTCTGCCGCCTCTTCCACACCGGCACGCAGATCATCAACCTTGTCCGGATTATCGGCAAAGACCTCAATCGACTGCACACGGTCTTCCTGATTGAAGAACAATTGCGCCTCGCCCAAAGGCATCAGCACAATAGACGCGTCATATTCCGACATGCCGATCTCGAAGATGGCCTTGATCGGATAGGCTTTGGTACGGGCATTCACACCAAACGGCGTTACGTCACCATCCGGCGAAATGATTTTCAGATCATCGCCCACGCCCAGACCGAGATTCTGCGCCATACGGGTACCAATGGCCACACCGTCAGACGTGTCAAAGCTCGCGAAAGTACCGGATTTTACATTCTTGGCGATCAGCTCAAGCTTATTCACATCCTGCTCGCGCAGACCACGCACCAGCGCACCGGTGCCGGCACCGATACTGCCCTGCACCAGAGCCTGCCCCTCAACAACCGGAATAGCGAATTTCACGCCTTGCAGCGCATCCATACGCTTCACCAGATGATCGTAATCTTCCAGCGGGCTGTCGATCGGCGCAACAATCAGGTGGCCGTTGATACCGAGAATACGGTTGAGGAGCTCCGTGCGGAAGCCGTTCATCACCGCCATAACGATGATGAGTGTGGCCACGCCGAGCATGATGCCGGTGAATGAAAAACCGGCAATCACAGAAATAAAAGCCTCGCGACGGCGGGAACGCAGATAGCGCCATGCAATCATACGTTCCAGTGAGGAGAATGGTCCGGTGCCCTGACGCTGTGCCTGAGCTGCCGGTTTCTTTTCCTGTTGTTTCTTTGGCAATTTATCGAGCAATTGCGCTCCCCCGTTGCCTTGATTTCCACCTGTCGCAGGCTTTTTGAACATTACTGCCCCGCAGTCAGAAGATTGATTGCGGCTTCAACAGTCATAGTCTGACGTTCACCGGTTTTACGATCTTTGACTTCAACTTCACCATTGGCAACGCTGCGCGGACCGGCAATGATCTGTACCGGCACACCAATCAGATCCATGGTTGCGAATTTCGAACCCGGACGGTCGTCGCTGTCATCGAGCAGAGGATCAAGACCGGCATTGGTCAGGGCTTCATAGAGCTTTTCCGATACAGCATCACAAGCCGCATCGCCCGGCTTCATATTGACGATACCTGCACCAAACGGTGCAATGGCTTTCGGCCAGATGATACCGTTTTCATCATGGGATGCTTCAATCGTTGCAGCAACCACGCGTGAAGGGCCGATGCCGTAAGACCCCATGGAAACCAGATGTTCTTTGCCGTCCGGTCCCTGCACTTTCGCGCCCATTGGCTCGGAATATTTGGTGCCGAAATGGAAGATGTGACCAACTTCAATACCGCGTGCAGCAACCTGATTGCCTACATCGACTTTTGCCCATGCGGCTTCATCGTGCATTTCTTCAGTCGCAGCGTAAGGCGTTGTCCACTGGTCAACGATAGATGCCATTGCCGCATCATCGAAGAAGTCGATATCTGCACCCGGCACTTTCAGATCGAGATAAGCGCGGTCACAGAAAACCTGACTTTCACCGGTATCCGCCAGAATAATAAATTCATGGGACAGATCGCCGCCGATCGGGCCGGTATCAGCACGCATTGGTACAACCTGCACGCCAATACGGGAGAATGTGCGCAGATAAGAAACGAACATGCGGTAGTAAGCAGCTTTCGCACCTTCGTAATTCAGGTCAAAAGAATAAGCATCTTTCATCAGGAATTCGCGCGAACGCATCACACCGAAACGCGGACGCACTTCGTCGCGGAATTTCCACTGAATGTGATAAAGGTTCAGCGGCAGGTCTTTATATGAACGCACATAGGAGCGGAAAATATCGGTGACCATTTCTTCATTGGTCGGGCCGAACAGCATTTCACGCTCGGAGCGATCTTTAATACGCAGCATTTCCTTGCCGTAAGCATCATAGCGGCCGCTTTCGCGCCACAGATCAGCAGACTGGATTGTCGGCATCAGAATTTCATTGCCGCCTGCGCGGTTCTGCTCTTCACGAATGATCGTATTGACCTTGTTCAGAACCTTCAGACCCAGCGGCAGCCATGTGTAAATACCGGCTGACTGCTGGCGGATCATCCCCGCGCGCAGCATCAGACGATGGGAGACAATTTCTGCCTCTTTTGGATTTTCTTTCAGGATCGGCAAAAAGAATCGCGACATACGCATGGAGGAACCACCGGAAATTGCTCCCGATCCCGTTAGAATCAGGAAAAAACACATAAAATCTCTCGTGTTTATTAACCACTTATCATGGCAATGAAAACCCGTCTCACGCAGTGCGGAGCCAGCAAATCTTCAGTCACGAAGGCATGCAGACCTGACGGATAAAGCCTGCCAAATTATGGCAGCTCCCGATGATTCCTTATATTTCAGGAGATCGGGATAAAAATAATGTGAGCTTTACAGCATTTCCCGCTGCCTGAACGGCAAAAGACAGGTTCAGCTTCAGTTTTATTTATTTGTGACAATTTTTTTACATTTTTGATTTTCATCCAAAAAGCACTCTAAAAACTGCAATTCTTATGAAAATTTCATTTTAAATCGAATTAAAAACATTGAAATTTGCTTTTCGGCTTCAATTCTTATGGCATTTTTGTGTCTGCGTTTAAAAAAACGCGTGACAACTGATATTTCTCATTCTATTTTCCAAGCAACGACAACAGAGAGCAGGCTTAACTACTCTCTCACGCGGTCAAAGTCTTGGGAGGATGCAACTCAGGCGCGGTATTTCGCAGCCGCCTGTAACAAGGAAACGAGTTGGACGCGTATTTTATCAGCAAGGCTAACGCCTTGCTTTTTTTTACATCTTAATAATACAAATATAGTGTGATTATAAACTCCGGTTTTGCTTCATCACGATAATAAAGCAATTCTCCTCAAAACTCATGTCATGCAAGGCCGTGCTATTCAGTGATGCTGGTGCCGGACATAATTATTTGATTACGATATGTTTTAGGTGCAATCCCCGTCACCCGTAAAAATTCGCGATTGAAATTCGATTTGGTGAGAAAGCCGCTGGCAAATGTGATCTGCGTCACCGGCTCATCCGTCTCCTGCAACAGACGACACGCTTCTTCGACACGAAAATTATTCACATAAACCGATACGCTGATCCCGCGACACCGGTTAACTGCCTCAGAGACATGGCGTGGTGGCCTGCGTAGCCGGTGAGCAATGCGCTTCAGGTTGAGCTCCATATCCTTATAAAGCTGTTTATCCCGCATCAGCGCATCCAGCTCAGTCACAATGGCCAGATGCTCATCTGTTGTCAGCGCAGTCTCAGATACAAGCGCATGTGCCTTCCCCTCATCCCGCTCATCTTCATCAGCATTAGTGCGATTATTCAGTGCCACACCGGCCGCCGCGCCCAATACCAGCAAAGACAGAATATTGGTGACCAGAATGATCGAGGGGGAATAGCGACCACTGTTCCAGAGAAAATCAAAATTAATCAATATATCAACGATTACAGAGCCGATCAGCATAGTGGCGGTTATCTGCATCGCCCGATAAGAGCGCATAATTCCGTCCAGTCGCGCAGCAATCAGCACATCCGGCCCCGCAAAACTCAGGCGCAGCAGAGCCAGACCATAGGCCAAAAATATCACGATAATTGCCAGCGCCGCCAGATCACGGCGTATAAGCAGCAACACAAACACCACCAATACAGGCAGCGAATGCGGCCAGATTTTATCCGCCCGCAAGGCATCATCACTATTCTGCACCGTGAGACTGCGAAAACTTAAATAAGACAATCCGGCAATTATAGATGCCAGTAAAATCTGCACGGGCAGAACAGCAAGGATGTCATAGCCCCAGCGCAGCCCAAGCAAAACCGATTGCAACATATAGGTACCGATCAGCCCGATGAAAAACATATCCGCACGGTTTCCCGCCTCGCGATTGCGCAAGAGCTGCACCAGTATAATCGCCAACAATATTGTCAGCACAAATGGCAGCGGAATAAAAATCATCGGCAAATATCTCGGTCATGTCTCATCATGTGATCAGGAACATGAAGCAAAACGCGTTATGCGTCGACCTTGATCCTGTTTCAGGTCGCAGAAATACACAGTCCGGCAAATGATCCCTGCATTATCAACGCAGCAGGATCAAAATAATGGACTATATGCTTCTCTCAATTTTACTTTCCGCCATTCTCACGCTCAGCGGTTGCAGCAATGAAACAAACGCATCGGAAAAAACCGTGGCAACAGACGGCATAAAGAGCGTAACGATCAGCGGCGATGCCAGCCTTATACACCTGACAGCGAATGACGATCCGAAACAACTGGCTGTCATGAGTGCCAAGCCATCAGGCTGGCTCTCAGGCTGGTTCTATAATGACTGTAAATCCAAAGGCGAGATGACTGTCAGCGGCCAGACATTGCTGATTAAAGCGAAAAACAGCGGCTGGTATGATCTGTCCGAATGCAACACCTATCTGCAAATCAATCTGCCGCGCAATGCGGATGTGACGATTAATCAACCCGCTTTCAAAGGGGAGTTACAGGGGCAATTTGCCGATCTGAATATAGAGACCCGCGCCGCAGATATCAGCCTGCAAGGCTCTGCCACATCAGTCAGAATTCGCGGCGATGCTTTCCGCACCAGACTGCAATTTGACGGCACAACAGAGCCACAACAGATTAATATTGCAGGGCGTGCACTGGATACGAGTCTGATATTTCCGAAAGGCACTTCGGTCAGTTATCGTATCCATTCCAAAGCCTCCCTGCTCGATGCCAAGCTACCGAATACGCAAGGAGCAAAGCCGGAAATTCTGATTTCAGGCGATTATGCCCGCACTGAAATCAGATAGAAATTATCGAATAGCGCTATAATTACAGTGCCTTATGGCAAATATTTCAGAATGAGATTCACAGTTCAGGGAAGAAGTGCGGAATATCATCCAGACCGAAACCGAGTTTCTGCGTCACAAACCAGAACAGGCCGAAAATCACTGTCGCAAGGATGGTCGTACGCAGAAAAGCCAGCCAGATCCGCGGGCGCGCCGGTGCGCTCGCGACTGTGCCGCGCACAATATTATTCTCTTCTGCCTGTGTACGCAGACCGAAAGGCAGCATGGCAAACAGGCTTGTCCACCAGATGATAAAATAGATCGCCATTCCGGACATAACAGACATATTTTTCCTCCCCGCATAATTCTCTTAAAGGATTATGCATCATTATTGACCGCAGCATAGAGCAGCGAAAGAACACGGGCAAGAGACAGCATCACGCAGTTTCTCACAATGATACGCATAAAAATGCCAGCTTCAAATTTCAGGTAATGCGCTTAACCTGCTTATTATTTCGAATAATATCAGGTCATTAGCCGATGATGCGCAATATATTTCTCTACATTATAACATTCATATTATGCAGCATTGTCAGTTTCATTCCTGCTGCCAAAGCGCAAGAATCCGACGCACAACAACTGGCAAAGAAACTGGCCAATCCGGTTTCCAGTCTCATAAGCGTGCCTATTCAAAACACTTATACCTGTTGTACCGGCGCCAATAATGCCGGTCGTTTTACCACCAATATTCAGCCGGTTATTCCCTTTTCCATCAATACCGACTGGAATTTGATCGTGCGCACCATTGTGCCAATCATTCAGCAAAGCTCCCCTGCGCCGGATATCGGAGCGAAACTCGGACTGGGTGATACGGTACAGAGCTTTTTCCTGTCTCCGGTTCAGAAAACAGATGGCATCATCTGGGGGGTGGGACCGGCCTTTCTGTGGCCAACCGCCACCAATGCCATGCTTGGCAATCAAAAATGGGGTGCAGGCCCGACAGCCGTTGCGCTCAAACAAATACACGGCTGGACGATGGGCATGCTGGCCAATCATATCTGGTCCTTTGCCGGAGAAAACGACCGGCAGAATGTCAGCGCCACACTGATCCAGCCTTTTATCAGCTATACTTTTCCCAATACGGTCGGCTTATCGCTCAACAGCGAAATGACCTATGACTGGACGAATGAGCAATGGACAATACCGGTTGATCTCGGCATTTCCAAAGTTTTCACCTTCGGCAAGCAACATGTCAGCCTTGGTGTTACCGGCCAATATTACGCAAGCAAACCGGATAACGGCCCTGACTGGGGCGCTCGTTTTACAGCGACATTTCTGTTTCCCAAATAAAAACCGCCGGTGAATGGCTCACCGGCGGCGAAATATTTATCCTGAACAGAAACGATCAGGCTTCCGGAATACGGGTGACAAAAACTGTGGTCACCGGCTTTTTGCCCCAGACATCATTGGCCGCAGCACGCACTGCACGCCGCGCGGCTTCACGCACCAGCTCGATATCCTTGCGACGCGCGCGCGGAATACTGTCAACAGCGCTAACGACTGCATCATAGAGCAGGTCTTCAATCAGATTGCGCTGACTGTCTTCTTCCGGCAAACCAAAGGCCACAACCTCCGGCTCATCATAAATTTTATGCTGATTATCAAGAAGAATGGACACCGCCACATGGCCGACATAGGCCAGCTTGCGGCGCTCGGTGATGCCCATTTCATCTTCATCACCAATCAGACGACCGTCTTTATAGATGCGGCCGTAAGGCGCCTCATCAATAATCTTCGCTGGCCCCGGAGCCAAACGCAGCACATCACCGTTACGCACCTGTGCCACATCCGGAATACCGGCCTGTATGCCCAATGTGCCTTGCGCAACCAGATGCGCAGCTTCACCATGCACCGGCACCAGAATTTGCGGGCGTACCCACGCATACATGCGCTTCAGCTCATTGCGGCGCGGATGACCTGAAACATGCACAAGCGCATCATCATCCGAAATGATCTTGATGCCCTGCTCGATCAGCATGTTTTTGATTTCAATGATCGATTTTTCATTACCCGGAATAGTACGGGACGAGAAAATCACCGTATCACCGGCGGTCAAAGCCAGTGAGCGCATTTCATCGCGCGCCAGCTTGGCCAGCGCAGCGCGTGGTTCACCCTGACTACCGGTCAGCACCATCACCACATTTTCACGCGGGACATAGCCGTAATCTTCTTCCGAGAGGAATTCCGGCAGACCTTCCATATAACCAAGCTCGGTTGCTACCGAGATACAACGCTTCATCGAACGGCCAACAACCAGCACCTGACGACCGGCATCACGTGCAGCTTCGGCAATCGAGCGGATACGGCCGACATTGGAAGAGAATGTGGTGATTGCCACACGACCTTTGGCATTTTCGATCAGCTCACGCAGGCTTTCCGATACCTGACGCTCGGACGGTGATTCACCCTCGCGCATCGCATTGGTGCTGTCGCAGACCAGTGCCAGTACGCCTTCATTACCCAGCTGTTCAAAACGGGTTTCGTCGAGCACAGGCCCGAGCGACGGCTCCGGATCGATCTTCCAGTCACCCGTATGGATCACACGGCCAAGCGGCGTAGTAATCGCCAGCGATACCGGCTCAGGAATGGAGTGGGTAACGGCCAGTGCTTCAATCTTGAAGCTGCCTACTTCAAAACTTTCACCGGCGCGGAACACGGTCACCGGAATTTCCGGCGCATTATATTCAGCCTGACGTTTGGCTTCGAGCAATCCGGCGGTAAACGGGGTCGCATAAACCGGCAGGCGCAGACGCGGCCAGAGATCCAGCAGCGAGCCATAATGATCTTCGTGCGCGTGGGTAATGATAATGCCGCGGATATTATTACGCTCGGCTTCCAGATAGCGGATATCCGGCAGGATCAGGTCAGCCCCCGGCAATTCAGGACCTGCAAAACTCACGCCCATATCGATAATGATCCATTCACGCGCATGCTCCGGCCCGTAGCCATACATTGCGAGGTTCATACCGATTTCGCCTA
Organism: Pseudochrobactrum sp. B5; assembly: GCF_001939785.1. Taxonomy (NCBI): domain Bacteria; kingdom Pseudomonadati; phylum Pseudomonadota; class Alphaproteobacteria; order Hyphomicrobiales; family Brucellaceae; genus Pseudochrobactrum; species Pseudochrobactrum sp. B5. The sequence continues at coordinate 708,585 of NZ_MOYL01000002.1, forward strand.
CGCCGCCCAATGGCAGGAACACCAGTTCCGCTTTGCCATTCACAGCGCTATCGTTTTGCACATCATCCAAACGGGACTGGGGCATTCCCCCTCCTCAATAAATATTACTTCCGACACATTATCATGTGGCATTTTCCATGCTCTTTTAAAGACAGAGCCGGATGCACACAGGCATGACAATGCAAATTCAACATATTAAAGCATTTCCAGCAAAAGTGGGTACCGGTTTTGCGCCGGATAATGCGTAAAACAAAGAATTAGAGCGGTTCCAACGATTCAGTCATAACTGGAAGCGCTCTAATTTCATGACCGCTAAAGTGATTTGAAGCAAGAATAGTTCTCAAAAATTCTCAACTTACAAAAAGAAAACTGAAGTTTTGCACTTCAACTTAACAATTATAGCAATACCGGCCTTTTACCAGTTCACAGCCTGCACTTCATTACAGGATGCTTTAGCGTGTTTCAGCACCAAAGAAAACCTCACCGGCGGAGATCGTCTGTTTTCGTCCCTGTGGCAAGGTCAGAACCAGATGCCCCTGCGCATCAATAGAAGAGAACACACCTTCCAATGTCTCGCCGCCGCTTTGCACCCGAATGACTTCACCCAGCCTTGCCGCATGACGCAGCCAATGGGTACGGATAGTTTCCAGACCCTGACCGTTATTCCACAAAGCAAAGTTCACAGCAAAGCGCTCTGCCAGCGCCTGCAATAGCTGTTCTGCACCCTGTTTATAGCCATTGGCTTTCAGACTGCTCACCGCATAGGGCACGCCTTCCGGAATATGCAGCACATTCACACCAATACCGATAACCAGAGCCTTGCGCCCGTCTTTCAGCAAACTGGATTCAAGAAGAATGCCCGACAGTTTCGCGCCATCTGCCAGCACATCATTCGGCCATTTCAGCTGAAACCGTGTCTCTGTCTCCGGCAGCAATTGCTCAACGGCCTCAACCAGTGAAAGACCGGCGACGAAGCTCAGTGTGGCAGCCAGTTCCAGCGGATAATCATGAATAAGCAGCAAGGTTGCAGCGAGATTACCGGTCTGTGTTGACCATTCACGACCACGACGACCACGGCCGGAGCGCTGATCCTTGGTCACATACCAGACAGCACTTTCCGCCCCTGTCTGTGCTTCTGTCAAAGCTTCGGCATTGGTTGAACCGATATATTCGAATTCCTTTAGCCCGTAACCGGCAGCAATTGTTTTTTCACTCAGAACAAAACTCATCATGCACCTTACAAAAAGAAACGCCCGGCATAAACCGGGCGTTTATAACATGCTTATTCAGATCGTATCAGAAAAATGCTTTGGCAGCATTTGTCGCCCAGATCATGATCGGCGAAGCGATCAGCGCATAGAGCAGAACGAAAGCTGCGGATACGCCCATCACCAGTTTCAGCTCACCGGCGGGTGCTTCAAGACCGCCTGCAGGCTCATCAAACCACATGATTTTGATAACGCGCAGATAGTAGAAGGCACCAACAACGGAAGCCACGATACCGATAACCGCCAGCGGCACCAGACCAGCCTGAACTGCTGCAAGGAATGTGTACCACTTACCGAAGAAACCGGCCAGCGGAGGAATACCTGCAAGCGAGAACATGAAGATGGTCATGATTGTCGCCATCACCGGATTGGTGCGGGACAGTCCGGCCAGATCATTGATCTCTTCAACAGTGCCGCTCTTGTTACGCATTGCCAGAATGAATGCGAATGTACCCAGTGTCATCACCAGATAGATCAGCATGTAAATAGCAACGCCGCGCACACCGTCTACAGTACCGGCAGCAAGACCAACCAGAGCATAACCAACATGGCTGATGGACGAATAGGCCATCAGGCGTTTGATGTTTTTCTGACCGATCGCCGCGAAAGCACCGAGGATCATCGAAGCCAGAGCCACGAAAACGATAATCTGCTGCCAGTCAGCGGTCAGCGGGGCAAAGGCACCCATGGTCACGCGTACCAGCAATGCAATAGCAGCCATTTTCGGAGCCGCAGCAAAGAAAGCGGTTACAGGGGTTGGCGCACCTTCATAAACATCCGGTGTCCACATATGGAACGGAACAGCGGAGATTTTGAATGCCAGACCGGCCATGATGAAGACCAGACCGAAGACCAGACCCAACTGACGCTCGCCGCCGGTAACAGCAGTAGCAATATCAGCAAAATTGATTGTGCCGGTGTAACCATAGACCAGAGAAATACCGTAAAGCAGCATACCCGAAGACAGAGCGCCGAGAACGAAATATTTCAGACCGGCTTCTGTGGAACGTACGCTGTCGCGGTTGAAAGCGGCCAGCACATAAAGCGCCAGCGACGACATTTCGAGGCCGAGATAGAGAGCCAGCATATTGTTGGCGGATACCATCAACAGCATACCGACAGTCGACAGCACTACCAGAACCGGAAACTCAAACTTGTTGAATTTCTGGTCTTTGGCAAAGCCGACCGACATGATCAGCGTGACGACCGAACCGATCAGTGTCAGCACTTTCATGAAACGGGTAAAGCTGTCGCTGATGAATGCCGAGCCGAAAGCAGCGCCGTCAGCAGGGAAAACCAGCACGAGTGCGAGCGCACCAAGCAGCAATGCTACAGAAAGACCCGTAACAATGGTGTTGGCACGGTCGCCGGAAAATACACCCACCATCAGCAGCACCAAGGCGCCAACTGCGAGCAGCACCTCCGGTGCAGCGAGAGTAAGGTGGGCAATCAGATCGGTGTACATCGCTCGATGCCTTCGTCTTAATTTGCAACAGGCATGGCAACACTTGCCACAGCCGCATTGTAGTTGGTGACCAGAGCGTCAACGGCACTCGCAGTCGCATCAAAGACCGGAACCGGATAGACACCGAAGAAGATCGTCAGAATGACGAGCGGATACAGGATTGCTTTCTCACGCGGAGACAGATCCAGCAGCGCTTTCAGGCTTTCCTTATCAAGCGCACCGAAAATGACGCGGCGATAGAGGTAGAGCGCATAGGCAGCCGACAGGATAACACCGGTTGTTGCAATCACAGCAATCCATGTATTGGCCTGGAACACACCGAATAGTGTCAGGAATTCACCAATAAAGCCGGAAGTCCCTGGCAGACCAACATTGGCCATGGTAAGGATCAGGAACACAACCGCATATTTCGGCATGTTGTTGACCAGACCACCATAGGCCGAGATATCACGTGTATGCATACGGTCGTAAACCACGCCAACGCAAAGGAACAGACCGCCGGAAATGATACCGTGCGACAGCATCTGGAACAATGCACCCTGCACACCCTGCGCATTGGCAGCAAAGATACCCATAGTCACATAACCCATATGGGCAACGGACGAATAGGCGATCAGCTTTTTGATATCGGTCTGAACCAGAGCCACCAGAGAGGTGTAAACAATGGCGATAACCGAGAGCCAGAATACGAATGGTGCAAAGTCTGCGGAAGCCAGCGGGAACATTGGCAGCGAGAAACGCAGGAAGCCGTAGCCACCGAGCTTCAGGAGAATACCAGCCAGAATAACCGAACCGGCTGTCGGTGCTTCAACGTGCGCATCAGGCAACCATGTATGAACCGGCCACATCGGCATCTTCACCGCGAAAGAAGCGAAGAAGGCCAGCCACAACCATGTCTGCATTGATGCCGGGAAGTCGTAAGCCAGAAGGGTCGGAATATCCATTGTACCGGCGGTGAAATACATTGCCATCATAGCAATGAGCATCAGCACCGAGCCCAGCAGCGTATAGAGGAAGAATTTCAGGCTGGCGTAAACGCGGCGCTGACCACCCCATACACCGATGATGATGAACATCGGGATAAGGCTGGCTTCAAAGAACACGTAGAACAGGAACATATCCAGTGCGCAGAACACACCGATAACGAGCGTTTCAAGGATCAGAAACGCAACCATATATTCCTTGACGCGGAAGTCCACGGACTTCCAGCTCGCCAGAATACAGAACGGCATCAGGAATGCGGTCAGCACCACAAACAGCATGGAAATACCGTCCACGCCCATGTGATAGCTGATGCCTTCACCGAACCATGCATGTTTCTCAACCATCTGGAAACCGGCATTTGAATTATCAAAGCCTGCCCAGATCACCAGAGACAATGCAAACACAAAGATTGTGGTCAGAAATGCAACATTACGGATATTGCGGCGCGCTGCCTCGCTGTCGTCCTTGATCAAGAGGATCAAGAACGCACCTACGAGCGGCAGAAACGTGACCGTTGAGAGAATTGGCCAGTCGGTCATCAGAAAGAGCTCCCGATCATCATCCAGGTGACGAGCGCGGCGACACCGATAAGCATCGCGAATGCGTAGTGATAAAGGTAACCGCTCTGCAGCTTAACAACGCGGTTGGTAATGCCGACTACACGAGCCGCCACACCATTCGGCCCCATGCCGTCAATGATCTTGGTATCACCGGTTTTCCAAAGGAAGCGACCAAGAGCCATGCTCGGGCGAACGAACAGGAAATCATAGAGTTCGTCGAAGTACCATTTGTTCAGCAAGAACTGGTACAGGCCAGGATGACGGGCTGCAATTGCCTTCGGTGTTTCCGGCGAGCGGATATAGAAAGCCCATGCAAAGATGAAACCCAGCACCATTGCAATGAACGGCGAGAATTTAACCCAGGTCGGCACACCGTGGAAGTCATGCAGAATATGGTTATCCGCACCGGTGAACAGAGCGCCCTTCCAGAAAGCATCATAATGATCGCCGAAGAAGTAACCGACGAAGAAGAAGCCTGCGAAAAGTGCACCAACGGCAAGAACGAACAGCGGAACCAGCATCACCGGAGGTGAATCATGAACGTGATGCATAACTTCAGCGGTAGCGCGTGGCTTGCCGTGGAAAGTCATGAAAATCAGACGCCATGAGTAGAAAGATGTGAATGCAGCAGCGATCACCAGCAGCGTGAAGGCAAAGCCCGATGCAGCTGAGTGCGAAGCAAATGCAGATTCAATAATCGCATCTTTGGAAAAGAAGCCGGCAGTACCGATAACAGTGCCCGGAATACCAAGACCTGTCAGCGCCACAGTACCGATAATCATCATCCAATAAGTGGTCGGGATCAGCTTACGCAGACCACCCATACGACGCATATCCTGCTCATCAGATACCGCATGGATAACCGAACCGGCGCCCAAGAACAGCAGAGCTTTAAAGAAAGCATGTGTGAACAGGTGGAATACGGCAGCGCCGTAAGCGCCGACGCCGAGCGCCACGAACATATAACCGAGCTGCGAACAGGTCGAATAAGCAATCACGCGCTTGATATCGTTCTGTACCAGACCAACGGTCGCGGCAAAGAAAGCAGTGATCGCACCGATAATGGTCACAACCAGCAGAGCTGTTTCAGACTGTTCAAAAATCGGCGACATGCGCGCAACCATGAACACACCTGCGGTCACCATTGTCGCCGCGTGAATCAGAGCCGACACAGGTGTCGGGCCTTCCATCGCGTCCGGCAGCCATGTGTGCAGCAGGAACTGCGCCGATTTACCCATTGCGCCCATGAAGAGCAGCAATGCAACAACGGTCAGAGCGCCTTGTTTGTCGAGTTCAAAACCGAGGAAGCTCAGCACAACCTGCGATGCATTTTCACCGGCAGCATAATTCTGAGCTGTCGAGAAGATCGTGGCATAATCAACGGCGCCGAACAGAACGAAGATACCGAAAATACCAAGCAGGAAGCCGAAGTCACCAACGCGGTTGACTACGAAAGCTTTCATCGCAGCCGCATTGGCCGAAGGTTTCTTATACCAGAAGCCGATCAGCAGATAGGATGCAAGACCCACGCCTTCCCAGCCGAAGAACATCTGAACCAGATTGTCAGAAGTTACCAGCATCAGCATCGCAAAGGTAAACAGCGACAGGTAAGCAAAGAAACGCGGACGATGCGGATCGTGATGCATATAGCCGATCGAGTAGATGTGTACGAGCGCCGACACGCTGTTGATAACAACAAGCATGATCGCGGTCAGTGTATCCACACGGATCGCCCAGTCAAAAGACAGGGTACCGGAAGTCAGCCAGTGCAGAACCGGCACACGGACAGGCTCGGAGGAGCCCATTGCAACAGTAAAGAACGCAACCCATGACAGCGCAGCCGCAATCACGAGGAAGCCGGAAGTGATATATTCGCTGGCTTTGGCTCCGATCTTATTGCCGAAAAGTCCGGCAATAAGAAAGCCCAGCAGCGGAAGGAAGACGATCGCGTAGTAGAGCATCTGCCCGTCAACCTTTCATGACATTGACATCTTCCACCGCGATAGAACCACGGTTACGGAAGAACACGACAAGAATAGCAAGACCGATTGCCGCTTCAGCAGCTGCAACAGTCAGGACGAAGAGTGCGAAAACCTGCCCGACCAGATCGCCGAGCGTTGCGGAAAACGCAATGAAGTTCAGATTGACCGAGAGAAGAATAAGCTCGACCGACATCAAAATGACGATCACATTCTTACGGTTGAGGAAAACCCCGAAAACGCCAAGCGTAAACAGGATCGCCGACACGGTCAGATAATGTTCGATACCGACTACCATCATGAGGCTCCTGTTAAATACCCTTGCCTGTTTCGACTTTTTTGATCTCGATCGCAGTTTCCGGTGTACGGGCAACCTGCGCAGGGATCGACTGACGTTTGACGCCTTCTTTATGACGCAGGGTCAGCACAATCGCGCCGATCATCGCCACCAGCAGGATCAGGCCGGCAATCTGGAAGTAGAAAACGAAATCCGTATAGAGAATGTCGCCAAGCGCCTGTGTATTCTGGCGTGTAGCCACATCAGGGATCGGATAAGCGGCATTTGCTGCAATTTTCGGCGAGAAGATCGAGGCGGAGAAAGCCAAAATCAATTCTGCCAGCAGAACCACACCGACCAGAGCACCAACCGGCGCATGTTTAAGCGCACCCTGTTTGAGCTCAGCAAAATCCACATCCAGCATCATGACGACGAAGAGGAAGAGAACCGCCACAGCACCGACATAAACAACCACAAGGATCATTGCCAGGAATTCAGCGCCCGTCAGCAGGAACAAAGCCGCTGCGTTGAAGAAAGCCAAAATCAGAAACAAGACCGAGTGAACGGGATTGCGTGCGGTGATAACCATCAGCGCACTCGCAATCATGATGAAGGCGAATAAATAGAAAAACGCCGCCGCTATACCTGTCAGCATGGGGTTCCCCAATATCCTTTAACTTGGCAAGGCAACTTGCCTGTCCTACCACCTCACATCCTACAGCCAAGGCCGCGACATGAGGCAAAACTTCAAGCACAACAGCCATGAGCACCAAAAGCTCCGGCTATTGCACCAACTTAAATATTCAGAGCATTTCCGGTTTAAATTGAACCGCAGGAAATGCTCTATCTTTTTGTTTTCCGACGCGCATCTTATCCGAAAACCGCTTCGCACTTTTCGGGATGCGCTTCAGCTCCGCCCTTTCCGGACAGAGGAACTCATCTTAGCGATCCGATGGGCTTAGCCCATCTTAGCGATAAGGTGAGTCCATCGCGATATTGCGCGCAATTTCACGTTCCCAACGGTCACCATTGGCGAGCAGCTTTTCTTTATCATAGTAAAGCTCTTCGCGGGTTTCCGTGGCGAATTCGAAATTCGGCCCTTCAACAATCGCATCAACCGGACAGGCTTCCTGACAGAAACCGCAATAGATGCATTTGACCATATCAATGTCATAACGCACAGTGCGGCGGGTTCCGTCATTGCGGCGCGGACCGGCTTCAATTGTAATTGCCTGTGCCGGGCAGATCGCTTCGCAAAGCTTACAGGCGATGCAGCGTTCTTCACCATTCGGATAACGGCGCAGGGCATGTTCACCGCGGAAGCGTGGTGAAACAGGACCTTTTTCATGCGGGTAGTTCAATGTTGCCTTAGGCGCAAAGAACTGACGCATGGAGAGAAAGAATGCTCCGACGAATTCTTTCAGAAGCAGTGATTTAGCGGCTTGAGCGATAGAAGCCATGTGATGTCTCCTTAACCTACGAGGCCGGTAAATTTGAGGAATGCAGCGGTTGCCACAACCATGAACAGCGAGATCGGCAGGAATACTTTCCAGCCCAGACGCATCAGCTGGTCATAACGGTAACGCGGTACGAATGCCTTCACCATCGCAAACATGAAGAAGCACATGCAGAGCTTCAGCATGAACCAGACAATGCCCGGCACCCATGCGAGGAACCATACATCCACGATTGGCAGCCAGCCGCCAAGGAACAGAATGGTCATCAATGCGCACATCAGAGTGATGGCAACATATTCACCGAGGAAGAACAGCAGGAACGGTGTCGACGAGTATTCGATCATATGACCGGCAACAAGTTCGGATTCCGCTTCAACCAGATCGAACGGAGGACGGTTGGTTTCCGCCAGTGCCGAGATGAAGAAGATCACGAACATCGGGAACAACACGAGCCAGTTCCAGTCGAGGAACGAGTTCGGCAGACCCAGCGAAGTACCAAGACCTGTGGACTGAGACAGCACGATGTCGGTCAGGTTCAGGGAACCGGCAACCAGCAACACTGTTACAATCACAAAGCCGATCGAAACTTCATAAGAAACCATCTGCGCTGCGGAGCGCAGTGCGCCGAGAAACGGATATTTCGAGTTTGAAGCCCAGCCACCCATAATCACGCCATAAACTTCAAGTGAAGATATAGCGAGAATATAAAGGATACCGACATTGATATTGGCAATTGCCCAGCCTTCACTGACCGGAATAACTGCCCATGTTGCCAGTGCCAGCAGTGCCGAAATAAACGGCGCCAGCAGGAACACGGCTTTGTTGGCACCCGATGGGATGATCGGCTCTTTGAATACGAATTTCAAAAGATCCGCAAAAGCCTGAAACAGTCCCCAAGGGCCGACAACGTTTGGTCCCCGACGCAACTGTACCGCAGCCCAGATCTTACGATCCGCATAAAGCAGATAGGCTACAACAATCAGCAATACGACGAGCAGAACGACTGACTTCAGCGCTATGATCAGCGCCGGTAAGACGTAAGCTGCAAAAATACCGTCCATTTTCCCGTCTCTCTCTTACAGCACTGCGTGGTGTTTAAATCCACGCAAGGGCAAGCTGTAAACCTTATTTATTCAGAGCATTTCCAGTTTAATGAAAAAGTGAAAATGCTCTGTTTTTTGTTTACGCAATTTCGGACGGAAAACCGGTTCCCACTTTTCCTGAAATTGCTTTGCAATATCAGCTCCTTAAACCCGAAAGCTTAAGGAGCTGTATGCATCAATGCTTATTCGGCTGCCTGCTGGAAGCCGCCCTTTGCCAGCGCGGAACATTCAGCCATCACAGCTGAAGCACGGGCAATCGGGTTTGTCAGATAGAAATCTGTGACAGGCGAAACAAACGCAACGCCTTTTACCGGAGCTGCTTTTGCACCGAGAGCTGCGATATCCGCAACCTGACCGGCAGCCACTGCGTCAATCTGCGCCATGTGCGGATAATCCGCATAAAGCGCTGCGCGCAGCTGAGCCAGACTGTCAAACGGCAGTTTCGCACCCAGTACATCAGACAATGCACGCAGGATCGCCCAGTCTTCCTTGGCTTCACCCGGAGCAAAACCGGCACGGTTTGCCAGCTGTACGCGGCCTTCCGTATTCACATAAGTACCGGATTTTTCTGTATAGGTGGAACCTGGCAGGATCACATCAGCTGCATGGGCACCGGCATCACCATGGGTACCGATATAGACAACGAAGCTCGAACCTTTGTTGGACAGATCCAGTTCATCTGCACCGGCAAGGAACAGCACATCCATCTGGCCGACCATGTCAGCAGCTTTAGCACCGCCCTCACCCGGCACGAAGCCGAGATCAAGTGCGCCGACGCGGGCAGCAGCAGTGTGCAGAACTGCAAAACCGTTCCACTCTTCGCTCACTGCGCCAACGGCATTCGCCAAAGCAGCAGCCTGAGCCAGTACAGCCTCACCGGTTTCACCGGTCAGTGCACCCTGACCGATCAGGATCAGCGGACGCTGTGCATTTTTCAGAACATCAAAGAACTTGTCTTTGCCGCTTGCTACCTGAGCCAGCGTATCAGAACCGGCGCCGAGATAGTTGTAAGCATAACGCAGGTCTGCCTGTTCACCGATCAGACCAATCTGCAGTCCACCCTGACGCTGACGCTTCAGAATACGTGCATTGAGCACCGAAGCTTCAAAACGCGGGTTGGAACCCACGATCAGAATCGCATCAGCCTGTTCGATACCTTCAATCGTCGGATTGAAGATGTAAGAAGCGCGGCCGAATTTAGGATCGAGCGCAACACCATCCTGACGGGCGTCAATATTGACGGAACCGAGTTTGGTCATCAGGCTCTTCAATGCGTAGAGTTCTTCCACATTGGCCAGATCACCGGCAATTGCGCCGATTTTGGCTGCGGAGGTCTTGGCAACAGCAGCTTTAACCGCAGCAAATGCCTCGCTCCAGCTTGCTGCCTGCAGACGACCATTAACGCGAACATAAGGGCGGTCAAGACGCTGGGTGCGCAGACCATCCCAGATGAAACGGGTCTTGTCGGAAATCCACTCTTCGTTCACCTGTTCGTTCAGACGCGGCATAATACGCATCACTTCACGACCACGGGTATCAACGCGGATATTTGAACCAAGAGCATCCATCACGTCGATAGATTCGGTCTTGTTCAGCTCCCAAGGACGTGCCTGAAACTCGTAAGGCTTGGATGTCAGCGCACCGACCGGGCACAGATCAATCACATTGCCCTGCAGTTCAGAGGTCATTGCGCGTTCGAGATAGGTGGTGATTTCAGCATCCTCACCGCGACCTGTGAGGCCGAGTTCGGAAATACCGGCAACTTCCGTGGTGAAACGAACGCAGCGCGTGCAGTGAATGCAGCGTGTCATAATCGTTTTGACCAGAGGGCCGATATATTTGTTTTCAACAGCACGTTTGTTTTCGCGGTAACGCGAACCATCGGTACCGAAAGCCATCGCCTGATCCTGCAGATCGCACTCACCGGCCTGATCGCAAATCGGGCAATCCAGCGGGTGATTGATGAGCAGGAATTCCATCACACCTTCACGGGCCTTTTTGACCATAGGTGTGTTGGTGAAGATTTCAGGTGTTTCGCCGTTCGGGCCCGGACGCAGATCGCGTACGCCCATAGCGCAGGATGCAGCCGGCTTCGGCGGTCCGCCTTTAACTTCAACCAGGCACATGCGGCAATTGCCGGCAATGGAGAGGCGTTCGTGGAAACAGAAACGCGGCACGGTAGCGCCAGCCTCTTCGGCTGCCTGAAGAAGCGTGTAGTGATCGGGTACTTCGATCTCGTTACCGTCAACTTTGATCTTTGCCATCGCTTGTCCAAACCTGCGGCACTTGCCGCATTCTTTTAAACCCGCGGCATCCGCCGCATCATATTAATTCTGCGGCAATGCCGCTTCATGACTGAACGGGCAGACCGCAACCGGCCTGCCCTGAAGCTTATTCCGCAGCTTCGAGCCGGATATTACGGCTCTGAACAGCATTGCGGGTATAATCATCAATACGCTTTTCAATTTCCGGACGGAAATTGCGGATCAGCCCCTGAATTGGCCATGCAGCCGCATCACCAAGCGCACAAATCGTATGACCTTCAATCTGCTTGGTCACGTCGAACAGCATGTCGATTTCGCGCTTCTGCGCGTTACCGGTAACCATGCGTTCCATAACGCGCCACATCCAGCCTGTACCTTCACGGCAAGGCGTGCACTGGCCGCAGCTTTCGTGCTTGAAGAAGGCCGACAGACGGGCAATCGCTTTGATAATGTCGGTTGACTTATCCATAACGATAAGACCGCCGGTACCGAAAGACGACTTAACATCGCGCATACCGTCGAAGTCCATGATGGCATCCATCATGTTTTCTGCGGTAACCACAGGACAGGATGCACCACCCGGAATAACTGCAAGCAGATTGTCCCAACCGCCGCGGATACCGCCGGCATGTTTTTCAATCAGTTCGCGGAACGGAATACCAAGTGCTTCTTCAACAGTGCATGGTGTGTTCACATGGCCGGAAATCTGGAACAGCTTGGTGCCCACATTGTTCGGACGGCCGATGGAAGAGAACCATGCACCGCCGCGACGTAAGATTGTCGGAGCAACTGCAATGGATTCCACGTTGTTCACAGTGGTCGGGCAGCCATAAAGACCCATATTCGCAGGGAACGGAGGTTTAAGGCGTGGCTGGCCTTTTTTGCCCTCAAGGCTTTCCAGCAGCGCAGTTTCTTCACCGCAGATATAAGCGCCCGCACCATGGGAAACGAACACGTCCATATCCCAGCCGCACTTGTTGTTTTTGCCAAGCAGACCGGCTGCGTAGCATTCATCAATTGCTGCCTGCAGGGCTTCACGCTCACGCATGAATTCACCGCGGATATAGATGTAAGCTGTATGTGCGCCCATTGCGCAACCGGCAATCACGCAGCCTTCGATCAGCGTATGCGGATCATGGCGCATGATATCACGGTCTTTACAGGTGCCCGGCTCCGATTCGTCGGCATTGACGACGAGGTAATGCGGACGACCGTCGCTTTCCTTCGGCATGAAGGACCATTTCATGCCGGTCGGGAAGCCCGCGCCGCCACGACCGCGAAGGCCCGAAGCCTTCATCTCATTGATGATCCAGTCACGGCCTTTTTCGACAAAACCTTTGGTATTGTCCCAATGGCCACGGGACATAGCGCCTTTCAGCGACTTGTCTTTCAGACCATAAATATTTGTAAAGATGCGATCTTTATCAGCCAGCATCAATCAGCCCTCCGCTTTCGGATTGCCATCAGTCAAAGATGTCAAACCACCAATCGGCGCAGAGAAATCACGATCGATCTGCGGACCCGGCTTGATGGTGTCGCCTTTACCTGCCTCAAAAGCATCAATGATTTCTTCAAGGCGTTCAGGTGTCAGGTCTTCATAAGCGTCTTTGAAGATCATGACCATCGGCGCATTGACGCAAGCACCCTGACATTCAACTTCTTCCCAAGACAGCGTGCCCGAAGCATTTGGTGTCAGCGGATCATGATGAATTTTGTGCTTGCACACTTTCATCAGCTCTTCAGCACCGCGCAACGCGCATGGTGTTGTGCCGCAAACCTGAATATGGGCGCGTGTGCCAACCGGCTTGAGCTGGAACTGGGTATAGAATGTTGCCACTTCCAGAACGCGGATCAGCGGCATTTCCAGCATAGCTGCAACATGCTCAATCGACGCTTTGGTGACCCAGCCATCCTGTTCCTGCGCACGCATCAGCAGCGGAATAACCGCAGACTGCTGGCGACCTTCAGGGAATTTCTTAATTGTCTTTTCAGCCCAGGCCTGATTTTCCGCATTAAACGAAAAACTGGCCGGCTGAACGGAATCATCTGCGAGACGACGGACGGACATCAGCGGTCTACCTCACCAAACACAATATCGAGCGAGCCAAGGATCGCGGAGACGTCGGCCAGCATATGACCGCGACACAGGAAATCCATGGCCTGAAGATGAGCAAAACCCGGTGCACGCAATTTGCAACGATACGGTTTATTAGTGCCGTCAGACACCAGATAAACACCGAATTCACCCTTCGGTGCTTCCACTGCGGCATATACCTCGCCTTCCGGCACATGGTAACCTTCAGTGTAAAGCTTGAAATGATGGATGAGAGCTTCCATCGAGCGTTTCATTTCGCCGCGTTTCGGCGGAACAATCTTATTGTCCATGTTCGACACAGGGCCGACGCGCTCTTTACCGAGCAGCAGTTCACAGCACTGGCGCATGATGGAAGCGGACTGGCGCATTTCTTCCATACGGATCAGATAGCGGTCATAGCAGTCGCCGTTCTTACCGATCGGAATGTCGAATTCCATTTCATTATAGCATTCATAAGGCTGCGATTTACGCAGATCCCATGCTGCACCCGAACCGCGCACCATGACACCGGAGAAACCCCATGCCCATGCATCATCCAGCGACACAACGCCGATATCAACGTTACGCTGTTTGAAAATACGGTTGCCGGTAATCAGATTGTCCAGATTATTCAGCGTCTTGAAGAACGGATCAATCCAGTTAGCAATATCCTGAACCAGCTGCTCAGGCAGATCCTGATGAACACCGCCCGGACGGAAATAGGCCGCGTGCATACGGGCGCCGCAAGCGCGCTCATAGAACACCATCAGCTTTTCACGCTCTTCGAAGCCCCAGAGCGGCGGTGTCAGTGCACCAACGTCCATGGCCTGTGTGGTTACGTTCAGCAGGTGATTGAGAATACGGCCGATTTCCGAATAGAGTACACGGATCAGCTGACCGCGCTTCGGCACATCAATACCGAGCAGGCGCTCAACCGCCAGCGCATAAGCGTGTTCCTGATTCATCGGCGCCACGTAATCGAGGCGGTCGAGATAAGGCACAGCCTGCAGATAGGTTTTGGCTTCCATCAGCTTTTCGGTGCCGCGATGCAGCAGACCGATATGCGGATCAACACGCGCCACAACTTCACCATCGAGCTCGAGCACCAGACGCAGAACGCCGTGCGCCGCCGGATGCTGCGGGCCGAAGTTGATATTAAAATTTCTTACTTGTGTCTCAGCCATTCTCGGCATCCTGTGTAGAGGCAAAAGCTGCCAGAAACTCTGCTTCCGTCATTTTGCTCGTATCATTGGCAAAAGCGTAACTATCAGGCTTACAGTCGATATAAATCTCTGCTGTAAACCTGAATTGCGAAGGATTTTCAAACGCCTGAACGGAAACAACATTATGGGAACCATCCTGCATGCGCCACATCAGAGTGGAGCCGCAGACTTTGCAGAAACCGCGTTCACCCCATGCGGATGAACCGTAAAAGCCGAGATCATCACCTTTGGTGATTTCAAGACTGTCTCCGCAATCCACACAGAGAAACACACCGCCGGACCAACGGCGGCACATTGAACAGTGGCAGGCGCCCATTTCGTCATTTACAGGCTTCGCCGAAAACTGCACTGAACCACAGAGGCAGCGACCTTCCAACTTAGCACCATCAGACATTTTTAAATCCTTCAGCTAACGTGACAGATTAATTTGACTTCGCTTTCTCATCGCCCGGAAGCACATAATCTGTTGCTTCCCACGGGGACAAGAAATCAAAATTACGGAATTCCTGACGCAGCTCAACCGGCTCGTAAACAACGCGTTTGACCTGATCATCATAACGAACTTCGACAAAACCGGTCAGCGGGAAATCCTTACGCAGCGGATGACCTTCAAAACCGTAATCTGTCAGCAGACGGCGCAGATCCGGATGACCGGAGAACAGAATGCCGTACATGTCGTAAGCTTCACGCTCGTACCACAATGCACCCGGATAAACGCCGGTGATTGATGGCACCGGTGTATCTTCATCGGTGATTACGCGAATACGGATACGCAGGTTATGACGCGGCGACATCAGCTGATAGACCACATCAAAACGATTGACGCGGCCCGGATAGTCCACACCGCTCAGATCGGTGAAATTCACGAACTGGCACTGCACATCATCGCGCAGGAATGTCAGCACAGAAATAATCTGGCTGCCCGGCACAGTGATGCTCAGCTCACCGTAACGCAGTGATGTTTCATCGATTTTGCCTTCAAGGCGTTCGGACAGATAGGCCGAGAGTTCATTGAGAGCTTCTTGAATCATCATATCCCCCAATCAACGCTCAATCGTACCGGTGCGGCGAATCTTCTTCTGCAGCATCAGAATGCCGTAGAGCAGCGCTTCAGCAGTCGGAGGGCAGCCCGGCACATAGATATCAACCGGAACAACACGGTCACAACCACGCACAACAGAATAGGAGTAATGGTAGTAACCACCACCATTCGCGCAGGAGCCCATGGAGATCACATAACGCGGCTCCGGCATCTGGTCGTAAACCTTGCGCAGCGCAGGAGCCATTTTATTGGTCAGCGTACCTGCAACAATCATCACGTCGGACTGACGCGGAGACGCACGCGGCGCAATACCGAAACGCTCGGCATCATAGCGCGGCATGGAAATATGCATCATTTCCACAGCACAGCAGGCCAGACCGAAAGTCATCCACATCAGCGAGCCGGTGCGCGCCCATGTAATCAATGCATCAGCAGAGGTAACAATGAAGCCCTTATCGGACAGTTCATTATTCAGCTCACC
Organism: Pseudochrobactrum sp. B5; assembly: GCF_001939785.1. Lineage (NCBI taxonomy): Bacteria > Pseudomonadati > Pseudomonadota > Alphaproteobacteria > Hyphomicrobiales > Brucellaceae > Pseudochrobactrum > Pseudochrobactrum sp. B5. Next base: position 724,762 of record NZ_MOYL01000002.1, read on the forward strand.
GAAAAACGCATCGTCCTGACCGATCAGCTTACCGGTATTCGGATCAATAATACCCTTAGGGCGGGGAGCTATCAGCGTCCCGCCACCCATATTGGCATTAGAAGACATAGTGTTTTGGCCAGAGGTCAATCCCATTCGAGGGCTCCCTTCTTCCATTCATAAATGAAGCCGATGGTGAGCACACCAAGGAAGACCATCATGGACCAAAAACCAAACATGCCAATTTCACCGAAGGACACAGCCCACGGGAACAGGAATGCAACTTCAAGGTCGAAGATGATGAAAAGAATGGATACCAGATAGAAACGCACGTCGAATTTCATGCGCGCATCGTCAAATGCGTTAAATCCGCACTCATAGGCGGACAGTTTTTCTGGATCCGGCTGTCTGTACGCGACCAGGAACGGCGCTACCAGCAACGCAATTCCGATCACCATTGCCACGCCAATAAAAATGACGATCGGCAGATAGGAACTTAAAAGCTCGTTCATTACCCTATTTCCGGCTTCAAGATGTAAAGTTGTGCACTACATAAGCCATTTGACGGCTACAGCCATGTGACACATTGCACCTTACAATCAATCTCGCCCAAACAGCTTCAAATGGCGTGCCGTGCGAATACAGTGCTTTGTGTGGGGACGGTTACCGCAGTCAACCCGTTTGCGCAAGCCTTTAAAGCACATGACTGCCCTGCGCTCACACGGATATGATTAATAAAAGCCATCCTGTTAACAACTCCGTGCCGCCCGCGTTTTGCGCAGACACCAGCAGTCATCACATCACTATATTACACAAATTTCCGTAAAAATCATTCAGCTCTGATTTGCAGGCTAAAAAGAATCTGTTTCACGCCGCAAGGCGAGTCGCCCCTCACCTCATGCGGCACATCATGCAAAATGCACAATCAGCCGGCAGATGAATCAATGTATTTTAAGACCTGATATTTTTTTGATTTATTTTTATGGGAAATGCCAATGCACACACCACTTGGCGCGAGTGCAGAATTATTCAACCTGACCGCCGCATCCTGTCCGCAAACACCGGGATATTTGCCTATATTCTGATGGACGGCAGCGGAACACCGACAATTATCGAAATCGTCGCCGTCAGCTCCCTGCTCATCAACCTGATCGCATTCGCCACCATCCCACGGAAACTGACGAAACCACTTCAGCAGCCCTGCCGTCAAAATTGAAAACAGGCAGCAATCCCCGCCCCTGCGGATATGCATTATAATAGATAGATCATAGAAAAGGATAATTGGCGGGGTGCGCCACTTTCTCTGAACTGTATTTTAAAGAAGAGAAAGTGGCGCGAGTGACGGGGCTCGAACCCGCGACCTCCGGCGTGACAGGCCGGCACTCTAACCAACTGAGCTACACCCGCGCAGTACTTCATGTGCTGAAGTGATTTGGTATGTACCCTGATTCATTTTTAAAATCAAAGGGTTTTCTTACAAATTTTACAAATAAATGAAGAAAATTTGCATTTAAAAACAAATGCTTAAATCGGGACATCAAAGGGAAATATAAAGCAGGCGGGGTGCGCCACTTTCTCATAAACTGTATATTGTAAGAAGAGAAAGTGGCGCGAGTGACGGGGCTCGAACCCGCGACCTCCGGCGTGACAGGCCGGCACTCTAACCAACTGAGCTACACCCGCGCAGTATTTTCAGAGATTATCTGAAAGCCTTAAGCTATTCGCTTGAGGCACCGTAACGTTTCCGTTCGGTATGGGCGCTGTCTAATGTGTTCACTATGAACTGTCAAGCGAGCTTTTGAAAGTTTTTCACCGAAAAGAGGATAAAAATGCGCAAAGCCCGAACAGAGCACTTTATATATATAGGCAGTCCACAAATGACCGATTTTATGCACAGCACGCGATAAAAAGAGGCGCCCTCTCACTCCCTATAAGCATCTGAATTCAAAGAATCATCCGAAACGCATGACGGGATGGCATCAGGAATGTGAAGAAACAAAAATTAATTCAAATTTCTGTTTTATTTTTGATTTTTGCTCTTGCGCTTAGTCAAAGAATTCCTTAAACGAGCCTCACAGCCGCTTCAAAGCGAGCGGGCGATTAGCTCAGTTGGTAGAGCGCTTCGTTTACACCGAAGATGTCGGGAGTTCGAGTCTCTCATCGCCCACCATTCATTTCTGAGAAATCAGATCAGTGAATGACAATTATAGATATGTTGTGCTCATATTTATAATTGAAGACTTAAGTCAGCACATACCGCTTTTAGCGAGCGGGCGATTAGCTCAGTTGGTAGAGCGCTTCGTTTACACCGAAGATGTCGGGAGTTCGAGTCTCTCATCGCCCACCATTTCTCCCCTTTTCTGTAAATCAACATTTTGTACCTTACGTTGATTTTCAGCGGAAATTGTTTCATGCAGAATCGCAGTCTCATGACTGACTAGAGCGGTTTACGCCCAGATTGAATCACAGTGCTCGCTCTAGATACTTTATTTGATCGCATTATCACGGGCGTCAAGTTGATCCAACTTGACTGTGAAAGGCTCTATCCTCACATCTTCCTTTCTGCACTTCTTCTCCACCTCATTTAAGAATCGCCTGCCCGCTCCGGCCGCTTTTGTAAAGAAAAGAATCTGCCCGGAAACAGCAAAGATTCCGCCCCAAAAGCGCTCATATCTTATATGCTGCGGTTAAGAATCAAGCTGAGCGGTGGCAGCACGCCTGCCGACCCTGCTGATGTACTTTTGGCACATCTCCACATATTAATTCAGCCCTGTGTATAGCGGGTAAAATTATCAGAGAGACACCATAGGTATTGACGAAAAATTCATAACATATACCATATATAGTGTCTTGAGCGGTTCTTCGATTCTGCAAACCGCAGCTTCGCAACCACGCTCAAAACGGCTTTATCAGGCACAATGAAACCAGCGATACGCAATGCGATCCGGGATAGTTGCGTCGAAATTTTTGCCGGTTCTCAGGAGGTAACTCCTTTCCGGCGGAGAATCGGAACTTGTTGTTATCAACAGGCTCCGGGAATGTTGAAGACGGAAGAAATGTGATCCGTTGCGCCGGTGTTGTTTTCAGTATCGCAGGCACACAGATCACAGTTCAGCAAGGCAACAGGAATCAGGTTATGCGCAAGGTCAGAGCTGCTTTTCAGGGATCGGAAAACAAACAGATGTCTGCATCTGTCGTTCAGAAACCTGTTTCAGCAGATTTGTCAGCGGTCAGAGCGAATCTTCGCCCGATGGCTTTATACGACCATCTCTGATGACGCATCCGGCTCCTCTGTGAGCTGTTCCTTCCAGCCTCTCCCGCCGTCCGTTCCGTTCTTATCAGTTTAAGCAAGTTCAGCATGCGTTTTGCGGAATAACCGCAGTTTGTGCAGCAGATTTAAAGGTGCTTTTGCACCTGAAAGCCCTCCGCCCTCTCGTTTCAAAAGCGGCGGAACCACAATGCTCGGATTTATCACCGCCGGTGCGTCTCTGGATGAACCATACCGGTGAGGAATACAGGGAAGCGTAAACAAGAAGTTCTTTGAGGGCACAACGCTCCGGGGAACGAAGAATCCCGCACCGCAAGGTGCAAAAGAGAAGAGCACCGTCAGGTGCAGATACAAGAAGGCACCGCAAGGTGCAGACCAATGAGGCCCTGCCAAGGGAAACTGTAGCCCCCGCTACAATGTCCGCTGACTATTCTCTCCAGAATAATCAACAGGCATATAACGCATATCAGTCTCTGAAAAATATCAGGGCGATCAAGAAACGAGGAATCCGATGTCCATTACTGTTTACAGCAAGCCAGCCTGCGTTCAGTGCACCGCCACCTATCGCGCTCTGGAACGTCAGGGAATCGATTTCAACATCATTGATATTTCTGCAGATGCAGAAGGCTACGACACAGTTAAACGTCTTGGTTATATGCAGGTTCCGGTTGTTGTTGCCGGTGACACACATTGGGCAGGCTTCCGCCCTGACATGATCAGCGCGCTGGCTTAATTATAATGGCCTGAGCGTTCCGGTTTGACTGTCATATCCGGACAATCCGCCTGACTGTTCAATCTGGCCGGTAATTCTCTGCCCGTCGTTCACTTTGCAAGACGGGCAGAAGCCGGAACCAGAAACGGCATTTCAGGCAAATCACAAAAGCTATGCCCTCTTCCTGTATAATGCACAGCATTGGCTGCAAAGCCGGACTGGTGCCACTATATATAGAGGGTCTTTGTTTGACTTCAGTGTCTCACTGGAGATTTAACATGAGGAAGTGGCTATGAGCATGCTCGTCTATTTTTCAAGCGGCACGCAAAATACGCATCGCTTTGTCACAAAAACCGGACTGCCTGCTCTGCGTATTCCGTGCAGCATGAAGGCCGATCTTTTACAGGTGACACAACCTTTTGTGCTGGTTGTCGCAACCTATGCCGGCGGGGACGGACGCGGTGCTGTTCCCAAGCCTGTGATCCGTTTTCTGAATGACAGTGCCAACCGTTCCTTTATTCGCGGTGTGATTGCCGGTGGCAACCGTAATTTCGGTGCAACCTATTGTCTTGCCGGCAATGTCATATCCGAGAAATGTCAGGTGCCGTTTCTGTATCGCTATGAGCTGGCCGGAACGGATGATGACGTTATCAATGTGCGGAATGGTCTGCGCAAATTCTGGCAGGCAGACCTCGCTGCCTGACTTCTGAACCCATACAGGGTTCAACAACGAAATTAAATTGCTGTCCGCTTTCTCAAACGAAAAGCCGGATCAGTATTGTGAACAGATGTGAAAGCGAAGCCGGTCTTTGTTTTGCACATACCGACAAATAAATTGGCCAACACATATTGGCCGAAAAATGAATTGGAAAAACTGTGGCGACTCTTGAGCTTGAACGGACAGAAAAGAACAACACCAACAGTTCAAACAACGGGAGTTCTAAAAAAGACACTCCGGCAATGGACTATCATGCGCTGAATGCCATGCTGAACCTGTTCGGTCCGAATGGTGAGATCCAGTTTGATATGGATCGCAAGGCCGTTCGCCAGTATTTTCTCCAGCATGTGAACCAGAACACGGTTTTCTTCCACAATCTGGAAGAGAAGCTCGATTATCTGGTGACCCAGAATTATTACGAAAAAGAAGTTCTGGATCTGTATTCTTTTGAATTCGTCCAGAATCTCTTCAATCTCGCTTATAAAAAGAAGTTCCGCTTCCCGACCTTCCTCGGCGCGTTCAAATATTACACCAGCTATACGCTGAAGACTTTTGACGGTCTGCGCTATCTGGAACGTTATGAAGACCGCGTTTGCATGGTTGCGCTGGCGCTTGCTGATGGTGACGAGGCTCTGGCGATCTCGATCATGGAAGAAGTGCTGTCCGGCCGTTTCCAGCCTGCGACACCGACCTTCCTCAATGCCGGTAAAAAGCAGCGCGGCGAGCTGGTTTCCTGCTTCCTGCTGCGCATGGAAGACAATATGGAATCGATCGGCCGTTCGATCAATTCCGCGCTGCAGCTTTCCAAGCGCGGCGGTGGTGTGGCCTTTTCGCTCACCAATATCCGTGAACATGGCGCGCCGATCAAAATGATCGAGAATCAGTCTTCCGGTATTATTCCGATCATGAAGCTGCTCGAAGATGCATTCTCCTATGCAAACCAGCTCGGTGCACGTCAGGGTGCCGGTGCGGTTTATCTGAATGCCCACCATCCGGACATTATGCGCTTCCTCGACACCAAGCGCGAAAATGCCGATGAAAAAATCCGCATTAAAACCCTGTCGCTCGGTGTGGTGATTCCGGATATCACCTTTGAACTGGCGAAGAACGACGAGGATATGTATCTGTTCTCGCCATATGATGTGGAACGCGTTTACGGTGTACCTTTCACGGAAATTTCCGTGAGCGACAAATATCGCGAAATGGTTGATGACGGCCGTATCCGCAAGCAAAAGATCAAGGCACGCGCCTTCTTCCAGACACTGGCTGAAATTCAGTTTGAATCCGGCTATCCGTATATCATGTTCGAAGACACCGTGAATGCAGCCAATCCGATTGCCGGCCGCATCACCATGAGCAATCTCTGCTCTGAAATTCTTCAGGTCAGCGAAGCCAGCACCTATAAAGATGATCTGAATTACGAACATATCGGCAAGGATATTTCCTGTAACCTCGGCTCGCTCAATATTGCGATGACCATGGACTCACCGGATTTCGGCAAGACCGTTGAAACATCAATCCGTGCGCTGACCGCTGTGTCGGATATGAGCAAGATCAATTCCGTGCCATCGATTGCCCGCGGCAATGATGAATCACACGCGATTGGCCTTGGTCAGATGAATCTGCACGGCTATCTGGCGCGTGAACGCATTTTCTACGGTTCTGAAGAAGGTGTGGATTTCACCAATATCTATTTCTACACCGTGACCTATCACGCGATTAAAGCGTCCAACCGCATTGCGATGGATCGCAAGTCGAGCTTTGTCGGCTTTGAAGATTCAAAATATGCCGACGGCACATTCTTCGACAAATATACTGACAAGGTCTGGGAACCGGAAACTGCCCGCGTTCGTGAACTGTTTGAAACAGCAGGTGTTACGATCCCGACACAGGCGGACTGGGAAGAGCTGCGCAAATCGGTGATGGCGCATGGTATGTATAACCGCAACCTTCAGGCTGTTCCGCCGACAGGTTCGATTTCCTACATCAACAATTCGACCTCTTCGATCCATCCGATTGCGTCCAAAATTGAAATCCGCAAGGAAGGTAAGATCGGCCGCGTTTATTACCCTGCCCCGTTCATGAGCAATGATAATCTCGATTATTATCAGGATGCCTATGAGATCGGCGCCGAGAAGATCATCGATACCTATGCAGCAGCGACGCAGCATGTGGATCAGGGTCTGTCGCTCACACTGTTCTTCCGTGATACCGCAACAACACGCGATATCAACAAGGCGCAGATCTATGCATGGCGCAAGGGAATCAAGACAATCTACTATATCCGCCTGCGCCAGATGGCTCTGGAAGGCACACAGGTAGAAGGCTGCGTTTCCTGCACCCTGTAAACCCTATTCTTTTATATAAAACCGTCTGCCGCAGTGCAGACGGTTCATCCGAACAGATCAGAGCACGTTATGAACGCCCAACCTAAACTCGTCTGCGCCACCAAGGCTGTTAACTGGAACCGTATCGAGGATGATAAAGATCTCGAAGTATGGAACCGTCTGACCGGTAATTTCTGGCTGCCGGAAAAAGTTCCGCTGTCCAATGACATTCCGTCCTGGGGCACGCTGACACCGGCAGAAAAAACACTGACCATCCGTGTTTTCACCGGTCTGACGCTGCTGGACACTATCCAGAACACTATCGGCTCAATCAGCCTGATGCCGGATGCTGTGACTCCGCATGAAGAAGCTGTATTGTCGAATATCAGCTTCATGGAAGCGGTTCATGCCCGCTCCTATTCCTCGATCTTCTCCACTCTGTGCTCGACACCGGATGTGGATGATGCCTATCGCTGGAGCGAGGAAAACCCGCATCTGCAACGCAAAGCAGCTCTGATCATCAATGAATATAAATCTGATGATCCGATGAAGCGCAAAATTGCCAGCGTATATCTGGAAAGCTTCCTGTTCTATTCCGGCTTCTATCTGCCAATGTACTGGTCAAGCCGCGCCAAGCTGACCAATACTGCCGATCTTATCCGCCTGATTATCCGTGACGAGGCCGTGCACGGTTACTATATCGGCTATAAATATCAGGTGGCTTTGGAAAAAGAGAGTGAAGCCCGCAAAGAAGAGCTGAAAGATTTCGCCTTCTCGATGCTGCTTGATCTCTATGAAGTTGAAACCAAATATACAGAAGCGCTTTATGACGGCACCGGTCTGACTGAAGATGTCAAAAAGTTCCTGCACTATAATGCGAATAAAGCGCTGATGAATCTCGGCTATGAGCCACTGTTCCCGAGCACTGTGACCAATGTTAATCCGGCGATCCTGTCATCGCTTTCACCGAATGCTGATGAGAATCACGACTTCTTCTCCGGCTCCGGCTCCAGCTATGTGATCGGTAAAGCTGTTGCTACAGAAGATGATGACTGGGATTTTTAATTCTTCTGTCGGGAAATAAACGGTTTTTCATTGATATTCCGTCTGCTTTCCGATGATCCGAATATTTATGCCCCTGAGACCAAGCAACGTCTCAGGGGCATTTCTTTTTGAAATCATCATTTAAGACATTGAAAACACTGTCACATTTTAATTTATGAATATAAAAAACAATTCACAACAGGCGTAATAAAAGTAATTCATTAAGCAAGTTCAATGCTTAAACTTCATTTACTATGTAATTTAAGTCTTGAAAAACACTCTTCAGGCTATAAGTCGTAACAGGTCATCAAGACCATAACGAAAAGAACTATCTGGAGTTAAGGCAATGAAAGCAATTTTCAAACGTTTCGCAAAAAGTGAATCCGGTGCAACTGCAATCGAATACGGCCTGATCGCAGCCCTTATCGCTGTTGTAATCATTGGCGTGGTGGGTACTGTTGGTGGTAACGTCAAAGATACATTTACAAGTATCTCTGACGGTTTGACAGGTAAAAAACCAAATCCATAATATAATATAATATAAAATCTAATATTATAAAAACCGCCCTATATAAATCGGGCGGTTTTTTCTAAAAAGCTATATGGCGAGTTCCATCATGATAAAAAATAGTTTTTTAAAGTCTGAAAATGGAGCAACAGCTATAGAGTACTCACTCATAGCAGCTTTTATCGGCTTAATAATTGTGGCGTCTCTATTTCTCATTGGCAACTCAGTTAAAGAGCCGTTCAACGAAGTCAGCAAAACGCTGACAGATACGGATAAATAACAATAGTCTTATTTCAGTTTCCTCATGCCGCGCTTTGTCACGCTGCACTTCCTCCTCATCTGCTTCTATAGTCGCATCATCAATCTGAATAGTAATGCGATGAAAGCCTGATGAGTCATTCCCCAAGCGCCCCTGTAAAACCCGATTATCTCCATTTCGATCCTGCTACCCGCCATGTGCGTATTGATCCGCATCAACCGGAATTTGTACAGAATCCCTATGCGGCTTACGCATGGCTGCATCACAATGCGCGGGTGTTTTTCTGGGAAGATTACGGTTTCTGGTGCTTTGCCGGTTATGACGATATCAACAAGCTGTTCCGCGACCGCCGTTTTGGTCGTGAAGAACCGGGCGGTTATCGTGCCAATGCAATCAATCGCGAACATCTCAAAGATTTTGACGGCGTTGAACGCCACTCCATGCTGGAGATTGAACCGCCGGTACATACCCGCCTGCGCACCCTCGTCAATCGCGCTTTTGTGTCCCGTCAGGTCGAGCACCTGCGCCCACGCATTGAAAAACTTGCCAATGAACTGATTGACGGTTTTGAGCATCAGGGTCATGTTGATCTGATGCCCGCCTTCGCCACCCCTATTCCGGTAGTGGTGATTGCCGAAATGCTTGGCGTACCGACCGATAATGCACCGCAGCTGCTCGACTGGTCGCATCGCATGGTCAACATGTATATGCACAATGCCACCCGTGAAGTGGAAGACAGCGCCAATCAGGCAGCCAAAGAATTCTCCGATTATTTGCGTGATTATGCTGCACAGCGCCGTAAAAATCCGGGCGACGATCTGCTGAGCCTGTTGCTCGCCGCAGAAGAAAATGGTGCCAAGCTCTCGGAAGATGAGCTGATTACCACTTGTATCCTGCTGCTCAATGCCGGACATGAAGCAACGGTCAACCAGACCGGCAATGCGGTTAAGAGCATTCTGCAAAGCGGTCTGGATCATCGCACTCTGTTTGCAACACCGGAATCAACTGCCGCCACCGTTGAAGAAAGCCTGCGCTTTGATGCACCGCTGCATATGTTCACCCGCTATGCCTATAATGAGACTGAAATTGCCGAAGGCGTAACACTTAAAGCTGGTGAGCAGCTTGGCTTGTTGCTTGGTTCAGGCAACCGCGATTATCAGGCTTTTGAGCAGCCGGATCGTTTCTGGCCGGAGCGTCCGGATCAGAAGAATGTTTCCTTCGGAGCCGGTATCCATTTCTGCATCGGCGCACCACTGGCACGTCTGGAAATGCAGGTTTCACTGGCAACATTATTCAAACGCCTGCCGAATATCCGCTTTGCAGAAACGCCGCTCTATGGCGACACCTATCATTTCCACGGCATGCAAAGCCTGAAACTGGAATGGTAAAAACAAAAACGCCGCGTCCTATGGAACGCGGCGTTTTCTATTTCAGACAATATAAGTTTAAAGCTTTATCACATAGGTTTTACGAGTCGTTTCAATCACTTCCCACGTGCCTTTAAAGCCCGGCCTGATGATGAAACTATCGCCTGCCCGCAAAGTGACCGGCTCTTTGCCCTCTTCTGTCACCACAGATACACCACTTATAAGCTGGAAGAACTCCCATTCATCATAAGCGACATGCCACTTGCCTTCAGTCGACTCCCATATACCGGCATAAAGCCCGTCTGAGGTCTCTTCCGCATTCCATGTTCTGAATTGCGGATTGCCAGAAATGATACGCCCTTCTGCGGGCGCACCAAATTCCGGTTCAGACTCTGTGTTTACAGGCAGCAACAGCGACTTCATCAGACGATCTTTGCCAAAGCCTGTTCAAGATCAGCGATAATATCGTCAGCATCTTCAATACCGATCGACAGACGCACCACTTCAGGACCTGCACCGGCAGCAACTTTCTGCTCATCCGTCAGCTGACGATGGGTGGTTGATGCCGGATGAATAACCAGCGAACGGGTATCACCGATATTGGCCAGCAGTGAGAACAGTTCCAGCGAGTTCGCAAATGTCTTACCGGCTTCATAACCGCCCTTCAGACCGAAGGTGAAAACAGCGCCGCCGCCTTTTGGCGAATATTTCTGATGCAAAGCATGATATTTGTCAGTCGGCAGACCGGCATAACGCACCCATGAAACTTTCTCGTGCTTTTCCAGCCATTTCGCTACTTTCAGCGCATTGTCGCAATGACGCTGCATACGCAGCGGCAGAGTTTCAATACCGGCCAGAATCTGGAACGAGTTGAACGGAGAAATCGCCGGACCAAAATCACGCAAACCGAGTGTGCGTGCTGCAATCGCAAAAGCAATATTGCCGAAGGTTTTGTGCAGTTCCGCACCGGCATATTCAGGGCGCGGCTCGCTCAGCATCGGATAATTGCCGGATTTCGACCAGTCGAATGTACCGCCATCGACGAGAATACCGCCCATGGAATTGCCGTGACCGCCGATGAATTTAGTCAGCGAGTGCACAACAATATCTGCACCATGTTCGATCGGACGGATCAGATATGGCGATGCCATTGTATTATCAACGATCAGCGGCAGACCGTGCTTATGCGCGATTTCCGCAATCGCTGCGATATCAACAACGATACCGCCCGGATTGGCCAGACTTTCAACAAAGATCGCACGGGTTTTGTCATCGATCTGTTTCTCGAAGCTGGAAACATCGTCCACATCACCCCAGCGCACTTCCCAGCCGAAAGACTTGAAAGCATTACCGAACTGATTGATCGAACCGCCATAAAGCTTGTTCGCAGCAACAAAATTATCGCCGGTGCGCAGCAGATTATGGAAAACCAGCAGCTGAGCAGCATGGCCGGATGCAGTCGCAACGGCAGCTGTACCGCCTTCAAGCGCTGCAACGCGCTCTTCCAGTACGGCTGTGGTCGGGTTGGTCAGACGGGTATAGATATTGCCGAATGCCTGCAGGCCGAACAAAGCGGCAGCATGATCCACATCATCAAAAACATAAGATGCAGTCTGATAAATCGGCGTGGTGCGAGCACCGGTGGTCGGATCCGGTTTTGCGCCTGCATGAATAGCAAGTGTATCAAAACCCGGGCTGCGCTTAGACATTCTCTACTCCCCAAAATAAACAATTTGGGTCAGGTTAGAATTTTACTCCCGCACAAGCAAAGAAAAAGATTCCGCTTATCACTATAATACACGCAAACTATTATCTTTTTCCGCAGGCACATCTATAAATTACCCGCAGATTTACATTGCGGCAAAACAGAAATTTTGAACCGCAATGTCACAGAAAGCTAAAATCAGGCGCCGATCAGACGCTGATGCTGCTGTTTGGTGCACATATTTGTCACCACCTTTATTCCGGCAGCGCGGGCTTTGGCTTCAGCCTCTTCATGAGTGATTTCAAGCTGCAACCACAAAACATCCGGCTGTGTTTTCAGTGCCAGAATTTCATCGACAATTGCAGGCACGGCACTGGAAGCGCGAAAGACATCGACAATATCAATCTTCTCCGGAATATCGGAGAGCGAGGCATAAACTGTCTGCCCCAATATCTGCTTACCCGCCTGCCCCGGATTGACCGGAATAACTTTATAACCATGCTCCAGCAGATATTTCATCACACCAAAGCTTGGACGATCCTCATTCGGAGAAGCGCCGACCAGCGCGATCACATGCTTGGTTTGCAGGATAGATCTGACTTCCGTTTCATTCATGGCACTCTCCGTTTTCATGCTGCTATGCATCACATTGTGCAGAAGATATAATCTAGGCATAAAATGCGGGCAATTGAAGTGATGCGGCAGGCCGAACGGAAATATAGAGTAAAAATCACCGGATTTTTATAGGGTAACATAATACCGTAATTTTAACGCATTGATTTTAAAAGACAATTACAAGTATATGCAAATTAAACACACTTGACGCCCACTCACAGGCACTGTATTGGACAGCCAGAAAGCGTGCATCTGTCAAAGATGAGCGGTTTTCATTTGTTACGCGCAGATTTCTGCCGCAACACAAGCAACAAAAAAAGCCTTGCTCCAGTCTCTGTTGCAAGGATTATTTCCAAGGATAACTTCAATGGCAACTTTTTCCCAGAAGCCAGCAGAAGTGGTGAAGAAGTGGATCCTGATCGACGCTGAAGGCGTTGTTCTCGGTCGTCTCGCTTCTCAGGTCGCCAACATTCTGCGCGGTAAGAACAAACCAACCTTTACCCCACACGTTGACGACGGTGACAATGTCATCATCATCAATGCTGACAAGGTTGTTCTGACCGGCAAGAAGTACACCGACAAGGTTTACTACTGGCACACTGGCCACCCAGGCGGTATTAAAGAACGTACAGCTCGTCAGATCCTCGAAGGCCGTTTCCCGGAACGCGTTGTTGAGAAGGCGATTGAACGTATGGTTCCGCGCGGTCCGCTCGGCCGTCGTCAGATGAAAAACCTGCGCGTTTATGCAGGCGCTGACCACCAGCACGAAGCACAGCAGCCAGAAGTCCTCGACATCGGCGCTTTGAACAGCAAAAATAAGAGGAACGCATAATGGCTGAGCAGCTCAACTCGCTCGAAGAACTTGGCACAGTTGCAGCAGCTGCTGCTCCTGAAGCTCCTGTTCACGTTAAAAAAGTCGACGCTCTCGGACGTTCTTATGCGACCGGTAAGCGTAAAGATGCGATTGCACGCGTTTGGGTAAAGCCAGGCACAGGCAAGATCATCGTGAACGGCAAAGAGTTCAACGCATATTTTGCTCGTCCGGTTCTGCAGATGGTTCTGCAGCAGCCAATCGTTGCAACAAACCGCACTGGTCAGTTTGACATTATTGCGACTGTTGCCGGCGGTGGTCTGTCCGGTCAGGCTGGTGCGGTTCGTCACGGCATTTCAAAAGCCCTGACCTACTACGAACCAGCTCTGCGCGCAGTGCTGAAAAAAGGCGGCTTCCTGACACGCGACAGCCGTGTTGTAGAACGTAAGAAATACGGTAAGGCGAAAGCCCGTCGTAGCTTCCAGTTCTCCAAGCGCTAATCGCGCTCTGGGGCTTAGTTCTCCAAGCGCTAATCTTTTATCGCTTACGAACGACAGAAAAGCGGATCTTCGGATCCGCTTTTTTTATTTCATGCGACAGAGTAGCGGCTGTCACCTGCAACGCTTGGTCTTTATGCTTTCACATCACCAAGCCTCAGGATTCTGTTTCATGCATAATCGCTCTCCGTTCGCTACCCTTCCTCAACCGCCTTATTACATCGTTGCTTTTTCATCGCAGCGCACGGCGGATGATGAAGGCTATGGTGAGATGGCCGATCAGATGGTTGAGCTGGCAGAAAAGCAGGACGGGTTTCTCGGCATTGAAAGCGTGCGGGATGCAAGAGGCTTCGGCATTACCAACTCCTACTGGCGCGATGAAGAAAGCATTCGCAACTGGAAGCGCAATGTCGACCATCTGGCAGCACAGAAACAGGGACGCGCAGCATGGTATGAAGCCTATGCTTTACGGATTGCCCGCGTTGAACGCGCCTATGGCTTCAATGCGGACGGGGCACAAGCCTGATGACAGCCAATCGTTTTACGCTCCGGCGTCTGGACTTGCAGGATATGGCACAGGCTTCCCGCATCCATCGGGCATCCTTCGATAACACTTTGCCATGGCTGAAAGGCCTGCATACACCACAAGAAGACCAATGGTTTTACGAGAACTGCGTCTTTCCGCAATGTGAAGTCTGGGCAGTATTTTCCCCTGATATGGCTGGTATTATTGCCTTTAAAACAGGCTGGATTGAGCAACTCTATATTCTGCCGGATTTTCAGGGGCACGGTATTGGCAGTGCTTTACTCAGACAGGCACAAACAACATTTCCGCATCTGCAATTATGGACATTTCAGAGAAATATTCAGGCACAGCAATTCTATGAGAAACACGGTTTTATCGCGATTGGTAAAACCGACGGCAGCGGCAATGAAGAAAAAGAACCGGATATGCTCTATGAATGGCGCAGAGCCGGTTCCTGAACTTATCCAAATCAGCCCTTCCAGACTTTTAAATTCTCACGGTTGATTTCCAGCTGTCTCGCCGGTGTTTGCTTGTAATATTCTGTTGCCATGCCACTGATCCAGTCACCGTAATTCGGGTTTGGCAGCATGATGAATTTTGAGCCGAACTTGTTCTGTTGTGCAGCAACCAGCAACCGGCGCTCACTATTATTCTTGCCGTAATATTCAGTGCCAAAATCATTGAGATTATCACCGGCGTAAACCACAACATCATAGCCTTTGGATTTTACCCGATCGAAACGCGGCTGCTTGTTTGACTGTGTTGTGCGCAGAAGAACCGTTTCACGCGATACACCGGGAAAACCGAGTTTTTGCAGGTTTTCGACCGTAGCAGCATAAGATGTGTCATCACGATTGGAGATATAAAACATCCGCCCGCCATGGGAATTGACATAACGGGCGAAAGACACCGCTCCGGCAATGGTCGTTGCCTGTCGCGCCGCCATCCAGCGCGCCCATGTCGGCTTGGTATAAGGCACACCATTCTCCACCCGCCATGCGGCATAGGCGGAATTGTCAATCATTGTCTCGTCCAGATCAACAATCACAGCCTTCTTACGTCCGTCTTCCACCTTTGCCGTGTCAAACGCTCTGCGGGCAGTATTGAAAGCCTGATACGCCAGTGCCTCATATTCACCTGATTGCTGCACCCAGTTCAAACCCAGCACAGACTGCTGCTCAAGTTGAGCCTGTGCCGCTTTCTGATCCGTGACACAGCCTGCTGCTAAAACCGCCAGTGCTGAAACCACAAAAACATTGATTACCCTGCTTTGCATAATGTCCCCTCGGATGAATAGAAAAGCACTATCTGCAGGCAGAACGGGACACATCACAATCGCAACTCTGCGCCCGATAATTCTCAGCAATTTAAATATCGGACGCCCGCTTTATCAGCCTGCCAAAAGACGCTACAGCTTGTATCGTCAGTTTTGTTTCAGCTTACGGTGTTACTTCATGGCGCATAAATCCATCGACAATGCTTTTACGGCTCAGACGATCAAGGGAGCCGCAACCGACCCTACTCATGCCGGTGCCCTCTCTTTTATGCGGCGTCTCTATAGTAAAGATGTGAGCAATGCTGATGCGGTGGTCTGGGGCATTCCGTTTGATGCGGCTGTTTCCAACAGGCCGGGCGCCCGTTTTGGCCCGCAGGCTATCCGCCGTGCTGCAGCGATTTTTGATAATGACCCGCAATATCCGTTTCAGCGCGATCTGTTTGAAAATCTGGCGGTGATTGATTACGGCGACTGCCTGCTCGATTACGGCAATCACCAGCTGACACCGGCAACCATTGAGCAGGAAGCCGCTAAACTGATCGCCAATGATGCTTTTCTGGTGTCGCTTGGCGGCGATCATTTTGTGACATGGCCGATCCTCAAAGCCCATGCCGCGAAATATGGCCCGCTGGCCTTAGTGCAGTTTGATGCCCATCAGGACACATGGTTTGATGACGGCAAGCGTATCGATCACGGCTCCTTTGTTGCCCGTGCTGTACGCGACGGTATTATTGATCCGGCTGCATCCATCCAGATCGGTATCCGCACCCATGCACCGGAAGATTGCGGCATTCAGATTCTCTATGGCCACGATGTTGAAGATATGAGCACCAAAGACATTGTGCAGGCGATTGAAACCCGTACACAGGGGCGCAAAACCTATGTCACTTTCGACATTGATTGTCTTGATCCGGCCTATGCACCCGGTACAGGCACACCGGTTGCGGGCGGCCCGTCCTCGGCAAGAATGCTCTCGGTGCTGCGTCAGCTCGGCAAAATTGATATTGTCGGCGCTGATATTGTAGAGGTTGCACCGGCCTATGACCATGCCGATATAACAGCCATTGCAGGCGCGACAATTGCCATGCATTATCTGGGTCTGCTTGCGGAAAAGAAAGCCGCGCGCTAAAGCGGTTCCGGTGAATATTGAATCACTGATACCGCTCCGACAGTTTGATTTTACGCATTGTCCTCAGGCAAAACCGGTTCCCGCTTATGCCGGAAATGCTTTAGTCTCACAAAATGAATCAACTGTTTGACAGAATGATTCAGCAATAACTCCTAACACTCTGAATTCTCTACCATTAAGGCAAAATTCAAATGAAACCGAAAATCTTTATTGACGGCGAACATGGCACAACGGGTCTGCAGATCCGCACACGCCTTGCCGGTCGCACTGATCTGGAAGTCCTGTCTATTCCGGAAGAAGAACGACGCAATAAAGATTTACGCGCTGACCTGCTGCGCTCGGCTGATATTGCCATTCTCTGCCTGCCGGATGATGCCTCGCGTGAAGCGGTGATCCTGCTTGAAGGCCATTCCACGCGTATTATCGACACGTCAACCGCGCACCGTACCCATTCCAACTGGGTCTATGGTTTTGCCGAACTCGAAGCATTGCAGGCGCAGCGTATCCGCGAAGCCCGTCTGGTTGCCAATCCGGGTTGCTATCCGACCGGTGCAATCTCGCTCATTCGTCCGCTGCGTGATGCAGGGTTGATGAACAGCGATTACCCTGTCACCGTCAATGCGGTATCCGGCTATACCGGCGGCGGCAAGCAGATGATTGCCCAGATGGAAGATGTGAACCATCCGGAACATATGAAGGAAAACAATTTCCTCTATGGTCTGACACTCAAGCACAAGCATCTGCCGGAAATGCAGATGTATGGCAAACTCGACCATGCTCCGATTTTTGCACCAAGTGTCGGCCGTTTTGCGCAGGGTATGATTGTGCAGGTTCCGGTCCATCTCGATCTGCTCAAAGGCAAACCGACATTGGAAGACGTGCATAATGAGCTGAAGGCGCATTATTCCGGTCAGAAAATCGTGCGTGTTGTCCCGCTTGAAGAAAGCAGCGCCATGGCGCGTGTGGATGCCGAAATGCTGGCAGATACAGATGGTATGAATCTTTATGTCTTCGGCTCCGAAGGCGGCAAGCAGATCAATCTGGTCGCCGTGCTGGATAATCTCGGCAAAGGTGCATCGGGTGCAGCCGTGCAGAATATGAACCTGATGCTGGGGCTGCGTTAACCGGAGCATTCATTACTATGGAACAGCAAGCAGTGATAAAGCCGGTATTTCCGGCACATTGGCAGATTGCCTCTGCAACACTGCTCGCTGACACCAATTCCAGCCATATCTGGAAAGCAATAATCACCGGAGAGGAACAATCTCCGGTGATTGTGAAAATTCTCAAGCCTGCCGGTCATGAGGAACTGCGCGGTGCCTATTATCTGCGCGAGCGTGACGGACATGGTGCGATCAGGCTGCTCGGCCTCACGCATGATCCGGTGATGATGTTGCTGGAATATGCCGGGGACTATGACCTCAAAGCCCATCTTGAAGCCGGACATGATACAGAGGCTATCCGCATTGCCGGTGAAGTGATCCGTGCTTTACACAGTCCCTCCGGTCGGGTGCTGCCGTCTGAATTACAGCCGCTGCTCAAGCATTTCAAAAGCCTGTTTGATCTGGCGGGAAAGAAAGCGGATATTTACACGGAAGCAGCCGATCTCGCGGCATCCCTGCTCAGACAGCCTCATGAAATCATCGCCCTGCATGGCGACCTTCATCATGAGAATATCATTCGCAGTGTACGGGGCTGGCTGGCAATTGATCCGCACGGATTATGCGGTGATGCTGCCTTTGATTGTGCCAATCTGTTTTACAATCCGCTCGACCGTGATGATTTGTGCCTCAATATGCAGCGTGCTGCAGAAATGGCGCAATATTTCGCAGGGATCATCAACAAGCCTGTGGCCTATATTCTTGATTATGCCTTTTGCTATGGCTGCCTCTCAGCCGCATGGCATCATGAAGACGGCAATGCTGCAGATGAGGAGCGCGAGTTGAAAATTGCCACCGCGCTGCGCAGATTAAGGCTGCAGCTTTACCCATAAAAAAAGCCCCGCATTTACGGGGCTTTTTTTTGTTATGCTGCACGCATTTCATAAGCACCTTTACAGGCACGCCAATGGGCGACAGCAAAGCTCAGCACCACCAATGCAAAGCCCTGATGCGCCAGCCCCCATTCAATCGGCACCATTGTCAGCAAGGCGATAATTCCGATCGCCGCCTGCATCAGGATCAGGCCCAGCAGCACAACAGAGCGTCGCGCGTGAGTTGTACCGGCAGCATGGCGATGCGCCTGCACAGCGTGTAGCACAGCCAGCACCAGCACCGTATAGGCAAACATCCGGTGAATGAATTGCACGGTCTTCGGATTTTCAAACAGGTTGCGCCAGTAAGGCTGGTTGATGAACAGATCTGAAGGGATAATCGCGCCATCCATCAGCGGCCATGTATTATAGGTCAGACCGGCATGCAGCCCCGCAACCAGCCCGCCAAGATAAATCTGCACCAGAATTGCCAGAACGAGCCAGCCTGCAAAGCGTTGCAAACCACGCGGCGCTGGTTTTTCCGTATATTCAGCAAGCCCGCGCGCGACATAAAACACGGCAGTAATAATTACACAGGCCATAGTGAGATGCACAGCTAAGCGATACTGGCTCACCGATGTCAGCACGCTCAAGCCCGATGCCACCATCCACCAGCCGATAGCACCCTGCAGGCCACCCAGCGCCAGAATGCCGAGCATCCGCGCTTTTAAGCCGTCCTGCAAGCGGCCTGTTACCCAGAAGAAAATCAGCGGAATAGCCACCAGAAAGCCGACGAAACGCGCCAGCATACGATGCGCCCATTCCCACCAGAAAATGAACTGGAACTCTTCCAGCGCCATACCCTTGTTAATCTGCTGATATTGCGGGATCTGGCGGTATTTATCGAATTCTTCCAGCCATTCCGCATGGTTCAGCGGCGGGATAACGCCATGGATAGGCTTCCATTCGGTGATAGACAGACCGGAGCCGGTCATACGGGTTGCACCGCCCACCATGACAATTGCGATCAATACAACGAATACCGCATAAAGCCACCACCGCACCATCTTGCGGTTCTTATCGTGGTTGGCACTGACCGGCTGTTGTGTTGCCGGTAATGCGGCATAATCTGTTATCATCAATCCTGCTCCGACTGAGTTTTACCCCCGCAGATACATGCCGCATGCGCACCGCGAATACAAGACAACAACACGCGACACGCAGACGCTGTTTTTATTACCCCTTTCATAAATCCAGTGACGAAGCGGAGACGAAAATCATTTCAGATTCAGTGCTGTCTGGTGTATGAGAGTGGTGACGGAGAGAGAAATATGCCTGTAAGACTGAAAAAACTGATCGGAACCGTGCTGCTTGTACTGCTGATTGCAGTTTATGCGCTGCTTGCAACCATGATTGCGGTTGCCCATCTTGGCCAGTCCTCGGTCTGGGTACAGCTTGCTTATTTCTTCTTCACCGGCTTTTTGTGGATACTTCCGGCCATGTATCTGTTGTGGTGGATGGTTCAGCCGCCTAAAGCCCGCTGATTATGTTCCGCACAGTCTGTTATTCCGACATTCATGAGGCTCTGCCACTCTGGAGCAATGACAAGACGGTGCATGGTATAGCCCAGTCCGCACTCTGGACTCGGCTCTGGCAGCAGAATGTGAATCCTGACTGTCTTGTGCTGGCGCTGTTTATCGAGGACAGCCCTGCTTTGTTATTGCCGCTTGAGGTTATCAAACAAAACCACAAGCATGTTGCGCGCTTTGCCGGCGGCTCCCATGCCAATTGCAATTTTCCGGTTCTGTTTCCGGCCTTTGCGCAACACATCAGCAAAGACCATATCACTGCACTGATTGCCTGCCTGAAAGAAGCGCGGCCGGATATTACGCTGCTATCCCTCACCCGTCAGATGCAGAGCTGGCTCGGATATAATAATCCGCTGCTCAGCCTCCCCCATCAGCGCAATCCGAATCCGGCGCTGCTTGCCACTCTGCCAGACAGTTTTGACACTGTGCTTGAGCGCAGCAATGCCTCACGCAAACGCAAAAAGCACCGCCAGCATGCCCGCCGTTATGATGAAACAGGTGCATGGCGGATTTATACCGCAGAAGGTGATGCGGAAAACAGCGCTGCATTCAATGATTTTTATGCGATGAAAAGCCAGCGCTTTGCCAAACAGGGCATTGCCAACAGCTTTACCGGCGATGATCTGAACCGTTTTTTCCAGAAACTCTTCGCTGCACCGGAAAATGACACGCACAGACAATATCGCCTGCATGTGCTTGAAGTTGCCGGAAAACCGCGTGCGATTATTGGCTGCGCCTATTGGCAAAGCCCACACGGCCAGACACCACTGCAACGCGGTCTGACTGTGGAATTTGGTGCCTTTGCCGATGATGATCTGGTCACCGCCAGTCCCGGAGATTTTCTGTTTTACGAAGCGATTGCCGCTGCCATTAATGACAAGTTGGATTATTTCAGCTTCGGTATCGGCGAGGAGAAATACAAACGCGACTGGTGTGATATTGAGCAGCCGCTTTATGACAGCCATATCGCGCTGACATTCAAAGGCCGGTTGAGCGCAACATTCAATCAGCTGCGCTCAGGTCTTGTCTATCGTATAAAAACCAACAAACATCTCTGGCCGCTGGTGAAAAAACTGCGCAGCAAGCTGCGTAGAAGCACTTAAACTGGCTTTTATGCGTGCGGTACCATCAGAATGGTCACATCATCCTGACCCGCCTCATGGAATGCCAGTGCCGTCTGCGCCACAGCCTGATCTTCGCTGTCAAACACATTCATCACAAAGACGGATGTATCGCTGTCGAGGTTCATCGCCTGTTCGGCAGAGGATGCACCGGTTTCCACCAACACAAAATCATAGGCCGTTTCCAGCGCTTCAAAAATTACCGGCAGACGCTCGGCCTGTGCCATAGCGGTTTTCGGATCAGAAAGACCTGTCGGAATCACATCCGCATCCGAATATAAATCGCCGTGAATAATATCGGTGAACTGCTTCACATTAAGCAGAAGGTCGGTAATGCCTGCAGGCCTGTTGCCATCCAGCATTGCCTGACTGACAGCACCATTGCCGGTCATATCCACGAGCAACACCCGCAGGCTGCGGTCAGCCAGTTCACGCAGCAGATGCACACTGCCGGCAGAACCGGCATCGCCTTCCGGCGAAATCAGAATGATGCGGCGGCGCTCCTGCAACATCAGACGGCTGGCAATTGCCGCCACACCGTTGGGCGCATAAATATCATCCGATGCCGGATCAGGTTCTTCCGCAGCATCCGGCTCGGACACAGTATAGCTGTCATAGATACGCTGAATTGTTTCAACATCAATTTCAGGACGGGCCATAGGCTGCTCTACCATCTCATTTTTATCGGAAACAGGCTCGGGAGCCGGTTGCACAATCAGCTTATTATCAATCTGTGCGGTTTTATTATGCGCAGGACTAAAATTCTGTGCAACAGCACCATATTCATCGCCCCAGAGATTTTGTCCCCTGACAGCTCTGACAGGATTTGTTGTCATAGCGCGACCACTGAAAAGTTCACGCAATAAAACAAAAACCGACAACAGCAACAGGCCCGCAACGAAACTCATGCTGACCATAGGCAGCACTTTAGGGAAATACGGCGCCCCTGCAACAGTTGCCGTTGAGAAAATCCGTGCATCTGCAGGCTGATCTGTACGATCAGCAATGCTGGAAGCCTCGCGATAGCGCGCCAGATAGGCTTGCAGCAAATCGCGCTGGGCAGCAGCATCACGCTCCAAAGCACGCAGTTCAACTTCCTGACTGCCAGCCTCGGCAGCTTGCGCTTTCAGACGGTTGAGTTCACGGGTCTGCTCCTGCTCGCGGCTGCGGGCAGTCGTCACCTCATTATCGAGGCTTTTCAGAATTGTATTGCCTTCCTGCCGGATTTGCCGGTCAAGATCGGCGAGCTGCGCACGCAAGCCCTGAATACGCGGATGCCCGTCGAGCAATGTTGTCGAGAGATTGGCAATCTCGGCCATCAGCGCTCCGCGGCGCTCATTCAGCTGCTGCATAATGCCGGAAGACATGACTTCCGGCAGGCTGTTGATCGGCACGCCGTTTTTAAGCGCAGTGCGAATGCTTTCGGCTTTAGCCTCACTGGCAGCACGCTCAGCTTTCAGACGCGACAGTTCCGATGAAATATCGGACATTTGCTGCGTGGCAAGAGATGTATTGCTGCTGGTATTGAGAAGGTCACTTGCCGCGCGGAAATCAGCGACTTTGGTTTCTGCCTCACGCACCTTCTTCGTCAGCCGTTCAATTTCCGGCTCCAGCCAGCCTGTTGCATCACCTGTCAGCTGACGCTTGGCAGCGGCTTGTGCTGCAATATATTCCTCTGCAATTTTATCGGCAACATCGGCAGCGATCTGCGGATTTTTGGAGACAAACTCAACCACAATCACCCGTGAGCCGGTTACAGCATAGACCTGTAAATTCTCGCGCATACGGGTGAGAACCTGCTCTGATACCGGAATCGTGCGCGGATCAGGGCGCAATCCCAGCAAGACCAGAACCTGTTTCACCGGCGACATGGTTTTCGGATAGAATTCCGCATAATCTTCAAGCTTCAGATCGGCGGCTACTTTTGCAAGGATTTTAGCAGAGCTGATCAGCTCTACCTGCGATTTCACGGCCTCCGGATCCAGCAGTGGACGATCCGTTTCCGATCCGACATTCGGGCGTGTGAAGACAGTTTCCCGTGCTTCAATCAGAATACGCGCTTCGGAGCGGTAATAAGGAGGGAGAAATTGCGCAACGCCCCATGTCAGCAAAGCAAACAGGAGTGCGCCCAGTAGAATGAACAGCCAGTTGCGCTTCAGAGCGGCAAACAGCGCTCCGATATCAATTTCCGCATTTTCTGCTGCATCACGCATCACTGACCCGATCCCCATAATCCTGCACAGGACTCTTATGGTAAATCATCAAGGTAACTATAGGGTTAAATCCTGCAATTTCCTCTCACCCTTCATACTAAGGGCGTATCAGGACTTTACTTTAGCAGTTTGTATTTAAAGATAATTTTATCAGTACAACAGATTTTAGCTTTTAGTCTTTACGCCATATTAACCCTAATAATTCAATAATCACCATCAGACAGATGTCCGTTGCACAGCTATGAAATGCGCAACGGAACCTGAATATATATAATATAAGCTGGTGGGTTCTGACACCAAAGCAATCAGAACGGGATAAGGAAAAGAGCAGAATGAAAACACGTGTTTTTATGGCAGCTTTGGGCGTAACCTGTCTGGTATTGTCAGGCTGCACCAGCTATCGCCCTGCTCCTCCGGCATTCCACGAAGCGCTGAACCAGCCTTATATTCTCGGTTCCGGCGACCGTCTGCGCATCACCGTTTTTGAACAGACAGGTTTAAGCAATACATATTCCGTTGACCAGTCCGGCTATATTGCCTTCCCATTGATCGGCAGCGTGCCTGCACGCGGCAAAACAGTAAAACAGCTTGAAGCCACCATCGCTTCAAAACTGCGCGGCGGTTATATCCGCAATCCTGACGTCAGCGTGGAAATCGACCGCTACCGTCCTGTCTTCATCATGGGTGAAGTCGGCGGCGCCGGACAATATTCTTACGTACCGGGCATGACTGCACAAACGGCTATTGCAGCTTCCGGCGGCTTTACACCGCGCGCCAATCAGGAAAGCGTGGACATTACCCGCCAGATCAACGGCAAAATCTTTACCGGACGGGTACGCATTACAGATCCTATCCTTCCAGGCGATACAATCTATGTCCGCGAACGGTTATTCTGATCTTCACGGGCAGACCAGCATCCATCCTTCCTGAGACGAGGCTATTGTGAAGCAAAAATCTTTGCGGATTATTCATTGCTTCCGTTCCCCCATAGGCGGTGTGTTCCGCCATATACGTGATCTGGCTGCCATGCAGAGTGCAGCCGGTCATCAGGTCGGTGTGATTTGCGAATTATGCGAAGACGGCGCACTTGAACAACAGCAATTTGCTGCCATGCTGCCTGATCTGGCACTGGGTCTGCACCGCATCCCCATCAGCCGTAAAATAGGCCTCAGTGACATCGGTGCTATTTTAAGCACGCGCAAATTATTGAAGCAGCTTCAACCGGATATTGTACACGGACATGGTGCAAAAGGCGGGACTTATGCCCGCCTTGGCACAATAGGCATCCATAAAAGTCAGGCTCAGCGCCCGCACAAATTTTACTCTCCTCATGGCGGCAGCCTGCATTTTGATCCGGCAACCCTTACCGGTAAAATCATGTTCACGGCGGAACGTCTGCAAGAGCGGATCACCAACGGCCTGATCTTTGTCTCGGCCTATGAGGAAAACACCTATCAGGAAAAAGTCGGAAATCCGCGCTGCGCGCATATTGTGATCCGCAACGGCATCAGCAAAGATGAATTTGCACCGGTTACACCGGAACCCGATGCCGCCGACTTTCTGTTTACCGGCATGATGCGCGACCTGAAAGGGCCGGATTTGTTTATCCGCGCGCTGAGCGAGCTGAACAAGGCAGCAAGAGCCAACAACCGGCCTCTTGCCACAGGTGCCATGGTCGGAGACGGGCCGCAAAAACAGAATTATCAGGCTCTTGCTGCGCAACTCGGACTGGAAAACCACATATGTTTTTATCCGGCAATGCCGGTGCGTGAAGCACTCAAACACGGGCAAATCTTTGTGTTGCCTTCACGTGCGGAATCTCTGCCATATATTGCACTGGAAGTTCTGGCAGCACAGCGCAGCATGATCGCCACGGATGTCGGCGGTCTTGCTGAAATATTCGGCACAGACAGCAATGCCCTTTGCAAACCTGACGCCGGTGCCATCGCCGCAAAAATGTGCGAAGCCCTGACCTTCCCGGCCAATTATCAGCAAACCATGCCTGATCCGCTGCTGCTGCGCTCACGCTTCAGCCGGGAAAATATGGCTCATGCAGTTGAACAATTCTATCGCATCAACTAAATTACATATAAGCACTATGTAAAGCTTCCTTGTTTCATTAAAATACAAATATCATTCGTTTAATTTTACTGTAATAAAGCAATATTGCGGATATTTACTATCCGGCAACCACAATACGTAAAAAGCCCGTATAGCGGCCTAAACTGCGCATTCTCTTAAAAAAAATAAGAAAATAGCAACCCTCATCACGGATAGATTGCTTATATTTTCTTGTGAGCAAAATTTTAATATGCCGGTGTACCCATGAGTGAGAAAAAACATAAAGGAAGTTTCGACAGGAAGGCGCTGCAAAAGCAGCATGACTCCGGCGCAGCCTCCACACCTGCTGAAAAAGTTGAATTGAGCCCGCTGGCCATGAAAGTAGCCGCTCAATACAAGAATGAAAGTATTTCACCGGCTCTGTTCACAGGGCTTATGCGCATATGGGAATTTGCTGTTGTCGCCCTGTGCGGTATCGCTGTCTATCTCAGCTATGTCGGCGCTGAAAGCATCCATATGCTGGAATATTTGTTTGCGAATATTCTTGCCGCCGCGCTCTATGTTATTTTCGCCCAGTTCAGTTCCGGCTATCGCCCTTCTGTGCTGCGCAAGCCGTTTCGCTATCTCGGCCGGCTGATTATCTGCTGGGCCGGCGTTTTTGCGGTTCTGGCTATTGTGGCCTTCCTGCTGAAAATTTCTGCGGTTTATTCCCGTATCTGGTTTGCCGGATTTGTGATTTCCGGTTTTATCGCCCTTACAATATCGCGCTTTCTCGCAGCCAAGCTGATGCGTATTCTCGCCCGCAGCGGCCGTATGGAACGACGCGCGGTTATTGTCGGCGGCGGTCAGAATGCGGAAGATCTTATTCTTGAACTCAACAAACAACCGGATAATGACATCCGTATCTGCGGTATTTTTGATGATCGCGGCGATCGCCGTTCTCCGCCGATTGTTGCCGGTTATCCGAAACTCGGCAATATTTCCGAGCTCATCGAATTCGCCCGCGTTGCCCGCATTGATATGCTGATCGTTTCTCTGCCTATCTCCGCAGAGGAGCGGGTTTTGACGCTGATGCAAAAGCTTTGGGTATTACCGGTCGATATCCGTCTTTCTGCCCATGCTGCCAATATGCGTCTGCGCCCGCGTGCTTATTCCTATATCGGCTCGGTGCCGATGCTGGATATTCTCGACAAGCCGATCAACGATTGGGATGCGATTGCCAAGCGCTTGTTTGATATTGTCTTCAGCCTGTTCGGAATTGTGCTGTTCTCACCGGTCATGCTGGCGACGGCTATTGCGATCAAGCTCGACAGCAAAGGCCCTGTAATCTTCAAACAGAAACGGCACGGCTTTAATAATGAAGTGATCAATGTCTGGAAATTCCGCTCGATGTATAGCGACCAGTGCGATCCGACCGCAAAACTGGCCGTCACAAAGAATGACAGCCGCGTTACCCGTGTCGGCCGCTTTATCCGCAAAACATCGATTGATGAATTGCCGCAGTTTTTCAATTCCTTAGGCGGCAGTCTTTCACTTGTCGGCCCTCGCCCGCATGCGATCAGCGCCAATTCCAACAATATGCTCTATAATGATGTGGTTGACGGTTATTTTGCCCGCCACAAAGTTAAACCGGGCGTAACCGGCTGGGCGCAGATTAATGGCTGGCGCGGCGAAATCGACAAGCCTGAGAAAATCGTCATGCGTACGGAATATGATCTCAATTATATTGAGAACTGGTCATTGCTGTTCGACCTGAAAATCCTGTTCCTGACCCCTGTGCGCCTGCTGAACACGGAAAACGCCTATTGAGCTATCCGTCCCAACCTGTGCCCCGATCTGTGCAAGCGTCACCCACATCAGACGCAGCATTCCATGCATTGGCGGAGCGCGGCCAGCGACAAGCTGCAATGCAATGGATTGCGCGGCTGTCACTGGCAACAGGTGTCTTTTTCAGCGGCTTCGTTCTCTTCGAACCGGGGCCTTATGAAATACTGATGCTGGTGCTCATCAGCCTGTGGCTGTTATTCGGCCTTAGGCTGAGTGTTAACTCACTGGCATTGCTGCTCCTGCTCACCTTGTTCAATATTGGCGGTGTGCTTTCGATTTTTCAGATGGCTGATCTGAAAAAGGCACCGCTTTACATTGCCGTGTCATATTTTCTGGCCTTGACCAGTGTGTTTTTCGCCGCTGTCACCGAAAGCGACTGGCGCAGATTACAGCCGCTTTTCACCGGCTATCTGGCGGCTGCCGTCATTACAGGAATGCTGGGTATCGGCGGTTATCTCAACCTGATACCTGCGGCGGATCTGTTTACGCTTTATGGCCGTGCCAAAGGTGCATTTCAGGATCCGAATGTCTTCGGCCCTTTTCTGATCCTGCCTATCAACTGGTGCATCTATCAGGTTCTGACCCGCCCTTTTCAGAAAAGCCTGCTCTATTGGGCATTATTTCTGGTGCTGACACTTGCGGTATTGCTGTCCTTCTCCCGCGCTGCATGGGGCATGTATGCCGTATCCTTAGTGCTCATTCCGGCTCTGTTGTTTATCGGCAGCAAGAACCAGCGCTTTCGCGGCAAGATCATCCTGATCAGCATTGCGGCGATTGTTCTCCTTGCCCTCACATTGTTGATCGCCCTGCAAATCCCGCAAATCAACGAATTGTTCACCCAGCGTGCGCGCCTTGAACAGGATTATGACAGCGCCCGTACAGGACGTTTTGCACGGCATTGGCTGGGTTTTCTTCTGTCCATGGAAAAACCCTTCGGTATCGGCCCGCTGGAATTCGGCCCCATGTTCGGAGAGGATACCCATAATATCTGGCTGAAAGCCTTGCTGGATTATGGCTGGCTCGGCTTTCTGTCTTTCATCATCCTGACAATGCTTACGCTGGGTTTCGGCTTCAGGCTGATGCTGCGTGAGCGGCCATGGCAACCTTATCTGCTCTGCGCCTATGTTGCATTTATCGGCCATATACTGATCGGTAATGTGATCGATATCGATCACTGGCGGCATTTCTATCTGATCGTCGGTATTATCTGGGGTTGTGCAGGGCTTGAACAACGCTATCAGCAACAGGCACGGCATCATCTTACTTCAGAACCACGCCCCTATAGCAACGCACGCATTGCAAGACCGGTTTAATTTCTGCGGAACCAAAACACCGGCACCGGCGTTACATCCCTGTAAGCAAATCAAGACAATCAGGGAGAACAAAGATGTTAAGAGCCGGTATTTTGTGGATGATGGGTGTTCCGTTTTTTGTCGTAGTCCTGATCTGGTATTTCTTCTTCTGATCCGCAGCAGAGATCAGGCAAAAGTCACCTGATCGCGGCCGGTCGCTTTACTGCTGTAAAGTGACATATCAGCCCGTCGGTAAAGGCTTTCAAAGTCTTCATTCCTTTCAAGCTCCGCAACGCCGACACTGATTGTGAGAACAGCTGAGACCTGTGAGCCTTCATGCTCGATTTTCAGTGCAGCTATCTGCGTGCGCAGTTTTTCCAGAAACTGTCTGGCTTGTTCCGTTGTACAATCATAAAAGAACAGTGCGAATTCCTCACCGCCAATTCTCGCCGCCATATCCTCGCTACGACGCAGCGTAGCACTGATTGTACCGGCAACATGTTTCAGAGCCTCATCCCCCGCAGCATGACCGTAAATATCATTATACAGTTTGAAATGATCCACATCGATCATTGCAAAACACATAGGTTTCCCCTGTGAACGCCCCCTGCTCATCATGGTCTCAACATGTTGGGAAAACAGACGGCGATTTGCCAGACCGGTCAGTGAATCCGTGTCGCGTTCTTTGCGCAACTCCGCAATCATATCCATAAATGTCACGGCCAGCAGTCCGATACCGGTCACGACACCGATCACAGAAATGGTGAATTGCAGCACCAGCCAGAACGAACCGGCAGAAAATTCGATGACAGGTGATGTCATCATTCTTTCCGCAGTCAGAATTGTGCGCGGAAAGAAATGTAGACCAAGCCCCAATATCAGCCAGAATAATAATTTATCGCCGGAATTCCCTCGCAGTAAAAAGCGCGCCTGCAGGGCTGTGGCCAGAAAAATCGTCCCTACCCCCAGATTGATAATGTAGATCCGGTAAAACAGGTTTCGCTCGATGTAAAAATAATAAATCGTTCCGCCGACAATAGAGATCAGAAACAAAGGATAGAACCAATAAGGCAGCTGTCTGCCTGACCGGACTAAAATGCCATGGGAAAAGAACAGAACACCTGCAACATATAGAGTTGCGGACAATACTGCATTCTGCCCGATATCTGCCGGTGTAAATGTAACCTGAGCTAAAACACCGATTGAAACCAGCAGAAAGGCACAGCCGAACAGCCCGAGATGCGGCCGTGTCCGCTCAAGGAACCACACACCGAAAAACATCAGCGAAAATAAAAAGAAGAAAACCGGCGGCAGATAAATCATAGCAAAGCAGTTTTCTTTTTCTCTGAGCCGGAAAACTGACCGGATTTACCCATCCCACATCCTCACAACCACATGCGCCTGTATTTCAGAATGCACTCCCGCATGCCGGTCTTTATGTTTCTGATAATTATTTTAACGGCTTTCATCAAGCAACATAAAATTTATTTTATGCAAAACAGTATCTGCATGTCTTTCAATGCATGGATCACTGTCTTTACGGGAACCAAAACGCCCCCTGAACGTTTTCTTTCACAGCAGATATTTAACGCTGCATTTGTCTGCGCCTTAAATTCCGGCAGACAAAGACCATCTTTTTACTATGTGCTGAACGTCAACAATGAGGGAAATACCATGGAAGATGCTCAGATAGGCTGGATTGCAGCTATTATCATCGGTGGTCTGGCCGGCTGGCTGGCCGAAATGTTCATGAAAAGTGACCACGGCGTTTTCATGAATATTATTCTGGGTATTATCGGCGCTGCTGTCGCCAATGCCCTGCTCGGCATGTTCGGCGTGGTTCTCGGAGGCTGGCTCGGCTACCTGATCGCCGGTTTTATCGGGGCATGTATTCTGATTGCAGCGGGGCGCATGATCCGGCGATAACTCCCACGCCTTTGTAAGCGCCTATTCCACAGTCAAGATAACGGAGAATGAAAATGGCAGAGAATGCTGACAATGCCCGTCAGGCAATGGAAGAACAGATTGCAGAACTGCGCGCGCAGATTGATGCGATGAGCAAATCTTTGAAACAGCGCGGCGAGGAAGCCGCAGAAGAAGCCCGCACCCGCCTGAACCGTGCAGCCTCAACCATCAAAGAACAGGGACAGGCAACCGTATCTGTCATCCGTGAAAATCCGGGCACCGCAACAACCATTCTGAGCACAGCCGGTATTGCCGGTTTCGTGCTCGGCTTTCTGGTTGCCAGCTGCCGGAATGACACGCGCTGGTAACAGCCGCAACGCTCCCTGCGAGTTCAATAAAACAGCGCCGGAAATTCCGGCGCTGTTTTGATATTCAGGAAGCCGCACCGTCACCGCGGCAGCTATTGAATATATCCATATCCTTGTCATAGACGGTCGTCTTCACATTCATCAAGCCCAGCACCGTATGGAACAGATTATCATGGGATGCCGGATGATCACTCAGCGTCTTCAGACAAGCCTGCTTCAAATCATTCTCTTTCAGAAAATCCGGTGAAAACCAGCTGATAAACGGAATCGTCGTCTGCTCCCGCGGCGCAATGAAATAAGGCATGGCATGAAGATACAGCCCTTTCTCGCCAAGGGATTCACCATGATCGGACATATAGATCATCGAAGAAGCAAACTCGCCTTCTCTCGATTTCAGCAGGTCAATGATTTCCGCTAATATTTTATCGGTGTAAGCGATTGTATTATCATAGGCATTTACAATTTCCTGCTGAGTGCAGTCAGCAAAATTTGATGTGCGACAGGCAGGTTTGAAGACTTCCTGCTCCGGCGGATAGCGCCGGTAATAGGCAGGCCCATGACTGCCGAGCATATGCAGCACAACAACCGTGTTAGTCTTAAAACTATCAAGACGAGATGCCAGCGTGTCTACCAGCACCTGATCGTAACACTCACCACCTGCACAATTCGGATTACCTTCCTGCAACTGGCTCATATCAATTGTTTCAATACGATCGGCCACACGCTTACTGCCGGTGTTATTTTCAACCCACAAAGGCTGAATACCGGCATGTTTCAGCACATCCAGCAGATTTTCAGACTGGCGGAATTTCTTGCTGCTATATTCCGTACGCGGGAACGGAGAAAACATACATGGCACAGAAACAGATGTCTCTGTTCCGCAACTGCTGACATCGGTGAAGTTCAGTACATCGCGCTCACGCAGCATCGGATTTGTATCGCGGTAATAATTGTTGAAACTGAAATTCTGTGCGCGGGCTGTTTCGCCAACCACAATCACCGTCAGGCGCTTTTTGTTACTACCCTCTTGATGTGGCTTGGTCTGCACAGCATCCGTGCCGAGCGGCTGAGCAATATAAGTGCGCTCGTCATTGACCTTCACGAAATAACGGATGGTACTGCTGAGCGGTGCCAGCGGGTTGAGCCTGCCGGTGATTTCCGCCTTCTTTTCACGAAACATCGAAGAAAAAGTACCAAAATTTGTCAAAAGCAGAGCAACACCGGCAATCAGGCAGCCGCTGATCAGCAGCGTATTGACCCATAATTTTTGCACA
Organism: Pseudochrobactrum sp. B5; assembly: GCF_001939785.1. Lineage (NCBI taxonomy): Bacteria > Pseudomonadati > Pseudomonadota > Alphaproteobacteria > Hyphomicrobiales > Brucellaceae > Pseudochrobactrum > Pseudochrobactrum sp. B5. The sequence continues at coordinate 757,125 of NZ_MOYL01000002.1, forward strand.
AAAGGCCGGTGCCTGATCTCAACCCAAATGATCAGCAAAGACGGCAAACCGGCATAAAGCAGCATATTCGTTACAAAATGCGCATTCATCAGGTGACCGGATTCAGCCCTTGTGGTTGTCGCAGCATTTTCAATCATATTCGGCGTAATCAAAACACCGAAGTGGTCAATGAAATATGCCGCGGATGCCGACACCGTGACAAAGAAAATCAATGCAGGCTTGATGAGATATGGCGCTGAAAATAAAACCAGCAAACAATAGGTCAATAAAAACAATGTTGCAGCGATAATGCCGGTGCTCAGAAAATCTTCTTTGAGATAGTCTGCGATGAAAACAAAAGCTGCGCGGTTAAAAAATACAGTAATATAAATGGCTGTAATGAAGCATAATAGATTACTTGCAACAGAAATTCTTTTGAATTTCATAATTCACCTGTTCGACGTTTAAAAACGCACAGATTCAATATCTTCATCAAGAAACAACGCGTTTTTGAGCAAGCTACAAAGCAGATCAAAACCAGCTGAGTAAGTATGCGCGTTTTTGAAATAATTTTTTACGAAAAGACAGAAATTACAATTACTTATCAAATTCAATCTTGAGATTTTCTCCCGAAGATTGAAGCGCCAGCTTCCGGGCAAAATTGTGACATTGCAATCAGAATAAGAATATATTCCGTTGCAATTCCTATATTACAAAGCAGCTTTCTGCCCCGGAATGCACCTCACTGAATTTCCCTGCCGCTTCAAAAAGTCTTGTTTCAACTTCCAGCAACTGAGCTATGATGGATTGAATAAAGTTCTATTTCTCAAACGCTTACGGTGCCCGCCAATATCTTCCCGACGGCACCGCAGTCAGAAGGACAGACTTGTAATGATTACCGGCCCGCAATCTAAAGCTGCCCGCGCATTAATTGAACTCAGCCGTGAAAGACTGTCATCATTCTCAGGCATTGATATCCGTGTGATTGAGTTATTTGAACGTAAACTTGAAACACCGGACGAGACTGTCCTTGCAGCGCTGCAAAAAGCGCTCGAAGATGCCGGAGCCGTGTTCATTCCGGAAAATGGCGGCGGTATCGGCGTCAGATTGAAATTTACACGATCCGAAGCACGGCGCCTCTCTACTCTGGAAAGCGAAGGCGGCATTGTTGCCTATGATGAAGTTCCTTAAGCGGAAACATCTGTCTGATTAAAGAAATCCGTCACGGGCAGAACAAAGCAGGGGAATTGTCTGTCTTTTTCTGTCCGTGAAAATGGGTTTTCGGCCTCGCGGGCGATCTGTTCAAAGGTAAAACAAACCGATAAAAGATCTTGCTGTTCGCACCAACTTTTTATCCCGTTCCGGCCTGCCAGAACGCTCAGCCCGTCACAATGATTGCACGCTGAGTGCGGCTGCCGCCGATCACACCGAGGCACATATGGCTGATTATCTCAAGCCGATCTTACTGCTTTGCGCATCCAATATCTTCATGACATTTGCCTGGTACGGGCATCTCAAATTTGCAAACAAGCCGCTTTTGCTGGTAATCATCGTCAGCTGGCTGATCGCTTTTGCTGAATATTGCCTTGCGGTTCCGGCCAACAGAATGGGGCATGGCATCTATAGTGCTGCAGAGCTCAAAACCATTCAGGAGGTTATCACTCTCAGCGTATTTGCCGGATTTTCTGTGCTGTATCTGGGAGAAAGCATAACCATCAATCATATGATTGGTTTCGCATTTATCTGCCTTGGCGCTTTTTTTGTATTTAAAGGGCCATTTTAGAGATATACAGAATACCTCCCCTCCCTCAACAGAGAGTGACATGATGAAACTCAAAATTTCCGCAATCACTTTAATGAGTGTTCTTATTTCAGGTGCTGCATCCGCAGAAGAACTGACAGTTGAAGGCTCCGGTATTACACGTGATATTGCCTGTTCATCGAATGATATCGGCATTTATGGTGCAAAGAATATCATCAAACTGACCGGAAAATGCGATGATATTGTCATTCACGGCACCAATCATCAGGTTACATTTGAAGAAGCCGATGATGTCTCGGTGTCCGGCTCCGACAATAAAGTGACCGGTGGCCGTGTAAAAGACCTCTCAGTGGACGTGGCCAATCATGAAGTCACAGCCACATTACGTTCCAATGATAATGACAGAGCCGAGCTTGAAGTGAGCGGTGCACAAAATGTGGTGAATGTTACCTTGGAAAGTGACACCAAAATCGAAGTGGGCGGGGTTGGCCATAAAATCAACTGGTCTGTCGCATCAGGTGTTAAAGATCCGGCGATTTCAATTTACGGTGCCGATCACGAAGTTAAAAAAGCAAACTGATTTCGCTTATAGCTTATAAAATGAATGAAGCCCCGAACAGGGCTTCATTCATTTGACGGGAAAATGCCTGTTTTTACTTGGAAACGGCTTCCAGCCCTTTGAATTCTTTCACTTTGTCTTTTGCGCCTGTCGTCAGGCCACTTCCCTGCTTTGCACAGATACGCTCAGCAAATGCAGCTGATGGCGCACTGCTGCCATCTCCGACAATAAACTGATAACCATTATCACACCGCACCCAATGAACTGTTCTGCCGGAGCTGTCTTTTTGAGAAATGTTTTTATAGGCGTAAGCTTCGGCTGCAGGAATAAGAACAATTGCAGATGTCATTACTACTTTAAGCAAATCTCTGATAAACATTGGTAGTCCTCCCTCTGTTGTTAATACTTCCTCCCCATCGGAGTATTTCAAAGGTAAACCGGTCGCAATGAATGTGTGATGAATAGGCCGTTCAGCAATATTGCATAGCAGAACTAAGAGCTGTTTCGTTGCAGTATGAAGCAAAGCAAAGCTGTAAACCGGTCTTGAAACAATAAGCCGGTTACGCAGAAAAACACATTTAAATCATTAAAACATGGTCGGAGCGGCGGGATTCGAACCCACGACCCCTTGACCCCCAGTCAAGTGCGCTACCTGGCTGCGCTACGCTCCGAACACCTAAAAGCCCTAGAATATAAAGGCTTTTATGGCAAGCCCTTTAAACTGACACGAAAAATGCAAAAGCTTCACCGTCTTTATTATCCACCTCAACTATGAATTTATGATCTCATAAAGCGGTGTATCCGGCAGAATCTGCTTATTATTATTCGCCGTATTATAAAGATGGAAAGCCGTTGTCCTCGGAGTAATCAGATCTTGAACGCGCAGACCTCTTTCATGAAGAAGTGTCGTACAAGTATAGTGCATAGGATAATAAATATCGATCGGGCTGACCTTGTTCTTAAGATCCAGCTCTTTAACAATATGCGTTATCAGGTTGGGACCAATAGCCCCCCATGGATGTTTTGAAACAGGCTTTGGAAAACCCAGAGACTTTCTCAGTCTATATCTTTTGATTTTATTGGCTTTAAACCATGGCGGGATAAAATAAGGATCTTCAGCCGCAGATAATAATTGCTTCAGCATTGCACTATCCTGAGGCACTTTCAGGATCGCACCGTTAATTGTACTCTGCGTTTCCCAGCCCATTATATAGTCATTATCTTCAACCGGCTTTATACAATAAACATCACAGTCGACATAAAGGCCCAGACCTTCCCGCAAAATTCGGTAGCGATAAATATCTGAGGCAAGCGCAAGATTGCCCGATGAAGTCCGAACGATCTCGCTCTCTTTCATCAGTTTGTTTGCGTCGAAAATTTCAACCCCTTTCGGGGTGTCCTCGGGCTTGCCATAGGCATGTAAGACGATCTTACAGCCTTTATCTACAAATGATTTAAGACATGCAGCATGCACTTCACCAAGCCGCTTACCGATCCACAAACTATTTACGATGAGCGACATATCTTCCTCAAAATGCGGGATTTACCACCACCGCTGCATAGCTTTGCAAGCTTGATTTTGTCAAATAATAACAGCTAAAGGATATGCGTCTTATACCGGTATGAGTAAACCATCAGGATAGAAATATTTTTCTTTAAAAAAGCAAGCAGCACAAACCGCCCTCTCAAAATCGGTCTGATTATTGATGAATATTTCGGTGCAGCTGATACAGCCTTTGGTGGTTACGGTTTTTTGGCGCGAAGATTAATTGCCAAATATCTTCCAGACACAAATCTTCAAATAGATGTTCTGCTTGGCAGAGGACGAAAACGGTATAGTGCCGAGGAAACCATTGTCAAAGATGACAAGACTATCAATTTATACCGCTTACCTAAACGCAAATGGGCGGCCCAAAGATGGTTAAAAAAGCAGAATTATGATGCGTATCTCAGCATTGAACTGACTTACAATTATGTTCTGGAATGCGAACCCGATACGAATAAGAAATTGATTTTATGGATACAAGATCCAAGACCTATGTATGAATGGGATGAGATCAATACAGTAAAATTATTTCCTGAAACCAATTACTATGACCAAAATATTTATGACACGGTTCATAAATTATACAGACAAAACAGAGTGAAATTTATTTCTCAGGGGCATTTTTTAAATCAAAAAGCAAAAGATCTATACGCTTTAGATGACAATGTCTCAATCGACTATGTACCAAATCCGATTGAATATGATGAAAGTTTTAAACTCTCTGACAACCCAAAAGAGAATTTAATTATCTTTTTAGGACGGCTGGAATCTGTAAAGCGCGGCTGGTTATTTTGTGAAATAGCCAAGAGAATGCCTGATTATCAATTCTGCGTTCTTGGGCAGACTTTTCGCGAGAAGCACAAAAACACAGATATTATGCAGTCCTATTACGACATACCTAATCTGCATTTTGCAGGTCATGTAGATGGCGATGTGAAAAATGAATATCTGAAACGCGCAAAAATTCTTGTAAATACTTCTATTCATGAAGCATTGCCGATTTCATTTCTGGAAGCCCTGTCCTTTGGCACATTGCTCGTCAGCAAAAGAAACCCGGAGGATCTGACGTCGAAATTCGGCACTCATGTCGGAGATGTATTAGGTGACGGTTTCGATAAAGTAGATCTGTTTGTTGATGCTATTCATAAGATTCTGGATAATCCCGATCATTATGATGCCATCGCCAATGAAGCTATATCCTATATTCGCTCAGTCCATAATGTTTCTGCATTTCAAACCACGATGCAGAATATACTCAAAGAAGAATTCCCTGATCGCTATAACAACTAATCGCTTTATATGGTCTGCCTGACGCACACAGGCAGACTCTTCTTCATTGATCTAAAGATAATCAACGATCATTCTTTTTTGCCAAACAAAATTTTTAATTTTTGTCGCGCCTTTTTTAAGTTCACGCATAATTTTATGCGTTTTTGACAAAGTACTGCGACGGGTTTCAATCATATCCACGACAGAACGCCCCTCAATATTCTGTCCTAATGTCAATGCTTCAGGTTGCAACACCTGTTCCTGCACACAAATCGCAGGAGACATTTGATATATATTTGTGCGGGAGAATCCATCGCACAACGGATCAAACAAAAAATGATCTATAGGGACCGGCATATAATTACTTGATAGTTTTAACAGCTCGGCTGCCAGCTTACGGGATATTAAATAACCACCCGTTCCTGCATGAAAACTCAGCATTCTCAGCAGCTGCCAATTCTTTACTGATACATTCCCCCATCGTTTAAAATAGACCTTCGTTTTAAAGGTTTCAAAGCGCAGTAAATTTATGTCACCCGGAACCCAGTCAGAACTCTCAAGAAAATCAGCTGCACTATCACTGAGGATAATATCATCTTCGAAAATTGCGGCATATTCATCCGTACCGGCAACTAGAATTTCCCAGCATTTCCGATGGCTCATAAAGCATGCAAATTCAGAATTTGTCGGCTTTGGCCAATCTTTATGCAAAACAATATTGTCGAGTTCACTCTGAGACAAACCACGCGCATCAACGGCAGCCACACGTTCAAAATCAAGATTCAAGCGCCCAAATTGCTCATGACAATGTTTCAGCCTGTCGGGAGATCTATCCAGATTAATGACAAGATTTTTCATAGAATGGCTCACGTTACAATTCTGCTCCTTCTAAATTTTATTCTCAGCGGGGGCAAGACAATGAAGCCATTCCACTTTCAGCTGCCATCTCTTTCCTTAATTCAGACCTCAATAATCGCGCTTGACCGCAACCAAAAATAAGAACATTATAAGAACAAACAGAGGATTCTATAATGTCTCTCGCCGCACAAAACCCTGAAAAATATATCATTATGCCGTTTCGTAAGAATAATCAGAAACTTGTTGCGGCGGAAATGCGCCCTGCTTCCAGTGAGGCAGGTGCCATTAAGATTGCCACATCTATGTCCGGCCGGTTTATTGGTGTTGCGGCCTATGCTGTGATGGTTGATGAAGAAAGCGGCGATATGAACGCGCCGCGCCTGTTAGCAAGCTTTGGCGAAGTGCCTGATTTCAGTGATGATTAAAGTATGATTTCCTGTGTACTATCCACCGAACATTCGCCCTCTATGCAAGCTCATGCAGTAATATAACCGGCAAAGGATTCAGTATGCGCATTCTATTTCTTAAAATGATTGCAACAGCACTTTTGATGACAGGACTGAGTTCAGCATCATTGGCGGCCCTTGCACCGCAGTATCAACGCGCAAATGAAATGAATGCTGTCATCTCTGCGGTTACTGAAACACTGTCTCCGCAACAAGCTGTCACCAAAGTCGTTTATCAGAGTGAAGACCAGTATTTGGTGGTCGCAGGCAATTGCTCAATCAAAGCAACCATTATCACGCTCCCGGCAAAGGCCGGACTGGTAGGGCCAAGACAATTTAAAGTTCAGCTTGGAAAACAACGCTGCAAAAAATAAAGCCGTGCATGGAAGATCAGAACTGATGGATCAGATGAATATCATCCGGCTCCAGAGCATATAGTTTCTGATCCGGCTGTCCTATCGGATGGCCACCCTGATGCAGATAAAACTCGACCGTATGCCGCGTTGAGGTTGAAGAAATATAGAACCCTTCCGCACCCTGCTCTTTGACAATTTGCATAGATTTCCGGTAGAGACGCGAGGCTAATCCGCGCCCGCGCCAATCATGACTGACATGCAAAAAAGACAACTGCCGATATTGCGGATAATCCGTAACCGGCCGCGCATCAACAACAGCCACCGCAACCAGTTTTCCTCCCGCAAAAGCACCGGTAAATGTGCCACCATGATCGTAACATTCCAGCAAGATTGGCGTATAGAGCTCAGGCTCCCCGTCCGGCCAGTCGCGCGTATCATAGAACTCTGAATGTAACTGCAAGCGGCCGTCAGTGAAACGGTAGACTTCCTGAACAATCTCGCGCCGCTCAATTTGCCAGACTGATACCACCTCATCGCGTATAAGCGGACGTATCTCTATAGCTTGCATTCAGACCTCGCTCTGTTGTCCTGCGAGCATTATTCCGCTGCAACTCTGGTATCAACCTTTACGATAACCGACATACCTGGCATCAGACGTTCGACCTGCTCCTGCCCGCCATCAATAGCAATGCGAACCGGCAGCCGCTGCGTTACCTTGATGAAATTCCCTGTCGCATTATCCGCTTTCAAAACACTGAATTCCGAGCCTGTTGCCGGAGAAAAAGCTTCGATATGACCGGTCATTTTCTCATGGTTTAATGCATCCACGGTGAATGTCACCGGCAGTCCGGCTTTCATACCGTAAAACTGCGTCTCTTTAAAATTGGCAATGATCCACTTTTTATCAGGCACCAGATTAGTCAGCTGTGCACCAATATTGACATATTGCCCCGGCTTCGCACCGATTTCCCCAAGTACACCATCCTGAGGCGCAATAATTTTTGTATTGCTCAGATCAATTCTGGCCAGATCAACTGCAGCTTCTGCATTTGTCACAGCCGCTTCGAGAGAATGCCTGCGAACAATGATGGATTGTACATCCTGTTTATTCACTTCCAGCGCAGCCTCAGCCTGACTGACAGCACCGCGCGCCTGTTCCAAAGCAGATAAGGACTGATCTTCATTGCTCTGGGTCATCACCCCGCTTTTACGCAAAGGTGTCACGCGGTTATAATTCGCCTCGGCCACATTCAACGCCACTTTCGCACTGTTCAGCACTGCTTCGCCGGAGCGTGTCCGTGCCTCTGCGGCTAAACGATCCTGCTCAGAATTTGCCAAAGAAGCTTTTTGTGTTTCCAGCATGGCCTCAGCCTGTTTCAACTTCTGCACATAGATGCGGTCATCCAGCGCAAATAACACATCACCTTTTTTCACACGCAGATAATCACGATCCGGCACCTGCTTTATATAACCTGCCAGCTGCGGACTGATAATTGTGACCTGCCCGCGGACATAGGCGTTTTCTGTCATCTGCACAGAGGAGCGAAATGGCGGCAGCTGCCAGGCATAAAGGATGAACAATACGCCGCAGAGACCAATAGCCAGAATAAACAATGTTGCCGAATTACGAAAAATCTTCTGCATTTCAGATACTCACAAATCAAAATCAACTTATGCGGGCTGCGCAATTGCGCGCCCGTGAATCAAGCGCCAAAGTTTCCCGATTACGGGGAAAACAGCGCGACGGATAATCAGAATGACCAAAGTCAGCGCGGCGATAGCGGATACAAGCAGAAACAGATCATTATAGGAGAGCACAGTTGCTTCCTTCATGATCTGCTGGCCAAGCAGCACCGCACCTTCAGCCTGAATATAGGCAGGATCAGTGATAACCTTCGATATGGCTGCCGATAGCTGCGAGATACGCAAGGTCACCAGAGGATCAGTCAGTACAATCTGGTCATAAAGCGCACGCATATGATGCTGCTGCCGCCATGTTACAAAGCTGCCGAAGACTGCGGAGCCAAACAGCCCGCCCACACTCTGCGTGAAAATGAAAATCACAATAAAGCTGGTGATATAAGCCGGTCCGTTTTTCAGTGCACTCATCAAGCCCGCCGCCATAGCAGGCGGCAAGAACAAGGCTCCGCCGAATGAAATCATCCCCTGACTGAGATACATCATTTCAGGACGGGTCAGATTATTGGCATGACCATCCATGAAGGCACCGGTCATAATCAATATCAGCGCAACTGCATAAATATAGGCCTCACGTCCCGGACGGATAACCATCGCGCAACTGATACCGCCCATAAACGAGCTGATAATCAGAACCCAGTAAAGGCCGGTGCTTTGCTCATTATAAATGCCGAGCGCCTGAAACATACCCGTGGCACCCGCTGTCTGCTCCGATAGCACCAGACGAAACACCAGCAACATGCCGGTAAAAGTGAGCGTCTGCCTGCTTGTCAGCCAGCGGATGTTAATCAGCGGATTTTCACGGTTGAATTCAATCGCTGCGGCCAATGCCAGAGCAGCAAAAGCAACCGCGAGACAGATGCCGATCCACGGTGCCTCAAGCCACCAGTATAAACGGCCGACAACCAGCATCATCGCCAAAAGCCCGAAACCGGTTGCTATCAGCGGATAGCTGATGAAATCCAGCTTTTCGAGCACTTTCTGATGCGGGATCGGTGTCAACTTGAGTGTATAGACTGTTGCAAAACACAGCATCGCCAGACCGATTTCCAGCATATAAAGCTGCTGCCACAGACCGGCATCCAGCAATATAGGAGAAATAATCCGCGAAAGCGGTGCACCAAGTGTCGTGCAGGTCAAAGCAAGACACAGCCCCCAGCTCATTTTCTTGCTCGGGGGAAATGCCTCAAGCATATAGAAAAAGCCGAGCGTCGACATCGGCGATGCTGCAGCCCCGGAAAAGAACCGCACAATCAATGCCGAGTTCAGGTCATGGATAAACCAGTGCAGTGATGTAACCACCACAAATGTCAGCAGCCCCAGTTCTGTGAAACGGCGCAAGCCGTATTGCGTGCGGATTTTCATCAGGAACAATGTCAGGCTGACATTTGGCGCCATATAGGCAGCAAGCAGCCATGTTGTTTCCGCAGTCGTAGCGCCAAGTCCGCCCTGTATTTGCGGAATATTGACTGCAACCATATTCAGGCCAATGCCCTGTGTGATCCACATCAACAGAGATGCACACACAAAAGCAGCAGAAAGCAGAAACGGTTTTGCCGGTGGTACAGGCGGAGCCGCAGGAACCTGCGGGGCATCAGATGCAGGAGCTTCCACCGCTTCCTCAACAAGTGCCGGTTTCACCGACTGTTGTGAGGCGGAAGGCACAGCTTCAGCTGTTGGCTTCTCAGCTTCCTGCACACCGGCATTTGCCGGATGCAGCACTGCATCAGCATCATCTCCGGCCTCTTTCGGCTCATCCTTTCCGGTCACTCTTATATCTGCCATGATAAAATCAGCTGATTGCTTCCATATTCTTCAAAATTACCCGCATAATGCGTAAGCCCTCATCCAGATCGGCTTCGCTCAGATCCTGAAGAATGCGGATGCGCAATTGCTCAGCGACAACGTGCAGCTCTTCCACCTGATCATGTGCCGCTTCGGTCAGAATGATGTGCTTGGCGCGTCTGTCGCCCTCCACGGCACGCCGTGTGACCAGTCCCTGCTTTTCCAGCCCGTCAATGAGGCGCACCAGTGTCGGCGTCTCAATTTCCAATGCCGCAGCCAGTTCGGTCTGCGTCATGCATTTATGGGTTGAAAGCAAAAACAACGTGCGGGCACGGGACAATGTCATGTCGTGCTCTTTGGCGAATGCATCAAATAAAGTGCGCAGCTTGCGCCCCGCCACGGACATATCCGTGAGCAAATCAGCACGTTTCTGTATGATTGCAGGTTTCATGAGTACACACATAGATAGGAAGCTAACAATTATTATGCTATATAATTTAACTCCTGTTCAAATGCAATCCGCATGATTAAGCTAAACGAAAATTGCGTAGCCGGTTTCAAAATAGAGGACAGAGATGCAAGTCAGCTTCATTAAAACAGCCATTATTACTACCGGTCTTATATTCAGCGGTATGGGCACCGCCAATGCTGCGGAATCCGGAATTTACGGCAACTGGATTACAGAGCGAATTCAGGGACATAAAGTGCATGCAAAAGTGCAATCCACCCTTGATATTGCGCAGGATGGCAAAATTTCCGGCAGTGGCGGCTGCAATCGCTATATGGGCGGCATGGAAATTAAAGGCGATAAAGTAAAAGTGCAGCCGGTTGGCGCAACACTGATGGCCTGCCCGCCGCCTATGATGCAGCAGGATTCCAAATTTCACGCTGCACTCAATCTGGTCACAAGCTGGAAACTCAGCAAAAACAAACTAATCCTGATTGATTCAAAAAATCGTGAAGTGCTTCGTCTGAAGCGTGCCTGAGACCCTAAAAACAAAAACGGGGCGGTTTACACCACCCCGTTTTCCTAAAGTCAGAAACTATCTTTAGCGCACCTGATCGAGCAGGCGTTTACATTCCAGCAAATCGAAAAGCGCTTCCTGCAACAAAGTGCGGTTGTCTTTATTCAGGCGCTTGGAATCAGCGCCCATCGGCCCCTCTTCATCACCGCGCAGCAGGCCGAATAATTTACGGCCGCCTGAAGACTGGCGCTGTTCTTCCGGATCATAATCATCAATCGCCGCATCCTGCGCAGCTGTTGCCTGTTTCTGACGTGTTATCGCCTCAACGGCAGCAACATCACCATTGCCGAGCGCAATGATGAATTGTGCATTATTTTCACGCAGCAAACGCTGCACACCTTTGATTGTATAACCCTGATCGTAGAGCAGATGACGGATGCCCTTGAGCAGTTCCACATCCAGCGGACGGTAATAGCGGCGTCCGCCGCCGCGTTTCATCGGTTTGATCTGGGTAAAGCGCGTCTCCCAGAAACGCAGCACATGTTGCGGCAAATCCAGATCTTCCGCCACCTCACTGATCGTCTTAAACGCATCAGGACTTTTATTCATGTACTGCCCCTTTCCGGTCGTAAAGGAGTATCACTCAAACGATACACAACTTGAATGAATCACATTTCCTGCAAAAACAAGGCATTCCGCATATAAACATATAAAAAACAGGCCTATCTCTGACAAAAAAGTCGAGAATCCGGTTCTGACCGCGACACTTTGTTCGGCATTTATAATGATTCTTATTATCACCTACCATAATGCAAAAATCGCAGGCTGCATAATGCCTTAAGCGGAAAACCTATCAAGGTTAAAAATCCGTATCACTCACGGCACTGAGACAGGCCCTGATCCGCCATAACATGCGCAGAAAGTAAAACACCGGCCACATATGCAGCCGGTGCTTCAAAATCGGAAGCCTTTAAGTAAGGCAGATAATCAGGCCTTGGCCTTATTACCCTGACGGGCAAGATGCTGATCCAGAATACGCTGTTTCAGCACATTTGATGCTTTGAAGGTCATAACCCGACGCGGCAGAATTGGAACTTCCTCACCGGTTTTCGGATTACGGCCAATGCGCTCATTCTTGTCGCGGACCTGAAATGTTGCAAAAGATGAAAGCTTAACAGTTTCACCATTCACAATGGCATCACAGACTTCGTCAAGAATCATTTCAACAAGCGACGCAGATTCCGTACGTGAAAGCCCTACCTTGCGATAGACAGCTTCAGCCAGATCGGCACGCGTGACAGTCTTACCCCCCATGATGAACCTACTCGGCTAGCGTTAAAGGTGATAATATCTTGTATGTGCAACAGGTTACACAGATGCAACGCCGATGGTCAAGCAGACTTTTGTACCGTATGAAACTTCTTTTCAGTCAATAAGCCATTGAAATGCTGTTTGAGTGCCCTACCAGCGCAGCAAAACCGCACCCCAGGTAAAGCCGCCGCCCATTGCTTCGAGCAAAATAAGGTCGCCTTTTTTGATGCGGCCGTCTTTCACCGCAGTCGCCAAAGCCAGCGGCACGGAAGCTGCGGATGTGTTGCCGTGCTGATCGACGGTGATCACAACCTTATGCTCTGCAATGTTCAGCTTCTTGGCAGAGGCATCAATAATGCGCTTATTGGCCTGATGCGGAACGAACCAGTCAATGTCCTCAGCACTCAGGCCGGTGGTTGCAAAAGAGGCTTCGATCACATCAGTAATCATGCCCACCGCATGTTTGAAAACTTCACGGCCTTCCATACGCAGATGACCGACTGTCCCGGTTGTTGAAGGGCCGCCATCAACATAGAGCTTTTCTTTGTGGGAACCGTCAGAGCGCAGGTTGGCTGTCAGCACACCGCGATCAGAGGTCAGACCATTGCCCTCACCGGCTTCGAGAACCAGCGCACCAGCTCCGTCACCAAACAATACGCAGGTCGTGCGGTCTTTCCAGTCGAGAAGACGCGAGAATGTTTCCGCGCCGATCACCAACACGCGCTTGGCCATGCCGCTCTTGATATACATGTCAGCCGTTGTCACCGCATAGACGAAACCGCTGCACACAGCCTGCATATCAAAGGCAAAGCCGTGCTTCATGCCCAGCGCATTCTGAATTTCGACAGCGCTGGCCGGAAATGTATGATTGGGTGTGGAGGTCGCCAGAATAATGAGATCAATATCATCCGCTGTCAGGCCGGCATTTTCCAGAGCAGCCTGTGCGGCTTTGGTGCCGAGAGATACGGTCGTTTCATTCTCCGCAGCAATATAACGCTGACGGATACCTGTGCGCTGAACGATCCATTCGTCAGATGTTTCGACAACCCCTTCCAGCTCGGCGTTTTTTACAACGCGTTCCGGTGTGGCTGCACCAATGCCTTTAACGACGGATCTGATCATCAGTAATTTTCCTGTCTGACATATCGGGCATCTTGTCGGGGATCTGGCGCAAAGCAAGCCATCCGACGACACCGGATACATATATTGATATTGTGCGTGCTCGTCCGGCGAGACACATGCGTGAATTTATCGCCGGATAATTGCAATATAGTGTCAGTCATTACAAATGCCTGAACGGAAAGCAATGACTGACAGAATAAAGCTTATATGGAAATCATATAAGGCGAATTTACGATAGAGCGACTTACCTGCAGATTACATCACAGTACTCGCTCTATCTCCTTGTTTTTGCGCATGTCACTATCGGAAAACCGCTATCCGCTTTTCCGCGACATGCTCTAGAGCGATTTACGTCCAGGTTGGGTCACGGCGCTCGCTCTAGATTCTTTAGTTTGTCGCATTATCACTGCCGTCAAGTTGATCCAAATTGACTGTGAAATGCTTGAATATAAAGGATCAGGCCGGTTTTGCAGTTGCGTCTGTCGTATCGCCAGCCGCTTCAGCATCATCAGCTTTGTAATGGCTGTAGAATGTGGTCAGATCCGCCTCGATCTTTTGCATAAGACCGTTGCGCACCATGTCATAGCCGACTTCAATCGCCGAGCAGAAGCCGTCAACATTAGCGCCGCCATGACTTTTGATGACGACACCATTGAGACCAAGAAACACCCCGCCATTGACCTTGTTCGGATCCATCTTTTCCTTCAGACGGTTAAATGCGCCTTTGGCAAAAATATAACCGATCCTCGCCATCCATGTGCGGCTCATCGCACCACGCAGATAGGCCGCAATCTGTTTGGCAGTACCTTCGGCGGTTTTCAGCGCGATATTGCCGGAGAAACCTTCCGTCACAACAACATCCACGGTGCCTTTGCCGATATCATCGCCTTCAACAAAGCCGTTATATTCAAAGCCCGGCAGCGGTGTTGCTTTCAGGGCTGCACCCGCTTCCTTGATTGCGTCCAGACCTTTGACTTCCTCAACACCTACATTGAGCAGGCCGACTGTCGGACGCTTAATTTCAAACAGCGCGCGCGCCATACCGGCACCCATCACCGAATAATCAATCAGCTGACGGGCATCCGCACCAATACTCGCACCTACATCCAGCACAATGCTTTCGCCACGCGTGGTCGGCCAGATCGCCGCAATCGCCGGACGTTCAATATTTGCCATCATACGCAGGCAGAATTTTGCCATTGCCATCAGCGCACCGGTATTGCCTGCGGATACGCAAACATCGGCTTCGCCGTTTTTCACTGCTTCAATCGCCTGCCACATCGTGGATTTGCCGCGACCATTGCGCAAAGCCTGACTAGGCTTATCGTCCATCTGCACCGCGGTTTCGCTGATATGCAGCACCGATACAGCTTTCAGTTTAGGAAATTTATCCAGAAAAGGTTCGACCTGGCCTGCTAAGCCATAAAAAACAAACCGGATGTCAGGATGACGCTCCAGTGCATTCGCCGCAGCGGGGATAACCACTTCAGGGCCAAAATCGCCCCCCATAGCGTCAATAGAAATTGTGACCACTTGATCGTCCTATACCGGTCCTCACAAAACCACACGGGTTTGCCATAAAGGCTGCCTGTCCGGCATGATTTAAATGTATATTCCGCGTCCGCAAAGCAAACGTGAATATCTTCGTCTTCTTCATCTGCGAAGTTGCAGCCCTATACAGCACTGCAACCCGCCCTGAATTTTGCAAAATAACTTTTTTGCCTGCGCGCACAACTTATTTTTAATTTTGGCACGCAGACAACATTCCGCGAAACGGCAGCTCCCACAGCATGTTTTTGAATATAAAGCACTTTACAGGCTTTGACCATTCAAATCACGCAGGGCATCCGCCGTTTGAAAACAGAATCTCAGTTTTTGTCACGCAGCTTGGCCAGACCGGCAAAAGGCGAATCCGGCTTGATGTCACTTGTGTCTTCATCTTCATCATCTTCGATGATTTCGATATAATCCGCCTCGGCTTTACGCGGATAAGGATCAAGTGCCAGTTCAAAGAATTCCTCAGCCACAGCGCCGATATCAATACGGTCACCTTCAAAGGTTTCCGGCATATCCGGCCCTTCGGCATCAATCAGCATTTCACCGCTTTCATCCAGACGGATGCGTGCAAGGCGGGAGTTTTCCGGTACGAAAACCGTATCCACTTCTTCACTGATCGTTGCATTGATCGGCTCAAGCGTCGCAACGCAAGCCTGCACGATCTGCGCTTCAATATGACCGCGCAGTTTAATGCCGTCTTTCTTCCAACGTGTAATCAGAAAATCTGCCGTGAATGAATCAACCGACAGCAATTCATGATTGGCAGCCAGAAGAGCACGCTCTTTCTCATTGGCTTCGATCTTAACGGTCATGCCCTTAGGCGGCACATGCGCCACCGGCACCGGATGGCTTAAGCCCGCATTACCCGACCCGTTATGTTTAGTCATGATAAGTCCATTTCGTTTCAACGCCGGTGCAATACCGGCATTTGTATTTGTATTTGTATTTGTATTATTTATGCAAAGCTGAAGCTTGCTTCAAGGAAACTGCTGTCCGGCTGCTCACGTAAATGCGTATAAACCTGCATCACATAAGCGGCCATTGCCTCACTATGCTCCCATTCTTTACCGGCCTCGGTCAGATCAGGACGCACATTACGGCCGAGAGCGACAGCCAATGCCGCGCTGTCATTCTTGTCGATTGCCTCAGCATAGCTCAGCACACGGCCATAATACATGCGCGCCAGTTTTTTCATGCGCTTCGGCACGCCCTGATCGCCGATACCAAGCTCACGCAGGGAATGGTCGACATCTTTGAAGAACTCTTCGGCAATGTCCTGCGTCAGTTCTTTCAGTGCCGGATCTTCAGATTTCAGCCGGTGCATCAGCAAAAACACATGTAAAGACAGCATTTCATAGCGGCCGATCGGCGTATCGGGCACAAGAAACTCCGCGTAAAAGCGTTTTTGTCGTGCTGCCGCCACGATTTTCTCATAAATCAACAGTGTAATTGCTTCATTTACTCGGGATTTGCGTCTTAATAAATTAAGAATCATCATTTAACGCCCATGCTTTTGTTGCATCCGGATGCAAGGTGGTTTACCCAAGTTCATCTGGATACGGAAGTACCGTTGGGATAATGGTTATGGAGATGTCGTCGTTGCAGCGTATTTTCGCACAAAACCGCAGCAGAAGCTTGCTCATTACAGGCGCAGCCGTGCTTTTTTCGCTCGGGCTTGCCGGTTGCAATACCGCAAGCACGCTCAATCCTTCAGAAACTTTGACTGAAGGTTACGTCCTTGATGAACAGGCACTTGATTCTGTTCCTGTCGGTTCCAGCCGTGAGCAGGTTCTGCTGACGCTCGGCACCCCGTCAACAACAGCTACATTTGATAATGAAGTCTTCTACTATATTTCGCAGAAGCGTTATCGTGTTGCGCAGTTCATGGCGCCTAAAATTATCGACCGCCGCATTCTTGCTGTTTACTTCAACAAGGATGGCAAAGTTTCTCAGATCGCCCATTATGGTCTGCAGGATGGTAAAGTCTTCGACTTCATCTCCCGCACAACACCAACCGGCGGTAAAGATCAGAGCTTTATCGGTCAGCTTATTCAGGGCGTTGGCAAAATGCCGACCTCTCTGCCGGGCACGATCTAAACTATTTCTGCATGATTGCAGTGATGATAACAAAAACGCCGGTGAGATATTCTCACCGGCGTTTTTCTTTACCTGCACGCTTTACTGATGCGCCAGTACGGCCAGCAGCAGCAATGCCACAATATTGGTGATCTTGATTGCCGGATTGACCGCTGGCCCTGCCGTATCCTTATAAGGATCGCCGACAGTATCACCGGTGACCGAAGCCTTATGCGCTTCCGAGCCCTTCATATGCTTCACACCATCGGCATCAGTGAAGCCATCTTCAAAGCTCTTCTTGGCATTATCCCATGCGCCGCCGCCGGAAGTCATAGAAATCGCCACGAACAATCCGTTGACGATCACGCCGAGCAGAGAAGCACCGAGCGCAGCAAAAGCGGAAGCCTTGGAACCGGAGATCAGCAATACGCCGAAATAAACCACCAATGGTGCCAGCACCGGCAGCAATGACGGGATAATCATCTCGCGGATCGCAGCTTTGGTGAGAATATCCACCGCACGGGCATAATCCGGCCGTTCCGTACCGCTCATGATACCCGGCTTTTCACGGAACTGACGGCGCACTTCCTGCACCACCGATCCCGCTGCACGTCCGACTGCCGTCATAGCGATACCGCCAAACAGATAGGGAATCAGACCGCCGAAGATCAGTCCTGCAACCACATAGGGGTTGGAGAGATCAAAAGAGACTGGCCCCATATCGCTGAAATACGGATAGTTCTGACTATTTGCTGCAAAGAATGCCAAATCATTGGAATAGGCTGCAAACAATACCAAGGCACCAAGACCGGCCGAGCCGATGGCATAGCCCTTAGTTACCGCCTTAGTGGTATTGCCTACCGCATCCAGCGCATCCGTTGCCTTGCGCACCTCCGGATCAAGCCCCGCCATTTCCGCAATACCACCGGCATTATCGGTTACAGGGCCAAAGGCGTCGAGTGCTACGATCATACCGGCAATGCCGAGCATCGCTGTCACCGCAATCGCTGTGCCGAACAATCCGGCCAGCTGATAGGTGGTGATGATACCGAATACGATGACAATCGCAGGCAATGCCGTTGATTCCAGCGATACAGCCAGTCCCTGAATGACATTGGTGCCATGTCCGCTGACGGAGGCCTGCGCAATCGAATTAACCGGACGCTTGTTGGTTCCGGTATAATATTCCGTAATCACCACGATCAGACCGGTGACAATCAGACCAATCAGCCCGCAAATGAACAGGTTTGTACCGGTGATGGAAATACCGGCAACAGTACCGACCTCTCCCCAGCCGATAGTCAGTGTGGTTGCTACTGCAAGCCCCACCACAGACAGCAGACCGGTTGCAATCAGCCCCTTATACAAAGCCCCCATAATGGAGTTATCCGTGCCAAGCCGCACAAAGAATGTTCCCGCAACGGATGTGAGAATGCAAAGCCCGCAAATAGCCAGCGGATAGAGAATGATTACTGGCAGCAATGGCGTACCTGCAAAGAAAATCGCCGCCAGCACCATGGTTGCCACCACGGTTACCGCATAGGTCTCAAACAAATCCGCAGCCATACCGGCACAGTCACCAACATTATCGCCGACATTATCGGCAATGGTTGCCGGATTGCGCGGATCATCTTCGGGAATACCGGCTTCAACCTTGCCGACCAGATCGCCGCCGACATCGGCCCCCTTGGTAAAAATACCGCCACCAAGACGCGCAAAGATGGAAATCAGCGAAGCACCGAAGCCAAGCGCCACCAGTGCATCAATCACCACACGGTCACCGGAAGCATAGCCCATTATTACCGTGAGCCATGTGTAATAACCGGCAACGCCAAGCAGCGCCAAACCTGCCACCAGCATGCCTGTGACTGCACCGGCGCGAAACGCTATCTCCAGCCCACCTGCCAAACTCATCGATGCCGCCTGTGCTGTACGCACATTGGCGCGCACGGAGACATGCATCCCGATAAAGCCGGCCACGCCGGACAGAACCGCCCCGATCAGAAAGCCGAAAGCCGCATAGGCACCCAGCAACCACCATGTAATGAGAAAAACCACCGCACCGACGAAAAAGATCGTCATATATTGGCGTGCAAGATAGGCTTGTGCACCCTCGCGGATTGCTCCTGCAATTTCCTGCATCCGCGCATTACCCGCATCCGATGCCAGTACCGAGCGGATTGCCCAGCCTGCATAGACAAGTGCGAGAATGCCACAAATAAGAATGAGTATGAGAACTGCCATGCGTATTCCCCTTATTCTTCGGCCTTTATAATTCCGGAATGAGAACCGGATTATCTCCCGATAACGGAGGACGGCATGGAGCAAGATACAGCAGTCATTTAAAGCGCGGAGTGCGCTTCTGAAAACGCTCACAGTCTGTTCAGACAGCAACAGAGGGCAGTTATTTCAGTTCAGAGTCCGGCAGTTTGATTTACCCCATAATCCCGCTCTGAAATCTCTCAGTCTTCAGGATTATGTTTCGTTCAGCATCTGTCTGATCAGCATGCTTCAGGCTTGTCTTCCGGTATTCTGTGCGCAGGATGCGAAAGCCTGTAACAAAGGTCAAGTGCCTGTTTTAAAAACGGTAACAGCGCAAGTACCGGCAATATAAAAAAAGCCGGCACAATATTGTACCGGCTCTGATGGCTTTAAAATGCATCGCAAAGGCAATCACCTCTGCCAAACACCGTCAGCGCGGCGTTTTTCTGGTTCCGCGGCTCTCGCCACGAATTTCGAATGCCAGACGATCCAGCACAGCATTGACGAGTTTCGGCTCGTCTTCTTCGTAAAAAGCCTTGGCAATATCTACATATTCCGAGACGATAACGGCTGTCGGCACTTCTTTTTTAGTGCGCAATTCCCAGATACCCGCACGCAAAATCGCACGCAGGGTCGAATCAAGGCGCGACAGCGGCCAGTCTTCAGTCAGCGACTGACGGATCATCGGATCCAGCACGCGCTGGTCGGCAACCACACCGGCAATAATGGCGCGGAACCATTGCGGGTCAGCTTCCAGATACTGATCGCCGTCAATATCTTTGCCGAGGCGGAAATTTTCATATTCAGCAGCAATGTCCAGCACGCCGGTGCCGGTGACTTCCATCTGATACAGTGCCTGAACGGCAGCAAGGCGTGCGACGCCTCGCTTATTGGCGGTGCGCGGCGCATTCTGCGGCGTCGCATGAGGGGCGGTCATATCAGACTCCAAATTTTTTCTGTAAATCAATCATCGTCAGGGCAGCGCGCGCTGCAAAACCGCCCTTATCTTTTTCACTGCGTTTGGCGCGGGCCCAGGCCTGCTCTTCATTTTCAACAGTGAGAATGCCATTACCGATCGCAATGCTTTCCGCCACAGACAGGTCTGTCAATGCGCGGGAGGATTCATTGGCAACGATTTCAAAATGATAGGTCTCGCCGCGAATGACCGTACCAAGCGCAACATAACCATCATATTCTGTGCCGCCACCGGCCTCAGCATCAAGAGCGAAAGAGATAGCCGCAGGAACTTCAAGAGCGCCCATGACCGTCACAATATCATAAGTCGCACCGGCTTCATCCAGCGCCGCTTTGGCACCATCCAGAAGCGCGTCAGAAAGCGCATCGTAAAAACGGGCTTCAACAATCAGAATATGCGGCGGATAGGCCAGATTTCCGGTCATCTCATTCTCCATAATCAGCTGCCTTTAAAGCAATTGAATCCACGACTACCAGAGCGGTTTATCTGAAACTGCCACAGGTCAAGAACACTGTATCCTCTCCCGCAGGCACAGGCTGCTTACGGGAACGTATATAAATCATATTCTATAGAAACCTGCGGCACTTACAATGTAAGCAGCCATACATTTTTCAATATGCTTTTTGCCCGCAACAACAGCGAGACCCTGCTGCGACAGATCAATCTGCACAACTGAGTTAAAGCAACGCCTGAACGGTAATGACTGCTGCTCTACAGCATTGCGGCTGAAAAGTAATCCCTGTTTGCAGCTTTTCAGTGATTTTGTCGCACGCATAAAACAAAGATGCCGCTTATCTGCATAAGCGGCATCCCGTCCGGTTGTCATAAAAAAGGTATTTATGCCTTAAACTGCGCAAGGCGGGCTGCATAACGCGCCAGCTGGTCGATCTCGATATTGATCTTGTCGCCGACCTGACGTGTGCCCCATGTGGTCACTTCCAGCGAATGGCGGATCAGCAGCACATCAAATTCATTGCCGTTAACGCCATTGACTGTCAGCGATGTGCCGTCCAGTGCCACGGAGC
Organism: Pseudochrobactrum sp. B5; assembly: GCF_001939785.1. Lineage (NCBI taxonomy): Bacteria > Pseudomonadati > Pseudomonadota > Alphaproteobacteria > Hyphomicrobiales > Brucellaceae > Pseudochrobactrum > Pseudochrobactrum sp. B5. Next base: position 778,677 of record NZ_MOYL01000002.1, read on the forward strand.
CCTTCTGAGCGATAAACGGCGCCAGATTTTCCGGTGCACGGATGGTAAAGCGCACTGCCTCACCTTCCTGCTGAATATTGATAATTTCCGCCATGGCATCGACATGGCCGGATACAAGATGACCGCCCATTTCATCGCCAAGCTTCAGCGAACGCTCCAGATTGATTTTGCGTCCGGCTTTCCATTCGCTGATCGTCGTCAGACGCAGGGCTTCTTCCCATGCTTCCACTTCAAACCAGCAGGCATTGCTTTCAATATCCGGCAGGCGGGTAACTGTCAGGCACACACCCGAACAGGCAATAGATGCACCGATCTCAATGGTTTTCGGGTCATAATGCGTATCAATACGCAGTCTTACACCTTCATCCATCGGGCTGATTTCAGCAACTTCACCGATATCTGTAACAATGCCTGTAAACATAAGAAATCCTTCTCATTCCCTGCTTATCAAAAACCTGCTTTGCGCTTGTATTCACTCAAAACATCTGACGCAAAATGGCTTTCGCCGGTTTTGACAAAATCCGCATCAATGAAAGCCTGCAAACCTTCAACCGCCAGCGCCTGACCATCTCCGTTGGAAAGGATCGGGTTCGGCCCGTCAAAAATCATCAGCTTATCAACCAGTCCCTGTGCCAGAAAAGCCTGTGCAACAACTGCTCCGCCTTCAACCATGACTGTAGCAATGCCCTGCGCTGCAAGGTCATCCAGCAGTTCCGGCAGAGCGATTTTTTCATCCTCGCATTCCGTCGCCAGAATACGGCAGCCGGCTTCAATCAGCTGCTGGCGTTTTGCCGGATCAGCATTATTGCTGGCGGCAATCCACAAAGGCACCTGACGCGCGGAACGCACCAGTTTGGATGTGAGCGGAATACGCAACTCGCTGTCGAGAATAACGCGGATCGGCGAACGATCCTGCAGCCCCGGCAAACGGGTATTCAGCACCGGATCATCCGCAATGACTGTTCCGACACCAATCATAATCGCATCGGTCTGGGCACGGCGCATATGCACCTGCGCAATACTGACCGCACCGGTAATGGCAATCTGCCCACGCCCGACGCAGCCGACATAGCCGTCAACCGACAGTGCCAGCTTCAGCATCACTTCCGGACGTTTGCGGAAAGAGCGTGACAGATAACCTGCGAGCTCATCATCGCCCTGCTCGCGGCAGACATCGGTGACAACTTCCAGCCCTGCATCGCGCAAAATCTGGTATCCACGGCCTGCAACACGCGGATCAGGATCGCTGCTGGAAGCAACCACACGCTTGATGCCTGCAGTGACCAGTGCGGATGCGCAAGGTGGTGTGTGGCCGTGATGAGCGCAAGGCTCCAGCGTGACATAGGCGGTTGCGCTCTTTGCCATTTCTCCGGCCTCAGCCAGCGCTTGTGTTTCGGCATGCGGACGGCCGCCTTCAGCCGTCACACCGCGACCAACAATCACCGGCCCGTGGCCGTTATCCGCCACTATCAGCGTCGCCACAGAAGGATTGGTTCCCGTAATACCAAGATGGCGGCGTGAATAGCGGATTGCAGCCGCCATAAAGCGCTTATCAAGCTCCGATGCACTTCCCTCACCAGAATGGGTCTGACGGGCTGTCGCGTTCTGAGGTTCATTCATATGCCAAATTCCAGTACGGAGTGTTTTGTACCGCCTGCCTTTAAGCCAAACAGATTCAAAACCTATTTACTTTAACACGCATCTGACCCGAAACAATTTTCAGTTGCCAATATGCATTCAGTTCACAAGAGGCATCAGGTTCAACGAACATCCATGCCTCAAATTCTTATTCAAAAGCAGAAACCTGCCCAAAGCCAGAGCACATTAAGCGCTCTGAACTTTAATCCTCATTGCTCGATGATGCAGCATTTTCCGGATGGCCAAGCTCATCAATGACATTGTGGAAGTCTTTGGCAACACTGAAATTGCGATAAACAGAAGCGAAACGGATATAGGCAATATCGTCCACGCCCTTCAGCGCTTCCATCGCCAGACGACCGATCTCTTCCGACGGAATTTCAACCTCGCCGGAACTTTCCAGCTGGCGCACAATGCCCGAAACAGCGCGTTCCACGCGGTCACTGTCAACCTCACGCTTGCGCAGCGCAACCTGCACTGAGTGCATCAGCTTATCGCGGTCGAAAGGCACACGGCGGCCGCTTTTCTTGACCACCATCAGTTCGCGCAATTGTACGCGCTCAAATGTCGTGAACCTGCCGCCACATACAGAACAGACGCGACGTCTGCGGATGACCGAACCGTCTTCCGCCGGACGGGAATCTTTGACCTGCGTATCTTCAGACTGACAAAACGGACAGCGCATGGCTCAACTCTCAACTTGTTACCGCGCCTTGCAGCACGGCAGCCATTCCAGCCTGACAGGTTGTAAACGACTATAATTCACTCAGATTGAAATTATCTAAAGCAGATAGGCTGCTTTGTCATCAGCTATGTCCGGCAAGCTGCACAGACAAAAACGCCGCGTAACACTTATGTGATACGCGGCGTCTGAAATTACAACATAGTCACAACCGGCTTAGCCCAGATAGCCATACATCGGGAAGCCTTCGGTCAGCTCCACAACTTTTTTCTGAACAGCCTGTTCAACAGCTGCATTGCCTTCATCGGAATTGGCAGCTTTAAGACCGTCGAGCACTTCGGTAATCATATCACCGATCTGTTCGAATTCCTTGATACCGAAGCCGCGGGTTGTACCGGCCGGCGTGCCGAGGCGGATACCGGAGGTTACAAAAGGCTTCTCAGGATCGAACGGAATACCGTTTTTGTTGGTGGTGATATTGGCACGGCCCAGTGCTGCTTCAGCGCGTTTGCCGGTTGCATTTTTCGGACGCAAGTCAACCAGCATCAGATGGTTGTCGGTGCCGCCGGAAACGATATCGAGACCATTTTTCTTCAGGTTCTCTGCCAGAGCCTTGGCGTTTGCCACAACATTCTGCGCATAGAGCTTGAATTCAGGCTGCAGCGCCTCTGCCAGTGCAACCGCTTTACCGGCGATCACATGCATCAGCGGGCCGCCCTGAAGACCCGGGAATACAGCCGAGTTGAATTTCTTGGCCAGATCACCGTCATTGGTCATGATCATACCACCGCGCGGGCCGCGCAGGGATTTGTGGGTGGTGGTGGTGCAGACATGGGCATGCGGCACTGGCGACGGATGCACACCGGCAGCAACCAGACCGGCAATATGCGCCATATCAACCATCAGATATGCACCGACTTCATCGGCGATCTCACGGAAACGCTTCCAGTCCCAGATACGGGAATAGGCAGTACCACCAGCCAAAATCAGCTTAGGCTTATGTTCGCGGGCAAGACGTGCCACTTCGTCCATATCCAGCAGGTGATCGTCTTCACGCACACCATAGGATACGACATTGAACCATTTACCGGACATATTGACCGGAGAACCGTGGGTCAGGTGACCACCGGAATTCAGATCCAGACCCATGAATGTATCGCCCGGCTGCAACAGCGCGAGGAATACAGCCTGATTCATCTGGCTGCCGGAATTTGGCTGCACGTTGACGAATTCTGCGCCGAACAGTTTCTTCGCACGTTCAATCGCCAGTTCTTCAACGATATCAACATACTGGCAGCCGCCATAATAGCGCTTACCCGGATAACCTTCGGCATATTTATTGGTGAGGATTGAACCCTGAGCTTCAAGCACTGCGCGGGAAACGATATTTTCCGATGCAATCAGCTCGATTTCGTGACGCTGACGGCCAAGCTCCTTGCGGATTGCGCCGAAAATTTCAGCATCCGCTTCTTCAAGACCCTTATTAAAGAATGCTTCGAGAGAAGCACTGTTCGCCTGCGACATATCCTATTCCCTTCCGGTTCCCGGTCAATTTCCCAGTCAAAAGTCAATCAGACACCATTCCCGCCGCCTGTATGCGACGGTCATGGAATTCTTCGCTATTTTTTGACGCGTATCATATCCGAAAACCGGTTCCCGCTTTTCGGGATACGCTCAATGTCTGCCCGCATATCAAAATGCGAAACAAAAAGCACGTAAATTCAATGCTGTTTAAGGGTTAGAGCTGCTCCGGCAGTAAACGATTTATCGGAGCCGCTCTCACTCTTTTTTACGCATTATCCTACGCAAAACCGCTTCGCACTTTTGCTGGAAATGCTCTAGCCCATTCCTATGTCGGGTGGCAATATCACACTTGTAACACCTGCTCCATGGCCAACAGGCGATATGCCATGACGTAAAACGGCTAAAGTCCCATTTATATCGTTTAAATACAAAAAAGCCGCCCGAAGGCGGCTTTAAATTCAGACGTTAATTAATAGACCATGCTTCTGCTTAGCCATCCGGCTGGTGCATTTTTTGGAACTGCACCAGCATTATTGCGACCTCAGGCTGTGCAAGATCAGATCGCGGTACCGATTGCCAGTTCCGAAGCACCGTCCATCTTGTAAATATCATCGCGGAACTGCGGAATACCGTCACCGGTAGACCATGCGGAAATATAGACAAAATACAGCGCCACAGGGTCGGCCACCTGAATCGGATTATTCTGACCGCTCTTAATCGTGTCTTCGATAGTCTGACGATCCCAGCCGCCGGTATTTTTCAGCAGCCACACATCCAGATCGCGGATATTCTGCACGCGGATACAGCCTGACGAGTCAAAACGCATCAGATTGTTGAAAGTGCCCTTCTGTGGTGTGTCATGCATATAAACAGCATGGCTGTTATGGAAGTTGATTTTGGTTGAAGCCATGGCATTGATCTTGCCCGGATCCTGGCGGAACATCAGCTTCACTGCATCTTCCGTATTCCAGTCAACTGTTTCCGGCGGAACTTCCTGTCCCTGACCATCGTAAAGACGGATCTTGTTCTTGGTCAGATATTGCGGATCTTTACGCATCAAAGGAATGATATCCTTACGGATAATCGACTTTGGCGCTGTCCAGTATGGATTGAGGATCACTTCATGAATTTTTGAAGTCAGGATCGGTGTCTGACGATCGATCTTGCCAACAACGGCGGTATGGCGCTGCACTACGCGGCCATTTTCAATCGCCTCGATCTGTGCTGCCGGAATATTGACCATGACAAAACGTGTCTGATCAACATTGGCCAGCGAGCCAAGGCGCTGCAGATTAGTGTTCAGCTGACCAAGACGGACATCGGCACTGACATTGAGCGCTTTATAGGTCACATCGCCCATCACGCCGTCAGCAGGCAGACCGTGGCGTGCCTGAAAGCGCTTTACGGCCGCATCTACATAAGTATCAAAAGAATTGGAAGCACCGATGCCCTGAGGCAGATCGCCGGAGATCATCAGGCGCTGACGCAGGATCGGCACAACCTGACTTTTCATGCCCAGACGCAGACGCTCATTGCCCGGCACAACCGGCCAGCCGCCATTGGCGACAATATTATTATACTGATTGATCGCTTCGCTGATATAATTCAGCGTCTGCGGGCTCATAATCGGCTGATTGGTGGCGATAGCTTTGGCACCGCCGGTGCCGCGTGCATCGAATGTATCGTTCCAGTTACCGCGACGGCCGGATGACAGCACATCATTCAGGCCGACAGCCTGAGCAAGTGCCGCAGAAGAAACTGCCGGTACCGACAAAGCAGCCAGTCCCAGACCGGCAGCGCCCCGCAAAAACAAACGGCGGTCAAGTGCCTTGGTTGTTTTGCTGTCTTTTACATTATGCTTCATTCTTTGATCCTCAATCCGCCGTAACAGGACGTGGCACACCGGAAGCTTGCCGCATGACACAGGCATATCAGCAGAAAAGCTCTAAGCGCTCTGCGCTCCAGAACATTCCCAATCTAAAACTAAGTATTGGAGATGCTCTGTCGCTTTATTAAGCTCTATACGCGCATCTTATCCGAAAACCGGTTCCCACTTTTCGGGATGCGTTCAACTTTAACTCTGAAACTAAAACAAACCCTAATAGCAGTATAACTGACTGAACACGCATCAGTTGCCTAAACACAAAACATCCTGCCGGACTTTACCGCTATAATCAGTTTTGTGGCTTAAACATGTCTGCGGGTATTCCGGCAAGTCATTACATTCATCACAAACTGAAAATTATTATTGCAGATAAGCTTAATAAGTGAATGTGGCCATTTCGCAACGATCAGAACTGCCCCCCTGTCGGCATTACAGCTCAGCAGGTCTGCCATGCATGTGACTGAATTTTTGCAGGCGTCGCAAAGAGTTATGCATAGAGGCCAGACGCGCGGCATCAGGCACTTCCCTGCCCGATGTCTCCAGAAATACAAAAGTATAGAGCTCATAGAGGCCGTCTGCCACTGCCTGCCCTTTTTCAGTAAGCGCAAGAACCGCCAGATCCGCTCCGCCCGCCGCCGTCTCATCCGCACCGGAAGTCACATAGCCTTGCGCAAACAGACTTGCCAGCATCACCACCGATTGTGATGTGACGGGCTCAACCATACGATAAAGCTGGACAGTATCACGCAGACCAAGACTGATACAAAACAGCATCAATGCCTGTTCGGCATTCAGCGGATAATCCTGACGGCCGGAAAAGGCATCGTCAAAAAATGCCAGAACCCGCTTATAATGCCGGTTCAGCTGCCGCTCGACTTCCAGACACAGAACCTGCAAGCCTGTTCCTTCACCGGAACGGGAACCTGCATGTCCCATACCGGATAATGATGTCTGAAACGGCTCTTGCGTTTGCATGCAGCTTGTCTCCGCTTTTCCAAAGCACAAGATCAGCCAGCCGCCTCCGAATGCGGAGCGCGCAGAAAACTGAAATTTGCCTGAGGAGACTTTAAGAAACAGCGGTGAACTTCGGCTTAAGCCACAGGGCTAACAAGTGGTTAACAACCGGCTCTCTCAATCCGGTCATTATTCCAGCTTTAGCGGACAGGCGTTGCCAGTGCACGTTTACCCTGCAAAAACAGGCCGATACGAAAAGCGATATAGATCAGCAGAAACGCAATATTGACGGCTGCCAGCGCCGGAAAATATTCAAAGAACCGTGCAAAAACTGTGTAAATCAAAGCCTGAGCCACAGCCGTAATCACCCATAGCACAGCGCCCCATGAGGCACGGATCCACAGGCCGGTCGCAACAATCGGCAAAGCAATCGCAAGACTCACACAGATTGTCTGCCATTGCCACGGCATCAAATCGAAACGCCATAGCAGTCCCGGATAAAGGCCGATCAGCCGCAACCAGTAATAAACACCGCCGACAAGACAAACCAGCGCGACAAAGCGGATAAACAGAATGAACCAGCTATGCAGGGCTGAATCTCCCGTGCGCAGTCTCAGCTGATCGTCCATCATGCGGCTCATTACCCTTGTTTAATGTCTTTAACTGTTTAGAAAATCCGGTAATTGCACCTGCGCCAATGTTGCAGGGTTCCATAGCGGATTACCGGTCTTGTCGATCAGAACAGCGCCGACACCGGCATAGAAATCATGCCCTTGCAGCAGAATCTCTGCCAGAGCGTACTCTATTTGCATCTGTCTATCCAAGCGTGCGCTATAGCTCAGCTCTTTGTTTGCACGAATAAATGCTTCCGCATCCTGAAATAGTGTAAAAATCGCTTTCAGACTGGTTGGCGAACGCTTGCCCAGCAGTTCTGCAATGGCTGCGGCTTTCTTATTGCCTGCCTCTCCGGCGTCTGAGAATTGCTCCAGAACCTGTTCCACGCTTTCCGCCGTACAGCATCGGGCAATCAGCGCCCTGTCCTGTTCCGGCATTTCCCAGTCAGGTGCATCCGACTGCATAGACAGAAGTATATCATCCGGCTGTTCACCGCCGATCAGCCGCTCACGCAATTCCGTCAGCTGTTCAGCTTTCAGAGCGTGCGTGGCAATCCCGCTCTGCAGGCAATCACCCCAGCGGATCGCCGAGCCGGTTAAGCCGAGATAAAAGCCGAACTTGTCCGGCAAGGCAGGTAAAAACGCACTGCCGCCGACATCGGTGAAAAAACCGATCCCGCTTTCCGGCATAGCAAAAAGTGTATTTTCCGTCACAATCCGGTGTGAACCATGAACGGATATTCCGGCACCACCACCCATGGTAATCCCGTCAAGCAAAGCAATATAAGGTTTTTTATAGGAACCAATGAGGCGGTTGAGGCGATATTCATCCTGGAAGAAATCATAGGCAGGCGTACCGTTTCGACCTGCATGATAGGCAGCCACAACATCACCACCGGCACAAAATGCACGCCCTTCGCCTTCAACAATCACGGCTTTGACCTGAGGCTCATCTGCCCAATGCAGCAATGCGCGCTCCATTGCCTGCACCATTTTGTGTGTCAGAGCATTCAGCGCTTTCGGACGGGTCAGCCGGATCAACCCTGCAGAACCTTGCATAATAAAAGCAACTTCATCATCGCCGCCGAAATTCTCCTTGAAATCAGATATCATCACGCCGCTTCCTCCGCTCTGATGCACCTTATTCATTGATTTTCCTCTCCCGCATTGAAGCATGATTCATAAGTGAGTAAAGCAAGCGCGGCAATGTTTCACACCTCAAAAATTGTTTTTATCAAGCTGTAACCACGATTTGGGTGTTAAGGCTCCCTCATCGAAGTCTGCGCTGCAGGAAATTGCAGTTTCATAGGCCGAAATACGGAAAGACATGATGCGTAACATTGATGAGATCACCCAAAGCCGCCGCCTGCGCCGTACGCGCCGTACCGAATGGTCACGCCGTCTGGTTCAGGAAAACAGTTTAAGCGTCAATGATCTGATCTGGCCGTTTTTTGTCTGTGAAGGCAGCAATGTCGCCTCGCCGATTGCCGCAATGCCGGGTGTTCATCGTTATTCCGTGGATATGGCTGTGCGTCAGGCAGAAAAAGCTGCAAAACTCGGCATTCCGGCCATCGCACCTTTCCCGAATGAACCGGCGCGGATTAAAACGCAGGACGGCTCCTATATTGGCAATCCTGACAATCTCATCAATTCGGTGACCCGTGCGATTAAAAAGGAAATTCCGGAAATCGGCATTATTACCGATGCCGCGCTCGATCCTTTCACCACAGACGGTCATGACGGCATTTTGCGCGACGGCATTATTCTCAATGACGAATCCGTAGAGATGGTTGTGCGCGGTGCGCTGGCTCAGGCTGAGGCCGGTGCGGATATTATTGCTCCTTCCGATATGATGGACGGCCGTATCGGCGCAATCCGCGATGCACTGGATGCCAATGGTTTCCAGCATTTGCCGATCATGTCCTATGCCACCAAATTCGCTTCCGCTTTCTACGGTCCTTACCGTGAAGCGATCGGTACGGCAGGCGTGCTGAAAGGCGACAAGAAGACCTATTATCTTGATCCAGCCAATACGGATGAAGCGCTGCGCGAAGCCGAGCAGGATGTGCTGGAAGGCGCGGATATGCTGATGGTCAAGCCGGGTCTGCCTTATCTCGACATTATTCAGCGTATCAAAAGCCAGTTTGCCCTGCCGACCTTCGCCTATCAGGTCTCCGGCGAATATGCGATGATCAAAGCTGCCGGTCAGAATGGCTGGATCGACGAAGAGAAAGTCATGCTGGAAAGTCTGCTGGCATTCAAACGTGCCGGTTGCGACGGTATTCTCACTTATTTCGCTCTGGAAGTGGCTGAGAAACTCAAAAACGCCTGATACCGTTTATGTTTTTATAAAAGCGCATTCCGCCATCGGCAGAGTGCGCTTTTTTTATATGGGATTGCATTTAGAGGGCTTACCGGCGGGTAATCTTGAAATCAGCACCGCGGCTTCCTATCTCCTTGTTTGTAAGTTTAAAAGGAGAAACCATAAGCCGATGAATGACCGAACAATCAATAATGATATTGTTCTGCCGCGTTTTGAAGACCGCCGCCTCTATGAAGGTGTGCGCACCAGACGTGTATTCGCCTTTCTTATCGACTATTTCATTGTGCTTTTGCTGTGTATCCCTGTCGCGATCATCATCGCTTTTCTGGGTATTCTGACGCTGGGTCTGGGCTGGATGCTCTATGGTATCCTGCTGCCGCTGGTGGCGCTGCCTTATGTATATTTTACAGTCGGCGGACGTAATAAAGCCACCACAGGTATGCGGATGATGGGTATTCGCATCGAGCGTATGGACGGCAATCCGGTTGACGGCCTGTTTGCGGTGGTTCACTCGGTTTTGTTCTGGGCTTCCTGCACAGTGCTTACCCCGCTGATCCTGCTGGCAACCCTGTTTCTGGATTATAAACGCGGCGTACACGACATGCTGCTCGGCGCGGTGATTATCCGTACCAATCCGTAACAAGACGACAAACTGAATATGAACAGCGCGGGTATTTCCGCGCTGTTTGCATTACCAGCTTTTTTATCGCCCTTTATGCGCTATGAAGGGCTAAGGCATTTCACAGTCAAGTTGGATCAACTTGACGACAGTGATAATGCGACAAACTAAAGAATCTAGAGCGAGTGCTGTGATCCAATCTGGATGTAAACCGCTCTAGAACGAGTTTTGTGCGCACAACGAGGCGCTCGGCGCTCTAAATCACAAAAGCGGGATTTTACATATCTTCGTTTTCAATTATTATTAACCACTCTGCAGGCCTTTAACTGCACAATTACAGACGTGAATTTTACAATTCGTCTTTATTGCGTTTTGACAGGCGAAACATGACACAACATCAACCGCAACCGCAGCAATTTTATCTCACCGCCCCGTCTGAATGTCCTTATTTGGACAATCGCGCAGAGCGGAAGGTTTTTACACATCTGGTTGGCAGCCGCGCGCCGGAACTCAATGATCTGCTGACACAGGCCGGCTTCCGACGTTCGCAAAATATCGCCTATCGCCCCGCCTGTGAAAGCTGCAATGCCTGCGTGTCCGTGCGCATTCTCGCCGGCGAATTTCAGATGACGCGCTCCATGCGCCGCATCTGGAAACGCAATCAGGATCTCATTGGTTTTGCCAATAAAGCTGAGCCAAGTTCCGAACAATATTCCCTGTTCCATGATTATCTCAATCACCGCCACCATAATGGCGGTATGTCGGAAATGTCCGTACTTGATTATGCAATGATGGTTGAGGACAGCCATGTGAACACGCAGATCATCGAATATCGTATGCGTGGTGCCGACACGATGATTACCGGCAAAGGCGAAGGCCCGCTGATTGCTGCTGCCCTTACCGATGTGATGGGGGACGGCGTGTCGATGGTCTATTCGTTCTTCAATCCGGAGCTGGCTGACCGCTCACTCGGCACCTATATTATTCTCGACCATATTATGCGCTGCAATGCGCTTGGCCTGCCGCATGTTTATTTGGGCTACTGGGTCAACGGCTCCGAAAAGATGCATTATAAAACCCGCTTCAAGCCGCAGGAACATCTCACAACCAATGGCTGGCTGCGCACAGATATTGCAGATTAAATCAAAACACCCGCATGAGAACCATGCGGGTGTTTTTATATTAAGCAATAAATTCAATTTTCTAGATGATAAATCTCACAATGAGATTCATATATTTTTGCGCAACATGCTTCAGCTTTTACGCCCTACTTTGTAGGCCATGCCGATTGAAGCAGGCGTAACCGGCGAAAAACCGTATTGCGCATAAAGATGCTGTGCAGGACCATCAGCGATCAGACTGACATAGGCGCTCTCCGGCGCATGTTCATCCAGATAGGCTTTGATCTCAAGCATAATCCGCTTGCCAAGTCCCTGCCCCTGATAATCAGGCAGCACCGCAATATCGCAAACCTGATAGGTTGTGCCGCCGTCACCAATGACGCGTCCCATGCCGATGATCTGATCACCATCGGCAATCTGCACGGCGAATAATGAATTCTTCAGGCCGCGCTCGGCTGCGTCTGTTGTTTTTGCACTGAGGCCGCTGGCAGTGCGCAGATGGCAGTAAGTTTGCGCATCCGGAATCTGATGCAGCACCTGATATTTTGATTCAGCAGGCATGGCTAAAGGTTTCTTCCCATTGGTTTATCAGCAATCAGAGCGGCTTCTTCCCTACAAGAAGCCACTCTGCCTATATTTTACGAAGTGAATTTACCGGTGCGCGGGAAACCCTTCGGCACCATCCGTCCGGCGGAAGCGCGTGCACCCGTCCATTCCAGCAATTCTTCTTTACTGCGTGTGAATGTGCGGTCAGCGGAATCCTGCCATGTCAGCCCCTGCTCGATAGCAAAGCTGCGGATGTCGGACACACCGCCATCTTTGTATTTCTGCAGACGCACACCTTTACCGCGTGCCAGTTCCGGCAGCTCGGACAGCGGGAATACCAGCATTTTGCGGTTTTCGCCGACAACAGCCATAGTATCACCGGTCACACGCTGACAGATTTTCATCTCATCCGGCAGTTTCACATTCATGATCTGCTTGCCCTTACGGGTATTGGCAATGACTTCGCTTTCGCTGATCATGAAGCCATAGCCCTCATGGGATGCCAGCAGCAATTTAGCAGATGCATCATGAACAAAAGCGGTCAGAATATCCTGATCATTGTCCATATCGACCATGATACGGATCGGCTCGCCATGGCCGCGGCCACCCGGCAAAGTGTTGGCTCCGATGGTGAAGAATTTACCGCCGGTCGTTGCCACAACAATCTTGTCCGTCGTCTCCGCATGGAAAGCCAGATGCAGCTTGTCGCCTTCTTTAAAGGACAGGCTGGAGAAATCTGCCAGATGCCCCTTCATGGCGCGCATCCAGCCTTTTTCTGATACCACAATCGTGACCGGCTCACGCTCGATCATTGCCTGATGAATATCTTCCAGATCATGGCTCGGTGCTTCAGCAAATTGCGTGCGGCGCTTACCCAACGGTGTTTCAGGCCCGTAGGTCTCGCGAACCTTTTTGATTTCGCCGCTGATCGCCTTCCACTGCTTGATTTCCGAACCAAGCAATTCTTCAAGCTGCGCTTTTTCAAGTGTCAGCCCGTCAAACTCTTTACGGATTTCAAATTCTTCCAGCTTGCGCAAGGAACGCAGGCGCATATTGAGGATCGACTCAGCCTGCATGTCTGTCAGGCTAAACGTACGCATCAGTTCCTGTTTCGGCTCATCCTCTTCACGGATGATGCGGATAACCTCATCCAGATTGAGATAGGCAATCAGGTAACCGCCCAGAATTTCCAACCGCTTTTCAATCTCATTAAGCCGGAATTGTGAACGGCGCTGCAGAACTTCCTTACGATGCTCCAGCCATTCTTTCAGCACACCACCCAGCGAGAGAACATTCGGCACTTTACCATGGGAAAGCACGTTCATATTCAGCGAAATGCGGCTTTCAAGCTCGGTGAGCTTGAACAGCGATTCCATCAGCAATTCCGGATCGACAGAGCGGTTCTTTGGCTCCAGAACGATACGGATATCTTCAGCCGATTCATCACGGATATCGTCAAGCAGCGGCAATTTCTTCGCCAGCAGCAGTTCAGCGATCTTCTCAATCAGACGTGATTTCTGCACCTGATACGGAATTTCCGTAATCACCACCACCCATGTACCGCGGCCGAGATCTTCCTTCTCCCATTTCGCACGCACGCGGAATGCACCGCGGCCTGTACGATAGGCCTCAAGAATATTCTCTTTTGGCTCAACCAACACACCGCCGGTCGGAAGATCAGGTCCCTGAACAATTTGCACCAGTTCTTCAACCGTTGCCTGCGGATTGCGGATCAGCAGCAGCGCGGCATCACACAGCTCCGCCACATTATGCGGCGGAATATTGGTGGCCATACCCACAGCAATACCGGAGGAGCCGTTTGCGAGAAGGTTAGGAAAAGCACCGGGCAGAACGACCGGTTCTTCGTCTTCCTCATTATAAGTCGGACGAAAATCGATGGCGTTTTCTGTAATACCTTCGAGCAGCAGCGATGCCACTTCGGTCATGCGTGCTTCGGTGTAACGCATAGCCGCCGGATTATCACCGTCAATATTGCCGAAGTTGCCCTGCCCGTCCACCAGTGGATAGCGTACGGCAAAATCCTGCGCCAGTCGCGCCAGCGCATCATAAATAGAAGCATCGCCGTGCGGGTGGAACTTACCCATCACGTCACCGACAATACGCGCGCATTTGGCATAGGCACTGCCCGGATTAAGACGCAGCAGACGCATGGCATGCATGATGCGGCGGTGAACCGGCTTCAGACCGTCGCGCACATCCGGCAGCGCACGATGCATGATCGTGGACAGCGCATAGGCAAGGTAGCGCTCTTCGAGCGCCGATTTCAGATCAACTGTTTCAACGTGATCGTCGCCGCCTGATGGCGGAATCAAATTATTTCCCATGGAATATGGTTAGCAAGCGGCTGATTCTGCGGCAAGTCAAGATGCGTTTACACACAGTGAATAGGCCGGTTTTCCGCATTATTCTCGTTATTTCATCAAAAATACAACGATAATGACAACAGATTTTCGATCATCCTCAAGTGTGACTTGCAGTAAAATAAACGGGCTGTTACGAAAATGACAAAATTGCCATGTTATTAGGCGATGACAGTATTTCGTATGTAAAAATTAGGTCAACACTTAAGGAGCCTCTGATGCCGGTTATGAAACCGCTATATACCGCAGCCCGCACTCTTTCCGTTGCTACAGCACTCACTGTGATCTTTGCTGGTTCAGCTTATGCACTCGACGGAAATGATGTCGCCAAGCGTCTGCAGGCTCGCTTTGAAGAACAGGGCACAAAAATCGAGTTCGGCAAAGTCGACACCGATGGTTCAACCGTTACCCTGCGTGACACAAAAATCGACTTCAAATCCGCTGAAATGGGCACTTTCACCGTTGGTGACATTGTTCTGACAGACGTTGCTGAAAACGACAAAGGTGCCTACACCGCTGAAACTGCAACCCTGCAGGATTTCGAAAAAACTGACGACAAGAGCACTTTCGCTCTGAAGGGCATCGAAATCGGCAAACTCTATCTTGCAGCAGATGACGAACAGGATCCTGTTGTCAAAATGCTGTATTATCAAACCATGAAGGCTGAAAGCTTCACCATCCACGAAGATGGCGAAGAAATGGTCAACATGAAAGATATTTACGCAACCTCTACCCCTTACACAAAGGGCACTCCGGTTGCGATGAGCTTCGGCATCAAATCTATTGATCTCGACATCGAGAAAATGGATGCATTGCGCAAAGGTGCGGATGCAAGCGCCGGCAATGACGAAGCTTCGGAAACACCAAATCCGATGATCGATCTCGGCTACAAACAGCTGAGCATGGCTGTAACCTCGACCGGCTCATGGGAACCGGAAAAAGGCGATCTGGCCATCGACAAGATGGAATTTGACGTCAAGGATGTCGGTAAATTCGACACCACCATGAAGCTCGGCGGCTATGATGCAAAATTCATCAAATCCGTACAGCAGGCCAGCGCTGAAATGAGTGCAAATAAGGAAAATTCCGATGCAGCCGGTATGGCGATGCTCGGTCTGATCCAGCAGCTTTCGATCAGCAACATGGCTATCCGCTATGATGATTCATCCCTCACCCCTAAACTGCTCGACTATTATGCCAAGCAGCAGGGTATCTCCAAGGAAGACATGGTCAACCAGATCAAAGGCATTGCGCCGATCATGGTTGGTTATCTCGGCCATGCGGATTTCGCCATGCAGGCAACGACTGCCGTCAACACCTATTTTGACGATCCTAAGTCTCTGACAATTGCTGCAAAGCCGGAAGCGCCTGTTTCCTTCGCTCTGATCGCAGCAACTGCAACTGCTGACCCTAAGAAACTTCTGGATCTGCTGGCTGTTAAACTGACTGCCAACCAGTAAGTTCTTCTGAACTGAACAAGAAACCCGGCTTTTAGCCGGGTTTCTTATTGCCTGAACATTACGCAATAAAAAACGCCGCGTCCGTTAAGACGCGGCGTTTCTAATATTTACCCCTAAAACAGATCAGTCTTTTTTGATCGGGTTCACGCGGATATGCAGATCACGCAGCTGAGCCGGTGTTGCTTCTGCCGGTGCGCCCATCAACAGATCAACAGCCTGCTGGTTCATCGGGAACAACGCAATTTCACGCAGGTTCTGTACACCGCACAGCAACATAACAACGCGGTCGATACCGGCAGCCATACCACCATGCGGAGGCGCGCCATACTGGAATGCACGATAGAGGCCGCCGAAGCGATCTTCCACATCCTGCTGGCTCAGGCCAACCTTTTCAAAGGCTTTGACCATTACTTCCGGCAGCTGGTTACGGATCGAACCGGATGCCAGTTCATAACCGTTACAGACCAGATCATACTGATAAGCTTTAATGCTCAACGGATCCTGCGTTTCCAGTGCTTCCAGACCACCCTGCGGCATGGAGAACGGGTTATGCGCGAAGTCGAGCTTCTTGTTGTCTTCGTCCCATTCATAGAACGGGAAGTCGATGATCCAGGCCAGTTCAAAACGGTCACGGTCGGTGAGGTTAAGTTCATCGCCAACGCGGTTACGGGCATCACCGGCAAATTTGTAGAATTTCGACGGCAGACCAGCCACAAAGAAGCAGGCATCACCATCTTCCAGACCCATCTGGGTACGGATCGCTTCAACGCGTTCTTCACCGATATTCTTGGCAATCGGGCCGGCGCCTTCAAGCTTGTCGCCTTCTTTACGCCAGAAGATATAACCGAGACCCGGCTGACCTTCACCCTGCGCCCATGAATTCATGCGGTCACAGAAAGCGCGCGAACCACCGGTTTTCGCAGGGATAGCCCATACTTCAACCTTAGGATCATTCGCAATCATATTTGCGAAAACCTTGAAACCGGAACCGGCGAAATGCTCGGTCACACCCTGAATTTCAATCGGGTTGCGCAGATCAGGCTTATCCGAACCATAAGTACGGATCGCATCATCATAAGCAATACGACGGAAGTTCTGGGTTATCGGCTTGCCTTCAGCAAATTCTTCGAAAATGCCGCGCATTACCGGTTCCATTGTCTCCCAGACTTCTTCCTGAGTGACAAAGCTCATTTCCAGATCGAGCTGGTAGAACTCACCATAGAAACGATCTGCACGCGGATCTTCATCGCGGAAGCAAGGTGCAATCTGGAAATAGCGGTCGAAACCGGCCACCATCAACAGCTGCTTATATTGCTGCGGTGCCTGCGGCAGCGCATAGAACTGACCATCATGCAGACGGCTCGGCACGAGGAAGTCGCGTGCGCCCTCAGGCGAAGAAGCGGTCAGGATCGGCGTTGAAAATTCGTTGAAACCGATCTCGTTCATATGACGGCGCATCGCCGCAACGATTTTGGTGCGCTTCATAATGTTCTTATGCAGCGTATCGCGGCGCAGATCGAGGAAGCGGTATTTCAGACGGATATCTTCCGGATAGTCCGGCTCACCGAATACCGGCAGAGGCAGTTCTTTGGCAGCAGCCAGAACTTCAATCTCTTTGGCAACGATTTCGATTTCACCGGTAGGCAAATTCGGATTTACAGCCTCATCAGCACGGGCGGTTACTTCACCGTCAACGCGGATCACCCATTCACCGCGAACGGTTTCAGCAACTTTAAATGCCGGGCTTTCCGGATCAGCAACGATCTGGGTCAAACCATAGTGGTCGCGAATATCGATAAAGAGAATACCGCCGTGATCGCGGACACGATGAACCCAGCCGGAAAGACGAACTGTCTGGCCGACATCCGACTTGCGGAGGGCTTCGCAGGTATGGCTGCGGTAACGATGCATGTTTTCTGCCTTCAGAAGAGTGGTAAGAAACGTAAAATCGCAGATAAAATCTGATTTTTATGTTGTCGGACAAGCGCATTTTGGCCGCAAAAAGTCAAGTGTCAGACCCTTCTACAGCCAAATTGATTCATTTTGAATGTTCTATAACCGCTCTTGTCCGTTAGCAACAGACAGCAGCCCCCTTCGAATTGCAGCCAGAATAGTTCCAGCTACAATAGAATCGTCTGAAACGCTCTGGCTTTTTTTATTTTCACGTATTTCCGAACGCATCGAAGTGGGAAAAGAAATCAGTCCGGCGAACTGATTTCCCCGCGAAGGCGGTTCCCACTTTTGCTGGAAATACTCTAAGTCACAACATATGTGATTTTTAAGCTTACGCCCCCGCGACAAAGCTATTGCGATTGTTTATAGAAAAATCATGGAACTCATTACGACAACACAGGGTCTTGAACAGGCCGTTTCACAGCTTTCAAAATCTGATTTTGTCACTGTGGATACCGAATTCATTCGTGAAACCACTTTCTGGCCGGAGCTTTGCCTGATCCAGATGGCATCGCCGGACACAACGGCGTTGGTGGATGCACTGGCACCGGGCATTGATCTCAGCTCTTTCTTCGCCCTGATGGCGGATAAATCTGTCGTCAAAGTGTTTCACGCAGCGCGGCAGGATATTGAAATCGTTTTCCACCTCGGAAATCTGATCCCTGAGCCGGTATTCGACACACAGGTTGCAGCGATGGTTTGCGGTTTTGGCGATGCCATTTCTTATGACCAGCTGGTTGCGCGTATCACCGGTGTAAATCTGGACAAGTCGTCCCGCTTTACTGACTGGCGCCGCCGTCCGCTGAGCGACAAACAGCTGGATTACGCACTGGCCGATGTGACCCATCTGCGTGATGTCTATCTCTATTTGCAGGATCGCCTGACCAAAGAAGGCCGCAATGATTGGGTGAGCGAAGAAATCCGCATTCTCACCGCTCGCGAGACCTATGACATGCATCCTGACGATGCGTGGAAGCGTCTGAAAATCCGCCTGCGTAAGCCTGCCGAACTGGCAGTCATGCAGAAGGTTGCCGCATGGCGTGAACGTGCAGCACGTGAACGCAATGTTCCGCGCGGTCGTGTAATCAAAGACGATACGATTCAGGAAATCGCCCAGCAGCAGCCGCGCGATGCGGAAGCACTGTCCCGCCTGCGTACTATTCCGAAAGGCTGGGAGCGCTCCTCTCATGCGCAAGGTTTGCTTGAAGCGATCAATGAAGCCCTGAGCATTCCGAAAGAGGATATGCCACGCCTGCCGAAGCAATATAATGCGCCGGAAGGTACCGGTGCGGCTTCAGATGTGCTCAAGCTGCTGCTCAAGATCATCACCGAAGATCACGGTGTAGCACCGAAAGTTGTCGCCTCGTCCGATGATATTGATCAGATTGCTGCCAAGGGTAATGCAGCGGATGTACCGGCTCTGAAGGGCTGGCGTCGTGAGCTTTTCGGTGAAAAAGCCCTGCAAATGATTGAAGGCAAAATCGGTATCAAGTTTGAAAATCGCAAGATCAAGGCAGTTCCGCTGGATTAAGCATGAGCGACAAGATCAAAGTCAGCGTTTTTCTGGGCATCAGTCTGGACGGGTATATTGCCGGTCCGGACAATGATCTGTCGTGGCTGTCTGTGGTCGAAACCGATCCGCCTGAAGATACTGGCTATAATGCCTTGATGGCTGATGTGGATGTGCTGGTTATGGGGCGTAATACCTATGACACAGTACTGACATTCGGCTTCTGGCCTTATGAGGGCAAGCAGGTTGTTGTGCTGACCAGCCGCCCGCTGACATCGATCTATGGCGAAACCAGCTTCAACGGCACACTCAGCGATCTGCTGCCGGGGCTGTCCGCGCGTGGTCTCAGGCATGTCTATCTCGATGGCGGCCATGTTGTGCGCCAGGGCCTGCAACAACAATTGGTTGATGAACTGACTTTAAGCTGGGTACCGGCCACAATCGGCAAAGGTGTGCGACTGTTTGAAGGTGATATGTCCATGAACCAATGGAAACTCACCGGCCATCAGGCTTTTCCAAGCGGATTGCTGCAAGGGCGTTACAGTAAGCGTTAAGCTCTGTTCATATGACATTGTAAAAAACCGGTATGCTGTACATACCGGCTTTTTTTCCGACTTAAGTTCTACCCAAAAGAAAACATACTGCATCTAAGAAAGCAGAAAATTGTTCTTTTGTGTGGCTGGCCTAAAAGCAACAACATCACGACAACCATAAGCACCTACTGATGCGAAAGGATCGCTAGCAGCTATTTTCTGCGCTTCAGCGAGGGATTTGCACGCAAGAATGATTATTGCGGTACTATCACTGCATGGGCCACAAATAATGAGCATCCCTTCTTCATCCAACTTTTTAAGCCAATGCACATGTTCTGACACCAATTCTGATGTCATGAGTTCAGGCCTTGCATTGCTCAGTCGGACGATAAAGTGGTTGTCTTCCATACGTCGACCATGCCTTTTGAATTATTCAACCGCAAAACGCAGTGTCTTGCCGGTTACCTTGGCCAGAACATTCAGCCGATTATCCAGTCTCTCTGAGACCAGATCACGATAGGCCTCCGGCACCACCAGCGCCAGAACATCGCCTTCCTGCCGCCATTTAAGCTGCGGGATTACTCCCGGCATTGAGGCGGAGAACAAATAAACCACACGCAGCAATGCACCCAGAACCCGAGCCCGCTCGCGCAGACGCGGCGTTGCAATGCGAATGATTTCCGGCGCGGCATCATCATCCATCACGCCTTCATGGCGATAATAATTGGCCAGCGCCATATAAGCACGCCCCGGATGGTCAATCCCGATGAACGAGCCATGGGCAATAATATTCAGCGCCTGCGGGCCGCGATAATCGGGATGGGCACGCCAGCTGATATCGGCAAGCAGACAGGCCGCGCGACGATAACGATATTCATCCTCGGTCTCGTCATAGCCGAGCTGCTCGAATGCATAGCCCGTCCAGTCCGCCAGCTCATGCGCATGGCGCGGGGAGCGCGAACGCAGCACCGCCTGCTCTTCAGCAGCGGAAAGCAGAGGGTCGAGTTTCTGCTCTTTTTTAGCAAGCAAGGAGAACAGATAGCCTTCACGCACGCCCATTGCCGAGAATACAATTTGTGCCGGCTGCATGCGCTTAACAACTTCCATCAGCACTGTCGCACCATAGGACAACAACTGACGGCGGTTTTTGGATACGGCCTCAATGCCGCGCATATGGTCGATGTCAAAGCGCGCCACACGATAAAGGAAGTGATAGGCATCTTCCGGATCCATCGCATAGCCATGCATGACATGCAGCGGATAATGTTTGGCACTCATATGCAGCTTGGCAAGATTTCGCCATGTACCGCCCACCGCATAGAATGTGCGGCCTTTGCCCTCTTTCAGAAACTCGACATCACCGACATATTTGCGGGTGATTTTCGCAGCTTCCGTTATCTTACCACCGGACAAATCCTGCAGACGCAAACCGCCGAGAGGCAATGTAATGCCGCTGCCGATCGCCTTGTCAGGATTGTCGCCATGCACATCAACCAATTCGAGACTGCCGCCGCCAAGGTCTCCGGCGATACCGTCCGGATGGTGAAAACCGGAAATAATACCAAGCGCCGAATAATAGGCCTCTTCGCGGCCAGAGAGAATCTGGATGTTTTCACCCAGAATTTCTTCCGCCCGTGCAATGAAATCCGGCCCGTTTTCTGCTTCACGCGCAGCCGCTGTGGCAATTGTATAGATTTTTGTTGCACCGGCCTGCTTGGCCAGCGCACGGAAACGCCGCAGTGCCTCAAGCGCACTGGCGACCGATTTATCATTCAGACGTCCGGTTTGTGCCAGTCCTTTACCCAGACCGCTCAGAATTTTCTCGTTAAAGAAAATTGTCGGAGAACGCACAATACCTTCATAGATAACCATACGCACGGAGTTGGAACCGATATCAATAACTGCGACCGGTTCCAGACCTTTCAAACGGCCCTGTGCCAGAGACAAAGTCATGCGTTACGGTTTCGCTCTGCGCGAACGCGGTTGTGACGCGCAATCAAACGCGGTGCTGACGATTTCAGAGACTTGCCGCGACCGGACAGGCTGGGATTGGTCATGAAATATTCCTGAGCGTTAAAAGCTTCTTCCCCGTCCACGGGTTTAATCCGCTTGGAGGTTCCGTCTGAAAGTACCTCAAAGCTTTGTTGATTATCGTAGAGATTTGCAAGCATAATCTGCGATAAAATCTGTTGATGCACGGTCACATTTGTAACAGGCACCAGCGTTTCCACGCGGCGGTCGAGGTTTCGCGGCATCATATCTGCCGAGCTTATATAGACAATTGCCTCTTTAGACGGCAAATCCTGCCCGTTACCGAAGCAGAAAATACGTGAATGCTCAAGAAAACGGCCGACAATGGACTTGGCGCGAATATTGTCTGACAGACCCGGAACCTGTGGACGCAGACAGCAAATGCCGCGTACCACCAGATCAATCTGCACCCCTGCACTGCTCGCTTTATAAAGCGCATCAATGATCTGCGGATCAACCAGCGAATTCATTTTCATCCAGATCGCCGCCGGACGACCCGCTTTCGCATGTTCAATCTCATTTTCAATATGTTTCAGAATCCGGCGGCGCAACGTAAAAGGCGAGATAGCCAGTTTCATAACATCTGCCGGTTGCGCATAACCGGTAATGAAATTGAAAATATGCGCCACATCGCGCGCTGTATCGGCATCAGAAGTGAAGAAAGACAAGTCAGTGTAAATCTTCGCGGTGATCGGGTGATAGTTACCCGTGCCAAGATGTACATAAGAACGCAGTTTTTCATCCTCACGGCGCACGACGAGCGACATTTTCGCGTGGGTTTTCAGCTCGATAAAGCCGAACACCACCTGCACGCCTGCACGTTCCAGATCGCGTGCCCAGCGAATATTTGCTTCTTCGTCAAAGCGGGCTTTCAGCTCCACCAGCGCGGTCACCGACTTACCGGCTTCCGCCGCATCAATCAGCGCACGCACAATCGGTGAATTGTTCGAGGTGCGGTAGAGCGTCTGCTTGATGGCCAGCACATTCGGATCAAGTGCCGCCTGACGCAGAAACTGCACCACAACATCAAAAGACTCATAAGGATGATGAACGACAATATCCTTCTCGCGAATTGCCGCTAAACAATCGCCGCCATGCTCACGGATGCGCTCGGGAAAACGCGGATTATAGGGGGTGAATTTCAGATCATCGCGCGGAATAGCAACAATTTCTGAAATCATATTCAGCGCCAGCAGACCCGGAAGAATACTCACACGGCTCTCGGAAACACCAAGCTCCATGGTCATGAACACCCGCAGCGCTTCCGGTATATCGCTGTCGAACTCAATACTGATAACCCGTCCGCGACGACGGCGCTTCAGTGCGGTTTCAAAATGGCGAACCAGATCTTCAGCATCTTCTTCCACTTCAATATCGCTGTCGCGAATGATGCGGAATGTTCCGGCACCGCGCACTTCATAGCCCGGAAACAGGCGCTCAATGAACAGACTCACCACATCTTCAAGCGTGATAAAGCGATAGATACCCGCCTCAGACGGTATCTGTACAAAACGGCTGAGTGCCACCGGCAGGCGCAGAAGTGCAACCATCGGATGCTTGTCGGTTATACGCGACAATTGCAGCGCCATCGAGAAGCCGAGATTCGGAATAAACGGAAACGGATGCGCCGGATCGAGCGACAAAGGTGTGAGAACCGGAAAGATCGTATCCAGAAAATGGTGCTCAAGCCATTTCTTATCGTGTTTTTTCAGGCGGTCAGATCGGATAATCTCAATATTTTCCTGAGCCAGCTCCTGACGCAGCATTTGCAGCGTTTCCTGCTGCGCAACCTGCAAAGTGGCAACTTCTGCCAGCACAAAATCAAGCTGCTCCTGCGGTGTACGGCCATCAGCTGAACGTGTGGCCACACCTGCCCGCACCTGCCCTGCAAGACCGGCAATACGCACCATGAAAAACTCATCAAGATTGGCCGCTGAAATCGACAGGAAGCGCAGACGTTCCAGCAATGGCTGATGTTTGTTCACAGCCTCTGCCAATACGCGCTTATTGAACTGCAACCATGAAAACTCACGATTGACAAAACGCTCCGGACTTTCAGACAGGTTCCGCACAGCATCATCGGCAGACATATCTGAAACAGCAATAATATCTGTCTTGGCCATTAATGCCGGCATATTACCCACAGGTTCAGCCTCTTTAACCGATCCATGATTTTTTTTATGCGACACGTTAACAATCCCTCTGAAATCGCCGGCACTCAGAAATTACCGGAAAGACCGGACGATATTCGATCCTCTGAACAGTGCTCCTGTTAAGGTTCGTTTATGCATTCTGTATGACAAATTCTTAACAAAGCGGAGATTACAGCAGAAACTATAAAAAACACTTCCGCTCCTGCATTATTCGCGATACATCAGAGCCAAATTATGCGTCCGAGCGCTGCCGGCATCAAGGTTCCGCCTGCTGTCTCTCTCACGCTTTGTTGTTACCGCATTGATGTGGCGAGTGATTCCGCTCAAAGCATAAATGCTTTAAGGTGATACCATCACTGGAGTCGTCATATGTCAGATCATATCATCCCTCATTTTCAGAACGATGCCGGCCACAATGCCATCAGCATCGGCGTTAAAGAATTCATGTGCGTTGGCGCAAATCCGCCATTCGACCATCCGCATGTGTTTCTCGATATGGGCGATGAGGAAGAAGTTGTCTGCCCTTATTGCTCGACCCTTTATCGTCACGATGCATCTCTGAGCGCAGATCAGACTGTGCCTGCCGGTTGCACCTTCAACGATCCTCAGGTTGCGGCTGCAGAATAATCCTGCCTGCCTCCGTGAAAATGCGCCCCGTTTTTCACCATCAGAGCAGTTGCTATTTTCTTTCAGACTGCTCTGACACCACGCTTCAGTTTCTGTAGATGCCGTTGCGCAGGGATAAGAGCGGGATAAAATCCCGTTCAGATATTTCCGGCATCTGCCTCAACGGCTGTGAGGGCAACCATGCAAAACCAGAATAATCAGCGTATTCTTATTTCCGGTGCCGGACTTGCCGGTATGACCACGGCTCTGGCTTTGGCAGAGCGGGGTTTTTCCGTGCTGATGATGGAAAAGGCACCGGCACTTTCCGAAGTCGGAGCCGGTTTGCAGCTGGCACCCAATGCCACGCGGCTTCTTGCCCGTCTGGGCATTATGGAGGACCTGCTGCCCCATGCCGTCAGCCCTGATGCGCTCTATCTGATGGACGGTGTGAAAGCACAACCGCTTATCCGTATGGAACTTGGGAGTCAGGCAGAACAACGCTGGAATGCGCCTTATATTACCTGCCATCGGGCGGATTTGCAGGCAGTTCTGCTCAAGGCCGTGCGCGCGCATCCGCAGATTACTCTGCATCTCGGCGCTAATGTGCTGTCCCATCACATTTCAGAAGACAAAGTAACGATCCGCGTTGATCTCAACGATCAGATTACTGATTATAGCGGGCAGTTGCTGCTTGGTTGCGACGGTGTATGGTCAGCGCAGCGTGCCGGACTTGTAGCAAATAATGCGGCCACGCAAAATGACAGCCGCGCAAGATTCACAGATCATATTGCATGGCGCACCACCCTGCCCGCTGAAAAACTGCCGCAGAGTTTTCTTGATAGTCTCAAAGATACACTCAGTGTTTCGGCATGGCTTGGTCAGGGTGCACATCTGATTGCCTATCCGATTAAAAACGGTAAAGCCTTTAATTTTGTTGCGATTACCGATGGTGAAGATATCGGCATAAGCTGGGATATGAAAGGCGACAGTGCCGCTCTGATCCGCAGTTTTTCAGGCTGGTCACAGGCTGTCAGCGATGTCATCAAAGCCGCACCGCAATGGACATTCTGGCCGATGTTTGAAATGCCGGAACCAAAGCTGGTGATTGATAAGCGCCTTGTGCTGCTTGGCGATGCTTCTCATGCGATGACACCATTTGCGGCACAGGGTGCAGCAATGGCTATTGAAGATGCGGCCTCGCTCGCAGCACATCTCTCACCGGAGCAAAGTGATCACAGCGAAGCTCTCGCTGCTTTTGAAAAACAAAGACTGGCGCGCATTGCCAAAGTTGCCCGCCGCGGCAAGCTCAACCGTTTTGCCTATCACGCCAGCGGCCCTGTGGCTCTTGGCCGTAACATGCTGTTTAAAATACGCAAACCGGAAGACTTCCTGCGCGATCTGGACTGGCTTTACCAATATGATGCGGCTGACATTACATCCTGAACCGCATCATATTTTTCAGGCTCTGTCCCGTTGTTCAAAAACTAACAATGCGATCAGAACGGGACAGGGAATATTTAGTCTTTTGCCATGGCCTGCTTTGCAGCTTCCATGTCCATCCACATCACTTCCCAGATATGGCCGTCCAGATCTTCAAAACTGCGGCCATACATAAAGCCATAGTCCTGCACAGCTGACGGATCTGCCTTGCCACCGGCAGAAGCAGCTTTGCTGATTAGCTGGTCTACCTCCTGCTTGTCCGATGCTGAAACACAAACCAGCACCTCGCTGACAGTATGTGCATCAGCAATGTTTTTGGGCGTGAATTGGCGGAATTTATCATGGGTTATCAGCATGACGTGAATAACGTCCGATAGAACCATGCAGGCTGCGGTTTCATCGCAGAACATATCATTCTTCCGTGCTCCGATTGCCTCATAAAAGCTGATCGACTTATCGAGATCACGCACGGGAAAGTTCACAAATATCAGTCTGCTCATTATAATTTCCTCCTCAGAATATTTGGCAGGACTGTTTAACTTCTGCGCTAGAGCGGTTTAAATCCAGATTGGATCACAGTGCTCGCTCTAGATTCTTTAATTTGCCGCATTATCACGGGCGTCAAGTTGATCCAACTTGACTGTGAAATGCTCTAGAGCGGTTCCGGTTAATATTGAATCAGTAGAACCGCTCTAATTCTTTGTTTTACGCGTATCCCGAAAACTGCTTCGCACTTTTCGGGATACGCTCCAGTGGCAGCATACTACATCAAATCAGACAGATTGAGACAGGAGCCAAATTTGATAATTTATCGCACGGCCAAATCCTTCGATGCTGCAAAACTGGCAGCTTTATCTATCGAAGTCTGGCTGCATACCTATGCCAAGGCAGGTATCAGCACTGTTTTTGCTGAATATGTTCTGCGGCGTTTTACCCCGCAATATTTTGAACAGATGATCGCGGATGGCGCAAAACAGATCATTGTCGCGGAACAGGATGGTCACCTGCTCGGCTATATTGCCATTGATTATCAAGCTACGTTGCCTGAAAGCCTGCATGCGCTGACAACAGCCGCAGAGATCAGTAAACTTTATGTCAGAGCCCGTCATGCCGGAAGCGGGATCGGCTCTGCTCTCATGCAACAGGCACGTGAAGCGGTAAAAGCACAAGATATCGGCCATATCTGGCTTTCGGTCTTGCATGATAACCACCCTGCATTACACTTCTACAGGCAACAGGGTTTCCAAAGGCAGGGTTCAATCTGGTTTGAACTTCCCGGTGAGCGCCATGAAAATTACGTGCTGATACAACCGGTTTTGCCTGCCTGAACAACGGGAGAAAACAATGCCGATACTCGGACTGGATCATATTCAGCTTGCAATGCCTGCCGGTGGTGAGGACAAAGCCCGAGCCTTTTATACAGGCCTGTTAGGCATGACGGAGGTTCCCAAACCCGACAATCTGGTAAAACGCGGTGGCTGCTGGTTTGAGCTGCGTGATCTTAAAGTTCATCTCGGCGTTGAACGCGGCTTTGCCCCCGCGCAAAAAGCGCATCCGGCTTTTCTGGTTGATGACTTGTCCGCATTTCTAGCAATGCTAGCAGAACATCAGATTGAATCAACAGAGGATGAACCGCTGTCCGGCTATCTTCGTGCCTATATCAACGATCCGTTCGGCAATCGTATCGAGCTGATGCAGAGATTATAAAGACTATGCCTGATGAAACATCAGGCAGGAGGAGCCTTTTACAAAACCCTGTTTTTCATAAAACGGAATGATAGCAGCTTCAATTATGACAGCATCATTGGAGCCGCTCTCATTGTTGATTTTGCGCATTATCCTACGCAAAACCGGTTCCCACTTTTGCTGGAAATGCTTTAAACGCTCAGGGCAATAGAGTTCAAAACTCTGAACTTTTTGCAGATCAGGGTGCCGGATGATGCGTGAGACAATTTCCTGACCTAGAGCGGTTTACGTCCAGATTGGATCATAGCGCTCGCTCTAGATTCTTTATTTGGTCGCATTATCACGGGCGTCAAGTTGATCCAACTTGACTGTGAAATGCTCGAGCCCCTGCCCGCGCGCAGTTTCATCAATGATCACATCAAAAATCAATGCTTTAAAAGTATAATCCGTCAGCACACGGGCAAAACCAATGACGCGATCCTGCATATCACAACAGGCGATAATCAGATCGCAATGAACAAGCATATTAATCGCATCGTCATAGGAGCGGCTCTGCGTCCACCATTCCTTAGTGTAGAGTTCAAAGAAACTCTGATGATGTTTTTGCTCCAGCTGGTTCAGCCATTGATATTGCATTTTTTCTCCCATCGCTGCCTGTATAGTTTTAATATGAATTTTACAGGCATATTTTATAGTCACGGCATAACACCGGAGAACATCTTATGAGCAATGTCCAGTTTGAACAGGTTTGCCCGATATTCAGAATTTTCGACATTGAGAAAGCCAGAGAATTTTATCTCGACTATCTGGGTTTTCAATGTGACTGGGAACATCGCTTTGCTGAAAATATGCCGCTCTATATGCAGGTTTCGCGCGGCAATCTGGTGTTGCACCTCAGCGAACATCATGGCGACGGCAGCCCCGGCGCCAATATTTTCGTGCGTATGCAGGGTGTCGATAGCCTGCATAAGGAAATCAGCAGTCGTAAATACCGTTTCCTGCGCCCCGGCATAGAAAATGAACCATGGGGTCGGGTTCTGGCTGTGATTGATCCGTTCGGCAATCGTATCCAGTTTTGCGAAGGCCCGCATGGCGAATAGATAATAAAAAACACCCGCAATTTGCACTGCGGGTGTTTTAATATGTTTCTGAAAATTAGTGCAGGATCTGGCTGAGGAACAGCTTGGTACGCTCATGCTGCGGATTGTCAAAGAATTCGGATGGCGAATTCTGCTCCACAATCTGCCCCTGATCCATAAAGATCACGCGGTTGGCAACCTGACGCGCAAAGCCCATTTCGTGGGTTACGCAGATCATGGTCATGCCTTCTTCAGCGAGGCTGACCATAGTGTCCAGCACTTCCTTCACCATTTCAGGATCAAGCGCAGAGGTCGGCTCATCGAAGAGCATAATACGCGGCTTCATGCAGAGTGAGCGGGCAATCGCCACGCGCTGCTGCTGACCACCGGAAAGCTGACCCGGATATTTATTGGCCTGCTCCGGAATCTTAACGCGTTCCAGATAATGCATCGCAATTTCTTCTGCCTGTTTCTTCGGCATTTTGCGCACCCAGATCGGAGCAAGTGTGCAATTCTCAAGAATTGTCAGATGCGGAAACAGGTTGAAATGCTGGAAAACCATACCGACTTCGCGACGCACTTCATCGATCTTTTTCAGATCATTGGTCAGCTCTTTGCCGTCCACAATGATCTGGCCTTTCTGATGCTCTTCAAGGCGGTTAATGCAACGGATCATCGTTGATTTACCGGAACCGGAAGGTCCTGCCACGACAATACGCTCCCCGCGCATTACCCGCAGATTAACATCGCGAAGCACATGGAATTCACCATACCACTTATGCATTCCGACAATATCGACTGCGACATCGGTTTTGGATATTTCCATAATTGCTCCCGTTTCTTCCATCGTCGGCTTCAGCAAAGCGCCCGATTGCATGCTCATTCTTTATTCCCTCACTAACCATCCGCAGCAATAATGCTGATGGTATTCCCGATTGAATGGTTTCATCCGTCTGAATGAAACCATTTTTGTTCTTTGGCAGCTGTGAGCGAAAAACCAACTCCCGGTTTTCCGCAGCCGCTTACCGATGGCTCGTATCCAGCCTTCGCTCCATATATAGCGAATAACGCGACATACAGAAACAGAAAATCCAGAATACAAATCCGGCAAAAACAAGACCCGTTGCCGGTGTCTGCGGTGTTGCCCAAGTGGCATCCGAAAAATTCTGCCTGACGATTCCAAGCAGGTCGAACATACCGATAATGTAAACAAGACTTGTGTCTTTGAACAAGCCGATAAACGTGTTCACAATACCCGGCAAAGCAAGTTTCAGCGTTTGCGGCAGGATAATGAACAGAGTTTTCTGCCAATAGCTCAAGCCCAGCGAATCCGCGCCTTCATATTGCCCTGACGGAATCGCCTGCAAGCCGCCGCGAATGACTTCAGCCATATAGGCGGAAGCGAATAAGGACACGCCGACCAGCGCACGCAAAAACTTATCAAAGCTGGTGCCCGGCGGCATAAACAGCGGCAGCATGACGCTGGCCATGAACAGCAATGCCACCAGCGGCACACCACGAATAACCTCAATGAAGATCACGCACAGTGTCTTGATAACCGGCATATTGGAACGCCGTCCCAAAGCCAGCAAAATACCCATCGGCAGCGATACGGTAATCCCCACTACGGACAGGATCAGTGTAACAAGCAGACCGCCCCAGAGCGAGGTTTCAACATAACGCAGACCGAAGGAACCGCCGACCAGCAGGAAATAGGTAAAAACCGGAAAAACAATGAACAACAGAACTGCGTTCAGCATTTTATGCGGCAGCTTGCCGATCAGCATCGGCACCAGCAAAATCACGAAAACCAGCGCCACGAGTTTCACACGCCAGCGTTCATCAACCGGATAGCGCCCGTAGAGAAATTGCTGGAGCTTTGCATCGACAAAAGCCCAGCAGGCACCCGACCAGCCATCCGGCTGCAAACCGCCCTGCACCGTTGTGGTACAGAATGTGCGGTCAGTCCCTACCCAGACAGCATTGACAAACAACCAGTTTATCAATCCCGGCAGAAACCAGACAATCAGCGAAATACCCATGATTGTCAGAACGGTATCTTTAAGGCTCGAAAACAGGTTTTCTTTCATCCATGAGGCAATGCCTTTCTGACTGGCAGGTGCCGGCATCGGATCAACCATTTGCGAGCGTACATATTGTAAGTCTGAATTTGTCATCTTACCGCTCCACCAATGCCATTTTCGCGTTAAACCAGTTCATAAATGCAGAGGTAATGAGGCTGATGCCGAGATAAACCGCCATCCAGATCGCCACAACTTCTACCGCCTGCCCTGTCTGGTTAAGCACCGTACCGCCGACAGCCATCAAATCCGGATAGCCGATAGCAATCGCCAGAGACGAGTTTTTCGTCAGATTGAGATATTGGCTCGATAAAGGCGGAATGATAATCCGCATCGCCTGCGGCACAACAACAAGGCGCATCGCCTGCGGTCTGCGCAGGCCCAAAGCTGCCGCAGCCTCTGACTGGCCTTTGCTAACCCCCTTGATACCGCCGCGCACAGTCTCCGCGATGAAGGATGCCGTATAGAATGACAGCGCCAGATAAAGCGCCAGAAACTCAGGCTTTACCTGTGTGCCGCCGGTCAGATTGAATGAGCCAAGTTTCGGAATATCAAAGCTGACAGGCATTCCCGTGATGAAAAATGCGAGTGCCGGCAAACCGATAATCAGTGCCAAAGCAACACGCCAGAACGGAAAAATCTGCCCCGTTTTTGCCTGACGCAAACGTGCCCAGCGATGAATAACAAAGGCTGCAATAACAGCGGCAACGAAAGCCGCGAATATAAGCCATGCATTCTCGCCCCAGATTATGGACGGAAAGAAAAAACCGCGCTTGTTCAGATAAGTATCAAACGGCAAAGCATAGCTGCCGCGCACTTCCGGCAAAACCGACAACACGCCGAAATACCAGAAGAAAATCACGAGCAATGGCGGGATATTACGGAAAGTCTCGACATAAATAGTACAGATTTTGGCGATCAGCCAGTTTCCCGAGAGACGCCCGATACCAACCAGAAATCCGATAACCGAGGCTGTAATGATACCCAGTACAGCAACGTAAAGCGTATTCAGAAGACCAACCACAAAGGCCCGTGCATAGTTGGAATCCGCATCATAACTAATCAGCGACTGGCTGACGTCGAAACCTGCGCGACTTTTCAGGAAGTCAAAACCGGATGCAATGTTCAGCCTCTGCAAATTTGCGGCTGTATTTCCTATTATCCAATAAATCAAAGCAAAAACTGAAATAAAAACAACCGCCTGATAAAATAATCCGCGCATTTTCGGATTATTCAGGAGGGAAACTTGTGTTTCCTGTCGCTTGCCGGTTACGGCGCTTTGATCTGCCATGCGCACCTCATGCTCTGCTGTCAGATATTTAACCAGATATTTGAAAAGCCCCCTGCGCCTTTTCACCTATAGCCGGATTATCAAAGTATAAATTTCAGACAGGGATTTCGGCCATATCGGCAGGTACCTTAAATAGCGGTACAATCTTTCAGCTATCTTTTGTTTTTATTGCACGTCAAAAAGCGTTTCATGCTCAAGCTATTTGCTTATACGCGTATCTGACCCGAAAACCGGTCCCCGCTTTTCGGATACGCTCCGGACGGCACAAAATTACAATGTTTCAATTATATTTCAGGTACAGAAAGCTATCCTGCACCACATGATGTGGTGCAGGTGCTTATTCTGATTATACGCCGATATTAGCGGATTGGTATACCATATTGCAGACCACCTTTGGTCCACAGCGCATTAATACCGCGGGCAATTTTCAGCGGGCTTGTTGTGCCGATATTGCGTTCAAAAATCTCGCCGTAATTGCCGACATTTTTAACAATCTTCACAACCCAGTCATTATCAAGACCCAGATCGACGCCGATCTTGGTTTCAGCTTCTGTTCCGAGAAGACGTTTGATTTCAGGTGAATCAGACTTCATCATCTCTTCAACATTAGCCTGTGTAATACCGGCTTCTTCCGCATTCAGAAGTGCGTTGTGAACCCAGCGCGCCACATCGGCCCATTGTGCATCGCCCTGACGGACAACAATACCGAACGGCTCTTTGGAGATGATTTCCGGAAGAACGACGTGATCGTCAGGGTTGGAAAGCGCCAGACGCACACCGTAAAGGCTGGACTGATCCGTTGTGTAAGCATCGCAACGGCCGCTGTCATAAGCAGCATTGGCCTCTTCGATTTTCTCAAAGACGACCGGATTATATTCCATCTTATTGGCCTTGAAGTAATCGGCCATGTTCATTTCAGTTGTTGTACCTGCCTGAACGCAAATTGATGCGCCGGACAGCTGCAATGCTGATTTAATATCCGGAAGTTTCTTACTGTTGACCATAAAGCCCTGGCCATCATAGTAATTCACACCGGCAAATTCCAAGCCGAGAGATGTATCACGGCTGATTGTCCAGGTTGTGTTGCGGATAAGAATGTCGATTTCACCGGATTGCAGCGCAGTAAAGCGCTCTTTGGCATTCAGCGGTGTAAATTTAGCCTTGGTTTTGTCCCCGAAAATAGCCGATGCCACAGCACGGCAATAGTCCACATCGAAACCAGACCATTCCCCCTTATCATTCGGGGCGGCAAAACCCGGCAGACCCGTATTGGTGCCGCATTGTACAAAGCCTTTTTTCTTCACATCATCCAATGTGCCGGCAATTGCTGCAGAGGTTGTAACGGTCAAAGCAGCCACGCCGGCCAATTTGAGTAAAGTTGACTTTTTCATATGATGCTCACCCTCATTATCGTTAAACTTATTATCAGCATTCAAAAATCAATTTCGGCATTCTGTCATATCCGGCAAAATCTGAACCGGATCTGCTTTTCGTTTTGACAGCCTGATATCCGGCTTTAACCGGTTTAGTTCAGCCTGTGATCCGCAAGGCGGAAACGGGATGCGTCTAAAACTGTGTCTATCGAAAGCTATTATTTTCGACAGGTCAAGGGTCCAAACACGGAAAATTGTTCAGTCCGCTCCCCGAACACAGCTTGCCCTGCCTCAAAAACCTTAACTTAAGCGCCTTGCAGCTTGATTCTTCTGCTGATTATATTTTTCGGTTCAGGAAATAGCTGCCCTTCCCCGAGACGGAACAGCAGACCCGATTGCGCCAGAAACCGCGCCAGAATCAAGGTGGTAACCGTGCCGATAGCAAAGCCGGTCACCACATCACTCGGATAATGCGCCTGAACGAAAACACGGCTTGAAGCAATCAGCGCCAGACCTGCATAGGCACAGAACCGGTAACGCGGAAACCACAACGCCAGCAGCGTGGCCAGCACAGCTGCCGTACAGGCGTGACCGGACGGAAAACTGACATAAGCATGGCTGAAATCAAACGGCTTGAAACCAAAAGGCCCTGCACTATCAATAAGAAACGGGCGCGGCCTGCCGACAAAATATTTGAGAATATTCACGATCAGTCCGGCACCCAGAATCGCAGAAATACCGAACAGGCTTTGACCGGCAATCGTGCCCAGACGATTATAATTTTGCAGAAGTTCAGGAATTTTAAGGCCATAGCCCTCCTGCCCGCGCAACCTGTGCCGCCTCACCAGACAGACAGCGATAATGACGGTGAATAATGCAACATAGGGAGCGGCCAATACGAGATTCGTCAGTGATTTCAGAATCTCTACGGGCAACCACTGCACGGAAACAGCCAGGCGGGACAAATCCCCGTCAAAAGGTAAAAGCAACCCCGCACCCGCAATCATAACCAGCAGAAACAGCGTCAGCTGATACGACCACAGATTGGTCACGCTCTGATCTGCCCTGTCATATTCAGCCTGTTGCATAGATTGCGCCTTGCGCCGTGCCAGCCCCGCCTGAACAGAGGTTCTCAATTCTGAAAATTCATATTTTAAACTCATAAAACTCTCACACCGCAACTGCTGCAATCAATAAAATTGTTCATCTCTTACTATGCTGTAAATCCGTTTTACCGCTTCTCATAAAGAAAGCATAAGGTTTCAGGACAAAGCACAAAGATTATGCTCTAGTCGCAACTGTCATTTTCCGGCTTATTGCAGAAAATGAAAAACGGCACTGTTAACACGCTGAAAACACAAATATTTTCAGAAAAAGCGATTCCGTTTCAGCACGAATAACGAAGACTCACACGAGACAATACAGACTAACAGGCAGCAGGAGGCGTTTTTATGGTCAAATCAGAAAAGGGTACGGGGGAATTAGGGATCAACACAATGCTTACCCATTGCGGGAATGATCCTTATGCATATCACGGCTTTGTCAATCCGCCGGTTGTGCGCGCTTCGACTGTCCTGTTTCCGGATGCTGCGACCATGGCAACGGAAAACCAGAAATATACCTATGGCACGCATGGCACACCGACAACGGACGCTTTATGCAGTGCGATTGACGAGCTGGAAGGTTCCGCAGGCACTCTGCTCGTTCCCTCCGGTCTGGCTGCCGTTACCGTGCCGCTGCTGGCTTTCCTGAAAGCAGGCGACCACGTGCTGTTCGTTGATACGATTTATAATCCGACACGCCGCTTCGCAAATACACTGCTGAAGCAATATGGTGTTGAGATCGAATATTATCCGCCGCATATCGGTGCGGATATTGCCGGACTGATCCGCCCGAATACGCGTGTCATTTTCACAGAATCACCCGGCTCCAATACATTTGAAATTCAGGATATTCCGGCAATTGTCGAAGCCGCACATCAGCACGATATCGTCGTGATGATGGATAATACATGGGCAACGCCTCTTTATTTCAAAGCGCTTGATTTTGGTGTGGACATTACAATTCATGCCGGAACGAAATATCCTTCGGGACATTCCGACATTCTGTTCGGCATGATTTCCGCGAATGAAAAATGCTGGAAACAGCTGGAAAACGCCTATACCGCCCTTGGTATGTGCGTAAACTCCGATGATGCCTATCAAATTCTGCGTGGCCTGCGCAGCATGGGACTACGCCTCAACCATCATCAGCAAAGCGCTCTGACGATTGCCCGATGGCTGGAACAGCAGCCCCAGATTGCCCGCGTGCTGCATCCTGCGTTGGAAAGCCACCCGGATCACACCTTGTGGAAACGTGATTTCAAAGGTGCCAGCGGTGTTTTCTCTGTGGTTCTCGCTTCAGGCGGCAAACAAGAAGCCCACAAATTGCTCGATACGCTAAAACTATTCGGCCTCGGCTATTCATGGGGCGGCTATGAAAGTCTGGCCGTGCATGTTCAACTCGGCGACCGGACAGTTGCTGCAAAGAACTATGAAGGACCGGTGATCCGCCTGCAAATCGGGCTTGAAGATACACAGGATCTGATTGACGATCTGCAACAGGGACTTCAGGCGGCATTTGCAGCCTGATAATCCGTAAAATACGGAAGCTTCTAAAAGCGGAGACAAAACAGTGCTTTTGTCTCCGCTTTTATAGTGTGACATTCATGCATTTTTGGTTGGAAGTGCCGTTTTGCCTCTTGCGCTCCTGCCTTGAAAATTCTAGACACATCTTATCCTTTGAGGATAGCGGAGCGTAGCGCAGCCTGGTAGCGCACCTGATTTGGGATCAGGGGGTCGGAGGTTCGAATCCTCTCGCTCCGACCATGACAAATACTGAATATTATAGTGAAATTTGTCTCTCGTTTAACAGACCAGCAAATATAAGATTTGACGGTCGCTTTTGTGCCCTGAGGTATATGAATATGGTTGCCCGTATTTATCGTCCAGCCAAGACTGCCATGCAATCCGGTAAAGCCAAGACCGAAGCCTGGTTTCTTGAATATGAGCCTGAAGTAGCCCGTAAAATTGAACCGCTGATGGGTTATACTTCTTCCCGTGATATGAAAAGCCAGATCCGTATGAGCTTCGAGAGCCTCGAAGAAGCGATCGCTTATGCGCAGAAATACGGCATTGCCTACCGGATTGAAGAGCCTAAAGAAGCCAAACGCCGCAAAGTGTCTTACACGGATAATTTCCGTTTTGACCGCCAGCAGCCTTGGACTCACTAATTATATACCGCTTTCAGAATATGCGGTCCCGTAGCTCAGCTGGATAGAGCACCGGCCTTCTAAGCCGACGGTCACTGGTTCGAATCCAGTCGGGATCGCCATTCATTTCAATAACTTATTGATAGTATAGCAAAGGCCGGTTTACAGCTTTTTTCTACCGGTTTACATTTTTATTCATTTTCTGTCCTCACGGTCACCACCCCACATTAACAATTCACAGCAATTCACAGCCCCGTCAGGCCATGAATAATCCCTGTTGACTCTTTCGCATTTTGAGAACATTTGTAGAACAAATTAGTAATTATTAAAATTTTTACCCTGCTTTTGCGCACTCGTTTGCGCCACGGAGGAGTGCGCCTAAATGGGCAACTGGAAAACCAATTACAGGGTCAGTGATTTATCTGACACTCAAAAGCTGGAAATGATCTGCAGGAAATGCAGCAGGCTTGTTTACATCAACAAGGCCACGATCTGCACAGCCAAAGGTCGTGAACAGCTCTATCTGGATGAAATAGAGAACCGCGCCCGATGCAAAGCGCGAGGCTGCAAAGGTCAGATGCGCATGGCTATGGTTCGGCTGGATGAAATGTCCGGCTTTACCGGAGGGCTGGCATGATGCCAACTTTACGCAGCTTAAGTCATCTTGACCTGCTGCGCCTGACCTGTGGAGGGTG
>NZ_MOYL01000003.1:0-414433 GCF_001939785.1 Pseudochrobactrum sp. B5
CAATCGATTTCTATACGCTCTCACCTCATCAGCCCCATAACCTGAAGGCGGAGGAGGAAAAGCAAGCGATACAATATCGATTGCACGACGAACGGTTCAAAGCCTGCCCCCGAAACTAAATCTCCCAATAAAACATCCCAAGCCATGGCAGAAATGCGCGGGGCTTTTTTGTGTTTAAAACATGCAAGAGGAGGGGAGGCGTGGGTAGTATTTTTAGCTGCTTTGCCTGCCGTTTAACAGTCATGTCTGATCCTGCGGCATTACAGGCAGATAATCCCTCTTGAGCTGTGAAGGTGAGTGGCTTATGCCTGAGTGCAAAGACACATAAGCGGGAATGAAATTTATGCAAGCCGTTGATAAATCAGCAATTGATACCGTGCTGCTGAGCCTCTCCGAACAATATAAAGGACCGGGGGGCGTCGCTGCGGTTCTTAAAGATGGTGAGGTTATAGCGAAGCGGGTTTGGGGTTATTCTGATCTGGAGAAAAGGGTGCCGATGAGTGCGGCGACCATGATGCCGATCTGTTCTGTCAGCAAAGAATTTACCTGCGCAGCCTTGCTGGATATCTTTGGTGAAGCCTCTGTTCTTGATGATGCGCTGGCTAGCTATCTGCCTGACTTTGAAGGTAAACGCCCTGCAATTGCTGATCTATGCAACAATCAGTCCGGCCTGCGGGATTACTGGGCGCTGACTGTAGTTAATGGCGCTGATCCGGAAGGTGTTTTTACGGCAGATAATGCTCGTCAGCTTCTTGGAAAAATCCGAACAACCCATTTTGAAACCGGTACACATTATTCCTATAATAACGGTAATTTCCGTCTGTTGTCTTTTTTGATTGAAGAGAAAACGGGTCGTTCACTGGATGAACTTCTGCGTGAGCGTATTTTCCTGCCTGCGAGTATGAAAACTGCCGGACTTTTCCCTGACACATCTATAACGCCTGGCGATGCAGTCGGTTATGAGGGCAATATTGTCTCCGGATTTACACCTGCTGTGAATAATATTCACTGGAGCGGGGATGCGGGGGTCTGTGCCTCTCTGGATGATATGATTGCGTGGGATCAGTTTATTGATGCAACGCGTGGTGATGAAAACGGTATTTATAACCGTTTGTCCCGTCCGCAATTTTACACGGACGGTAAACCGGCTTGTTACGGCTATGGCCTTAACCATGTCAATTTTGACAATGTTAAAATTACTGGCCATGGCGGTGCGCTGCGCGGCTGGCGTTGTCAGCGGTTCCATGCGGCTGATGCACGTGTGTCTGTTATTGTGATGTTTAATCATCAGGCCAGCGCCTATGGCGCAGCTGAGCAGTTGATGCGTGCTGCTTTGGGCATTCCTAAAGCAAAAACTGAAGCCCTGCCGGTCGATGCAGGTTGGTATGGAAATTATTTTGATCCGGCCACGAAACTGAGCCTTAGCCTTACACCGGCTGTCGGTGGGCAGGTTCATGCGCGGTTTGGTACATCACCTGAAATGATGGATATGCAGGCCGATGGCAGTCTGCAATCTTCGGGAATGGTTTTGCAGCGTAAAGGTGATGAGATTGCTCTTCGTCGCGATGGCGAAAACCTCTCCGCAAAATTACATCGTGTTTCCGGAAACGGGCGGCAAGATATTGCCGGACGCTATCATTGTGCGGAAATGGATGCTGATTTTGTCTGTGAAATTGCAGGAAGCGCTGTCTATGCAGCATTTGAAGGCTTTTTAGGTAAAGGCCCAATGCAGCCACTTTATGCGATTGCCGAAGATATCTGGCTTTTGCCATGTCAGCGCGGAATGGATGCTCCGGCACCGGGTGACTGGACTGTGGTGGCCGAACGCGATGCGTCCGGTGCGATCTCGGGGCTGACAATCGGCTGCTGGCTTGCCCGCGGCATAATCTATAAAAAAGTCTGATATTAAAACCCCGCCGGATCATTCCGGCGGGGTTTTTTACTTGTTAATTCTTGATAATATTATGCGTATCACTTTCGGAGGCAATTTTAAAAAATGCATTGATAAGTGTGCCATTGCTACGCTCTTGCAGGCAGATCAGTGTTTCATCCATCAGCTCTTCACGCGTATTGATCGAAAGCGGATGCAAGCGGCTGTCATTGCTGAATTCGGCTAATGAAACAAAGCCGATACCGGCACCGCCTGCAACAATCTCACGAACGGCCTCGCGTCCTTCTGCCTCAATAGCAGGTTTCAGCACGACATTCTTCTCAAGCGCGAGATCTTCCAGTTTCTGACGTGTTTTCGAGCCTTTTTCACGGAAGACCAGCGGCCATTGCAGCAGTTCTGCGAGATCAATATTAGAAAAACGGCTGAGCGGATGATCTCTGGCGACAAAGGCGATGATCGGCGAAGAGTTCAGCTTATGAATGAGAAAGTCCCGTGCTTTGGGTACTTCGCCCAGCACGCCGATGTCTGCTTCATAGCGATAGAGGCTGGAGATAACTTCCTCACTATTGCCGGTTTGCACGCTGATTTGCACGGAGGGATATTTCTCCCTGAAGGCTCCGAGAATACCAAGAATATGATGTGCTGCATCAGCCATAATACGCAATTTACCCGCACGCAGCACCCGCGATTCTGACAGGAAATCCAGTGCCTGCTGCTCCACTTCGAATAGCCGGTGCGTGATCTCCAGCAGTTTTACACCGGCATCGGTCAGGCTGACTTGTTTCTTATGACGGTTGAACAGCAGAACATCATATTCTTCCTCCAGCTTGCGCACCTGATCGGAAATAGCAGGTTGTGTCAGACATAAAGCTTCCGCCGCGCGGGAAAATCCGCCGGAAATTGCCACATAATGAAACGCCCGTAACTGAACATAGCGCATGGATTTCTCCTGATGCCGAGTGTTTTCTGACTGTAAAACGAACTCTAACACAGAGGAATTCCGGCACAAGTTATATCTGCAAAACTTATAGTTTGATTTGAAATAACGATTTTACAAATAATTACCTTTGCCCGAGGATGAAGCAAATCCGCATTTATGCAAGCTATCCGGAGGGACAGGAAATGCAATCAGCCGGTGAAAAACGACCGCAGTCAGGAGCAGATATGCTTCCGCACTGGAACGCCAATCAGTTTCTGGCACCGGCATTGGGAGAACCCTATTTGTTGACACCGGGGCCATTGACCACCGATTATGCGGTGAAGCAGGCGATGTTGCGGGACTGGGGCTCATGGGACGGTGATTTTCGGGCAATGACAGCCGAAATGCGTGAGCGTTTGCTGCGTGTTGCCGGTGATGACAAGCATGAATTTGATTGTGTGCCGATACAGGGCAGCGGCTCCTTTGCGGTTGAAGCCATGCTCGGGACATTTCTGCCGAAAGACAGCAAAATTCTGGTGCTGATGAACGGTGCCTACGGGCAGCGCATTGTGCAGACACTGAATTATCTGGGGCGTGCGCATAGTAAAATTGACAAGGGAGACTATCTCCCGCCGCGTGCGGATGAGGTTGCGCAGGCGCTGGATGCCGATCCGGCAATCACCCATGTGATTGTGGTGCATTGCGAAACCAGCTCCGGCATTCTCAATCCGGTCGCGGAAATCTCCGAAGTTGTTTATGCCAAGGGGCGCAAGCTGCTTGTCGACAGTATGAGTGCTTTCGGCGCGGTTGATCTGAGTGTGAATAAAATCCGCTATGAAGCCATGGTCTCCTCGGCCAATAAATGCATCGAAGGTGTGCCTGGTTTCGGCTTTGTGATTGCCCGCAAAAGCGTGCTGGAAGCCGCTAAGGGCAACTGCCATTCTCTGAGCCTCGACATATATGAGCAATGGGTAACGATGAATAAAACCGGTCAGTGGCGCTACACGCCGCCGACCCATGTGGTTGCTGCGTTTCTGGTTGCCTTGCGGATGCATGAAGCCGAAGGCGGTGCCGAAGGACGCTTGGCACGCTATACTAATAATCGTGATGTGATGGTGGAGGGGATGCGTCAGCTGGGTTTTGAAACACTGCTGCGTGATCGCTGGCTGTCGCCGATCATCGTAACCTTCTTCAATCCTGCTCATCCGAAATTCGAGTTTTCCCGCTTCTATGATCTGATGAAGGATAAGGGCTTCATCATCTATCCGGGCAAGCTGACCGTTGTCGACAGTTTCCGTGTCGGCTGCATCGGGCGGATGGACGCCAATATCATGCGACAGGTCGTTGCTGCCGCCGCAGACAGCCTGACAGAAATGGGTGTGGACACAGCTGCCCCGCCAGCCGCAGCACTGGATGAACGTGCCAAGCTCGCAGCCTGAGTTTTAAATTTAAAACAGCAGGTTAGCGTAATGCCGCCTGCGGAGGATAATGAAGTGAACAAGATGACCAAGGTAACCGTAACCGTGAACGGCCGTGATTATAACTGGCCGAATGTCCCCGCTATCGCGATCTGCCTTGACGGGTGCGAACCGGCTTATCTGGATGAGGCAATTGCTGCGGGGCTGATGCCGACACTGAAACGCATTAAAGAGACCGGAACGGTACGCACCGCCCATAGTGTTATTCCGAGTTTTACCAATCCGAATAATCTTTCCATCGCCACAGGGCGCCCGCCTGCAGTCCACGGCATTTGCGGTAACTATCTCTATGACCGTGAAACCGGTACGGAAGTGATGATGAATGATGTGCGCTTTCTGCGTGCGCCGACCATTTTCAAAGGCTTCTATGATGCCGGTGCGAAAGTCGCGGTTGTGACTGCTAAAGACAAGCTGCGGGCTTTGCTGGGGGCAGGCCTGCAATTCGGAGATAATCGCGCGATTTGTTTTTCGGCAGAGCGTTCCGATACGACAACGAAAGCGGAAAACGGCATTGATAATGCATCACAATGGCTGGGTATGCCGGTGCCTGAGGTCTATTCCGCAGAGCTTTCAGAATTTGTGTTCGCTGCCGGTGTGAAGCTGCTCAAAACTTTCCGGCCTGATGTGATGTATCTGACCACAACAGACTATGTGCAGCATAAATATGCACCGGGTGTGCCGCAGGCCAATGCGTTTTATGAAATGTTCGACAAATATCTGGCCGAGCTGGATGCTTTAGGTGCGGCCATTGTGGTGACTGCAGATCACGGCATGAAGCCGAAACATAAGGCTGATGGCTCACCGGATGTTGTCTATGTGCAGGATGTGCTCGACGACTGGCTGGGCAAGGATGCCGCGCGGGTTATTCTGCCGATCACTGATCCTTATGTAGTGCACCACGGCGCGCTTGGTTCTTTTGCAACGGCCTATCTGCCGGATGGTACGGATATCAGCG
This sequence comes from Pseudochrobactrum sp. B5, assembly GCF_001939785.1. Taxonomy (NCBI): domain Bacteria; kingdom Pseudomonadati; phylum Pseudomonadota; class Alphaproteobacteria; order Hyphomicrobiales; family Brucellaceae; genus Pseudochrobactrum; species Pseudochrobactrum sp. B5. The sequence continues at coordinate 5,244 of NZ_MOYL01000003.1, forward strand.
ATATTATGAAGCGGCTGGCGGCCATTGAAGGCATTGATGTGGTGCTGAACAATGCTGATGCTGCTGAGCGTTTTGAACTGCCTCAAGACCGTATCGGCGATATTGTTCTGGTGTCATCGGAGAATAAAGCCATCGGCACCAGTGAGCATCGCCATGATCTTGCAGCATTGAATGAGCCTCTGCGCTCGCATGGCGGGCTGACAGAACAGGCCGTGCCTTTCATTGTGAACCGTCAGATGCCGGACCTGCCGGAAGCACCGGTTCTGCGTAATTTTGATGCGTTTTTCTATGCGGTTACAGCTGCGGTAGCTCAGTCGTAAATTGAGGAAAACATTCCCCCGTGCCGGTAAACCGGTCTCTGATTTTAAAATCAGACCGGTTTCCGGTGGGGTGAATTGAAGGGAGAGCCTTTGTGGTGAAGCCGGAAACAATCATTAAAACCAGACATGAGCCTATGCGGATCGCCGGTAAAAAGGTCGATGCGGATGCCGTTTTTGATGTGCATTATCCTTACACAAATGCGGTCATCGGCACGGTTCCGGCAGGGCGAGCTGAACATGCCCGCGAGGCTTTCAGAATTGCCGCAGCCTATAAGCCGAAGCTGACACGCTATGAACGGCAAAAAATCCTGCTGCGCACAGCTGAATTGCTGGTGGCGCGCAAAGAGGAAATGGCTGATCTGATTACTTCGGAACTGGGCATCTCCAAGATGGATTCCTATTACGAAGTCGGCCGTGCCTATGACGTATTTACGCTTGCAGGGCAGATGTGCCTGCATGATGACGGTGAGATATTCTCCTGTGATCTGACACCGCACGGCAAAGCCCGCAAGATTTTCACGTTTCGTGAGCCATTACGTGCGATTTCGGCAATCACGCCATTCAATCATCCGCTGAATATGGTTTCGCATAAAGTGGCACCGGCGATTGCCACCAATAACTGCGTGGTGGTAAAGCCGACCGAACTGACACCAATGACCGCATTGCTGCTGTGCGATATTATGTATGAAGCCGGATTGCCGCCGGAAATGCTGTCGGTGGTAACTGGCCTGCCGAAAGATATCGGCTCGGAAATGATTACCAATCCGGATATTGATCTGATTACCTTTACCGGCGGTGTTCCTGTGGGCAAAATGATTGCCAATACTGCGGGCTATAAACGCACAGTACTGGAACTCGGCGGTAATGATCCGCTGATTATTCTCAATGATCTGAGTGATGATGATCTGGCAAAAGCGGCCGATCTTGCTGTGGCGGGGGCGACGAAAAACTCCGGCCAGCGCTGCACGGCCGTGAAACGTATCCTGTGTCAGGAAAGCGTGGCCGACCGTTTTGTACCAATGGTGCTGGAACGGGCAAAGAAAATACGCTTTGGTGATCCGATGGATCCGAAAACAGAACTCGGTACCGTCGTCCATGAACAGGCTGCCGCACGGTTTGAAAAACTGGTCTATATGGCAGCCGAGCAGGGGGCAAAAATTCTCTATGATCCGGGTCGTCAGGGCGCTTTACTGCCACCGATTGTGGTTGACGAAGTGCCGCACAGCTCGGAGCTGGTGATGCAGGAAACTTTCGGGCCGGTCATTCCGATTATTCGTGCACCGGATGATGATGATGCGCTGATTGCGCTGTCTAACTCGACAGATTTCGGCTTGTCATCCGGTGTCTGCACCAATGATTACCGGCGTATGCAGAAATATATTCGCGGACTCAATGTCGGTACGGTCAATATCTGGGAAGTGCCGGGTTACCGTATCGAGATGTCGCCTTTCGGCGGGATTAAAGATTCCGGCAATGGTTATAAAGAAGGTGTGATTGAAGCGATGAAAAGCTTCACCAATGTCAAAACCTTCTCACTGCCATGGGAGTGAGACGCGGGAGAAGGGCTTAAAACAAGGTTCGCGATACGTAGAATGCAATAAAGTATAACAAGCATGCGTATCGCAACCGCCACATTATCTGAAAACCGTTCGGGGAGGCGGCGAGTATGAAACTGGCAGTGCACACAGAGGGCGAGTCCAACCGCTCCGAGGCAAGGCAGCGATGGCAGGCGCAGCAAAACAGTTCTCACATGGAGGAAGTGCTGCGCCGTGATGCGGATGTTTTTCTGCATCAGAGCCTTTCCAGCCCTTGTCTCACAGCGATTGTTAAGGCGCAGGGCATCTGGATTGAGGATGCGAACGGACGCCGTTTTATGGACTTTCACGGCAATAGCGCCCATCATATCGGTTATGCCCATCCCAGACTGATTGCTGCTGTGAAGCAACAAATGGATGATCTGAGTTTTGCACCACGCCGGTTTACCTGTGAACCGGCAATTGAACTGGCTGAAAAACTGGCAGAAATAGCACCGGGCAACTTGGGAAAAACTCTGTTTACCACCGGCGGCTCAGATGCAATTGAGGTGGCGCTGAAAGTGGCGCGGGCAGCCACAGGACGATTTAAAACCCTGTCTTTCTGGGATGCCTTTCACGGGGCAGGGTTTGGCGCATCATCTGTGGGCGGAGAAGCAACATTCCGTTCGGGTATTGCAGGGCCATTATTGTCCGGTGCCGAACATGTGCCGCCTTTTGCCTGTTATCGTTGTCATTACAAGCATAAAGGGCCTGAAAGCTGCGGTATTGCCTGTGCGGATATTGTGTCTTTTGTGCTGGAGCGTGAGGGTGATATTGCCGCTGTGGTGGCAGAGCCGATGCGTGCCACACCCTATCCGCCGCCGCCCGGTTTCTGGCAAAAAGTGCGTGAGGCTTGTGATCGTCACGGAACTTTGCTGATTTTTGATGAAATTCCGACCGGACTTGGCAAGACGGGCAAGTTTTTTGCGTCCGATCATGATGGTGTGACACCGGATATGATTGTGCTCGGTAAGTCGCTGGGTGGCGGTATGCTGCCGATCGCGGCGGCAATTGTGCGCCGTGATCTGGATGTATGTGGTGATTATGCGATCGGGCATTATACCCATGAGAAAAATCCGGTAACGACGCGCGCCGCGCTCACCACAATTCAGATTATTGAGGAAGAAGGGCTGGTTCAGCGTGCGGCCGAGCTTGGCCAATATGCGATGAACCGTCTTCGGGAATTGCAATTGCGCTCACCGCATGTGGGAGATGTGCGTGGTCGTGGCTTGCTGTTCGGCGTGGAGCTGGTGCGCGACCGGCACAGCCGTGAGCCGGATAATGCACTGGCTGAGGCGGTTTATTATCGCTGTCTGGAGGGCGGCGTCAGTTTTAAGATCAGTCAGGGCAATGTGCTGACGTTGTCGCCGCCACTCATCATTACTCAGCAGGAGCTTGAACAGGCACTGTCCGTTGTCGAAAGAGCGATATTGGAAGGCGCATAGATTTTTCTGTCCGGAGGAAACGCTCTCTAACCTATAAGTTTTGGAGGGCGATGTATAAAATAAATAGATTTTACTTATTGAACTGCGGTTCGCACTATGAGGAGCCATAAGAGGGAACAGCCTGCAAAAGCAGGTATAAAAATAAGCAATCAGCTATCAAACACATAACAAAAAGCTGATATAACAATGGGGAAATATGAAATGAAAAAGCATCGCGCTTTTATTCTGTCCCTTGCTGCCGGTATTGCTTTGGCATCAAGTGCTTATGCACAAACAGAACTGACTGTTTATACTGCTTTTGAAGCTGTTGATCTGCAACGCTTTGCAGAAGCTTTTAATAAAGATCATCCGGATATTAAAGTGAACTGGGTACGTGACTCCACAGGGGTCATGACCGCCAAGCTGCTGGCCGAGAAAAATAATCCGAAGGCAGATATTGTCTGGGGTATTGCGGCCACATCGCTGCTGATCCTTAAAAATGAAGGCATGCTAGAGCCTTATACGCCGAAAGATGTCGACAAGCTGGATCCGCGTTTTGTGGATAAGGATCGTCCGACCAGCTGGATCGGGCTTGATGCCTATGTGGCCGCGGTCTGTTTCAATACGGTTGAAGCAGAGAAACTTGGCCTGAAACCGCCGGCAAGCTGGAAAGACCTGACCAAGCCTGAATATAAAGGTCATGTGGTCATGCCTAATCCGGCATCGTCCGGCACCGGCTTCCTCGATGTTTCGTCATGGTTGCAGATGTTCGGCGAAAAGGGCGGCTGGGACTATATGGATGCCCTGCATGAGAATATCGCCAATTACACGCATTCCGGCTCCAAACCGTGCAAAATGGCCGGTGCGGGTGAAATACCGATCGGTGTTTCCTTTGAGTTTCCGGCCTCTCAGGTAAAGAGTGCCGGTGCGCCGGTGGATATTATCTTCCCTGAGGAAGGCTCCGGCTGGGAGTCCGAGGCCGTGGCGATTATGGCCGGTACAGCGAATATGGATGCCGCCAAAACCCTGATGGACTGGACACTGACACCGAATGCCATGGAAGCGCTCAATAAGAGTTTTGCCGTGGTCGCGTTGCCGGGCATTGCCAAGCCTGTGGAACATATTCCTGCTGATCTCGAAAAGAAGATGATTAAAAATGATCTGGAATGGGCGGCGAATAATCGCAAAGCCATTCTGGAAGAATGGTCGAAACGGTACGATTCAAAATCTGAATCCAAAGGCTGATCGGAACGCTGTCTCATTGAGCGGCAGAATTTCTGTCTTCATATGGTTTCGGACACAGGCCGGTTCCCGTGTTTTCCGAAGCTGCTCTAACAGACACGCATAATGCGACTGCGAACGCGGGCTTTTCCGCGTTCGTTCAGGGAGTGTGACCATGTCAGTCCAGAGGAATGAATTCGTGAAACATGAAATGGCTACAGATGCTGTTCGTATCGGTCAGCAGGCATATAATGCCGGCGATGCGTCAGCAAACAGACAGGAATATCTCAAGGTTGACGGCCTCTGGAAAGCTTTCGGAGAGTTTAATGCGCTGAAAGACATCAATCTGGAAATCAGAGAAGGCGAATTTATCTGTTTTCTCGGGCCTTCCGGTTGCGGCAAGACCACATTGCTGCGTGCCATTGCAGGGCTGGATCTGCAGACAAGGGGGACGGTTCATCAGGCTTCCAAAGATATTTCCTGCCTGCCGCCTGCCCAACGCGATTACGGGATTGTTTTTCAGTCCTATGCTTTGTTTCCCAATCTGACCATTGAAAAGAATATCGCCTTCGGGCTTGAAAATATGAAGAAATCGCGCGCCGAGATTACGCAGCGCGTTGCCGAATTGCTGGAACTGGTGGGACTGGCAGATCAGGCGAAAAAATATCCTTCACAACTTTCCGGCGGACAGCAGCAGCGCATTGCGCTGGCAAGGGCGATTGCGATTTCTCCCGGACTTTTGCTGCTTGACGAGCCGCTTTCTGCGCTTGATGCCAAGGTGCGCGTGCATCTGCGTCACGAGATTAAAGAATTGCAGCGCAAGCTCGGCGTGACAACAATCATGGTCACCCACGATCAGGAAGAAGCGCTTGCTATGGCTGATCGTATCGTGGTGATGAATAAAGGGACAATCGAACAGGTTGGTACGCCGCTTGATGTTTATCGCCAGCCGAGCAGCCTGTTTGTGGCGGATTTTATCGGAGAGACCAATAAATATCCGGTCACAATCGGTGCGGATGGTACCGCATTTTCCGGTGATCTGGTTCTGCAATGCAATGAACATAATCTGCCGGAGGGCAGCGAGGCTGTTGCAGTGATCAGGCCGAATGATGTGATCCCCCATGGCCGCGCTGTGGATGCGAGTTCCTCTGCCGGAAACGGGGAAAATCTGATTGAGGTGCAGATCGAAGCCATGGAATTTCTCGGCTCTTTCTGGCGCACGCATATGCGCAGCACCTATTTGCAAAACCAGCAGCTGATTGCTGACTTTTCCATCAATGCGGAACGACGCCTCGGCCTGACAGAAGGTATGACTATTCTTGTTGAATTGCCGAAAAGCCGTTTGCTGATTTTTGACGGAAAGGGCAGGCGATGAGTGCTGTAAGCGATTATTCTGCTGCGCCGCTCATGCCGGCGGGCAAGGCTATCCGTCAGAAGGTCAGTTCGGACGACTGGATCAAGCGCGGTATGATGCTAATTATCGGCGCTTACCTGCTGATTACACTGGCTGCGCCGCTCTATGTGATGCTGTCCAAATCTTTTGCCAGTTACCAGTTTCAGCTGGAAAATTATGAAGTGCAGGTTGGTGACGGCAAAGGCAACTGGGCTCCTGCTCAGTCTTTAAGTCAGTTGAATGCCGATCTGAAAACCATTTCAGAAGATGAGCTGGCAACCTCCAATAGCGGTCGTTTGTCGCCTGTGGCTTTGTTTCCGGAATTCAGCTTTCGCGGGCCAGAGCATTATCGCATCCGTGGTTTGACGGATAACAGCCGGTTTCTGATCGGCTCTGCTCCCTATCAGGGGCAGGAATGGCAGGAGGTGGATTCCAATAATTTCCGCCGTGTCATGCTGATGCCGCATCAAACGACAGGGCTGGATAATTATCGCACTTATTTTTCATCACCGGCGCTGTTTCAGTCGATCAGGAATTCTCTGGTGATCGCGCTGGTCAGCATGGTGCTCACCGTTTCACTGGCTTTTGGTTTTGCCTATGCGCTCAACCGTTCCAAAATGCGCTTTAAAGGCTTTTTCAAGCTGGTGGCGGTGATGCCAATTCTCGTGCCGTCATTGCTGCCGGGGATTGCACTGATCTATCTGTTCGGTAATCAGGGAATTTTGAAAGAGCTGCTGTTCGGTCTGCCGATTTACGGGCCTTTGGGCATCGTGCTGGGATCGGTGTTCTTTACGTTTCCCCATGCGCTGATGATTATCTCAACGGCTCTGGCTGTGTCGGATGCCCGTCATTATGAGGCGGCAGATTCCCTGCGGGCAAGCAAATGGCGCACATTCTGGACGGTAACTGTACCGGGTGCCCGCTATGGTTTGATTTCAGCAGCCTTTGTGGTGTTCAATCTGGTTATTACAGATTTTGGTCTGCCAAAGGTTATCGGCGGTCAGTATAATGTGCTGGCGGTGGATATTTATAAGCAGGTCATCGGCCAGCAGAATTTTGAAATCGGTGCGGTTGTCTCTGTAATGCTGCTGTTTCCCGCTGTGATTGCTTTTGCCGTCGACAGAGTTATCCAGCGCAAACAGGTTGCCCTGCTATCTGCACGAGCTGTACCGTTTGCTCCGAAAAAGAAACCGCTGTTTGACAATCTGTGCCTGCTTTATTGCGCTCTGATAGCTGTTTTCATCACCGGCCTTTTGCTGGTTTGCCAATTAGCGGCCATCGTAAAATTCTGGCCCTATGATCTGAGCCTCAGCCTGCGCAATTTTGAGTTCGGGCGTATGGATGGCGGTGGCTGGAGCTCCTATTACAATTCTATCCAGCTGGCTTTTCTGACGGCGATTATCGGAACCGTGGTTGTGTTTGTCGGTGCCTATGCGGTTGAGAAGACCGAGGGCTTTGCCAAAGGTCGCGCCTTGTTCCAGTTTTTGGCCATGCTGCCAATGGCTGTGCCGGGGATGGTGCTGGGGCTCGCCTATATCTTTTTCTTCAACAATCCGGCAAATCCGCTGAGCACCATTTACGGAACGATGATTATTCTTGTCATCTGTACCGTGACACATTTTTACACGGTGTCCCATCTGACGGCGCTGACCGCACTGAAACAAATGGATCCGGAATTTGAGTCCGTTTCGGCATCACTCAAACAACCATTCTACAAATTATTTGCGCGGGTGACCGTGCCGGTGTGCCTCCCGGCCATTCTGGATATTTCAATCTACCTGTTCGTCAATGCGATGACGACAGTATCCGCCGTGGTGTTCCTGTATTCCGCCCATACAACTTTGGCTTCCGTCGCCGTACTGAATATGGATGATGCAGGGGATGTGGCACCCGCTGCCGCTATGGGGATGATGATCTTCTATACCAATGTCGCGGCACGACTTGTGCATTATGGCTTGTCGCAAATGCTGCTGCGCAAGACACAGAAATGGCGTGGCACCTGAGAGTGATTAAACGGCACCTTCTGCGGGAGGTGCCGTTTATTTATTGTGGCGCTGCTGCCAGAGTTGTTTTGCTTTGGTGTGACAGCCGCTGAAGTCGGGATCATTGTGCAATGTCATCAGGCCGAGCGCCGCTGTTGCTGTGACAACGGTTTCAAGACGCGGGTCAATGGCAGTCCCTGCCCAGATAGCCTGCCAATATTCAAAAGAATCCATGCCGATACGGGGCAGGGCTTCCGGCTCATGCAGTGCTTTTATAATAATATCAGAGCTTTCCGTACCACTGAGACTTAAAAGTGTTGCCACACGGAAAGGATAAAACTCCGCTACATCGCGATTGCCGCTGAGAACAGTTAGTTGTCGCTGGCTGTTTCCATAAACAGCAGTGCTATGCACTTCCGGAAGTTCCTGCAACAGCTTTGCCGTATCTCTGTGCAGTTCCCTATAGGCCGGTCGGGATACACCCAGCAGGCTGGCATGCGCTTGCAACGGATTGAGAAGATGCACACAATCGCCCACCGGAGAGCGCGCGGCAAATAGCGGATAGAGCGCCATCATCGATGCAAGAGCAGGCGCAAAACCTGTTAATGGCATATAGACAATGTGGCTGTTCTTCAGTGTTTGGCGGGCATCGGCAAGGTTTTGTGCAACAGGAATGCCAAGCGCATGCGCTGCCTGTTCAATCTTACCGCTATTTACACCGCTGCCATTGCTGCCATGCAGCGCGATTTTATATCCGGTCTGAGCGAGCAGTTTGGCGGCCTGTAAAAACCATGGTGCACGCGGGGAGTTGGGGGAGAGATAGGCAGGCCAGTCCAGATCCGCCTGCGGACTGAACGTATCATCCAGCTGATAATATTGGCTTGCAGCCCTGACCATACCTGCCAGTTCCTGAGCGGCTGTTCCGCGATAATGGATCAGGCTGAAAAATGCGCTGGCCTGCATCGGATCAACCTGTTGCTGCAGGATCAGGGAAAAGGCTTCCTCTGCCTCCTCAATCGTCAGCGGACGGCTGTTTCCGGCACCACGGCCGAGTATGCCTAAAAACCGAGAAAACCGTAAAACAGGATCATGACTGCTGCTCAGATCAGCGAGCTGATTGGCCAGTTGTTTGGGGCTGGGTTGCCCGCCGATCAGCGGTGTTCTGAGAGATAAAGGCGGAACGGCGAGCAAAGCCTGTTGCTGCCAGCCGGTTTCCGCCGGTGTCTGCGTTGCCGGTATATCGGGGCTAAGCAGGTTTTCAGCCTCATCCGCAAGAGCACGCAGGCGCAGGCGCAGCATTTCCGCGCGCGGAGAGGGGATCATCCGGCGGCCGGAACGCACTAAAATGGGATCGTTGAAGGCTTCCCGAATCTGATTGAGCAGGCGACTCATCGCCGGAGCGCTGAGATTCATGCGCTTGGCAGCCTGTTGCACGCTGCCCTCCACAAGCAATGTATCCAAAGCTATCAACAGCCTTAACTGCCCTAAGCGGGACGCGGGCAAGGCGCTGTTTGTGCTGTCTTTGGCTGACTTCTTGTCATCAGGCACAGTCTTTTCACGCATTTAACTGTTCCTTCCGGCTTTGGTGCAGAGCAAAGCTTTTTTCAGGCGGTGCGGTATCTTCATTGTGCGGAATGCAAAAAGCTGATGTTGGAATAAGTCTGAAACATGGCGATTGACCTGTTACCTTGCCACACATAAGGGGAGTAAATAACTCATATTTGTGGCAGAGGGCAATTGAAATGACAGATAACGGACATTCAAGAGCGGAAATTCAGACAGTTTCCGGATCTGAAATGTTAAAACAGGTCAAAATGCGTCGTCTCGCAGCTCTTGCATGCGGCACAATTCTGGCCGGAACAATGCTGTCTTTCGCCCTTCCGGCTCAGGCACAGGCTGTTAAAAAGAAGCCGGTTGCGGCTGAAGCGCAGGCCGAACCGGTTGCGGATCAGTCCGCTGAGCAGGCTGCAGCGCCGGCAGGTACTGTGCGTCTGGATCAGATCGTTGTCACAGCTACCGGCTTTGAGCAGAATGTTAAAGACGCACCGGCCAGCATTACTGTTGTGCCACGCGAAGAGCTGGAAAAAGGTGCCTTCCGCAACCTGACCGATGCGCTTAACAGCGTGCAGGGTGTCAGCGTGACGGGTATCGCCAATGAGCAGGATATTTATATCCGCGGTTTGCCGGGTGCCTATACGCTTATTCTGGTTGACGGTAAGCGCCAGAGCACCCGTGATGCCCGTACCAATGGTAATGCCGGTTTTGAACAGAGTTTTGTTCCGCCTGCATCGGCCATCGAGCGGATTGAAGTGGTGCGCGGCCCGATGTCTTCGCTCTATGGTTCGGATGCCATGGGCGGCGTTATCAATATTATTACCCGTAAAGTTGACGATGCATGGCATGGTGAGCTGACCCTTGACGGTACCGTGCAGACCAAATCACGCTACGGCAACAGCGGACAGGCTTCCTTCTATGTCAGCGGACCACTGGTGCCTGACGTGGTTGGTGTTCAGGCCTGGGGACGGGGTCTGAAGCGCAGTGAGGATAAATTCCTCAATGGTACGCAGGAACAGCGCGACGGTGATCTGGGCGGAAAGCTGACAATTACGCCGAATGAAGATCATGACATTTTCATTGAAGGCGGTGTCACCCGCGTGCGTCGTGAAGGCAATGTCGGTGATACAATCGCTTTGACCGGAACAGATACTTATAATTACAATGACCGCAGACATTGGTCGATCAGCCATACCGGCCGCTGGGGCCCGACAACGTCTGATTTCTCGTTCTCGCAGGAATGGGCAGAACGCACCAATTTCAACTGGGATAAAGCCCGTGGTTCCTATGTGGAAAATCTGCGTTCACCGGAAATCCGTAACTCTGTTCTCGACGGCAAATTCACCACACCGTTTGAATTTTACGGCGATCATACGCTGGTCACCGGCGGTCAGTTTATTGATGCACAGCTGACAGACCAGAATCCGGGACGCCGTACCGGTCTTGATGAGACATTCAGCATTCGCCAATGGGCGGTCTTTGCTGAAGATGAGTGGTGGATTACACCGGACTTCTCGCTGACCGGCGGTCTGCGTATGGATGATCATGAAATCTACGGTTCCCATCTCAGCCCGCGTGCTTATGCCGTGTGGCATGCAACGGAGCAGCTGACGCTGAAAGGTGGTATTTCCACGGGCTTTAAAGCACCGGAAATCCGCACAATCGCACCGGGCTATGCTTATACAACCGGCGGCGGCGGCTGTTTCTATGGTCCTGAAGCGAGCCTGCCATCCGGCAAAAACCCTTGCGGTGTGATTATTGGTGATGAAAGTCTGAAGGCAGAAAAGAGCACAAGCTATGAACTGGGCGCCCTGTGGGACAATCAGGACGGTTTGCAGCTTGGGGCGACATATTTCTACACGGATTTCAAAGACAAAATCTCCAACAAGCAGATGCTTGATGCGAATGGCAAGCCGATCCGCTGGAGCGAAAATACAAATTACGTTCTGTGGAGCAGCTTCAATATCGATAATGCTGTGATGCAGGGTGTGGAACTGACTGCAAACTGGGAAGCCACATCTGACATCCGTTTGCGCGCCAGCTATACCTATACGCATTCCCGTCAGAAGGGCGGGGACTATGATGGTCTGCCGCTGACACGTACGCCGGAACATATGGGTAATATCCGCGCGGACTGGATCACACCGGTTGAAGGCTTGTCTGCATGGACAGCTGCCAATTACCATGGCTCGGAAACCAATGCCGGTGCCCGTATCGGCAGCAACGGCAAGCCGGTTTACAAAAACGGCAAGGTCATTGCCCGCAAATATGATGCCTATATGACTTTCGATATCGGTACGAGCTATGAGTTCAGCGAGAATGTTACATTCAATGCGGCACTCTACAATCTGTTCGACAAGCGTATTGAAGAGAGTGATTTCAATGCTTCGGTTGACGGACGTCGTCTCTGGGTCAGCATGACCTCGAAGTTCTGATTGTTCAGCCGTTGAAAAATGAAAAGCCCTTGTGTTCTGCACAAGGGCTTTTTTGTCAGATAAATGCTAGTTCACCAGACGCGGTTGACCGGCGCATTGACGGGCAGCGCTCTTTTTGTGTTGTGCGGTATCCAGCGCGGAAACCAGATGGCGGATGAGCAATTATTATTGCTTGATCTGACCGGTGGCGGTTGTTTTCTGCGATTGGTATTTTCCGAGGGCGGATGCATGACCGTAATCTCCGAAAAACAGGACTGCCGCATTCTCTGCAATTTCAATGAACAGCGCATGACTGTTGTGCAACGCATTTGTGATAAGTCCGGCACTCGTTCGCATCATTTGCATGGCCGGATTGAAATGTCGTTATCAGACTATTGCGCGAAAATGCATGTGACATGGCGAACTGCAAAATAAACGTGCATTTTGCGCAATTTTAAAAAGAAACCCTGATATTTTTGATAGTTTTCTTGCTTTTAATCGGATAGACCATTGCGATCAGAATGCGCCGGATTCCGGCTTTCGGTGTCGGTGGTGCATAATTCAGGTCAGTCCTTTTCTTTTTAAACGGCTGTTCTGCGTCGATATTTCAGCAGGTCTGCGGGATCGGATTTTACCCTCGTAAACTTGCGCAAACAGGATAAAAAAATGAGTGTTTCCGGTGCCCCCCGGAGTGCTGTTGCCGGTAAAAACGGTCAGGCAGCTCCGGCCTTGAATTCGCCCGCGCGTGTGCTGTTTGCCAGCCTCGTGGGAACAACAATCGAATTTTTCGATTTTTATGTTTATGCAACGGCTGCCGTTCTGGTGTTTCCGGCTGTGTTCTTTCCGGCCAGCGATCCGACTTCGGCCATGTTGCAATCTTTTGCTACATTCTCGATTGCTTTCTTTGCCCGTCCGTTTGGTGCCATGGTTTTCGGTCACTTCGGTGATAAAATCGGCCGCAAGGCAACATTGGTTGCCGCGCTGATGACCATGGGTCTTTCGACCGTTATCATCGGCTTGCTGCCAACCTATGCACAAATCGGTGTGGTTGCGCCGCTGTTGCTGGCACTGTGCCGTTTCGGTCAGGGACTTGGCCTTGGCGGTGAATGGGGCGGCGCGGTGTTGCTGGCAACCGAAAACGCGCCGGAAGGCAAGCGTTCATGGTATGCAATGTTCCCGCAGCTTGGTGCGCCGATCGGCTTCATCCTCTCTGCTGGTACATTCATTATTCTCGGTGCCACACTGAGCAATGAGCAATTCATGAGCTGGGGCTGGCGTATTCCGTTTGTCGGCTCAATCCTGCTGGTTGCTGTTGGTCTTTATGTTCGTATCAAGATCACCGAAACACCAGAATTCCAGAAGGCAATGGACAAGCAGGAGCGCGTTCAGGTGCCGCTGGCGGCAGTCTTCAAGCATCACAAGCGCGCGCTGGTTCTCGGTACTTTCTCGGCGCTGGCAACCTTTGTGCTGTTCTATCTGATGACCGTGTTCATGCTGTCATGGGCAACGCGTCCGGTTGAACAGGCAGGCATGGGCTATTCCCGTGAGCAATTCCTGTTCATTCAGATGGTTGGCGTTGTGTTCTTTGGTCTGTTGATTCCGGTTTCCGGTCTGTTGTCTGACCGTTTCGGACGCCGCTTCATCATGATCCTCACCACAGTCGGTATTGGTGTGTTCGGCCTGTTCATGGCACCACTGCTGGGTGCCGGTGTTGTCGGCGCTGTGATGTGCTCGATCATTGGTTTCGCGCTGATGGGCATGACCTATGGTCCGATCGGTGCGGCGCTGGCTTCGCCGTTCCCGACTGCCGTTCGTTATACCGGTGCTTCCATGACCTTTAACATGGCCAGTATTTTCGGTGCTTCACTGGCGCCATATATTGCGACATGGCTGGCTACAACCTACAGCCTTAGCTATGTTGGTCTGTATTTGCTGGCTGCGGCGGCAATTACTTTGCTGGCCATTCTCGGTCATAAAGACAAAGAGTTTTCTTCCTGATTGTTTCATGAAGATGATTTGCAAAAGGAGCCGCTTGCGGCTCCTTTTTTGTTGGTTTGCATAAGTAAAATTTCTGAAACTGGTAAGCTCGGAGATTTGCTCTATGTATATGTATGAGAATAAGACAGGAGAGATGATCTATGGTGCAGGTGACCCCGCAGGATATTCTGGATTTCTGGTTTTCTGATGCAACGGAAGCGCATTGGTTTGTTCGTTCTGATGATCTTGACCATCAAATCAAACAGCGTTTCAGCGCGGTATATGAGCAGGCCGTGGAAGGTGATCTTGCGCATTGGAAGAATGATGCCAAAAGCGCTTTGGCTCTGACCATTATTTTCGACCAGTTTCCGCGCAATATGTTCCGCGGTGATCCTAAGGCTTTTGCGAGTGATCCGCTTGCCTGTGCACTGTCAAAATATGCGCTGGAGCATGATTATGACATGGCTGTGGATGAGAAGGCACGGCAGTTTTTCTATCTGCCGCTGATGCATAGCGAAGTGATTGAAGATCAGGAGCAATGCGTGAAGCTTTATAAAGCGCTCGGCAATGATTTTGCTCTCGGCTTTGCCAAAGAGCATCGTGATATTGTCGAGGAATTCGGCCGGTTTCCGCATCGCAATGCCGTACTCGGCCGCAAAAATACGCCGGAAGAAACCGAATTCCTGAAAACCCATACAGGCTTTTAAACTATTCAGGCGGCGGAACGGGCAGCCATACGTTTCTCGTGCTCGAGCAGCCAGCGTTTGCGCCATAGACCGCCGCCATATCCCGTGAGTGATCCGTCCGAGCCGATGGTGCGGTGACACGGGATAATAATTGACAGCTGATTTGCACCATTGGCATTGGCCACGGCACGTATGGCATCAGGACGTCCGGTCAGTTCTGCCAGCTCGGCATAGGAGCGGGTTTCACCCAGCGGAATTTCCTGCAATGCATCCCAGACCGAGCGGGTAAAGGCCGGAGCATAGAGCGCCAGCGGCGTTTTAAAACCGGTAAAACCACCGGTGAAATAGAGCTTCAGCTCTGCTTCAATCTGATCGATTGGTGCAAGACGGCCAAAGCTAATGGATGATTTGGTGTAGAGGCGCAGTTTTTTCAGCTCATTGGGCAGGCCTTTACGCTCAAAAAACTCCAGCAAATGCAGATGATGCTGGTCGGCAACGGCGAGCATGGAGCCGATCGGTGTTTCCAGCCAGTCTGCTTTCAGCAGGTTGCGCCCTTTCAGCTGGGCAGGCGTATCACCGATCAGCTGCGTAATGGCTTCACGAAAACCGCTGCCGGAATCATAACCGGCCTCAAGCTGGGCATCGATCACGGAATGACCGGCAGCAATGCTTTCAAGCCCGCGTGCTTTCCGGCGCAGTCGTGCCATATCCAGAAAAGTCATACCCAGATGGCGTTTGAAAGCACGGCGCACTGTGGAAGGATCAAGTTGCATGGCAATCAGATCATCTTCGCACCAGAAATGATCCGGTCGGGCATCCAGACAATCAAGCAATTTGGCGACGACCGGTTCCTTGCCACGATAAAAATCCAGCGGACGACAGCGCTGGCACGGCCGGAAACCTGCTTCCATACAAGCGGCCGGATGATCGAAAAAGCGGCTGTTCTCGAATTTCGGTTTACGTGCCGGACAAGACAGACGGCAGAAGATGCCGGTGCTGGTCACACCGACAAAAACATGGCCGTCATAGGACTGGTCACGATCAAGAAGCGCCTGATAAAGAGTGTGCGGGTCGGGTAAAGAAAATAGCATAAACAGACTTTATCATGATTTGCTTCCGGTACCGCCGGAAATCGGGCGTCTATTTTTCTGTTTCATCAGATTACTGGCAGATGCGATAGGTACAGGATTTACCATGACAGCCCATATCAAGATGCAGATTGGTTTCATGGGCGCTGTCGGCTTCCGGCCCTAAAACTGTCATGAACAGCGTGCAGCTTGCCTTATGTAACTCACGCCAGAATTTCTTTTGTTTTTCACTGCCGTTCCAGTCTGTGGCAAGTGTGGTCTTTTCGCCATTGGCGAGTGTGAAAGACATGATATCCAGAGCATTGCCGAATGCATGTTCGGATACACGCCCTGCTGAGCCGTTATTCACCTTACGGCATTGATAATGCGAACCGGTGCCGATGGTTTTGATATCACTGCCGAGATGAGTTTTGGCCAGATTGTTAGCCTGCTGCACCCATTCAGTGAGAGCGACAGTCATCGTGCAATTGGTTGTAACCGGCTGATCCAGATCTATCGGGACAGGTTTGGTGAAGGCCGTGATTTCCAGCGGGCTTCTGATCTGGCATTGCCCTTCATTGACAGGCGGGATGACTTTACCGGTCACTTCATTTTGCACTAATGGCAGGCAGGCCGCCTGATAAACCCGCTCGGTTTTCGGTGTCTCCGGTTTTGATATATCCGGTTTTGGGGAAGCGGGCGGTTCTTTTAGTTCCGGTTTTGGGGCAGGGGTAATGGTTTTACTCTCTTCCACAGCGGGTTTTTGTGCAGGTATCGGAACAGTTTTCGCTGTGGCCGGTATTGTCATCAAAGTGCCGCTACTCAGCACTGCAAGCAAACAGAGGGGCAGAAAATATCGCATCAAAAGCCTTTCCGTGAGTGCAAAATCACGGCTGATTTTGCAGGGAGTGCCTGGGTAAACCGCTGAATTGCCGTTTCAGTTCCCGTTTTTCTTGGTTTCTCCTGAAAGTCAGCACTTCTATGCGGCGGATAAACTATGTTAGAGGGAGGCATGAGCACATACTCTTCCGCTTCCCCTGTTTATAATCCGCCTATGGATCCGATATCGGTGATCTATCAGGATGCGGATATTCTGGTGCTGGATAAGCCGAGCGGGCTGTTATCTGTGCCGGGGCGCGATCCGGCTTTGTCTGATAGTCTGGCAACACGGGTGCAGAAACAGTTTCCCAAAGCTTTGATGATCCACCGGTTGGATAAAGACACGTCCGGTGTGGTGCTGATGTCGCTGAACCGTAAAGCCCATGCACAGATTGCCAGACAGTTTGAAGAACGCAGCACGGAGAAATCCTATGTCGCAGTTGTTTGGGGCAATGTGGTCGCGGATGAAGGTCTGATTGATCTGCCGCTGGCGATTGATCCGGACAATAAACCGCGTCACCGTGTGGATTACGAACATGGCAAACCGGCGCAAAGCCGCTGGCAGGTGCTGGAACGCGGAGAGCAGACAACTCGTGTGCGTCTGTTCCCGCTGACTGGCCGGACGCATCAGCTGCGAGTGCATATGAAAGCCATCGGTCATGTGATGCTGGGTGATGAATTCTATGCAGAGGGCGCTGCTTTGCAGGCGGCAGATCGTTTGCTGCTGCATGCGGAAAGTCTGAGCTTTCGCCATCCTGATGGCCGTGCTGTTACTTTTACCATACCTTGCCCGTTTTGAGAGAACCTATGCAGCAAGCAGATGATAATGACCTGATTGTTGATTTTGTCGGCGGGGCTGTCGGTCATCGTTTCCGCTCCGGTGAGGGGCGCGGGCAGGCGCTTGCCAAAGCGGCTGGACTGGTGCGCGGTGCAACACCGGATATTGTGGACGCTACCGCAGGGCTTGGCCGTGATGCTTTTTTGCTGGCGTCGCTTGGCGCAAAAGTGACCTTGATTGAGCGGTCAGAAAAAATGCACGCTTTGCTGGCCGCAGGGCTGGAGCGTGCTGCGACAGAAGGCGGGCGCTTGGCGGAGACCGTGGCGCGGATGACACTGCTCTTTGGTGACTCTTGTGCCCTGTTGCCGGAACTGAAGCCGCAGGTAGTTCTGGTTGATCCGATGCATCCGCCACGCGGAAATACGGCACTGGTCAAAAAAGAAATGCGCCAGATCCGCGAGATTGTCGGTACCGATCCTGATGCGGAAAGGCTGATGCAGGTGGCGCTGGAAGCTGCGCAAAACCGTGTTGTACTGAAATGGCCGCTGCGTGCGGAAGCAATGGCAGGTATCCGCAAACCTTCGCACCAGATATTAGGTAAGAGCACCCGCTATGATGTGTTTGTGAAGGCGAAGATCGTTTAAGCCTGCAACCATTTAAGCATGCCGCGGGCAGCGGCACGGCCTGTTGCAAAGCAGGCGGTGAGCAGATAGCCGCCGGTCGGCGCTTCCCAATCCAGCATTTCACCGGCAACAAAAACACCCGGTAATTTGTGCAGCATATAATTGTCGCTGACCTCATCCCAGACAATGCCGCCGGCAGAGGAAATCGCCTCTGCAATCGGGCGCGGACGCAGCAATGGCACTGCGAGGTTTTTAATTTGCTGCGCAAGACCTTCTGCGGAGAGCATATGAGCATCCGGTACCAGTTCGCGCAATAATGCTGCTTTCACACCTTCAAGGTCGGTGGCTTTGCGCAGGCGGTTGGAGAAGCTGCTTTTGCTGCCTTGCTTGGTGAAATCGCGTATCAGCCGTTCAATTGACCGTGCCGGTGTCAGATCAAGATAGAGACTGGCGGTGGCGGTATTATTCAACTGATCGCGCAATGCAGCGGTGTGGGCATAGATCAGACTGCCTTCAATGCCGTGCTGCGAGATAACAAATTCGCCCTCAATCCGGCCTGCCGGAGATGTAGCCGCGACCGATTTGATCGGCGCGCCTGCAAAGCGCTCACGAAAGACTGTGCTCCAGTCAACATCAAATCCGCAATTGGCTGATTGGAGAGGTGCAATACTGATATTCTTTTCCTTAAGCCACGGCACCCATGTGGCATCAGAGCCAAGACGCGGATAGCTGGCACCGCCCAGAGCCAGTAATGTGGCATCAGGGCTGATCTGCTTTTCACCTTCCGGTGTGTCAAATAAAAGAGTGTCTCCGCTGAAGCCTTTCCAGCGATGACGTTTCAGGATTTTGATGCCTTGCGCTTCCAGCCGTGCGACCCAGTTGCGCAATAGTGGCGAGGCTTTCATCCGTTTCGGAAAGACGCGGCCGGAACTGCCGGTGAAGACCTCAATATCCAATGCTTCTGTCCATTGGCAGATATCAGCAGGCGTAAAAGCATCGAGTGCCGGAATAAGGCGCGAGCCGTTGGAACCATAGCGGGTACGAAAGCGTCCATAGGGTTCTGAATGGGTGATATTCAAACCGGACTTGCCTGCCAGCAGAAATTTGCGTGCAACAGTCGGCATGGCTTCATAAACAGTGACGTCATGCCCGTGCGCGGACAGAATTTCTGCCGCAGCAAGGCCTGAAGGGCCGCCGCCAATAATGGCAATGGTCTTGCCGTTGATATGTGTGTTTTGAGATGTCATCCGGTTCACCTGCTGTTCAGGTTGTTTTAGCTAAGTTCAGTGCTGACGCAAGTAAGAAGCGAAGACGGAGAAGCCTGTGAAAAAGACCTTTATTATACCTGTTGTAACTGCGGCCATTGTTGGTGCCGGTCTGTTGTCGATACAGCAGGCGAGTGCAGCCGGTAAGAATGAGGTGCTTTATATCAATAACAAGCTGGTTGATTGTGTTGGTGTAGGGCCGCAAAAATGCATGCAGGTACGCAAAAGCCCGAAAAGCGAATGGACATTATTCTATGGCGGTATTGACGGTTTTCGCTATGAGCCGGGTTATCGCTACAAGCTGAAAGTGAATGTGAGCAAAATCAAAAATCCGCCTATGGACAGTTCCAGCCTGAAATATAGTCTGGTGAAGGTGCTGAGCAAGAAAAAGTAATCAGCAACACGATTGCTCCATCAAATGAGCCCGCCTTTGGCGGGCTTTTTTATTGGCTCGCAATAAGAATCATTAGCGGGAATAGCGGCGTTAAAGGTCGCATTCGCCTTGTCAAAGCTCATGGCAAAAATGTCACGTCTTGTAAAAAGCGTTTCATGCAGCTTTTCATCTTTTAGAAAATTAGATTTATCAATCTATGTTATTCAATAAATTTTCATGGTTATTCTTAAATATTTGTATCTTTCTTAAGATGTGAACATATTTTGTGAAATTTATTCTAATTGATTGTCATTTTTTATTTGAATTGTTATTCTTTGGTTGTCCTGATTTTTTATACTGTTTTATTTTTATTGATATTTTAAAATAAGATAAGGTTTTTCCGATGAATATATCGCGGCCAATACTTTATGGTGTCAATTTAACAGATGTACAGGAAATTGAACTTGTCGATATTATCAGTAGTCATG
Source organism: Pseudochrobactrum sp. B5 (assembly GCF_001939785.1). NCBI lineage: Bacteria > Pseudomonadati > Pseudomonadota > Alphaproteobacteria > Hyphomicrobiales > Brucellaceae > Pseudochrobactrum > Pseudochrobactrum sp. B5. The sequence continues at coordinate 25,262 of NZ_MOYL01000003.1, forward strand.
CGGTGCGGCTTGGCTATGACTATTACAGTTTTGTTCTTCGTATCCCGCAGTCACTGACGCGCCCGAAAATTCAGGGTTTCGACAATTATTCTGAAGGCTGGCGCAGTTATTATGTGCGCAATGAATGTATTCTGACCGATCCCGCAATTCAGCAGGCGATGCGATCTTCCAAGCCGGTCGTCTGGACTGAGAAACTCTATCAGCAGAATAAAATTCTGTGGCAGGAAATGAGACGTGACGGCCATTCTGTGGGGATTACGCAGTCCTGCTGGGGGCCGCAATCGGTTGCCGGCTTTCTGTCTTTCAGCCGAACCAGCGATGCAATCAGCAAAGCCGAGTTGAAAGAGCTGGAGCCGGAATTGCGTGAGTTGAGCCTGTCTCTGTTCACAAGGTTTTATGATCTTTATCGGCTGGATGAGACCTATAATACTGAGGATCAGATTATTACACTGCGGGAGCGGGAAATATTGCGCTGGACCGGTGACGGTAAAACCGCTGAGGATATTTCAATCATACTCAATATCACGCCGCGCACGGTGCATTTTCACATGAACAATGTTCTGAATAAGCTGATTGTTTCCAACAAGGTTCATGCGGTGATGAAGGCGCATCTGATTGGTCTGCTCTGAAATGCAAAACGCCGCCGCAAAATTTGCGGCGGCGTTTAAGCGGAGGATGTAATTTTACTTGTAGCGTGACAGGCCGAGATCCGAAGTATCAATATCCGGTTTTTTGCCGGAGATCAGGTCGGCCATAACGCGGGCAGAACCGGCAGACATTGTCCAGCCGAGTGTGCCGTGTCCGGCATTGATATAAAGATTGTCGTATTTTGTGCCGCCGATAATCGGTGTTGAATCCGGTGTCATCGGACGCAGACCCGACCAGAAAGTTGCCTTGGACAGGTCACCCGCGCCGCCGAACAGGCCGCTGACGGAGAGTTCCAGCGTTTCGCGGCGTTCAGGCAGCAGACGTGTCACATAATCGGTGACTTCAGCCATACCGCCGACGCGGATACGGTCGCCGAGACGGGTAATCGCGATCTTATAGGTTTCATCCAGAATGGTGGAAACCGGTGCGCGGGATTCATCGACAATCGGAATGGTGATCGAATAGCCTTTAACCGGATAGATCGGCACATTGAGGCCGAGGCCTTTGACCAGCTGCGGCGTGAAGCTGCCGAGTGCGGCTACATAACGATCAGCAGTGAAGATACCTTTATTGGTTTCAACCGCAACAATCTTACCGCTGTTAAGCTGGAAGCCTTTAATATCCACATTATAGTGGAATTTTACGCCCAGTTCTTCAGCCATTTTAGCCAGTTTATTGGTGAATGTGAAGCAATCGCCGGTGCCGTCATCCGGCATGCGCAGGCCGCCGGTGATCATGTGCTTTACATTGGCAAGGGCTGGTTCTGCCTTGGTGCAGCCTTCGGCATCCAGCACTTCAAATTTGATGCCGTCCTGACGCAGGCTTTCAATATCCTTGGTCATTACCGCATCAAAATCTTTCTGACTGCGGAACAGCTGCAAAGTACCTTTTGAACCTTCATCATAGGTGATGCCGGTATCATTGCGCAGTTCGGTCAGGCATTCGCGGCTGTAATTGGAAATGCGCAGCATGCGGGCTTTGTTGGTTGCATAGGCCGATGCGGTGCAATTGGCCAGCATGGACATCAGCCAGCTATACATTGCCGGATTACAGGTCGGACGGAAAATCAACGGTGAGTGTTTTTTAAACAGCCACATTGCTGCTTTCTGCGGAATACCCGGAGCAGCCCATGGGGTCGAGTAACCATAGGAAAGCTGACCGGCATTGGCGAAACTGGTTTCGAGCGCCGGTCCTTCCTGACGGTCGAGCACAGTCACTTCATGGCCGGCTTTTGCCAGATAATAGGCGGTCGTTACGCCGATCACACCGCTGCCGAGTATTGTAACTTTCATGGTCTGCCTCTGTCATATCCTGTCTGATGCCGCATGTGCAGGCTTGTTTGTTCTTCAGGCAAGAATGTCGTTAATGTAATTGCGATGATATCTGTTCCCCAGAGATGTCAGAATCTCATAGGAAATTGTTCCGGCATCCTGTGCCACTTGTTCAAGGCTCTGATGTGCGCCGATCAGCTCTACAAGGCTGCCGAGCTTTAATGTGCCTTCCGGCAGGGCGCTGACATCCAGTGTAATGGAATCCATGGAAACACGGCCGATAATAGGCAGGCGCACAGCACCATAATATGCTGCGCCTTTATTGCTTAAATGCCGTGGCCAGCCATCTGCATAACCGACGGCAATCGTGGCAATCCGTGTCTCGCCCTGTGTTTCATAGCTGCCGCCATAGCCGACCAGAGTATGTGCCGGAACGGTGCGGCATTGAATGACGCGCGCCTGCAGTGACACAACCGGCTGCATCGGGTTCGGTGCATTTTCCTGTGGTGCGCCGCCGTAAAGTGCGATGCCCGGACGTGCCAGATCAAAATGATAGCCGCGCTCCATGAAGCTGCCACCGGAATTGGAAAAAGCAACGGCATAATGCGGCAGAAGTTTAAGAGCTGCCTGCATGCGCTCCAGCTGGGCGTGGTTCTGCGGGCTCTGCACATTATCAGCAGAAGCCAGATGGCTGATAATGAATTTTACATCAATGCCGTCCAGCAGGGAAATATCTGCCAGCAGTTCTTTCAGTTCCTGTTCGGAAAGACCGAGACGCGACATGCCTGTATCAAGCTGCAGCAGTGCCGGAAGCTTCCGGTTGCCGGCTTTGCCCAGAGCTGCCCAGTTGCGCAGCTGTTCCAGCGAATTCAGTACAGGGATAATATTATTATCCGCGCAGAGTTTTTCTGTCTGCGGCTGCAGGCCGTTGAGAACATAAATAACAGCATCTTTGCCGATATGCGGTTGCAGCTTCAGGGCTTCTCCCAGATGTGCAACGAAAAAATCGCGGCAACCGGCGGCATAAAATTGCGGGGCGACTTTATCCGCACCCAGACCATAGGCATCGGCTTTCACAACGGCTGCGGCTCTGGTCGGACTGAGTGCATCGGCGATCAGCTTATAGTTCGCGCGCAAAGCGGCCAAATCAACGGTAAGAATACCGCCGGCCGCGAGGATTTCCGGATTTTCACCGGCAGTTGTATCAACAGGCGCTGCCGCACGGGTTTCAGAAAAGAGTACAGACATAAGCAATTCCGCATTGTCATGTTCAACACGTTGGTTGGCTGCCAGTATGCATATCCGGAAAACTATAACACAGTTTCAGGTTATGCTCTGCATGCAGACCATGCCAGAGATGCCAAACAAATTTTATAAGAGGCAGCATCGTTCAGCGTCGTAACTTTACGAGCGGTATCACGTGCCGGAACTCTCTCCCTATTTCTCAGTGTAGTCGAATAGTCTTCGAATGTTTTTGCTATTTTTCGCAATTTATGCGAATTGTAGCTAAATCAGCACGATAAAATACTATGAATTGGAAGATTCTGCGTGTCGACCTTAGATGCTATTGATCGCAATATTATCCGCTGTCTGCGCCGGGACGGGCGTATGACCAATAGTCAGCTGGCCACAGAGGTCGGTTTATCGCAATCGGCGTGCCTGCGGCGTGTGCAATTGCTGGAGGCAAGCGGGGTTATTCGCGGCTATACGGCGATTGTTGCGGCACCTGATGCTGATGACCGGCTGGTGGCGCTGGTGCGCATTACGCTGGAGCGGCAGACAGAGGAATATCTTAACCGTTTTGAAGAAGCGGTGCGCCGCCATCCGGAAATTCAGGAATGTTATCTGATGACGGGGGATGCCGATTATATCTTGCGTGCCGAGGCAGAAAACACGGCAGCCTATGAGGTCATTCATAAAGAAATTCTCTCACGCCTGCCAGGCGTGGTGCGTATTCACTCCAGCTTCTCGATCCGTAGTGTACTGCTGAGCAGAGCGCCGGTACAAGCATTTCGCCATCAAGTTGAAACAACTTGATGGATACGATAATGCGTCAGCTAAAAATTAGAGCGGTTTTGCAACGAAGTTGCGTAACCGCTCTAAGAACGGCGCTCTGGAATTGTTAGTCTTTATGCAGGATTGAGGTATCCACATCCGTGATACGGCGTTTGCCACACAGAGCCATAGTCACATCTGCCTCACGGGCGATGATTTCCAGCGCCTTGGTCACACCGGCTTTGCCCATGGCACCCAGACCATAAAGAAACGGTCTGCCGATATAGGTGCCTTTCGCGCCGAGTGCCACGGCTTTGAGCACATCCTGACCGGAGCGGATACCGCCGTCGAGATGGATTTCCACCTTGTCACCGACCGTATCAACAATGCGCGGCAACATCGAAATGGATGATGGTGCGCCGTCGAGCTGACGGCCGCCATGATTAGAGACGATAATCGCATCGGCACCGGTTTTGGCTGCCATCAGTGCATCTTCTTCATCGAGAATGCCCTTGAGGATCAGCGGGCCGCCCCAGAGTTTTTTGATCCATTCCACATCATCCCAGTTCAGTTTCGGATCAAACTGCTCGGCCGTCCATGAGGACAGGGATGAGAGATCGCTGACACCTTTGGCATGACCGGCAATATTGCGGAAGGTGCGACGCTGGGTTGCCAGCATACCGAGGCACCATTGCGGGCGGGTCATCATCTGCCAGATGTGTTTCGGCGTGAATTTCGGCGGAGCCGACAGACCGTTGCGCAAATCTTTGTGACGTTGGCCGAGAATTTGCAGGTCGAGCGTCAAGACCAGAGCTGAGCAACCGGCGGCTTTGGCACGTTCAATCAGATTGCGGACGAAATCACGGTCTTTCATTACATAAAGCTGGAACCAGAAAGGCTTTTTCGTTGCTGCGGCGACATCTTCAATCGAGCAGATGCTCATGGTGGAAAGAGTGAAAGGCACGCCGAATTCCTGTGCGGCCTGTGCTGCCAGAATTTCCCCGTCCGCGTGCTGCATCCCTGCCAGACCTGTCGGAGACAGGGCTACCGGCATAGTCACATTCTGGCCGATCATGGTTGTTGCCAGAGAGCGATCGGTCATATCTACCAGTACACGCTGACGCAGTTTGATTTTGGCAAAATCGCTTTCATTGGCTCGATAGGTCGATTCTGTCCATGCGCCGGAATCTGCGTAATCGAAAAACATCTTTGGCACGCGGCGGCGCGCCAGTTTTTTCAGATCGGCGATTTCCAGAACAGTACTCATGTCAGTTGCTTTCTAAATTCAGTTTTAAAGAGTTATTATCATCCCGATTTTATAAAGTCAGGCTCAGAAAGACTATTAATACCGGAATGATCCGCTATGTTTGCTGTAATGCAATAGGTATTTTAAAGGTTGTGAATTTGATGGTCAGACGGCGCAGACACATTCTTCTTCCTGTTCCCCTCGCTTCCTTTATGTTTGCATCTGTTTGCAGTGTTTTTGCTCAGGCCAATCCTGCTTCGCAACAGCCTGTCACGAATGCCCATAGTGTTGCAGTCAGCGCGCAGACCGTTCGTGTCAGCGATTATCGCCCGAAACTGGTGCAGACTGGCACGATCGCAGCCCGCAATCTTATCAATCTTGCTTTTCGCGCTTCCGGTCAGGTGACAGAACGCAGCGCTGATGTGGGACAAAAAGTTGAAGCCGGTGAATTGCTGGCGCGTATTGATGCTGTGGAGCAGCAGGCTGGATTACGCTCGGCTCTGGCCTCTCTCAATGCGGCGCAGGCGCAATTAATACAGGCAACCGCCAATTATACACGCCAACAGGCATTGCTGGATCAGGGGTTCACCACACGCAGTCAGTTTGGCACTGCGGAGGAAACCAAACAGCGTGCCGAGGCGGCTCTTATCAGTGCGCAAAGTCAGATGAAAAATGCGCAGGATATGATGAGCTATACGGAATTGCGCGCGCCGCGCGCCGGTGTGGTGACTGCCCGTAATATTGAAACGGGACAACTGGTGCAGGCGGCACAAACCGCCTTTGTGATTGCTGCCGATGGTGAGCGGGATGCTGTTTTTGATGTGCAGGAAGCGCTGGCTGCCCATGCGGAATCCATGGAGCAACAAGGCGGGAAACAGGCGCTGCCTCAGGTGAGTCTGACACTGGTTTCCGATCCGTCTGTCACGGCAACCGGCCATGTGCGTGAGGTTGCGCCGGTGGTGAATGCCACAACCGGCACTGTGCGGATTAAGGTTGAACTGGATACGCCGCCACCTGCTATGACACTCGCGGCTCCGGTAACCGGCAGTCTGCAATTGCCGGTGGTGCGTGCTGTGATCTTGCCATGGAGCGCGATGACATCACAGGGCGGAAAACCGGCTGTATGGGTACTTGATCCGCAGACGAAAACGGTCTCTTCCGCTTTGGTGCGGATTATGGACTATGAGCGGGAAAAAATCATTATTTCTGAAGGTTTGCAGGACGGGCAAATGGTCATAACCCGCGGCGGGCAGTTGCTGAGTGAAGGCGCTGTTGTGGAGCTTCTGGTGGCTGATGAGCAGAAAGTAACACAGTGATGCGGGCGACGGGTTGGACGATGAGGCGCAGAATTTTCAGGTTTGCTGCGGCAGGATCAGTTTTGTTGATGCTGGCAGCCTGTGGTGAACAGGCTGATGAAGCGAAGGAGCCGGTTGTCCGGCCGGTATTGTTTGTTGTTGCAAAAGCGGAGGCCTCACAGCAAAGCGGTTTTGCCGGATCTGTGGAGCCGCAATTCAGCACGGATCTTGCCTTCCGCGTTTTGGGGCGCTTGATCCAGCGTGATGTGGATATCGGTGATTTTGTCAAAAAAGATCAGGTTGTGGCGATGATTGATCCCGCGCAGCTTGATCTGAATTTACAGGCAGCCAAGGCCGACATGGCCAGTGCCGAGGCACAATATGTGAATGCGCAGGCCACAGAAGACAGGCAGGCACGTTTGCTGGCGATGCGCAGTATTCCGCAGGCGGTTTATGACAGTGCCAAACAGGGGCGTGATACTGCGGCTGCCGGTCTGGAAAAAGCCCGTGCCGCCTTGCGAAAAGCTGAAGACGAGCGTGGTTTTGCACAGCTGGATCCGGATTTTGACGGTGTTGTTTCTGCGGTAAATGCCGAAGTCGGGCAGGTTGTGGCTGCCGGACAGAGTGTTTTGACCGTGGCGCGGCCGGATGTGCGTGAAGCTGTTGTCGATGTGCCGGACCACATTGCGGAGACGGTCAAAGACGGCGATAGATTTATGATTTTCCTGCAAGCTGATCCGACTGTGCAGGCAGAAGGTCATGTGCGGGAAATTGCACCGCAGGCGGATAATGCCACGCGTTTGCGCCGTGTAAAAATCACGCTTGATGATGCACCGGAAGCTTTCCGTTTAGGCACAACAATCACAGCGCTGCGCAGTAATGGCGACCATCAGGAACAGATTGCTCTGCCGCTATCCGCTTTGCTGGAACAGGAGGGCAAAACCTATGTCTGGATCGCTGATCCGCAGAGCCAGACTGTGCGCCGTCAGGCCGTCGAAGTTGTCAGCCGCAGGGACGGGCAATTCATTGCCAAAGGCGTGGAGGCCGGTCAGCGCATTGTCAGTGCAGGCGTGAACAGTTTGCAGGACGGCCAGAAGGTTAAGCTGCCGCAGGGAGAGCAATAATGAAGAAATTTAATCTCTCTGACTGGGCGCTTAATCACCGCTCGCTGGTCTGGTATTTCATGCTGGTGTTTCTGATTGCCGGTATTGCCGCCTATATCAATCTCGGGCGCGAGGAAGACCCGCAATTCACCATTAAAACCATGCTGATACAGGCCAACTGGCCCGGTGCATCGGTGGACGAGACGATCAATCAGGTGACTGACCGGATTGAGAAAAAACTGCAGGAACTCGACAGTCTCGATTTTACCAAATCGGTGACAACACCGGGTAAAGCGGTGATTTTTGTCAATTTGAAAGCGACGACCAAAGCGCGGGATGTGGAGAAAATCTGGCTCCAGACCCGCAATATGATTAATGATATCAAGGGGAATTTCCCTGAAGGCGTCTACGGGCCTTTTTATAATGACCGCTTCGGCGATGTGTTCGGTAATATTTACGCCTTCACGGCTGATGGTCTGAGCCACCGGCAGTTGCGTGATTACGTAGAGACTGTGCGCACACAGGTTCTGCAATTGCCAAGTGCCGGTAAAGTTGATCTGATCGGCGCGCAGGATGAGGTGATTTATCTCGAATTTTCATCCCGTCAGATTGCGGCGCTGGGGCTGGATCAGCAAGCGATTTTAAAAAGCCTTCAGGATCAGAATGCGATTACCCCGTCCGGTGTGATTAATGCAGGCCCGGAGCGGGTTTCTGTGCGGGTGAGCGGGCAATTTACCTCAGAAGAAAGTCTGAAAGCCGTCAATCTGCGGGTCAATAACCGCTTCTTCCGCCTCAGCGATGTGGCGGAAATCAAGCGCGGCTATACCAATCCGCCGGAAAGTCTGTTTCGCGTGAATGGTGAACCGGCAATCGGGCTGGCCATCGGTATGAAGCCGAATGAGAACCTGCTGGATTTCGGCAAGGCGCTCAATGATTTGATGGCGCGTGTTGAAGGGGAGCTGCCGGTTGGTATCAGTGTGCATCAGGTGGCCGATCAGCCGGATGTGGTGGATGAGGCTGTGTCCGGTTTCACCAAAGCCCTGTTCGAGGCGGTAATCATTGTTCTGGCTGTGAGCTTTATCAGCCTTGGCGCGCGAGCCGGTTTTGTGGTGTCGCTGTCCATTCCGCTGGTTTTGGCGATCACCTTCCTCACCATGCAATATATGGATATTTCGCTGCAGCGCGTGTCATTGGGCGCGCTGATTATTGCTCTCGGCCTGCTGGTGGATGATGCGATGATTGCCGTGGAGATGATGGTTGCACGGCTTGAGGCGGGTGATCCGATCAATAAAGCGGCGACCTATGTCTATTCTCACACCGCCTTTCCGATGCTGACCGGTACGCTGGTAACGATTGCCGGATTTATCCCGATCGGTCTCAACACCAGTCAAGCGGGTGAATATACTTATACTTTGTTCGTGGTGATTGCGGTTTCGCTGGTCGTGTCATGGGTGGTGGCTGTATTGTTTGCGCCGCTGCTTGGCGTGACGCTGCTGCCAAAAACGATGAAAAAACATGAGGAAAAGCCGCGCCGTGTCGGCAAGGCTTTTGCCGCGGCCTTGCTGTGGTGCATGCGTCATCGCTGGACAACAATCTTTGCCACAGTCGTGCTGTTTTTGATTTCTCTCGGTGGTATGACGCTGATTGAGCGCCAGTTCTTCCCGTCTTCTGATCGGCCGGAACTGGTGATTGACTGGAAATTGCCGGAGAACAGTTCAATTGCCGAAACGCAGGCGCAGATGCTGCGTTTTGAAGAGACGATGCTCAAAGGCAATGAGGATATAAACCACTGGAGCAGCTATATCGGGCAGGGCGCAGTGCGTTTCGTACTGACTTTCGATGTGCAGCCGGTCAATCCGTATTTCGGTCAGATGATTATTGTCGCCAAGGATGTGGAGGCGCGCGACCGGCTGAAGCAGAAATTCGATGCGGTGCTGCGCAAGGATTATATCGGCACCGATGCTTATGTGAAATTCCTTGAATTGGGACCTCCGGTTGGCCGTCCGGTGCAGTATCGCGTCAGCGGGCCGGATATTCAGGCTGTTCGCGGCTATGCGCATCAGGTTTCCACTATCATGGCGCAGGATCAGCGTCTGGGTGTTGTGGCCTATGACTGGAACGAACCGGCACGTGTGGTGCGGGTTGATGTATTGCAGGATAAGGCGCGTAAACTCGGTGTTTCTTCCAAAGACATCTCGATGACGCTCAACAGCGTGGTCGGTGGTCTGGCGATTACACAGGTGCGCGATGCTACCTATCTGATTAATGTGGTGGTGCGGGCACAGGCGCAGGAGCGTGATCGGATTGAAACTCTGCGTAATCTGCAGATTGGTACCGGCAACGGGGATTCCATCCCGCTCGCCTCGATTGCCAATTTCCGTTACGAGATTGAGCAGCCGGTTGTCTGGCGCCGGGACCGCCTGCCGACGATCACTGTCTCTGCCGGTATTCTCGACAAGACCATGCCGGATACGGTGGTGGAACAGATGAAGGGGCAGGTTGATGCATTTGCGCAGAAACTGCCGCTTGGTTATTCCGTCCATATTGCCGGTACTGTAGAAGAAAGCGCCAAAAGTCAGGGGCCGATTGCTGCCGTTGTGCCGCTGATGCTGTTCGTTATGGCGACGATTTTGATGCTGCAATTGCAGAGTTTTCAGCGGCTGTTTCTGGTGGTGGCGGTTGCTCCGCTCGGTCTGATCGGTGTAGTGGCGGCCTTGCTGCCAAGCGGCAAACCTCTGGGCTTCGTCGCTATTCTCGGTGTGCTGGCGCTGATCGGTATCCTGATCCGCAATTCGGTGATCCTGATCGTGCAGGTGGAGGATCATATCAAAGAGGGGATGCATCCGTGGGATTCTGTTTATCAGGCTTCCCAGCATCGTATGCGTCCGATTGCGCTGACCGCAGCGGCGGCCAGTCTGGCGCTGATCCCGATTTCCCGCGAAGTGTTCTGGGGGCCGATGGCCTATGCCATGATGGGCGGGATTATTGCCGGAACGGTCATTACACTGCTGTTCCTGCCTGCGCTTTATGTGGCCTGGTTCCGTGTGAAAGAGCCTGAGCATCCGGAGCCGGAAGATAGCTCCGAGGTGCCGCCAGTTGAACCGGTGTTAGTACAATAGCTCAAATGCTAGAGCGGTTTACGTCCAGATTGGATCATAGCGCTCGCGTCTCAATTCTTTATTTGGTCGCATTATCACGGGCGTCAAGTTGATCCAACTTGACTGTGAAATGCTCTAAAGGGCAGCTTTCTCAACAGAAGCTGCCCTTTTTATTTTGAGCTGACAGATAATTCCATTTGTCATTGGTATTAAAAAGGTATTATAGTCCGGGTATGGATAATACCAGATTACTTCCTCTTCTTCAGCGCGGATTAGCGGCGCAAACGACCGGCGGGCCGCTCTATAAGCAGGTTTCCGTGGTGCTGACCAATTTGATTGAGGATGGCAGTCTCGCCGCTGGCAGTAGTTTGCCGCCCGAGCGTGAACTGGCGCAGGCGCTTGGTCTGGCGCGGGTCACTATCCGTTCGGCCTATCAGGCATTGCTTGAAAACCGGCTGGTGGAACGCCGTCATGGCAGCGGCACCTATATTTGCGAACGTCCGAAAAAGATCAGTCAGCCGCTCTGGCAACTTACCTCATTCTCGCAGGATATGATCGCCCGTGGTAAAGTACCAGGGGTACGTATTCTATCCGGCGGTATCGGGCAACCGTCACCGGAAGAGGCATTCCAGCTTGGCATTTCCATGCAGGATTTGGTGGTGCGGGTAGAGCGCCTGCGCCTTGCCGATGATATGCCGATGGCAATTGAACGTGCAGTGGTGCCGCAGCGTCTGCTGGGTACCGCTACACTATCTGCTGCCGGACAGGAAACGGAACTGGCACAGGCTGTGCTCAGCGGTGCGCTGTCGCTTTATACAGCACTGGAACAACATGGCTACAAACCGGTGCGCGCTTTGCAGCGTCTGACCGCTGTTGTGCTTGATCCGGTCAATGCGCGTTTGCTTGGTGTGGCTGACAAGGCTGCTGCCCTGCAAATGGAGCGCGTGTCGCGCACACAGACAGACCGGATTGTTGAATATACCCGCTCGCTTTATCGCGGCGATGCTTATGACTTTATTGCAGAATTGAAAACGGGAGAGGTCCGATGACCGTATCACCAACACTCATGCTTCAGGAAACCGAACAGGCTGCTTCAGTTGTTGCAGCCATGTTAAAAGACCAGAAGCCGGTTTTTGAAGAAATCGCGGCGGTCTTTGCCTCCCGTAAGCCCGCGCTGATTTCGACCTGTGCACGCGGTTCCTCTGACCATGCAGCAACATTTTTCAAATATCTGGCAGAAATCCGTTTAGGCTTACCTGTGGCAGCAATCGGCCCGTCGGTGGCATCAGTTTATGATGCGCCGTTGCAGCTTGGTTCTGCTGTGCATTTTACCGTTTCGCAGTCCGGAGCCAGCCCGGATATCGTTGCCATGCAGCGCGCGGCTAAAAAGGGCGGTGCGGTCACTGTCGCCGTGGTCAATGTGACCGACAGCCCGCTCGGCAATGAGGCCGATATCGTGCTGGGGATCGGTGCAGGCCCTGAGAAAAGTGTTGCTGCGACCAAATCTTTTATCGCTTCTGCTGCGGCTCTGGCCGGTGTGATTGCTGCAGTGAGCAAAGACAGCACAATGCAGCGCGGGCTTGACCAGCTGCCGGAAGCACTGGGCGCGGTTCAGGTTGATGCAGGCAATGCGCTTGAGAATATTCTGGCTGAAAAACAGTCGCTGTTTATCGGCGGTCGCGGGCCTTCAATGGCGATTGCGCTTGAAGCGGCGCTGAAAGCCAAGGAAACTTCGGCGATTCATGCGGAAGCCTTCTCGCTGGCCGAGCTGATGCATGGCCCGATGCGTTTGGTGGAAAAAGGCTTCCCGATTGTGGCCTTTGTCTCGCTGGATCAGGCCTATCAGCATAATCTGCAGGCGCTGAAACATCTGGAAAGCATTGGCGGCAATATTCTGGCCATTTCCCCGCTGGATCTGCCATGGAGCCAGATTAAAACACCGGCAACCGGTTCGGCTCTGCTTGATCCGCTGGTATCGCTCGGCGCCTATTATCGTGTGATCGAAGCGGTGACGCGCCGCCGTGGTTTTAATCCTGATAAGCCGCTTAATCTGAATAAGGTAACGGAGACTGTCTGATGGGTTTTCAGCTGCTGCGTGGTGCGCGTGTTTTTGACGGTCATCGTTTTCATGAGCGGACAGCCGTTCTGATCGAGAAGGGCAGGATTGTCCGTCTGGTGCAGGATGGTGACGCATTACCGGAAAATCTGCAGATCATTGAACTGGAGGGCGGCATTCTCAGCCCCGGTTTTATTGATGCACAGGTCAATGGCGGCGGCGGGGCAATGCTCAATGACGGGCCAACGCCGGAAATCATGTGCACCATCGCAGCAGGTCACCGCCCATATGGCACAACCAGCCTGTTGCCAACCCTGATTACCGATACCGGTGATGTGACGGCGCAGGCTATGACTGCCGCCGTGGCTGCGGTGCAGGCTGACAAGGGCGTTGCCGGTCTGCATCTTGAAGGCCCGCATCTGGCACCGGCGAAAAAAGGTGCGCATCTGGCGGAGCTGATGCGCCCTGTAGAGGCAGCTGACATTCAGGCGCTGACTGCAGCGGCGCAGAAAATCGGTTGTCTGCTGGTGACAATGGCTGCGGAACAGGTCACACCCGATCAGGTGCGTGAGCTGACCGAAGGCGGTGTTATTATCAGCATCGGCCATAGTGACAGCACTTATGAAATGGCTATGGCGCGGTTCGATGCGGGCGCGCAGGGCGTAACCCATCTGTTCAATGCAATGAGCCAGTTCGGCCATCGTACGCCTAATCTCGTTGGTGCGGCATTGGATCATCCGTCCGTGTGGAGTGGCATTATTGCCGATGGTCATCATGCCGAACCTGCGGCTTTGCGTGTGGCATTGCGGGCAAAACGCGGGCAGGGTCGCCTGTTCTTTGTTACCGATGCAATGTCGCTGGTCGGTTCCGGTCGCGATACATTCCAGCTCAACGGCCGCACAGTTTATCGTGTTGAGGGTGGTTATTGCCCGAAACTAGTGCTGGAAGATCGAACTACGCTGGCGGGCTCTGATCTCGATATGGCATCGGGTATCCGCTATGGTATGGCAATGTTGGATCTCTCTTCCGAAGAAGCTCTGCGCATGGCAACATCCTATCCGGCCGCGTTTTTGCAGCTGAAGGATCGTGGGGTTCTGGCACCGAAAAAGCGCGCTGATCTGGTCTGGCTGGACGACCAGTGCCATGTTCGTTCCACATGGATTTCCGGTGAGCGACAGGATCAGCAGGCATGAGCATTATCAATGACTATTTCGACAAGCTGACCGCGCATCTCACGCAATTGCGTGACAGTCAGGCTGAGGCGATGAAGCAGGCTGTTGCCATGATCGGCGAAGCTGCACGCAATGATAAGCGTGTCTTTGTGTTCGGTACCGGCCATTCGCATATGCTGGCGGAAGAGGTGCATTATCGTGCGGGTGGTCTGGCGATTACCGTACCTGTTCTCTCGGCTTTCACAATGCTGCATGAAGGCGCATCTTCCAGCACCAAATTCGAACGTATCAGCGGCATGGTTCAGCCTTTGCTGCAACGCTATGATATTGGAGCCGGTGATATTTTGCTGGTGGTTTCCAATTCCGGTGTTAATGCCGCGCCGGTTGAAGCAGCGCGCTTTGGCCGTGAGGCTGGTGCAAAAATCATCGCGCTGACATCTGTTTCCTATTCTGCCAGCGCGGCCAATGGCCGTGTACGTCTGTCTGAACTCGCTGATCTGGTGCTGGATAATGAAATTCCGGCCGGTGATGCGATGATGCAGCTGCCAAACAGCGGGATGAAAGCGGGCGCGGTTTCCACCGCGGTTGGTGCCACCATTCTCCATGCGATCTTTACCGCGGTTGCTGCGGAACTGGCTGCAGAGGGCGGAGAAGTTCCGGTCTATCGCAGTGCGAATATGCCGGGTGCCACGGAAATCAATGACCGGCTGATCGAAAAATATAAGACCCGCAATCCGCATTTGTGAGTTTTACATACCACCCATAAGTCAGGAAATCATCACCTGTAACCTGAGATTATGGGTCATGCAGATTTGTCTGCAAATGGCAGGAATCCGTCAAACAAAAGCGTAATCGGGACTGTTAAGCGCTGAAATTCTGTGTAAGAGCTTCATATGGAACCGGAATTTTCCGGTTCATTCTCATTTGAACTGTTGAAGCTTAAGGGACACTCCCATGCAGAATTATGTGTTGACCGTCAGTTGCCAGTCACGCCTCGGTATAGTTGCCGCTATTTCCGGATATCTCGCGGGTATGGGGTGTAACATCGTTGACAGCGCACAGTTCGATGATCTCGGTGCTGATAAATTCTTTATGCGCGTTAGCTTTATTACCGAGCAGGGCAAGAGTTTCGAAGAAATCGCCGGTGGTTTTCAGGACACTGCCGACAAATTCGGCATGGTCTATGATTTCCACGATACCCGCAAGCCGGTGAAAACATTGCTGATGGTTTCCCGTTTTGGTCATTGCCTCAACGATCTGCTCTATCGCTGGAAAATCGGCGGTCTGCCGATTGATATTGTGGGTGTGATCTCCAACCATTTTGACTATCAGAAGGTTGTTGTGAACCACGATATTCCTTTTCACCACATTGCGGTGACTAAGGAAAATAAGATCGAAGCTGAAGCCAAGATGATGGATATCGTCAACCAGACCGGCACGGAACTGGTGGTTCTGGCGCGCTATATGCAGGTTCTGTCTGATGAACTGAGCCAGAAAATGTCCGGCAAGATCATCAATATTCACCATTCCTTCCTGCCGTCTTTCAAAGGCGCCAATCCTTACAAGCAGGCCTATGAGCGTGGCGTGAAGCTGATCGGCGCCACCGCGCATTATGTCACCGCTGATCTGGATGAGGGGCCGATTATCGAGCAGGATGTTGCCCGTATTACCCATGCGCAGTCGGCTGCCGATTATGTTTCCATTGGTCGTGATGTGGAAGCGCAGGTTCTGGCACGTGCCATTCATGCGCATATCCATCACCGCGTGTTCCTCAATGGCAACCGGACAGTTGTATTTCCGGCATCGCCAGGGTCGTACGCCTCTGAACGCATGGGCTGATCAACCCACCGTTATTCACGCACTGACGGTCTGCAAACGGAGCATTCCTCCGCTTCCGGTGCTCATGTACCTCAAAGTACATTCCGCTCCGGTTCTCGGAATAACTCCGTTTTCGCCTCGTCATTGCAAAAATTCCGGCAGGTTGAGAACGTCGCGCTTTTATTTTTGCAGAGACGATTGGCATTTCTCTTCAACCGCATTTCTGAAGTCAGACATATTTCTCACCCACGCATTTTCTCCCTCAACCAGAGGTCTGGAATAGGCATCCAGAATGACTGTCTGAAAAATCTCATGCACCGCCGGATCAAATTTGACCTGCAAAAGATCAGCCAGCGGCTTTCCCTGTAAACGTGCCGCCATCGACCGTCCCGCAAGCTCTCCGAGCTTGGTGCAAAATACCGCATTATTCTCGCTCGCATGCGCTGCGGGCAGAGGAGCGGTATAAATAATAGTCGTCAGGGCTGCTAAAAATAAACGCATGTAGGCCTCCAAGGCGGAGAAGTCTGACAGGATATGCGTGATTGCTGCGTCTAATAGAGACCTGCGTGTGATTTTAGTCAATAAAAAAGCCCCTCGTGAGAGGGGCTTTTCTTTGTCATCAGTACTGATGATTAGTCGATGTCGAAGGATACGCCCTGTGCGAGCGGCAGTGCCTTCGAGTAGTTCACAGTGTTGGTTGCACGGCGCATGTAAGCTTTCCATGCATCCGAACCGGATTCACGACCGCCACCGGTTTCCTTTTCACCGCCGAATGCGCCGCCGATTTCAGCACCGGATGTACCGATATTGACGTTGGCGATACCGCAATCCGAGCCGGATGCAGAGAGGAAACGCTCAGCTTCCTGCAGATTCAGTGTGAAGATCGAAGACGACAGACCGGCACCAACTGCGTTGTGCAGTTCGAGTACGTTGTCGAAATCGCTGTATTTCATCACATAGAGGATCGGTGCGAAGGTTTCTTCGAGAACCGGACCTGTCTGTTCTGGCATTTCAACGATGGCTGGCTGTACGTAGTAACCTGTATCCGGACCTACGGAAACGCGTTCACCGCCGACAACTTTACCGCCGTGAGCTTTGGCTTCTGCCAGAGCTTTCTGCATACCGTCGAAAGAAGCTTTGTCGATCAGCGGGCCGATTAGTGCAGGGGTTTCCAGCGGGTTGCCGATGGATACGCTCTGATAGGCTTTGACCAGACGTGGTACCAGTGTGTCGTAAACGCTTTCGTGTACGAACAGGCGACGCATGGTGGTGCAACGCTGACCTGCAGTACCCATGGCACCGAAAGCAATCGCGCGCAGAGCCATGTCGAGATCGGCTGACGGGCAGACGATACCGGCATTGTTGCCGCCGAGTTCGAGGATAGCGCGTGCGAAACGCTTGGCCAGACGAGGGCCTACATCGCGACCCATGCGGGTTGAACCGGTTGCGGAAACCAGCGGAACCTTCGGATGGTCAACCAGAACTTCACCGATTGTGCGGTCACCGATGATAACAGCGGACAGACCCTTAGGAGCATCTGCGCCGAAACGGGCAGCTGCACGGTTGAAGATCGCTTCACAAGCAAGCGCTGTGAGAGGGGTCTTTTCGGAAGGTTTCCAGACAACAGAGTCACCGGCAACCAGTGCCAGAGCCGCGTTCCATGACCAGACAGCTACAGGGAAGTTGAAGGCGGAGATAACGCCGACAACACCAAGCGGATGCCATGTTTCCATCATGCGGTGACCGGCGCGTTCAGTCGCAATTGTCAAACCGTAAAGCTGACGGGACAGACCAACTGCGAAATCGCAGATGTCGATCATTTCCTGAACTTCGCCGAGACCTTCGGAGATGATCTTACCGGCTTCGATCGAAACGAGACGGCCGAGATCAGCTTTGGAAGCGCGCAGTTCTTCACCGAGCAGGCGGATCAGCTCACCGCGGCGAGGAGCCGGAACATCGCGCCATGTGCGGAATGCTGCATCAGCTTCTTCGATCATGCGGGCAGTGTCTGCAGCCGAATGAGTCTTGAGGGCGCCGATCTGTTCGCCGGTAACCGGGCTGAACGAGGCAAGATCACCGCCTGTATAGGCAGCGCTGTCAACGCCAAGCTTGGCGAGAATGTCAGCAGCTTCCTGCTTAACGTTCACTTTTTTATTTTCGGTGCTCATAAATCGCATTCCCTATTGTTTATCGTTCAGAATATCAGGCGCTACGCTCGGGTAAGTGAGCAGACCTGATATTCTATCTGGTACGGTGGAGCAGTAATCTGCTCCGGAGCATTTCGCAGTTAACTGGCTTCAGTTAACGACCGCGATAATGCGACAACTCAAGAATCTAGAGCGAGTGTTGTGGATCAAATGAAGCGCGACACGCTCTAGTATAAACAGCTGAACGGCAATCCGCTTTGAGGGCAGATTGCCGTTTTCATATGTTATCTAGTTATTCTGCTGCAGCTTTAAAGGCGAGAGCCTTCAATGCACCCTCAACAGATTCGCGCTCGATGCGGGCATAGTGTTCAAATTCATTGAGCACGGTTGCGCCGAGATCAGCTTCAAAACGCTTCTGGTTCGGGCTTTCAGTGAATTCCTGTGTATCATCGTCGCCGAGATTGGACTGGAAGATACCAGCGGCGCTGACCGGCAGGAAGTCTTCATAGACAATCGGGTCAAACTGGATTGCGCCTTCAGCAATCAGGCTGTCGAGATTGGCGGCGGTCAGTTCGCTCTTGGCTTTCGAGCGGTCTGCAACGCTGTAAGCGAAGTAGCCGAGACCCTGTTCACGGATTTCTGCCCATGTATCCGGGAATTCTTCGAAAACTTCACCGAGAATACGAACATATTCAGCAGCATTCGAACCATCCGGCGCAGGGCGGATACGTGCACGGGTCTTGTCGAGCAGCGCATCATAAAGGCCACGGCCCTTTGGTGTCAGAGCGATACCGCGCTGTTCAATTTCACCAAAACGGGCAGTGTGTGTACCGGCTTTCCATTCGCCTGCAGCATCGGTGAAAGAAACGGATTCTTCGAGCGCTTTAAACGAGGTCTGACGCAGCAGAACCGCACATTTACGGGTTGGCGGGCCTTCAACAACAGCTTTAGGCGAAATATTGCGCGCCGGCATCTGAGCCTGCACGGCATCGATGTCGAGTGTGCGTGGTGTCAGGTGGTTGATGTGCGGGCCTTTGAAAGACACAACGTCAGCAATCAGACGGTGGGCATCATGCAGACGATGATAGAGTTCTGCACTCACATTGGCTTTATCGTGCCAGCGGAATGTTTCCAGAACTTCAGCAACAAACTTGTCAGCCTGTTCCTGTGTAAGACCGCCCTGTTTTTCAGCAATCTCGATCAGCTCAATCGCACCGGCAGTGAAGATGTTGCGCTTTGCGAGTGTTTCTTCCGCTTCCTTGCGCAGTTTTTCGTCAGCGATCAGGTCGAGACGCAGCAGCGAAGTGAAAACGCGAAACGGATTGATCTTCAGCGATGCATCATCAACCGGACGGAAAGCTGTGGAATGCACAGGCACACCGGCAGCGGACAGGTCGTAGTAACCAACCGGGAACATGCCCATAACGGCATAAGCACGGCGCATCATGGAAAGTTCAGCGGCGGTGCCGAGGCGGATCGCGCCGTGACGCTCTTCGGAAATACGATCCAGAGAATCGGTATCCTCGAGACGGGCGAGCAGTTCAGGCTGGGCTTTCAGGGTCGCAGCATTAACATCTGCAACCAGTTCCATCAGCGTGCCGTAAGCAGGCACTTCTGTACGGTACATTGCGGACATTGCGGCTGAGAATGCAGCGCGGATGCTGTCGGCTGATACGAAATTCATGGTTTGCCTCCTTGAGGGCTTTCCGTATGCGAGCTGTTATCTGTCTTGGGAGAAGATAAAGCCCTGTCTGTTTTGCTCTTGGTGCAGTTCCATAAAGAAAAGCGGATGACGTTTTTCCTGAAACTGCCCTAAAACTGCTTCGTGTGGTTGATTTGTGCTCTTTGGGAGTCGCACAAAACCATCCTGATGTTGTTATAAAGGCCTATCTGATCCGAAAAATGTCAGCCAGTTTTCGGGATATGCTTTAAATTTGATGCGTAATTTCTTTTTAAATCGATTTTCGACTATCAGAAACACGTATCAGATGTTGATATCATGACTAAAATTGATCATATCAGCTGTAGTGGCCGCATGATTGCGACGAAACCGACTATGTTTATGCGAGGCAGGAATGAAGCTCAGCCGACGACTGATACCGGATATCGCCATTTTGCAGGCTTTTGAATGCGCTGCACGTCACGGAAGTTTCACGCAGGCAGCCCACGAGCTGAACCTGACGCAAAGCGCGGTGAGTCGTCAGATCAAGGATCTGGAAGGCCAGCTCGGCGTTTTGCTGTTTGAGCGAATCCGTCAGCGCATCCTGCTTTCCGATGCAGGACGCAAGTTTTTGCCGGAAGTGCGCCGTCTGCTGAACCAGACCGAAGACACGATGCTGCGGGCGATGGCTTCAGCACAGTCGTCTTCAGCTTTCAGCGTGGCGACATTGCCGACATTCGGCGCGCGCTGGCTGATGCCGCGTATTCCGAATTTCATCGAAGAAAATCCGGGTGTGGCTTTTAATGTCGGCTCACGCACCGGCGTGTTCGATTTTGAAGAATATCCGTTTGATATGGCTATTCACTATGGTCAGCCGGTTTGGGCACATGCCACCTGCAATTATCTGTGCAGTGAGATGGTGGTGCCTGTTGCCAGCAATGCTTTGATCGAAAGCCACCGCATTGTTGAGCCGGAAGACCTGCAAAAAGAGCCTCTGCTGCATCTGACAACGCGTCCGAAAATGTGGACGCAATGGTTTGAACTTTGCGAAGTGGATGCGCGCAGCACTTATAGCGGCCATCGTTTCGATCAGTTCTCTATGGTGATCGAGGCCGCTGCCGCAGGGCTTGGGATTGGTTTGTTGCCGGTTTATCTGATTGAGCAGGAATTGCAGGAAGGTCGCCTGCGGATTCTGTTTGATAAGCCTATGCGTACCGAGAATGATTATTATCTGGTGGTGCCGGAAGGCAAACATGAAAATCCGCTGATACAGACATTTTCCAGCTGGATTCGCGGGCAGGTCGGCCAGCATGACTATATGGCGCTGGTGCATCTGAACGCAGAATAAGATATGTAATGCAATTTAAGTGGAACAGGTCATTCCGCAAATGAATGATCTGTTGCGCAAAAATTGCTACTTTTGCCAAAACCGAAAGGTGTATGGCTACTCAGGCGCCAGAAGAAAAAGACGATAATAACACTGGTAAATAACAAGCCGGATGATTTTCCGTGTTGTGCTTCAAATTTCAAACACTCAGAGTGTTGTGTGTGTATCCGCATTATATATACGGCGCTCTTTATCCATTTTGATCGTTGACCTTTTGTCTGAGCCGCTTTTGCGTGGTGCGTATATTTCAGACGCATAATCGTAGGCTTGTTGCTGCAATCCAGGCTGACATAAGTGGCAACGTTGTTTTTGAGAAATGAACTGACATGTTGAATAATCCCCGTTCTCACGGTCTCTGGGAAAAATCCGCTCCTGCCGCTCCGGTTACATCTGCCCTGCAAGGCGAGTTAAACGTTGACGTGGTTGTTGTAGGCGGTGGTTTTACCGGACTTTCAACCGCACTGAATTTGAGCGAACGCGGCAGCAAAGTTGCCGTGCTTGAAGGCGTTGAAATCGGTTTTGGCGGCTCCGGCCGCAATGTCGGTCTGGTCAATGCCGGTATGTGGGTTATGCCGGATGATCTGCCGGGAGTGCTTGGTCAGAAATATGGTGACCGTCTGCTTGAAGCGCTCGGCAATGGCCCGAAAATGGTTTTCGAGCGTATTGAAAAACACAATATCGCCTGTGAAGCGACCCGCACGGGTACATTGCATTGCGCTGTCGGTCAGAAAGGCCTGCGCGAATTGCAGGATCGTGCGGAACAGTGGCAACGCCGTGGTGCGCCGGTCACTCTGCTGAGCGCCGAAGAAACTGCAAAGAAAGTCGGCACCAAGGCCTATAGCGGCTCGCTGCTGGATATGCGTGCAGGCACCATTCAGCCGCTGGCCTATGTGCGTGGCCTTGCCCATGCGGCCATTGCTGCAGGTGCACAGATTTTCACCGGTTCTCCGGTGACTTCCACTGAACGTGTTGGCAATGACTGGGTGGTTCGCACAGCCAAGGGTTCGGTGCGCGCGCAATGGATCGTGGTGGCAACCAATGCTTATACACAGGCACCATGGCCGCAGATTCGCGCAGAAATTATGCATCTGCCTTATTTCAATCTGGCAACCAAGCCGCTGACCAAAGAGCAGCAGGCACAGATTCTACCGGAACGTCAGGGTGTATGGGATACCAAACAGGTGCTGTCGTCTTATCGTTACGATCAGGCTGGTCGTCTGGTGTTCGGTAGCGTTGGTGCATTGCGCAATACCGGCACAGGCATTCATACGGCATGGGCAAAACGCGAAATGAAGCGTCTGTTCCCGCAGCTTGGTAAAGTCGAATTTGATTATGAATGGTACGGCCTGATCGGCATGACCAATGACAGCCTGCCGAAATTCCATCGCTTTGATAAGAATGTGATTGGTTTCAGCGGTTATAACGGTCGCGGCATTGCCACCGGTACAGTATTCGGCAATGTGCTGGCACGTCATATCAGCGGTGAAATCAGCGAAGCTGATCTGCCATTGCCGGTGACTGAGCCGGAAACACAGTCCTTCCTCGGTATCCGCGAAGCCTATTATGAAACCGGCGCACAGATCGCGCATTTTGCCGGCGCTCGCTTCTGAGCGCCTAAATCAAAGAGCATGCTCGCTTCTGAGCGCCTAAATCAAAGAGCACGCAAGATTCTGAGCCAACTGCCAGAATAGATGAGGTTTTAACAGGGCATTGCTGGTTCAATGCCCTGTTTGTTTTTGTTTTCTGTGGTGACTTTATTCTTTGTCATAAACTTGTAGTGTTCATTTAATAAATGAACGGCGAGTAACCGGCTCGCTCCGGTGTCGGATGAATGATTTCAGGGATAAGAATCATGTTGCAGAAACGCACGTCACGTAAAACAGTTCTGGCTACTGCTCTGGCAGTGTTTATGGGCGCAACTGCGGTGAATGCAGAAACGCTCAATCTTTATACCTCGCAGCCGGAAGCTGATGCGACCAAAACCGTTGAAGCATTCCGCAAAGCCAATCCTGATATTGATGTGCAGGTATTCCGTTCCGGCACCAGCGATATCCTCAGCAAGCTGGCTGCTGAATTTGCTGCCGGTGCGCCGCAGCCGGACGTGCTGCTGATTGCCGATGCCGTGTCGATGGAACTGCTGAAAAAAGACAATCGTCTGAAAGCCTATGAAGGTGCGAAGACTGATGGTCTGACCGAAGGTTCGTTCGACAAGGACAAAACCTATTTCGGTTCCAAGCTGATCACCACAGGTATCGCCTATAACACACAGGCGAAAAGCAAGCCTGAAAGCTGGGCTGATCTCGGCAAAGAAGAATATAAAGGCCAGATCGTGATGCCGAGCCCGCTTTATTCCGGCGCGGCGGCTTATCTGCTCTCCGGTTTTGCACTGAATTCGGAACTTGGCTGGGATTATTTCGAAAAGCTGAAAGCCAATGAGCTGATCAGCGTGCGCGGCAATGGTGCTGTGCTGAAATCCGTTGCCAGCGGTGAAAAACCTTATGGTATCCTCGTAGATTTCATGGCGCTGAATGCCAAGGCAAAAGGCTCGCCGGTTGAGTTCGTATTCCCGAAAGAAGGCGTGCCTGCGGTGACTGAACCGGTTGCAATCATGGCGACTGCCAAGAATGTTGCCGGTGCAGAGAAATTCGTTGATTTCATTCTCTCCGACGATGGCCAGAAACTGGCGCTGGAGCAGGGTTATCTGCCTGCCAAGGAATCTGTTGGTCGCCCGAGCTGGTTGCCGGAAGGTACAAAAATCAACATCATGTCGATTGATACGCTCAAAGTTCTGGGTGTGACAGAAGCCGACAAGAAGCGTTTTTCTGAACTGTTCGGCGGTTAAGGCATTATTGGATGTCAGACAAAATATTTGGTCAGAGCCGGGATACGGCTCTGATTTTTCTTGTGGCGGCAGTGGTGTTCACGCTGTCTCTGTGGCCGATGTTGCGGCTGGCCAGCGAGATCATCGCGCCGAATGGTCAGCTCTCTGACAGTGCAGTACGGTCAGCACTTTCTTCAACCTCCACATGGGTTGCCACCCGTAATTCTTTAATCACCGGATTTGGCGGTACACTTGCTGCTGTTATCCTTGGCAGTGCCGTGGCGCTGCTGGTGAGCCTGACCAATATTCGTGGACGCGGCGTGTTCGTGCTGATGTTTGTGGTGCCGCTGCTGATTGCGCCGCAAGTGACTGCGCTGGCATGGCTGCAACTCTTTGGCCCCGCGAGCCCATTTCTCAAAATGATCGGCATGGCGCCGGAACTGGGCAGCCGTAATCCGCTCTATTCGACCACCGGCATTATTGTCCTGCTCGGCATTCAATATGCGCCGCTGGTGTTTCTGATTGTACGTGCCGGTTTGCGTAAATTACCGCGCGAGTTGGTCGAAGCCGCGTTAAGTAGCGGTGCCAGCAAATGGCAGGTAACGCGCACAATCATTGTGCCGCTGATGACACCATCGGTAATCGGTGCTTCTGCACTGGCTTTTGTTTCCTGTGTCGGTAATTTCGGTATTCCTGCTTTCTTGGGCATTCCGGCTAATGTGCTGGTGCTGCCAACATTGATTTATCAGAAACTCGCTGGTGGTGGCCCGTCTGTATTGTCAGAAGTTGCTGTGCTTTCACTGCTGATCGGTGTGATCGCAATGGCGGGTATCCTCTGTCAGGATTATATGGCGCGCCGCCGCGATTACCGTATTGCCTCAACCTCGCTACCTGCTGCGCCTTTTGAACTCGGCGCATGGCGTTTGACAGTTGAGATTGCCTGCTGGTTGTTGATTGCGGTGGTGCTGGTACTGCCAATGTTCGGCCTGTTGCTCACCGCATTGGTGCCTGCTTTTGGTATTCCGCTGAGCTGGCAGACGGCCACACTGGATAATCTAAAGTTTGTGCTGTTTGACCATGCAGGGGCTCGCCGTGCGTTGGTCAATTCATTCACCCTGTCGCTGGCCGCGGCCGGTTTTGCAGTGCTGGTGGCAGTGCCGCTCGGTTATCTCATCACATGGCGGTCGCGCTGGTGGACACGCTTGCTCAATCTCGCAGCCGAACTACCCTATGCTTTGCCTGGTGTGGTATTGTCGATCGCCGCATTGCTGATGTTCCTCAAGCCTTTGCCGGTTGTAGGACTGCATCTCTATAATACGATCTGGATTATTCTCTACGCCTATCTGGCACGGTTTCTGGTGCTGGCACTGCGCCCGACCATTACCGGTCTGCATCAGATTGACCGCGCTCTGGAAGAGGCGGCGCAGGTGGCCGGTGCAGGACTGCTGACACGCCTGCGCACCATTGTGTTTCCGCTGGTAGCACCGGCAACTTTGGCCGGCGGTGTGCTGATTTTCATGACAGCCTTTTCGGAGCTGACAGTTTCTGCGTTACTATGGTCATCAGGGTCGGAAACGCTGGGCGTGGTGATTTTCTCTTTTGAACAGGGTGGCGATTCACCCTATGCGGCTGCAATATCTGTGCTGGTCGTTTTGATTACATTCTTACTGATGCTGGTGACCAATATGTTCGCCAGATATCTGCCTGACGGAGTTCTGCCATGGCGGGATTGACTATCTCTCAGCTTTCCAAAAGCTTTAATGACACAAAAGTTTTGACCGATGTGTCGCTGGATATCGCCAATGGTGAATTCATTGCGGTGCTGGGGCCTTCCGGCTGCGGCAAGACCACATTGCTGCGTATGATTGCCGGATTTGAACAGGCGAATGACGGTGTAATCTATGTCGGCGATAATCTGGTGACCGGCAAAGGACAATTTGTTCCGCCGGAAAAACGCCGTGTTGGTATTGTGTTTCAGAACTATGCTCTCTGGCCGCATATGACTGTTTCGGAAAATGTCGGCTATAGCCTGAAAATCGCTAAGGTGGAAAAAGCCGAGCGTGAGCGCCGTGTGCAAGAGGCACTGAAGCTGGTTGATCTGCAGGGCTATGGGGATCGTCGTCCGGCCAATCTTTCCGGTGGGCAGCGTCAGCGCGTAGCATTGGCACGTTGTCTGGTGGCTGCGCCGTCGCTGGTATTGTTTGACGAACCTTTGGCCAATCTGGACGTGCATCTGCGTGCTTCGATTGAAGATGAGTTTGCGCGCTTCCATAAGCGCACCGGCACAACGATTGTGTATATTACGCACGATCAGGCCGAGGCGATGGCGCTGGCCGACCGTATTGCGGTGATGGACAAAGGCAAGCTGATGCAGTTTGCTTCGCCGAAAACGCTTTATAATGAACCGGCCAATGCGATGGTTGCGTCCTTTATTGCGCAGGGTATGGTGCTGCCTGCGGAGATTTTGAGCGTCAATGGCAGTGGCTTCTGTGAGGCCGTGGTGCTGGGGCAGCAGGTGCGGTTGCGCTGCCGTGCCGATGAAGTGGTGCGTAAAGACGCACAGATTTGTATCCGTGAAGATGATCTGGAACTGGTGAAACAGGACGGATTTGCCGTGCGGGTGACACGTTCGGTCTATCAGGGCGGTGCATCACGGATTGAAGCTGTTGCTGAACAGGCACCGGAGCTGAACCTGCATTTCAATCTGCCGGACCCGCTGCATCTCAAAGCGGATGATGTGGCGCAATTACGTATCCGGTCAGGCTGGGTAATACCGGAAGCAGGTGCGGTATGAAGATCAATCTCTATGGCGGTTTTGGTGAAAAAGGACGCTTAGGCGTTGGTATCAGCACAACGGCTACCAAGCTGCTGTTTGATATTGGCATTAAAGTCGGAGCCACTGGGCGTGATTATTATCCGTTGATTGAGGTGGATGCGATTGCTGCACTTGATGCTGTGTTGATCTCTCATGCCCATGAAGATCATGTCGGCGGGCTCTTGTGGTTGCTGGCGCAGGGCTTTCAGGGGTGTATCCTGATGACTGCAGAGACTTTGGCGGAAACAGCTCAGGCTCTGAAGAATTATGCCGAACAACAACATCTCGAGAATGTTGCATTTCCGCAGGAGCGTATTGAACTGTTCAAAGCTGGGGATGTGCTGACCATTGGTGATGCGGAAATCATCACGGGTCGTTCCGGTCATGTGGCTGGCGGCGTGTGGTTCTGTGTTGAGGCCGAAGGGCACAAGGTGCTCTATAGCGGTGATGTCGTGCCGGACAGTCCGGTTCTGGAAATGAATGCATTTCCGCAATGCGATCTGTTGTTGCTGGATGCCTCTTATGGTGCTGATGCGGTTTCGGGGGACACACGGGCACAGCAAATTCGCGAATGGATTTTGCAGAACCGTGACGGGTGTCTGCTGCCGACCCCACTCTCCGGTCGCTCGCTGGAACTGATGGCGCTGATGCCGGTTAATTTTGCTATTCATGCGGATATGCGTGCCGCACTGGCAGAGCAGATTGCAGCATCTGGTGCCCTGCGGGACGGCGTGGCCGGACGGTTGAAACAATTGCTGCATAATGCACAGGATTGGCGGGAAGATCAGGCGCTGCCGCGCTGTCCGCTGCTGACATTTGATGCGATGGGGCAGGCAGGGCCTTCCGCCTATGCGATGAACCGTGCGCTACGCACCGGCTGGCCGGTCTTGCTGACCGGCCATGTGCCGGAAGATACACCGGCTTTTGATATGCTGCGGGATGAACTGGCGGATTGGATAAGACTGCCGACCCACCCGACTTTGAGCGGTATGGTCGCGCTTTGGGAGCAGGCGGGTAAACCTGACATGCTTGGGCATTCCTGTTCCGCTACGTTGCTTAGCGAACTGGCAGAGCATATCCCGGTTGTGCGTCAGGATGTGAAGAGCGGTGATGTGATAGAGCGCATTCCGAAAAGTGTGAAGCGGTTTTCGGATTAAAATGCGCGTTAATTTAAAAAAAACAAAGCATTTCTAACAATGCAAACTCAACTGGAAATGCTTTGGAATTGGGAGAAGCCTGATGCGTATTTTGCTTTGTAACGATGACGGTATTGATTCGGAAGGTCTGGCTTTTCTGGAACGTGCTGCACGGGCGTTGAGTGATGATGTGTGGGTGGTGGCACCGGATGGTAAGCGCACAGCTGCGGGTGCATCCATCACCATCGGCAAACCACTGACCATGGTGAAACGTAGTGAGCAGCGCTATTCATGTTCCGGCACCCCCGCAGATTGTGTTGTGTCGGCGATGAGCTGGTTGTTCAAAGATCAGGCCAAGCCTGATCTGGTGTTGGCAGGGATTAATGACGGGCGCAATGTGGCCGAAGATCTGGCTTATTCCGGCACGCTCGGTATTGCCCGTGAGGCAACATTCTGGGGTATTCCTGCCATTGGTTTTTCACAGGTCAAACAGCCGCGCCGTGGCGAAGACGATCTGGCGGCGCTGGTGCAATTGTTACGCAACCTGTTAGAACAATGTGCTGACTGGCAGCGTGAAGGGCACTGGCTGAGCATTAATCTGCCGCATAGTTTGCCTGCGTCGGTGGCTCAGCCGCGCATTGGTCGGGACAAGATTGCATCCGCTTCTGAAGTGGTCAGCACAGATGGGGCCGAGACAGTGCTGCTGGTGCCGCGCGGTCGCCCGCATTCATCTTCTGAAGGCGATGATAATGATCTGATTGATCGCGGGTTTATCTGCATCAACCGGCTCAACTGGTTTGGTGAGACGGAACTAAGTGAGGGGCTTATCAGGTCTTTCGTGTCTGATCCAAAAGTCGCCTGACATGGCTGCAAATGGCGCTTTTCTGTGCTTCGGTACTCACGTACTCTTTGTACGCTCCGTTCCGATGCTCGCAAATCGCCATTTTCGCTCACGTCATCCGCTTTTTGATTCAGACACTTAGACAGATAAATTCGTCTTTTGATTCAGATATGAAAAAGGCCGCTGTTTTCAGCGGCTTTTTTATTTGGTTATTTACGTTTCATGGCTTCAAGCAGTGCTGCACCAAAACCACCCTGAGCTTCAGCAGGCTTTTCCTGCGGCTTGGGTGTGAAATGTTTCTGTGCCGGACGCTGTCCGCGTTCACCCATAGGCTTGGGGGCGGCTTCACCGCCGCCGTCTTTGCGCATAGTCAGACCGATACGCTTGCGCGGCACATCCACTTCTGTCACACGCACTTTCACCACATCACCGGCTTTCACCACTTCATGCGGGTCCTTGACGAATTTATCCGCAAGCTGGGACACATGCACAAGACCATCCTGATGCACACCGATATCAACAAAAGCACCAAAGGCGGCAACATTGGTCACAGTACCTTCCAGTAACATGCCGGGTTTGAGATCTTTAATATCGTCAATGCCATCGGCAAAGGTGGCGGTTTTGAATTCCGGGCGCGGATCACGCCCCGGCTTTTCCAATTCCGACAGAATGTCTTTTACGGTTGGCAGACCAAAGCGCTCATCGACAAAGAGCTTCGGATCAAGCGCACGCAACGCATTGGCGTCGCCCATCAGCGAGCGCACATCGCGGCCGCAGGCGGCAACGATTTTAGCAGCCACGCCATAGGCTTCAGGGTGCACAGATGAGGCATCAAGTGGCTCGGTACCGTTCGGGATACGCAGAAAGCCTGCGGCCTGTTCAAATGTGCGGTTGCCGAGACGGGCGACTTTGAGCAGGTCTTTACGCTTCTTGAACGGGCCGTTTTCATTGCGATGCGCAACAACGGCTTCGGCAAGCGATGTGCCAAGGCCGGACACACGGGCGAGCAGTGAAGCGGAAGCAGTGTTGAGATCAACACCGACAGCATTCACCGCATCTTCCACAACGGCATTCAGCATATGGGCAAGGCGTGCCTGATCCACATCATGCTGATACTGACCGACACCGATGGATTTTGGTTCGATTTTCACCAGCTCTGCCAACGGGTCTTGCAGGCGGCGGGCAATGGAAACCGCGCCGCGCAGCGACACATCAAGCTGCGGGAATTCTGCGGCGGCTGTTTCCGAGGCTGAGTAAACCGATGCACCGGCTTCTGAAACGATCACTTTAAGAGGCTTTGGTGCAGGCATGTCGCCCAATAAGTCAGCAACCATACGCTCGGTTTCACGGCTTGCGGTGCCGTTGCCGATAGCGATCAGCTCTACTTTATGCTTACGGATCAGCGAGGCGATTTCAGCCTGTGCACCGCGCAGATCGTTGCGTGGCTGGAACGGATAGACCGTTGCAGTGTCCAGTAGCTTGCCGGTACCGTCAACGATCGCCACTTTCACACCGGTGCGGATGCCCGGATCAAGACCCATGGTAGCACGGGAACCGGCAGGCGCTGCCAGCAGCAGGTCTTTCAGATTGCGGGCGAAAACATTAATCGCTTCTTCTTCCGCACGCTCGCGCAGATCGCGCATCAGATCGAGGGAGAGGGATAGCGAGAGTTTCACACGCCAGGTCCAGCCGATCACTTCCATCAGCCATTTATCACCGGCCAGCGTGCCGCCGACCTGATAGCTATGGGCGATCATCCGCTCAACCGGCTTGACCGGTGATGTATCTTGCTGATCAACAACAATGTCCAGTGTCAGGAAATCTTCATTGCGGCCACGCAACATGGCAAGCGCACGGTGACCGGCAACTTTGTTCCACTGTTCGCTATGGGCAAAATAATCGGAGAATTTTGCACCTTCAGTCTCTTTTCCGGCAACGACACGGGACTGCAGAACCGCATTGTCCTTCATGTAGCTACGCAGACGGCCAAGCAGATCAGCATTTTCGGTAATACCTTCGGCGATAATATCGCGCGCACCTTCAAGGGCGGCTTTTACATCGGCCACATCCGGTGTGATATAGGCAGTTGCCAGTTCGGCAGGCACAGCAGCGCGGTTATCGAGAATAGCCTGCGCCAGTGCACCAAGGCCACGCTCACGCGCGATCTCGGCACGGGTACGGCGCTTTGGTTTATAGGGCAGATAGATATCTTCAAGCTCAGCTTTGGTGCTGACCTTGGCGATTTTCAGCTCCAGCTCCGGTGTGAGCTTTTCCTGTGTACGGATGGAGTCCAGAATGGAAGTGCGGCGGGTTTCCAGTTCACGTAAGTAAGTCAGACGCTCGGACAGGTTACGCAATTGCGTGTCATCAAGACCACCGGTCACTTCTTTACGGTAGCGGGCGATAAACGGCACGGTCGAGCCTTCATCAAGCAGGCCGATAGCGGCAACCGCCTGTTCCGGTTTTGCATTGATCTCACCGGCAATGATGGCGGCAATCCGTCTGGTAATGTCTGTCATAAGAATCTCATGCTGATAATAACGCCTTTATCATAGAGCTTTGATGCGGCGCATTGAAGGCGGGAATCATATCCTTGCCGGAATATGACGCAGAGAGTTTCACGACTGAGCAATATTGTTTTGTGTATTGCAAAATTCTGATAAAATATTTGCTGTACTCATGATGAGGACGCACGGAACTTTTCAACTTAGAGTTATCAGCAGCCGTTAATGCCGTTTTACTCATATGCGCCTTGTTCTGGCACTAAAACCAACATTTTTTGGCCTTGTTTGCACAGGAAGTGCGGCCTGTTTTTCGCTGAGTGTATTTAATCACTGAAACTTAATCTTCAGATCAGGAGACAGGCAAATTATGGATGTGAGTAAACACCCCATAGCCATTGATCATGTGCCCGCATTTATTACGGCACCGGGACAGACCGATATTCTGTTTAATTTCGTCATTGTTTTTCTCATTTGCATGATCTTTGCCGTTGGCACCCTCTATCTCCGGCTTCATGCTTTGCCGGAGCAAATGGCACATCGTACCAATAAGGTGCAGTTGCAGGTTGTTGCGGTTCTGGCGCTGATTGCGCTCTTTACCCATAATCAGCTTTTCTGGATTGCTGCCCTGTTGCTGGCGATGATTGAACTGCCGAATTTTATTACGCCGGTAACCTCAATGGCCAAGTCTCTGAACAGGATTGCGCGCAGTACTTATGTGCCGCAGAACTATCCGCCTGCATCAGCGCCAGCCGCGCAACAGCCTGCTCCTGTAGCGGAAGCTGCCGCTAAACCAGTGGAAACAGTGCAGCCGCAGGCAGCTCAAGGCGGGCATTCATCTCATAATCCGGATCAGAACGGGGAGAAGCAATAATGTTGGAATTTCTTCTCTGTTCAATGGTGACGATTTTGCCGGATTATCTGTTCCGGCGTTATGGTCAGGGTAAACTTATCGGTCACCATATCACGCTTTATTCGGTGTGGTTTGAGCTGCGCTGGGGGATTACAGCCTGTCTTATTCTGACAATCTCTCTGATTACGATGATCTTTTATTATCATCCTTCCACATCCAATGTGACCGCCGCTTATCGCACGGTGACAATCCTGCCGGAAATTCCGGGGCGTGTTGAAGAGGTCTATGTGACCCGCTTTCAGAAAGTGAAAGCCGGTGATCCGCTGTTCCGCCTTGACAGCAGCAAGCAGGAAGCTGCGATGAAAACTGCAGAGCAGCGTATTGTTGAAGTGCAGGCAGAAACTGAGGTGGCGAAATCTGAGATTGCTGCAACAGATGGTGCGATACAGTCAGTTGAGGC
Source organism: Pseudochrobactrum sp. B5 (assembly GCF_001939785.1). Taxonomy (NCBI): domain Bacteria; kingdom Pseudomonadati; phylum Pseudomonadota; class Alphaproteobacteria; order Hyphomicrobiales; family Brucellaceae; genus Pseudochrobactrum; species Pseudochrobactrum sp. B5. The sequence goes on from NZ_MOYL01000003.1 coordinate 57,585, forward strand.
CGCCTATTTGCAGGCGCAGATTGATCTCAATACACAGACTGAGTTGCAGCGCCGCAATCCGAATGTGGTTGCCCAGCGCGAGATTGATCGCCTGACATCCAGCCTTGAAGGGCGCAAAGGCGCACTGGCTGAGGCAATTGCCAGAAAGCAGACACTACAGACCAAGATCAGCACTTTATTGCCTGCGCAAAAAGCCAGTGCAGAGGCCGCACTGGAGGAAGCACGGGTGCAATTGGATAAAACCACTGTGCGTGCCGGTGTGTCCGGCACCGTGCAGCAGTTTACCTTGCGCACGGGTGAGGTGGTGAACCCGCTGCTGCGCCCTGCAGGAGTTCTGGTGCCGGATGATGCCGGACGGGGCAGGCTGGTTGCCGGTTTCAACCAGATTGAGACACAGGTCATCAAGACCGGCATGATCGCCGAAGTTACCTGTATCGGTCAGCCTTTTACCGTTGTGCCGATGGTGGTGACTGAGGTTCAGGATGTGATTGCAGGCGGGCAGGTGCGTGCCAGCGATCAGCTGGTTGATGTGCAGCAGCTGAGCCGTCCTGGTACGATTACCGCGACGCTGGAACCTCTTTATGAAAATAGTTTTGGCAATGTGCCTCCGGGCAGCAATTGCATTGCCAATGCCTATACCAGCAATCATGAAGAACTGCAGGCAGGCACAGCAGGGCCATTACGTTCGGCATTCCTGCACGCAGTGGATGCCACCGGCCTCGTTCATGCTGTCATTCTGCGCATTCAGGCGATTATGATGCCGGTACAGCTGCTGGTGCTCGGCGGACATTGATGCTGCTGAAAAAGACTAGAGCGGTTTACGTCCATGTTGGATCGCAGTGCTCGCTCTAGATTTCTTAGTTTGTCGCATTATCCCGGACTGTCCAAGTTAATCCAACTTGACTGTGAAATGCTCTAGTCAGCCGAAATGAAAAAACGGTGCCGGACTTATACTCCGGCACCGGTCTTGTGAAATTTACAGGTCTATCCGATTGATTCTCAAGTGATTCCCAAAACGAGAATAAATCGCTGATGCACGAGGCATTTTACAAAATGCCGTCGCAGTGAAGCAAATATCTCATACTTAAAACAGATGAGACATTCATAATATTGTTTTATGATTGGGAAAATTTGTTGGTAGCGGAGGACGGATTCGAACCGCCGACACAAGGATTATGATGCCTTATATCTTCATTGATTTTATAAGGTAATTTATATTCATGTTGCGCTCATGTCGCGTTTAATAGCTTTAACACCCGCAGTTAGCTTAAAAGGGCATGCTCGGCCGCTGCAAGCTCAGCAGCGTCATCACCACGGGGAAATAAGTGCCCATATGTATCTGCAGTCATGGTGACTGATGAGTGTCCCATGCGCTCTTGAACGACCTTGAGAGGTAATCCAAGGCCTCCATCTTCTAGGCGGTTAATGCACCACGACGCGTAGAAATGGCGCAGAGCATGAAGGCCTGTATATTTGGCTTTCACTTCCTGTCCGTCTTGTTGGGTGATGCCGGCTTTTATCTGAACGGGTATCAGGCCGCGATTGATGATGTTTGCGTGGCTCTCGATTTTACCTAAACCGTTCGGGAATACATAGTGAAGTTCCGTGACAGGATTGCCGTTAGGATCCAGTCTCACGGTTTCTCTGCGAGGGCAGGCTAATTTCCATTCACGCAATGTGTTTATGACAAGTGGTGGTACTGGAATAGTCCGTTCGCCTGCACCAGACTTCGGTCGACCAATTTCTCCAAATTCATCAGCGCGCTGATGTACATTGATAGCGCGCTTTTCAAAGTCCACATCCTGCCAGCGCAAACCTCGTAGCTCGGATGATCTCATGCCTGTAAAGATTGCAGTGATGAGCAATGGCTTCCAGCGGCCGTCTATGGCGTTAATAAGAGCTTTGATCTCTTCTCTGGTGGGAATGTCTATGCCGACCTTGATACGGCCATTCTGACGGCGCTCTGCCTGTCTATCTTTCCCCGTACGGCGTGTACCGCGCATATCTTTGACCGGATTGCGAATGGTAAGGCCGCGCTCCTGCGCATCGGCTAAGATTGAACCAAGAGAGCCAATGATTTTTTTAATCATGGCAGGCGATCGGTCTTCGTCGCGGAGCTTATCTTCAAACTCTCGAATAGCGGGAACATTCAAACGCGAAAGCAACGTATTGCCTATGAACGGGTCAATATGCAGTTTTACGTGTCTTTGGCGCTGGTTGATGGTGGAGCGCTCTAAGCTGTCATTTTCACCGCTAGCGATCCAGAAACCGCCTGCCTGTGCAACTGTTGCGCTTGCACTATCTGCAACGTGAACGCCTTCGCGCACTTCAATTTTAGCAGTGGCTGAGAATGCATCCGCTTCTTTTTTCTTCGCAAATGTTTTCAGGCGGCGTGTGCCCTGACTGTCAACGTAGTCGACAACCCACGCCTCTTTAATAATGCCTTTTGGGTTAGTCCATTTGCGTTTGCGTATCGACATTGCTTAATCAGTGAGGTCTGGATTTATTGTTTTGGGAGTATACTTCTCATCAATTTGATCGATGGAAAATTGAGCCTCTTCAATACGTGCAAGATGCCAGTCGTCGAGGCTTTCTCGAATGCGTTGTCGTGTTACCTCGTCGATGTCGGGGACACGGCCAGAGGCAATCCCTTCGACCGCTTCTAACAGACCGTCAGTTAATTCGTTGATAGCGTCTTCATGTCCTCTGACTTTACGAAGCGCTGTAAATAGGCCAAGCAACTCATTCAGTCTAACATCAAGAGGCATTGGCTCAGGGAACTCTTTTTCAAGAACACGCACTATTTCTGTGTTCATTGAGCGACCGTGTGCTTCCGCGAAGACTTTTATACGGTCTCTCAGCCCCGGAGGAAGTCGGAGTTGAAAGCGGTCAGCGATTTCACTTGGGTACTTATTTTTTTCATTCATTTGCAATGAGTGCAACTTGCCATCAAAAATGTCAAGAGTGCGACTTGATATCATGGTTAATTGATGGTAGCCATTGAATGTTGATGCGAGTTGCACCCATGAACATATAGGGAATTTAAGTCATGAGTAATAATACAAATTCAATGGAACTAATTTGGGAAGTTTCAGAAATTGGAAAGCTGATTGGGCGCAATGAGCGGCAGACGTTCCATTTGCTCAATACTGGCCAGCTTCCCGCGAAGAAGGTGGGTGGCAGATGGGTCGCTGAACGTAGCAAGCTGATTGCATTTTTCATGGATGATGCGGCATGAGCCAGAAATCAAAAGGCTCGGCAGAGGCGGCAACCTCAAAACCGAGCCAGAGTTCAAGCCAAACCATCGCAGGAATGAAGAACATGCAGAGGAATAACACAAAGGGTGTTCCGCAGGCAACTACGGGTGCAACGGTCAAGATAAACGAAGCTCTGTTCAATCTTGAGAATCCGATCAACGATTCAAAGAATATGGCTTCAATCCTCGGTGGGTTGCTCCATGATGTATTCGACAAAGATCATTCGTCCGTAACCGGCAATCGTGAGTTTTACTTTGTGTCTGAAAGTGATGCCTCGAATATCATTTTTGCGGCCGGCCAGCTGCAGCGCTTCATCAAGTCCAGTCTTGATACATGGAATGAAGCCCTTGATCACAGCGCGGGAGCAGGCCAATGCGCTTAATCCTCATTCTTATAGGTCGCGCTCACTTCGCTCTTGCCGATTGGCATCATAGACAGGCCACCCGCTGCGCCAAGTCCGCGCAGGCCAGAAAGAGGTCTGCATGAGTAAATCCGCAAAGGACTGGCTTAAGCGTCAAAAAATTGATGACAAGTCACTAAACACGATATTGGTAGGTTTGGTAGCCTCCTCTGTTGGTGGGGTATGTCAAATTACTCAGATGCGCCTTGCTAAGAAGGTCGGCATGTCCGAACGCCATGTTCGGCGTGGTCTGTCAGCATTAGAAGCGCTTGAAGTAATTGACCGATCAAAACAGTCTGAGTGGGGCAAGAGGGGGCGGTCGACAGACACGATTTACTTATCACTTGATCTCGACTTTAACCTACCGAAGGATGTCATTTTGTCCGCAAAAAACAACGCCGCATTAACCGGACATTTGTCCGGTGCTGCCCATGGCGTATTAAGCGGACAAATGTCCGGTGCGCCCACGATTTCCTATATAAGGAAGAATATATACGGTGATGACGGCGCACTACACCATCGCTGCATTGGGAGAATTTGGTGGGACAGTAATCGTGAACTTTGGCGCTCAATGCTTACGGTTGATGGCGAAGAACTTGACCTAGGACGGCACGAGACGAAAGGCCTCGCTGAAGCTGAAATTAACGTTGCTATTTGTGATTTAGAGTTCTGCTTCTCTCGCCCGGCAGGCACACCGGTAGATCCCCAAGTAGATCCTTTTCTCAAAAGCCTAACTGGTAAATGCCTTTGCGAGTTCGTGCTCGGTAGAAGCAAACACGCAGTCAACCAAAACGATCCGCGTAGCGGGTCGTCAGGGTCTGGGGGATTATCCCCCAGTCAGGAGTTTGAGGATGAAATCCTCATATTGCGAAGCAACAAGAACCTTGGTGCAGCATGAGTATAGATTTTTGTAAGATAATAATATTCCCACTCGATGCCAGAATTGGAAAGGTGCGGCGTACTGCCTCTCTGCTCTATAAAAAACATGGTGAAGATGCAGAGCTGTATTAGAAACAGGTCATTGCTGCTAACCGCAAACACCTCATCCGAATTGGTCTGACGGCCGAGCAGCAGCATGAACAGCTTTCAGGCTTTTCGCGCGCTGTCCAGCAAGAGTTGAATAGCATTGCAACATTATGGGGTGGAGGGTGGCATAATATTTATCAGTTTCATTGCCTTAGAAATGACAGCTTAGATTAATTAGAGTAAAACTCACCAATCCTTATAAAATTTGTAATTACAGTATTTAGGATGAGAGTTTTCCGCGGTTTAATCAACGTTGAAACTTCACCACAGATTGATCACAATCTACGCCGTAATATCCGCCCGTTATCATGGCGCAGGCAGGAATTAATGACTGCCACGAATGATAAAAAAATATTACGCACATTCTGAAATAACTATTAAATTTGAAGTCTCTTGCCAGTCATCGAGAGGTTTTGACCTGAAAAGGTCCTATCAGCAATTTTTCCAGTAACCGGTTTTGTTTTTGTTCTGCTTGCAATCAATGCAATAAAAAATATTCTGCATAATAAGTCCCGTTAACGGACGATGGCTGTGTTTCATACGACTTTATGGCAAACAACTAACCCTGTTGAATTTTTTAGTATGCTCAGTGACGCTGCGATTGCACTGTATGGTGTGATCATAGTCGCAGCCGGGATAACTTCTATGGAGTTGGTTCCAAAACGCCTTGCGGCGACTTTAGTTATGATAGGATCATTGGCGCAGCTGTTTGAACATTCTTAGTTCATTAGCGAAGTGGAGCAATGTATCAATGTATCGATTTTTAACTAATCCATCAGTTGCTCTTACTTCTGCAACCGTGTTGGGGCTTTTGTTGGCCTTGGTTGGGACATGGCTATTCAGTGGTGCATTGGCTTTCGCATTGACTAGTTTCGGCGTGGTATTGGTATATTTTGCTGGCGGTGTTCCCGCCGGATGGCGGGCGTTGAGTGTGTTGGTCCATGAGCGCGTACTCGACATCGATTTGTTAATGATTGTTGCAGCTATTGCTGCGGCGATTGTTGGTGCGTTTGTCGAAGGTGCTATTTTGCTGACGCTGTTTAGTTTGTCCACGACATTGGAAGAGCGTGCCATGGGGCGAGCGCGCCGCGCCATTGAAGCATTGATGGCGTTACGGCCTGAAATCGCTTTACTTAAACTAGCAGATAGTTCGATCAAAGAAGTGCAGGCAGCAAGTCTTCGTGTTGGAGATATTGTTATCGTTCGGCCTGGCGCACGAATACCCTCTGACGGAACAATAGCAAGCGGAAGTGGAGCGCTGGACGAGTCTACGATTACGGGTGAATCTATGCCTGTGCGCAAAGAAACTGGTGCTAAAGTTTTTGAGGCAACGGTCAATCTTGATGGCGTACTTGAGATTAGGATTACTAAAACTGTTGAACAAAGTACTGTGGCACGCATGATTGAGCTAGTCACACAAGCTCAGGCAGCGAAAGCTCCTTCAGAACGGTTCAGTGTTTGGTTTGGGCAACGTTATACAGTTGCCGTTTTAATGGTCTCGCTGATTGCTCTTGGCATTTTCTATTGGTTTGGGAATGACTGGGAAGCTGCATTATACTTTGCAGCAACTTTGCTTGTAGCCGCGAGCCCGTGTGCGATAGTCATTTCGGTGCCAGCAGCAATTTTGTCCGCTCTATCATCAGCTGCACGGGGAGGCGTTTTATTTAAAGGTGGGGCAGCGCTTGAGACACTTGCAGCAGTTAATATCTTTGCTTTCGACAAGACTGGAACGTTGACAACCGGGCGTGCAGAAGTAACTGGAGTTGTTCCTCTAGCTGATGATGAGATGAGTTTTTTATCCGCACTAGCTAGTATTGAAGCCAATTCCGAGCATCATATTGCCGACGCCCTGAGGCGCGAAGTGCTCCGTCGAGAGGTGAAACTACATGATGTTTATGATGTGAAAACAATTCCAAGCGCTGGCATTGTTGGACGTGATATGGACGGCCCTATTTGGGCAGGTAATCGTCGAATGGCCCATAATATGGGTGCTCTTCTTGATGATGAGCGCTTTAAAAACTTACAGGACGGAGCAGAGACAGTTGTTTATCTTGGGCGTGGGGCGCTTGTTTTAGGTGCGATCAGTATCGCGGACAAAGTACGTGAAACTTCAGCTGGAGCACTTGTCGCTTTGCGAGAAAACGGCGTTAAGACCATCGCAATGATGACAGGCGATAGACAGGCAGTGGCGCTGCGTATTGGCAAGCTGCTTGGATTCAAGCCAGATGAGATTCATGCCGAGATGTTGCCAGAGGATAAGGTGAGGCTGGTTGCAGAAATGGCTAGTGGTGGGAAAGTTGCATTTGTTGGTGATGGTGTGAATGATGCAGCGGCACTAGCGCGCGCCGATGTCGGCATTGCGATGGGGGCGGCAGGATCTGAAGTTGCTTTACAGGCTGCTGATGTCGCTCTGCTTTCAGAGAATATGGAAAGATTAGCGGCAGCCCATCGTCTTGCCAGGCGAACCGTATCAATAATTCGTCAAAATCTTATTTTTGCGATTTGTATGATGTGTGTTTTGGTTGTGGGTGCAGCTTTTTTTGAATTGCCATTGCCTTTGGCGGTACTTGGCCACGAGGGGGGCACGGTTCTTGTGGTGCTCAACGGGTTGAGACTCTTAAGCGACCCAATTAGAAGTACGATAAGCGTCTTTGCCGATCAAAATCTTCTGAAAGATAATACTCGTAATAAATAGCTGCGAAGATTGTTTAGGTCGGCGTCGGTTCACTCCACTAATGTTTTGGAATAAATAGTAATTCTGCAGCTAAAAAACACATCTAATTTGTTATATTTTGGGGAGAATAAACGATGTTGCAAAGTATCCTGCTGAACTAGCCATAGCAGTGAGAAGCAGACCCCACACCATATCAACTATACTTACTGATAAGGACCAATTTTTTAACGTAGCGAGATTTGTCATATCATAGGTGCCATAAGCAATAAGCCCAAGAATGGCACCATTAATAACAGCAGTAAGCCAGCTGTTTGAGTTGAGAGCAGGTATTACCGCAAAATAAATAATCCCGCCTACATAAACGAGATAGAAAAGACCCGCTACAGTGAAATTTGGCTGATCCATTAGGATGTTGGCCATTCGTGGGCGGTAAAACAAGCTTGTCATCTTTGACAGCCAGATAAAGTCAACAACAAAGAACACTATGGCAGTCGTAGTATATGCAATTATGGCCTGTTTTAACATTGCAGATCTCATCTTTGTTATATTCAGGATTCGTTAGCCGCTAAATTCCAAGCACAGGTTGCACTAAACGAACAATCCATGAGCGGAAACGTAACGGGGCATCTGTAACCGCCAGACAAATGCAATCAGCGTCCGATGTAGCTATAGGCTGATGAATAATATCGGAATTTGCCTCTTCGATATCGCCGCGAGTAAAACTCTCGTCGCCATCGATAAAACTTCCGCTAAGAACAAGTGTCAATTCCCGTCCGCCATGACCGTGCTCAGGAACCGGCTTGCCGGCAGGTATCTTGAGCAGGCGTACGGTTGATGAATTGTCGCTGGTCGGAATGACAATATGACTGGCTCCGCGACCAAGAGCGCGCCATTTCAGCTTATCGACATCTCCTCCGAGATAAGAGCGTAATGGCTGAGGTAAAACAGGTGCCTGAGGTTGTGGTTCCGGCCGTTCTTGCTTGGTCTTTAGTGATGTCTTTGCCAATCTCGACCGAACCGCCTCCCATGCTTTATCCACAGACGTATCAGCAGGTAGTTCCTCAAGCAATTTTCCGCCCAGACATTCATAGTTTTTAAGACGAAAACGGCATGAAGGGCACAATGATAAATGTGTGGCTACGGCAATGCTCCAGCCCTCGCTTAAGGTGCCGGCAGCATAGCTTTCAAGCAACGCATCGCTTAAATGATGATGTATATTCATGACGCTCTCCCTAAGTGTTTGAGGGAAAGACGCAATTTTTCAAATGCCAGTCGCATTCGTGATTTAACTGTACCAAGCGGAATATTCATTTTCTCGGCAATAGCACTTTGAGAGTGATTATCATAAAAAGACATTTTTATAAGCTCGAACTGTTCCTTCGGTAATTTTTCCATTGCTTGCTGTAATTCATTACTTGATTGCTGCATTATGATTAGAGCATCAGCGGGTATTGTTTCATCAGGAACAAAAGCCGGATCATCCGGGTCAAATTCGGGTCTTTTCTCTCGTCTTACAGCATCAATGCGCAAATTTCGTGCAATCGTAAAAATCCATGTTGAAAGCGCTCCTTTGAGCGGATCAAAACGGTCCGCTTTGTGCCATACAGTGATCATTGTTTCCTGCATCAGCTCTTCTGCGAGCTGTTCATCAGTCGTAAGCCGCAACATGTAAGATTTAACACGCGGCGCAAAGTATTTAAAAATCACCTCATAAGCATCAATATCGCGATCCAATGTGACAGCTTTCATTAATACTTCGAGTTTCCCAATCTCCGCATTGGGGGTGGTTTTTTTCATTTTGAAACATTCCCGCCTGAATCGGAGCAGCATAGATCTGCGCTCTGCAATTCCTTTGTATTTGTTGTGCCACGATTGCGGCTGGATGGAAATGTTTGTTTTCATGCCATCTTTACGGAGAAAATCAGCAAACGGATCACGACATCAAAATAATTTAAAAAAAGAGATCCGAAACGTCGTACGGCGCGTATTGGAATATATAAAAAACAAAAGGAATAGCCGTGAGCAGTTCTCACTCATTCTCTGAAAATAAAAAACACATTGCTGTCATCGGATCAGGTATTTCCGGATTGTCTGCAGCATGGCTGTTGAGCAAAACTGCGCGGGTCACCATTTATGAAGAGAATAACCGTTTAGGCGGGCATTCCAATACGATTATGGTTCCGTGCGGACAAAACGAGATTGCCGTTGATACGGGCTTTATTGTTTATAATGAGCGGAATTATCCCAATCTTGTCGCATTATTTGAAACATGCGGGGTTGAGACACAAAAATCCAATATGTCATTTGCCGTATCACTCAATGAGGGCGGGCTGGAATACTCCGGTTCTGGCATCAACGGTTTGCTTGGTCAGCGGCGTAATATCATTCGTCCCCGTTTCTGGTTTATGGTCAGGGATGTGTTGAGGTTTTACCGCGAGGCGCCTTCTGTTCTGGATAGTGAACATTACGCGCAGACTAGCCTTGGCGAATATCTTCGTTCTCATAATTATGGTAATGATTTTGTTGAAAATCATCTGCTGTCTATGGGGGCTGCAATCTGGTCTGCGGGCGCGGATGAAATGCGGGCTTATCCTGTGCAAGCCTTTGTGCGCTTTTTTGTCAGCCACGGATTGCTCAGTCTTAAAAATCGCCCGCAATGGCGCACTGTTACGGGTGGCAGCCGCCGTTATGTTGAGCGATTGGCACAGGCAATATCCGGTGACATCAGGCTTGATGCCAAGGTTGTGCGCATCAAGCGCACTCCTGACGGCGTCATGGTGACAGATAACAAAGGCCATACAGAGCGTTTTACCGATGTTGTTATTGCCGCGCATGCGGATCAGGCGCTTGCAATGTTGGATGATCCCAGCTTTGAGGAGCAGAAACTGCTTGGTGCTTTTCGTTACACAGCCAATAGCGCCGTTTTGCACTCCGATACGTCACTTATGCCAAGGCGCAGGCGGATCTGGTCGAGCTGGAATTATACCGGCGATCAAAAGAATGCAGAAAAGCAACCTTTATGTGTGACATATTGGATGAATAAGCTTCAATCTCTTGATAAGAAATACCCGCTTTTTGTTACGCTTAATCCGACTAAGCCGATCGTTGGTGAAAAAATTATCAAGGTGATTGATTATGAGCACCCGCTTTTTGACCTTCGAGCATTGGAAGCGCAGCGTGCGCTGCATGTCCTGCAAGGCAAGCGTAATACATGGTTCTGTGGTGCGTATTTTGGCTATGGTTTTCATGAGGATGGTTTGCAGGCAGGGCTTGCAGTGGCAGAAGGGCTGGCTGGTTTGAAACGACCTTGGAATGTACCAAACGCATCCTCCAGAATTTCACAGCCGTCTGAGAGTGAGGCATCATAATAATGCGCTCTAGTGAGAAGATACAGTCAGGTCTTTATATAGGCAAAGTTATGCATATGCGGTTGCGTCCTCAACGGCATCGCTTCACTTATCGTGTATTTTCATTGCTGCTGAATATTGATGAGCTTCCGTCATTAGACAAGGCAAAGCGTCTTTTTGCTTATAATCGCCGCGCAATTGTGAGCTTTCACGATAAAGATCACGGAGATGGCACAAAGGGCGGATTGCGCCATTGGGTTGAAGGGCAACTAGCCCGTGCTGGTCTTCAGGGGGCAGGGATGAGTATTTATATTCTCTGTTATCCGCGCATTTATGGCTATGTCTTCAATCCGCTGACACTCTATTTTTGTTATGACGCGCAAGGAGGGCTGCGCGCTGTTCTTTATGAGGTCAGCAATACATTCGCAGAACGTCATACCTATATTATGCGTGTTCTCGAGGGGAAGCTGACAGGACAGGGCTTTCACCAGCAATGTAAGAAGGATTTTTATGTATCTCCTTTTTTGCCGATGGACTGTTTCTATAATTTTTACATTGAGCCTCCCGATGAAAAGCTGCTGGTTCGTATCCATGAGGAAGATGCTGATGGCATGGTGCTTGTTGCAAATTTTGCAGCGACACGAAGCCCCATAAATGACCGCACGCTTGGTTTGGCATTGTTGCGTCACCCGTTGATGACCCTGAAAGTCAGCGCGAGCATTTATTGGGAGGCACTGCGCCTTTGGAGAAAAGGCCTTACCATTTATCGCTATAAGGCGGCGGCCAGCAAGGTCGACAGTACTGTTGTTTCAAACCCCACTCCGATCAATCAGCCCCGTGAGTTAAATCCTGATGAGCACCACTGAAGAGACAATGAACATCAAGAGGGAAGTCAAAGCAGGGCTCAACGAACGTCCGCCGCTATGGATGCGCATTGCGCAGAAATGGGCTGGCCGGATTGCTTTCGGCACACTGACTGTTGAGTTTCCTGATGGGCACAGTTTTTATGTCAAAGGCTCAAGACCGGGCCCTGATGCAACAATGATCATTCGTTCGCCGAAATTTGTGTGGCAAGTCCTCTCCGGAGGAAAACTCGGGCTGGCGCGCGCATTTATTGATAATAACTGGGATAGTCCAGATATTGGTGCTGTTTTGGATCTGGGAATTTTCAATGAGGATTATTTAAATTCGGTTCTCGCATTGCCGGCACTTGCAAGATTGATGACCAATTTGCGCCATCGTCTCCGTGCCAATACGCCTACAGGAAGCAAGCGCAATATTGCTTTCCATTATGATCTGGGCAACCAATTCTATGCTCAGTGGCTGGATGAGACCATGACATATTCTTCCGGCTTGTTCCAAACGGCCGGACAGTCCTTATCTGATGCGCAAAATGCCAAATATGACCGCATCGTCAGGCAATTGAATATTCAGAAAAATGACCGTGTTCTTGAGATCGGCTGCGGATGGGGCGGATTTGCGGAATATGCTGCGCGTAAAACCGGTTGCAGCATTGTAGCCCTGACACTTTCTCAGGAGCAGGCACATTTTGCGCGAGAGCGCATGATGAAAGCGGGCCTATCTGATCGTGTTGAAATTCGTATTGAAGATTACAGAAATTGTGAGGGGCATTTCAACAAAATCGTATCTGTCGAGATGTTTGAAGCTGTCGGCGAGGAGAACTGGTCTGTATATTTTGCAAGACTGCAAGCCTTGTTAGAGAGTGACGGCGAGGCTTTGCTACAGGTTATTACCATCGATGATAACCGCCTTGATGAATACCGGCGCAATGCTGATTTCATTCAGACCTATATTTTTCCGGGCGGTATGCTGCCTTCATGCAACGCACTTATTGATGTCGCACGAAGACATAATTTAAAGCTGACTGACCAGCTGATGTTTGGACGTGATTATGAGAAGACGCTGCTTCAATGGGATGATCAATTCATAAAGCAATGGTGCACTATCGAGCCACTCGGCTTTGATGCGCGTTTCAAGCGGATGTGGCGATATTATTTCCATTATTGCGCTGCCGGTTTCAGAGCGCAGCGCATTGATGTCGGGCAGTTTCATTTCCGTCAGCTCTGCGTCAATCAGGATTAACGTAACAATTTGCGCGTAATTGCAAATCGCAATCCAGCGGGCAGACATGCCAGACATTTGGTAAGCCAAACCATCTTCCACGGAAATGCAATTTCAAAACGATGTGAATTCAGGCCGCGAATGATGTGATCAGCGGCCTCATTCTCTGAAATTATAAAAGGCATAGGAAAGTCATTTTTTTGTGTGAGCGGCGTATCTACAAAACCGGGATTAACAACGCTGAGAAGCACATTCTTACGTCGCAGCTCAGGATAAAGGGCCTCACACATATTAATGAGACCGGCTTTGGTCGCGCCATATGCTGCTGCACCTGGCAGGCCGGTATATCCTGCAACGGAGGAGACGACCAATATGCGTCCCGATTGCCGCTTGAGCATGGGCTCCATAACGGCGCCCAGACAATAGGCAGTTCCTATAAGATTGACATTGACCGTTTCCTCAAAAAGCGCAGCATCAAAATTAAACGCATTGTCCCGCTTATATATGCCTGCATTGAGGATTGCGACACTAACAGGGCCAAGCTGTGCTTCAATCGCGGCATATGCAGCCGGTACCGCTGCGTGGTCCGTCACATCCATCGGAAAAGCAAAAATCTTGTCCGGTATTTGTGCGGCGACCTCTTCAAGATGCGCTCTTGTGCGGGCGCTGATTGCTACTTTCCAGCCTTGGCTGGCAAGCCTTATTGCCAAAGCGCGCCCCATTCCGGTGCCGGCACCCGTTATCCATACAAGTTTATTATGTATATGAGCTTCCATTACATTCACCTCATTAGACAAACTTTACATTCTCTATACGCAACAGGGGTGGCAGCGGTTCATCCATCATCCGCTCTTTCTCTTAGCTCTCAGGATTTTCTATGAAAAATCATAGTCTTATATGGTTGCGCAATGATCTTAGAATGCAAGATAATCCGGCACTTGATGCGGCATTGTTAGCGGGCGGATCTGTTACAGCCGTTTATATCCATGAGGAAACAGGAATTTCGCGCTGTTCTGGCGGCGCTGCGCGATGGTGGCTTGAGAGAAGCCTTGAAAAATTTGCTGCGCAATTGGCGCAAAAAAATATCGAATTAATAATTGAGACAGGTGATCCGGCGATTATCATAGAACATATCGTAACAACGGAGCATGTTAAAGCTGTCTTCTGGAACAGGCGTTATGCGCATACAGAGCGTGAATGCGACGCAGATATAAAACATAACCTCAAAGGCAAAGGTATCCATGTTGCCTCATTCAGGGGTAATTTATTGATCGAACCTTGGGAGGTTATGACTGGAAACGGTGACCCCTATCAGGTTTATACACCCTATGCCAAAGCCTTGCGCCGGCAAGGTGTTCTTCAGCCTCGTGCTATATCGGCTCAGATGGCAGCCTCCAGAAATTGCGTGCAGCACCAGCCGGTTATGATTTATAAACAACCGCACTGGTCACACACAATTGCCCAGCATTGGCAAACCGGCGAGGAGGTGGGTTACCAGCGTTTGACCGTATTTTTGAAAGATCTGGTCCGGTCTTATGCGGATGACCGCGACTGTCCTTCTCTTGACGGCACTTCAAAACTTTCGCCTTATATGCGCTTCGGGCAGATGAGTGTGCGCCAGATATGGCATGAAGTTGTTCAGTTCGCGCAGCAGCATCCGCATGTGGCAAATGGTGCTGATAAGTTTTTGTCCGAGTTGATCTGGCGTGATTTCCATTACCATCAACTTTATCACAGAGCAGATATTACCACGCATGATATGCGCCCGACACTTGAACCAATTGAGTGGCGCAAGGATCCCGCATCTTTCATTGCATGGACAAAAGGACAGACCGGCATACCGATTATTGATGCTGGAATGCGTCAATTGTGGGCAACAGGATGGATGCATAATCGTGTCAGAATGCTTGTGGCGTCATTTCTGACGAAAAATCTTATGATCGACTGGCGTCTTGGGGAAGAGTGGTTTTGGGATACGCTGGTTGACGCTGATGTGGCCAGCAATCCGGCCAGTTGGCAATGGGTTGCGGGATGCGGGATGGATGCTGCCCCGTATTTTCGGGTTTTTAACCCTGTGGTGCAAGGAAAACGCTTCGATCCAGAAGGTGATTACGTGCGTCAATGGGTGCCTGAACTGCGCTTATTGCCCTCAAAATGGATGCACAGTCCGGGGCAAGCGCCTGCTGATGTCTTGCGCGGAGCAAAACTGAAATTGGGCACCGATTATCCGTTGCCGATTGCGGATATTGCAGAAAGCCAGAGGTTCTTCAAGATGATTATGAAGAACGAGATTTAGAGCATAAAGCCTTATTCTGATTTCAGCTTAAGGTCGATTTTACGTAAATTTTAGTATGTCAGATGGGCGCACGGCACTCTGATTGTAATTATGCGTATTTTCCGGTGATCCGTTTTGTTCAGGCAAACGTAAAGGATGATTAGATAGTTACTTAACCAAAAAATCGGATGTATTTTCAGTGAAACATAGTCTTGTTTATAATGGCAATCCCGTACAACATCCTGATGTCAAAAACGGGAAAATCGGGGTTTTGCTTATTAATCTCGGCACACCTGAAGGGACAGACTACAAGTCACTTCGTGTTTATCTCAAAGAGTTCCTGACGGATAAACGGGTTATAGAATGGTCGCCTTGGAAGTGGTACCCAATTCTATTTGGCATTGTGCTCAATACGCGGCCGCAGAAGGTTGGCAAAGCCTATAAATCTATCTGGAATAACGAACTGAATGAAAGTTATCTTCGTACATTCACCAGAAATCAGGCAAGTCTTATTGCCGAGAAATTCAACGATAATGATAACATTATCATCGATTGGGCTATGCGCTACGGCAACCCTTCCATTGCAGACCGCATAGATGCACTGCAACGTGCCGGATGTGAGCGTATTATTATTTTCCCTCTTTATCCTCAATATGCGGCGGCTACAACAGCATCGGTTAATGATGCGGTGTATCGCAAATTATTAAATATGCGCTGGCAACCCGCCATAAGAACAGTGCCGCCTTATTATGATGATCCTGTTTATATTGACGCCTTGTATAATTCTGTAACTCAACACCTGAGCACTATTAGTTGGACGCCTGAGGTTATTGTAGCCTCTTTTCATGGCATTCCGCAGAACTACTTTGATAAGGGCGACCCTTATTATTGTCACTGTATGAAGACAGCTCGCTTACTGCGTGAAAGATTGGGCATGTCAAAACAGCAATTGATTGTTACCTTTCAGTCTCGCTTTGGGCCAGAAGAGTGGATTAAGCCCTATACAGACAAAACAATTCAGTCACTGGCTGAAAGTGGTGTTAAAAAAATCGCGGTTATTACCCCAGGTTTTGTTTCCGATTGTTTGGAAACACTGGAAGAAATTGCGGTGGAAAATCGGGAGTACTTTATGGAACACGGTGGGGAAGAATACACTTTTATACCATGTCTGAATGATAGTGAGGCGGGAATAAAGGTATTGGAATCTGTTCTATTAAAAGAAATGTGCAGTCTAGATCGGGTGTAAATGTAAAATTTATTCAGATTCCTATCTAGCAAGGTATCGTGATTTTTAGCGGCTTGCTCCGATGTTAAACAGACAATTGTAGACTGCATCAGGCAATCTTGCCTTCCTTTCAATCGTGTTCTACTTTGCGCCAAACACATTCTCTATCAAGTCGATTAGAAAAGCTATCAGCTAGATCAATATCGTGACAATTCCCAAGCCGGCTCATACTGTGCAGAAGTTGTGCTGTTTCAGGAATGAACCCAGTTCATACTTGTAAACAGGGAGCCTTGGTCGGAATGAATCAGTACTAGCTCTTTTGGTATACGTCGCCACACGGTAATCCAAAAAGCCTGTAAGACCAGGTCTGTGGTTTGGTGCGATTGTATTGAACAGCCAATAAAACGTCTGTCAAAATGTCGACTACGACAGCCAGAATAGCACCGTTCACATATGTTTTGATGTAGCCAATCTAAGCTACGATACCTGCCAGTCGAGTCAGTCTCGCAACTCGGTTTGGACAGCAAGTCCACTCCTGATCTCTGACAATTGATCATCCTGAGCAGCTGCTTTCTCAGGGGCGTTGTAATGCTTCATCCAGCTATAAAGTGAATGAGTGCTTACGCCCAAGCGACGCGAAACATCTGCTACGGAATAACCGCGCTCAGTTATTTGTTTAACAGCATCAATTTAAATTCGTCGGTGAAATTAGCTTTACTCATCGTAAGCTCTTTACCTTTTTTAAAGTCACAAGGTGTCTACAAATCTAGGGTTATTCAATGATCACATCACCGGATTTGAAGCGTTTGTCCTGTCGCAATAGGCCAGAAAGGGGGGGGCCAGATTGACAGAACGGTCTTTAAACTCGCGAGCTGCATCCGCCGCAAAAAATCACGATAGGAAGTTATGATTGGGATGTGCCGTGTGTAGATGAGATCCACATCGCGGCCTTCCACATCATCAAGAAACCGCAGATAACTCTCACCGTCCGGAAAATTGCGGGTTTCCAGCGATCCAAGCTGATAATTACCTGCGGCGGCAATCGCGCGTGCCAGATCTTCATTGCCGAACAGAGGAATGGTCAGACGTTTCTCAGCAGAGTGCAGAGCCATATTAACATATCCATTCACTGTTCATCAGAATAAAACTCAAAGACCGGAGGGGTATGTACCGCTCCGGTAAATATCTGCAATCAGCTCTTGGCTATGCGGCTATGCGGCCATTTCCAGTCACGGATTTCCGGCATATCCTCACCATACTCACGCACATAGTCATGATGCTGCTGAAGCTTTTTTTGAAGATACGCGATAATCGGGTCTGCTATACCGGCAGCCAAAGGTAGACGGTTAAGCGCTTCAATCGCCAGATTATAACGATCAAGTTCGTTCATCACAGCCATATCAAAGGGCGTTGTGGTTGTGCCTTTTTCGATAAAGCCACGCACATGGAAGTTCGGATGGTTGGTGCGCTTATAAACCAGCCGGTGGATCAGATACGGATAGCCGTGATAAGCGAAAATTACCGGACGATCAGTGGTGAAAAGCGCATTAAATTCACTGTCGGCAATACCATGCGGATGATGCTGCGGTGATTGCAGCGCCATCAGATCAACAATATTGACTACGCGGATGCGCAAATGCGGCAGCGCTTCACGCAACATTGCGGCGGCGGCCAGAGTTTCCATGGTCGGTACATCACCGGCGCAAGCCATCACCAGATCAGGCTCCATACCATCTTCGCTGCCTGCCCAATCCCATTTACCAAGACCGGCCTCACAATGCTTTTCTGCTTCATCCATGGTTAGCCATTGTGGTGATGGCTGCTTACCGGCAACGATCACATTCACACGGTTCCATGTTTTGAGACAGTGGTCACCCACCCAAAGCAGTGTATTGGCATCCGGCGGGAAATAAACGCGGACAATATCGGCGCTCTTATTGGCGACCAGATCGACAAAACCCGGATCCTGATGGGAGAAGCCGTTGTGGTCCTGCCGCCAGACATGGGAGGTCAGCAGATAGTTGAGCGATGAAACCGGTTTGCGCCATGGCAGTTCGCGCGCGACCTGCAACCATTTGGCATGCTGGTTGAACATTGAATCCACAATATGGATAAAGGCTTCATAGCAGGAGAAGAAGCCGTGACGACCGGTCAGCAAATAGGCTTCCAGCCAGCCCTGACACAAATGCTCACTGAGCACTTCCATCACGCGGCCGTCGGCGGCCAGATGATCATCACTGTTTAGCGTTTCAGCCATCCAGACGCGGTCGGTTGCCTCAAAAACACTGCCAAGGCGATTGGACGCCGTTTCATCTGGCCCGAAGACACGGAAGTTTTTATCCTCATCATTGAGGCGGAGGACATCGCGCAGATAATCACCAAGGATTTTGGTGGTTTGTTCCTGTACCGCACCCGGCACGCTAACATTGACTGCATATTTGCGGAAATCGGGTGTTTTCAGGTCTTTACGCAGCAAGCCACCATTGGAATGCGGAATAGCGCCCATGCGTTTTTCACCGCTTGGTGCGAGCGCGCGCAATTCCGGTTTCAGCTTGCCGCTTGCGTCAAACAGATCTTCGGGATCATAGCTGCGCATCCAGTCTTCAAGGATTTTGCGGTGGGCATCATCTGCGCGGCAATTGGCAACCGGCACCTGATGGGAGCGCCAATGGTTCTCCACCATTTTGCCGTCAACCACTTTTGGCCCTGTCCAGCCTTTGGGGCTGCGGAAGATAATCATCGGCCAGCGCGGACGCTCCGGAGATTTAAGATCGGCTTGCTCTTTAATGGCTTTGATACGATCAAAAGCACGGTCAAAAGTTGCAGCCATCAGTTGGTGCATGGCTTCCGGCTCGTGGCCCTCTACGAAAAATGGTTCATAGCCATAGCCTGTGAAAAGGCTGTACAAGTCTTCATCTGACATACGAGCAAGCAGGGTCGGATTAGCGATTTTATAGCCATTCAGATGCAGGATCGGCAACACCGCGCCGTCGCGCTTCGGGTTGAGGAATTTGTTAGAATGCCATGCAGCCGCCAAGGGGCCGGTTTCGGCCTCACCGTCACCGACAACACAGGCAACGACGAGATCGGGATTATCAAAAGCTGCGCCATAAGCATGCACAAGCGCATAGCCAAGCTCGCCTCCTTCATGGATGGAACCCGGAGTTTCCGGTGCCACATGGCTTGGAATACCGCCCGGGAACGAGAACTGGCGGAAGAGTTTTTGCATTCCGTCAACATCTTCGGTGATATCGGGATAGGTTTCCGTATAAGTGCCTTCCAGATAGGTATTCGCCACCATGCCAGGGCCACCGTGACCGGGGCCGCAGACATACAGCACATCTTTGTTGCGCTTTTTAATGATGCGGTTGAGATGTACATAGATGAAGTTCAAACCGGGTGTAGTGCCCCAATGGCCGAGCAAACGCGGCTTGACATGTTCAGGTTTTAAAGGCTCACGCAGCAGCGGATTTTGCATCAGATAAATCTGCCCGACGGAGAGGTAATTGGCCGCGCGCCAATAGCGGTCGGTCAGTTTCAGCTGATCCGGAGTAAGCGGCTGGGCGCCAGTCTGATTATTCATTCCAAAATTCCTTAACTTATTGGGAGGATTGGTTTAAAACAGTGAGGGTTTCCGCAGCAATCACTTGCTCTTCATCAGTTGCGAGCATGAAAGCCGCGATTTTGCTTGATTGTGTACTAATGCGGAAAGCATTTTTATCATTGGCCGCACCATCCAGTTCGACGCCCAGCCATTGTAATTTTCTGGCAATATGGGCGCGGATTTCGGGCTGATGTTCGCCAATACCTGCGGTGAAAATAATGGTATCCAACCCGCCAAGGCTGGTCGCCTGACGACTGATTTCACCGGCAATGCGTGTGGTGAAGAGATCAATAGCTTGCTTTGCTTCAGGTGCCTCACTTGCCAACAAGTCACGACAATCTCCGCTGATGCCGGATACACCGAGCAGACCGGAGCGATGATAAAGCATATCAGTCAACCCATCGGCGTTAATATTCTGCTGGCTCAACAGATGCAGCAGCACACCCGCATCTAGATTTCCGCAGCGCGTTGCCATCGGAATACCGTCCAGCGTGGAGAAACTCATACTGGTATCAACGCTTTTGCCTTCTCTAAGTGCGCAAAGGCTGGCGCCGCTGCCAAGATGGGCAACAACAAGTTTCTTACGGCCTAAATCCGGGTCAAGCTCGTTAAAATGTTGTGCAATGGATTGATAAGAGAGTCCGTGAAAACCATAGCGCTTGATGCCTTGGTCATGCATTTCCCGCGGAATGGCAAACCGGCGGTTCACATCCGGCATGGTGCGATGGAAGGCTGTATCAAAAGAGGCTGTTTGCAAAATATTAGGGAAAAGTTGGTGGATCGCTTTAATCAGCGCCAGACTTTTAGGCTGATGCAACGGCGCATAGGCCGACAAATCGTCAATGGCCTGAATTGAGCGTTCATCAATCAATGCAGGACCAGTAAAAACATCGCCGCCATGCACCACACGGTGACCAATGGCTTTGATACGGGTCAGGTCTATATGCGCAGAAAGCTTATCGAAAACCTCGCTCAACACGCTGACTATATCCGCAGAAGCCTCAGATTGCAGTTGCAAATCCAGCCGTTCTTTGCCGCGCTCCATATGAAAACTCAAAGGAGACGCGGCAAAATCAATGCCAGCCTTAGCGGATTTATGCAAAGACGAGCCGTTCCATTCAAAACTGCCGATTTTGACGGTCGATGATCCTGTATTGAATGTGAGAATTAAATCATTCATTCCAAGTCTTTCCATAATCAACAGCTTTGCAGGAAAAGTGAGGCAGGCTTTATTGTGTCAGCTCACCTCAGGAAGTTACGGAAACGTTTGAGTGCGAAGAAGAAGAGCACGGAACCGATAATCATGAGGGCGAGGAACTGCGGCCAGACCACGCTTAATCCTGCACCGCGGAACAGCACCGATTGCGCGAGAATCACAAAGTGCGTGTTTGGTGCTGCCAGCATGATATTCTGAATGATTTCCGGCATGCTCTCACGCGGTGTCATTGCACCGGAGAGAACCTGCAACGGCAGCAGGATCAGCACAATCAATAGTCCGAATTGCGGCATGGAACCGGCAATGGTTGCTAGATAAATGCCGAGACTGGTGGTGGCAAAAAGCTGGAGTGCCACCCCGAGCAGGAACAGGATGATCGATCCATTGATCGGTACCGACAGCACACCTTTGACGATGAACAGCAAGGACATTGCCGTGGCAACCAGCACCACAAGCCCCATAGACCAGACCTTACTGATCATGATCTCGATCGGGGTGACCGGCATCACCAGCAGATGTTCAATCGTGCCATGTTCACGCTCGCGAATGAGTGCCGCACCGGTCAGGATGATTGACAGCATCGTCACCGAGGCAATCACGTTGGTAACCGCACCGAACCAGCCTTTGTTCAGATCCTGATTGAAGCGCGCACGCAGGTTCTGCGCGACCGGCATTTTAGTGGCACTGCGATAATGATTGAGAAACTCGCTCACCTCATTGGTCACAATGGCCTGCACATAGCGCCCGCCGCTGAAGGCCTGACTCATACGCGTCGCATCAATATTCAGCTGAATAGTCGGATTGCGTCCGGCCAGAAGATCACGCTGGAAGTTCGGCGGAATATCCAGCGCAAATGTATCCAGACCGGTATCCATGCGCTTGTCCATCTCATAAGTGGAGATGAGTTTCGGCGGCACAAAATAAGGCGGATAAAATGCGGTGGTAATCCGGCCGGAGATCGGGGACTGATCCTCATCAATAATTGCGATCGCCGCATTGTTTAGGTTTTCCGGCATTGCTTTGGAAGCCGTATAGATTGCCAGTGTGAACGCATAAACAATCAGGATCATCAGCATCGGATCGCGGGCAAGACCGCGTAGCTCCTTGATGCCAAGACGGAATATATTGGAAATCCTCATCTCAGCGCGCCTGTTTCTTGAGAAGAACAATACCCAGCACCATCAGCACCGGAATGGTTATCAGCAACATCAGAAAAGGCATGCCCAGATCAGAGAAGCTGAGCGCTTTCGAGAACGTCCCGCGCGAGATGGTGGTGAAGTAGGTTGTCGGATAAATCTGACCGATCAAAGCCCCTGCACCACGCAAAGAAGAAACCGGATCAATGATACCCGAATATTGCACGGCAGGTATCAACGTCATCAAGGCGGTGCCGAAGATAGCGGCGATCTGACTGTTCATGAAAGTGGAGAGCACCAGTCCCATGCCTGTTGTGATAATCACATAGAGCAAGGCAGCCGTTGAATAGGTCAGAAAACTGCCGGTAAACCGCACCTGAAAGATGAACACTGCGAAGGCGGTCAGCATCAGGAAGTTGAAGAAAGCCAGCCCGATATAAGGCAGCTGCTTACCCATCAGAAACTCGAATTTCGTGACCGGTGTCACGTAGAAATTGATAATCGAGCCCAGTTCTTTTTCGCGCACAACACTCAGCACCGAGAGCATGGCCGGTATAACCAGCAGCAACAGCGGAATAACCGCTGGCACCATGGCTACCAGACTTTGCACATCCGGATTATAGCGATAGCGGATTTCCATATTGAAACTGGTGAGGGCCGTGGTGTTGCCATAGAGCTCGCGGGCTTTTTGCGACAACCAGTTGAGATGCGTGCCCTGCACATAACCCTGAATGGTTTCTGCCCGCGTCGGCATTGCACCGTCAATCCATGCGCCGACTTCAACAGGACGTCCATGTTCGACATCGCGGGCAAAGTTCGGTGGTATCTCAATCGCCAGACTGATCTCGCCGTTTCGCATGCGCCGGTCGAGATCGTCATAATCAAGGATCGGATCTTTTTCGATAAAATAGCGTGAGCCGGAGAATTGGAGGATATAGTCACGACTGATCGTTGTGTCGTCGCGGTCAATCACTGCAAAACTTAAGTTATTCACGTCGAGATTGATACCGAAACCGATCACAAACATCAGGATAACACTGCCAAGCATTGCCAGTGTGGCGCGGATCGGATCGCGCCGCAGTTCCAGCGTTTCGCGTCTGGTATAAGCGAGCATACGGCGCAGATCAGGCATCCAGCTTGCAGACGGAGCCGGAAGCTCTCGTACCCGTTTTACTGTTTGTGCTGTCTGTTCTGCAACTGCTGTATGGGCAGGTTGCGGCGCAGGTGCGGTTTCGCCAATGGCATCTTCAAGATAGCCGATGAACGCCTCTTCCAGTGTTGTTGCCGAACAGCTGGCAGTGATTGCAGCCGGTGTATCACTGATCAACACTTTACCGGCATGCATCAGGGAAATCCGGTCACAAAGCTCTGCTTCATTCATGAAGTGGGTGGAGACGAAAATCGTCACATTATCCTTGCGCGAAAGATCGGCGAGGATTTGCCAGAAGGCATCACGTGCCACCGGATCAACACCGGAAGTCGGCTCATCGAGAATGAGAATATCCGGCTGATGGATCAGGGCGACCGCGAGAGACAAACGCTGACGGATACCGAGCGGCATATCATCCGGATAAATATCCATCATCTCGGTCAGATCGAAACGCTGTGAAAGCTCTGTAATACGCTGTTTGGTTCTGGCCTCTTCCATGCCGAATAATTTGGCGTGGAGTTCCAGATTGTGATGCACAGTCAGTTCTGAATAGAGCGAGAAAGCCTGTGACATATAGCCGACACGACGGCGGATATCGATATCTTTGGTATCAACTTCACGGCCAAACAGGCGGGCAATACCATCACTTGCAGGCAGCAAGCCGGTCAGCACTTTCATGGTCGTGGATTTGCCGCAACCATTGGAGCCGAGGAAGCCGAAAATCTCGCCGCGCGGAATACGGAAGCTGACATTATCAACGGCTGTGAACTTACCAAAACGCACGGTGACATGCTCGGCTTCAATGGCAATATCCGTGATGCTTTCATCACGCGGCGGGATCACCACCTTATGATGGTCTTGGCGCAGTTCTTCCGGCAATAAGGCGATAAAGGCATCATCCACATTCGATGTGCCGGTTTGTTGCATCAGCTCTTTTGGTGTGCCACTGGCGAGGATCTGCCCGTCATTCATAGCAATAAGCCAGTCGAAACGCTCGGCTTCTTCCATATAGGCCGTGGCAACAATCACGCTCATACCCGGGCGATCTTTGCGGATATCGTCGATCAGCTCCCAGAACTGGCGGCGCGACAGAGGATCAACGCCGGTGGTCGGCTCATCAAGAATCAGCAGGTCAGGATCATGGATCAGCGAACAGCAAAGACTGGTTTTTTGCTTCATCCCGCCGGAGAGTTTGCCGGCAGGACGATCCGCAAAGGGCGACATGCCGGTGCGTGCCAGCAAATCCGTAATTCGGCGCTCACGTTCATGCTTGTTATGGCCGAATAATCTGCCGAAGAATTCAATATTCTCAAAGACCGACAGGGTCGGATATAGGTTTTTACCCAGCCCTTGCGGCATATAGGCAATACGAGGAAAAGCGGACTGGCGATGGCGCTTGTCAGCAATATCCCCGCCCAGCACGTCAATGCGCCCTTGCTGCATAATACGCGCACCAGCAACCAGTGACAGCAAGCTGGATTTCCCCACACCGTCAGGGCCAATGAGGCCGATCATGCGACCAGTCGGAATATCCAGCGTCAGATCACACAGGGCTTGTTTGGCGCCATAGGTCAGGCTGACATTCTGTATGCGGACGACAGGTTCATCGTCCGCGCTGTTATCGCTCGCCAGATCCATGTTCATTGTACAGGTTCCGCAAGGTTCTGTGGCCATGTGGCTTCAGAGTTCAGCTTAACATAGACAGTGCCCGGCAGACCGGTTTTGACCTGCTGAATATGTTTTTGCAGCAGTTCCTGCGGGATTTTGGCTTTTACGCGAAACACCAGCTTCTGGCGCTCTTCTTCCGTTTCAACGGATTTCGGCGTGAACTGGGCAACGTCGGCAACAAAACTGATTTTGGCCGGAATAACAAATTGCGGTGCAGCATCCAGAACGATACGGGCTTCAGCACCGATTGCGACCTGTCCGGCCTGTGCAGTTGGCAGGAAGAACGTCATATAAACATCGCTCAGGTCAACCAGATTGAGCACACGGCCACCGGCAGCAATCACTTCACCCGGCTGGGCAATACGATATTGAACGCGACCCGGTTTGGGTGCTTTCAAACTGGCATCATTGATCTCAACGGCAATTGTTGCAATCGCGGCTTTAGCAGCATCAACGGCTGCTTCCGCATCAACAACCTGCGCTTTGGCGGCGCTAATACCGGCTTCAGTTGCTGCCAGCTGCGCTTTGGCAGCACTTACGGCCGCTTCAACGCCACGGGCATTGGCACGGTCATCATCGAGAATTTGCTGGGAGACAGTACGGGATTCATTCAGCTGCTGCGAGCGTATCAAGCGGCGCTGCGCGGCATCTAGTTGTGCTTCGCGTTGTGCGATGATGGCAGCAGCTGCTTTTTGTTCTGCTTCACGCTGTGCTACAAGGCTACGGGTTGTTTCAATACTGATTTCTGCACGGCGCAACTGTGCTTCAGCCTGACGACGCTGGCTTTCGGCCTGATCGGTATCCATCTGCGCCAGAACATCGCCGGCATTCACAAAATCACCCTCATCCGCCAGAATTTGACGAATACGACCGGCACTTTTGGTGGAAATGTCGACCTCAACGGCTTCAATACGTCCATTTCCGGAGGCAATGCCTTCGGGTAGGTTGTCATTATTCAGTTGTTGCCATGTATAATATCCGCCTCCAGCAAGCAGGACTGTAACGACAACAAAAGTGTATTTCTTAAACCGAATCAATTTGCTTTTGATCATTTACTATGCCTGAGTTTATATGAAACTTTGTCTATGAGGTGTTATATGAATCAATAAATGTCATTGATTGCAGTCAATACTGTTTATTTCTTTTTGTTGTAATAAAAGTTACATTCTGCCCCAAAAAGCATCATTTTTTATTTATGTTGGTTCCAGTCTAAATCGGACAATATCTGTGCTATTATGGATTGAGTTTCTTCTTTTTTGACGCATGACGTGATCCTAGGCAATAATGGAAGCGATATTTGGATTTGAATTTTGCAAGACCAATTAAAGGCCAAGGTAGATCAAATGATTGCCGATCTGGACTTTAATGGCGCAATGACCTTCGCCGAACAGCATACAGCGAGTCGTGCGACTCTACATAAACGTCTTGAACTTGAACCTCAGGAGGAAGTTCTTATTGTTGTGACTGAAGTCAGTGGATGGCCAGTTACTCGACATGTCGATCTCTATCCGCGCACCCTTACTCGAATTGAACAATCCAACAACAAGCTTGCCCATTTGTGCGATTGAACGGGCTGTACAAGCGCGGAACGGTTCATGGTAGTAAATCATTCATTTGCCTCCCCCCCCTCTGTGCGCCTCTGCATCGCGACGTCAAGGGGCAAAGAAAAGGTACCTTACCCCATAGGCAAGCTGTGCGGTCACGCTGCACCCCTGAATATGAGCGTTTTCCAAATTTGGAAAATCGGAGTTTGCTTTGCATTTTGAGGAAAATCGAAATGGCAAAAAAGGCCACAACAACTTCGACCTCGTCCGCAATCATCGACCTTACGGGTGAAGAAATGCTGTCAACGAGTGGGGCATCTTCACTGTTGGGTATTACATCTCAATGGCTTCGTCAGCTATCGGCGAATGGTTATATCCCCGTGGCAATCAAGGGAAAGTACCCACTGGTTGCTGTAGTTCAAGGTTATGTCCGCTCCCTTAAAGACGAGGAACGGAGGTCGTCTAAAGTAGCGGCCGACAGCGGCCTTAAGGCCGCACGGCAAAGAGAGGTCGAACTCCGGATCGGGAAAGAGGAAGGTCGTCTCGTCGATATGGAAGACGTTGAAGCCATCGTCTCAAATGTTTTTGCAACACTACGCGCAGAACTTACCGGCATCCCCGCAGCGGTAACGCGCGATGTGAAATTGCGCGCGGAGATTGAGAAGGGATTAAATGGGGCGTTTGCTCAATCACAAGGCAAGTTCAGAGAAGCGGGTGAGGCTTTACGATCTGGCAGCGATCTTTTGGGAGCCGGCGGAGAAAACGACTCCTGACAAATGGGGGGGGCGGAGAACTGCGTCTATCCGTCAGCATAACAATATCCTAGAAGGTGGGAATACTGCCTGTAATAAACTAATATGAGAGGTGCTTTATGGCTAAAGGTCGTCTTGATAGTTTAATGGATCAATTGGGCGTTAAATTGGTGCCTACCTACCGGCGCAGAGCGCGCGGCCAGAGCCATGCACGGGGCACAATGAAAGCCATAAGGGACGCACACGGCGAAGGTCATTTGGTCTTTGTTGTGAAAACCATAAAGCAAAGCGCCGGTAATATTGATGAGCTGTGGTCTGAAACAATCGGTGCAGTCTCAGACATAGTGCTGCAGCGCCCAGATTGGGCAGAGAGGCGTGCTGGTGACTTTATGGCGGCTTTTGATCAGATAGACCTTGCCGTGCTCCGTGGTCGCTCTCTAGCGCTCAGGCCGTGGCCGGTACGCGGGACACTACGCACATTGATACTTTCGGAGCTTGAAGGATTGCTTGCGCCAGTGTGTGCGGCGTAGTTTATTCTGTAGCCAGTCGCCCCAACTGAAAGCACTCATGCGACCTACAAAAGCGAGAAAGCACGCCACACGGCAACCTCGAAGGAACCAGTCGCCATTTCAGACGAGAGGCCTATATTCCAGCCCTATACGCGCCACACAGAAGCGGAGCTGATCGAGATAGGGCAATTCTCATCCAGAATAAGCTATCGCTTCCGCACGGCGAATTTGGGCCGTGGGTACGCGATAAGACCGGACTGCCATATGAGACCGCGCTGAATGCCATGAGACTGGCGCAAGTGGCTTAAACGGCGTTCGTGGCTTTCTGATCGGTGAAGGCTTGAAGTTGCTATGACCGGTCAGCAATAAAAAAGCCGCCCGACTGGAACAGGGCGGCTAATCAGTTATTTATTCTAAGGCCGTTCCACTTTGGTAATAAGAATATTCTTTAACGCTCCGTACTGCTAACAAATTTGAAAGCACTACATGAGATCCGACCATCGGGTGATATTCTGTCTCTATTGTTTGCGCGCAGGCTCGAAACAATCAGATTTCTTGTGGCAATATCTCGGCACATATCTACTAAAATAAACGGGGCTGGTCTTTTCTCATCTTCGAGAAATATCCGTCCTTTGTATGTGTTGATGTTATAGCTACTGATCCGGCCGAACATATCATTTTGGTTATCGGAAGTCAGGAATGGGCGAAATTCGTACCAACCTTGGACGCATCTCCCACTCCATCATTTTATGGTGCGGACTTTTACTGAAATTTGAGTAAAAGGTATCACTGAATTGATGATGCCCCAAATTTAGGGCACGTCCACAAATTGTGGATGAACAATTCAACTTCCTTAAATTGAGGAAGTTGAATTACACTATTCGTTGGGCAGGTGAATTCCGCAAGCAGATTGTGCCGCAATAGGGGACTCGAAATGATCTTGTAACTTCTGATAGTCGCCGCCCCAAGTTATCCGCCAGCAAGTTGCCGCTCAAGCTGGCATGTCAGGCCAAACCAAATCTGGTTCGGCTGAATTCAACCCTTCGATTTGAGCGAAAGGTTGCTCAGTCCAAATCTGGGCTGAGTGTCACAACGATTCGACGGGGCATGTTGCACGGCATGTCGCGTGGAGCTACCGTGTACCAGTGTAACTCATTGAAATTTATAGAATGCCATTTGCAACACGATGCGACATGAAATTTACATCATGTTCCAGCTACGTGCTTTATAACTATTTGATTTTGTTTTGTAATTTTTTGGTAGCGGAGGACGGATTCGAACCGCCGACACAAGGATTATGATTCCTCTGCTCTAACCTACTGAGCTACTCCGCCCCACGATGCTTCAGAGCTTTTCAGCTGCTTCGCGAAGCAATGTTCTCGTTGGGAACGGGGGTCGTATAAGTCGGTATGCGCATAGCTGTCAAGCACTGTTATGCATTAATCGGTATTGAAATCCAACTTTTGCAAAGTTATTGAGTTTTCAACAAGCAAAGGCAGGAAAATATGGCACCGCGTATCGCAGTTCTCGGTTGTGGCTATTGGGGCAACAATCATATCCGCACTCTTAAAGGTCTGGGCGCACTCGTTGCTGTCAGTGATATTGACCCGGCACGCTCCGCAAAATTTGCTGCGGATTATGATGTGGCGCAAATCAGTGTTGATGATCTTTTTGTTTCAAAAGACATTGATGCGATTGTTATGGCACTGCCTGCGCAGTTCCATGCGCAATATGCCATCCGCGCGGTTGAAAACGGCAAGGATGTGTTGGTTGAAAAGCCGATCGCTCTGACTGTTGCTGATGGTGAGGCCGCAATACAGGCGGCTCAGAAACATGGCCGTGTGTTTATGGTTGGTCATATTCTGCGCTTTCATCCGGCATTTGAGAAATTGCTGGAACTGGCACAAAGCGGTGAACTCGGCAAAATCGGTTATATTCAGGCGCATCGCATTGGTCTTGGCAAATTCCACGGCCAGAATGATGCTCTTTGGGATCTCGCACCACATGATTTGTCGATGATTCTGGCACTGACCGGCTCTGAACCTACTGAGGTACGTGGTGAAGGTGCGGCAATGATCGATCATTTAAGCGATTTTGCCCATCTGCATATGGAATTCCCGAACGGTATTCGCAGCCATTTGTTTGCGTCACGCCTGAACCCGATCATGGATCGCCGTCTTGCGGTTGTCGGCGACAAGGCGATGGCTGTTTTTGACGATGCTGAGCCGTGGGAACGCAAGCTGACCTTGTATCGTCATAAGGTCTGGCAGGGGAACGGGCAGATTGCTTTCACCAAGGCTGATCCGGAATATGTGCCGGTACAGGAAGGCATGCCGCTGACCCGTGAGCTGGAACATTTCATTCATTGCATTGAAACGCGTGAAACACCGCGCACCAATGGTGAAGAAGCTGTGAGTGTGTTGCGGATTTTGACCAAAGGCACTGTGAACCATCCGGTTCGCTAACCAGAATCACAGATATTTGAGATATCCGGCTCTTTGTCATGCTGACGGTACTGATAGATTGGCCCATAGTCTGAGGGGCTGAACGGGATAATCAGACCGTATCCATGTGGACAGACTGCAGGATGCGAATAAAACAACGCGATTGAGCGGCTTTTCTGGTATAAGCACCGGCGAGCCGGTCTTCGCGACTGCTGTGCGGAACAAGGGAGACGCGATGTTCCGCCATTGCTTCAAGCTGTGTTACATTGTTTGCCAAACAGTGAAGAATGCACCATGGCGAAGTCTCTTATGAGGGACTACATACTACTCGATTCGCGGGTGTGCGCGTGCATGATGCGGATCAATTGATATTGGAGCCGACATGCAATTCATTGATCTTGTGAGCCAGCGCGCTCGCATTGAAGACCGTCTTAACGCTGCTGTTCTTAAAGTGGTCGCGGAAGGCAAGTATATTCTCGGACCTGAAGTTGCTGAGTTTGAGAAGCAGCTTGCTGATTATGTTGGCGTCAAACATGTTCTGGCCTGTGCCAATGGTACAGACGCATTGCAGATGCCGCTGATGGCTATGGGCGTCGGCCCCGGCGATGCAGTTTTCTGCCCGAGCTTTACCTTTGCAGCAACCGCTGAAGTGGTGGCGCTGGTTGGTGCGGAAGCGGTTTTTGTGGATGTCGAAGAAGACACCTACAATATGAATGTGGAACAGTTGCAGGCTGCTATTGATGCAGTGCGCAAGGAAGGCCGTCTGACACCAAAGGCGATCATTCCGGTTGATCTGTTCGGTCTGCCTGCTGATTACCGTGCCATTATGGCAATTGCTGATAAAGAAGGCCTCAAGGTTATTTCCGATGCTGCCCAGTCGATCGGCGGCAAGCGCGACAATGCCATGTGTGGTTCTTTCGGTCATGTCGGTGCAACCAGCTTCTACCCTGCCAAGCCGCTCGGCTGCTATGGCGACGGCGGCGCAATCTTTACCAATGATGACGAGCTGAACGATGTTCTGCGCTCCATCCATTTCCACGGTAAAGGCGAAACCCAGTATGACAATGTGCGCATTGGTCTGAACTCCCGTCTGGATACAATTCAGGCTGCGGTTCTGCTGGAAAAAATGGCTATTCTCGAAGACGAAATGGAAACCCGTCAGAAGGTTGCCAATCGTTATGCCGAAGGTCTGGGTGACATTGTTAAAGTAACCCGTCCGGCTGCCGGTATCCGTTCCGCATGGGCGCAATATTCGATTGAAACCGAACGCCGTGATGAGCTGAAAGCCCATCTGCAGGCGAAGGGTATTCCTTCGGTTATCTATTATGTGAAGCCGCTGCATTTGCAGACTGCTTATAAGCATTACACGATTGCACCGGGTGGTCTGCCGGTGTCTGAAGCTCTGCCTTCACGCATTCTCAGCCTGCCGATGCATGCTTACCTCTCCGAGGAAGATCAGGAACGCGTTATCGCTGCGATTCGTGAGTTCCACGGTAAATAACCGGAATTTTTCGGTTTTAGTTATGATCTTAAAGGCCGGATGGAAACATCCGGCCTTTTTGCTGTTTCAGACGGGCAGTCAGTGTGACTGCAAATTAAAATATGAATTGAAAATTCATATTATCAGGTATTAGCTGCATGTCACCAGCTGGTTCTAACCGGCAGAGATTGCAGGAGAGATGATGAATAAGCCTGTATTTATTGCGCAAACGGAAGTTTCCTCCGCGCAGGCAGAGATAATTTTCGAAAATCTGCTACGTGTTTATGGCGAACATTATGCCGTGGTGCGCACAGAGAATGAAGGTACAATTCCGCTGCTGATGGGTGTGGCAAAACTCAGGCTGGAACAGGAGCGTTTTACCGTAACCGCCGAGGCTGCCAATGAAAGCGATCTGTCTTATCTGAAATTTGCTGTCGCGGAAGGTATTGTCCACCATGCGGGTGCCGAAGCTGTGAGCTTCCGCTGGGAAGGCGATGGCGCAGGCGAGGGCAGTCTGCCGCCGTTTTTTCGCGAAATGAAGGTCATTGCCGTGCGCAATATTACGCCGCATATGCGCCGGATCAGATTGCAGGGCGATGATCTGGGACGCTATGCCAGCGGCGGGCTTCATATCCGCCTGATATTGCCGCCTAAACCGCCGCTCAAGCCGATATGGCCGCATCTGGGGGCTGATGGTCGTCCGGTCTGGCCGGATGGTGAGCACCGTCTGCAAAACCGTGTCTATACAATCCGGACCATTGATGTTGAGCAGGGCTGGGTTGATATTGATATGGTCGTGCATCCCAGCACGGTTGAAGCACCGGGAACAGAATGGGCCACGCAGGCGCAGACCGGTGATATTATCGGCATGACCGGCCCCGGTGGCGGGGATATGCCTGCGGGTGAAGATTTTATTCTGGTCGGCGATGAGACTGCCTTACCCGCTATTTCCCGTATTCTGGAAAGACTGCCGGCGACGGCATCGGCAATCGTGCGTATTGAAGTAGCTGACAGTGCGGAAGAGCAGCTACTGGAAACTCAGGCACAGCTTGATCTGAAATGGTTGCATCGTAATGGTGCGGAAGCCGGAACGACAACGCTGCTGATTGATGCGGTAAAACAGGCCATGCCGGTGCAAAGCGAAGGGCGCCGGTTGTTCGCATGGGCTGGCTGTGAGTTCGATGCTTTTAAAGCTATTCGCGGCTTCTGGCGTAAAGAATGCGGCCTGAAACGCGATGACCACATGGCGGTTGCCTATTGGCGGCGTGGCGTTACGGATGACCATTAAGCGGATGGCTTTGGCTGTGCGGTTTTAAGAAAAGCTACTGCCTGACGTTAGGGCGACCTATGTGCCAGGTCTGGCACACGGCGCTCTCAAGTCAGGCCGTGATCTTTTTAATGCGTCCGGCCAGACTTTTCTGTTTTGATGCTTTTGCTCTTTTGGTGCTTTTGGCTGGAGCATCCGGTTCTGTGTCCGGTTCTTTCAGCAATGTGTGGATAGGAGAGGTTTCACCTTCCTGAGCTGCCGTTCTGGCAACCATTTCAGCAGCGAGATCGCTGATGGTTTCCCGCAGCTGATTATCTTCGTCACTCAGCGTCCGGCTTTCATTCTCAGCGGACTTTTCGCCGGAGCGCATGGTTTTACTCTGTCGTTCGAGTTTTTCCTGCGTATCAGAGAGTTCTGAAATCAGACGATGCAGTTTCTCCTCAAGCGCCTGATTACGCTGTTTCTCGCTTTCAAGAGATGTTTTCAATGATGCCACCTGAGAAGCCAGTTCTGACTTCAAGCTGTTAAGTTGTTTCTTTTCCTGCCGCAGATCGCTTGCCTCACGCCGCAACCGGTCTGCTTCGCTTTCACGACGGGAGACCTCTTCACGCAGCGTATCACTGAGATGGCTCAATGCTTCATTCTGGCGTTGCATCCGGCCGTTTTCCTCAAAGGACGCCTGCTGTTTCTGCTGAAGCTTTTTCATCTGCTCCTGCGCAGCGTTTAAAGTCTGCCGGTCGTCTTTCTGCTGTATTCTGGCAATTTCAAGCTCCTGCTGCAAAGGCAGAATCTTCTCAATTTCATGACGATCCGTGCTGATTTTCAACAATGCCTGAGTGTGCTTCTCACGGATTTCCGAGGCTTGCATTTCCGCTTTACGGAGCGCGGCCGCATGGGATGCACGCAGCATATCCCTGTCGGCTTCAATAGCTGTCAGCGAAAGCGGCAGCTGGGCATTCATCTGTTTTTGCCACAGATAATTTGCGCGTCGCCAGAACAATGGCGCTGCCAGCAAAATCAGAAAGACTGCGCATAAAAAGCCCAGCAGGAAAACCAGTACGGATTGTATCACGATCTGCCGATCTCCGGTGCTTTCAGATTATGACATGAATGCATGAAATTTAAATCATTCAGAGTGCATTCCGGTCTGATTTAACCGGATTACTGCTCTGTCCCTTTGACTGAATGCGCATCTGATCCGCAAAATATACGGGATGCGT
Source organism: Pseudochrobactrum sp. B5 (assembly GCF_001939785.1). NCBI lineage: Bacteria > Pseudomonadati > Pseudomonadota > Alphaproteobacteria > Hyphomicrobiales > Brucellaceae > Pseudochrobactrum > Pseudochrobactrum sp. B5. The sequence goes on from NZ_MOYL01000003.1 coordinate 91,861, forward strand.
CTGTAAAAGAGAGAATTTTCCAATTCTCTCTCCGGTCATATGTCTGCGATCAGAACGGATTCCATGTCGCGCTTGGTGTCAGCTTGAGATAGCCGATATTGACGCCGAGACGGCCACCGACACCGGTACGGATTGGTACCAGCAGAATATTGCCGCGCTTCAGTACATTAAAACCTGCACCGGCAATAATATAGGCAGAGCCGGAAACGCCCGCATAGCGGCCATAGAGCATGTTTACATCATCAAGATTGTAAACGAGCATCATAACGCGCGAACCCTGACCGCCGAAATCCCAGCCAAGGGAAGGCCCCTGCCAGTAGGTTTTGTGATCGCCGGCATTTTTGGTGTAGAGCGTGCCTTCACCGTAAGTGAGGCCGCCTACAAAGGCGCCGGAACCTTCTTCACCCAGAATATAGCCGTTTGGCAGGCCGTAACTCTGGAACGCTTTTTCAATGGCGGAGGCAATGCCGCCTGAGGTTGAGCCAAAGAAACGGTGGCCGGAGGCAACAATTTCCTCCATGCTGAAGCCTTCATTGGCTTTGGCCTGCTGCGGTACGACGCTGATCAGAGCCAGTAATCCTATTATGACCGATGCAATATGCACACGGAAAGAGGACAGGTTTAGGGTAGCCATAAAAAAATCCTTCTGGCTGCTTGGCTCATTCTGTCTGACGGGACAATGAGCACCCTGAACAGGTGCTGTTGTCCGTATTTCCAAACATGCGCAAATGATTGCTGCACATGTTTAAATCCCTGTCCGGAGCAGCAATTCTGATGATTGCTTTGTCCGGTATGTATCTTGCCGGAACAGCAGGATACGGTGGTTTGGCGAAACGGCTGTTTGATTTTTAAAGTCTTCCGCACGGATATGACCCTTATTGTAGCGTCAAAAACCTTGTCGAATTGTTTATATGAAAAATTGTCCTTTCAATGGCTTAATGAAAAAGCATTAAAGCTGTTTTTGTCCTGTTATTTGGTAATCATTAAGCCTATTGGCGCATAATCACGGCACAAGGATGCCATGGCGTCCTGTTATCAGTTTATGTTCCGGTGATTCGTTTTGTGATGTGCCAGATTTTGCCCGCAAGGCTGAGCCGGAACTTTGATCGAAGCCTGCCGGCAGGCAGATATGAAATTTGGAGATGCAATCAATGTCCTTGCCTGTTGTTCTTTCTGCGGTTGATCTCGGCGCATTGCTGTGCAGCCGCATTTGCCATGACATTATTTCACCGGTCGGTGCGATTAATAATGGTCTGGAATTGCTGGAAGAGGGCGGTGCGGATGAAGATGCAATGGCGCTGATCGCTGCCAGCGCGCGCAATGCGTCTGCCCGTCTGCAATTTGCCCGTATCGCTTTCGGTGCTGCCGGTTCTGCCGGAGTGCAGATCGATACCGGTGATGCGCAAAATGTTGCCACCGCTTATATGGCGAATGAAAAGCCTGAATTTACCTGGACCGGCAACCGCGCTTTCCTGCCTAAAAATCAGGTGAAGCTGCTGCTGAACCTGATACTGATCGGTATTTCTTCCATTCCGCGTGGCGGAAATCTGGATGTGGTGCTGGAAGATGCGGAAACTGATCCGAAAATCAGCATTAAAACACGCGGCCGTATGCTGCGCGTTTCGCCGAAATTTAAGGAATTGCACGACGGTATCATTCCGGAAGAGGCAATTGATGCGCATTCCGTGCAGCCTTACTACACGCTGTTGCTGGCACAGGAAGCCGGTATGGAAATCATTATTGATGTGAGCGAAGAAGAAATCGTCTTCCGTGCGCAGAAAGCAGAAGTTGAACCGGCTTTTCAGGGGGATGTTCCTGAAGCCGATGACGGCACACTCGCTGCAGACGCCGGTACACTGGCTGACGATTAATCAGCTCTGACTATCAGTTGAATTTGAAAGCCGCGCAGTTTTGAATTGCGCGGTTTTTTAATATTGCTGACGCAGGGCAATAAAAAACCCCGCAGAAGCGGGGCTTTTTGAAACCTGAATTGCATAAGAACTTATGCGATTTCGCGGTGATCCATGCTGTCCTGATCGCGCAGCACATAGCCACGACCCCAGACAGTTTCGATATAGTTCTGGCTGCCGGAAACAGCATCGAGCTTCTTGCGCAATTTGCAGATGAAAACGTCGATGATTTTCAGTTCCGGTTCGTCCATGCCACCATAGAGGTGGTTGAGGAACATTTCCTTGGTGAGGGTTGTGCCCTTACGCAGGGAGAGCAGCTCCAGCATCTGATATTCTTTGCCGGTGAGGTGAACGCGCTGGCCGCCGACTTCAACAGTCTTGGCATCCAGATTAACGATCAGATCACCGGTGGTGATAACAGACTGTGCATGGCCTTTCGAGCGACGAACGATTGCGTGAATACGGGCAATCAGCTCATCTTTATGGAAAGGTTTGGTCATATAGTCGTCAGCGCCGAAACCGAGGCCGCGAACCTTATCTTCAATGCCAGCCATACCGGACAGGATGAGGATAGGTGTCTTTACCTTGGACAGGCGCAGTGTACGCAGCACTTCATAACCTGACATATCCGGCAAGTTCAGATCGAGCAGAATGATATCATAGTCATAGAGCTTACCCAGATCGATGCCTTCTTCGCCCAGATCTGTCGTATAAACATTGAAGCTCTCTGACTTGAGCATCAACTCGATGCTTTGTGCGATTGCACTATCGTCTTCAATCAAAAGAACGCGCATCTTCAGAATCCTTTTTTCCGCCGCTTAACCTGATCCAGCAGTTAATTGCCTAACAGCACTCGCTTTGAACCAAGTCTGCCACCGAATGGTTAACAAAATATGATTCTCATTGGCAATAGTAAATATGAGTCTTATAGAATTTTCAGTTAACTAATTGAATTTACAGGATGATCACTCGAAAAGTTTCTTAACAAATTAGTTTAAGAAATCGTTATAAGTGACTCATTGGATTCAAAGTTTTAATGTTGCTGAAAAAACACAGTTAATTTACCTAGCCTTAAGTCCTAACGGCTATGATTAACGCTGTACGTAAAGGAATGGTTACCAAAAACCCGAAATCTTAATTTTTTGTTTCGAAATTAAGTGATTTCTTTGCGTAGAGGGTGGTCGCAGGCAGCAAGTGTTGAAAAATTGCCTGGGAACTTGGTGTTCAAGGAGTAATGCGTATGAAGCCACGTGAGAGTCTTGTCCGGCTGAAACTGTTTCAGGTTAAAGAAAAGCGCCGGCAAATTGGTCAGCTGGACCTGATGATGGGCGAGTTTGAGCGGATGGCCGGTGAGCTTGATGCGCAAATCCAGTCAGAAGAGCGTAAAGCAGGGATTACGGATACCACGCATTTTGCTTATCCGACCTTTGCCAAAGCTGCCCGTCAGCGCCGCGACAATCTTTTTGATTCGATCCGCGATCTGATGTCTCAGAAAGAAGCCGCCGAAGCCGAACTTCTGGAAGCCGAAGCCGATCTCTCCCGCGCCGAAGCCCTCGAAACCCGTGACGGCAAGCTCAAAGAGATTGAAGAGGCACCTGTCTATGATCGTCGCGTCATGATCGGATAAAGATTTCGGCTCTGATGGCCTGCAAATGGCAATTTTCTCCGCTTCCGATGCTCACGTACTGTAAGTACGCTCCGCTTCGGGGCTCGAAAATCACCATTTTCGTCTCATCATAACCAAAATCTGACCGGTTCTGCTTCGTCGGGCATGATGAGAACCGCAGCCTCTGCGTTCTGATCAACAGGTCTCAGTTTTACAAATGCATAATTCCTTAAACCACGCGGTCTAAGGAATTATGCATTTTTGTTTTTAGGCTGGTGTTGGTGAAGGGGGGGAATGAGGCGTGGCGTTCTAAGCCCCTGAAAACAAAGAAAGCCGGAGAGCAGAACTCTCCGGCTTGATCTGTAGAATGCGCCGCGTACGGCATATCCTTATTTTGTTTTCATCAGCCCTTTAAAGAGGGGCGATGAATTTAGTGTCTGTATTGTTGAATGCGTGTTGTCCGCAAACCGGCGAGACCATGCTCGTCGATGGACAACTGCCAAGACAGAAACTCTTCGACTGTCAGCGTATAACGCTGACAGGCTTCCTCAAGACTGAGGAGGCCGCCGCGTACAGCGGCAACAACTTCAGCCTTGCGGCGGATAACCCAGCGCCGTGTATTAGACGGCGGAAGATCAGCAACGGTGAGCGGACTTCCGTCCGGACCGATGACGTACTTTACTCGTGGTCTTACCAGATCGGTCATTGTACTCTCTACACAACACTCAAGGACCTAATCACGCTTCACGATAGCGTCACAGCTTTAAAAAAGAGCTAAGCACTCGGTAAGGCTCTGGTAATAAATAATAATTTTCATTAAAGATTATGTAGAAAGAGCTTGAAAACGCCATATTTAAGCCGTTTTGAGGCTTTTTTACTCGTTTTCAGCTCAAAATATTTTATTAAAAAATCTCCTTTGCCCTGCGGCATCTTGGCAAGGCGGGTCACAATGGCCTATATAAGGGGAGAATTTGAAGCAAGATATCGGGTTTTGACCCCGGATATGGACCTAATCATGAAACTGAACAGCCTCGATTTGCCGGGAAAGCCGGAAGATACGCGCATTGTTGTTGCAATGTCAGGGGGCGTTGATTCTTCGGTTGTTGCCGGTATTCTCAAGCGTGAAGGCTATGATGTTGTTGGTGTAACCCTTCAGCTCTATGATCATGGCGCTGCCGTGCACCGTGCCGGTTCCTGCTGCGCAGGACAGGACATTGAAGATGCGCGCCGCGTTTCCGAAAGCCTTGGTATTCCGCATTATGTACTGGATTATGAAGCGCGCTTCCGTGAAGCGGTTATCAATCCTTTTGCCAACAGCTATGTAAGTGGTGAAACGCCGATCCCGTGCGTTGCCTGTAATCAGACTGTAAAATTTGCTGATCTGCTGGCCACAGCGCGCGATCTGGGCGCGGCAGCGCTTGCGACGGGGCATTATATCCGCAGCGGTGCAAACGGTGCTCACAGAGCTCTATTCCGCCCTGTTGATGCGGATCGCGACCAGAGCTACTTCCTTTTCGCCACCACGCAGGAGCAGATCGATTATCTGCGCTTCCCGCTTGGTAATCTGCCAAAAGCGCAGGTTCGTGAAATGGCTGAGGAAATGGGGCTGACTGTTGCCAAGAAGCAGGACAGTCAGGACATTTGCTTTGTCCCGCAGGGCAAATATTCCGATATTATTTCACGCCTGAAGCCGGAAGCGGCGACACGCGGCCATATCGTGCATATTGACGGCCGTGTTCTGGGTGACCATGACGGTATTGTTCATTACACGGTTGGCCAGCGCCGGGGTATTGGTATTGCCACCGGTGAACCGCTTTATGTTGTGCATCTCGATGCTGCCCATGCGCGCGTTATTGTCGGCCCGCGTGAAGCGCTTGAAACACATAAAGTATTTCTGCGTGATATGAACTGGCTTGGTGACGGTCCGCTTGCTGATCTGCCAGCGGAAGGTATGGAAGTCTTTGCCAAGGTGCGTTCAACGCGTCCACCAAAGCCTGCTGTTTTGCATCATGCAGACGGTCAGACCTGGGTTGAGCTGATTGATGGTGAGAGCGGTATCGCTCCGGGACAGGCCTGTGTGCTCTATTCCGACGACAGCAATACGGCGCGCGTATTCGGCGGTGGTTTTATTGCCCGTTCCGAACGTGCTCCGGAAGCAGAAAAAATGCTTCGTGAACTGACCGGCAATGGCGCAGGAGCGACATCAGGCTCAGTGTCCGCAGCCTGAGCTGCATATAAGTGTTGAAGACTATGATCCGGAGTAAACAGATGAATGATACATTTGTTTACTCCGGATTATTTATGTACTAAGCTTATCTTCAGAATATATATGCTTGCAAAGCTGTGTTTTGGATATATTCATCGCTCCTGTGATTGCGATAACCTGTCAGATAAGTATTTCATCTTGATCTGATATAACCGGCATCAAAAAACTCCTGAAATACACGGCACTGGAGCAGCAGCCAGAAGCTGAAGCCAATATTTTCAGAATTGATACGGTTCATCAATAAAATTGAGCTTAGATTCTCACTCTGAAAAGAGTGTTGAAATTCATATATTTGATGATTTATTGAACTGATAATTTAGAATTTAATAATTCTATTTCAGGTTGTATGTATCCAGTATTCTGTTCAGTCAATTGATGCTGAGGTTTTGCGGCATTGCCCGCGTTACAGTGAAATGATTTGTTTGTTTCCGGTGGTATGAAACGAGCGGCTTCAGTTTGAAATCAGGCAGTTTAATCAAAATTTGCGCGGCTCAGGCAGGATAATGCGATGCCGGAGGCTGTCGCTACATTCAGGCTGTCAAACCGGCGGGACATAGGAATGCGGGCGCTTTGCAGGGAGGTAAGCAGATGCTGCGGCAGTCCTTCGCCTTCAGTGCCCAGCAAAAGCGCGGTTCGCCCATGTACAGGCAGATCATAGAGCGATTGCGGGCTTTGCGGTGACAGTGCAATGAGGTTGATGCCCGCTTCGGCAACGGTTTTAACAATATCGTCAATCTTGCCGTTATGGGCATAGGGAACTTGTAATGTTGCGCCGACCGAAACACGGATTGCTTTACGGTAAAGCGGGTCGCAGCATGTTTCATCCAGCATTACACAACTGGCTTCAAAGGCGGCGGCATTGCGGAAAATTGATCCGATATTGTCATGGTTGGATATGCCGCAAAGGATCAGGATAAGGGCATTATCCGGCAAATTCTCTATGAGATTCTGGATGTTATGAAGGGTTTTTCTTTTCCCTACAGCGAGAATGCCACGATGGACATTGAAGCCCGCAATCTGATCCATATCGGATGGCGAAACTGCATAAACAGGGACGTGATCAGGAACCAGAGGCAAAATATCCTGAAGGCCGGCCAGTTTGTTTTCGGTGATAAGAAGAGATTCAGCTTCAAACTGAGATGAATTCAGCAGAACGCGTAAGACGACCTTGCCTTCTGCAATGAAGCGGGACTCGCGTCCTGTAAGGTCTTTTTCTTTAATATTGAGATAAGCGCCGAGGCGCTTATCTGCTAAGTCATTAATAAATATGACGGAATTATATTTAGTCTGATTATGCATCAGTTTAGTTTAAGCAAACGCTTCCCGTCTTTTCTCGCTGCGTGCCAGATACAGACTGCCTAATGTTGAAAGCACCAGCTCAATATGCGGAGATGAAACAACATAGTAGATTGTCTGGGCATCCCGTCTTGTGGAAACAAGATTGAGTGCGCGCAGTTTTGCAAGGTGCTGTGATAATGCAGACTGGCTGAGGTCGATTGCTTTTGCAAGACTCCCCACAGACATTTCATTATGCAACAGCTTGCAAAGGATCAGCAGCCTTTTATTGTTGGCGAGAGCCGACAGGAAGTCGGCAGCCTGATCCGCGTTATCGACAAGATTTGCGTAGATATTATCATGTTTCATGTGCAGTCCTACCCCCGTATGACAGCAATTTTGATAGTGCGCTTATAAGAAAGAAATCAGCGCACTATTACAACTACCAATAGAATTGATATTTGCAAGAATTATTTTAAAACGTACAGAATAATTACTCTTTTAGGGAGTGATAAATCGATTTCAAAATTATTTGTTTATTTTACATTTAGCGATTGCTAAAATATTGAAAATGTCATTTTAAACTAAAATATTAATAATAAATATTGGTCGCTTTTGTAAAAAAATAATCGTTGAATTTCAAAATTTATGAGCAGGCTTTTGAATAAGTACACATTTTTGTGATCTTGTTAATTTAGAGTATTGATAGAGAAAAAATCTAAGTCAAACACAGGCAGATAAGACGAAGCTCAATCAGATTGTGCTTCGCCGTATCATTCAAAAACTATTATATAAGTCGCAAATGTCGCAGGCTGGGCAGCGGGAAATCGTCGATATTTATTGCGGCAGTACAATATCTTCGGTTTTTAGATGGAAAGCTTTTCCGAAACCACCGTTGAGACCGGCACTTTCCACATTGAGGCGGAAAATAACAAAATCGCCGAGATCAATATAAAGTTTAACTTTAGGGCGTTTTTCGAGGAACAAATCCCGCAGGCGCTGATATCCCTCCTGACCACGCATGAATTTCTCTGCTGAACAGGCAAGGGTAATGCGCGGATGAACCAGCGGGTCACCTTTATCGGCCGGTTCGCCAAGCAGTAGCGAACAGACAGGATTGGCATCCAAGGCCGGTGTATGGGTGGCAAGGCCCGATGCCAGAAGCAGGGGGGTGTTATCCGTATCAGTGGTGATTGCAACGCGTGTTACACTCGGACGACCGGTTGCCGGATCAAGCACTGCGAGTGAGCCGTAAGTAGCATTTGAAATCAGCTGAACAGCGAGTACACGTGCTTCCTCTGTTGTCTGCTGGATGACGTCTTTCTTTTCACTCATAATCCTGCCTCATTTTCCGTGTCTTGTCCTGATCTATCAATAGCTTGCGTAACGTCCGGTACTGTTCCGATTCTGACAGGAACGGGCGCAAACAGGCTGATTACTAGCAGCTAATCACAAAAAAATCCTGTGTGCTTTGTGAAATTGAAACGGTTGAAAAGCCGAAATTATCATTAAAAATCAAATATATATTTTTTATGTCTAATTATGGAGCGGAATTATTTTTTCTGCGCCGTTGACCAAGACGTAAATTCAACTTGCCTTTTTGCCGCGCAAAATGCTTCTTTACGCCTCAGACTGCGACGTGAGGCGTTGCAGCTTGTTATCGGGTGGAGGCCTATAATGAAATTTCACACTAAACTTCTTGCTGCGACTGCGCTGACCGCTGCCATGATGGCGGGTTTTTCCGGCGCTGCATCCGCAAAGACGCTGGTATATTGCTCGCCGGCATCGCCGGAGGGATTTGATCCGGCACCTTACACTGGTGGTGATACTTTTGATGCGTCTGCGCATCCGGTTTATAACCGTCTGGTTGAGTTTGAGAACGGCACAACTGTTGTTGAGCCAGGTCTTGCTGAGAAATGGGAAGTGTCCGAAGATGGTCTGGAATATACATTCCATCTGCGTAAGGGCGTAAAATTCCAGACAACGGATTATTTTACACCGACCCGTGATTTCAATGCTGATGACGTTCTGTTCTCATTCGACCGTCAGCGCAACAAAGACAATCCTTGGCACCAGTATACTGCCGGTATTTCCTACGAATATTTCGACAGTATGGAAATGGGCACACTGATCAAGGATATCGTCAAGGTTGACGATAATACTGTTAAATTCGTGCTGACACGTCCTGAAGCACCATTCCTCGCCAATATTGCGATGCCTTTCGTATCCATTATGTCGAAAGAATATGCAGACAAGCTGGACGCAGATGGTAAAAGAGAAAACCTTAACCAGTTCCCAGTGGGTACCGGTGCGTTTACTTTTGTAGCCTATCAGAAAGATGCGGTTATCCGCTTCAAAGCGAATCCTGATTACTGGGGTGAAAAGCAGAAAATCGACGATCTGGTTTTCGCAATCACAACCGATGCTGCAGTTCGTGCGCAGAAGCTGAAAGCCGGCGAATGCCATCTGATGTCTTATCCGGCTCCGGCAGATATCAAAGGCCTGCAGGCTGACAGCAATCTGAAGGTTGATGAACAGGCCGGTCTGAATATTGCATATTTTGCATATAATACGCTTGTTGCACCTTTCGATAAGCCGGAAGTACGTAAGGCACTCAATCAGGCTGTGAACAAGCAGGCGATCATTGACGCTGTGTTCCAGGGTTCCGGTCAGGTTGCCAAAAACCCGATCCCGCCGACAATGTGGGGTTACAATAACGCGATTGAAGACGACAAATATGATCCTGAAGCCTCGAAAAAGGCTCTGGAAGCTGCCGGCGTTAAAGATCTGAAGATGAAGCTTTGGGCTATGCCTGTAAGCCGTCCTTATATGCCGAATGCACGTCGTACAGCTGAGCTGATGCAGGCCGATCTGGCCAAAGTGGGTGTAACAGCTGAAATCGTTTCGATGGAATGGGGTGAATATCTCAAGAAGTCGGGCGAAAAGGATCGTGACGGTGCGGTTATCCTCGGCTGGACCGGTGATAATGGTGATCCGGATAACTTCCTCGGCGTTCTGCTCGGCTGTTCCGGTGTTGGCAGCAACAACCGTGCACAATGGTGCTACCAGCCATTTGAAGATCTGATCCAGAAGGCTAAAGTGACTTCCGATCAGGCAGAGCGCGTTAAGCTTTACGAGCAGGCACAGGTAATTTTCAAGGAGCAGGCTCCTTGGAACACACTGGCACATTCCACAGTTTATGTGCCGATGTCTGCCAAAGTTACGGGCTTTAAGATGAGCCCGCTCGGTGATTACCGTTTCGACGGTGTTGATATTTCCGAGTAATTCTTAAAAGGAGAATGACCGGGCGCTGGATGAAATATTTCAGCGCCCGGTCTTGCTATATTCATGATACGATTCATTTTAAGCAAAATTGCCTATCTGATACCGACATTTTTCGGCATCACTATTCTTGCTTTCGGCTTCGTACGCGTTTTGCCGGGTGATCCGGTTCTGCTGATGGCAGGTGAGCGCGGCGTATCGCCGGAGCGACATGCGGAGCTGATGAAGCAGTTCGGTTTTGACAAGCCGATGTGGCAGCAATATCTGGATTATATCTGGAATTTGCTACACGGCGATTTCGGCATGTCCATGGTTACCAAAAAACCGGTTATTACCGAGTTTTTCACGCTTTTTCCGGCGACAGTCGAACTGGCGCTGTGTGCTATTGTGCTTGCGGTTCTGATCGGTATTCCTGCCGGTGTTTTCGCGGCGGTTAAGCGCGGTTCGTGGTTTGATCAGACATCGATGGGCGTAGCACTGGTCGGCTATTCCATGCCGATTTTCTGGTGGGGCCTGCTGCTTATCATTCTGTTTTCGGGTATTTTACAGTGGACACCGGTTTCCGGCCGTATTTCACTGATGTATTTTTTCCCGCCGGTTACCGGTTTTATGCTGATTGACAGTCTGCTGTCGGGACAGAAGGGGGCTTTTACCTCTGCGCTTTCGCATCTGATCCTGCCGACAGTCGTATTGGCAACAATTCCGATGGCGGTGATTGCACGTCAGACCCGCTCGGCTATGCTTGAAGTCTTGGGTGAGGATTATGTCCGCACAGCGCGCGCCAAAGGCCTTGGCCAGCGTCGTGTTATCGGGCTGCATGCTCTGCGCAATGCGCTTATTCCGGTTATTACCACAATCGGTTTGCAGGTCGGCGTTTTGCTTGGTGGTGCTATTCTGACTGAAACTATTTTCTCCTGGCCGGGGATCGGCAAATGGATGATCGACAGTATTTTCCGTCGTGACTATCCATCTGTTCAGGGTGGTTTGCTTCTGATCGCCATCCTTGTGATGGTCGTTAATCTGGCTGTTGATTTGCTTTACGGCTTAATCAACCCGCGCATCCGGCATAAGTGAGGCTTCCAATGAGTAATTCTACTGTACCAATGGAAAAGTCAGTTGATGTGTCTTTGCGACGCCAGCTTGCCGATTTCTGGTATTATTTCAGCGTGAACCGCGGTGCGGTTCTCGGCCTGATCGTTTTCGTAGCGCTGGTTCTGGTGGCTGTTTTTGCACCTTTGCTGGCTCCCCATGATGCGACACAGCAATATCGTGACGCATTGCTGACCCCTCCGGTCTGGCAAGAGGGCGGTAAAGCCGCATTTCTGCTCGGTACAGATGCGGTTGGCCGCGATGTTCTGTCCCGTCTGATTTACGGCTCGCAATATTCGCTGTTTATCGGTCTTGTGGTTGTTGTTCTGTCGCTGGTTTCCGGTGTGACCGTTGGTCTGATCGCCGGTTTCTTCGGTGGCGTGGTTGATACAATCATCATGCGCGTGATGGACATCATCCTGTCCTTCCCGTCGCTTATTCTGGCGCTGGTTCTTGTGGCAATTCTCGGACCTGGTCTGATGAATGCGATGATCGCTATCGCGCTTGTTTTGCAGCCGCATTTTGCGCGTCTGACCCGTGCGGCCGTGATGGCGGAAAAGAACCGTGAATATGTGATTGCTGCCCGCTTAGCCGGTGCCAGCCGTCTGCGTCTGATGTTCAAGACCATTCTGCCGAATTGCATGGCACCGCTGATCGTGCAGGGCACTTTGTCCTTCTCCAATGCGATCCTTGATGCTGCTGCTCTGGGCTTTCTTGGTATGGGAGCACAGCCACCGACACCGGAATGGGGTACAATGCTTGCTGAAGCGCGTGAGTTTATCACCCGTGCATGGTGGGTTGTTACATTCCCGGGTCTTGCTATCCTGATTACGGTTCTCGCGATCAATCTGGTTGGCGATGGTCTGCGCGATGCGCTTGATCCAAAACTGAAGAGGAGCTGATAATGGCTCTTTTAGAAATCAAAAACCTGACAGTTGCCTTTGATACGTCAACAGGTGCTTTCAAAGCCGTAGACGGCATCGATATTTCTGTCGATGCCGGTGAGGTTCTGGCTATCGTTGGTGAATCCGGTTCGGGTAAATCCGTTGGTATGCTGGCGGTGATGGGATTGTTGCCGAAGACTGCAACAGTCACTGCGGACAAGATGCTGTTTGACGGCCGTGACCTGCTCAATATGAGCGATAAAGAACGCCGCGCGATTATCGGTCGTGAAATCTCCATGATTTTTCAGGAACCGATTGCTAGCCTCAACCCGTGCTTTACCGTTGGTTTCCAGCTTGAGGAAGTTCTGCGCTTTCACCTGAATATGGGTAAAGCACAGCGTCGTACCCGTGCGATCGAGCTTCTGGAACTGGTGGGCATCCGTGATGCCTCTGAGCGTCTGGGCAGCTATCCGCATCAGATGTCCGGTGGTCAGTGCCAGCGCGTGATGATTGCCATTGCGATTGCCTGTAATCCGAAATTGCTGATCGCGGATGAACCGACAACTGCGCTTGATGTGACCATTCAGAAACAGATCCTTGATCTCTTGATGCGTTTGCAGGAAGAGCACGGTATGGGCCTGATTATGATCACGCATGATATGGGTGTTGTGGCAGAAACCGCAGACCGCGTTATCGTGCAGTATAAAGGTCATAAGATGGAAGATGCGGATGTGCTCTCATTGTTTGAGAATCCGCAGAACCCTTATACAAAAGCACTGCTTTCAGCCCTGCCGGAAAATGCAACCGGTGACCGTCTGCCAACGGTTTCGGATTTTGTCTTGCAGAATGCCGCATCGTCAGGAGCTGCCCAATGAGTGAGATCGTTCTTGAAGCCCGTAATATTGTGCGGGATTATCACACTGGCGGCGGTTTGTTTTCCAAGGCGAAAACTGTGCATGCGGTGAAAAATGTCAGCTTCTCGGTCGAGAAGGGCAAGACACTGGCTATTGTTGGTGAAAGCGGTTGCGGCAAGTCAACACTTGCCCGCATCCTGACTTTGATTGACCCGCAGACATCCGGTGAATTGCTGATTGACGGTCATCCGGTGAATATTGCCACCGATGGTCTGACCCGCGAAATGCGCCAGCGTGTGCAGATTGTGTTTCAGAACCCGTATGGCTCGCTCAATCCGCGTCAGAAAATCGGTGATGTGCTGGCGGAACCTCTGCTGCTGAATACCAATATGACAGCGGAAGAGCGTCAGGAAAAAGCGATGCAGATGCTGCTCAAGGTCGGTCTTGGCCGCGAGCACTTCAATCGCTATCCGCATATGTTCTCCGGCGGTCAGCGTCAGCGTATTGCGATTGCCCGTGCATTGATGCTCAGCCCGCGCCTTCTGGTGCTGGATGAGCCGGTCTCGGCACTCGATCTCTCGGTGCAGGCGCAGGTGCTTAATCTTCTTGCGGATCTGCAGGAAGAGTTTGAACTGACCTATGTTTTCATCAGCCATGATTTGTCTGTGGTACGCTATATCGCCGATGAGGTGATGGTGATGTATTACGGTGAGGTTGTTGAATATGGCACACGTGACGAGGTGTTTAATCATCCGCGTCATGACTATACGAAGAAACTGTTCGGGGCCACTCCGCGTTCGGATATCGAAAGCATTCGTCAGCGTGTGACTGAACGTGCGAAAAAACGTTCAGCAGCCTAAACCGCGATTACAGTGATAATAAAAACGCCGCGCTGATGAGATCAGCGCGGCGTTTTTGTTTGCAGGTTTTAAATTATCTTCGGTGGCGGGTGAGGCTGCGTACCACATCATCAGCCGAGATTTTGCCGACAATCGCACCATTATGCACAACGCCGACATCGCCATTATTGCGCACCATCGCCTGCATAATATCCTGAATTGCGGTTTCCGGTTTTGCCGTTGCTGCAAAAGGGCGGGGTGGCGCACTGCGGTCAAGAGGAGACATGATATCAGCCGCAAGCAACACACCCAGAGGGTTCATATTGGCCACAAAATCCGCCACATAATCATTGGCCGGATTAAGCAAAATATCCTGTCCGCTGCCGCATTGAATAATACGGCCGCCTTCCATGATCGCAATGCGGTTACCGAGTTTCATTGCCTCATCCAGATCATGGCTGACAAAGACAATGGTCTTTTTCAGATGATCCTGCAAATGCAGCAACTCATCCTGCAAGCGCGCGCGGATTAACGGATCGAGCGCGGAGAATGGCTCATCCATCAGCAGGATCGGTGCGCCGGTTGCAAAGGCACGGGCAAGACCGACACGCTGCTGCATGCCGCCGGATAATTCACCGACCTTGCGCTTTGCCCAATCCTGCAATCCGACCAGTTCCAGCTGGTTCTGTACCGCTTCCTTGCGTGCCTGTTTGTTTAAGCCTGCAATTTCAAGGCCGAAGCCGACATTGTCCTCGACCGTACGCCATGGCAACAGGCCGAATTGCTGAAACACCATGGAAACCACATGGGTGCGCAGAGCGCGCAATTGTGCAGTGCCGGCTGCGGTTACGTTGATTTCGTCACCCTGATTATAGACCGTGACGCAACCGCGGCTGATCGGGTTGAGGCGGTTAATCGCGCGCAAAAGCGTGGATTTTCCGGAGCCGGACAATCCCATCAGGACAAGCAGCTCACCCTCGCGGATATCGAGCGAGCAATTATGTACGCCGAGAATATGGCCGGTTTCTGCCTGAATTTCCGAGCGGGTAAAGCCCTGATCGGCAAGATCCAGTGCCTTGTCCGTTTTATTACCGAAAACAATACTGATATTCTGAAGACTGATAGAGGCCATGATTATTTTTCCCTGCCCGGACGGAAAATGCGGTCGAGGATAATGGCGACAACAACAATCACCAGACCAGCTTCAAAACCGAGCGCGGTATTGACCGAGTTAAGAGCACGCACAACCGGCACGCCCAGCCCGTTGGCTCCGACAAGCGCTGCAATCACCACCATCGACAAAGACAGCATGATGGTCTGGGTGAGACCAGCCAGAATTTGCGGCATGGCATAGGGCAGTTCAATCTTCCAGAGCAACTGGCGGCGCGAAGCGCCGAAAGCCTCTCCGGCTTCTCTCAGATGCTCCGGCGTTGAGGAAATACCGAGATGGGTGAGGCGGACAGGGGCGGGCAGTACAAAAATGGCTGTTGCCAGCAGACCCGGCACCATACCAATGCCAAAAAACACAATCGCCGGAATGAGATAAACAAAGGTCGGCAATGTCTGCATCAGATCAAGGATCGGGCGCACCACCGCATAAAGCTTTGGCCGGTGTGCCGTTGCGATGCCTAATGGTACGCCAAGCGCCATACAGATGAAACAGGCCGACAGAACCAGCGTCAGGGTTTCCAGCGTCTGATCCCAATAACCCTGATTGAGGATGAATAAAAACCCGATAATCGTCAGAATGACAGTCGAGATTTTTCTTTGCAACCCCCATGCGATCGCGGCAAAAATGGCAATCAGAATAAAGGGGTGCGGAAATTTGAGTGCGGCCAGTAAGCCGTCAATCAATGTCTGCATAATGGCGGCAATACCATCAAACAGCCAGCTCAGATTTTCAGTTAACCAGGTGACAACATTCTTCGCTGTACGCCCGACGGGAATTTTTTGTGATGTCAGCCAGTCCAAAAGTCAGGTCCCCGTTTTCCTGTCAGTCTATTTTTCAATCGGGTTTGGTTTGTGAAAACCATGAATAGTCGTACGGTAAATCTGCTGCCGGTGTGATACCGGCAGCAGATTGTCTGTGTGCGGTCAGAGACCGAAAGTTTGTTTGACAGCTGCAAGGCCGTCTTTACCGTCCAGAGTGGTAACGTCTTTCAGCCATGCATTCAGCGCATCCGGATTGGCTTTGATCCATGCCGTTGCCGCTTTGGCCGGATCTTCACCATCATCCAGAATTTTGCCCATGATCTGGTTTTCCATTTCAAGGGTGAATTCAAGATTGGTCAGGAACTTTCCGACATTCGGGCATTGTTCCGTATAGCCGTTCCAGACATTGGTCTCGACCTTCGCGCCACCGAGATTAGGGCCGAAAAAGTCGTCGCCGCCCTCCAGATAACGCATTTCAAAACGGGAATTCATCGGATGCGGTTCCCAGCCGAGGAAAACGACCGGTTTCTTGGCTTTAATATCTTTGGCAACCTGCGCCAGCATGCCCTGTTCGGAAGACTCCGCCAGTTCAAAGCCCTTCAGATCAAAAGCGCCTTTGGAAATCATGTCGAGGATCAGGCGGTTGCCGTCATTGCCCGGCTCAATACCGTAAATTTTATTGCCGAGCTGATCTTTGAATTTTGCAATATCGGCAAAGCTTTTCAGACCTTCATCATAGGTGAAAGCAGGCACTGCCAATGTGTATTTCGCGCCGGTCAGATTGGTGCGCAGGGTGATGACGGTCTTGTCATCAAGATATGGCTGGAGATCAGCGGCCATGGACGGATTCCAGAAACCGAGGAAAACGTCGATATCTTTTTTGCTGAGCGAAGCATAGGTCACCGGCACAGACAGGATTTTGATATCTGTTTTATAGCCAAGACCTTTGAGAATTTCTGTGGCAACGGCTGTGGTCGAGGTAATATCTGTCCAGCCGACATCAGAGAAGCGGATTGTGGAACAGGCTTCAGGTTCTGCCGCCCATGCACCGCCTGCGCTGCCCGCCATAAGAGCGGCACAGGTAAGCGCCAGCACGGATTTGCGGCTTTTGGCTAAGGACAGGTTGGCAGGGTACAGATGTTTCACTGGCAGAAAACGCATGAATATCTCCATTGACCGGATTATATTTATTTATAGCAGAGCATTTCCGCTTCCCCGAAACTGCTCTGTTGTTTGTTTTTATGCAGTTTGAACAGAAAACCGCAGCACTGTTTTGCGCGACATGTCCCGGCCCCAAATCTAAACAAGCATCAAAGTCCGGAGTCTTCAAGCAGTTTTGTGATCCTAGAATCCGCAAACACGACAATTAACGTCGGAATGAGGCAGGCTAAAAATAATATGCAGTAATTTCAAGGCTAAAGCTGAAAATTAAATTCAGACTCACCGGTTGAACCTGCGCTGTTGCGGTTTATATCAAAGTCGTAATGGCATTATTTATTTGTAAGGCGCCGGTGCCGGTTATGCGGAAGCTGCTTGTGCCGGTTTCAGGTAAAGCGTGCTGAGCGGCTTGTGCCGGATTGAATGATTGCTGTTTAAAAAATCCGGCGCTGTTGCGTATTTCTTTGAAACTATGCAAGGGTTTACAGGAAAAATACCTTTCGGGCTGCGTTCTGTTCAGGATGCGGGGCAAGAGCTGACACAAAGGACAAGATCGTGACGGTCATCGGAAATATCTTTGCTTTTATAGGGCGCATGATTGCAGCGCTGTTGCGGCTGATCGCTGTACCTTTCGGCGCTTTGTGGCGCGTTTATCAGAGCCTCAGCGTCTTGTGGAAAACCCTTATCGCCGTAGCCGTTATCGGTTGGGCGGGCCTGTATGGTTATTTCGTAGTGCAGACACAGGTCTGGACGAATTTTGATCCGGATTATCCGGCAAAATATGCCTATCAAAGTGCTGTCACACCCGGTGAAATTGTTGAGCCGTCAAAAGCGCTTACATCACCGGCAGCCCCATTACCATCATCGGCAGAAAACACATCGCCTGCCGATCCGACGGCACTGCCAGCGGAAGGTGCCACGGGGAGTAATGATAGCACGACAAATAATGCAGCGCCTTCGACTGAGCCAGCCAGCCAGCAGCCTGCGCCGCAAATGGCCTTATCTCAGCCCGCAGGGGCGCGGGTTTGTGCACCATCGGCTCTGGCTGAAGTGACCGCTGAACTGACGGATTTCAATGTGAACCAGAATGCATGGGTCTCTTCCATGCTGTTCTATAAAACAGGTTTCTTCGGACTGGATTGGGACCGGACACCGTTTCTGGATAATAAAGCCTCGTTCCAGCGCGGTGTGCATTCGGCAGTACGCCGCACAACGATTGAACTGGTGGATTCTCTCGGCCGCCTGCGCGGCACCTCGCAGATTGATAATGATCTGCAAAAAGCCCGCGGTAATATGCAGTTCCGTGAGGATACATGGTATTTCGGCTTAAGCCCGTTTGGCCCGAAAACGCCGACACCGAGCTATTATCGTTCCGCTATTAAAGAGCTGCGTGCTTTCAATGCGCGTCTTGAAAAATGCGAGGCAACTTTCGATGCCCGCGCAGACAATCTGATCCAGTATGTAGATCGTATTGCCAGCGATCTCGGTTCGACATCTGCCATTCTGAAAGACCGCTCTGATAATTATCATGCAGGCTGGTTTGACACACGGGCCGACGACCGGTTCTGGTTCGCCTATGGTCAGCTCTACGCTTATTACGGTCTGATCCGCGCAACGCATTCCGACTTTAAAGCCGTTTTGGCTGAGAAACATCTCGATGGTTTGTGGGATACAATGGAGCAGCAATTGCGCTCGGCACTGGATATGCAGCCAACCATCGTTTCCAATGGTCGTCAGGATGCATGGTTCACACCGTCCCATCTGACGACAATGGGTTTCCACATTCTGCGCGTACGCTCCAATCTGGTGGATATCCGTCAGGTTCTTGAACGCTGATTATCAGAGCAGATATGTTTTAAATCACTCTGCCGCGTGTTAGAGCGGTTCCCTTAAACAGGAACCGCTCTATTTATTTCTTTGTCGCATTA
Organism: Pseudochrobactrum sp. B5; assembly: GCF_001939785.1. Classification (NCBI taxonomy): domain Bacteria; kingdom Pseudomonadati; phylum Pseudomonadota; class Alphaproteobacteria; order Hyphomicrobiales; family Brucellaceae; genus Pseudochrobactrum; species Pseudochrobactrum sp. B5. The sequence continues at coordinate 110,884 of NZ_MOYL01000003.1, forward strand.
TCCTACGCAAAACCGTTTCACACTTTTGCTGGAAATGCTCTATAGCGCGGCAGAGTTTTTTACGTGAGATAGAATTATGGAATTATCGGCAGCATTGAGACAGGCTGTAGATGCGCAGTTGCAAGGCGTGGCGCTGGCGGATCTGCAGCGGGCTTCCGGCATCCTCAGCCGTCGTTACCGTGCCGAGACGCGCGATGGAAAATGGCATCTATCCGATGAACTGGCAGCACATGCCTATCTGGCCGCGCGTTTGCCTGCTACTTTTGCTGCTGTGACCTCTGCTTTGCAACATGCGGCTGATATCATCCCAGACTTTGCCCCGCGCAGTCATCTGGATATTGGTGCAGGACCCGGAACCGCATTATGGGCGGCATCTGCCGTCTGGCCGGAGATTGAAACATCGCTTCTTCTGGAAGGCAGCAATGCAATCCGTGCTGTGGGCGAGAAGCTTTCCGCTCATGCACCGGTGGCCGATGTGCAATGGCGTGCCGCCGATGTGACAACGGGGCTGAAAGATGCCAAAGCTGCAGAACTTGTGACACTGGCCTATGTGCTGGATGAACTGAATGAGCCTGCGCGGCAAAAGCTGATTGCGCAATTATGGAACCTGACGGAAGGTATGTTTGTGATTGTGGAGCCCGGAACACCGGCAGGCTGGCAGCGCATTCTCGATGCCAGAGCACAATTGCAGGTTCTGGGCGCGCATATTGCAGCGCCTTGCACTCATAGTCAGGCTTGCGCTGTGCAGGCACCGGACTGGTGTCATTTCTCCCGCCGCGTGGCACGTTCCAAAATCCACCGTCTGACCAAAGAGGCAGATGTGCCTTGGGAGGATGAAAAATTCAGCTATCTGGCTGTCAGCCGTCAGCCGGTATCCCTTTCAGGTCAGCGGGTGCTGATGCAGCCGAAAACCGGTGGCGGGAAAGTTATTGCTAAACTATGCAGCACTGACGGACAGGTTGCAGAACATCTGATTACCAAACGGGACAAAGCCCTGTTTACGCAGGCTCGCCGTGCCGACTGGGGTGATCTGATCGGTGCGGAATAAGATTTGAGATACAAAAAAGCCCGCTTTTCAGCGGGCTTTTTAATGACACATATCAGAAGCGGTAGGTGATACCGGTACCGATCAGCCATGGGTCAAGTTTGGCTTTGCCGCTCATCTGTGCGCCGCCAACGGTTACATCAAAATCAGGACGCAGATAGAGTTTCTTCACGTCGAAGTTGAAGCCCCAATGATCGTCGATCATATAGTCGAAACCAACCTGTAATGCGCCGCCGAAAGTGTTTTTAACTTTCAGATAATTGGCATCATGAGATTTCTGGTTGTAGAAGATGCTGTAATTCACACCGGCACCGACATAAGGCTTGAATGCGCCGAAATCAGTGAAGTGATATTGCAGGGTCAGAGTTGGTGGCAACAGCCAGACTTTACCGACATCCAGACCGTCGATCGCGCCTTTACCGTCAACATTGGCATAGGTCGTACCGAGGATCAGTTCAGCTGCAATATTATTGGTGAAGTAGTAGGAAATATCGAGTTCAGGCACCACTGTGTTGGAATATTTCAGGCCGGAACCCGGAACTTCATTCACATGGCCTTTGTTTTCTGTGATGACGCCAAGCGCACGCACACGAACCTGCCACGGGCTGAGCGCTACCGGGAGCGGTTCCGATACCTGCGGTTCAACCGGTGCGATAACCGCATCTGCGGCCAGTGCAGGCTGCATAGCGATAGCGGTGAGAGCAGTTGCGGCCAGAAGAGCACATGTATGACGATTTGCCGGGAGGATAGCCATGTCTGTTTTCCTTAAAGTCTGAGAATGAAGGCAAACTGACAGCGGGCAGGCGGCTTTCCATTGATTGAAATCAATTGCAGATAATAAAACACCGCATAGCGGGATGTTCGCTATGCGGTGTGATAAAACTGTCACTTAATATGTGAGCTTAGCTGAAACGGGTACGGTCATGCGGTGCATCATAATCAAGCTGCGGGCCGAGAGGGACAACACCGGTCGGATTGATTGTCTTATGGCTCATATAATAGTGGTTTTTGATATGTGTGAAATTCACCGTACCGGCAACGCCCGGCACCTGATAAAGCTCACGCACATAGTTTGAGATATTCGGATAGTCGGCAATCCGTGCTTTGTTACATTTGAAGTGACCGACATAGACCGGATCAAAACGGATCAGTGTGGTGAACAGACGCCAGTCCGCTTCAGTCAGACGGGATCCGGTGAGATAGCGTTGTTTGCCAAGAATGGTCTCGATCCTGTCCAAAGCATCAAACACATTGCTATAGGCTTCTTCATAGGCCTCCTGAGAGGTGGCAAAGCCTGCACGGTAAACGCCGTTATTGATGTTCGGATAGACGAACTCATTCATTGCATCAATTTCTGCGCGGAGATCTTCCGGATAGAAATCAAGCGACGCGTCACCGAATTCATTGAAGGCGGTGTTGAGCATACGGATAATTTCAGCGGATTCATTGGAGACAATGGTCTGCTGCTGTTTGTCCCAGAGAACCGGAACAGTCACGCGGCCGGAATAGTTCGGGTCGGCACGGGTATAGATTTCATAGAGACGTTTGGCACCATAGAGATGATCCGGCGTTGCGCCGTCTTTGCCGGTCAGCGTCCAGCCTTCTTCCGCCATCAGATAATCAACAACTGAGACGCTGATGACATTTTCCAATTTTTTCAGCGCGCGGAAAATCAGTGTGCGATGCGCCCACGGACAGGCCAGCGATATATAGAGGTGATAGCGTCCGGCTTCAGCTTTGAAACCGTCGGTGCCGCTGGGGCCTGCGCTGCCATCTGCTGTGATCCAGTTGCGGAATTGCGAAGCGGAGCGGACAAAGCGGCCGTCTGTGGCTTTCGTATCATACCATTGGTCGTGCCATTTGCCGTCAACTAAGAGACCCATAAGAATATTCCTTATATTGGCCGCGTTAATCCGGATAACTCAACGGCAGCGGCAGAGAATTCTGATCCTTAATGTAATACATAATGCCGGAAAGTCTCGCCTGATCTGGCTGTTTTTGCGAAACACGCTGTCCTGAAAACAGGACGATGTTTTGTTTGGGCTGTTTTTCGGCGCGGCTCTTTACGATCAAAAAAAATGATGTTAAGCAAACACACCGCATCAGTTTGCGGCTATTCACCTTTCAGGAGAACGGAATTGACAGGTCTGCAGTTCATCCGACGATGAAATTGTAAACGGTGCGCGGCACCGGTGGATACCTGTTTGCGTTTTTATGCCCCATAGCGGCGACAAAACACGCGATAATTCTGAAGTCTAAATCTCTGAAATAGTGATGTGCCATGTTGCAGTCTGAACTGACTTACACGCAGGAAACCTGCGCCCACGATGCGGAAATCGAAGAAATCAATGCGCTAGCTTTTGGCCCAGGCAGATTTGTCCGCGCGGCAGCGCGTATCCGCGAGGGCGGGGCGCATGATCGCGATTTGTCTTTTGTGGCTCTTCATGGCGGCAGACTGATCGGCTCCATCAGAATGACACCGATTGCTATCGGTGCAACACCTGCGTTGCTGCTGGGGCCGCTGGTTGTGCGGGATGGCTGGAAAAGCCGCGGCATTGGCCGGATATTGATGAACCAGTCGATGGAAGCCTCAGCAAAAGCAGGGCACAGGCTGAGCCTGCTTGTCGGCGACGCACCTTATTATAATGCTTTTGGCTTTGTGAAAGTGGATGCCCATAAGGTGATTATGCCTGCACCGGTTAATCCGGAGCGGCTGCTTGCCTGTATTCTGCCGGGCGCTGAAACTCTGTCAGGCCCTGCGCTCAATGAGCTTGCGGGGCAGGTTAAGCATCTCAACCAACTTTGATGTAAAAAGCGGTTTCAGTGATCTGAAGCCGCTTCATTTCCTTATTTGCCGCGTATCTTTTCCGATCGAAGCAGGACGAGAAATCAGTCCAGTGAACTGATTTCCCTGCGTAGGCGCTTCACACTTTTCGGGATACGCTCTGGATTCTTGAGCGGTCGCATTATCACTGCCGTCAAGTTGATTCAACTTGACTGTGAAATGCTCTATCGCCCTTCACGATACCATGTGCCGCCGAGAATAAGCAGCAGTGCCGCTAAAGCCAGCAGGCTGGTGAAAAGCGGAATGCGATGCACCGCTACCAGACTTGTATCCTGAGTAGGTCGCAGCCCCAGAAGAGTGGCAGGGCTTTGTTTTTGCGACGGATTCATCAGCGAAACATCGGGCACGGAGATTGCAGCCTGTTCAGCCGTTTCTTTCAGACGCAGAACATTGCCGCCGCTGGCCTGCGCCACAGGCAGCAATTTTTGTGTTGTAGAAATACTGTCGCGCAGTTCCGGCGTGTCCACATTGCCGACATGGGCAAGCACGGAATAATCGCCGTTCTCAATCTTATACAGTCCCTGTTCATCGGCCGGTAATTGCGCTGTAAACTGTCCGGCAACGGATTGTGTCAGCGGCACTTCAATGATTTTGCCGGATGGCGTGGTGACTTTGGCCGGAGCGGCCTTGTCGCTCATGGTCTGGCGGGTAATCTCCAGACGATCCGCTGTGCCTTTGGCCGTCAGCGCTTCTTCTTCCAGCTCCGGTTCCTGCATCAGCCAGTGTGCCATACGGCGATAGAGCGATGCATAAGGTCCGCCACCTTCAAAATCGCGCGCCCAGAGCCAGCCCTGATCGGACAGTAACATGCCGACACGACCTTTGCCCTGATGACCGAGCACCATCAACGGCTTGTTGTCAGGCCCCTGCATGACAGTTTCGCCTTGCGGTGTGGCAATATCAATCGAGCGGAACCAGCGCCCCCATTGCGGCGGTTCCTGTTCACTGCCTTCCAGCCCGCGTGTAACAGGATGGCGTTTTCCGGCTTCAGTCAGACGCGGATAAAAGCCTTTTTCCGTGACATCACCGGTTGGCAATGCAGGCAAAACGCTGAGCAGCGGCGTGCGTGCAATCGACATACTGTCTGCATATTCAGGGCCTGCGGCGATCAGCAGAGCACCGCCATTTTGCACATATTGGGCGATATAATCATAATAGAGCAGCGGCAGCACATTCCGGTGCTGATAGCGGTCGAAAATAATCAGATCGAAATCTTCTACCTTATCGACGAATAATTCGCGCGTCGGAAACACAATCAGCGATAATTCATTGATCGGCGTGTCATCCTGCTTTTCCGGCGGACGCAGAATGGTGAAATGCACGAGATCGACAGAGGTGTCGGATTTCAGCAGGTTGCGCCATGTGCGTTCGCCATTATTCGGTTCACCGGATACCAGCAGCACACGCAGATTTTCGCGAATTGCATCAATCAGTGCAACGGCCTGATTATTGGCGGCGGTGACTTCACCACTCAGCGGTTCTGTGGCGATTTCCACAATATTGCGACCGGCATGGGGCAGGGTGATCTCGGTTTTGACATCCTGACCAATGGCTGCCGGAACTGTGGCGACCAGTTCGCCATTGATACGGATGGTGACGCTGGACTGTGATGCATCCACCGGAATTTTTCCGGCATCTTCCACACGGAAAACCAGTTCCTGCGGCTTGCCGCTGAGGCCGAAGCGCGGCACACGGATGAAGCGGATACTGCGGTCGAATTCATCGCCGGCACCGGTAATCAGCGCATGAAGCGGTGCCTTAAAGTTCAGCTCGTCTGCTTTCGCAGGCACATCATGCACCTGACCATCGGTAATCATAACCGCACCGCCGATGCGTGACGGCGGTACGTCGCGCAGGCCTTCATTCAGGGCTGTAAATAAGCGTGTATTGTCGCGGTTTTCCGTACCGGAACCGGCTTCGATAATCCGTGTTTCAATACCGGATTGTGCGCCGAGCTGTTGCTTTAAAGCTTCAAGCGCGGCATCCGTATCCTGTGTGCGGTTGCCCTGAGACTGGCTGGCGCTGCGGTCAACCACAATGCCGACAATGGTTTTGAGCTGCTCGCGCTGCTCACGTGTGATCTCCGGATTAAACAAAGCCAGAGCAAGCGCTGCAAAACCGCCAAAACGCAACCAGCTGCCGCGTTTGCATAAGAACAAGCCAGCCAGAGTAATGAGAGCCAGCGGAGCCAGACAAAGTCCGAGCCAAAGCGGTGAGAGCAGGGGTGAGAAATGCAGGGAAAACAGGCTCATTATCAGTTCCCCAGCCGTTCGAGCAAAGCGGGCACATGCACCTGATCTGCTTTGTAATTACCGGTCAGCACATACATAACCATATTCACACCGCCACGCAGCGCATAAATGCGCTGCATCGGATCATTCGGCACGGTCGGATATAGCGGTTGCCAGTTTTCATCCATCGCCCATGCACCGGCCAGATCATTGGCGGTGATAAGGATCGGGCTGACACCATCACCATTGCGCACAGGCCTGTCGGCGGGCTGGTCAGCAGCATCCGGATTATCGACAGGGGCTTCCGCCCAAAGCGGGCTGCCACGATAGCGTCCGGGAAAATCCGGCATCAGAAAGAAAGTTTTGCTCAGCACATGATTATCAGCAACGGGTGCAAGAGGCGGAACATTCATCGCATCCAGCATATCACGCAGCCGCTGCGTGGCAGGACTGGTGCCATTCAACCCACCGGTATCGCCGGAGAGCTGGTCGCGGGTGTCGAAAATCACCGTGCCGCCCTGCTGCATATAGGCATCAATGCGCTGCAGCGCTTTTTCACTCGGAAAAGGTGCTTTTTCATCAACCGGCCAATAGATCATCGGATAGAAAGCGAGCTCATCTTTTTCCGGATTAATACCGACCGGCGCACCGGGTTCCAGTGAGGTTTTATCCGCAACAAACTGATTGAGACCGCTAAGCCCGATACGGCTTACATCATCTGTCGCTTTGTCGCCGGTAATCACATAAGCCAGATGTGTGACATCCAGCACGTCAATCTTTGCCTGATCGTCGGGCTTGCTATCGTCTCTGGCCTGCGCTTCCTGTGCCATAACCGGCTGAACTATGAAGGGCATAGCTGTCAGACTTGCGGATAAAGCGAACAGGATAAGCAGGGATTTCACGGCGCCGGACGCTTTACCGGTGAAATTGCGCGATCTGTTCCGCGAGAAAGTGCCGCCGATCCACAAAATCAGCAAACCATCTAGCGCCAGCAATATTGCGGCCAGCGCAAAGAGCGAGCCTTGCAGATTAACGGTCTGTGCCTTGGTGGCTGGTACCATTGCAAGATTGGTCGTCATTTCCGGTTTGGTAAGCGGGTTCAGAACTGTGTCACTCTTCATCAGGTTCAGTGCTTTATAAGCCTGTTCTGTGCCGTAAAGTCCGGGCGGATTAAGCAGGGATGCTTCCGGTGTTTTACCTTTTTCAATCACCAGCGGCTGCGCAGCTGCGGGCTGGCCTGTCAGATTACCTGCGGCATCCAGCAGGCGATAGGCAGGTAGTGTCACTGTTTGCTCACCGGCTGCATTGGCAGCCTGTGCGCCGGATGTTTCGGTAAGCCTGCGCAGAAGATCAACAAATCCGCCTGAGAGCGGCAGGTTAGACCAGCCGATATCCGGTGCGATATGAAACAGAACCAAGCGCCCCGCGCCACGGTTTTCACCGGTAATCAGCGGTGTACCATCGGCAAGATTGAGCCAGCTTTTTTGCATCAGATGCGGTGACGGCTCTGCCAGAACCTGTCGCAATACTGTGACATCATCGGGCAGCTGAATATTGCGGAACGGGCTGTTTTCCGGTGCGGGAGCGACGGGTTGCGGCGTTGACCATGATAAAGTGCCGCCAAGATTGCGCTGACCGCTGCGCAACTGTACCGGCAGCAGCGGATCGCGTTTGGTGTCCGTATCGCTTTGTGCTGCCGCCAGACGCGGGCCGGCAAAGCGCAGCAATGTGCCGCCGTTTTCAACCCATTGCATCAGTTTTGCAGCTGTGCTTTCCGGTAGTCTGCCGATATCCGACAAGACAATGACGGAGGGTTTCTGCTCCAGCAGACGGTCAACTGACTGGCTCAGGTCGCGGTCATTGGCGTTGATAAGATCGGCAAAAGGTGCCAGTGCCGAGGAAATATAATGCAATGGCGACAACAGCGAATGTGCTTTGTCAGCATTGCTTGCATCCAGCAGGCCGACACGGCGGCGGCGGTTATTCTCATCCAGTAACCATGTGGCTGCGGCATGGCGCATCTGGTCTGCCCGCACCATGGCAATATCATTGCGCAACTCAACCGGAATGGTCATTTGCGCTATGGTCTTGGTTTCTTTCTCGGCAAAATCCGCCTGTGTCTGGGCTAAGACGCGCCCCTGATTATCATAGGCGCTGAGCTGAACTTTGGCTGCCTGCACATCATTGGACGGGCGCAACAGATCAATTACCAATGCATTCTGCTGATTGGCTACACCCTGAACGGCAAAAAGCTGCTGACTGTCCGGCATAATCAGCTGAATAGTTGTGGCTTTCAGCTTGTCGAGAGCCGTAAAGGCTTGCTGATCCTGCGCAGTCTCCAGTCCGTCATTCAGATAAAAAATACGGCTTTCCGGTGTATTGTTCAGAGCAGTGCCAAGACGTTCAGCGGCAGCCAGACGTTCAACCGGAACAGCACGCGGCTCCAGTGCCTGTAGACGTTCCAGCGCCTGCGCAGCGGTGAAAGGCCCGCTTGCTGTGTTTTGCGGGTCGGCGGTGGCAATCAGATAGACCGGAGCATCATTTTTCTCAGCATTGGAGATCAGCCATTGCGCCTGATTTTCATAGGCTGCCCATTGCGGGGCAGAAGCCCAGCCATTGTCGATCATGATGACAACCGGCTGCGCGCCGGTGAAAGTGATCGGCTGTGGTTTCCATACCGGCCCTGCAACGGCGAAGATCACCAGAGCGGCCAGAACCAGACGCAGCAGCGTCAGCCACCACGGGCTTTTGCTGGCTTCCTGATCGTGACGGGCAATTTTTGCCAGAATGGCCAGTGGCGGAAACGGTTCCTGTGCCGGTTTCGGCGGCGTTGCACGCAACAGCCACCAGATAACGGGCAGAGTGAGTAGACCGGCAAGCAGCCACGGGGCAGTAAAAATCAGCGGCATTTACGCGGCGCCTCCGCCGGTGGAAGAATGATGTCCGAGAAAGCCATGGAGTGTGGTCAGAGCCTGTGCTGCCGGTTTATCTGTGGTGCTGGTGATAAAACTCCAGCCAAAACGGGTACAGGTTTCACGCAGAAAATCGCGCTGTGCCTGATAGAGCCTGCGATAATCTTCCGCATAATTCTGCGCCCGACCGGCGACGAGAATTTGACCGGATACAGGGTCTCTGAATTCTGTGCGGCCGGAAAACGGAAAATCTGCCTCCGCAGGATCGGCAACGGCGATGAGATGCGCACGGATACCGCGTCTGGCAATCTGGTCAAGCTTCGCGCTGAGTATATCGGCAGGCTGCAGAAAATCGCTGATGAGCACCAGTTCATTAAAACGCTGCAAAGGCTGAAGATCAGGTTGCGCTGCTAAAGTACCGGTTTGCAACAAGGCTGTTGCCAGACGCTCTGCACCATTGCGGGCGAGCAATGGCGGCAGCACATCAGGATAGGCAATACGTTCACCGGAGCGGCTGAACAGTTCTGCCAGCGCCAGCGTCAGCACCAATGCGCGGTGCTGTTTGGAAACCGGACTGAAACGGGATTGATAGAGCATAGATGGCGACGGGTCGCACCACAGCCAGATCGTATGAGCGGTTTCCCATTCACGGTCACGCATATAGGTATGATCGTCACGGGCTGAGCGCCGCCAGTCAATGCGCGAGAGCATATCGCCCTGCGCATAAGGGCGGAACTGCCAGAAATTATCGCCGGTGCCGCGTTTGCGTCTGCCATGCCAGCCATTGATGACAGAGCCGGCAATATGGCGTGCCTGCGTAATCAGATCAGGCATCAGTGCCGCCTGCCTGCGCGATGGCGCCAGCAGGTCAACGGCCTGTTCAGAACGGGTTATGGCACCGGTTGCTGTCATCAGTTGAGCGCCTGTGTCAGTTTGGCAATCACATCACGCACGCCCACACCATCGGCACGTGCGGCAAAATTGAGAGCCATACGATGCTGGAGAACCGGTTCTGCCAAGGCTTTCACATCATCAACAGAAGGAGCAAGGCGTCCTTCATAGAGTGCGCGCGCACGGGTGCAGAGCATTAGTGCCTGACCGGCACGCGGGCCAGGGCCCCAGCTGATATGGTTTTTCGCATGGTCATTATCGGCATCAGGACGGGCTGAGCGAACCAGTTTCAGAATAGCTTCAAGCACAGTTTCCGGCACCGGCATCTGACGGATCAGCTGCTGGATTTCCTGCAGGCGTGTGGCTTCAATCACTTTGGCTGGCCGTGCCTGCATTGTGCCGGTGGTATTGAGCAGCACCGCACGTTCCGCATCAATATCCGGATAATCCAGATCAATCTGCATCAGAAAACGGTCGAGCTGTGCTTCCGGCAGCGGATAGGTGCCTTCCTGTTCCAGCGGGTTTTGCGTTGCCAGCACATGGAACGGGCTTGGCAGATCATGGCGCTGACCGGCTACGCTGACATGATATTCCTGCATTGCCTGCAACAAAGCAGACTGCGTGCGCGGCGATGCACGGTTGATCTCATCGGCCATCAGCAGCTGTGCGAAAACTGGCCCTTTAATATAACGGAAAGAACGGCGTCCGTCGCTGTCCTGATCCATGACTTCAGAGCCGATAATATCGGACGGCATCAGATCAGGTGTAAACTGGATACGTTTTTCATCAAGGCCGAGGACAGTGCCCAGCGTTTCTACCAGACGGGTTTTGGCAAGCCCCGGCACACCGACGAGCAGGGCATGGCCACCGGCCAGCAATGCGACCAGCGTATTTTCAACCGCTTGCTCCTGACCGTAAATAACCTGTCCGATTTGCTGACGGATCAGATTAATGTCACTGGCAGCCTGATCGGCAGCCCGTATCACGGCATCAGGATCAATTTTCGACGCAGCGGTAAAATTCATGATGTCCTCTTTATTCCAGATCAGATGCTTTATCTGGTTTACTTGAATCATCGGGCAAGACTATGTCATGCTGACGGGAGCGTAAATGGCACAGTTCGCATTAACCGGAATGCACCGGACTGTCAGGCACAGGTCTTAACAGGAAACTGAAATGAACAGCGGTAATATATCGAAAAATAAGGAAACTGCTGATGTTGATGCCGGTTCTGTCACCAGTTCTGCCACGAGCTCTGCAAGCGGGCTTGATGCGTTGATGCGCCGTGCCGCCAGCCAGTTGCCTGAAGGCAAAGAAGGCAAAGGTCTGCCACCGGTGGAGCGCTGGGAGCCGGATTTTTGCGGCGAGCTGGATATGGAAATCAAAGCCGACGGCACATGGTTCTATATGGGCACGCCGATCGGCCGCCCTGCATTGGTGCGTCTGTTCTCAACCGTGTTGCGCAAGGATGCCGACGGTAAAACCTATCTGGTAACACCGGTGGAAAAAATCGCCATCCGTGTGGAAGATGCGCATTTCAATGCCGTGGAGATGCATGTTTCCGGCGAGGGAGAGGCGCAGGTTCTCACTTTCCGCACCAATGTCGGCGATGTGGTTGAGGCGGGAGAGCAGCATCCGCTGCGTTTTGTAACGGATAGTGAAACCGGCGGTTTCAAACCTTATATATTGGTGAGAGGGCGGCTGGAGGCGCTGGTCAGCCGTGCGGTCATGTATGATCTGGCAGCACTCGGAGAAGAACTGATGATTGACGGAAAGCTGATGTTTGCCTTGCGCTCCAATGGCCGGATATTTCCGGTGATGCCGGTTGAACAATTACAGTGATACAATGAAAAACTTGATGACTGATACAGGTTTTACCGCACAGGATCTGATGCGGAGAGTTGAACAGAAACAAAGCTTTATGACGGTTGCTGATGAATTTGATTCAGGCGGCCTGCCTTTGTCCGGCGATCATGCACTCAATCCCCAATGGACTGCCTCTCATGTGATGGCGGGAGCTGATCCGCGGCTGAAAATTAAACTCAAACCGGCGGCGGTGCTGATCCCCGTGGTGGATCACGGCGACCATGCCAGTGTGTTGCTGACCACGCGCAATGCGCAAATGCGCAGCCATTCCGGTCAGGTTGCTTTTCCCGGTGGCAAGATTGATGCTGAGGATCTGAGTCCTGAACATGCGGCTCTGCGTGAAGCCCATGAAGAAATCGGACTGGATGCACGGCAGACGCAGACACTCGGCCGTCTGCCGCAATATATGACCGGCAGCGGCTATACGATTACGCCGGTGCTGGCAGTGATACGGACACCATTTGAGCTCCATGCCAATCCCGATGAGGTGGCGGATATTTTTGAAGTGCCGCTGCATTTTCTGATGGATCCTCAGCAGCATCAACGTGAGAGCCGGATGTTTGCGGGGCATGAGCGGTTTTTCTATGCCATCCATTATCAGAATCGGAATATCTGGGGCGCAACAGCGGGGATTATCCGCAGCCTCTATGAAAGGCTTTATGCGTGAGTGAAAAGACAACAACTGTGCTGAATATTGCAGATCGTGCGGAGTGGCTTGCCGTGCCGTCTTTGCAGCAATTGCTGGCAGCACTGGCTGAAGATGGTGAAGAAGCGCGGGTGGTTGGCGGTGCCGTGCGCAATACCCTTCTGGGCGAACCGGTGGGCGATATTGATATTGCCTCCACAACCCTGCCGGAAGAGACCAAAGCGCGTGCCGAGAAATGCGGTTTTAAAGTCGTGCCGACCGGCATTGACCATGGCACAGTGACTGTTGTTGCCCATGGTGTGCCCTATGAGGTGACAACTTTGCGCGCCGATGTGGAAACGCATGGACGGCAGGCCACGGTCGCTTTTGGCCGTGACTGGCAGGTTGATGCCGAGCGTCGGGACTTTACCGTCAATGCGCTTTATGTGCGTGCCAATGGCGATGTGGTGGATCATGTCGGCGGGCTTACGGATATTGAAAAGCGCGAGTTGCGTTTTATCGGCGATGCCGAGACACGGATTACGGAAGATTATCTGCGTATCCTGCGCTTCTTCCGTTTCTTTGCGTGGTATGGCTCGGGGCGGCCGGATGCGGCGGGGTTGAAAGCCTGCGCCAAGCTGAAAAGCCATTTGCAGACATTGTCCGCTGAACGGGTATGGTCAGAACTGAAGAAGCTGCTTTCTGCTCCCGATCCGTCACGTGCCTTGCTATGGATGCGCCAGTCCGGTGTGCTGACCCAAATTTTGCCGGAGAGTGAGAAATGGGGCATTGACGCTATTCATGCGCTGGTGCGCAGTGAACGCGATCTGGGCTGGAAGCCGGATGCTCTGCTGCGCTTGCAGGCGATTGTGCCGCCGGATGCAGCGCGCATGGCCGAGCTTGGCAAGAGACTGCGCCTGTCCAATGCCGATAAAGCCCGTCTGGAAAGCTGGGCGCTGGTTGATCTGCCTAAGCCGGAACTGTCGGAAACAGGTTTGATTAAGCTGATTTATAGCGGCTCACGGCAGGCTTTAGTTGACCGGATTAAGCTGGCGCTGGTGTCAGCGCGTGCAGAGGCTGAAAATGATAATCAGGCGATGATACGCGCAGGTCAGTACAGCCGTTTACTGGATGTGGCAGTGCAGGCTGAAATACCGGTATTTCCGGTCAGCGGAGCTGATCTGATGAAGCTGGGTTTTGAGAAAGGCCCTGAGCTTGGCAAGCAACTCAAAACACTGGAGGCGGCATGGCTGGCTTCCGGATTTGAGCTCAGTAAAGAAAATTTGTTAGCAACATTATCCTGACATATCGGGGCGGAAATTCCGCCCCGTTTTTGTTTTTAGCTGCCGGTTCAGATGATTAATGCGATTTCTGCAGGTCATGATTCATCTGAGGTGATTTAAATATTTTCAGAATTCCGGAGTTGCGTATCATGGATAAAAAATTGCGATCAGCGGCATTATTGGCTTTTGCGCTGACAAGCGTAGCGAGTTTTCAGGTTCAGGCCGGAGAGAAGGGGATTGTAACGGAATGTGCTGTGGTCATGGATGCCGCAACGCAGAAAATCCTTTCCCGTAAAGGTGTTTGCGACAAACGCTTTACACCGGCATCGACGTTTAAAGTGCCGCTTGCCGTGATTGGTTATGACAAAAATATCCTCCGCTCGGAGCATGATCCGGTCTGGCAGTGGAAGCCTGAAATGGAAGCGCCGGAACGTGACCGGATTGCAGTTGATCCGGCGCGGTGGCTGGAGCAGTCGGTTGTCTGGTATTCACGTGAGATCACAAAACAGTTGGGACAGAAGCAGTTTTCCGAAGCTGTTGCAGCGCTTGATTACGGGAATAAGGATGTTTCTGGCAGAGCCGGAAAACAAGACGGGCTGACAGGTTCATGGATCGGCTCTTCACTGGAGATTTCACCGGACGAGCAGGTACAATTTCTGAATAAGCTCGTGCATGAGACTTTGCCGGTTTCCAAGCAGGCGCAGCAGAAAACCAAAGCTGCCATGACGGTTTTTACATCGGAAAAAGGCTGGAAAGTTACCGGCAAAACCGGCGCTGCGCGGTTGCGTGATGCAAATGGCAAATTTGCAGGGGAGCAGCGCTTAGGCTGGTTTGTCGGTTGGGCGGAAAAGGATGGCCGTCAATTGGTTTTTGCCAATATGCAGGTCTTTGACAAGGCATTAAAGACCAGCCCTGGACTACTGATCCGCGGGCAGTTCCTGAAAAATTTTGATCAATAAAGAACGGCGCTCTCATAAAAAAAACGGGGGCTGGTGCCCCCGTTCTGATTTTATATTAAGGCCATTTCACCACTGGCGGCATGGAAGACAGGATCGAGGCGATATTACCGCCGGTCTTGAGACCGAAGATCGTGCCACGGTCATGCAGCAGGTTGAATTCTACATAGCGGCCGCGACGGATCAGCTGTTCCTCGCGGTCAGCATCTGTCCATGGCTGATTGAAGTTCTGGCGCACAATATGCGGATAGACCACGGCAAAGCAGCGGCCGACATCGCGGGTAAATGCAAAGTCTGCATCCCAGCCGCCCTGTTCATCGCCTGAATGCAGCCAGTCATAGAAGATGCCGCCAATACCGCGCGGTTCCTGACGATGCGGCAGATAGAAATATTCATCGCACCATTGTTTCATGCGGTCGTAATCGGCAATGCCTGCATGTTTGTTGCAGACGAAATTCAGCGCCTTATGAAAAGCCTGACTGTCGGTATCTTCCTGCGTGCGGCGACGGTCAAGCACAGGGGTCAGATCGGCACCACCGCCGAACCACTGGCGTGTCGTCACAACCATACGTGTATTCATATGCACTGCCGGTACATTCGGGTTTTGCGGATGGGCAATCAGCGAAAGACCGCTCGCCCAGTAGCGCGGATCTTCATCGGCACCCGGAATCTGGGCGCGGAACTCCGGCGAAAACTCGCCATAGACAGTGGAGACATGCACGCCGACTTTTTCAAAAACGCGGCCATGCATCATCGACATAACACCGCCGCCGCCACGGCCTTCGTCTTTTGCCCAAGGGGTGCGGACAAAGCGGCCAGCTTCACGGTCGCTGAGCGGGCCTGTCAGTTCGTCTTCAAGGGTTTCAAACAGGGAGCAGATACGGTCACGTAATTCTTCGAACCAGTTTTGTGCCAGTTGTTTTTTGTCTTCAAGATTATCTGGAAGATGAGCTGGAAGATCCGGACGTTGCATGCTTGGTTCCTTATTATGTTTTGGGAGCTTTGGGCGAAGCCGCAGCGCCAGCATATCAGCAGCTGTCAACAGGTTATATAGTCTTCATAAACCGGATTATGTTTATGAAAGCTTTCTGCTTTTCGGAAAATGACAGATTTCGTTCATACTTTACAGCGATAACAGGCGCGGAAATGACTCGTTTCGGATGAGATTCTGCTGTAAATTGCACTATAGAGTTGTAAGTCTCTGTGCAGCTTCTGCTTGTAGTGTGTGTAAACATATTTGAGTGTTGAGCGTGATGCTTATTCTGCTTTGTCTTTTTGCCCCATACGGGCGCTGTAAAGGAGATCGCTTATGACATCCATTCCGCCGAAACCGCCATTGGAAGGTTTGCGCAGGCAGATGCGCAAAGCAGCATCCGGCGTGAAGCCGAATATCAGCGACGGCTATATTCGCGAAACATTTTCACTGCCACGCAGCATAGCGCGGGTTAAGGCGCGGGAATGGTTTGAAACCTATCCGAAAGCTGCTTACTGGACAGAGATTGAAAGCTGGTATGTGCGCCCGAATGATGTGATTGAATTCACGATCAGACGTCTGCCAAGCTCGGACTAAGCAAGTTACCGCTGTTTGCTCATGTTCTGATTCAAGAGGGTCAGAATATGATTCCGCTTTTCTTTTTAATTGGCTGATATTTAAAGATTTATTCTAAATTTTACCCTGTCGAGCAGCCTCTAGCTTTTATTTTGTCGAATAGCTTCTAGCCTTTAACCTGTCGAATAGCTTCTCCGGCGGCCATCGCCACCGAAAGCGCGAGGTTGAGTGAGCGTGCGCCTTCGACCATCGGGATGATAATCCGCTCTTCACAGGTCTCATGTACGTAATCCGGCACGCCGGCAGATTCACGGCCAAACAGCAGAATGTCATCCGGCCGGTAGCTGAAATCCGTATAGGGTTGTGCTGCCTTGGTGGAAAGCAGCACCAGCCTGCGGTTTTCAGACAAGCGCCAGTTGTTGAAATGCTCCCAGTCGAGATGGCGGGTCAGCGCTGCCTGTTCCAGATAATCCATGCCCGCCCGTTTCAGCCCGCGATCGGAGAGGTCAAAACCGGCTGGTTCAATCACATGCACGGCCAGTCCGAGACAGGCTGCCATGCGCAAGATGGTTCCGGTATTGCCGGGAATGTCAGGCTGGAAGAGGGCGATATGTATTGTCATCAGGCTTTTGCTTCTGTTTCGGGTGGCATCAGATAAGCGGCCTATAGCATATAATTTCAAACAATAAGAATTGTGTGCAATCTGTCACAGTTTAATGTGTTCTCGGTAAAGTGAAGAGAAAAGAACGAGCAGTGACTAGCCGGTAAAATAACATGGTGCTATACGGATCATCCATTTTATCAGATTGGCCATGCCAGATTGACCAAGAAGGAGGCTGTGATGAATATTAAGATTTCTTTGAATCTTTGCCCAGTTGCAGCCGCACCTGTATCCGGCGTGATTAACCCCGCTCCGGTAGCTTTCATGGCGGGTACCGCACCAATCGAAGCTGTGGTATCTTCTCCCGAATTGTTTTTGCGGGCGTTGCGCTGAACGGGACTGTTAAAATGAGCGTATATATCAGATTGCTGTAGCAAACCACCTGATAGCCTGAAACCGATGATGAGTTGTGCCGTCGGATCCGCAGGTCAAATACGATTCTTCCATCTATCTTCCGGTTAAGTGTACTCACGCATTTAATCCTCAAACCGCATCTGAGTGTTTCGGGTTCTGTGCCCGTTGATTTTCCGATGCTTTAAAAATGCTGAAATTCTGCCTCATATTCAGTTGCTGAAGTGAATGGCAGAACCCAAATGAATCAAAACTGACCCCTGCCGTCTTCGTTTTACGAAAATGATGCGGGGGAATTGGTTTTCGCACGGGATAGCCCGTATTTGAGGTCGAAAATGTTTCGTTGGTTCGAAAAGAAGCTGAACGCCTATCCGGATGTTCCGCTTGAACAACCGCCGAAGGGCTTGTTCAAATTCTGTATGTATTACAGCCGCGGCGCGTGGGGCTGGATTATTGTGATGGCCTTTCTGACAGCGCTGATCGCAATCTTTGAAGTGTCGCTGTTTGCTTTTCTCGGTAATGTCGTGGACTGGCTGAGTGAGCATAATCGTGAAACCTTCCTGCAGCAGGAGGGCTGGAAACTGGCGCTGATCGGCGGCGTTGTTCTGGTGATTTTGCCATTGATTGTTTTGCTGCAATCTCTGGTTCTGCACCAGACACTGATCGGGAATTTCCCGATGCGCATACGCTGGCTGATGCACCGTTATCTGATCCGTCAGTCGATGACATTCTTTCAGGATGAATTTGCCGGACGTATCTCCACCAAGCTGATGCAGACAGCACTGGCTGTGCGTGAAACGGTTATCAAACTTGCGGATGTGATGGTCTATGTAGCGGTCTATTTTACCGGTACAATTTTCATCGCAGCCACGGCTGACTGGCGCCTGATGATCCCGTTCATTGTCTGGCTGCTGGCCTATGTCGGTCTGCTTCGCTATTTCATTCCGCGCCTGCGGGTGATTTCCGAAGCACAAGCCGATGCCCGCTCCGAGATGACCGGCCGTATCGTTGACAGCTATACCAATATTGCCACGGTCAAACTGTTCTCGCACACACAGCGCGAGGAAGGGTATGTCCGTGACAGTCTTGAGCAGTTTCAGGGTACAGTAAACCGCCAGATGCGTATGGTGACGCAGTTCTTCGGTTCACTCTATTTCATGAACTCTTTGCTGCTGTTCTCAGTCGGTGCATTGGGTATCATGCTGTGGATGGATAATGTTGCATCGGTTGGTGCGGTGGCCATCGGTATTGCGCTGTGTTTGCGTCTGAACGGTATGTCCCAGTGGATCATGTGGGAAATGTCGGCACTGTTCGAAAATATCGGCACAGTGGAAGACGGTATGCGTTCGATCGCGCAGCCGCGCAAAGTGATCGATCATGAAGGTGCAAAGCCGCTGCATGTGCGTTCCGGTGAGATCACCTTTGACCGCATCGGTTTCCACTATGGCAAAGGCAAAGGCATCATCAATGATCTGTCGCTGAATATCCGTCCGGGTGAGAAGGTTGGTCTTGTCGGCCGCTCTGGCGCGGGTAAGTCCACACTGGTCAATCTGCTGTTGCGTTTCTACGATCTGGAGCAGGGCAAAATCCTGATCGACGGTCAGGACATTTGCAAAGTCACACAGGACAGCCTGCGCGCCAATATTGGTATGGTGACGCAGGATACCTCGCTGCTGCATCGTTCCGTCAGGGATAATGTCGGCTATGGTCGTCCTGATGCAACGGATGAAATGATGCTGGAAGCGGTTGCACAGGCGCAGGCCGATCAGTTCCTGCCGCATCTGACTGACCCGAAAGGCCGTCAGGGCTTTGACGCGCATGTCGGTGAACGTGGTGTGAAACTGTCCGGCGGTCAGCGCCAGCGTGTGGCCATTGCTCGTGTGATCCTGAAGGATGCGCCGATCCTTATTCTGGATGAAGCGACATCTGCGCTTGATTCCGAAGTGGAAGCGGCAATTCAGGACAGCCTGTACAGGCTGATGGAAGGCAAGACTGTGATTGCCATTGCGCATCGTCTGTCGACCATTGCCGCGCTCGATCGTCTGATCGTGATGGATCAGGGACGCATTATCGAAGACGGCACCCATGAAGAGCTGATTGCGCAGGGCGGCATTTATGCTTCGCTTTGGGCGCGTCAGTCCGGCGGGTTCCTCGGCTTTGATGATGAAGAAGAAAAACAGGCGCTGCCTGAGCCTGCTGAATAATCACTGTTCAAGTAGAGAAAAACACCCGCCGCCGTACTACCCGAGCGGCGGCGGGTACGTTTTCAGTCTTTTAAATATGACGTCCGGCGTTAATCGCGGACGGAAAGTTTTTTATTTTATATATTAAAAACATCAGCAATTTGCTTGCCGATTCTGTTTGCATGCGCCTTCCTGCCTGTAATTATTGCGGGATGCTGCGGAAAGGCCTTCCCGATGAATATGATTTACCGTCTGTTTGAAAACTGGATTGATCCGTTGCAGGATTTCGACGGTAAACGCCCGCCGCAAACCACAATGCGGTTTCTCTGGCATTATATTTATCAGGCGCGCTGGCCTTTGCTGCTGGCTCTGATCGTTGGTGGTATTCTGCCGCTTCTGGAAGCCGGCCTGTTTTATTTTACCGGACGCATTGTGGATATTCTTGACCAGAGCGCAATGGAGCGTAGCTGGCACGGTCTTTATATCAGCGCCGGTTATGAATTGCTGGCGATGGGGTTTATCGTGCTGGTGGTGCGGGTGCTGATGACCGCGCTCAGCTCCTTGCTGGATGATCAGACAATTACGCCCGGATTTTACAATCTGATCCGCTGGCAGGCCAATTCCTATGTGTTGCGTCAGTCCTATGCGTTTTTCCAGAATGATTTTTCAGGCCGTATCGCTACCAAAGTCTGGCAGGCAGGGCAGGCGGCCGGTGATCTGATTACCAGTTTCATTCAGGTTGTCTGGTTTATGATTATTTACAGCATCACAACATTGCTGCTGTTCGGTCAGCTCGACTGGCGGCTTGCGGTACTGGTGGTGGTGTGGATGGTGTTATTCGCGTGGATCGCACGCCTCTATCTGCCGACCATGCGTAAACAGGCCGAGGCCAGTGCTGAGGCCGGTTCGCTGATTAACGGTCGTATCGTCGACAGCTACACCAATATTCAGACCATCAAGCTGAATACGCCGGATATGGATCAGGCCTATCTGCGGTCAGGCTTTGCCAGCTATATCAAGACCATGCTGCCTTTCATGCGCACGCTGACAGGAATGCGCGTTTCCATGACTGCACTTTCCAGCCTGATGATTGTGCTGGTTGCGGCATTCTCGATTGATCTGTGGACCAAAGGTCAGGCGACAGTGGGTGAGGTGGCTTTCACGCTCGGTCTGGTTCTGCGTTTGAATATGCTGCTTGGTCGTTTGATGATGCAGATGAACGGTATGCTGCGTTCCTATGGTGTGATTGAAAACTCCATGCGGCTGATCTCTGCACCGCTCGGCATGGAAGACAAACGCGATGCCAAACCGCTGCAGGTGACCTCCGGTGCCATTGATATTGAGCATGTGACTTTCCGTTATGGCTCCGAGAATGAAAACAAGGTGAAGGCCGGTGTGCTGAGTGATATCAGCCTTGCCATTCGCGGCGGCGAGCGTGTCGGTCTGATCGGTCATTCCGGCGCCGGCAAAACCACGCTGATCAATCTGATGCTGCGGCTCTACGATGTTGATACCGGCTCTGTGCGCATTGACGGGCAGGATGTGCGCGATGTGACGCAAAGCTCATTACGTGCGGCTTTTGCGGTGGTCAGTCAGGAGACAGCACTGCTGCACCGCTCTTTGCGCGACAATATTATGCTGGCGAAAGCCGATGCATCTGAGGAGGAGCTGCGTTTTGCCGCCAGTCAGGCCGAGGCTGAGGAATTTATCGGCGCGTTGGAGGATTACAAAGGTCGTAAAGCCTATGATGCTTTTGTCGGCGAGCGCGGCGTTAAATTGTCCGGCGGACAGCGGCAGAGAATCAGTATTGCCCGTGCCGTTTTGAAAAATGCGCCGATTCTTATTCTTGATGAGGCCACATCAGCTCTCGATTCAGAGGTCGAGGCAGCCATTCAGGAAAATCTGACGCGGCTGATGGCGGGTAAAACCGTGATCGCTATTGCGCATCGCCTGTCGACAATTGCACAGCTGGATCGTCTGGTTGTGCTGGATCATGGCCGGATTGCCGAAAGCGGTTCGCATGACGAACTGATTGCTTCGGGTGGTATTTATGCCGGTTTATGGGCGCGTCAGTCCGGTGGCTTTCTTGGTGAGGCCGATGAGGAAATCTGAATAGCGGGGAGAATTCTCCCCGCGTGAACTTTGCGCGTGATCGGTCAAAACAGAGTTCTTATGCCGGTTGATGACGGAAATGCAGTGTTTTATGACGTTTTTGTAACTCTTTATGCGGTTGTTGCATCTGCGACCTGCCGGTTCTTGTTTTATATTGCATATCAGTAAACCGGGTTTCCTGACCGGTTCGGGCAGAGCGCGGTTTTATTTTAAAAACTGTTCGCAGGTAATTTTATACAGGTGCGGAATGGCCGTTTGCCTGTTCTGCCCCGTGTGATTTTGCACGAAATGGTCACAGGTGCTTTGCCATTGATACGGGTGAGGAAAGCCGTTTTTTGACCATAGTGCGGCCTTCACTTTGCCGGTTTCCATGCCTGCGACATGGTGCCGTAAGTGCCTCAGATGACTGGACAAGCTTTTTTATCATGCCTAAACCTTGAACAAGGTGGGGGAGTTATGTCCGGTTTGTATCTGTTTTCAGGTCTTACAGCTCTCAGCACAAAACGTCACATAATTACGGACGAATGTGCTCGCGGACAACAGAGGACAGTTCAACATGCAAGTCAAAAAGGAAGTGGTACGTGAGCGCACACGACACAGCTGAGCCGACACGGCGTGATTTTCTGTACATAGCGACGGGAATGGCCGGCGTAGTCGGTGCTGCCGGCTTGGCATGGCCATTTATCGACCAGATGCGGCCGGATGCTTCAACCCTTGCGGCGGCATCCATTGAAGTGGACGTTTCGTCCCTCGCGGAAGGCGGATCGCTGACAGTAAAATGGCGCGGTAAGCCGGTATTTATCCGTAACCGTACGGCTAAAGAAATCGAAGATGCCAAAAACACGCCGATGTCTGCATTGAAGGACCCTCTGGCGCGTAATGCCAATCTGGCAGCAGACGCACCGGCTTCGGATCTGGAACGCACTGCCGGTGAAGGCAAAGAAAACTGGATCGTCATGATCGGCGTTTGCACCCATCTGGGTTGCGTGCCGCTTGGTGAAGCCGGTGAATTCGGCGGATGGTTCTGCCCGTGCCACGGTTCGACTTATGATACGGCTGGCCGTATCCGCAGCGGTCCGGCACCGGAAAATATGCACATTCCGGAATTTGCATTCATTTCCGATACCGTCATTAAAGTCGGTTGAGTGGTCTGAGGAGAAATTTTATGAGCGGCGGACACTCTTCATATACGCCAAAGACCG
Source organism: Pseudochrobactrum sp. B5 (assembly GCF_001939785.1). Classification (NCBI taxonomy): domain Bacteria; kingdom Pseudomonadati; phylum Pseudomonadota; class Alphaproteobacteria; order Hyphomicrobiales; family Brucellaceae; genus Pseudochrobactrum; species Pseudochrobactrum sp. B5. Next base: position 133,596 of record NZ_MOYL01000003.1, read on the forward strand.
GTATCGAAAAATGGGTTGACGCAAGGCTGCCTCTGCCGCGCCTCGTCTATGACTCGTTTATTGCTTATCCGGTTCCGCGTAACCTGAACTATATGTATACATTCGGCGGCATTCTGGCCTTCATGCTGATCGCTCAGCTGTTGACCGGTATTGTGCTGGCTATGCATTATGCAGCATCCACCCAGCTGGCTTTCGGCTCGGTCGAAAAGATCATGCGTGATGTCAATTCCGGCTGGTTGCTGCGTTATATGCACTCCAATGGTGCATCCTTCTTCTTTATTGCGGTTTATCTGCATATCGCCCGCGGTATGTATTACGGTTCCTATAAGGCTCCGCGTGAGCTGTTGTGGATCCTCGGCGTGGTCATTTTCCTGCTGATGATGGCAACCGCATTCATGGGCTATGTGCTGCCATGGGGACAGATGTCCTTCTGGGGTGCGACCGTTATCACCGGCTTCTTTACGGCGTTTCCGATTATCGGTGAACCGATCCAGCAGCTGCTGCTTGGCGGTTTTGCCGTGGATAATCCGACACTGAACCGCTTCTTCTCGCTGCACTATCTTCTGCCGTTCATGATTGCCGGTGTTGTTGTGTTGCACGTATGGGCACTGCATGTGACCGGTCAGACCAACCCGACCGGTATTGAAGTGAAAACGAAGACAGATACACTGCCGTTCACACCTTATGCGACGATCAAAGATGCATTCGGCGCGGTCGTGTTCTTCATATTCTTCGCCTATTTCGTCTTCTATATGCCGAACTATCTCGGCCATCCGGATAACTATATTGAAGCAAATGCGATGGTAACCCCTGCGCATATCGTTCCTGAATGGTACTTCCTGCCGTTCTATGCGATGCTGCGTGCGATTACCTTCAATATCGGCCCGATCGACTCCAAGCTCGGCGGTGTTCTGGTGATGTTTGGTTCGATTGCTATCCTGTTTGTGCTGCCATGGCTTGATACATCGAAGGTACGTTCGGCGGTTTACCGTCCTTGGTTCAAGATGTTCTTCTGGGTATTTGTCGCCAATGCGATTTTCCTCGGCTGGCTCGGTTCCCGTCCTGCTGAGGGTGTCTATACCCTGATGGCACAGATCGGCACGCTGTATTATTTCGCATTCTTTATCATCATTCTGCCGGTACTCGGTTTGGTTGAAAAGCCGAAGCGTATACCAAACTCCATCACTGAAGCGGTTCTCGGTTCGGATGATGAAGTTGCAAAAGCAGATGCTAAAGCCTGATTGCAGCACCAGATAGGAAGAGTACAGTTATGAAAATGTTCTTTACCGGTCTTGCTGCTTTCGGTCTGGCCACAGCGCTCACACTGGGCGCTGTACAGGCTGAGACTGCGGGCAGTGAAGCAGAACCGGCACATTACCCGATCAAGCATCCGACACAGGAAAGCTGGTCATTCGCAGGGCCTTTCGGCACCTATGACAAGGCACAGTTGCAGCGCGGCCTGAAAATCTACAAGGAAGTCTGCTCCGCCTGTCATTCGATGAAACTGGTACCGTTCCGCACGCTGAGCGATCTTGGTTATAATGATGACCAGATCAAAGCTTTTGCTGCGGAATATGAAGTGCAGGACGGCCCGAATGCTGACGGTGAAATGTTCACCCGTGCAGCTCGTCCGGGCGATTATTTCCCGTCACCTTTCGCGAATGCGGAAGCCGCGGCCGCTGCCAATAATAATGCAGTCCCGCCGGATTTCTCGCTGATCGCCAAGGCGCGTGGTGTTGAACGTGGTTTCCCGACATTTGTGTTTGATATTTTCACACAATATGCGGAAGCGGGTCCTGATTATATTCATGCCCTGCTGACCAGCTATGATGAAACACCGCCTGCAGGTATGCAGATTCCTGAAGGTACGCATTATAACCCTGCCTTTATCGCCGGTAAGTCGCTTGCTATGGCCAAGCCACTCAGCGATGGTCAGGTGACCTATGATGACGGTTCGCCGGAAACAGTTGAACAATATTCGCGCGATATTTCTGCCTTCCTGATGTGGGCTGCTGAGCCGCATATGGAAGATCGTAAGAAAACCGGTTTCCGCGTTATCGTGTTCCTGCTGTTGCTGGGTGCAATTGTTTACGCAACGAAACGTCGTGTTTTTGCGGGTATTAAGCACTAATTGGCTTCACACTGATCGTGTGATCCTATAAATAAGAAAAAGGGCGCTTAGGGCGTCCTTTTTTATGTGAAGTTTGATCTGTTTTATCTGCTTACTGTGCGTAGCCGGTAAACAGAGCGCTATAACGCCGGATGGCGATTATCTGTCTCAACAGAGGATTGAACGGATAGAGCCAACCAGAGAGTTACAAATGAGGATTTGCCATGAATGATGAAACCAAAGAGTTTCTGAAGGCTTCGTTGCGTACAATTCCGGACTATCCGCGTCCGGGCGTAATGTTTCGCGATGTAACGACACTGATGGGCAATCCTCAGGCTTTCCGCCGTGCGATTGATGAACTGGTATTTCCTTTTGCCGGTGGCAAAGCTGACAAGATTGCCGGTGTAGAAGCCCGTGGCTTTATTCTCGGTGGCGCAATGGCGCATCAGTTGTCGGCCGGTTTCGTGCCGATCCGCAAAAAAGGCAAGCTGCCTTATGAGACTGTGCGTATTGCCTATAGTCTGGAATATGGCCTTGATGAAATGGAAATGCATAGCGATGCGATCCATCCGGGCGAACGGGTCATCCTCGTTGACGATCTGATCGCAACCGGCGGTACAGCTGTTGCTGCGGTCAATCTGCTGCGTCAGATGAAAGCTGAAATTGTTGCTGCCTGTTTCATTATCGATCTGCCTGATTTGGGCGGACGCAAGAAACTGGAAGAGCTTGGTGTGCAGGTTCGCACCTTGCTGGAATTTGAAGGCGATTAAATCTGCTTATCTCTGAGATGAGAGCATAATTTCTTCAACTTGGATCAGTTTAAGGTAAAAATTATGCTCTCATTTTTAAGTGTTAGAGCGACCTTGTGTAGCGCCCAATCGGGCGCACGGCGCACTAATAAAAAGCCTGCCTGAGCAATCAGGCAGGCTTTTTATATTTCTAATGTGCTTACGATCAGGGCAGCTTCACCAGAGCGGCACCGTCAAATTGCATCACACGCTCGCCATGCTGGTTTGTGCCTGTGGAGTGATGGCTGAGCATAGACCAGCCCGGTTTTGTCGCCAGCGGGCGAATGCCGGTAATCTGTGCTGTATAAGCGATCACATCACCTGCAAAGACCGGATGCTCCCAGCGCAGGTTTTCAAAACCGGGTGAGGGGCCGAAAACCGGCGGCGTTTCTCCGCGCTCCATGCAGGTTTTAATTATACCAATCATGGATTGCACATTCAGGCGCATCCAGACCGCAGTGGTGTGCCAGCCTGAGGCGCAGAGGGCGCCAAAGAAACTTTCTTTGGCTGCAACCGGATCAGTATGAAAGACCTGCGGGTCATATTTTTCTGCAAAGCGGATAATCTTCGCCTCGGTAAATTCATAAGAGCCGATGGTAACTGTTTTGCCGATATTCTCTTCAAGAATGGATGGCTTGCTGGTCTTTTCCATCATCACGCCTCCTGAATATTTACGCGCATGAAAATTGAACCCTGTGCCTCACAAACCGGAATGTCGTTCTGGTTGGTGATTTTGTGGTTCAGCCGGATGATGCCGAGTGCAGGTTGTGAGCGAGAGATACGCTTTTCCAGCACTGTTGTGGTTGCGCTGATTGTGTCTCCGGCCAATACAGGTTTCAGCCATTTGACATATTCCACGCCGGGTGCACCCTGACTGTCGGAATTGCTGATAAACCGGTCAGCCATCATGCGCATCAGCATGGCACAGGTATGCCAGCCGGAAGCGGAGAGGCCGCCGAGAATTGACGCTTTGCCTGCTTCTTCGCTCATATGAAAAGGCTGTGGGTCAAACTCGCTGGCAAAGGCAATGACTTCTTCCGCCGTCACCAGCCTGGAGCCGAGTTGCAGGCTGTCGCCGACGATAAAATCATTATAGGTGAAATGGGGCTGGCTCAACGGCACTCTCCTCCGTTTATATGACAAGCTGCCGTGCAATAGTGATATGTGGCTGCTTTGTTTTCGGTGTTGTATCCTATGATCTTTTACGTAAACGTCAAATGATGTTTTGTTAAATTACACAGATACAAAAAAAGCCCTGCAGAGCAGGGCTTTAAATTCGGTGATATATAAAATCAGGTGTTGAATTTGAACAGCATCACATCGCCGTCCTGCACCACATATTCCTTGCCTTCATCACGGGCTTTACCGGCTTCTTTGGCGCCGACTTCACCTTTGTAGGTAACGTAGTCATTAAACGCGATAGTCTGCGCGCGGATGAAACCGCGTTCAAAATCAGTATGGATCACACCGGCTGCCTGCGGAGCTTTAGCACCGCGATGCACAGTCCATGCACGGGTTTCTTTTGGTCCGGCAGTGAAATAAGTAATCAGATCAAGCAGGCTGTAGCCCGCACGGATCAAACGGTCGAGACCTGGCTCTTCCAGACCCATTTCACCAAGGAACAGCTGTGCATCTTCATCCGGCAGCTGCGAAACTTCCGCTTCAATCGCTGCGGAAATGATAACAGTTTCCGCACCCTGTTCTTTTGCCATTTTGGCGACAGCTTCGGTGTGCTCGTTGCCGTTTGCTGCATCGCTTTCTGCAACATTGCAGACATAAAGCACAGGCTTGGAAGTCAGCAGGTTCAGGCCTTTGAGGATCAGCAGATCGTCCGGTGCAATGCCTTTCAGCAGCATACGGACAGGCTCACCATTCTGAAGCAGCTTCAGGGATTCTTCCATCATCGGCAGAACGGTTGTTGCTTCTTTGTCTTTGCCGGTGGCGCGCTTGCGGATCTGGACGATGCGGCGCTCAAGGCTTTCGAGATCGGAGAGCATCAGTTCGGTTTCAACGGTCTGCGCATCGGAGACCGGATCAATACGGCCTTCAACATGGGTGATGTCATCATCTTCAAAGCAGCGCAGCACATGAACAATCGCGTCGACTTCACGGATATTGGCGAGGAACTGGTTGCCCAGACCTTCACCCTTGGAAGCGCCGCGTACCAGACCGGCAATATCAACAAAGTTGATACGGGTCGGGATCAGTTCTTTTGAACCGGCAATGTCTGCGATCTGGCGCATACGGCTGTCCGGCACTGCAACTTCACCGGTATTCGGCTCAATGGTGCAGAAAGGATAGTTTGCAGCCTGTGCGGCAGCTGTTTTGGTCAGTGCGTTGAAGAGGGTGGACTTGCCGACATTCGGCAGGCCAACGATACCGCATTTGAAACCCATGGTAGAACCTTATCCGGTCTGGTGCGAATTTTAAGAACGACCGGCAATGGCGCGGTTCAGCCCTTATCCTTCAGCATGAAACGTAATGAATATTGCCATTGCCTATGCGCTATGGGGCAAGCACAGGTCAAGGGCAGTGGTGTAAATTGCAGGAAAAAGCCGCTGAAATTTGCAGCTTGCAGCGCGTTTTGTGTTTAGTCGCCCTTTTTGCCGAAGAGTTTGGCCAGCATATCGGCCATAGGGCCGGTTGTTGGAACGTTGGGGGCAATCGTATTATTTTGCCGTGCCTGACGGATATGACTCTGGGCTTTGGGCGCAGCTTTTACCGGTGCCTCTGCTTTGGCATCCTGCTTGCCGCCCATGACAAGCGAGAGCTTATTCATGAAGCCGTTATCGTCTTTTTTGACGAGATAGGACAGATTGTCAGCAATGCCGGTAAAGAGCAGATCCAGCCATTCATTGTCGGCTTTGGCAAAATCACCCAGCACATAATGATGCACCAGATCTTTCGAACCCGGATGGCCAATGCCAAGGCGCATACGGCGATATTCCTTGGAGTTCAGCAACCCGTGCATATGCTGGTCGATGGACTTGATGCCATTGTGACCATTGGCACTGCCACCGGCTTTGACACGCAATTTAGCTGGCGGCAGATCAAGCTCGTCATAGACTACAATGAGATCGCTGATTGCCAGCTTATAGAAACGCATCGCTTCGCCGACAGACTGACCGGAAAGGTTCATAAAAGTTTGCGGCTTGAGCAGCAATACTTTCTCGCCGTCGATCATGCCTTCGGAAATCAAACCCTGAAACTTTTTCGACCATGGCGAAAAGCGATGGCGGGCATGAATTTCATCCACGGCCATAAAACCGATATTGTGACGGTTTCGCGCATATTGCGCACCGGGATTGCCGAGGCCGGTTATCAGCAGCATGGTCGTCTCCGAGAGTAAGATATGGCAAGCGTTTTATCAGGCTGTGCTGGTATCACAAACAAAAACATCTCCGGTTTGCACCGGAGATGTTTGATAAATCAGAAGCCGGAAGGCTCGAAATTTATGCTACGCGGATGAAGTCTACGTGCAGAGGCGTGTCTTTAACGCGATCCATCTGGTAGTCTTTAGGCTGAACTTTGATGGTCTGGCCGTCAACATCAATGTTGAAAACGGTAGACTTGAAGCCGCCGCCATAGATCAGGTAGTAAATGGTTTTATAGTCGATAGCGACCGAAATAGCAGGCTGCTTGTCACCATAGATGACTGCTGGAATCTGACCGTTGTCGCGAAGTGCACGGGAGGACCCCTTACCAGCCCGTTCGCGTTTTACGGCCTTGAGAGTTTTAACTTCGCTCATGGCTTTTCCTTATCAAGTAATTTGGAGTGTTCCGCAAAATCAGGTGAGATTCCGAAACATGATATATCCGCGAAATACGCAGCAAAAACAGCGATGATGCGGGCATATCATTCCGCGTTGCCTCCAAGGGTGTCTACGCGGATGCGCTCTCATAAGCGATAAAACCTGTGAGTGCAAGTTTTTGTGCACAAGACAGGCATTTTTGAGCCTTATATGGCCTGTCGCTGTGTATTCCGCCGCAGCCGTGATAAATGCGCGCGCTTCGTGACTTGGTGTTATGATACATAGCTGATAGACAAGTTCCATATCCCGAATCTTATTTTATCACACCCGTTCATCAGGGTGTTTTTTCACGTGTATTTCAGGAGGTCATATGAAGGTCGGCATCGACATGGGAGCCACAACGAACGGCACCGCGGCTATGCTCGATCTCGAAGAGCTTCTGGCCACACGTCTGCTGGTTCAGGGTAATTCCGGCTCCGGTAAATCCTATCTGCTGCGCCGCTTGCTGGAGCAGAGCGCACCGTGGGTGCAGCAGTGCATCATTGATCCTGAAGGCGATTTTGTCACGCTGGCCGATGTTTACGGCCATGTGGTGGTTGATGCTGCACGTACCGAGGCTGAACTGACCCGTATTGCCCAGCGTATCCGTCAGCACCGTGTGTCTGTGGTGGTTAATCTCGAAGGCCTGGATATTGACCAGCAGATGAAAGCCGCTGCGGCATTCCTCAATGGTATGTTCGATGCCGACCGTGATTATTGGTATCCGATGCTGGTGGTTGTCGATGAAGCGCAGCTTTTTGCACCTTCTGTCGGTGGTGAGGTTTCGGATGAAGCGCGTAAAATCTCGCTGAGCGCCATGACCAACCTGATGTGCCGTGGCCGTAAGCGCGGACTGGCCGGTGTCATTGCCACGCAGCGTCTGGCAAAGCTTGCCAAGAACGTGGCGGCTGAAGCTTCCAACTTTCTGATGGGGCGTACCTTTCTTGATATTGATATGGCGCGTGCGGCCGATCTGCTGGGTATGGATCGCCGTCAGGCAGAACAGTTCCGTGATTTGCAGCGCGGCCATTTTGTGGCGTTGGGGCCTGCCTTGTCGCGCCGTCCGCTGCCGGTGAAAATCGGCAAGGTGGAAACTTCTGCGCGCTCATCCAGCCCGAAACTGATGCCATTGCCGGATTCTCCGGTTGATGCGGCTGATCTGATTTTTACGCCAAGTGCGGCTGAAGCGAAGATGATTGTGCGTCGTCCGCCGCCACCGCCACCACCGCCGCGCCCGATTGCAGAAATTCTGGAACAGGTGGTGAAAGCCAAGCCGGAAGCCGAAGTGCCGGATGAGCCGCTGTTTCCGGGCTTGGTGGAAGCCGAGCGTGAAGAGCTGTTGGATAAGGTGATGACCGAGATCATCGAAGATCCGGAAGCCGCTTATCGCACTGTGGCAGTACTGTATCAGGATTTTCTGGTGCGCTGCCGTATTCATCGTGTACCGGGGGAACCGCTGGCGTTACCGGCATTCCGTCGTCGTCTTGCTGTGGCACAGGCCAGCGGCGGGGATGAGCTGATTGATGATGAGAAGTGGCAGACTGCGCTGCAATTGTCAGAAAGCCTGACCGATGATGTGCAGGGCGTGTTTCTGATTGTGGCGCAGGCTGCGGTTAAAGCTGCGCCATGCCCGTCTGATGCCACGCTGGCGCGTGCCTATGGCAGTCACTCCACCAGCCGCGCCCGTCGTCTGCTGACTTATTTTGAAGAGCGCGGCCTGCTGGTTGTACGAAATGACTTCAAGGGCATGCGTATTGTTGCATTTCCCGATATGGGCTGTGAAACCGCAGCCGGTGATCCGAACGGGCCTGATGAAAGCGCAGACAGCGCCGAGGCTGCGGAATAATCAGGTTTTCATTTTCGCCATATCGGCATCATCGAGCGCTGTTGCCCGTTGCAGGGCAGGGCGTTCCAGTAGTCTCTGGCTGTAAGCGATAAAGCTCGGGCGTTTTTCAATTGTATTGAACCCCAGACCGAAATTCACTTGCGCACCGACATAGACATCGGCTGCGGTAAAGCGGTCGCCGGTAATGTAAGGCGTTTCTGACAGCGCCTGATCCAGCACATCCATAACAGTTTCATAGGAGCCATAGCCGATAAACCGACCCTGTTCTTCTGTCGGATTAAAGCCGCTGGCATGGTTGCTGACAGCCGCTTCCACAGGTCCTGCGCCGAAAAACAGCCAGCGATAATATTTTGCCCGCTCGTCTGCGGTTGGCGCCAGTTTGGCATCCGGAAAAACATCAGCCAGATAGGCGATGATCGCAGCTGTTTCGGTGATGATATGATCGTTATGCTGCAATGCCGGTACTTTGCCCATCGGATTGATTGACCGGTATTCCGCATCTTTCATAACCGGACCGAAAGGGACGATCTGTGTAGTGTAGGGAGAGCCGGTTTCTTCCAGCATCCAGCGGGCAATGCGTCCGCGCGACATCGGATTTGTATAGAGTATGGGATCTGACATGATGCATTCTCCTCCGTTTGAGAAAAAGAATGCACTGTCTTTGTGAAGAAGAAAACAAAAAAGCCGGATCAATGATCCGGCTTTTTCAATTCAGATAACCAGCAGTTTTTAGTCAAACAGGCTGGATACGGATTCTTCCGCAGCGGTACGGGCAATCGCTTCACCGATCAGGCCGGAGATCGACAGGACGCGGATGTTGTGTGCCTGATCAATTGCAGCGGTTGGCTGAATGGAATCGGTGATAACCAGCTCTTTCAGCTTGGAATTGGTGATACGGGCAATCGCGCCGCCGGAGAGAACACCATGGGTGATATAGGCGGTAACGCTGGTTGCGCCTTTAGCCAGCAGAGCTTCAGCCGCATTGCAGAGTGTGCCGCCGGAATCAACGATATCGTCGAACAGCAGGCAGTCTTTGCCGGTTACATCACCGATGACGTTCATAACTTCCGATTCACCCGGACGGTCACGGCGCTTGTCAACGATTGCCAGCTGCGCATCAATGCGCTTGGCCAATGAGCGGGCGCGTACCACACCGCCAACGTCCGGCGAAACCACCATCACATTGGATGTATCGTAATTGGCTTTAACATCGCGGGCGATAACCGGAACAGCATAGAGATTGTCGGTCGGGATATCGAAGAAGCCCTGAATCTGACCGGCATGAAGATCAAGGGTCAGAACGCGGTTTGCACCGGCTTCAGTGATAAGATTGGCAACCAGCTTGGCGGAAATCGGTGTACGCGGGCCTGGTTTACGATCCTGACGGGCATAGCCGTAATAAGGCAGCACTGCAGTGATGCGGCGTGCTGAAGAACGACGGAATGCATCGATCATGATCAGCAGTTCCATCAGGTGGTCATTGGTCGGATAAGAGGTGGACTGCAGAACGAAAACGTCCTCACCACGCACATTTTCCTGAATTTCCACGAAGATTTCCTGATCGGCAAAACGCTTCACAACGGCTTTGCCGAGCGGAATATTCAGATGTTTTGCGACGGATTCTGCTAGGACACGATTGGAGTTGCCCGCGAAAAGTTTCATGCTTTTTTGCCTCTGGCGCTGGTTTGCCTAGCGCATAAACCTTGAATGCATTTTGCATTGGTCATGCGCGGATTCCCTGTATCCGGGTTTGATTGTGAGAGTTCAGGGTCTGCAACCCGTCCGTCTCATAGAATTTCAACTTCAGCAGCTATGCATCATTTCTTCATACAACACTGGCTGGATGAGCGGCCTTTTACAAAGCTTGGCCAGTATTGCAAGGGTACAAAAGCCGCAGGGCAGCATTAATGCCCCGATATTTCACAAAAGCTGCATTTTCATGCTCTCTATAGGCCAAAAAGACACGTTTGTGTGAAGTTTCTGAGAACAGGCTTAACATGACCGGCAGGATCAGGTGAAACTGAGTCTCACCTGATGTTTGATTGCGATTGAAGCTGTTTACGGAGCGTTGGCCGAGACCCAGCGGAAATAGTCTGCCAGCGTATCATCGGCAATTTTGCCCATCACAGTCGCAGGAACAGACGACCAGCCGTTTTTGCCGGAGACTTTCTCCTGACCTTGCAAGCGATGTACGCGATTGCCCTGCTTATCCATGACATCCCAGACATAAAGCACAGAAGTCTGATTATTCTCGGTGAGGTTGGACAGATAGCCTTTGAGAATATAATCGGCTTCGGTTTCCATATTCGAGGCGAGAGTGATGGATTGCGTTTTTATGATTGTGTCAAAACGCAATGAGAGCGGTGTCACAATCTCCAGCGGTGCGCCGATGATCGGTGCAATATAGAGTTTGTAATTACGCACCTTGGCCATATTCAAAGGTGCCTGAGCAGCCTGTGCGGGCTGACCAAAATCAGAGGTCAGCGGGGCAAGCGCCACGCTTTTCTCACTGGTCGTCTGCGAGGAGCAACCAGCCAGCAGAAGGGCTGATACCAGCAACGGTAATGTTGCGGAAGACTTAAAAAGCAACGGTAATGTTGCTTTCCGTTTTAAAGAAGCATCAACAGAGGCAGATAAAGTAACCGGCATCGGCTTCAGTTCCCGTTAAATAATCACCAGATCAAGGCTGCTTTTCGACAGGCTTTCGGCAGGGCCGTTGGTGGTCAGATAGGTCTGGCCTAAAGTCATGGCCGTATTGGTTTCAGAATCCATAATAATCATATGGGCAAACAGCGTCATATCCGGCTCAATGCGCTCGGCATTACCCGCATAGAACATCTGCGGATCCATCCATGACGGCGTAAAACGTGCACCCACGGAATAGCCGCAGGCATTGAGGCGGTGCCGCGTCAGGGAATGCGCTTCCAGTGCCTTGGCATGGGCTTCAAAAACATCGCCGAATGTCGAGGCAGGGGTGAGGGCGGCTTCAACAGCCATCAGGGCTTCATGTGCCGCCTGATACAGTTCCTCATGACGCTTGGTGGCTTTGCCGGTCAGTACCGTGCGCATCATCGGCGCGTGGTAATGGCGGTAAACGCCGGACCATTCAAGGGTCAGCTGGTCGTTTTTGTGTAATTGTCTGCGGCCGGATTTATAACGGCAGAGAAGAGCATCGGGGCCGGAGCCGATAATATATTCATTGGCCGGAAAATCACCGTCACCGAGGAAATTGGCTTCCATCATCGCGGCAAGAATATTCGCCTCATTGGCATTCTTACGCGTCTGATCAAGCGCAGCATCATAAATCGCATCGCTCAAGGCTGCGGCCTTGCGGGCATAATCGGCTTCCGCAGGGCTTTTCAGCAGACGCAGACGGTCAACCATGCCGGAAGCATCGATGACTTTGGCAAAGCTGTTCAGCTGCTCATCCAGTTTGCGGCCATTGGCGGCGGTCAGCCCGTGGGTCTGATATTCGACACCGATGCGGGCACCAAGCAGATCCATGTCATTGAGCAGATTGCGCAGATCAATCGCAGGATTGGCGTTTTCGCGATCTGTCCATTGCACGATATGTTCAATCGTAGAAGTGTGGCGCGCCTGACGCAGATCAGCGGAGCGCGTCATCAGCACCATGCTGCCGTCCTGCTTGACGACCAGACACTGGAAAAAACAAAAGCCGAAAGTGTCGTAGCCGGTCAGCCAATACATGCTTTCCTGAGAAAACAGCAGCAATGCATCAAGCTTGTTCTCAGCCATGCAGAGCATCAGCCGGTCACGGCGTGCCGCAAATTCTTCCGGTGCAAAGTGAAGTGCCATAATTATCTCCGCATTGAACAAACGACCGTGCCGGTTACCGCTCTGCGAGCAGTCCGGCAGGATCATGCATGTTTTCAGAACCGGAAGCGCTTACTTCCGGATGGCAATCGCGGCGATCTGGCGTCCGTAATCCGGCTCCTTGCGATGGGTGGTGCGGCGATAAGAGAAAAACCGCGCTTCATCGGCATAGGTACAGAGATCAAGAGACGCTGTCTGGATACCGCAGGCTGACAGACGATCAACGATAAAGCTCCAAAGATCAAACATTTTACGCGCCGGATCGCTTGAAGGGCGGAAATATTGTTCATAAGTCTGATCGCGGGCAGTGAATTCCGCAACGAATTCAGCGCCGACTTCATAATTGTCCTGACCGATGCACGGCCCCAGAACTGCGCGGATTTTTGACCTTTCACCACCCAGATTAATCATGGCTTCCACGGTGTTTTCCAGAACACCGGCAAGCGCACCGCGCCAACCGGCATGAGCGGAGCCGATAATGCCCGCTTCCGGCTCACAAAACAGCACAGGACCACAATCGGCGCTCAATGCACCCAGAATCAGTCCCGGCACATTGGTCACCATCGCATCCGCCTGCGGGCGTGGCGAAGGCAGGGCTTCGGTGATAGTCAGAACGGTTGGTGAATGCACCTGATAGAGAGTTTGCAGATCTTCCGGCTGGAGGTCGAAATAGGCTGCTACGCGACGGCGGTTTTCAGCTACAGCATCAGGATCATCTTTAGAACCTGCGCCGACATTGAGGCTGTCATAAATGCCGGAAGATACGCCGCCGAGACGGGTGAAAAACCCATGCGCGATGCGGTCATTGGTTTCGAGCAAAGGAGAGCGGATCGGATCAGGCATATTGGTCATGATAGTCTCTCTGGATAATGAAATATCAGATTGTTTTCAGGTCGGGATAAGTGACGCTTAAGACTTTAAACAGGCTGCCCATCTGGTTTGGTGCAGCCAGCCGCTCCACATCATCACGGATTTGTTCCTGCACACTGGCAGATTTACCGGCACCAAGCTGACCGGCGCGGCTGAGCAGCCCCATTCTCAACAGGAAATCGCCCTGTTCTTCAGCTTTTGTCGTGCAGCCGAGGGCGGAAGCGATTTGTGCGAGAGCGGCAAAATCTACATGTGTAGTAATATCGGCCTGACCGGGAGCGGTAAAAACATCCTGATAGGCATGCTGATAGAGCGCCTGCAAAGTGTCACCAAAACCGGCTTCATGAGAGCCATAGTCAATCAGCAGCGCTGCGCCTTTGTGCTTGCTGATATGTTCGCTGATCTGCTGCATCAGCGCAGAACGCGCCGGTGAGGCCTCGAAAATTGTACCTTCCGGTGCTGTTTCATGGCCTTGAGGCAGAAGGGCGGGATCAATGCCGCCGGTTCCGGTGGTAAAGCAGAGTTCCGGTGCTGCCTCATTGCGGGTCGCTACCATGCGCTCAACAAAGCGACCCTCATGTTTGACATATTGATGATCCGGCAGCGCGTCGAACAATTCATTGGCGACGAGGATCAGCGTATTTTGCGGGATTTCCCCGAAGCTTTTGTACCAAGCCATGTGAGGGGCGGCACCCTCAAGTTTTTTCTTTTGCACGCCTGTCAATCGGTCGCTGGTTTCCACCATCGCGATATGGGCGGTACGCAGCAGTTCCGGTGCCAGTTTGCCAGCCGCGCGCAGCAGATCGCTCATCAATGTGCCGCGACCACCGCCAATTTCGCAAATGGTGCAGTTTTCCGGTTTACCCAGAGCTTCCCAATGGCTGACGACCCAAATGCCGATCAGTTCACCAAACATCTGACTGACTTCCGGCGCGGTGATGAAGTCACCTTTCGCCCCGAACGGCTCACGGGTCATGTAATAGCCGCCGTCATGATCGGCGAGGCAGAAAGCCATATAATCTGCCACGCTGATCGGCCCGCCATTGCTGATAAGACGGATCAGACGCTGCTTCAGTCTGTCTGCGGCGGGGATTCTCGTTTCTGCCATTGTTTATGCCTTTGCCGCAGCGCGGTTTCCGCGCCACATTGCCCAGACACCAAGCAGTACCATCGGAACAGACAGAACCATGCCCATGGTCATCCAGCCGCCGACGAGATAGCCGAGCTGTGCGTCCGGTTCGCGGAAGAATTCCACCAGAATACGTGACAAGCCGTAACCGGCGACAAAGGCACCGGCGATGAAACCCGGAGCTTTGAGTTTATTGCCCTTCCAGATCAGCAGAGCCAGCACGAAGAACAATACAAAACCTTCGAGCGCTGCTTCATAAAGCTGGCTCGGATGTCGTGGCAGCGGGCCGCCATTCGGGAAATAGACCGCCCATGAAACATCGCTGACACGACCCCAGAGTTCTGAATTGATGAAATTGGCAATGCGCACGACGCCAAGGCCGATCGGCACACCGGCGGCGATAGTGTCGAACATGCTCCAGACAGGAATGCCGCGCTTGCGTGCAAACAGGATCATGGCAACGGTCGTGCCGAGAATGCCACCGTGGAAAGACATGCCGCCGTCCCAGACGGCCGGTATTTCCAGCGGGTTGCTGATATAGAAACCGAAATTATAAAACAGCACATAGCCGAGACGTCCGCCGATTACGACACCAAGCGCCGCCCAGAGTACAAAATCGTCCAGAGCCAGCGGATCCATCGGCGCATTATTATTCGGCCACAGACGCGCTGTGTTTACGAGTTTCTTGCCATACCACCACGCAAACAGAATGCCGATGACATAGCCGATACCATACCAATGCACGGAGAGCGGCCCTATGGAAAACAGCACAGGATCAATATTCGGGAAGGGCAGTGCAGCCATCATGATCTGCGGTTCGGTCATTCTTCACTCCGTTATGGCTGCGTATGCTATTATGCGTTCAGCACTGGTTGATGCTGTTGTTAATGAGGCATAGCGAATTTTTGTTCAGGATAAAAGTCCGTTGCTTTTATGGCTTTATTCGGGTTTTAGCCTTAAGCTGGTCTTAAATCTCCGGCAAAGTCGTTTTGTTTTTAAAGCTTCGCAGTCTTGCATCATTTATAATGCGGGCTTATCTCAGAAGCAGAAATTATTTCCGCCTGTGGCGGCTAAAAAGAGGTGATCTAATGAGTAATGCAACCGGTAAAGTTCTTGATGAACTCGCAAAACTCGTCACTGATGCTGCGGGTGCCGCGCAGGGCGTGCGTCGTGAAGTCGAGACAGCAATGCGCTCTCAGGGTGAAAAGCTGCTTAACACTTTGGATGTTGTGCAGCGTGAAGATTTTGAAGCCATGCGTGAAATGGCCGTTAAAACCCGCACCGAAAACAGTGCCCTGACGGTCAAAATTGCCGAGCTCGAAGAGCGTATTGCTAAAATCGAAGCAGCACTGGCAGAAAAACCAGCGAAAAAAGGCGCTTAAGGTCTAAAAATCTCAAAGATTTTTTAACTTTTTATTCACAGGGGCGAATGCCTAAAAGCCCTTATTCCAGAATCGGTTACAGCGGCGCCCACTCGGGTGCCGTTTGTTCTTTCCACATGGTTTCTTAGAGTTTTGACAAAAAGGACTGGTACTCTGACTCAGCATCAATAGACTGAAAACACTGCATGATTCGTAATTGAGTCATGAAGCATGGCAGAAGCGGGGAGTGGCAGGGCAGTGAGTTCAGCCGCACAGATCCGGTTGATGTGCCAGTGTAACAGTCATGTGTTTGCGCGTGTGTTGGAGGCGGGGTTGCAGCGTTTGGCAACATTTGTCTCGGCCTATTAACCAGTGTGTCTTTTTTGTGGCGATTGCTGCGGGGGATACATTCCGGCTGCGTGTTTATGACAGCCGGAATCCGGGTTTTACTCTTGCGGGTAAGCCCAAAAACAGGGAACGAACATGAACCTTCTTGAGCTCGATATCGCTCGCGATGCACATCCGGTGGATGTCATTGAACAGGTTGCGCATGCCAATGACTGGGCTTTTGACCGTACCGGTGACGATGAGATTGCTGTCTCTGTTGTCGGTAACTGGACGGATTATCATCTTTCATTCTCGTGGATGGAAGAGTTTGAAGCGCTGCATCTGGCCTGCGCCTTTGATGTAAAGGTGAGTGAGCCGCGCGTGAATGAAGTCATGCGTCTGCTCTCGCTTATTAATGAGCAGCTGCTTATGGGGCATTTTGATCTGTGGCGTCAGGAAGGGGCGATTATGTATCGCCAGTCCCTGTTGCTGGCGGGCGGCGCTAAGCCAACCAGCCGTCAGGTCGAAGTATTGCTGGCCAGCGCGCTGGAAGCCTGTGAATGCTATTATCAGGCTTTCCAGTTTGTGGTCTGGTCGGGGGTGCCGGCGAAAGAAGCTTTGCAGGGCGTGCTGTTTGAAACGGTTGGCCGGGCTTAAGGTGATAAAACAAGCGCTGCCTGTTTAAAATGGCAGCGGTAGAGCGGTTTACGTCCAGATTGGATCACAGTGCTCGCTCTAGATTCTTTAATTTGCCGCATTATCACGGGCGTCAAGTTTATCTAACTTGACTGTGAAATGCTCTAGAGCGCCGTGTGCCAGACTTGGCACACAAAATTCGCTCTAACACTTTAAAATTAGAGCATAATTTTGTCTTAAACTGATCTAAGTTTAAGGAATTATGCTCCAGAGCATGTCGCGGAAAAGCGGCTACCGGTTTTCCGATAGTGACATGTGTAAAAACTTGGAGACAGAGCGGGCGCAGTGGATAAAATTACACGCGACACGCTCTACAAGTATGGGCGAGGGTGTCGTGTCTGAGCAGCAGGAAATCAGTTTTGCGGATTTTGAAAAAGTCGACATCCGCACCGGTACGATTATTGAAGCGGAAGTTTTCGCCAAAGCCCGCAAGCCTGCCTATAAGCTGAAAATTGATTTCGGTGATGTGATCGGTATTAAAAAATCATCCGCACAGATTACTGTTCATTATACGCCGGAAACGCTGGTCGGCCGTCAGGTTCTGGCCGTTGTCAATTTCCCGCCGCGCCAGATCGGTCCGTTTATGTCCGAAGTTTTGACGCTCGGATTTGCCGATGAAAATGGCGATATTGTCTTGGCGGCAACAGAGCGGAATGTGCCGAACGGGCAGAAGCTGATCTAGTCTTATACCGCGTTACGCTGTCTCATTTAAACCGCTTGAGAATGCATCAGGCAGGAATACTGACAATGGCGCGCAGACCGCCGGTCGGACTGCTGTCCAGTGTGATATCGCCGCCGTGATTGCGGGCGATGTCGCGGGCAATCGCTAGACCCAGACCAGTGCCGCCTGCATCCTGATTGCGGGCTTCATCCAGACGGACAAAGGGTTTGAAAACTTCTTCCCGCTTGTCTTCCGGTATGCCTGCGCCGTCATCATCGACAACAATGGTCAGCCAGTCATTCTCATGGGTTGCCGTTAAATGCACGGATTGCGCATAGCGGAAAGCATTGCCGACGAGATTGCTGACCAGCCGTGTGAACGCATTCGGGCGGACGTGAATATTGCTGTTGCCGTGTATCTCGGCGGAGAAACCGCGATTGCGCAGCCGTGCTTCTTCTTCCAGTTTTGTGATGAGGATTTGCAGATCCAGAACGCCTTGCTCCTCACTGCCTTCACCGCGTGCAAAAGCCAGATAGCCTTCCAGCATATTCTGCATGTCGGTAATATCCTGATTAAGCGGCACCGTATCAATCTTGCTGCCTGCAATGGCCAGCTGTAATTTAAAGCGCGTGAGAATGGTGCGCAGATCGTGGCTCACGCCGCTGAGCATGGCTGTACGCTGTTCAATCTGCCGTTCAATGCGTTCGCGCATCTGGATGAAGGCAATGCCCGCCTTGCGCACTTCTTCAGCACCATGGGGACGGAAACCGGCAGGCATCGGCTGGCCTTTACCGAAACTTTCCGCCGCTTCTGACAATTGCTGGATCGGTTTGATCTGATTGCGCAGGAAGGCAATCGCAATGGTCAGCAAAACCAGTGCCGTACCGATCATCCATGTAAGGAAGATCAGCGTATTGGATGCATAGGCCTGACTGCGCTTGGCAAAAACACGTAAGACTTTGTCATCCAGCTGAATGCGGATTTCTACCAGATCAGAATCCCCGACCGTATCAATCCAGAACGGACGATTGATCTGGCGGGTGATTTCCTCATTGAGAAAATAATCAAGGATGGAGAAAAACGGTTTTGGCCCCGGCGGCGGCAGCGGCGAGGGTGGCAGAACAGATACGTTGAGATCCAGCCGCTGTTGCGCAATACGGATGATATTCGCGTAATCGGGTTCCTGCGGATAGGTTTCCAGAATATCAATAATAGCAGAAATATCGCGCACAACCGCAGTGGACAGACGCTCTGTGACCATCTGCCAGTGCCGCTCCATAAAAACGAAGGCAATAACCGACTGCAACAGCACCATCGGAGCGATGATGATGATGAGCGAGCGCGCATAAAGCCGCTTGGGCATACGCAATGCCAGCCAGTCGGAAAACCTTTTCCAGAGCAACTGCTATTTTCTCCTGTCCGTCAGGATTATGTTATTGGCGACGAGCGCTTTTATTGCTCAATGCTCAGCTTGTAGCCGATGCCGCGCACTGTTTGCAGCCAGATCGGATTGGCAGGATCAACTTCAATCTTGCGGCGCAGACGGTTGATCTGCACATCGATTGTTCTTTCTCCAACTTCCCCGTCCTGACCTGTCAGTTCATGACGCGGTACTGTCTCACCGGCGCGTTCAGCGAAGATCGTCATAATATCCTGTTCACGATCTGTCAGTTTGATAACTTCGCCGCCCTGTTTGAGTTCCTTGCGCGGAATGGAAAAAGTGTAGGGGCCGAAAACAATCTGCTCAATAATATGCTGTGTCGGCTGGGCACCGCGGCGCAGAATATTATTGATACGCAGGGTCAGTTCACGCGGATCAAACGGCTTGGAGAGATAATCATCGGCACCGGCTTCGAGGCCGCTGATACGGCTGTCAGTTTCTGAAAGCGCGGTAAGCATCAGAATGGGCACATTCTTCTGCTCTCGCAGCGAGCGGGTCAGCTCCACGCCGCTTTCGCCCGGCATCATAACGTCGAGAATAATGAGATCGAAATCAATGCCTTCGAGCTTGCGGCGGGCTTCCTGTGCATTGGCTGCCATTGTGACACGGTAACCGGTGGTGCTCAGATATTGCGAGAGCAGGCTGCGGATACGGGTATCATCATCAACCACCAGCAGGTGCGGGGCATCGTCGGACAGAATTGTGTCTTCGCTGGTCATTGGTTTACCCTTTCAGTACAGAGCTTTTCCTGCCTCAGGCGAGGCGTGTATTCAGCTTGTTATCTCGGCTTCTGCAGTCTGTTTATCTGTGTGCACGGCCTTCGGATATACACACTATGTGAATGAAGGCTGTTTATATTTACCGGCTGAGCGGCAGGCTGTCGATCTGATCGCGCTGGTCGCTGTTGACCATGGCTTTCAGGAAATTCTGGATAATTTGTTTTTCCGTGACATTGCTTTCAGCCAGAGCGGCGGCAATGCGGTTTGACTGTGGTTGTGTCAGAGAAAGAATAAGCTCGCGGCCGGAAACAGTCGGATATAATTCCCGCTGGCGGCGGTCGGTTTCACCGGTCAGCTGAATAATATGGCCGTTATCAACCAGTTGTTTCAGAACGCGGGCAAGGCTTTGCTTGGTGATTTTTAAAACATCCAGCAGTTCCGCAACACTCATGCCGGGCTTGCGGTTGACGAAATATAACACACGGTGATGCGCGCGGCCGAAGCCCATGGTTTCAAGCTGCTTATCGGGATCAGCTGTAAAATCACGATAGGAAAAGAACAGAAGTTCAATGATGCCCAGATCGTTGACCTCATCTTCTGAGAGGGCAGCACGAATAGTAGTATCATTGTGATTGAAACGCACGTCCGGTCTCCGGTTCATTCATATTTCAGCCTGCTAGTTCTATCAGCCTGTTTGCTATGCGGATAGATTATCTGCATCTTACTTTCCATTATCTGCTTTAGAAACAACCATGGCAATATTTTGCGGCGCAACATGCTGCATTTTCACACTATCTGCCGTTTAAATCTGATTCTGTGTGAAACCGCATGATTGCGGGCAGCGCCGAGGGATGAAACATGCTGAATTTATCAGGTAATAATTATAAGAATTGACAGTCTCCTTTTTCTTGTCATCATCAAGATGTCAAGGCGTTCTACTTTGATGTTTAACATTAATTGGGGTGACAATTATGGATGCCATTATTCCTATTCTTGTACAGTTAGTCGCCGGTGCTGTCGGCGGCAATCTGGCCGGTGCAGTTAAGAATCTCAGCCTTGGAACAACAGGCAATACAGTTGCCGGTGGTATCGGCGGTCTGATCCTCGGTCAGCTTCTGCCAATGCTGGCCGGTGGCGGTGTCGATTCTGCTTTGAGCGGTATTGTCGGGCAGCTGATCGGCGGCGGTGCCGGTGGTGCCGTTCTGACAGCCGTGATCGGTCTGATTAAAAACAGCATGGCTAATAAAGCCTGACATAAAAACTCGGGATTAATTACCTTATGACCGGCAGGGCGGGATGTCATGCCGGTCTTATGAATATGTTTTTTCTTCAGGCGGTGCGCGATGCACTGCTTTTTTGATTTATCCGGCCTATATAAAGGACAGCTACGGCTGTCCTTTTTGTTTGCACCAGAGTGTGCCGCGCTTAATTATTCGCATGGCACTTACTCTGGATCCTTCTGTGGCGCATGTTCGCGGGAACTCAAATGAATCCATTTGAACCAGACATGTACGAATTTTAAAGTGTTAGAGCGTCCTTTGTGTGCCAGATCTGGCACACGGCGCTCTAGGCAAAACGAAAACCGGTCAGAGCACGCAAACGATAATCGGGTGATAAATGAGCAAGCTTCAGGCAATCATAGTGGCAGTCACGCCTTTTCGGCAGAATTGCACAATCCTGTTCGATAAGGACAGTAAAAAAGGCGTTGTTGTTGATCCGGGCGGTGATGTTGATGCGCTGAAAGAAGTGATCGAGAACAATCAGCTGAAGATCGAAGAGATCTGGATCACCCACGGTCATGTCGATCATATCGGTGCTGCTGCTGATCTGCGTGATGCATTGCAGGTGCCGATCATCGGCTCTCAGGAAGAGGATGCGTTTCTCTACGACAATGTGGAAGCCTCGGCGGCCAAATTCGGTCTGGGAGAGGGCTTCCGCAATTTTCAGCCGGATCGCTGGCTGAAAGAAGGTGATGTTTTACAGGTTGCCGGTGAGAATTTTGAAGTCCTGCATTGTCCGGGACACTCACCTGGGCATGTGGTTTTCATCAATAAAGCCATGCATTTTGCAATTGTCGGTGATGTCTTGTTCAACGGATCAGTGGGGCGTACGGATTTGCCGGGCGGAGATCATGATACATTGATCCGCTCCATCAAGGAGAAACTGCTGCCGCTTGGTGATGAATTCAGCTTTATCTGCGGTCATGGTGCAGGCAGCCGCTTTGGCGATGAGCGCAGAGGCAATCCGTTTCTGGTGTGAATGAGTTGCCACAGGCACTCAAAACTCTAATAAAAAACCGCCGGAGTGACCGGCGGTTTTTTCATCTGAACGGGATCAGTTTGCGACGCAGAAGTGATCCTGACCATCATAGCCACGGAATGTACCGGACTGGGCATTAAAGGAGCGGTATTTCTGGGAGCACCAGTTATACCATTCGCGTGTCCATGGCTGGTAAGAGCCACGGTAGTCGCGGCCATAATTTCCGCGTGCCGGCTGGGCAGGGTAGAAAGTCTGCGGTGGCGGTGCGTTGTAAATCGGTTCACGATAAACAGGCTGCGGTTGCGGCTGCGACATGGCACCGGCGATAATCGCACCGGCTGCAAGCCCAAGCACGCCTGCGGCTATCGCATTGTTGCGATCACGGCGGCGGTCGCGGCGATCCCAGTCTCTGTCACGATTGCGCCAGCCATTATCATGATTCCAGCCGCCATTGTTCCAGCCCCCGTGGCGGCGTCCCCAGTCATCAGCGGATGCAACTGAAAGATTGCCGGCTATCGTGGCAATGGAGAGGCCTGCGATCAGAGCGGTCTTGGTCAACTTATTCATCATAATCTGTGCCTCCTTACGAAGCTATACGCATTCGATAATGCCGGTTTTGGTCTTCTCTCAGCAGCAACTTTATGTGCTGTGATAAGATGATGACCAATCATTAGAGCAGGGCATATGAATGCTTGCTGAACAGAAAATAGGGGGAATGTTCAGCTTTTTAAATATCTCCGTATGTCACGATTAATGACAGGCAGCGTGGATTTGAAAACATGGCTTCATGTGCCTTGAGAGTGTGCGGACACATTGCTTAGAGGGAGGCGGGCTTCAGCTGTAAGACATTCATGAAAACAACGGGATAGGAGACTCTCTAATGAAAGGATCAATCCCGTAATGCTCTGCGTGCTGGTTTGAACCGTCTTTTTTGGTTTTCAGACTGTATCAGAAAGTGAACAGCGAGCGCTCACAGGAGCCGCTCTGCAGATAATAAAAAACCCCGGCGTAACCGGGGTTTCTGGATAAAGCACTGCTTGCAATCTGACTTCTGTGAGAATGTCACGCAGAAATCCTATATAGGCAGTTGGTGCTTTTTACTCGGTAATGCTGATGTCTACAGCTTTAGGGCCTTTGCCGCGACGATCCGGTTCAGTTTCGAAAGAAACTTTCTGATTGTCAGCGAGGTTTGTGAGGCCGGAAGCCTGAACAGCAGAGATATGTACGAAAATATCTGGTCCGCCATTATCCGGTTTGATAAAGCCAAAGCCTTTTTCACCATTAAAGAATTTGACTACGCCGGTTTGTGCCATGGGATACGTTCCTTTTCCTTGGCGCCGTCTTGGCCTTTCAGCCGCAACGGAATTTTTCGAACCGCTATGCGCACCACACGCCCAGCGGTAGGGGTATGCAGGCAGTTATCGAAATCAGGAAAGGAGCCGATCATTGTCAGTTGCCTGACCCGGAGCTTATAGCGGTTCCGGCGCGCCGTTCTTCCAGTCTTCCATTGTTCGCCAAATGCCCGAACATTTGAAGACTGATCTATAGAGAGGTATTTGGCAAGCAAATTTTTGTTATGACGCTGTTTTTTCTTTGCCAAGATGGGCTGTAATAAAAAATAAATAGTCATAAATACAAAGATACTTCACTAAAAAGAAATTCAAGATGACTTAAGTTTTATTTAGTTTTGAAAATTGTTGTATAATAACTGAATTATGTAGTTCTTTATGGTTGGAAGAAGTCGGATCACTTAAAAAATCGCATATTTTGAGAAAAAAATACACGAAAAGGCTGCTTTCGATTTTAAAGAGCGTTGTTTTCACTGCTGAAATTGAACAATTGCTGGCATTCCGGTTGTGTATTCGCGTTGTCGCTTATTCCGGAAAGTGATGCAGCCCCGTGTATTTCACTTTCATTGTCGCCAAAGGCTCTGAAAGTTTCAGCGGTTTCTGCGAATGATGCACGAGCCGCCACTGATTCTGATGGTCTGGCAGAGATTATCCGCTGTCTGACGGCTGTTCGCACCGAGGCGGGCGACATAGATTCCTCTTCTGCCGATCGGGCTGCGCACACGCGATATATAGATTTCCCGACCGGCGAACAGTTTCGGATTCTGTTTGCGCAAACGGTTCCATTGCGCGCTGACAACACTTTGACGGAAATTCCCTGCCACCTGAACCGCCCATGGAAACGGATTAAGCTGTGCCATAGAGATTGAGCGGGATTTGATGACGGGTAAAAGCTGGCAGGCTTGCTGAAAGGGCAGCTTGTCATCCAGCGGCGTGTCAGTCAGCTCTTGTCCGGTGCTGAAATGATCCACGCTTTTGCCGGTAATGGAGAGAACATAATTTTCTGTCTCCAATGGCAAAAATCCGCCATTCTTCATCCAGTTGGACAGGCGTGTCGGCCCTGCATTATAGGCTGCTGCTGCCAGCCCCCAATTGCCGAAACTGCCATGTAAATCTTTCAAGAATGATGCCGAGGCGGGCAGAGCCAGTTCAATATTAAAAGCATCGGTCAGGCCGCGTTCTTTGGCTGTGTAAGGCATGAATTGCGCAATGCCCTGCGCACCGACAGGGCTGACAGCCAGATGGTCAAAACGGCTTTCTTTCCAGATCAGGCGAGCAAAGAAATTCGGTGGGATGCCATGTTTTTCAGCCGATCCAGCGATCAGGCGGCAGATTTGCGCAACATCCGGGGCAGGTTTCGCAGCGGTGTCAGACTTCTCGCGCTGTTTTTTCTCCGTTACGGGAGGGGCGGATTCGGTTGGTTTTTCCTGCTGCTCCTGTGCAAAGGCAACAGACAGACCAGAGACCGGAACAGACAGCATGAGTGCAGCAAATAATCCGGCCGGAAGGCGCATAGGCTGATCCTGTCAGAATATATCGCAAAAGTCCTGCGCGGGTTTTGAGACATATGTTAATGCCAGAGCATAATTTCTTAAACTTGAATGAGTTTAAAGTGAAATTATACTGCAAATATAAAGTGTTAGAGCGATTTTTGTGCGCCAGAATGGGCGCGCGACGCTCTCAGAAATGGAAAACGCACATCGCTTTCATGCGTTTTCCGTCTTGTGCTGTCAATACGGACAAGAAGCAGACGTTATTTGCCGGGACGTCCGGTCTTGCCGGAGCGGCGGGTTTTACGCTTTACATCCACCGGATCTTCATAGGAGCCTGCAGCGGCACGATGCCGTCTGACCGGAGTCGGATCGTCGTCGCTCTGCGGGCCGAGCGGTTTCGCCATATCTGTTCCCGGTCCCATATTGTCGAGCGACGGTTTTTTAAACAGTGATGGTGACGGTGATGTTCTGCCACCTCTGGATGGTCGTTCAAGGGACAGCTCCGCTTCTCGTGCCAGCGGATCATCGGCAATAGCCAGTTCTTTTTCTCGCAGACGTTTGATTTCGTCACGCAGTCTTGCAGCCGTTTCAAAGTCGAGATCGGCCGCGGCGTCACGCATCTTCTTCTCAAGATGTTCAAGATGCGCGCCGAGATTATTGCCGACCATGCCGCCTTGTTCGGCAAAGCCGCTGATATCCGCGCGCACATGATCCCGCTCATAAACGGAATTGAGAATATCAGAGATATTCTTGCGCACTGATGCCGGTGTAATGCCGTGTTCGGTATTATAAGCGACCTGCTTCTCACGGCGACGGCTGGTTTCCTCCATCGCGCGTTGCATAGAGCCGGTGATCGTATCCGCATAAAGAATAACGCGGCCATCGACATTTCGCGCTGCACGGCCGATTGTCTGCACCAGTGAGGTTTCCGAACGCAGGAAGCCTTCTTTATCCGCATCGAGAATAGCGACAAAGCCGCATTCCGGAATGTCCAGACCTTCGCGCAGCAGGTTGATACCGATCAGCACATCAAATGCACCAAGGCGCAGGTCGCGGATAATCTCGATACGCTCCAGCGTATCAATATCCGAGTGCATATAGCGAACGCGTACGCCCTGTTCATGCAGATATTCTGTCAGGTCCTCGGCCATACGCTTGGTCAGCACTGTGACCAGCGAGCGGTAACCGTTCTTTGCGGTTTCTCGGATTTCTCCCAGCACATCATCGACCTGCGAACGGGCTGGGCGCACTACAACCGGCGGATCAATCAGGCCGGTCGGGCGGATCAGCTGCTCGGCAAATACACCGCCGGATTGCTCCATTTCCCACTTGCCCGGCGTTGCCGATACCGCAATGGTTTGCGGGCGCATGGCATCCCATTCTTCAAAGCGCAGCGGGCGGTTGTCCATGCAGGATGGCAGGCGGAATCCGTATTCCGCGAGCGTTGCTTTACGACGGAAGTCGCCGCGATACATGCCGCCGATCTGCGGAACGGTAACGTGGCTTTCATCAATGAAAACCAGAGCATTATCCGGAATATATTCGAACAAAGTCGGTGGCGGCTCACCCGGCTGGCGGCCGGTGAGATAACGCGAGTAGTTTTCAATACCGGCGCAGGAGCCGGTTGCCTCAAGCATTTCCAGATCAAAGGTTGTGCGCTGGTCAAGACGCTGAGCTTCGAGCAGACGTCCGGCATTATTCAATTCGACGAGGCGGTGCTTCAGTTCTTCCTTGATGGATTTGATCGCCTGATTAAGGGTAGGGCGCGGCGTTACATAGTGCGAATTCGCATAGATTTTTACGGATTTGAGATCGCCGGTTTTCTGACCGGTCAGCGGGTCGAATTCGGTGATGGTTTCAATCTCATCGCCAAAGAGCGAGATACGCCATGCACGGTCTTCCAAGTGGGCAGGGAAGAGTTCAATCGTATCGCCGCGCACACGGAAAGAACCGCGCACGAAATTGATATCCTGCCGTTTATATTGCTGCGCCACCAGATCGGCAAGCAACTGACGCTGATCGAGACGGTCGCCGATCGTCATTTCAAAGGTCATTGCCGTATAGGTTTCGACCGAACCGATACCGTAAATACAGGAGACCGAGGCGACGATAATCACATCATCGCGTTCCAGCAGTGAGCGGGTTGCGGAGTGGCGCATCCGGTCGATTTCTTCATTGATCGAGGATTCTTTCTCAATGAAGGTATCGGAACGCGGCACATAGGCTTCCGGCTGATAATAGTCATAATAGGAAACGAAATATTCAACCGCATTATTCGGGAAGAAGCTTTTGAACTCGCCGTATAGCTGGGCTGCCAGTGTCTTATTCGGTGCGAGGATCAGAGCAGGGCGTTGCGTGCGTTCAATAATATTGGCAACGGTAAAGGTTTTACCCGAACCGGTCACGCCAAGCAGAACCTGTGTCTGGTCGCTGTTTTCAATACCTTCTACCAGATCGGCAATAGCTGTCGGCTGGTCACCGGAAGGGGTATATTCGGTTTCCATTTTAATCTGGATGCCGCCCTCAGATTTGGCAGGGCGTTCCGGCCGGTGCGGTGTCCAGAGTTTACCGTTTTTGAACAGCGGATTGCCGGATTCAATCAAGGCAGACAGAGCTTCCACGGTTGCGGTGGCACCGCTGGAAGGCATGTTGGCTGCATCTTCCATGGTGATATCCATGCCGGAGACAGGATTAAGTCCTGCCGCGACGCGTTCTTTCAGCGTGGCGGCTTTGGCTCTGGAAGACGGTGTTTTTTTGGTTTCTGTCTTTTTTGCTGCCGGTTTTTTAGCGGCTGGTGCGGAAGGCAAAGCTTCCGGCTGTTCAGCCATTTCGCTGATCATACGCGACCAGTCACCAACCGAAGAGGAGAGCGGAATGCCTGAAAATTCTGCCTGAGGCGCTTCGCCGAAACCTGAGCTATGAGGTGTTTCACCGAAACCATCAACTTGCGGTGCTTCGCCGAAACCAGCGTCCTGTTGCTGCTTGTTCAAATCAGCAGGGGGCTGTGATGACTTATCTTTTTTGGACATGTCAGAACTCTCTCGGCAAGCAGAAGCGAAGGACAGGTGATGGATACAGCCAGTCTGTAACCCGATCAAAAGAAAGCGGGTAGCCCGACATTAGCGAATATAGGCATATAAGTATAGAACGAAAAGGGTACGTTTTCATTCTGGTCGATAATTATCAGAAACAAAAAACGCCGCAGAAAATCTCTGCGGCGTTTTTAGAGGCTCAGCTCTTACTGGCCGTGCGGACCATCACCGCCGCGACGCGGGCGATTCCAGTGCGGACGTCCCGGACGATGGCCGTTTTCCCAGCCCGGACGACCCGGACGGTATCCATCCCAGCCCGGACGATAATTCGGCCGGTAATATGGGCGGTGCGGGCGATAATACGGACGATCCCAGCGGTCATACCTGTCATTGTTGATCGCCGAGCCGATAACTACACCGGCAATCAGCGGAATGCCGATGGCGGCAGCTGTGTTGCCGAAATTATTATTGCTGTAGTTACCGGATGATCCTTCACGCACTGCGAGATAGCGTGAAGATGCCCAGCCCGAGCGCCCTGCGTAATTGACCCGACACCAGCCATAGCCGCTGGTGCAGCCGTTCACATCAACGCGTGCACCGTTCGGAATAGAGCCGAGCGTACGATAATTCGTGCCGGGGCCGGTACGCAGATTAAGATTGGTTGTTACAATCGCATTCGCAGCCTGTGCGGCTGTGGCGGAGAATAAAGCAAGGGCAATAATTGCCGATTTGATACCAAGTTTCATTTTTCGGTCTCCCCGTGATGAATTGTCTGTTTTTGCAGCAGAACAATCTGCGCGCTTTTCATGTCAGAGGCTTTCTGAGCTCAGAGCATCAAAGGGCGCCATGAATTATAAACGAATAAGCACCTGTTCCGGTTCCGTCATACATCCATTCGGAATGTGGACGGACGGATAGCGGAGCTTTTTCGTTTGTCAGAATCTATACGGAATTATGTGAATGCAGCCTGAATGCTTACCGGCTCAATATAGGTTTTTATTGATAGGGATAAAATCAAAATTGCAAAATGTGGTTACTGCAGAAAACAGATTTTACACCACCCCCGAAGTCAAAACAGGTCGGGGATGGTGTGAGAGCTTGACACTATTGCTGAAAGCCTGTGGCAGCCGCAGTTAAAATACGTCCCGGCAGATAGATAACCATAGAAGCGGCACCTGTAATCACATTTGTACCATCGGCCAATATGGCCTGACCGGATGTCTGACCTTCGCCTTTCAAAGTATTGAAGGACAGGCTGCCATCACTAACCAGTGCCATCAGCGTTGGCGAAGAGGCAAAGACACTGTGATCTCCGCCGTCAACCGTGCTGGCATCCAGCACGGCAATGCCATATTTCTGCAGCGTTTCAATGCTGGAACCGTCGCCGACGCGGGAATGTCCGCCGGTAATGCGGCCTGAAATATTCAGCGCGCTGTCATTGCGCGAAACCAGAACGGCCATAGGAGGCAGAGGCTTCACATCTTTGACCTGCTTTTCAAACACATCCAGATCAATATCAGGGGCGGCCAGCAGAACATTGGTCAGGCGATTCAGTGCAGTCCGTTCTTCATTCAGTGCCAATGTGCGCAGGGCTTCCATGGTGACGAAACTGCCCATGGAGTGCCCAACCAGCAAAATCCGTTTGGCTTTGGTCTTTGATGCCAGTTTCAGCAATTCTGCCAGACCGTCACGCGCAAAATTGGCACTGTCGCGGTCATAAACATAAAGGCCGAGCGAGGCCGCAGACGGCCATGCATAATGCACGGTCACGGATTTTAACCCGTAATCATGGGTAAACTGGGCAGCGCGGAACGTGCTGTCCGCAAAATTATTGTTATAGCCATGCACAAAGATCAGCAGTTCCTGATCTTTTGCCGAGTGCTGATCCAGAGCCTGATTCAGCTGATTGACGAATATCTGGCTGTTATCAAAAGGCTGGAAGCTGACTGCTGCGAAATGCTTGGCCGGATCCGGCTTGTAGCCGGTCTTTTCCACAACGCCTTTCACATGGGATTTCGGGATGCCGATATCAACGCGTGAAAAATTCAGCTTATCTGAACGTTTCGCATTGTAAGGCATTGAAAAATCATCACTGCGCTGACGGCTTGTGGCTACATAAACAGGGACGACGGAAGCTGGCTGAGCCGGTTTGATGATGGCGGCATTGGCCGCAGCTACAGAAGCCGGATTGGAATTGGGGCCGTGCCAGAGCACTGCGCGGGAGCCGGTGCAGCCGCTGATAATGATGGAAACGAATGCCAGAAACAAAATACGAGTCATTCGCTGCTCTATCCTTGCCAAGCCTGTTACTGTTCAACCAAGCGGAACATCTTCCGTGTACGTAACCGGATGTTCAGTGTTTTTAAAAGCAGTAATTAACAAGTCTGGCAATCTGTAAAACTAAACCGCACAGATAAATCCGGCGGTTTAACGCGCTGTCGTGTCTTTTAAACCATAGCTGTGATGGCTTGGCTTACAGGTTTTCTGCCGGAACCTCTGAAAGACTTGTCTTGCCGGTTGCCGGTTTTTTGAAGCGCAGACGGGGTACAATTTCGACCATCAGCATAGACAGGAAAATCAGCGCACAACCGGCAAGGCCGATGAATGGCAGACGTTCGCCAAGCAGAATTGCACCGAACAGGGCTGCGAATAAAGCTTCGGAAGACAGGAAAATAGCTGCCTGCGGTGCGCTGGTGTAACGGGTGCCGATGGCTTGCAATGTAAATGCCACGCCAGATGAGAACATGCCGGTAAACAGAATTTCCGGCGCTGCGGCCTGAATGGTCTGCCATTCGATCTGTTCAAAAATCGCAGCGCAAACAATGCCGGCAAATGCAACGACCGCGAACTGAACGCAGGCCATAGTGACTGGTCTGCCGATGCGCAATGCATAGCGGGCAATGAACAGTCCCTGCAAAGCCCAGAAAAATGCACCGGCAATCATCATCCAGTCGCCCTGACTGAAACCGTCAAGCGA
The DNA here is from genome assembly GCF_001939785.1 of Pseudochrobactrum sp. B5. NCBI lineage: Bacteria > Pseudomonadati > Pseudomonadota > Alphaproteobacteria > Hyphomicrobiales > Brucellaceae > Pseudochrobactrum > Pseudochrobactrum sp. B5. Next base: position 164,279 of record NZ_MOYL01000003.1, read on the forward strand.
ACCGCCGGACAGCATGAATATGCCTGTAAGGCTGAGCACGGCGCAAATCCAGACGACCGGATGCGGCCATTGGGAAAACAAAATCACGCCTAAAATCGGCACCAGCACAACATAAAGGCCGGTGAGAAAGCCTGCATTGGTGACGGAAGTGGTGAGCAGGCCGGTTTGCTGCAGAACCATACCGGAAAACAACATGCTGCCGAGAATCATGAAGGCTTTATGATCGGAAAAGGAAAGCGGTTTGGATGCGCGTCCGGCTTCCATAAAGGCAAAAGGCGCAACTGTTGCCGTGGCCACGATAAAGCGCAGGCCGATAAAGGTCAGCGGGCCGATATTTTCCATGGCGGTTGACTGGGCAACAAAGCCAAGACCCCAGATCAGGCCGGCAAAAAGAAGCAATAAATTAGCGCGTGACTGGGTCATGATATGCCTGCGGAATGCAATAAACGTGGATCGTTACAGTTCAGATCATGTTTGTCTTGCGGGAGACGGAACTGTCCGGCAGGCCGGAACTGCTTTTCTCTGTATGCTACGCGACAGAGCTGAGGGCAAACCGGATCTGAGCAGGCTGAGACTATGTGCTGAACCGCGGTCACTATGCTGTATTATTGCAGGAAAGCAAGCCGGATTTCAGCATAATATATGATGTTACAACGTATATCCGAAATGATTCTCACGCTGTCAGCTGTAGTTTTTTTGAAATTTTCGGACTTATAATACTTTATACTGAAGTCTTATATATTGTTTCAGCGTTTTCATGCTGTTGTGTTCATGTAAAAGCTGTCACAGGTTTTCAGTAAAAAAGATCTGTTTTTTTTAAAAAATGTTTCAGAAAAGCTTGGCGCGGGGCGGGCAGGCTCCGAGTTTTTCACAAGTTTTTTGCCGATGCTTTTTGCTCTTTCTTTTTGTTTGCAAAGCTGGCACGATAACTGAAACAGATGATGAATGATGAACGGTTCCGAAGCACCGCTTCGGCGACCGTTTTATTTTTGAGTCTCGGGGGTGTTCTCCGGCTGCTGCAGCATAATTTCTTAAGCCTGAAACAGCTTAGGGTAAAATTACGCTGTAAATATAAATGTTAGAGCAACCTTTGTGCGGCCAGCAGGGCGCATGGTGCTCTGCTAGCCGGAAGATAGTCTCATTTTTTGTTTCTGCATTTTCGTGGTTTTATGACTGCGGAGTGCTTTAGCGCGATTGAAGACCGCGCATCAGGCATGAGAAAGGACAGGGCATGGAAAAGTTCCCTATGACACAGGCTGGCTTCGATCAGCTGAAAGAGGAACTGCGCTGGCGTCAGCAGGAAGAGCGTCCGCGCATTATCGAGGCGATTTCGGAAGCGCGCGCGCACGGCGATCTTTCTGAAAATGCCGAATATCATGCAGCCAAAGAAGCGCAGAGCCTCAATGAAGGCCGTATCGGTGAAGTTGAAGACTTCATCGCCCGTGCTGAAGTGATCGATATTTCAAAGCTGACAGGCACGACCATCAAATTCGGCGCGACTGTTACGCTCATTGATGAAGACACCGAAGAAGAGCGCATTTATCAGATCGTCGGCGATCAGGAAGCGGATGTTAAAAAAGGCCGCATTTCTATCTCGTCACCGATTGCGCGTGCCTTGATCGGTAAAAGCGCAGGCGATACTGTGGAATTCAATGCACCGGGCGGCGCCCGTTCCTATGAAATCCTTGGTATGAGATTTATTTAACCAGTGCGCGTATCCCTTTCTGACACTGATATTCTGGCTCCGAATTTTAAAAAGCGTCTCTCCGGCGTCACCTCGACGATTGTCCAGCTGGTGCCGGTGCAACGCAAAATGGGGATCAGGATTGCAGCTGTCGGGCGGGGATTGCCGGATGATCTTCCGCATGTGAATTTGCGTGATCTTGCCGGATTGTGGCGCAGGCCTGCGTCCGGCAAAAAATTCCGCATCTGGCATGCCCGCCGCAATGTTGAAATGCTGGCCGGTATTGTGATGCGCGATGTGCTGCGGATGAAGCTGAAGGTGATTTTTACCTCGGCTTCACAGCGCCATCATAAGAATTTCACCAAATGGCTGATCCGTCGTATGGACGGTGTTCTGGCAACCAGTGGCCGCACGGCGAGCTACCTGGAAGTGCCGAATACTGTCAGCATGCACGGTATTGATCTGGAACAGTTCCGCCCGCCGCAAAGCGCGCAGGATCGTTTCGCGGCAACCGGTCTGCCCGGAAAATATGCTATTGGCTGTTTTGGCCGTGTGCGGCATCAGAAAGGCACAGACCTTTTTGTCGATGCGATGATTGAACTGCTGCCGCGCTATCCTGACTGGACGGCCGTGGTGGCAGGGCGTGCTACAGCTGAGCATGTTGGCTTTGAAAAAGAACTGCAGGAAAAGGTCAGAAAAGCGGGTCTTGCTGACCGGATTATTTTTCTGGGTGAGGTGCCGTTTGTCAGTGCCGATCCTGCGGGCGACAGTATCAGTGCATGGTATCGCCGTCTGGATGTTTATGTGGCGCCGTCTCGCACCGAAGGTTTTGGCCTGACGCCGCTTGAAGCCATGGCTTCACAAACCGCAGTGGTGACCAGCGATGCCGGTGCCTATCCGGAAATCGTGATTGAAGGTGAAACCGGTTATGTTGTGCCGTCCGGTGCGACTATGGCACCTGCGATTGAAAATTATCTGCGTGACCCCGCACTTGCCGCACAACATGCGGAAAAAGGCTTGCAGCGTGTGCGTGAGTTTTTCCCGCTGGAACGCGAAGCGAAGACGATTGGTGATTTCTACCAACGGATTTTCGAGCAGACATAAATAAAGCCGGTTTTCACCGGCTTTTTTAATATTCAGAGATATGTCGCTTTTAAATTGCGATCAGAACTTCGTCTTTGACCGGCTTGATGGTCAGTGCTGTGCGCACGGAATCCACATTCGGCGTCGCGGTCAGTTCTTCAATCACAAAAGTCTGGAACGCGTTGAGATTTGGTGCAACGCAATGCAGCAGAAAATCGGATTCACCGGACACCATCCATGCGCGGCGCACCAGCGACCAGGATTTGGTTTTCTCGGCAAAGGCTTTCAATTCGCCATCGGACTGGTGTTTCAGACCGACTGAGCAGAAAGCCACCAGATCCTGACCGACAGCTTCACCTTTAATGATCGCCTGATAGCCCTGAATGATGCCGCTTTCTTCAAGCTTGCGTACACGGCGCAGGCATGGCGGTGCCGAGATACCGACGCGTTCCGCCAGCTCGACATTTGTCATCCGCCCGTCATTTTGCAGTTCCCGCAGAATTTTCCAGTCAATATCATCAAGATCAACCTTAATCGGCATAGGAACTCCGTAAGAGGGGGGCAATAAAAGGGCTGTGAACTGCCGGAGGCAGAATGGAAGTCTCAGAAGTGCATAAAGCAATTATATAACAACAATGCAAGGCTCAGTGCCTGTGACGGGCTTTCCAAGAATTGCTTTAGAGTCATTGCATTATATCATGAATGAAACAATGAGAATGGTTAATTGAAATTATCAACCATTCTGCATCATTTTCTTTTCCGGAACCGGATCAGTTTTTCGTGATTGTCACTGTTCAGCGTACCCAAAAGGCACGGGTGAACAGAATGACCACAGTAATCAGTTCCAGACGTCCGGCGAGCATCAGATAGCTCAGCACCCAGAGCGCATTGTCATTGATGGTGGAGAAGTTGCCTGCAGGGCCGATGGTTTCGCCAAGGCCGGGGCCGACATTGGAGAGGGCGGTAAGCGCGCCGGTAAAGGCGGAGACAAAATCCAGCCCGAAGATGGACAATGCCATCGTGCCCAGCACCAGCGAGGCAAAATACAGAAACAGATAGAGCAGGGCGCTCTGGGCAATATCCGGTGTGATTTCCGATGAGCCGTAGCGGGCTTTGACGACGGCGTGAGGCATGACCAGACGGGTGAGGCTGGCTTGTGTGGTGCGCCACAAAATGATGATGCGGTTGATTTTCATACCGCCGGAGGTGGAACCGGCACAGCCGCCGATAAAGGAGGCAAGAAAGAATACACCGACAGCCGCAGGGCCCCAAAGTGTGTAATCTTCCATTGCAAAACCGGTGGTGGTGATAACGGAAATGAAATGAAAGCCTGCGGTCAGCAAAGCAGTACCGAAAGGCATATCGGAGCTGATGCGCAGCATCACTGCCAGCCCGAATGTGAAGATAAGGATCAATGACAGGAAAAGCTTGACCTGCGGATCAAGCAGATTGGGCATTTGCTGCGGAATGACAGCTTTGATGAAAAGAATGAACGGCAGGGAGCCGAGTGTCATAAAGACCATAGCCACAATCAGGATGGCTTTATTACCGTCAAAAAAGCCGAAAGAACTGTCATGAGTCGAATAACCGGCCGTGGAGATCGTGGTCAGCCCGTGATTGATGGCATCAAACATGCCCATTCCGGCGGCAAAATATGCAACAATGCACAGGATAGTCAGGCCGCAATAAGCGACAATGATGCCGATCGCCAGCTGATTGACGCGTGGCAGAATTTTCTCGGATTTGTCCGAGGATTCCATATGGAAAAGCTGGACGCCGCCGATACGCAGAGACGGTAGCAGCAACAGCGCCAAACCGATAAACCCGATACCGCCGATCCAGCATAGCAATGAGCGCCAGATCAGAATGCCGCGCGGCATCTGGTCGAGACCGGTCAATGCTGTGGAGCCGGTGGCGGTAATGCCGGATGTGGATTCAAACAGGGCTGTCGCAAAGCTGATCGGCAGATGGGAGAAGTAAAACGGAATCGAGCCGAGCAGGGCAGCCGTTACCCAGAGCGAGACAGTGAGCAGAAAGCCGAGACGCGGCGAAAAGCGGATATGGCTGTTTTGCGTGGAGAGAAAGACCAGTGACGATACAACGGCGGTAAACAGGGATGAGCGGATGAAAATCAGCCAGTCCGGTGTGCCGTCGCGCAAGTCAAACATTGCAGGAAACAGCATGGCGACGGCCATCATCATGCCTAAACGCGCGCAAATATTACTAACGAAGCGAAATATGATCCTGCCCTCTCGGCTGTAATAACTCTTCCCGTCAGCAGGACTGCCTGTTTATGCGTAAAGGAGCACGGGTTTGGTAACTCTATAGGAAAACTATAGGAATCTAGCAAAATTTTTATGCATTTCCTATGGGGGGCAGACACAAAAGCCGATTTGTGACTTCTCAGAAACACAAGCGCGGTTTTCTGACCGATGGATAAACTTGCCTGTGATTAAGCCCCGCTTCAGCTTGTAATCGGAGACTGCGAAACCTAGTTTCACACTATCTGGGTGCAATACGGATTTTATTCTGTAATGCGCGGCAATGAAGTTACGCGGAAAGAGAAAAGTCTATGACACAGCGCCATGTTCCTGTCCTCATTATCGGTTCAGGACCTGCCGGTTATACGGCAGCTATTTATGCGGCTCGTGCCATGCTGAAACCGGTTATCATCACCGGTCTGGAGCAGGGCGGTCAGCTGATGATTACCACCGATGTTGAAAATTATCCGGGCTATGCAGAAACCGTGCAGGGGCCGTGGATGATGGAGCAAATGGCCAAACAGGCTGAAAATGTCGGCGCTGAAATTGTCTATGATCTGGTGTCGGAAGTTGATCTGTCGAAGCGCCCGTTCACGGCGAAAACCGACAGCGGTGCGGTGTTTACCAGTGATGTTGTGATTATTGCGACCGGGGCTCAGGCCAAATGGCTTGGTCTTGAAAGTGAACAGCATTTCATGGGCGGCGGTGTGTCTGCCTGTGCAACCTGTGACGGCTTCTTCTACCGCGGCAAGGATGTGATTGTTGTCGGCGGCGGTAATACTGCTGTCGAAGAAGCACTGTATCTTTCGCATATCGCTCAATCAGTTACTGTTGTGCATCGCCGTGACAGTTTCCGTGCCGAAAAAATTCTTCAGGAACGTCTGCTGAAGCGCGAAAATGTAAAAATCATCTGGAATCATGCAGTTGAAGAAATCACCGGTAATCCTGCCAATCCGCCTATGGGGCCGGTTGTAACCGGCGCAAGGCTTAAAGATACGGTGAGCGGTGCGATTACCGAGGTGAAAACTGATGGTGTGTTTGTCGCAATCGGTCATGCACCGGCGGTGTCATTGTTCAAAGATCAGCTGAAGATGAAGGATAGCGGTTATTTGTGGACTGCACCGGATTCAACCGCGACAAGCATTGAAGGTGTATTTGCTGCCGGTGACGTGACGGATGATATTTTCCGTCAGGCTGTAACTGCGGCAGGTATGGGCTGTATGGCTGCGCTTGAAGCTGAGCGCTGGCTGGCAGCACAACCGGAAGCCTGAGCCGTTAAGCTCGTGGTTTAAACAACCGGCACCTGATAATTCTGCACTGCAGAGCGGTTTTGAATGACCCTGAATCGCAAAATCGCTTTGTTTCTTTGTTTCGGCTACATTTTCTTTGCAAAACCGGTTTTCGTTTTTGTTGAAAATGCTCTGGCTCTTTAAAGTTGCCACAAAATTTAGTTCTTTGTCTTGTGGCAGTTATAAGCTGATTCTGATTTACTGTCGGACATCGGCGAGAAGTTGAAATGGGAAGTGCATAGCGGATGAACCGCATTGTGCCGGAGGATGAAAAGCAATGTCCGTTGCTATAAAGGCGGGCATTGTATGAAAAGGGGATAGTGTGGTGGCACCACTTGACTGGGATAAGCTACGCATTTTTCATGCCGCTGCTGAGGCCGGCTCGTTTACCCACGCGGCGCAGACATTGCATTTGTCGCAATCTGCGATCTCGCGTCAGGTCAGCGCGCTTGAGCAGGATGTCGGTGTGGCGCTGTTCTATCGTCATGCGCGTGGCCTTATTCTGACTGAACAGGGCGAAGTTTTGTATCGCACAGCACATGATGTGCTGATGAAGCTGGAAAATGTCCGCTCCAAACTCAATGAAAACCGTGAAAAGCCTTCCGGTCGCCTGCGTGTGACGACAACGGTCGGGCTTGGTTCCGGCTGGCTGATCGAGCGGATGGAAGAATTTGCCGATCTCTATCCGGATGTGCAGGTGCAGCTCATTCTCGATGATGAAGAGCTTGATCTGACCATGCGTCATGCGGATTGTGCTTTGCGTTTGCGCCAGCCGCAGCAGCCGGATCTGATCCAGCGCCGCATGTTTACCGTGCATATGCATGTTTATGCATCTGAAGGCTATATTGCCAAATATGGCAAGCTCAATGCTATTGAAGAGCTGGATGAGCATCGCATTGTAACTTTTGGTGAATCTGCGCCGTCCTATCTGATGGGGCTGAACTGGCTGGAAACAGCAGGCCGCACTGATGGCGGTGCGCGCATTCCGACCTTGCAGGTCAATAATCTGCTTTCCATTCGCCGCGCGGTTCTCAGCGGTGTCGGGATCGGGGTTCTGCCGGACTATATGGTTGATAAAACATCAGGGCTGGTGCGTTTGCTGCCGGCTTTGGGAGAGATTCCTTCCTTCGATACATTCTTCTGTTATCCGGAAGCGTTGAAAAATGCGGCCAAGCTGCATGTTTTCCGTGATTTCATTTTCTCCAAAGCGAGAAACTGGTCCTTCTGAAACAGACCAATTGACGTTAAAAAGAGCCGGTTTTACCGGCTTTTTTGTTGTTTAACGCCCATCTGTGCAGAAAAACCGGTTTCAAGATGCTGAGCTATCTGAAAATGCATGGCTGCTTTGCAATATCGGGCGTTGTGAAATCAGGCTTAAAGGAGCATATACAACTCATCTTAGTGATGCGTCTCCTCCTCCCATTGCGCATCCTAAGTGTTCCCCTCTGAAGGCTTGTCCATATGACGCCTTCAAAATTCCAAGCCGGGCTTATGTCCGGCTTTTTTTTGTCCAAATTTCAGGGCGACAAAAGCCATCCCTTTTTCCGTATTCTATGTGAGCCTGCTTATGCAGGCAGAGTTTTGTGCGCAATAAAAAAGCCCCGAACGATATGTTCGGGGCTTCAGGCACTTTATGTGTTTCGTATTAGCGCAGGGAAGCGCAGAAACGCTGAATGCGGATGCAGGCTTCTTCCAGCAACTCTTCGGAAGTTGCATAGGAGATACGGAAGTTTGGTCCGAGACCAAAGGCTGAACCGTGAACAACGGCTACGCCTTCAGCTTCCAGCAATTCGGAAACGAAATCTTCGTCGGTTTCGATAACCTTGCCCGAAGGTGCGATTTTGCCGATCAGACCTGCACAGGACGGATAGACGTAGAATGCGCCTTCCGGTGTCGGGCAGGTGATGCCGCTGGCCTGATTGAGCATGGAAACAACGAGATCGCGGCGACCCTGAAAGATTGCCTTGTTCTTTTCGATGAAATCCTGCGGGCCGTTGAGAGCTTCAACCGCTGCCCATTGTGCGATGGAGGAGGCACCGGAGGTCTGCTGACCCTGAACCATATCCATAGCTTTAATCAGCTGCAGCGGGCCAGCTGCATAACCAATACGCCAGCCGGTCATGGCATAGGCTTTGGAAACGCCGTTCATAGTCAGTGTGCGGTCATAGAGCTTTGGCTCAACCTGCGCAGGGGTCATGAATTTGAATTCGCCATAAACGAGATGCTCATACATATCGTCGGTCAGGATCCAGACCTGCGGATGACGCAGCAGCACATCGGTCAGCGCTTTGATTTCGCTTTCAGAATAAGCAGCACCTGTCGGGTTGGAAGGCATATTGAGGATCAGCCATTTGGTTTTTGGTGTGATCGCAGCTTCCAGATCGGCAGCCTGCAGCTTGAACTGGTTATCCATTGTGGTTTCAACAGTCACCGGTGTTGCACCGCACAGAGCAACGATTTCCGGATAGCTTACCCAATAAGGCGCAGGGATGATAACTTCATCACCCGGATTGAGGGTTGCCATCAATGCATTGAACAGGATCTGCTTGCCGCCGGTACCGACAATGGTCTGTTCCCAGGTGTAATCCAGACCATTTTCACGCTTGAACTTTGCAGCAATTGCCTTGCGCAGTTCAGGAATACCGGAAACAGGGGTGTATTTGGTTTCGCCGCGGGTGATTGCGTCGATGGCTGCCTGCTTAATATTATCAGGGGTATCAAAATCCGGCTCACCTGCACCAAGGCTGATAACATCTTTGCCCTTAGCTTTCAGCTCACGTGCTTTCTGGCTGACAGCGATTGTGGCAGATGGTTTTACGCGGGACAGTGCGTCGGCGAGGAATGCCATGATCATTACTCCTGAATGGAACTGGCGATCCGGCTGAATAGCCGGAGGATAAAAGAAAACCTAAAACACAGCGCAATCTCCTCAACCGCGTGTGTTTAAGCGTTGCTGCCGGTGCCTGAGCAGCCGCTATAGCGACGTTGTTGAGCCCTTCGCGAGCGCAGATTGATCTGGTCGCATATGATATCCGGGGAGTTTACAGTTTTGAGGCTGTTTATGCCGGTGGGGAGCAACGCTGATATAGAGCCGGACTGTTCAGTCAGAGGCTACAGCTTTATGTCGCAATCACAGGCAAAGTGCAAGGAAAGCTTTTGCGTCACAGCGTAATTGCGGTGTTTTATATTTGGGATGGACAGAAAAAAGAAAAGGCGGGAAAACCCGCCTTTTATTCGATCCCAGATTGTCAGTCAGTGTGACCTCAACGCCCTGTATCTCAACCCTGAGCCGCATGAAATGCAGCTCTTAACCTTATCGCAAATTACATTGCAACGAGGTTGTCGGCAGATGAACGACCAGAGCGGCGGTCCTGCACGATTTCATAGGTGACTTTCTGGCCTTCATCGAGCTGAGCCAGGCCAGCGCGCTGTACAGCGGAGATATGAACGAACACGTCTGTGCCGCCCTGATCAGGCTGAATAAAACCGAAACCCTTGGTCGTGTTGAACCACTTAACTGTTCCCGTAGCCATGGGAAATTCCTTCAAGTTCATAGTAAATTCAGGTTCGCCTTGCGACGTTCCCGGTGGATCGAAGTTGTTGATGGAAGATCATGAGAAGCAAGGCGTTGCCGTGCGGGCCGCAAAATCACTCGACCGAAAATTCGATGAACTCAACATATGCGACATTTTTGACCAATACAAGGCAGCTTCTCAGGAAATCGCACATGGACAGAGAATAAATCTCCGGGAAACCTTTACAACGCGTGAGAATATTTCTGCAAATCACCGCTCTCCGAAAAGTATCTCTGTAGAGTTCAAAGCAGAGATACGATGTATCCGGAGCAGGAATTACAGTGCTGAAAACACAAAAGGCAGCCTTATAAGACTGCCTTTTGCTTGATTGTTTATGTGCTTATCAGGCTTTCTTGAAGTAATCCTGCAATGGACGAACTTCCAGTGATCCGGCCTTGAGTGCGGCAATCGCTTCAGAAACCGCCTCTGCACCAGCCAGTGTGGTGTAATATGGCAGTTTGTGCATCAGGGTCGCACGGCGGATCGACTTGCTGTCGGAAACCGCGCTGACACTGTCTGTGGTGTTGAAGACAATATGCACCTGACGGTTGCGGATGGCGTCTTCAATATGCGGACGGCCTTCCAGAACCTTGTTGACCTTGGTGGCTTCGATGTCCTGTTCAGCCAGATAGCGCTGTGTGCCGCCGGTTGCCAGAACTTTAAAACCGAGGTCTGCCAGACGCTTAACAGGCGCTACGATGCGTGCTTTGTCTTCATCGCGGACGGAGACAAACACTGTACCATCGCGTGGCAGATCAACGCCTGCGCCGAGCTGTGATTTTGCAAAGGCCAGTGCATAGTCATAGTCGAGACCCATGACTTCACCGGTCGAGCGCATTTCAGGTCCGAGCAGGGTGTCCACACCCGGGAAGCGGGCGAACGGGAACACGGCTTCCTTCACGGCGATGTGGCGCTGTGCTTTCACATCAGGCTTGCCGCCATAGGCAGCCAGTGCCTGTTCGAGGCTTTCACCGGCCATAATGCGTGCTGCAACCTTGGCAATCGGTGTGCCGTTGGTTTTAGCCACGAAAGGCACGGTACGCGATGCACGCGGATTGACCTCAAGCACATAGACCACATTGTCTTTGATCGCATATTGCACGTTCATCAGACCGCCGACATTGAGCGCTTTGGCCATGGCAATGGTCTGGCGTTCAAGTTCAGCAACGATTTCATCGCTCAGAGTGTGAACCGGCAGGGAGCAGGCTGAGTCACCGGAGTGAATACCGGCTTCTTCAATATGTTCCATGATACCGGCAACATAAGCGTCTTTACCGTCGCAGAGACAGTCCACATCCACTTCGATAGCATCGGTCAGATAGGTATCAAACAGCAGCGGATTTTTGCCCAGCAGTGTGTTGATCTGGCCGGTTTTATCATTCGGATATTTGGCTTTAATATCTTCGGTCACCAGTTCAGGCACAGTTTCCAGCAGATATTTCTGCAGCATGCGCTCGTCATGAATGATCTGCATGGCGCGGCCACCCAGAACATAAGACGGGCGAACCACCAGCGGGAAGCCGAGGTCAGCAGCGATCAGGCGAGCCTGTTCAACGGAATAGGCAATGCCGTTTTTCGGCTGGTTGAGGCCGAGCTTGATCAGCAGCTTCTGGAAGCGGTCACGGTCTTCCGCCAGATCGATCGCATCCGGTGAGGTGCCGAGGATTGGAATATTGGCTTTTTCCAGTGCATTGGCGAGTTTCAGCGGGGTCTGACCGCCGAACTGTACGATCACGCCGTGCAGAGTGCCTTTTTCCTGCTCTTTACGCAGAATTTCGATCACATCTTCATCGGTCAGCGGCTCGAAATACAGACGGTCTGACGTGTCATAGTCCGTGGAAACCGTTTCCGGATTACAGTTGATCATGATCGCTTCATAACCGGCATCGCTCAGCGCGAAAGCCGCATGGCAGCAGCAATAATCGAACTCGATACCCTGACCGATACGGTTAGGACCACCGCCGAGGATCACAACCTTTTTGCGCTCGGATACATCCGCTTCACAGGCTTCAACACCTGCAAACGGCGTTTCATAGGTCGAATACATATAAGCCGTTGGCGAAGAGAATTCCGCAGCACAGGTATCAATGCGCTTGAAAATCGGATGCACGCTCAGTTCTGCACGATGTTTGGCAACATCCTTGGCATCTTTGCGGATCAGACTTGCAAGGCGGCTGTCTGAGAAGCCCATGGCTTTCAGATAGCGCATATTTTCCGCATCCTGCGGCAGACCATGTTCACGGACACGATCTTCAGTCGCAACGATCTCGGCCATCTGCTCAAGGAACCAAGGATCGATCTTGCAGGCTGCATGAATTTCATCAAGCGGCATGCCGAGGCGCATGGCCTGTGCAACCATACGCAGACGATCCGGTGTCGGTGTGCCGATAGCTGCGCGGATTGCGCCTTTTTCATCGCCGTCTTCAATATTCGGGATTGCGATTTCATCAAGACCGGTCAGGCCTGTTTCCAGACCGCGCAGAGCTTTCTGCAGGCTTTCCTGGAAGGTACGGCCGATAGCCATCACTTCACCGACCGATTTCATCGCGGTGGTCAGAACATTATTGGCGCCCGGGAATTTCTCGAAAGCGAAACGCGGGATTTTAGTAACAACATAGTCAATGCTTGGTTCAAACGAAGCAGGTGTTGCACCGCCGGTAATATCGTTTTCCAGCTCGTCCATGGTGTAGCCGACAGCCAGTTTGGCGGCGACTTTAGCAATTGGGAAGCCGGTTGCTTTGGAGGCCAGTGCTGACGAGCGGGACACGCGCGGGTTCATTTCAATAACGATCAGACGACCGTTTTCAGGATTAACCGCGAACTGTACGTTCGAACCACCGGTTTCAACGCCGATTTCGCGCAGCACTGCGATCGAGGCATCGCGCATGATCTGATATTCTTTATCAGTCAGCGTCAGAGCAGGGGCAACAGTGATACTGTCACCGGTGTGAACGCCCATTGGGTCGATATTTTCGATCGAGCAGATGATAATGCAGTTGTCCGCTTTGTCGCGTACAACTTCCATTTCATATTCTTTCCAGCCGAGCACGGATTCTTCAATCAGTACTTCGGTGGTTGGCGAAGCATCAAGGCCGCCTTCGACGATTTCAAAGAATTCCGAACGGTTATAGGCAATGCCGCCGCCGGTGCCGCCGAGGGTAAAGCTCGGGCGGATAATGGCTGGCAGACCAACATGATCGAGCGCCTGTGCTGCCAAACCCATAGCATGGGTCATGTAGCGCTGCTTGCGGTCGGTTTCGCCGAGCTGCCATTCGGTTTCCAGCTTGTCGAGTGCTTTGTCGAGATCGTCGCCGGAGAGCTTGGCTTTCAGCTCTTCACGTTTGATCTTATGGGCTTTGCGGTCTTCATCTTTTACATCCGTGGCATTGGCCAGCATGGACTTTGGAGTTTCAAGGCCGATTTTTGCCATGGCTTCGCGGAACAATGCGCGGTCTTCGGCTTTATCAATGGCTTTGGCGTCTGCGCCGATCATTTCCACATTGTAGCGGTCAAGCACGCCCATGCGCTTCAGCGACAGCGCGGTGTTCAGTGCAGTCTGGCCGCCCATGGTTGGCAGCAGCGCATCAGGGCGCTCTTTGGCGATGATCTTGGCAACCACTTCCGGTGTGATCGGCTCAATATATGTAGCATCCGCCAGATCAGGATCTGTCATGATCGTGGCCGGATTGGAATTCACCAGAATGATCCGGTACCCTTCTTCTTTCAGGGCTTTACAGGCCTGTGTGCCTGAATAGTCAAATTCACATGCCTGACCGATAACAATTGGTCCCGCTCCGATAATCAGAATCGATTTGATGTCTGTGCGTTTTGGCATGGTCTCATCCTGTGTTTAGCGCTTATTCGGCTCTGCGACAAAAGCCCGAACGGTATGACCGTCGGGTTCAGAGGCTATATGATGCGTCTGGGCTAAGCGTGTCTTATAGGTAATCAATTTGCGGAAAGTAACCCCTTAAATACGTTATTTGGGAGAAAATATGCGTTTATAACAATTCTTATTGAAATTTGACCGGTTGTCAGCCTGTTTTGAAATGTCCTGTGTTTTATCTTTGCTAAATAGACCGCGGGCAGAGTAGCGGGCAGAGCATTTCCGTTTTATTATAGCTGCCAAAGAATTATGTAAAATAAGGAGAGCGCTGATGCGCTGGCAAGGTCGCGAAGAGAGTGACAATGTTGAGGATCGCCGTGGGAATGGCGGCGGTGGTCTGAGAGGTGGTGGCGGACTCGGCGGGCCGGGTTTCCGTGTTGTGCGCGGCGGCGGGCTTTCCGGCATTCTTATTCTGGGTGTTATGGCACTTGTTTTGTGGATGGCCGGTATTAATCCGCTGCCTATCCTGTTCGGTGACGGCTCCATCCAGAGCACACAGACATCCAGTGGTTCTTCCAATATTGGTGCTTCCACGCCGCGTGCCGATGATGAAGCGGCCAGTTTCAGTCGTGTTGTCTTGAAAGAAACAGAAGAAGTCTGGAGCGGTATTTTCCAGTCTGCCGGTCAGACCTATAAAAAGCCGGTTCTGGTGCTGTTTGACGGTCAGGTAAGATCTGCCTGCGGATTTGCTTCTGCTGCCTCGGGACCTTTCTACTGTCCGGGCGACCAGAAAGTTTATATCGATCTGAGTTTCTACCGTGAACTGGACAAGCGTTTCGGCGCTTCCGGTGATTTTGCACATGCCTATGTACTGTCGCATGAAGTCGGCCATCATGTGCAGAACCTGCTCGGTATTCTGCCGAAATTTAACCAGATGCGTCAAAGCATGAGTGAAGCGCAGTCCAATGCCATGTCCGTGCGCGTGGAATTGCAGGCCGATTGCTTTGCCGGTGTCTGGGGTAAATTCACCGAGCAGAAGGGACTGCTGGAACAGGGGGATCTCGAAGAAGCTCTGAACGCCGCCCATCAGATCGGTGACGATACTTTGCAGAAGCGTTCGCAGGGCTATGTCGTGCCGGAAAGCTTCAATCACGGTACCTCTGAACAGCGTGCCAAATGGTTCAAGCGCGGCTTCGATACGGGACGGGTTGATGCCTGTGATACTTTCAACAACCCCATTTAATATATTCGGGTGCTGACGGTCTGCAAATAGCGTCTTCCTGTGCTTCCGGTACTCACGTACACACGGCACCGCACGTCCAATAGGACGTGCAAAGGTTGCCGTGATCTTTAAGGCTGCATAATCTTATCTTTCATCAGCCGATGAAAGGATTATGCAGGGTACGCTCCGTTCCGGTTCTCGTAAGACACTATTTTCGCCACGTCATCATCCCGAATATGACGTAGCGCTTGATAGAAAAATCAAACTACGAGTATAGAAAAAGGCCGGTGAAAATCACCGGCCTTTTATTTTGTCTATGAATATTTATCTCAGGCCGCTTCGCGCCCTTTTAAGCTCAGGCCGCTTCGCGTTCCGGCAGAGGTTCCTGACCCTTGCGTGCGCGGATCAGGTTGATAAAGCGGCGGAACAGGTAGAACGAGTCTTCAGGACCCGGAGAAGCTTCCGGATGGTGCTGTACCGAGAAGACCGGCTTGCCGATAATCCGCAATCCGCAATTTGTACCGTCAAACAGCGAGATGTGAGTTTCTTCCACGCCTGAAGGCAGGCTGTCCGCATCCACCGCAAAGCCATGGTTCATCGATACGATTTCAACTTTACCGGTTGTGTGGTCTTTCACCGGATGGTTGCCGCCGTGATGACCCTGATGCATCTTCACTGTCTTACCGCCTGTTGCCAGTGCCAGCATCTGGTGGCCGAGGCAGATACCAAACAGCGGAATGTCGGTTTCAATCAGTTTTTTAATGGTTGGTACTGCATATTCACCGGTAGCCGCCGGATCGCCAGGGCCGTTGGACAGGAATACACCGTCCGGATTGTGCGCCAGAATATCTTCAGCGCTTGCTGTCGCCGGAACAACCGTTACCTTGCCGCCGAGATCTGCAAACAGACGCAGAATGTTACGTTTGATACCATAGTCAACCGCAACGACATGGAACTGTTCTTCTGTCTGACTGCCATAGCCTTCATTCCAGACCCATGATTTTTCTGTCCATACAGATGACTGGCCGGAAGTAACATCTTTGGCGAGGTCGAGGTCTACGAGACCTGCCCAAGCGCTAGCGCGTTTTTTCAGAGCCGGAATGTCGAAATTGCCGCTCGGATCGTGAGCGATCACGGCATTGGCTGCGCCTTTTTCACGGATCAGGGCGGTCAGTGCGCGTGTATCAACATTGCTGAGGCCGATAATGCCGTGCTGCTTCAGCCACTTGTCGAAATCCTGAGTGGCGCGGTAGTTTGAAGGGGCAGTAATATCAGCCTTAATAATTGTGCCGACTGCGCCGGAGCGGCTGGCCGGATTTAGGCGCTCGCTGTCTTCTTCATTGGTGCCGACATTGCCGATATGCGGGAATGTGAAAGTCACGATCTGGCCTGCATAGGACGGATCGGTCAGAACTTCCTGATAACCGGTGAGGGAGGTGTTGAAGCAGACTTCCGCTTCAATCGCGCCGACTGCGCCGACACCTTTGCCTTCGATCACTGTGCCATCCGCCAAAACAAGAACAGCTGTTGGCTTGGAAGTCGTCCAGGGTGCGGTTTTGGGTGTGGTTTCGGTCATTGAGGCACTCCTGATCAAAATTGCGCGCTGTGCTGTTAGAGCATAATGCCTTAAACTTGAATCAGTTTAAGGATAAATTATGCTCCAATTTTAAAGTGTTAGAGCGAGTTTTGTGCGCCCAACAGGGCGCACGGCGCTCTAAGTATGTCGCGTCCGGAACCGGCTTTGTGGTCGGCCATCTGAACGGCAACTATGTGTTATATGTGCAGATGCAACCCGGTATGATAAACACCAGATGTGCAAAAACGCGCCGGATACAATGAGCTCCGTCGCGAGAATGAAAAAAATCTTCTGCTAAGATTAATAATGTAAAGAAATCTTGCCCTGCGGTCAATTGCTGTGACGGATATTTTCGCGGGAAAAGCGGCGGTCAATATGCGGCTAGTAATTTGGGCTTATCAAGACAGCCAGAAAAAGCCGGTTTCTGCTTGCATATTGCGGAGGCATAATGGGGTTGCGGGAAGAAAATAATCTGATGGTTTTGCCAAGACTGCAAATTGCGCTATAAGGCCTTTGATTTGCTTATTCCGGCCAGCTTTATTGCATTCAGGAGCGTATCGCCTTTATTCTGTTTTGTGCGCACGCTCTGATTTCTGTAAAATTTGCATCATGCGCGTGTTTATAAAAAGACAACTGACCGCGCCTTGCTCTGACCGGATTTTATAAATTTAACAGGCCGGATACGAATATATAATGCTGTCCTGCCAAGGAGATAAGAAATGCTGCGTCAGGAAATTTCGCAAGCTCTGACAACGGCTATGAAAGCCCATGAAAAAATGCGTGCTTCAACGCTGCGCCTGATTATGGCTGCTCTGAAGGATCGCGACATTGCCAATCGCGGTGCAGGCAAAGACCCTGTATCGGATGATGAAATTCTGGCAATTCTTGCCAAGATGATCAAGCAGCGTGAAGAATCTGCCAAAATGTACGAAGAAGGCAATCGTATTGAACTGGCTGAAAATGAACGTGCTGAAATCGAGATCATCAGAGAGTTTCTGCCTCAGCAGTTGAGCGATGAAGAAATCCGTGCCAACAGCGCCGCTGCCATTGCCGAAGTCGGTGCAGAAGGCCTGCGCGATATGGGTAAGGTAATGGCGGTTCTTAAAGAACGTTATACCGGCCAGATGGATTTCGCCAAGGCCAGCGGTGTGCTGAAAGAACTGCTCGGTAGCTGATCCTGAATAATTGAGAAAAAAGAAAAAGCCCGCGATTAACGCGGGCTTTTTTGTTTCAGCTTTCCGTTACCGTTTTCAGGCGGGTGCCGCCGAGCATGCCTTTTTCTTCCAGTACCGGATAGGCCATTGAAGCCAGCAGCGAATTGATCTGCTTGAGATCGCGGATCGTATCCAGATGGATCGAACTGGTCTCGACACTGCGCACAGTTCCTTCACGCAGGCGCTGGAAATGCATTTCGCTGGTGCGTTTCTCCATGTCACGCAGATGGTCTTTTTCATGCACGAGCTGGCGCGCCGTATAGCTGTCACGCGATACCAATACGTTGAAGGCCAAATGCGCATTGGAAACAACCATAGCGTGGAATTCGGTCAGTTCGTCCCAGCCTTCTTCTGTGAACTCCAGCTTACGATCCATCTTCTTCTGCACATGGGCAAGCATATTGCGCACAATAATATCGCCGACCTGTTCCAGTTTAACGCAGGCGCCGAGCAATTCCTGCGTGCGCAGAGCTTCATCTTCGCTCAGGTTTTTGGTCGCCAGTTTCGCCAGATAAAGCTTGATGGCGGCATGGCGGGCATCCAGACGATCATCCAGTTTTGCCAGTTCATTAATGCCGACCTGATCCGGTTTTTCATAAAGGTCCATAATCCGTCGCAGCATCACGTCAACGGTTTCACAGGTGCGCACAACTTCACGGGTTGCATTGCCGAGGGCAAGCGGCGGGGAGTTGATGACACTCATATCCAGCGCGCTGATTTCCTGTGTGAAAACAGTTTCTGCCGGTGCTTCCGGTTTGGCTTTAAGATTGACCAGTGCTTCTGTAGCGCGCAGCACAAGTCCTGACAGCGGAATGCCTGCAATCAGAATAATCGTATTGAACAGGATATGCGCATTCACAACCTGACTGACCGGATCGGAGCCGAGAAACTCGACCGGAGGCTTAAAGGACAGAAACAGGATCAGGATAACGAGAGAGCCTGCGCCGCGCATCAGCAGATTGCCGAGCGGTACCACGCGGGTTTCCGGCGGGGCATTGCGTGTGAGCAGGGGGGCGATGATAGAAGAGCCAAGATTGACGCCAAGCACCATTACCACAGCCAGATCCGGCTGAATGAGGCCGCGTGAAGCGAAAGATGTCAGCAAGATGATTGCGGCAATTGATGAATGGAACAGCCATGTCATCAGCGCTGCAAGCAGATAGGTGGTAACCGGATCGCTCGCCAGATAATTGACAATCACCGGCAGCAGCTGACTGTCGCGCAATGGCGTTGTCGCTTCCCCTGTGAGTTCAAGCGAGAGAATAAGCAGACCAATGCCGACCAGAATCTTACCATTCTGTCGCCAGAACAAGCGCTCGGAAGACATAGAAATGAATGTGCCTGCCACAAGTGCCAAAGGCACCAGCAAAGTCAGGTCATAGCTCAGGATTTTAACGACAAGGGCAGAGCCGAGCTCGCCGCCGCGCACGGCCATAAGGCCTGCCACACCGCTGACAAAGCCTGCGCCGACAAAAGAGCCGACCAGCAAAGTGACTGCCGTGGAGCTTTGAAGGGATACAGCCAGCAAAACACCGAAGCTGACCGCCAGAAGCGGTTTTTGCATATATTTGCGCAGTCGTCGGCGTAAGCGGTCGCCATAGGCGCTTTCAACGCCTGCCCGAACCATACGGGTTGCCCATAAGAGCAACGCGACTGCCCCTGCAAGATGCAGGAGGACGACTGAACCATTCAAATGCGTATTCCTTTTTTATTACCGGATGATTAGCTCATCCTTTGTGGTTCCCCGGATTGTCTCCGGATGCTCCGTTCCTGTTCGCGCATGCACAGCATTGCTGCAGTGATTTCGCGGAATGATCAGGACGGATAAAAGTGCAGTGCGAAAATCATGCACTGGCTAATCAATCTAGGCACATTATGCTTAATTTGGAAGAGGAATTTTACCTCTAACAGATGGTATTTAAAGTTTTTATGACAAATTTATGACAGTTAGCCGACTAAATCAAAATCCTGCATTTTCAGGTGCTGAAGGATAATATTGCTGTCCCGTTGTATAAGATGATAAGCGATAATTATGACAACTGTGCTACCCGCTTATAGGAGAGGCTGCACTTGCACAGGAACCGGCATGTGAGTATCGGGGAAAGATGCGTTGTTGAGGCGTGTTTTTCTGTATTCCGTGCTATTAAGGTGAGGGGACAAGTCTGATGTCCCCCGAAGTCAGTATTGTTCTGGCAAGAGAACTGAGAGAGAATTTAAAGGCGCATGCGTTTCCCCCCGTCCTTCCTTGATGAAATCCGCGACCGCGTTCCGATATCGTCTGTGATCGGGACACGCGTGAGTTTTGATCGCAAGAAAACCAATGCGTCCAAGGGGGATTTCTGGGCGTGCTGTCCTTTTCATGGTGAAAAAAGCCCGAGCTTTCACTGTGAGGATCGCAAAGGCCGCTATCATTGTTTCGGCTGTGGTGTGACGGGCGATCATTTCCGTTTTCTCACCGAGCTTGAAGGTTTGAACTTTCCCGAGGCTGTCGCACGTATTGCCGATATGGCCGGTGTGCCGATGCCGGTTATGGATGCCGAGCAGCAGAGACGCGAGGAAAAGCGCGGCACGCTCTATGATGTGATGGAACTGGCCGCAGCATTTTTTGAAGATCAGTTGCAGGCATCAGTTGGTGCCAAAGCCCGCTCTTATTTGCGCGACCGCGGCTTAAATGCGCAGACGCAGGCCGAGTTCCGTATCGGTTATGCGCCGGAAGGCCGCAATATTCTGAAAGAATATCTGGCCTCAAAAGGTGCAACCCGTGAGCAGATTGAAGCCTGCGGCATGGTTGTGCATGGTGAAGGTATTGCAGTGTCTTATGACCGTTTCCGCGACCGCATCATGTTTCCGATTACCGACAGCCGCAATCGCGTGATCGCCTTTGGCGGACGTGCAATGTCACCGGATGCGCCTGCGAAATATCTCAATTCGCCGGAAACCGAACTGTTTCACAAAGGTCGGGTGCTTTACAATATGGTGCGCGCGCGCCGTGCCTGTCAGGCGCAAAATGGCGAAGAAGCCAAGCCGGTCATTGCCGTTGAAGGCTATATGGATGTGATCGCACTGGCTCAGGCAGGTTTCAACGAGGTGGTGGCGCCGCTTGGCACGGCACTGACCGAGGAGCAGATGGCTTTGCTTTGGCGGATCAGTTCTGAGCCGGTTTTGTGCTTTGACGGCGATCAGGCCGGTCTTCGCGCAGCCTATCGTGCGGTGGATACCGGTTTGCCGAATTTGCAGCCGGGTAAATCGCTGGCTTTTGCTCTGTTGCCTGAGGGCAAGGATCCTGACGATCTGGTCAAGGAGCAGGGTGCTTCCGCATTTCGTGTCGTGTTGCAGGATGCCAGGCCGCTGGCGGAAATGCTGTGGATGCGGGAAACTGCTGGCGGGAATTTTGAAACGCCGGAGCGCCGTGCTGAACTTGATGCACGGATGCGCACCCATGTGGCGCGTATCAAGGACGAGAGCGTTAAGCATTATTACAGCCAGCATATGCGTGAGAAATCGCAAAGCTTCTTCGGCCCTAAATGGGGGCGGCAGAATGCCGGTAAGCAGGCAGGTGGCTTCGGCGGCAAGGGTAATTTCCAGCCGCAGCGCGGTAAAGGTAGCGGTTTCGGTGGTGGCTTTGGCAATGCGGCCTCAACCAAGGCTTCTGACAGTCTGACCCGTTCCGCGATTGTGAAGGGCGGTTCATCCGCACCAAGTCTGCGCGAGGCGACGATTGTTCTGACGCTGATTAATCATCCGGCACTGATCGATGAGAATTTTGAGGTTGTAGCTACGCTGGAACTGACCCATGCGGGGCTGACGGCGCTTCATGCCGCGGTTCTGGATGTGATGGCCAGCCATCTTGCCGAAGACGGTAAGATGATGCGTAAAATCCTCAATGAAAACGGTTTTTCTGAATTGCTGGATGAGCTGGAACTGGTGGTACGCCGTGCGCGTCTGTGGCCAGCAACACTGCTGGCTGCCGAAGATGATGCCCGCGAAGCCCTCAAACAGGCGATGCACTTGCATCTGCGCGCACGGACACTACATAAGGAACTAAGAGCTGTAGAAGAGGCTCTTTCCACTGAAGCGTCAGCCGAGGTTTTTGCGCGTTTGATTGATATTCAGAGCGAAATTCGCAAGGCCGATGCAACCGAAGCGCTTATTGAAGGTTTCGGTCAGTCTTCAGGACGCCCGCCCGGCGGTTTCTGAGGATAAGCAGATACGTGAATAAGGTCGCCAAACAGAGATAATTTGAACAAAAACTGCTCAGAACTGCATTGTTCGGTGCTTAACCGGCGTCACTCTGTCGCGAATCTGCATAAATGATTCGCTTTTTCCATGCGAATCATATGAGTCGCATTCTTTAATTGTATCGGTGAGAGCTTGTCCGTCGCTGAAAGGCGATAATACACAGCATCTGAACAATGTCATGACCGGAGCTTATGACCGGTATGAGGTCAATACGGGGCTGAGAAGGCTCTGTAAATATGAAATTTGCAAACCGTTGTTTTAATTGCCGCAGCCGGTAATCAGCACGGTTAATCCGGTTTTAACGCGAAAGCGCTATTGCCGATACTATCGATAGTCACGGGGCATAACGCGAATCGTTTGTTTTGTTGTTCATTCTGCCCGATGGACAAAACAAACCGATCGTCTGGAGATAAATATATGGCAACGAAGGCAAAGGAAAACGAAGAAGCTGAAGTCGAGCGCGATGGCGCGACCGATGGGCCGCTTCTCGACCTTTCGGACGACGCTGTCAAGAAGATGATTAAGCTCGCCAAGAAGCGTGGCTATGTCACGATGGACGAGCTGAATGCCGTGCTGCCTTCTGAGGAAGTCACATCCGAGCAGATCGAAGATACAATGTCGATGTTGTCCGATATGGGCATCAATGTTGTTGAAGATGACGAGCAGGATGCCGACGCAGAAGAGCGCGACGATGACAGCGAAGAAAGCGGCGGTGATCTGGTAGAAGCCGGCGGTACCGCGCTGGCGACAACGACCACCAAAAAAGAGCCGACAGACCGTACCGATGATCCGGTGCGTATGTATCTGCGCGAAATGGGTTCGGTTGAACTCCTGTCGCGTGAAGGTGAAATCGCGATTGCCAAGCGTATTGAAGCTGGCCGCGAAACCATGATTGCAGGGCTTTGCGAAAGCCCGCTGACATTCCAGGCTCTGATTATCTGGCGTGAAGCACTGAACGACCAGCAGATTTTGCTGCGCGAAATCATTGATCTTGAAACCACTTATGCGGGTCCTGAAGCCAAACAGGCGCCGGTTATCGAGCGTGTGGAAGAGCAGCCTGCGCGCGGTGATGACAAGGGTGGTCGCCGTTCACGCGATGACGATGATATCACCAATGTCGGCGGTGAAATTCAGGAAGAATATGACGAGGATGAAGACGATGAGGCCAATCTGTCGCTTGCTGCGATGGAAGCCGAATTGCGTCCTCAGGTCATGGAAACCCTCGATCTGATCGCTGATACCTATAAGAAACTGCGCAAATTGCAGGATCAGCAGGTTGAAGGCCGTCTGGCTGCTGCCGGTGAATTGTCGACCTCGCAGGAGCGCCGCTACAAGGAACTGAAAGATCAGCTGATTAAGGCCGTTAAGTCGCTGTCGCTGAACCAGAACCGTATTGAATCGCTGGTTGAGCAGCTCTACGACATTAACAAGCGTCTCGTTCAGAACGAAGGTAAGCTCCTGCGTCTTGCGGAATCTTTCGGCGTGCGCCGTGAAGAATTCCTCAAAGAATATCAGGGCAATGAACTTGACCCGAACTGGACTGACCGACTTGCAACCCTGACAGCCCGCGGCTGGAAGGACTTTGTTGCCAAGGAAAAACGCGGCATTGATAATCTGCGTTCGGAAATTCAGAATCTGGCCACTGAAACCGCGATTTCGATCGGTGAATTCCGCCGCATCGTTAATCAGGTGCAGAAGGGCGAGCGCGAAGCAACCATTGCCAAGAAGGAAATGGTTGAAGCAAACCTGCGTCTCGTGATTTCCATCGCCAAGAAATATACCAACCGTGGTTTGCAGTTCCTTGATCTTATTCAGGAAGGCAATATCGGCCTGATGAAGGCGGTTGATAAGTTCGAATATCGCCGTGGTTATAAGTTCTCGACCTATGCGACATGGTGGATCAGGCAGGCGATTACCCGTTCTATCGCGGATCAGGCACGCACTATCCGTATTCCGGTGCATATGATCGAAACGATCAACAAGATCGTTCGTACATCGCGCCAGATGCTGCATGAAATCGGCCGTGAACCGACACCGGAAGAACTGGCTGAAAAGCTGGCTATGCCTTTGGAAAAAGTGCGTAAGGTTCTGAAGATTGCCAAGGAGCCTATCTCCCTTGAAACGCCGGTGGGTGATGAAGAAGATTCACATCTGGGCGATTTCATCGAAGATAAGAATGCGCTGCTGCCGATTGATGCAGCCATTCAGGCAAACCTGCGTGATACCACGACCCGCGTTCTGGCATCGCTGACCCCGCGTGAAGAACGTGTTCTGCGTATGCGTTTCGGTATCGGTATGAACACCGACCACACGCTGGAAGAAGTCGGCCAGCAGTTCTCGGTTACCCGTGAGCGCATCCGTCAGATCGAGGCGAAAGCACTGCGTAAGCTCAAGCATCCGAGCCGTTCGCGCAAGCTGCGCTCGTTCCTGGATAGCTAATAAGCATAAGAAAGTGCCGTCATCCCTGTGGTGGCGGCATTTTTTAGAGCGTGTCGTGTTTAATACTAGCCGCTGGGCTCACTCTAAATTCTTTTAACTGTCGCATTGTCGCGGACGTTAAATGATCTCATTTAACTGCGAAATGCTCTAGGGGATAGAATGTCTTTTCTTAAACGCCTTTTTGGGTTTGGTGGTTCTGAAGCTGCTGATAGCAAGGCTCAGGCTGAGCCGGTCAGCAGTGAGCATAAGGGCTTCATCATTCTGGCAACGCCGTTTGCCGAAGCCGGACAGTTTCAGACCTGCGGCCTGATCCGTAAGGAAATCGCTGGCGAGATGAAAGAACATAAATTCATCCGCGCAGATCGTTTCGCAACCATGGATGATGCGGTAAATATTACCCTCATCAAAGCCCGTCAGATTATTGATGAGCAGGGCGACAATTTATTTCGTTAAACCGAGGCGAAATTGACGAGACATAAGGCCCGGTTTACCGGGCCTTTTATTTTGAAATTGATTTATCCGGCCGCAGTAAGTTTGCTAAAATGCTGCGGGAAGGTGAGGGCGTTATGAAGAAACCATTCTGGCAAACCAAAACATTGCGTGAGCTGAACAAGCAGGAGTGGGAAAGCCTTTGTGATGGCTGCGGCCAGTGCTGCCTGCATAAATTGCAGGATGATGATACTGACGAAATTTATGGCACCAGTGTTGCCTGTACTTTGCTGGACGGCACAAGCTGTCAGTGCTCGGATTATCCGAACCGCAGAAAAACCGTGCCGGATTGCGTATTTCTGACACCGGAAATCATTGAGACCGTGCGCTGGTTGCCGGAAACCTGCGGTTATCGCCGTGTATCAGAGGGCAGGGATCTGGAGTGGTGGCATCCGCTTGTTTCCGGCTCCAAAGAAACAGTGCATGAAGCCGGTATTTCCGTGCGTGGCAAGATCACTGCTTATGATCATGATCTGCCGGATGAAGAGGCATATCTGAAACATATGACCGGTCACATTGCCTGATAAAAAGTGATCAGATGAACTGCAAATGAATGATTGATTGCTGCTGCATTCAGAAATAGCCTGCTAAATATTGGATATCGCAACAAGCAAAGAATTATCCAAGGAGGACAATATGTCGGGTTTCTCAATGAAGGCAGCAATTGTTTCCGGCCTGATTGGTCTTGCCGGTGTTTTCTCGGCCGGTGCATCGGCACAAGCCGCATCGCCTGCAGTATCGCTCACAGTCAGCGGTGTGGCGGCAACCGGTGCGCCGGTGGTGCAGGTGAACCATCGTCATGGCCATTATAACCGTCCGCAATATCGTCCGAACCGTTATGCCTGCACACCGCGCAATGCGGTCTCCAAAGCATCGCGTATGGGCATTCGCGGGATGCGCGTGCATAGCAACCGCTCAACGATCCGCGTCTCCGGTTATCGCCATGGCCGTCCGGTGAGTGTGCTCTTCGGTAAAGCGCGTGGTTGCCCGATCTTGCGTTAATCCGGCATTGACCGGTTGAATTGATTTCCTGTCAGGCTGTGAATCGAACAGATTCGCAGCCTGATTTTTTATGCGGATGAGAAGGCGGCTTTTGGCGCTAAAATTACGGAAATATCTTGTTTTACAGAATGATATGCTGTGCCGTCCTTAATATCCGGTATGTCTTTAAACACTGATTGATAATGTTTTGGCTGATAAGCGAGTTAGTCTTGCGATCATGTTTCGATTCAGGTAGATCGGGATTGCGTGGGCCTGTAGCTCAATTGGTCAGAGCCGGCGGCTCATAACCGCTTGGTTGGGGGTTCGAGTCCCTCCGGGCCCACCATCCTCACTTGGGTTTGTTAGCGTTATTATTGTAGCGTGACGCGATTTTTCGGAATTTTGTCATGAAGCACTGGAATTTTTTAAATTCCAATCATGGTGTCAAATCATCTTCAAAGGGTCTTTAAAGGAACTTCAAAGCTGTAGCGCTCAATATCGCGTGGCAGTGAGTGCAAGATCAAGTGGCAACAGTTTTATGAACTATAGCTGCCACTTGATCGCTACTTAACAGCCTCTTTAACGACCTGTAATGATCAGCTCTTTTGCGGCAGTTCCCTTACCAGAGATCGAATAGGTCAGGCCAACTTCACGGAAGTCAAACGCGATGAAGATTTCCCTTATCTGCGGCACATCATTAATCGACATAATAAACCGGCCTTTGATACGTCCCAGACGATCAGCCATCAGGGCAAACTGATCTCGGCCGAATAAGGTTTTGCCGTAGTCATCTTCTGATCCCCAATATGGCGGGTCGAGATAGAACAGCGTTTCCGGCCGGTCATAGCGATCAATGAAAGCCTGCCAATCCAAGTTCTCAAGCACGACGCCAGATAGCAATGCGATGTGCATCTTCCGCAGCTATGCGTGCAAGCTTTGCCTGTGCCAGTGATGGCAATAGAGATATGTGGTACTCAAAACCTCTATTAGAATCTGTAGCTTTGCGTACTTGATCAGCACCTGCATTATTCCATCTCTCGTGTTTGATGAGATCGTATAATGTAGCCCTAGCAGTCGGTAATCTCGGAAGCTTAAGCGCGATAAGGTCAGATGCTGTGAGCCAGTCCTTCATCGACGCATCCTTTCCGGTACATCAATATGTGCTGTAAGCAGGGATTTGAGTTCACGGGCAACGCGTTTCTTTTCCCGCTCCAGCATGCCGATCTCAGCAAGAATGGCTTCTTTTCCAACAAGCATGGTCACGCCCTGCATGGCAGCGGCTTCATCCCATAACCAAGGGGCTGCTGTGGCATGCACAAATGCGGCAAAACGTGGAATGGTAATGTCGTGAGCACGTTTGCTTTCTGCCGTCCATGTATCAAGCATGGACTTTGAAACATTCACTCCGAGATAGAGCGACATGCGTGCGGCGATTGTTGGCCGGTCATACTGGCATTCGCGTATGGCTCGTGCCATTGCCTGTTTCATGCGGGCACGGTAGCGATCAAGATCAATCTGCTGCACAGGTAGGGTGTTTTCCCGTTGTTCATGGCTGGTGTGGAGCGTACCGTAATTGGATTAATCAAGCCGCGCTCAGCCATAGAGGCCGTAATCGCAAGGGCATGATCTTCATCGACCGGCCGTGCACGTTCACCAATATGAATATCTTTAAGAGGAAGGGTTTTGAACGTAGCCATTATGCTGCCTCGGTATTGTCTGTCTGTGTGGAGTGCATGAAAAGAAGGCTGCGGGCGCGTTCAGCCATAACCATGTAGTGGCTGGCAAAACGATCATGCTGCATGCGATCGTCGATGGTACGCAGAGCGCGATTAATTGCTTCGCGTGAACGGGCTTCTTGTTCAACAACACGGCGTTTTGGCCAACCAAACTCACGAATTAGAATGTGCATGACAATCTGACGGGCAAGGGCTGCATCAAACCACTGATGTGGTGGCTCGACGATGTCGCGGATAGTCAGGTGCGGAAATCCCTCGCGTACGGCGCACAGGCTGGCATGTACGCTTGCTTCATAAACCTGTGTCTGATCGTAAGGGTTGAACATGATAACCTCGTTTCATCTGGGGAACGATATCGGGACGGCGGGGGGCTTGCCGCCCCGATATCGATTGTCGCCGGACGGGGGATGGCGACAATTTGAATGGGTTAGGGACTTTTAAAAACGCCCTTAGAAGTAGCTATTCTTAAAGAATCTTGATTAGTTGGCCGGTGCCGGACGGTCTGACCCACCGTCCGGCACCTTCATTCCCTTATGCAAACCCCACAAAGGAACGATTTGAATGGATCCCGAAGTAGATTCCGAGTTGGTTGCTTTACAAAGCATGTTCGAAGGAACAAACATGACATTATTGGCGCTCTCGTTAGCGCTGCTGGATGCGGGCGTTATCAATAAGGAACGACTTATCGAAATCATCGATAGCCTCCACGGAATCTTGGCTGCTGAGTTCGTTGGAAAATTTGGCGATTTAAGTGACGCTGAAATTGCCCTGAACTCTCTACGTGGATGGCTAGACGGTTCAGAGTGGAAGCAGGGACTTGTTGTTGAGCATCTCCACAAATTAGAGAAATCAGAGTTTTTTCGCAGCCAGATGCGGTTAGTAAATTCGAAACATAACCAGCAACGATTTCAGGGCGATGATGAATAAACGGATCGAATTTACAGGTCATAACAGCATCCATTATTGTCGCTGAATAAGATCAGTTACGCGCGCCGGTAACGCTTCATCAAACTCATTGAGTGCTAGCCTCATGCCCTTGCATGCGGCTTCAGCAACGTTTGTGCGCTCACGGACAAGCAGGTGAATATGATGTGTTTTTGCGCACATCTGCACCGTGACTTCGGCAGGAATAATCATGCCGTTCACATTGTGCATGAACAGACCGCAAGTGTGCTGAATAGCAGGAGTGCTGTGAGTTTTATGACCTTCACCGGTCTGTGGATGCTCAATTTCGCCGTTACGAACCCGCCAGTACCATTCGGTAAACTCGGCAATGTCTGGCACATCCACATGGCTTACCGTCAACTCAGTAGTCAAAAAGCGATATGCGATTTCAACAGTCCAAGACTTGTCGATAATGCCTTCAAAGGCACTGCAAACCACCTTTTTAGCGCGTGTCGGTACCCGTTCAAAAAATGGAATGGGAATATGATTAAGAATGCCAGTCATAACATAACTCCTGAATATCGGATCAGAGCAAGAAAAACGGCTGACACTCCTGCCAACGCAAAACTAAAGACAAGCAGGAGGCCAGCCATATGACGCACAGGATCGTGCGCCGGTATGAATGGATTTCTGTCTATTTCGGAACGCTTTTTCGACATTGGCGATGCTCCGGAAGCGCGTAATGATGATCCTGTCATCAACGAGTACAGGAATGATGGAATGAGCGAGAAAGCGCTAAACTTGAAACCGGACAGCATAACCGAACGTCTCAAACGGCTTGAAGACTGGGTCGGTCTGGACAAACACGGATATCCGGAGCCGGATGCTGTTTCAGTCGCTGAAAAATGGTGGGAACACAGATCATCATCTCGCATCTTTTGAAGCTGCTCGACTTTATCTTTCCGGACTTCTCCAGTGATCGCTTCCAAAGATCAGTCCACCAGTCTTTGGCGGACTTAGTGACCAGGTTAGAACCGGATGAGGAATTCATTGATGAACCTGAACGGGTGCACGAAGTCATAGACATGCTCATTGGGAATCTCCCGAAGCATAAGACTGAGCAGCTGTAGCCTTATAAATGGCACCGATTTCCTGAACTGACAGCAACCGATGCATAGCGCTCAAGCTCTTGAAATTCGGCTCGGATTGCGTTTTGGCAGCGCTATTGCGGCTATCGTCAATAACTGTGAGCTGTGCTTTCATCGTCATGCTGCGACCTGCTTTTCAGCGAGCGCACGGCGACCGTTACGATAGTTTTCAGCTGGTTGCGGGCTTATTCTGCGACCATCAGCATGATAGCGGCTAAACCAAAGCAGGTGCGGAAGGCGTCCTAATGCAGCAGCAATCGCACGCTCACCGGCAACATGTGGCTCATAAAGAGTGTTTCCGGCTGTGCCGGTTGGAAGGTTATATTCCTCGTCAATTTTGACGAGTGTAATCTTTGCAATAATCAGCGCGCTTTTAATGCGTGCAATTTCGGCAAGCCTTCTCCGTTCGGCCCGGCTGATCTTGCCGCCGTCATCGTTCCGGTGCATAAAGGATTCCTTCCAGAGGGAGGCCGGGCATGGCCTCCTTTTTTGGGATGTTAAATTCTGCGAACACAGAAAGGAATAACTAGAAAAATGGTTATTTATGAAAATAGATGAAAAACCCTAATAGCGTTGGCGCAAGGGCTCATGAGGTACGCAAAGAAACAGGAAAAACTCAGGCTGAAATGGCTAAGTTTTTGGGTCTTGCTATAGCCACTTGGCAAAAAATTGAGCGCAATGAAGGTTTACCAAGCGGTGAAACGCTTTTGCTATTTGAACAACTAGGTATTAATGCAGGTTGGATTCTTACAGGATTAGGCCCGAAACACCTTAAGGATCGATCACCGGCGCCAAGCATTGCAGTCGATCCGCAATTGCTCAGAAAGCTGCATCGGGCTGCCAGATTGGCGTACAAAGAAGAAGGCTTTCATATCCCTGACGAAGACAGCATCGCGATTGAAGCGGGCAACCTATATAACCAGCTATTAGAGAGCGTTTCTGATGTAAGGGACACAAGAATAGTGGATGCTATTATTCCGGTTCTTATTGAAGAATTAAAAGCTAGGCTTGGACAAGCCAAGGCAGAACCAGGCACTGGCAAACGTTCGGCCTGAGGGTCGTACAGATCGCAGCCTCTGTATCATATGTGATAGAGTCGTTTTGGGGCTTCATTGACCGTAGTCAATTTGCCACGTTTTTGATTGAGATTTTGTAACAAACCTGTTTCAAAACTTTGCCTCTGCAGCTTCTCATTTTTTATACGAGCTGATTTTCTTCTCGGAATCTTAAAATTGCTTATTTTCTTAGTAACTAATTGATTTCAAACTATAATCACCCAAATTTCGAAATCTGGAATTTGAAATTTGGATTTTATGGGTAAAATTACCTGTAACAGCAGCAATCGTCGAAAAGCCTTAAAGGCTCATCAATTGTTATTTATCAATGGTTTGAAGATGCCTTAAAGGCTTTTGGAAGTTTTCTGAAGGGTTTCTTAAAGGCAGAACGTGTTATGCTGCCATTTGACAAAATTTGAGCGATTTTGCTTCATTCTCGTGTCAAAAATGGCTAAACACTGTTCCTGACACTTTTCGCACAAGTCGCTGAATTATAATCAGTTTTCACGAGTTCCTAAGCGTTCTCAGTTATTCCCATAAATTCCGGTACTATCTGTCAAACAACACTGGTGATTGTTGCTGCGGCTAAAATCCAGTTGGTCACTGTGATTGTGAGTTCCTGCTTCTGGAGCAATCTTAAAACAATCCAGACCACAACCCATGTTACGGCAGTGCCGATAAATATGGTTCCGGTGAAGCTGATTAGTATTTCAGAGACATCTGTTCCCGAAACAACCTTCCCGAGAGCTTTGCTGCTTCCGTGCAGCAAAGCCAATATTATAAGAGTTGCAGCCGAGTTCATAACTGGTTTCATGGAGACGGCTTTTGCTTAAAGCGCGTCGTCCTCGTTTTCATCATCATCATCATCGGATTCAACAACATCCCATAGAAAGGCGCGCAAGCGTTCCTCAATGTTTTTTCGTGAAGCGCCGGATGCTTCCATGTCGCGCTTAATTTTGAAGAAACGGCCTTTGTCGGTGGGTGAAAGATATTTTGTTGCGGATTCTAGATTTGATAATTCACTGGCCATAAATGTCGGATGCTTCTTAAATGGTGAAAAGGACGGAAGTGCGTAGTTTAACATCTTGGTGTTTAAAAACAGTAAGATATTATCTCTGCTCTGTGCAGATCATTTTTTGATGTGGTGAGTAGCTATGACTTATGACGAATATAATGCCTTTTGCGGCAGCTTGCCGGCAACAACTTATGTTGTTCAATGGGGTGGTTCACATGTCTGGAAAGTCGGCGGCAAGGTTTTTGTCATTGGCGGCTGGCATAATGACCAGCCGAGTTTCAGTTTTAAAGTCAGTCATATTGCATTTGAAATGCTGCAGGAGCAGCTGGGGTTGCGCCCTGCGCCATATCTTGCCTCGCGCGGCATGAAGTGGATACAGCATTATGCGGAACCGGGTCTCAGTGACGATGAGCTGAAGGATTATATCCTGCAATCCTACCATCTTGTTGCGCAGGGACTGTCAAAGAAAAAGCAAAAAGAACTCGGCTTACTGATATAGGCCTTGTGTTCGGGAAATTTGCGCCGATATTACCGCAGAGACCTTTTCATAATCAGTGGCTCATTGGATCTTGGCGCGGTGTAATTCATGACCACCCGTATTGTTCTGGATTTAACATCGGTTCTATTGGCGCAATCCAGAAGTGCCTGTTGTGCACTGAGAGCAAAGACTTTGCCCGCTTCCCGCACAGGGCGATATTCGACAGTGATGATCTCCAATAACTCACCATCCGCATTATAAGTGACTTCAAAAATGGCTGATGCTTTTTGATAGTCAATTTTCTCCGGCAATTTCCAGCATTTACCTGCCATTTCGGCAATCACTTCGCCGATAGGGGCGGCATGAAGTGAGGACGGAAACAGGCTGCAAGCCAGAAGAATTGCGAAACAGGACTTACTCATATCTCTCCCGATACATCATAGTGCTGATGTATAGATAAGCATAAACCATGCCGAGGGGTAGGTGCGGGGGATTATAATATGGGTATGGTGATAAAGAATACGGACTGACCACCGGCAGGGAATTGCAAGACCTTTTGTGACGGTGTCTTTGCTGCTGTTTTGAGTTTGGCTGTTCAGAAATAAAAAAGCCCCGCAATGCGGGGCTTTCTTTTTAGTTCGCCAGTATGGATTAGAACTTGTAGTTCACACCAACGCGTACTGTGTGGAACGGAGCCTTAACTTCACCGAAGCGAACGCCGTTAACATTATCCAGTTTCAGCTTGCCGAGGTCGGTGTAGAGGTATTCGGTCTTCAGAGTTACGTTGTTTGTAACAGCGTATTCTGCACCGGCACCTACAGTGTAACCAACTTTAGTGTCGGACTGGGAGAAGCTTGTTGTGCCATCAAAAGCGGAAGCTTTGATTTTACCGTAAGCAACACCACCTGTTGCGTAAACCATGAAGCGGTCAACCGGTGTGTAACCGAGACGAACGCGGGTTGTACCGAACCAGTTGATTTTGGCTTCTGCACCGTATGTGGTCGCGCCGTAAGTTACTTCAGCGTCGGATTTCAGGTTGCCGCCCTGGAAGTCAGTTTCGATACCAACGATGGTCTGGTCGAACTGCCAGTTGTAACCGGCCTGAATACCGCCGAGGAAGCCGCTTGCATTGTCTTTAGCGGATACTGCAAAGTTGTCGTAACCGTTGAACTTGTTCTTGCCGCCTGCATAACCGGCGTTAAGACCGATATAGCCGCCTGTCCAGGAGAAAGTGTCAGCTACAACAGCAGGAGCTGGTTCGTTGTAAACGATAGCATCAGCTGCGAAAGCGCTTGTGGAGGAGAGAAGCAGAGCAGCTGCCAGAGTTGTATATTTCATGTGATGAACTCCTTTTAGATTTCGTTAGAAACATAAAATATACCCTCGGAAATGTCTGTCACAAATATGCAACAGCAAGTTCTTATCGACTTGAAGTAAATGTGATCGCATTGACACTTTTCCGCCATAATGTAACTGTGCGCGCCGCTCACGAAAACGTGTGATTTGTCACGTAAATATTATGCGGCCTGACCTGCGCTGTGGCCCGATGCCCATGCCCATTGGAAGTTAAATCCGCCAAGCCAGCCGGTTACATCCACACATTCTCCAATGAAATAAAGACCTTGTACCTTTTTGGATTCCATCGTCTTTGAGTCGAGCTCATCAGTGCTGATACCGCCGAGTGTAACTTCCGCCGTGCGATATCCTTCGGAACCTGCCGGTTTGATATGCCAATCCTGAATTGCGGCAACGAGATTTGTTAAGATCTTGTCGGACAAATCAGCCAGAGGCTTGTTCAATTGTGTCTTTTCCGTGAAAAACTGGGCTAAACGGCGGGGCAGCTTTTCTGCAAGGGCCGTCTGGACAGATTGTTTGCCATTCGTTTTTCGTGCATTTTTTAACAATGTGAGGAAGTCAAAGTCCGGTTCAATGGTCAAAACGACCTCATCGCCCTCGCGCCAATAGGATGAAATCTGCAGAATCGCAGGGCCGCTCATACCGCGATGGGTGAAAAGCAGTGCTTCGCGGAATCGGGTTTTGCCATGTTTAAGCTCGGCATCGACGGCTATCCCTGAAAGCGGGCTGAGCTGTTCCAGCAGATTGGGTTCCAGCGTCAAGGGTACAAGACCGGGGCGGGGTTCAATCATGCTGTGCCCAAACTGACCGGCAATAGTGTAAGCAAAACCCGTGGCTCCCATTTTCGGGATGGATTTGCCGCCGGTGGCAATAATCAGCGATTGCGCTTCGATTTTGCCATAGCTCGTCGTAACTATAAAACCGTCTGTGGTTTTGCTGATGTCCGAAACTGTGGTGTTGAGGTCGAGCCGCACATTCGCCTGCTGCATTTCCGTGCGCAGCATATTGATAATGTCTTTAGCACTGTGGTCGCAAAACAGCTGCCCCAATGTTTTTTCATGCCAGCTGATGCCGTAGCTATCGACCATGGCGATGAAATCCTGCGGCGTGAAGCGTGCTAGTGCGGATTTACAAAAATGCGGATTGGCGGACAGATAGTTTTTTGCCGTTGCATGAATATTGGTGAAGTTGCAGCGGCCGCCGCCGGAAATGCGGATTTTGTCACCAGGGGATTTCGCATGGTCAATCAGTACGACGGAGCGACCCCGCTGACCGGCACGGATTGCACACATCATTCCGGCTGCGCCTGCACCGATAATTACAACGTCTTTTTTCTCAATCACGGTGAGGCTTTCTGTTCCGGAAAACGGGTAGGAGGATAAAGGCGTCTATATAAAGCAAAAAAGGCAGCCGTCGAGCGCTGCCTTGTTGATTGCGGGGAGAATGCAGTTTTAACGGAACGCTACGCCCGCATTGCGCATCTGGCTCATCATGGTTTGCAGCGAGCCGCCAATATCAATCGCGCGGCTTAAATCCGGCAACACAGTGACTTTGAAACCTTGTGCCGCTGCATCCAGAGCCGAATAGGCCACACAGAAATCGGTGGCCAGACCTGCGAGTGTTACATGTTTAATGCCGCGCTCGCGCAAATAGCCGCCAAGACCGGTCGGGGTCATGTGGTCATTTTCGAAGAAAGCGGAATAGCTGTCGATAGCTTTACGATAGCCTTTGCGGATCACCAGCTCGGCTTTTGTCCATTGCAGGTCTTTATGAAACTCCGCGCCATGGGTTCCCTGTACGCAATGATCCGGCCACAAAGTCTGTTTGCCATAGGACATTGTTACCATTTCATAAGGCTCGCGGCCTTCATGGGTCGAAGCGAAGCTGGAATGACCTGCGGGATGCCAGTCCTGTGTCAGGATGACATGGTCAAAGTGCTCAATCTCCTGATTGATGCCTGCAACGATACTGTCCCCGCCGGCTACAGCCAGCGCGCCTCCGGGGCAAAAATCATTCTGAATATCAATCACAATAAAGGCGGAGTTTTTCTGATCGTGTTGTGGCATCCCATTCTCCCGCTGCGTCACGTCCGAGAGCGATCAGTGACGAAAGCACGCGGAAAGGTCAAGAGGATCAGGCTTCGATTTCCACCCGACCCAAAGGATGAGAGCAGCAGGCAAGAATATAACCTTCTTCAATTTCATCATCGCGGATACCGCCATTATGATTCATGACGGTTTCGCCGCTGAGGCATTTGACTTTGCACGTACCACAAACACCAAACTCGCAGGCGCTTGGTATTTTCAACCCGCCATTACGCGCTGCCAGCAATACGGTGTCGGTCGGGCTGCACTGCACTTCCATGCCGGATAGTGTGAAAATAACGCTCGGCGCTTCTGTCTCTGCATCACCGGCTGCGGCTTCAAGTGCGGCAGGCACCGGTATGGCCGGAGCTTCCGAGGCGGGCTGAAAGCTTTCCTGATGATAATTGTCCATGTTGAAACCGTTGGCCTCAAGCATGTCACGCACAGCGCGCATAAACGGCTCTGGGCCGCAGCAGAAGACTGTGCGGTCTTTGAAGTCCGGCGCGGAAATATCAATAATACTATGGCTGATACGGCCATGAACGCCGCTCCAGACATTGCGGGCGATGGAACGCTCAACAACCAGTTGCAGGCGCAGGTTATCCATGCGGCTGGCAAGCAGTTCCAGCTCTTTGCGGAAAATGATTTCATCCGGTGAGCGGGCGCAATTGAGAAAAACCACATCGCTGGCCGGTTGCGTATCATAAAGAAAACGCGTCATCGACATCATCGGCGTGATGCCGGAACCGGCTGAGATGAACAGGTATTTTTTGCCCGGATGCGAAACGAGCGAGAAGTCACCGGCAGGACCAAAAGCTTTGAGCTGCATGCCCGGACGCATATTATCCAGCATCCAGCGGGTACCGATACTGCCTGCCTGTGCCTTAATGGTGATGGATACGGAATAAGGGCGCGACGGCGTGGAAGACAGCGTATAGGTGCGCATGACCGGTTCCGGTGCGGCCGGTATCTCAATCGTGATGAACTGACCCGGCATATAGCGGAACCAGTTATTATTCTCCGGCGTGCGGAACGAGAAAGTCATCACGTCCGGCGCTTCTTCAATCGCCGCATCACATTCCAGAACCTGAAGCCTGTCGTTCCACGGCAGCATTTCATCAAGATATTTCATTCGTGCTGCTCTTCACCTGAAGGGGGCTTGAGGTGGGTTCATAGTGAACCTGCCTGTCATGATATTGTCCGGAGCGCTGTGTTGCGCTCCGGGATATTGCGTTGAATATCAGGCCACGCGGCTGAGTTTTGCAACTTCACCTTGCAGACGGGGGGTGATGAAATTGGCGTACCATTCAATAAATTGCATGACGCCGCCTTCATGCTCCACGGAATAAGGTCCCGGCTGATAGGCCGGTGAGCGGATGCCGCGAGCGTTTTCTTCCACAATCCGGCGATCCTGATCATTGGTCTCGATCCAGACATGGGTCAGCTCATCAAGATTGTAATCAACGCCTTCAACCGCATCTTTATTGACCATCCATTTGGTGGTGACCATGGTTTCCTCGGCGCTGATCGGCAGCACGCGGAAGGAAATTGCATGATCGATCATCACATGGTTCCATGTCGACGGATAGTTGAACAGCAGCATCGCGCCGATTTTGGATGCTCTGACTTCAGAGCTCAGGCTTTTCGCCACAGCGGGCTTGCCGGACATTGTATAACTGTCGGCATCGCGCAGCAGCGGAATGCGGGCAATACGATACTGACCGTTCTCGGACATATTGAATTTGGCAGGCAGGCCGGTATCTTCACAGCGCTTCCAGAGCTGGTTGGTTTCCTCATCCTCCATCATGCCCTGTACGCCGGTGGCGCTTGGTGCTTCAGGATAGGTGCGGCACAGTTCCGGATGGTTGGCGGCGCAATGGTAGCATTCGCGGTTGTTTTCCCAGACCAGCTTCCAGTTGCCTTTTTCAATGATCGTGCTTTCAAAGGCGATCTTGGCATCTTTAATCTGGTGCGGAGCCAGATAAGGCTCAACCGTTGCGCGGAAAGCGTTGAAATCCGGTGCTTCATCCGCGACACATATATAAATGTAACCGGCGACAGTTTCGCAATGCACGGTTTTCAGGCCGAAATCCGCCGGTTTGAAATCAGGGCCAACCTGACGGGCAAACAATAACTTACCATCCAGATCATAAGTCCACTGATGATAAGGGCAGACGAGACGGGCAGCTGTACCTTTTTCCGCAGTGCAGATACGTGAACCGCGATGGCGGCAGGTATTGTGAAAAGCGCGGATGCCGCCCTGACTGTCACGCACGACAATCACCGGATAATCACCGATCTGCACAGTGATATAGCTGCCTGCTTTCGGCAGTTCACAATCATGGCCGACAAAAACCCATTCACGGTACCAGATATGTTCAAGATCCAGCTTGTAAAAGTCGGGATCTGTGTAGAATTTCTGTCCGAGACTGAAATTCGGGTCGCGCCCCAACAAGTCACTCAGCATCTGATTGCGGACGTCCATAATATGCCTCGCATAGCGTTGTTCATCGGGGGTGCCGGACTTTAAAATATGTCGCTGCCGGAGTGGCTTATGTGCGACATGAAAAAGCCTGATCCCGTATGGGTATTAAGATTGACGACAAGAGTTAAGTCTCAGAATATTTCTCAAAAAATCTGCTCTGATTATCCGTATTCAACCATTGAAATATGGCGGACGCGCATACGAAAACGACATGGGCTTCGCGTAAAGACGACACGCCAAACCGCCGCATCCGGAAATTTATCGGCGGCAATATTTTGTAACCGAAAAGGGACTGGTCAGACGGGGCAGGCCGTGCTTTTCTGTTGCGCAGACAAGACCCGTATCAAACGGATGACCGCTGGAGGAAACATTTATGAAACGCTCGGAAATTAATGAAATTATCCGTGAAAGTGATCGCTTTATCCGGTCTTTCGGTTTTGTCATGCCGCCTTTTGCCTATTGGTCGCCGGAGGAAATGCGCACCCGTGTGAGCGATGACAGTGCAGCAATCCGCAATGCGCGTCTCGGCTGGGATATTACTGATTACGGGCAGGGGCGTTTCGATGAAATGGGGCTTTTCCTGTTTACCGTGCGCAACGGACAGGCCGAAGATCTGCAAAAAGGCACTGGTATGCTTTATGCAGAAAAGATCATGATCTCGCGCGAGAACCAGTTGTCGCCGATGCATCGCCATATGGTGAAAGCTGAGGATATTATCAATCGCGGTGGTGCCAAACTGGTGCTGGAAATGTTCAATTCCAATCCAGATGGCTCGATTGATGATAAAAGCGACGTGGTTGTTGCCTGTGACGGGCGTATCAAACGGCTGTCTGCCGGAGGTTTACTGAAGCTTGATCCGGGGGAGAGTGTAACTCTGATGCCCGGTAACTGGCATGCTTTCTGGGGTGAGGGTGGTGATGTGCTGATCGGCGAGGTTTCAACCGTCAATGATGATCTGACGGATAACATCTTCCGTGAACCGATCGGCCGGTTCTCCGATGTGGAAGATGATGTCCAGCCACTGCATTTGTTGGTGTCTGATTATGACAAGTGGCTGGCTTAAAGTTCTGTCAGGCGATTGCCTTTAATGCCCATGACGTAAAGTTCTGCATGAAACGCGCGCGATCTGTTTCATGCAGGCTTTCATGACGCATATCCGGATAAATCTGTGTGGTGATATTGCTGAAACCGGAAGCTTTCAGTCTTTTCTCCAGTGCAAGCAGGGATTTGCCACCTTCTGTTGAAGGGTCCTGTCCGCCACCCTGTAAATAAAGCGGCATATGCAACGGTATCGCTTGTTGCGGTGCAGGATTGTTGCAGCGACGCATAAAGCGGAAAACATCGATCCACATACTGACTGACGGATCATAGCCGCAGAGCGGATCATTATTATAAAGCGCAACCTCCGCTGTATCATGGGACAGCCAGTCAAATTGTGTCTGATAATTTTTCACCTGTTTCGCCCATGTGCGGAAAGTCATGGCTGGCAGGAAATGGCTCGGAACATCGGAGCCGAGAAACATGCGCTCGGCTTTGAGTAAAGTGAAAGCCAGTGTTTGATTCAGCACATTGGCAAAATTGGAATTGCAGATGGCTGCCGCATCGGGCGTGCAGAATTTTCCGCATAAAGCAGCGAGTGTTACCAATCCCCCCATGGAATGGCCGAAGAGAATGAGCGGCAGTTGACCATGTCTTTCGCGGATTGTCTTTTCAACAAAGCCGATATCCTGCAGAGTTTTTTCATCGCCATCTTTGATTGCAAACTGGCCGAGCGGTGCATCCGGTGCGCTGGTCAGCCCGTGTCCGCGATGGTCATGGGCATAGACGTTAA
The DNA here is from genome assembly GCF_001939785.1 of Pseudochrobactrum sp. B5. Taxonomy (NCBI): domain Bacteria; kingdom Pseudomonadati; phylum Pseudomonadota; class Alphaproteobacteria; order Hyphomicrobiales; family Brucellaceae; genus Pseudochrobactrum; species Pseudochrobactrum sp. B5. The sequence continues at coordinate 204,230 of NZ_MOYL01000003.1, forward strand.
AGCCGTGCTCCGCGAGATAATCCGCAAAGTCATGATAGCGGGCAGCATGTTCAGCAAGGCCGTGGCTGATCTGTATATTGCCGATTGCCGTTTTCTTCGCCGGTTGAAAACGCAATGCCAGTTTTGCACCGCTCGGACTTAACAGGATTTCAGGATTATCAAACGGCATTGTGAAACCTTGTTTCGGGAGTGCGGAGACTATACTTGTAACAATAATAGCTATTCAGTGTCTGATCCAAAAGTCGCCCACTTGGCTGCAAATGGTGATTTTTTATTCAGACCCTCAGAGGTTAAACAGGGGAAGATGCTTATCGCGCCGGCTTCGCCTCTGTTCTGGCATTGCCCCTGCGCAATATTTAGCCTAAATAGCGCATCAAAGCGAATTCCCACACATTACGGGCTCAAATTCTCGGAGAACAGCCACCCAATGGCACGTCAATTTATTTATCATATGTCGGGTTTGAATAAAAACTACGGCACAAAGAAGATTCTCGAAAATCTGCACCTGTCATTTTATCCTGATGCGAAAATCGGTATTCTCGGCCCTAACGGTGCCGGTAAATCGACAATCCTCAAGATTATGGCTGGTCTCGATAAAGAGTTCACCGGTGAAGCCTGGCTCGCCGATGGTGCGACCTGTGGTTATCTGGCTCAGGAACCGCATCTTGATCCTGAAAAGACTGTTTTCGGCAATGTGATGGAAGGTGTGGCTGACAAGCAGGCCATTCTTGACCGTTATAATGAGCTGATGATGAATTATTCTGATGAAACCGCTGACGAAGGTGCGGCACTTCAGGATATTATCGACAGCCAGAATCTCTGGGATCTGGAAAGTCAGGTTGAAATGGCGATGGAAGCTCTGCGCTGCCCGCCTGCCGATGCTGATGTAACAACCCTGTCTGGTGGTGAGCGCCGCCGCGTTGCACTTTGCAAGCTGTTGCTTTCCAAGCCAGATCTGCTGCTGCTCGACGAGCCGACCAACCATCTGGATGCTGAAACCACTGCATGGCTTGAAAAGCACCTGCGTGAATATAAGGGCGCTGTGCTGCTCATCACGCATGATCGCTACTTCCTTGACAATGTGACCGGCTGGATTCTCGAACTCGACCGCGGTCGTGGTATTCCTTACGAAGGCAACTATTCTGCCTATCTGGAAGCCAAGGCCAAGCGCATGATTCAGGAAGGCCGTGAAGACGATTCCCGCCAGAAAGCGCTTGAGCGTGAACGTCAGTGGATTGCAGCGAGCCCTAAGGCACGTCAATCCAAGTCGAAAGCCCGTATTAAGGCCTATGACAAGCTGGTTGAAGCGGCTGAAAATCAGCGTCCGGGCGATGCGCAGATTCTCATTCCTGCGGGTGAGCGTCTTGGTCAGGTGGTTATTGAAGTTGAAAACCTGTCCAAATCCTTTGGCGATCGTCTGCTGATCGACAATCTGACATTCAAACTGCCTCCGGGCGGTATCGTTGGTGTGATCGGGCCAAACGGTGCAGGTAAATCGACCCTGTTCAAAATGATTACCGGTCAGGAACAGCCGGATACCGGTAGTGTGCGTATCGGTGATACTGTTAAGCTCGGTTATGTTGACCAGAGCCGTGACCACCTCGACCCGAACAAGAATGTCTGGGAAGAAATTTCCGGTGGTAACGACATCATCAAGCTCGGCAAATTTGAAATGAACTCCCGCGCTTATTGCGGTGCGTTCAACTTCAAGGGCGGCGATCAGCAGGCTAAAGTCGGCAATCTTTCCGGTGGTCAGCGTAACCGCGTGCATCTTGCCAAGATGCTGCAGACGGGCGGCAACGTGCTGCTCCTCGACGAACCGACCAACGATCTGGATACAGAAACGCTGGCGGCGCTTGAAGATGCGCTGGAAAAATACGCTGGTTGCGCCGTTATCATCTCGCACGATCGTATGTTCCTCGACCGTCTGGCCACGCATATTCTGGCTTTTGAAGGCGACAGCCATGTGGAGTGGTTCGAAGGTAACTTCGAAGATTACGAAGCAGATAAAGTACGTCGTCTCGGACCTGAAAGCGTCAATCCTAAACGGGTGACCTATAAGCCGTTGACACGCTAAAATTTCGGGGTCAAAAGCCGCATGCAGGGCTGCAAATGGCGCTTTTCTCGACTTCCGGTGCTCACGTACTATAAGTACGCTCCGCTCCGGTTCTCGAAAATCACCATTTTCGCCGCTGCCTGCAACTTTTGACTACAGAAATTGTTGCAGATTTGAAGTTATAGAAACGCTCTCCGAAAGGAGGGCGTTTTTGTTTGTAAAGTGCTTGGCAAAATGCACCGGTGCTATAGATTGTCTGTTATAGGTAAGGCACAGGAGCATCACGATGAAAGACTGGTCGGCACAGCAATATCTGAAATTTGAGGATGAGCGCACAAGACCGGTTAATGATCTCATCGCCCGTATTCCGTTGAAAGATCCCGCCGTCATTGTTGATATTGGTTGCGGGCCCGGCAACTCCACTGAGGCCTTGAAAAAGCGCTGGCCGCAGGCGCAACTATCCGGTTTTGATGCGTCGCCGGATATGATTGAAAAGGCGCAGAAACGGTTGCCTGATGTGCCGTTTTATTTAAGCGATGTAACGCAATGGCAGCCGGATGCGGATGTTGATCTGCTATTTTCAAATGCGGTGTTCCAGTGGATTCCTGAGCATATCCAGCATTTACAACGCTTGTTGAAGGGGCTGAAATCAGGTGCCGCACTGGCTGTGCAAATGCCGGATAACTGGAATGAACCGTCCCATCGCATGATGCGGCAAGTGGCAAAAGACAGTCGCTGGATTGAACGTCTCAATAAAGCGCCCCGTCCGCCAATGCCAAGTGTGAATGCTTATTATGATGCTCTGATACCGCTCGCATCCCATATTGATATCTGGCACACGATTTATAATCACCCGCTTGATGGTCATGCGGCAATTACTGAATGGGTGAAGAGCACCGGCCTGCGTCCGTTTTTAAATCCGCTCAATGAAGAAGAGCAGCGCGATTATCTGGAGGAATATACGGAACGCTTGGCAGAGCATTATCCACTGACAGTGGATGGTAAAGTGCTGCTGCACTTCCCGCGCGTATTTATGGTTGTTGTGCGCGGTCAAGATTGAAACTGTGATGACAGATTTGTTTGATAACATTCATGGCAAACGCATAGCGGCACGCAAGGTTACAGGTCGTGTCTGTGGACTTTATATTGCTTCAGGGCAGGATTTTGTCACGCAAGCAGTAGATAAATTGCAATGTGACCATGGTGGTATTATCGGTGATTATCATTATGGAATGACGCGTAGAGCTGGTGGCCGCGAGCCGTGGTATGAGCGGGGTACATTAATCCGGAATGACCGTCAGCTCTCTCTGATTTCTCTTGAAGAACTGGAAAAGATTGCTGTGGCAATGGGGCTTGATGCGATCAGGCCGGAATGGATCGGGGTCAATATTCTAGTAGAGGGCATCGCAGATTTCACGCTTTTGCCTGCCGGTACAGTGCTGTTTTTTGATGGTGGTCTGACACTGAAGCTGAACGGGCTGAATGCGCCGTGCAAAATCGCCGGAACATCAATTGCGCAGCATATTGGCGCTCAGAATGAGGCGATGGTGGCGCTTAATTTTGTAAAAGCAGCAAAATATCTGCGAGGTCAGACCAGCTGGGTGGAACGGGAAGGTGCAGCTGAGGTTTCAGATAAGATCACCGTACGGATGCCGGAACAGTTGTGCTACGCGCCGGATTGAAGCGCGTAGCTTATAACATTATCGTTGAGAATGGATTTTTTAGGCAGATGGAATTGCAGCCGTAGCTACTTTTTCAAATTTCCATTCCAAAAAGTACTGTACTCCTGAGTTATCAGGGGTAGCTGTTGGGTAGTAACAAATTGTGTGATTTACCTCATCATATGCAAGGTAATGTTTGGTATCAATCGTTCCGTTATTTGCTGCATTTGGGGTTTTTACAATCTTATAAATATAGCAAGCTCCAAAAGCGTTCAGAGCAAAAACATTGAATTTATCAACACTGTTCGGGGATAAGAACGTCGAGCTTCCTACAATGGTTCCGTTAGCATTTGTTGCGTCACCTGTCTGCTGGCCTGTTGTGTTTAAGAAGCCGCCAGACCAAGGATTATAAAGCGGGAATTCAGGAATATTTACTCTTTCATTAAAGGTGACAGTGTTCCAATCCGGGAAACTGTCAACCACAAAATACTGTCCCTTATCTGTGGCGTCAGGATAAAACGGGGATACTGCTTCGGCTTGATATTCCATTAAAAGCAGATTGTTGCCGTCGCCAATATAATCGATAGCAAGCTGGTATTTGCTGATTGCTCTATCGTCGTTCAGAAATATATTTAAATATTGTGACATTTAAAAAGCCTTTTATTTAAAAAAATAAGAATTAAGAAACAATCGTGACTATCCATTTGTCATCGACATTAAGTCCGTCGTGAAGTATTTCTGCGTCTGTAATTAATACTCGGTTTGAATTGGTTTTATCCATAACAAGTTTTTTTGTAAGCGTTGTTTTATCTGTTATGCGGTAGTCATCGATAAAAATTTCGTATTGTGAACCTACAAGTTTGAAAATAAATCTTGGCGATATATCCGAGGTTGTAAAATTAAAGGCGCCAGCAACCGATCCAGTTTTTCCTTGGTTAGGGGATTTCATAGGAATTATTTGCTCGCTATCACCAAAGAAAAGATTTTTGTTTGGGTTGTACATGAGTACTGGTTGACTTAATTCTGCTGTTTGAAGCTTTGGATTTGTCTTTGAAACCCAGTATGTTTCTGCACTTTTATTGTTGTTTGCTTTATCTGTTCCCTGTATTGTGTAATTAATAAAGCTGTTTTTTAAGGCGCTTGTGTTAGGAATAATATAGTTTTGATTTAATGATGACTGTATTTGGAATGTATAAGGCATTTAAAAATCCTTTTAGTGATTTAAATTACATTTTTAATCTCCCACATATTTTTTTTACTGGTCACTGTAATTACTGTCAGGCAATAAGTTTAATGCTTGCCACTCTCTGAGTTTTTCTGAAATCTGATCCTGAATCCAATAAAGTGCGCTGTCTTTATCCAGTCCTTCATCGCGTAATCTGTCGTAGTCGGTGTAGGTGTGGCGGATATAGGCGAGCAGTGTCAGGCGCGCAGCATTTTGTGCAGTGAGGTTGCGCATATGCGGCGCGGCAGCTGCTTCGCGGATTTGCTCCGCATCAAAATAAGGCGTATGTGGTGCCAATAAGCGGAGCGCCAGTTCAATCTCTTTGCGGCGTTTTGCGGATGCGGCCATGGAAGCTTCCTGTGATGTGCTTTGCCGTGATTATGCTTAAATCAAATATGGTATTTTAAAACTTTTATCAGTCGATTTTAGTTGCAATAATCGCATAGATCACATAAACATATCTTTATGTGTTTTAAATGCGGAGTGCGGTATGACTGGCAAGCCTTTGGCTCTTGAAGAAATGGTGGAAGTGCTGAAGGCTGCGGCAGAACCAAGCCGCTTGCGTATTTTGACGCTGCTTGCGGGCGGTGATCTGACCGTCTCTGATCTGACATCCATTCTCAACCAGTCTCAGCCGCGTGTATCCCGCCATCTCAAATTGCTGAGTGAAGCAGGGCTGATCAGCCGCTATCAGGAAGGGTCATGGGCCTATTTCCGCCTGTCGGAAACACCGATCCATCAGGGGCTTTCCCGTGCACTGATCGGTTGGCAGGATAATCAGGATCCGCTGCTGCTGCGCGATCAGGAGCGTCTGGCACAGGTGAAAGCCGAGCGCCATGAGCGGGCAACTGCCTATTTCAGCGCCAATGCAGAAAGCTGGGATCAGATCCGCTCGCTGCATATTGACGAAACAATGGTTGAAGATGCGCTGCGTGGTATTGTCGGCGAACAGGCTTTTCAGTCTATGCTGGATATCGGCACCGGTACCGGCCGTTTGCTGGAAATGTTCAGCCCGCTTTATGTGCGCGGTGTGGGCATTGATATCAATCGCGATATGCTCACAGTTGCGCGCACCAATCTGGATCAGGCCGGTGTTGCCCATGCACAGGTGCGTCAGGGCGATATTTATGCGCTGCCGGTTGACCGCGACGGTTATGATCTGGTGACAATCCATCAGGTGCTGCACTTCCTTGACGAGCCGCAATCGGCCATTCGTGAGGCTGCGCGTGCGCTGCGCCCGCAGGGGCGTTTGCTGGTGGTGGATTTTGCGCCGCATGATCTGGAATTCCTGCGTGACGAACATGCCCATTTGCGGCTTGGTTTCAGCGATGAGCAAATGACCGGCTGGATGAGAGCCGCAGGGCTTGAGCCGGAGAAGATTGAAGCGCTTGAGCCGCAGGGCGGGCAGGCTTCCGGACTGGTGATTAAACTGTGGCTTGCGCGTGATCCGCGAATGCTGATCGCCGATGCTGCCTGAGGCGCACTTTGAGGTGCATTTAGAGGCACACCGGCATTATTGAGTAGCATTCTAATGTTTAGCTTTGCGCCATTCAGGTGCGGGCAGGCGCAGTTTTGATTTTCTTCATGGTGACGTGACCATGAATATTTGCCCCATGGTGCAAACTATGACGGCAAGAATAACGGAGATTTCCGATGTCTAGTTTTGGCCAGCAGCGCCGTTCCGAGAGCGCGCATCCGATCCGTGTATCCTTCGAGTTTTTCCCGCCGAAAACCGAAGAGATGGAAGATCGTCTTTGGGAGACAGTGACGCGTCTGGCACCGCTTAATCCGGCTTTTGTTTCGGTGACCTATGGTGCGGGCGGTTCGACCCGTGAGCGCACCAATAAAACCATTGCCCGTATCATCAAAGAAACATCCATTACACCTGCCGCGCATCTGACCTGCGTGGATGCAACCAAGGAAGAGGTCAATTCTATCGTCCGCTCCTTTGCTTCTTTGGGTGTGACGCGCTTTGTGGCGCTGCGTGGCGATCCTGCAAGCGGTATTGGTGAAGTCTATCAGCCGACACCGGGCGGCTATCAGAATGGTGCCGATCTCGTGGCCGGTCTTAAATCCATTGCCAATTTTGATATCAGTGTCTCTGCCTATCCGGAGAAGCATCCGGAAAGTCCGGATTTTGCTACTGATATTGAGATGCTGCGACGCAAAGTCGATAATGGTGCAACCCGCGCGATTACGCAGTTCTTCTTCGATAATGATCTTTATGAGCGTTATGTGGAGCGTGTGCGCCGCGCAGGCATTTATATTCCGATTATTCCGGGTGTGCTGCCGATCCATAATTTCAAACAGGTGGCGAATTTCTCCAAACGTGCAGGAACGCGCATACCGGCATGGCTGGCAGATCGTTTTGACGGGCTGGAGAATGATCCGCAGACACATATGCTGGTGTCAGCGGCGCTTGCAGCCGAACAGGTGAATGATCTGATTGAGCGCGGGGTGAATGATTTTCATTTCTACACGATGAACCGCTCGGATCTGGCTTTCGCGATTTGCCATTTGCTTGGGGTGAGGGCGCCGGTCGCAGCTTAAAATATATGGGATGAAACGAAAAAGCCCTGCGGAAAAATGTTTCCGCAGGGCTTTTCGTTTTTAAAAATGACAGGACTTGATTTATCTACTTTTGCGGAATGCCAAATATGCCGGTGGTATCTGTAAAAGTGATGCCTGCAAAATGTCTCTGATTAAGACCGTAATCTGTATATTTTCTGATTATGAAACCGAAATGCAGATATCAGGTCAGCATCTGAAATTCAGATGGTGAATATGCGAGGTCAGGGAAATACACCGACAATCATTGCTGCGACAAAAACAAAAGCTGCGCAAAATACCAAGGCATTGATTGAACGCGTTAAACCCATATGGATTGCCTCCTGAGCAGGTTGTAAGTTCAGTTTTCAAATGCCGTATGAACAACATTCAAAGGCCGGAAAGTCACTCCTGACAGAACCCGATCTGAGGGAATATGCCGGAGCCGCTTCTCTTAACTCTAAACCGGAAATGCCGCTTCCAGTCTCTTTAACCACCCATGCAAGAGGCATGGTCTCACGATCAAATTGACTGTTTTTTAACTGTGTCAGCACATTTCCCGTTTGTGTCATTTTATCGACATAAACGGCCAAAGAAAAGTCTAATTTCATGGGAGGGCGCTGGGCGGAGCGGCGAAGGAAGCTTTCGCAATCAATGCAGAATTTTAAACTTGTAAAAAATACAATATGTTAGGCAGGTGTCAAAAGTTTTGATGCCGCCGTAAAATTTTTTACAGACGGCATCAAAATCCCACTAAATTTATAGCTTTTCGAGCAATTCACGTGTCGGCCATGAATCGGCAGGCATGCCTAAACGCAGCTGTTCAGTGCGCACAGCATCTCTGGTCATGGTGCCGAAAACACCATCGATTCGACCCATGTCATAGCCGCGTACAACGAGCTTGTTCTGCAGTTCTTTCAGCTCTTCTGTTGAAAGACCGGCTTCCGGTGTGCCGAGCAGGAACGGCTCACCGCCAGCCAGACGCGCTGCGAAATAAGCGGCGGTCGTGGCATAAACGATGGATTTGTTCCATTCGACGAAAATATCAAAATTGCGGTAGGAGAGGAATGCCGGTCCTTTGCGTCCCATAGGGATGAGCAGGGAGGCGTCACCGTCATCAGCGCCAAGTGCATTGCCATTGACGGACTTTACACCCCAGCCGCTCCATTTCGAATGGGGCAGGCGATAGGTGCGGATGGAATTTTCCCATGGCAGATCCTGTGTCAGCTGCACGGTTTCCAGCCAAGGCTCGCCGCGCTGCCAGCCGAGTTCAGACAACATACGGGCTGCGGTCATCACCGCATCAGCCACGCTGTTGCGCAAATCCACTTTGCCGTCATTGTCGCCATCGACACCGCGTTCCAGATAATCTTTCGGCAGCAACTGCATCTGGCCGATTTCGCCTGCCCATGCGCCCATGGTACCGGCATCAACAACGCCTTTATCCATCAGTTTCAGCAAAGCGATGAGCTGCGGACGGAAAAGCTCCGGACGGCGGCAATCATGAGCCAGCGTAACGAGCGAGTTCAGCGTGTCAAAATCGCCCTGAATAGCACCGAAGTCTGTTTCCAGCCCCCAGAATGCAGCAATCACCGGTCCCGGAACACCATAAGTGTCTTCGGCCTTTTTGAAGACATCTGCATATTTCACGAGATTTTCGCGGCCTTTTTTCAGGCGCTGTTCGGAAATCAGACGTTTGGAGAATTCGGCAAAGGTCAGGTTGAAAACGGTCTGCGTGCGGTCACGCTTCAATGTGCGTTCATCAAGCCGGGCTTTATGCAGCTCTGTAAGTGCCTTGTCTGAGATGCCTGCGGCTTTGGCTTCAGTCACCACGCCTTCAAGCCAGACATTATAATCACCGCCGCAGGCCGGTTTTTCAATCGCGACAGCGGCCGGTGCGGATGGTGCTGCCGAGGGAGCCGCAGGCTGCGTTGCTGTAGCAAAAGCAAAGCTTGCAGTAGAGAGAAGAGTAGCGGCAGTCAGCAGTGGTTTAAAAACTGATCTGAAGGCAGACAGGGAGGCAGGGCGTGACATAACTCAGTTTTCTTTCTGCAGCAGGCCTCGGTAAGGTCTTGCTGTTTTGGTTGATCGGGCCGGTTTTGACCAGAGCGTTCAAGTTTTCTGAATTATGTCCTGCATAAACATTTTGTGAAAAAGAAGATGGTAAAGTCAGATTCACGCCGTAAAGGCGATTTTATCTGACTTTGTTGCTTTCCAGCCACTTTCTCCACTGGGCATGATTGCCTGCGAATACGTTAATATCAGCGTCACCCTTGATGCCGGGAATTGTACCTGTTCCGGTATATTGCCAGAAGACCCACGGGTGAGGGCCGTATTTTTCATCCGGATGACCGGCCGTAGAGCGCAACCAGAACGGATAATCGCTGAAACTGCGCAGGTCATTGTCATCGAAGAAATCAACCGTTGTATAGATGACCGGCTTCTTGCCGTAATGACGCTCGATCATGGTCAGGAATGTGCGCATTTCCTTGCGCACAACAGCCGGATCAGGACGAAGTTTACAGGATGGTGACAGCGGGTTCCATTCCATATCCAGAACCGGCGGCAAGGCGTTCGGGTCTTTCGGTACATTGCGGATATACCAGCGTGCCTGATCGGCTGCACTGCGGCAGAAATAATAGAAATGATAGGCGCTGCGCGGAATTCCGGCTGCGCGTGAACCTGCCCAATGTTCCGCAAAGCGGTCATCAACGCGGTCGCCGCCTTCTGTCGCTTTGATAAAGACAAAAGAAATGCCGCTGTTGCGCACCTGCTGCCAGTCAACTTTGTCCTGATATTTGGAGACATCCGTACCATGGACCGGATAATGCCACGGGGTTTTACCGGTATAGTCATGGGGCTTGCGATCATAGAAGCGCGGCGCCTTGGCACTGGAAGAAGGAAGAGCAATCCCTGTGCCGGAGACAGAACCTGCCGACGGTTTTACATCTGAAAAATCATAATCCACAGATGTACATGCACTCAGCACAAGGCTGAGAACGGCAAGTGCTGCTGGCTTCATCGGGTATCATCTCACAACAATCACAGGGAAATCATGAATGCTTTCTTACTGCAAAAGGTTAAATTTTTCCTTTAGAGGAATAAGGATAATTCGTGCCACCAGCGGGATGCAGACGGGCGCATCTTGTCTCAGCCGGTCAATGCCTTGTGCCAAACTGTTTGATTTATAAATATTTTTTGATTAGTTGGGTCATAACTTATACAGGTTTGACGGGGATACTGTCAGAATTGCCGGAATAAAAAGCGGGACAATTAAATATTTCCGGCATTAACGAGAGATTGTAAGCCGCCTTGCTGAAGGCGGTTGAGGAGGTCAAATGTATCGTCTGCTGGCTTTTATCCTTGCTGTCGGTGTGCTGACCGGTCTGGTCTTTTCCGGCGGATTTTTAACGCATGACAAGACTGCACAAAAACAACCTGACAGTGTCGCAGCCGTTATTGCTCATTCGGAGCAGGAATTGCAGTCAAAGGCCGATCAGGAACTGGCTGAAATTGACGCCAAGGCTGCACAGAACAGTGTTGCAGGCCCTGCTGTGCTTTTGCCTGAGCTGAAGAAACCACTCACAGAAGAAGATGTGAGAGTTGCGGTGCAAAAAGCAGGTGAAGATGCAGAGAAAACCGCTCTGAGTGTCGGTCAGACTGCAGATCAGGCGGCGGCAGCTAAGAAAACTGCAGAAGACTTCGTGCGTGTGCGCATGGAAAGTCAGATGCGTGCGGAACAGTCATCTGCAAACTCCATGTAAAATTATAAGAGCATTCCGGCTTTCGTTTGGTTTCCGGAAATGCTTGTTCTTTATGCTGTATCCATCTCATTCTGTGCAATGCCGTAGCGTGCCGGTGCTGGCTGTCAGCAATGTCAGCTGAATTTCATTCAACTCTTTGCGCTTGATGGTTTTCATCAGAGTTGTTTTGAATTACATAAGCTTATGTCGATTTGGTCCAGTATCGCTGATTTTTTAACGCAGACGGCTTACAGTGCGTTTTCCGGAGTGATTGAAGCCGTCCGTACCTATTTTGAGGGCGATGCGGAAACGCGCCGCCGTGTTGCTTTTTCCATCGCTATGATCGCGCTGTCTGCCAAAATGGCAAAAGCTGACGGCATTGTCTCGCAGCATGAAGTGCGGGCTTTTCAGGATATTTTTGAAGTACCGGAAAAAGAGGCGGATCACGTCTCAAGACTATATAATCTTGCCAAGCAGGATGTGGCCGGTTTTGAGAGCTATGCCCGTCAGATTGCTTCGCTGTGCCGCTCCTCCCAGCAAAACGGCGCGGAAGAGCCTTGCGGTGCGCTTGCCGATGTTCTCGATGGTTTGTTCTATATCGCCAAAGCCGATGGCTATGTGCATGATAAGGAAATGCAGTTCCTGCGACGTGTGGCGGAAATTTTCGGTATTGAAGAAGACGAGTTTTTGCTGATCGCCGGAAGGCACGTCAATCTCGGCCCTTCCGATCCCTATGCCGTTCTGGGTTTGACGCGCGGCGTAGGATTTACCGAGGCCAAGCAGCATTACCGCAAACTTGTGCGTCAGAACCATCCGGATCTGGTGATTGCCCGCGGTATGCCCTATGAATTTCAGAAAATAGCCAATCACCGTCTGGCTGCAATCAATGCGGCCTGGGCGACACTTGAGAAACAATTGGGTCAGCATGACTATGCAGGATAATTCAACACCGGAAGCCGGTTTGGCGCAGAATAATCAGGCCGCCCCGCGCGCCTTGCTGAGCAAAACTGACTATGAGGGCGCTGTTATTGATGCATCTGCAAATTTCGGCCCGCGCAAAGACGGTAAAGAACCGCGTTTTCTGATCCTGCATTATACGGGGCTTGCGACTGCGCAGGAGGCTCTGGATATTCTCAAATGTCCTGAACGTGAAGTCTCGGCACATTATCTCGTGCATGAAGATGGTCAGGTTGTGCAGATGGTCGCGGAAAGCGAACGCGCATGGCATGCAGGGCAGAGCTGCTGGAAAGGGGAGCGGGATATCAATTCTGCTTCTATTGGCATCGAGATTGTCAATCCGGGTGTGCTGGAGAATTTTCCGCCTTTTCCAGATGCGCAGATTTCCTCGGTGATCTCTCTCTGCCGCTCGATTTGCGAACGCTATAATATTGCGCCGGAGAATGTGCTTGCCCATTCGGATATTGCGCCGGAACGCAAGATTGATCCGGGCGAGAATTTTCCGTGGGAGACCCTGTTTAAAGCAGGCATCGGTCATTGGGTTGAACCGGCACCGATCCGCGGCGGACGGTTTTTTGCCATGGGCGATCAGGGGCAGCCGGTTGAGGCTTTGCAGTCCATGCTGGCAATGTATGGCTATGATATCACCATCAATGGCGAGTTTAACGAACGGACCAAAGTGGTGCTGAGTGCATTTCAGCGCCATTTTCGCCCGATTCAGATTGATGGTGTGGCGGATATCTCGACAATTGAGACACTGCACAGGCTTATTTCGACGAATTTGCGTGAAACCGTAACCAGCTGATTTTTCAAAAGACCTTATTGTTGGCAGCAAGAAATAGTCCGCTAATGTTACAGGTTTTTGCAATCTGTGACTTGCCCCGACAATCTTCGGCTGCATTTCCTCGTCAGATACAACCTCAATTTCCTTGAGCAAGTCTGGTGATGGGGCGGACTGTTTCCCAAAAGGAAGGGCGTTGAAAGCTGGTTTTGCATGTCTTGCAAAACCTTTCGACGGATTATGCAACAGTTCCAACGGTTAAGGTTTATGATTAAAAAAATTGGATTTTTATGCGCTCTCAGCGGGGCGGTGGTTTCGTTCGGTCTGACACCAGCCATGAGTGCACCGGTACTTGAAAAAACAAATCTTGTAGACATCCTGAAAGCAAAAAAAGAAGCTTCAGAAAAGACTGCAACAAAGAAGAATGAAGCGACTAAAAACAAGGCTGATACCAGCCGTACTGCCTATCAGAAACAGGCTTCCGGTACTGCCAAAATGCCGGTTATTGAACGTCGTTCCGCTCGCACCCGCATTGATCTGAATAATCAGATCAGCGGCAAAGCAGAAACCAAGCAGGCGCAGACAGACAAATCAGGCAAGCCTTATTCCGGCATCATTGCCCGTTATGCATCTTCCTATGGCGTGCCGCTGGCACTGGCTCATGCGGTTGTACGCAATGAAAGCAATTATCAGGCACATGTTCGCGGCAGCGCCGGTGAAATCGGTCTGATGCAGATCAAGCTCGGTACTGCACGTGGTCTGGGTTATACCGGTTCGGCAAAAGGTCTCTATGATCCGGCAACCAATGTGCAATATGGCATGAAATATCTTGCGCAGGCACAGAAGCTCGGTGGTGGTTCAACCTGCGGCACAATTCTGAAATATAATGCCGGTCACGGCGCCAAGCGTATGAACCCGACATCTGCAAAATATTGCAGCAAAGTTAAAGACTTCATGCGTTCATTCTAAGAGCACAATTGCGACCGTTAACTGAGGTCAGTTAACTGCAAATGCTCTATGCCTGTTTATATTCAGGCTCTGGCGGGATATTTTGTACGCCATAACCTAAATCTAAACAGCCCTTACACAGCAGGGCTGAGATTTTATACAAAAGCTGGGTTTCCGTCGCCGGAGCCCAGCTTTTTTATTGCGTTTTATGACAGATCAAGCCTATAGACGCATGTCAGCCGGTCGGGCAGCCGCGCTTGTTCAATACCGAAAGGTGGCAAGTGAGGAAAGTCCGGGCTCCATGGAAACACGATGCCGGGTAACGCCCGGCGAGGGTGACCTCAGGGAAAGTGCAACAGAGAGCAGACCGCCTGTCATCGCCCGTAAGGGCATCGGGCAGGTAAGGGTGAAAGGGTGGGGTAAGAGCCCACCGCGCTGCCGGTAACGGGAGTGGCACGGTAAACCCCATCGGGAGCAAGACCGAATAGGGACGGCGCATCAGGCTTCGGTCTGGTAATCAGTTTCCGGATAGCCGTCCGGGTGGGTTGCAAGAGGCGGGTGGCGACATCCGTCCCAGATGAATGGCTGCCGCGTCGGGCTGGAAACAGTCCGGCCATACAGAACCCGGCTTACAGACCGGCTGACAATTCTGTTTAAATTATTTCGGCATAAGATGCTGCACAAAGCGCCATTTTAACCGCTGATAAATCATAACTGTGCCCGTATAATAACCCTTCCTTAATATTAATATTGGATAAATTTATTCACGGCGTATTGCGTGTCCGGCCGGCTGCGCAGTCGCAAAAATCGATAATATGGCAACGTTCGGAGCGGTTTTTGCGCCTGCGTTGACGCCTACCTTACCCCGGTGGTATTTCTTAATGCAGTTTGTTGCGTCCAGACTTTGTTCAGTTTCCAGACATTTTGTGCTGCATCCGGCATTGGCCGGTATGCAAAATGCTGAAATCTGCAGCCGCGGTTTAACCGCTGGCGGGCAAGGATCTGCCGTTCTCACGCTGGGTCCGCTGAAGAAAGCAAAACAATGACAGGACCGAAGGAAATTATGGTTCCGGAAGCGCAGGCAGACAAACTGACACAGCACGCTGATACTCCGGCGGGCGCATCAGAGCATGAAGACTATTCCCGCCATATTCCGGTTATGCTGGAAGAGGTTGTCAGCGCTTTGCAGCCTGAAGCCGGTAAGCTTTATGTGGACGGCACTTTCGGTGCCGGCGGCTACACAAAACGAATTCTCAAGACCGGTGCCGAAGTTCTGGCCATTGACCGCGACCCGAATGCAATTGCTGCCGGACAGGCGGTGGTTGCAGAATATCAGGGACGTTTGCGTCTGGTGCAGGCACGCTTTTCCCAGATGGAAGATGTGCTGAGCGATGTGCAGCCTGACGGTGTTGTGCTGGATATCGGCGTTTCCTCTATGCAGATTGACGAGGCCGATCGCGGTTTTTCTTTCCAGAAAGACGGGCCGCTGGATATGCGCATGTCCTCGCAGGGCCTGAGCGCTGCTGATGTGGTCAACCAGTATAAAATGGGAGATCTGGCACGCATCTTTAATTTTCTCGGTGAGGAACGTCATGCCGGACGCATTGCGCGCATGATCGAAAAGCGCCGTGAGAGCGAACCGTTCAGCCGCACCCGTGATCTCGCCAATGCGATTGAGATGCTGGTCGGGCGTCATCCGAAAGACCGTATTCATCCGGCGACCCGTGTTTTTCAGGCGCTGCGTATTTATGTGAATGACGAGCTGGGTGAACTGGCGCGTGCATTGATTGCTGCAGAACGCTCGCTGAAGCCGGGTGGTCGTCTGGTTGTTGTGACATTCCACTCGCTGGAAGACCGTATTGTGAAGCGTTTCTTTGCAGACCGTGCGGGCGGCGGCGGCGGCTCGCGCCATTTGCCGGAAGCGCATATGCGTCAGGGCAGTTTCACGCCTGCAGTCAAAGGCGCGGTGGGTGCCAGCGAGGAGGAGGCGGAGCGCAATCCGCGCGCGCGTTCGGCCAAGCTGCGCGCCGGTATCCGCACAGAATATCCGCCGCTTAAAGCGGATTACAGTATTTTCGGCCTGCCAACTCTGCCTGTTCTGCCAGAAACTGATAATGCGAAGAGGAAATCATCATGATGCGAACTATAGATATTATATTGATCGCAGTCATGCTGGTGGCGGCAACCGTGACCTATAAGATCAAACATGATGCTGAAAAGCAGGTGGTTGAGATCAAGAAAATTCAGCGCCAGATCGCCTTTGAAAAAGACACGATCAATCTGCTGAAAGCCGACTGGAGCCTGATGACCCAGCCGAACCGTTTGCAGCGTTTGTCTGATATTTATCAGTCACAGCTGAAACTGCAGCCGGTTGATGTGACGCAGATCGGTTTGTTCGATGATATTCCGATGAAACAGGCTGATGATATTGAAAAGCTGATCGGCGGCAGCGCCGATCTGATTGCATCTGTTGATACGATGAGCACAGGCAGTGTTGCGCAAACTGCACCGGCCGGTGCAATTTCAAATGCGGCACCGATGCGTGTTGTGGTTCCGGGAGTGCGGCCATGAGCGGAAAAAGCAGCTGGTTCCGGCGTAAAAACAAAAAATCTTCATCAGATGATGCTCCGGTTCTGGGGCAGGCACCTGAATTTGACAGTGCCGCGCTCGAGAGTGAGCGCGGCATTGCCACGTCTCCGCTCAATGACAGTGTTGCCTTTGCCGGAAACCGCAAAAAACACGGAAACCGTGCGCGTAATCGTCTGATTATGGCGATTTCCTGCTTTGTCGGTATTTATGCGGTGATTGGCGGCCGTCTTGTTTATTACGGTATGCAGGGCGGCGATAATGAAGGTTATCGCGCCGGTGCGGCCAGCACGCTTGCAGCACGGCCGGATATTCTTGACCGCAATGGCGAAGTGCTGGCGACGGATATTAAAACCGCTTCGCTCTATGCCGAGCCGAAAAAGATTGCCGATCCGGACGAAACTCTGGAACTGCTGGCAACGGTTCTGCCTAATCTTGACTGGGAAAGCACCTATCGCCGTCTGAAAAGCGGTGCGGGCTTTGTGTGGATTCAGCGCGGTCTGACACCGCGTCAGCAGAGCCAGATTATGGCGCTGGGTGTGCCGGGTATCGGCTTTCGCACAGAGAAATCCCGTTTCTATCCGGGCGGGCCAACGGCTTCTCATATTGTCGGTCTGGTCAATATCGACAATCAGGGCATTGCCGGTATGGAAAAATATATCGACAGTCAGGGCTTAAGCGATCTGCGTATGGCAGGCCTTGCCCAGCCGGATAATCTCGAGCCGTTCCGCCTGTCGATTGATCTGCGTGTGCAGCATATTATGCGCGACGAACTGGTGCGCGCTGTTGAAAAATATCGTGCGATTGCTGCCGGTGCTGTAGTGCTGAATGCCAAGACCGGTGAAGTGGTTGCTATGGCATCGGTGCCGGATTTTGATCCGAATAATCCGTATAATGCGCTGGAAAAAGATCGTCTGAACCGGATGTCAGCCGGTACTTATGAAATGGGCTCGACGATCAAGAGCTTCACCACAGCGATGGCGTTGGATTCCGGTAAATTCAATTTGGAAAGCAAGTTTGATGCGACCCGCCCGATTACGATCGGTCGTCAGACCATCCGCGACTTCCACGGTAAGGCCCGCTGGCTGACACTGGCAGAAGTGTTTATTTATTCCTCCAATATCGGTTCGGGTAAAGAAGTTGATGCGATTGGTATTGAAGGCCATCGCGAGTTTCTGAAGCGCGTCGGTTTGCTGGATCGTATGCAGACCGAACTGCCGGAAGTGGCACGTCCTGTTGAGCCGCGCGTGTGGAAGAAGGTACACTCCATTACCATTTCCTATGGTCACGGTATGATGACCACACCTTTGCAGACGGCCGTTGCTGCTGCGGCGCTGGTCAATGGCGGCAAGCTCATTCCGCCGACATTCCTGCCGCGCACACAAGACGAGGCCAATGCTGTTGCCACGCAGGTTCTGAAGCCTAAAACCAGCGATGATATGCGTTATCTCTATCGTCTCAATTCCGAGATCGGTTCCGGTCGCCGTGCTGAGGTAAAGGGCTATCGCGTTGGCGGTAAAACCGGTACAGCGGAAAAGGTTATTAACGGCCGTTATTCCAAAGATGTCCGTTTTAATGCGTTTCTTGCTGCATTCCCGATGGATGACCCGACCTATGTGGTTCTGACCATTATCGATGAACCAAAACCGGAGGAAGGCAAACTTTCTGCGACCGCCGGACTCAATGCTGCCCCAATGGTTGCAAATATCATCCGCCGGTCAGCATCATTCCTGGGTGTGTCGCCTGATTTTGCGCAGGATAATGCACCAATTCTGGCAGCTTATGAGAATGACTGATCTGAGCAGGGGATCAATGTGACGTAATAATGCCTTGAGCACTTATTATGTCACATGAAATGAATTCAAAATCGGGATCTGAATGGCATGAAACTTCAAGATATCGCAGCCTATGTAAATGATATGACGGACTCAGTCGCGCAGACTGAGATTTCCGGATTGAGTTCCGATTCCCGTAAGGTACAGAAGGGCAGCTTGTTTGCGGCTCTGAAAGGCGTGAAAAATGACGGTTCGGCCTATGCGGCTGATGCTGTCAAACGCGGTGCAGTTGCAATTCTGGCCGATGAAGACATGAATGCCGAAGGCATCACTGTGCCTGTGCTGCGCAGCAAAGACCCGCGCCATGCGCTGGCAATGGCAGCTGCAACATTCTATGGCAAACAACCGCAGATTATGACTGCCGTTACCGGCACCAGCGGCAAAACCTCTGTGGCTTCCTTTACCCAGCAGATTTGGGCCTATGCAGGTTTTGCGGCCGCAAGCATTGGTACAACCGGCGTTTTCTCCCCGACACGGAATGAATATGGCTCGCTGACAACACCGGATCCGGTGGAGCTGCAGAAACTTCTCGCAGAACTGGCGGATGAAGGTGTGACCCATGCCTGTATGGAGGCCTCATCGCACGGGTTGGATCAGCGCCGTCTGGACGGCGTGAAGCTGACAGCCGCAGCTTTCACCAATCTCGGCCGCGATCATATGGATTATCATCCGACGGTTGAAGATTATCTTGGCGCAAAAATGCGCCTGTTTGATACGCTGCTGCCAAAAGGTGCTCCGGCGATTATTTTTGCCGATGATGTCTTTTCATCGCAGGCGATTGCAGCCGCAGTTGCTGCCGGTTCTGATGTGAAAACCGTTGGCCGTAAAGGCGATTTCATTACGCTGAAACGCGTGGAACACGAGCGCCATCGTCAGCATGTTGAGCTGAGCCATGCCGGTAAGATTTACGAATTTGCTTTGCCGCTGGCCGGTGATTTTCAGGTAGCGAATGCGCTGGTTGCAGCCGGTCTGGCAATTGTTTCCGGTGTGCCTGCGGATGCGGCTTTCCGTGCATTGGAGCGTCTGAAAGGTGCGCCGGGTCGTCTGGATCTGGTCGGCTCCACTGAAGACGGCGTGCCTGTCTATGTGGACTATGCCCATAAGCCAGACGCGCTGGAAAATGTGCTGACTTCTGTTCGCCCGTTTACCACCGGTCGTGTGATCGTAGTATTTGGCTGTGGTGGTGACCGCGATAAAGGCAAGCGTCCGATCATGGGGGAAATTGCCACCCGTCTGGCCGATGTGGTGATTGTCACTGATGATAATCCGCGTTCGGAAGTACCGGCTACTATCCGCTCAGAAATTCTGGCTGCGGCACCGGATGCACTGGAAATCGGTGACCGTCATGAAGCTATCCGCCATGCTGTGCTGCTCGCACAGGCAGGCGATACAGTTATTATTGCGGGCAAGGGGCATGAAGAAGGGCAGACCATCAATGATGTGACGCTGCCATTCTCCGATCATGCAGAAGTTGCCCGTTCGCTTGAGGCGCGTTTTAAATGAGTGATTTGCTTTGGAAATCATCTGACATGGTAAAAGCGATGGAAGGGCGGCCGGTCGGTCACCTTCCTGAAGGTATTACCGGTATTTCGATCGATTCCCGCACGCTGCGAAAGGGTGAAGCCTTTTTCGCGATTAAAGGTGATGTGTTTGACGGGCATGATTTTGCAACCGCTGCTATGGCTGCCGGTGCAGGCCTGCTGGTTGTGACCGAAGCGCGTTTACCTGCTCTGGGTAAATTACAGGTGCCGATGATTGTGGTGGATGATGTGCTGGCCGCACTGACCCGCCTTGGCATTGCTTCCCGCGCACGCTCCAAAGCGCAGATCATTGCTGTTACCGGTTCTGTGGGTAAAACCACCACCAAAGAAGCTCTGCGCCATGTTCTGTCTGATTGCGGAAAGGTTCATGCTTCCGCCGCTTCTTTCAATAATCATTGGGGTGTGCCGCTGACTTTGGCACGTATGCCGGAAGATACCGATTATGGTGTTTTTGAAATCGGCATGAACCATCATGATGAAATTCGCCCGCTGGTAAAAATGGTTCAGCCGCATGTGGCTGTCATTACGCTGATTGCGCCTGCGCATCTGGGGCATTTTGCTAATCTCGAAGAAATTGCTGTTGCCAAAGCGGAGATTTTTGAAGGCGTGCTGCCCGGTGGTTATGCATTGCTGAACCGCGATGACAAACGCTTCAAACAGCTGGAAGCGCTGGCAACAGCTGCCGGTATTGAGCACATCACCACATTCGGTGAAAATGCCCGTTCAACCTACAAGCTGCGTGATCTGGTGATGAAGACGGATTGCTCCTGCATCACGGTTTCACTCGGCGGTCAGGAAGCGGCTGTGAAGATCAGCGCTCCCGGCCGGCACATCGTACAGAATATGCTGGCGGTGATGGGCGCTGCACATCTGGTCGGCGCGGATATGACGAAAGTTGTGCTGGCGCTGGCAAGTCTGCAGGCTGAAGCCGGACGCGGTGCGCAATATCGTCTGCGCCATGGTGACGGCACATTCACGCTGATTGATGAGAGCTATAATGCCAATCCGGCATCCATGCGCGCTGCACTATCACTGCTTGAGACTACAGAGCCGCAAGGCGAGGGGATTGAGAAGGGACGGCGCATTGCAGTGCTTGGCGATATGCTGGAACTGGGCAAGCAATCTTCCAAGCTGCATGGTGATCTGGCACGCCCGATTGTGGATGCGCATGTGAATATGCTTTTCATCGGCGGCGCGCATATGAGTGCCCTGAAATCCGCAATGCCTGCAGAAATTCAGGTTGAGTATCGGGAAAGCGTTGACGAACTGCTTCCACTTGTAGTCAAAGCAGTGCGTCCCGGAGATGTGGTGATGATTAAATCGTCAAAGTCGATCGGCTTTGTGAAAATCGTCAATGCGTTGCTGAAAAAATATGCCGTCTCTGAGGCCGCAGAATAAACAGGCCGGTTTTATGCGCAAAGTATAAAACCGGATTTTCCATATACAGTCATAGCTGACTGCTAAAGAATAACAGGAACTAAGCACTGCATTTCTTGTGTAATGCGATGTGTTAAAGTGCCGATACCGACCTGAAGGGCATTCACCCGATGCTGATGTTATTAGCCAATGCTGCGGATCATCTGTCGTTTTTCAACGTATTCCGCTATATTACTTTCCGCACCGGCGGTGCACTGATTACATCAGCTTTGCTGGTCTTCTTACTTGGGCCACGCATTATTGACAGTCTGCGCGTCCGGCAGGGGCGTGGTCAGCCGATCCGTGCTGACGGCCCGCAGACTCACTTCAAAAAAGCCGGTACGCCGACCATGGGCGGTTTGATGATCCTGTTCGGAACATTGGCTTCGGTCATGCTCTGGGGCAATCTCAAAAGCGTTTATGTCTGGGTTGTGCTGCTGGTAACAATCAGCTTCGGTGCTATCGGTTTCTACGATGACTATCTGAAAGTGACAAAACAGTCGGATAAAGGTTTTTCCGGCAAGGCGCGTCTCGGACTTGAGTTCATCATTGCTGCAATTGCTGCCTATGTCATCATGCGCACCGGTCAGGAGCCGTTTTCGTCCTCGCTGACATTCCCGTTCCTGAAAGGCATGTTGCTGGATCTGAGCTGGTTCTTCATTCCTTTTGCCGCTTTTGTCATGGTTGGTTCCGGTAATGCGGTCAACTTTACCGATGGTCTTGATGGGCTGGCGATTGTGCCGGTGATGGTTGCCGCGGCTTCTTTCGGCTTTATTGCTTATCTGTCGGGTAACGCGATTTTTGCTGATTACCTGCAAATCCATTTTGTGCCGGGCACCGGTGAGCTGGCTGTTATTCTTGGTGCGGTTATTGGTGCCGGTCTGGGCTTCCTCTGGTTCAACGCTCCGCCTGCCGCGATCTTTATGGGTGATACCGGTTCGCTTGCGCTGGGCGGTATGCTGGGTGCGGTTGCGGTTGCGACCAAGCACGAAATCGTGCTGGCAATCATCGGCGGCCTGTTCGTTATGGAAGCATTGTCGGTGATTATTCAGGTCGGCTGGTTCAAGCTGACCGGCAAGCGTGTGTTCCTGATGGCACCTATCCATCACCATTTTGAGAAAAAAGGCTGGACTGAGAGTCAGGTGGTTATCCGCTTCTGGATCATCGCGATTATTCTGGCGATGATCGGTCTTTCAACGCTGAAACTGCGTTAAAACTGAAAACAGATGAGCTGCCCGTAGAGCATTTCCAGTTTTGATTGAATCAGGAGAAATGCTCTATCTCTTTGTTTTACGCATCTCCTGACGCAAAACCGGTTCCCACTTTTGCTGGAGATGCTTTTAGTGGCAGCTTCATTGTTTATAAAGATGCCGGAGCGATAATCCGGCGAAGTTGTTTTTACATTATTGACTGAACGCATTGTCGACTGGCGGCCTGATCATGATCCCAACCCTGACCCTCAAAGATAAGACTGTTGCGCTATTTGGCCTTGGTGGTTCCGGTATTGCAACGGCGAAAGCTATGATCGCCGGCGGCGTGAAGGTTGTGGCATGGGATGACAACCCGGACAGTGTTACCCGTGCGGTAGCGGAAGGCATTTTCACACAGAATTTGCGCGAGGCAGACTGGTCAGGTTTCAGTGCATTTATCCTCTCTCCCGGCGTGCCGCTGACCCATCCGCAGCCGCATTGGAGCGCGGAACTGGCACATCAGGCGCAGGTGCCGGTTATCGGTGATGTCGAACTGTTTTGTCGTGAGCGTAATGCAGTGCTGGCTGCAGGCGATGATGTGCCATTTGTCGCCATTACCGGCACCAATGGCAAATCCACCACAACCGCGCTGATTGCCCATATTATCAAAGCCTCAGGCCGTGATATGCAGCTCGGCGGCAATATCGGTACTGCTGTATTGTCGCTTGAAGTACCGGCAGATGGCCGTAATTATGTGGTTGAATGTTCGTCCTATCAGATTGATCTGGCGCCTTCGCTCAATCCCACTGCTGGTATTTTGCTGAACCTGACGCCCGATCACCTCGACCGTCACGGCACGATGGAAAATTATGCGGCCATTAAAGAACGTCTGGTTGCAGGCAGTGATACGGCGATTGTCGCCATTGATGATGCTTATTGTGTTGCCATTGCTGACCGGCTGGAAAAAGCTGGCAAAAAGCTGATCCGTTTTTCCAAAGATCAGGTTTTGCAGGACGGTTATTATGCGCAGGGCGCACAGATTTATCGTGCACAGAATGGTAAGGCTGAATTGCTGTTGTCGCTGGAGGGCATCGGTTCTCTGCGCGGTGCGCATAATGCACAAAATGCTTTGGCCGCAATCATCGCCTGCCTGACTGTCGGTCTGAGCCTTGACCAGATCCGCGCCGGTCTGCGCAGTTTTCCGGGGCTTGCTCATCGTATGGAGCAGGTCGGCCATCAGGGTAAAACCCTGTTTATTAATGATTCAAAGGCAACCAATGCGGAAGCAACTGCGCCCGCGCTGTCGTCTTTCCCGCAACTTTACTGGATTGCGGGCGGGCTGCCGAAAAGCGGCGGCATTGAAAGTCTGCGCACCTTCTTCCCGCGCATTACCAAAGCCTATCTGATCGGTGAAGCGGCAGCGCAATTTGCGGCCACTCTGGGCAATGATGTGCCGTTTGAAATCAGCCATACGCTGGATGCCGCGATTGATCATGCAGCCTTGGATGCGGCACAGGATGCGGCTGATGAGCCGGTTGTGCTGTTGTCACCGGCCTGTGCCAGCTTTGACCAGTTTCCGAACTTTGAAAAGCGCGGCGCAGCATTCCGCGATAAAGTTATGACGCTGCAGGGATTTGCACCGATCGGGAGGGCAGATTGATGGTTAGCCGCGTAGACAGAGGCCCTGTCGCCAATTGGTGGTGGACGATTGACCGTTATTTTCTGGCTGCCTGTCTGGCACTGATGGGGCTTGGTATTTTGCTGTCTTACGCCGCCAGTCCTGCGGTGGCGGAGCGTATTGGTCTCGACAGCTTTCACTTTGTTGAGCGCCAGATCTTTTTCATGATCCCTGCGCTGATCGCTATGATCGGTACGTCATTTCTCAGCCCGCGTCTGGTGCGCCGTTTTGCATTGGCTCTGCTTGGTATTTCTCTGTTGCTGATGGTTGCAGCCCTGTTTTTCGGGATTGAAGTCAAAGGTGCGCGGCGCTGGGTCTCTCTGGCCGGAGTTTCCATCCAGCCGTCCGAGTTTATGAAGCCTGCTTTTGTGGTGATTTGTGCATGGTTGTTCTCCGAACAGGAGCGCAGCGGCGATATGCCGGGCAGTTTCATGGCGCTTATCCTGTTCGGTCTGGTTGCAACACTGCTGATGGCACAGCCGGATTTCGGGCAAACCACGCTGACCGCTGTGAGCTGGGGCGCTATGTTCTTTCTGGCGGGCATGTCATGGATGTGGATTGTCGTCTTTGGTGGCGGTGCAGTCGTGCTGGGCTTGGGTGCCTATACATTCCTTCCCCATGTGGCGGGTCGTATTGACCGCTTTATGACCGGTGAAGGTGATACGTTTCAGGTTGATACCGGCCGCGAAGCGATTATCAGCGGCGGCTGGTTCGGGCAGGGGCCAGGTGAAGGCACGATTAAACGTATTATTCCTGACAGCCATACGGACTTTATTTTCTCGGTGGCTGCGGAAGAATACGGCATTATCCTGTGTATTCTGATTATGCTGCTATTCGCCTTTATCGTTATTCGCGGGCTTGTTGTTGCCATGAGAGAGCGTGATGCTTTCTCGCGCCTGGCAATTTCCGGCATTGTGATTTTGTTCGGCTTCCAGTCGATCATCAATATGGCTGTGAACCTGCATCTGATGCCTGCCAAGGGGATGACACTGCCGTTTATTTCCTATGGCGGTTCATCGCTGGTGGCAATTGCAATTACGATGGGTTTCCTGCTGGCGCTGACACGTCAAAATCCTGAGCGCCGTATGTCTGCCTCGCTGAAAGGTGCAGGCGAACGTATTCCTGTGCTTTAAACTATAAGACGAATTGCGCAGTTCCGGAGAATGATTATTCGGGACTGCCTGTTAAAAAATACAGAACGGATGATGATGACAAAAGGTGTTATCGTTTTGGCAGCGGGTGGTACCGGCGGGCATTTATTTCCTGCTGAGGCGCTCGCGCATGAACTGACAAATGACGGTTATGATGTGCATCTGGTGACGGATAAACGTGCGCAGCGTTTTGTTTCCGGTTTTGATGAAAACCATGTCCATGTCGTGCGCTCCGCAACCATTGCCGGTAAAAATCCGATTGCACTGGCGAAGACATTTTACAGCCTGTGGCAGGGCAATCTCGATTGCCGCAAGCTTTTCCGCCGTCTGAACCCAAAACTGGTTGTTGGTTTCGGTGGCTATCCGACCCTGCCGCCGCTCTATGCGGCATCGCGCATGAATATTCCGACCATTATCCATGAGCAGAATGCGGTGATGGGACGTGCCAATAAAGGCCTGTCCGCCCGCGTGACAGCGATTGCCGGTGGTTTCTTGTCGGCAGAGAGCGGTGCTCATGCGGCTAAAACGGTGCAGACAGGCAATCCGGTGCGCCCGAGCGTTATGGCGCAGACCAATGTGGCTTATAAGCCTTCTGCAGAGCCGGATGTTTTCCGCTTGCTGGTTTTTGGCGGCAGTCAGGGCGCGCAGTATTTTTCTACTGTGGTGCCTGCCGCGATTGCTCTGCTTGAGATTGACGAGCGTGAAAGACTGTTTGTCACTCAGCAGGCACGCCCTGAAGATGAAGTGATTTGCCGTAAAGCCTATGAAAAGCTCGGCGTTAAAGCGCAGGTCGCGCCTTTCTTCGGCAATTTGCCGGAGATGATGGCGCAGGCGCATTTCGTTCTCTCCCGCTCCGGCGCTTCTACCGTTTCTGAAATCGCTGCTATCGGCCGTCCGAGCCTGCTGGTGCCGTTTCCGTTTGCGCTTGACCACGATCAGGCTGCCAATGCTGAAGCGCTGGCAAAAGCCGGTGGTGGCGAGGTTATCCGTCAGGCAGAACTGAAACCGGAAAAACTGGCAAAAATCCTGATTGCAGCGCTGAATGAGCCGCAACGGCTGGCAGATATGGCAGCACGGGCAAAAAGTTCCGGTCGTCCTGATGCAACACGGTTGCTTGCTGATCTTGTCGAGGCTATTGCAGCAGGATTGTCTGTTTCTGATTATAAGCAAGGAAAACGCGTATGAAAATGCCTCTGAATATTGGTCTGGTTCATTTTATCGGGATCGGCGGCATTGGCATGAGCGGCATTGCGGAAGTGCTGCATAATCTGGGCTACAAAGTTCAGGGCTCAGATCAGGCTGACAGCGCCAATGTGCAGCGTCTGCGTGATAAAGGCATTGAGGTTTTTGTCGGTCATAAAGCTGAGAATATCGGCAAGGCTGATGTGGTGGTGGTTTCCACCGCTATTCGTCCGAATAATCCGGAGCTGGTCGAAGCGCGGGAAAATCTGCTGCCGATCGTGCGTCGTGCGGAAATGCTGGCCGAGCTGATGCGCTTCCGTCAGGCAATTGCCATCGGCGGTACCCATGGCAAAACCACCACGACCTCGATGGTTGCAACGCTTCTGGAAGCCGGTCATCTGGACCCGACCGTCATCAATGGCGGTATCATTAATGCCTATGGCACCAATGCCCGTATGGGGGAGGGTGAGTGGATGGTGGTTGAGGCCGACGAGAGCGACGGTACTTTTCTGAAGCTGCCTGCGGATATTGCGGTTATTACCAATATTGATCCTGAGCATCTCGACCATTACGGCTCGTTCGATAATGTACGCGCAGCTTTCCGCCAGTTTGTTGAGAATGTGCCATTCTATGGTTTCGGCGTTATGTGCCTTGACCATCCGGAAGTGCAGGCACTTGTCAGCCGTATCGAAGACCGCCGCGTGATCACCTATGGTGAGAATCCGCAGGCCGATGTGCGTTTCTCCAACCATCATATGGATGGTGCCGTATCTGTTTTTGACGTTGTCATTCGTGACCGCAAGGGCGAAGTCGTCGAGATCAAGGATCTGCGTCTGCCGATGCCAGGTCGTCATAATGTGTCCAATGCGACTGCGGCCATTGCTGTTGCGCATGAGCTTGGTCTGACTGCTGATGATATCCGCAAAGGCCTGTCGGGCTTTGGTGGTGTTAAGCGTCGCTTTACCCATACCGGTTCGTGGAACGGCGTTGAAATCTTTGACGATTACGGCCACCATCCGGTGGAAATCAAAGCTGTGCTGAGAGCTGCCCGTGAGGCCGCGCCGAAGCGCGTGATTGCGATTGCCCAGCCGCACCGCTTTACGCGTCTGGCGAGCCTGTTCGACGATTTCTCCACCTGCTTCAATGATGCGGATACAGTGATGATTGCGCCGGTTTATACCGCTGGTGAAGATCCGATTGAGGGCGTGACCTCGGAAGCCTTGGTCAGCAAGATCAAAACTGCCGGTCACCGCGATGCACGCTATCTGGAAGACCCTGCGCATTTGCCTGAAGCGATTAAAGCACTGGCACAGGAAGGCGATTTTGTCGTGTTCCTCGGTGCCGGTAATATCACGCAATGGGCATATGCATTGCCTAAGCAATTAGGTGGTACAAGCGCAGCCTGAGTGTCCGATCCAAAAGTCGCCCGACTTGGCTGCAAATGGCAATTTTCTCCGCTTCCGTACTCACGTACAATATGTACGCTCCGTTCGGATGCTCTAAAATCACCATTTTCGCTTGCGTCTGCCGCTTTTTGATTCAGACACTGAAATGTAGCGGACTTAAAAAAATACCGGTACGGGTCAGGGATAATGCCTTGATCCTGCCGCCTTTCTCCTGACCTTATCCGAATTGTTGCGATGCTTATAATCCGGAAAATTTGAAGTCCGGATCGATTTAAGAGAGATGGTTGAAAATGGCTGTAAAGCTTGATGGTGAAGCGCTGTTAAAGCAGCTTGAGAAACCTTTGTCCGGTATTCGCGGACGCCTGACACCAAATTCCGGCATGGATAAGATCACATGGTTTCGTGCCGGTGGCCCTGCGGAAGTTTTGTTTCAGCCTGCCGATGAAGAAGATTTGGCAATTTTTCTGCAAAATGTGCCGGAAGAAATTCCGGTGATGACTGTCGGTATCGGCTCAAATCTGCTGGTGCGTGAAGGCGGTATTCCGGGCTTTGTGGTGCGTTTGTCTGCCAAAGGCTTCGGCGAGGTTAAGCAAGTGTCGGAAACCCAATTATGGGCTGGTACTGCGACACCTGACAAGCGCGTAGCTGCGGCTGCGCTTGAAGCTGAAATCGCCGGTTTCCATTTCTATCACGGTATTCCGGGCGGCATCGGCGGTGCATTGCGTATGAATGCCGGTGCCAATGGTGTTGAAACCTGTGAACGTGTTGTGGAAGTGCGTGCGCTCGACCGTAAAGGTCATCTGCATATTTTGAGCAATGCGGATATGGGCTATGCCTATCGCCATTGTTCTGCGCCGAAAGACCTGATTTTCACCAGTGCGCTGTTTGAGGGACCGCGCGGCGAAGCGGCTGCAATCCGCGCTGCCATGGATGAAGTGCAGAACCATCGTGAGACTGTGCAGCCGATCCGCGAGAAGACCGGCGGCTCAACTTTCAAAAATCCTGAAGGCACATCTTCGTGGAAAGAGATCGATAAAGCCGGTTGCCGTGGTTTCACTGTCGGCGGTGCGCATATGTCGAATATGCACTGCAATTTCATGATTAATGGCGATAATGCCACCGGTTATGATCTGGAGCTGCTGGGCGAGACTGTGCGCAATAAAGTGCGTGCGAATTCCGGTATTAATCTCCATTGGGAAATCCGTCGTCTCGGCCAGTTCCTCGAAGGACGCGAAGTCACCGAATTTCTCGATTAATCTTTTGCGCTTTTGCATTGATCGTTCTGTTTTTGGGAAGGCCGCTGAAGTTCTGTAAAATCACCGCTGTTTTCTCTGATTTGGGAGGGCGGCGGTGATTTGTTTTTGAGGGGCGTTTTACGCGGTTTTGCGGGTGATTTGCCCCTGTCAAGAGTCCTGTCTTTGCATTTTGCTAAAATAAATTTCCGCGCAAACTAATTATCAAAAAACCATAATAAATCAGTAGTTTCACCCGAATCTGATTCGGATCTTGCAGGTGTAATTTTTTGTAAGGGCTTGCCATAGAATCAACTCTCTGATTCTTATAGTGAACAAGCGTTAGTGATTTGGGTCGGCAAGTTAATTTTGCCTTGGGGTTCTGCGGAAATCTTCCGCCGGAGCGCTGTATGATTGTCTGAATTTTGGTTCAGTTTTTTGATTGTGCGGCGTGCCAGGGAATATTTTTAATGTGTTTTGCGTGTCTGTTCGACATGCGGCTCAGCTCCGGCGGGCTCAGAGTTTTTGTTTTATGTGTATCAGCGTTGCTGGCAGAGGGGACATGGTTAAAATGACAGGTAAACATGTTGCTGTCTTGATGGGCGGGTTTTCATCGGAGCGTCCGGTCAGTCTTTCCTCGGGTGCTGCCTGCGCCAAAGCGCTTGAAGAGCAGGGCTATCGTGTGACGCGTGTTGATGTCGGCCGCGATGTGGCTGCTGTGCTTGCTGAATTGAAGCCTGATGTTGCGTTTAACGCATTGCACGGTCCTTTTGGTGAAGACGGTGCCATTCAGGGTATTCTCGAATATCTGCAAATTCCTTACACGCATTCCGGTGTGCTGGCCTCGGCGCTGGCAATGGATAAAGGTCGCGCCAAGCTTGTTGCCGGTGCTGCCGGTGTGGCTATTGCACCATCGCGCGTGATGAATCGTTTTGATATCGGTAATCAGCATCCGATGCAGCCGCCTTATGTGGTGAAGCCGGTGCGTGAAGGTTCCAGCTTCGGCGTGGTGATCGTGCGCGAAGGGCAGAGTGCTCCGCCGCAGATTCTCGGCTCGGATGAATGGAAATACGGCGATGAGGTTATGGTCGAGCGCTATGTCGCCGGACGTGAATTAACCTGCGCTGTAATGGGCGATCGTGCCCTTGGTGTGTGTGAAATCATTCCGCTGGCACATTCCTTCTACGATTATGACTCAAAATATGCAGATGGTGGCTCGCGACATGAATGTCCTGCGAAAATTTCACCAAATATTTACCAAAAAATACAAATAATGGCACTTCAGGCACATCAGGCAATCGGATGTCGCGGCGTGAGTCGTTCCGATTTCCGTTTTGATGAGAACGGCTCCGGTGACGGTGAGCTGATCTGGCTTGAAGTGAATACGCAGCCGGGCATGACGCCGACCTCTCTGGTGCCGGATATTGCCAAGGCTGAAGGGTATTCATTCGGTGAGTTGTTGAGCTGGATGGTGGAGGATGCCTCGTGCATGCGATAAAGGCGAGATCTGACAGAAGTAATCGTGATGCGATGATGTCCCGTACATCACTTTCGCACGGTGGTGCTTTTGTTCTTCCGCGTTTTCTGCGCAAGCCTTTCCGTATTGCCTCGCGCCTGTTCGGCGGCGGGGTAAATGTTCCGCGTTATGCGGGCACTTTCGGCATGATCGGTTTTCTGAGTGCGACCGGTATTTACGGTATGGTCATCGGTAACCATACACATGAGGTTGTGAAAGCAACGGCATCAACTTTCGGTTTTGCAATCGAGAAGGTGAGCGTTGCCGGTAATAATGAAACCTCTGAAATTGATATTCTTGAAAAGCTCGGACTGGACGGAGAGACATCTCTGATCGGTTTCAATGCGGATGAGGCACGTCAGGCGATTGAAACCTTGCCTTGGGTGGCCGGTGTTGAAATCCGCAAAGTCTATCCGGGTTCTGTTGTGGTTTCTCTGCAGGAGCGTAAGGCATTTGCAGTCTGGCAGTCCGGCCGTGATTTGCTGCTGGTGGATGAAGAAGGCAAGCCGATCGTTCCGCTGAACGGTTCCCGTTATGCCTCGCTGCCGCTGGTGGTGGGTGAAGGTGCGCAGAAGCGCGGTAAGGCTTTTATTGAAACAGTCGCAGCCTATCCTGATCTGGCCGCCAAGGTGCGTGCCTATGCGCGGGTTTCTGACCGCCGCTGGGATCTGCTGTTTGATAATGGTGTGCGGGTTTTGTTGCCTGAGCAGGATGTAAAGCGTGCTCTGGCAGAGGTTGAAACCCTGCAGCGGACTAAAAATATTCTTGGTCGGGATATTCTCAGCCTCGACATGCGTCTGGATGACCGTGTGACTGTACAGCTCACACCGACCGGCATGGAAAGCCGTGAGAAAATGCTGAAAGACCGTGAAAAAGCTGCCAAAGCGGCAGCGGGTAGGCGCGTATGAGTATCTGGTCTGCAAAAAACACTTCCGGTTCTTCCTCTTCAGGTCGCCGCACGCGGCTTCTGACAGTGCTTGATGTCGGATCGAGCAAGGTTTCCTGTGTGATTGCGCGTCTGCGTCCGCGGGATGAAAGCGCGTTTCTGCCGGGCCGTACGCATCGTATGGATGTGCTGGGTATCGGCTATCAGAAATCCCGCGGTGTTAAATCCGGTGTGGTGATTGATCTGGATGCGGCTGAGCAGTCGATCCGTCTGGCCGTTGATGCGGCTGAACGTATGGCCGGTCTGACCGTTGAATCGCTGATCGTCAATATTTCTTCCGGTCGCCTGAAAAGCGAAACCTTCAATGCGAGCATTGATCTGGGCGGCCATGAAGTAGAGAAAACCGATATCCGCCGTGTGCTTGCTGCCGGTGCCAAACAGGCGCTGCAGGCTGAGCGTCATCTGGTTCACTCGCTGCCGATTGGTTACACGCTCGACAGTGAACGCGGTATCCGCGATCCGATGGGTATGCTGGGTGATTCACTCGGCGTTGATATGCATGTACTGACCGCAGACAGCGCACCTTTGCGCAATCTCGAATTGTGCATCAATCGCTGCCATCTCTCGGTTGAAGCGATTGTCGCCACCCCTTATGCGAGCGGTCTGGCGGCTCTGGTGGATGATGAAGCGGAAATGGGCGCGGCCTGTATTGATATGGGCGGCGGCACCACAACGATTTCCGTATTCTCGGAAGGCAAATTTATCCATGCTGACGCCATTGCCATTGGCGGTATGCATGTAACAATGGATGTGGCACGCGGGTTCTCCACCCGTATGGAAGATGCTGAACGTCTCAAGGTTATGTATGGCTCGGCGCTGCCAAGCGCTGCCGATGACCGCGATCTGATCAGCGTTCCGCCGATCGGCGATGACGATCGTGATGTGCCGAACCAGTATCCGCGTTCAGTTCTCACCCGTATCATTCGTGCCCGTGTTGAAGAAACACTGGAGCTGGTTCGTGACCGGCTGAATGCTTCGGGGCTGGGCCATATTGTCGGTAAGCGTGTTGTGCTGACAGGTGGCGCAAGCCAGCTGACCGGTATGCCGGAAGTTGCCCGCCGCATTCTGGCGCGCAATGTCCGTATCGGGCGGCCTTTAGGAATTGCGGGATTGCCGGAAGCTGCAAAAGGTTCGGCATTCTCGGCAACAGTAGGCCTGCTGATTTATCCGCAGGTAGCAGGCATTGAAGAACGGTCTGTTCGTGCTGCCTCCGGTGGTCGTCTTATCGGCTCCGGCGGACGTATTTCACGGGTCGGCCAATGGCTGAAAACAAGTTTTTAGTAAGAAAGAGCTGCA
Source organism: Pseudochrobactrum sp. B5 (assembly GCF_001939785.1). Lineage (NCBI taxonomy): Bacteria > Pseudomonadati > Pseudomonadota > Alphaproteobacteria > Hyphomicrobiales > Brucellaceae > Pseudochrobactrum > Pseudochrobactrum sp. B5. The sequence continues at coordinate 237,123 of NZ_MOYL01000003.1, forward strand.
GCTTTCCTGAGGAGTAAAATTGAAGGAAAGCAGTTTTGAAACAAGGGTTTGAGATTTTTTATTTCTGACCCGATTACACTCTGGGCTTTTTGCCAAATCATGGTAAATGACCGGATAATTTCAAAATGATAACGCGGTTCCTTCCGGGGTATGCGTACAAAAAATAAATCAGAATACGGCACCGCGGCGGCGAAGCGGTGAAAGGCAAAAGGAACGAAACTGATGACAATCAATCTGCAAAAGCCGGATATCACCGAGCTGAAGCCGCGCATCACCGTTTTCGGTGTGGGCGGGGGTGGCGGTAACGCTGTCAACAACATGATTAACGCCGGTTTGCGTGGCGTAAATTTTGTTGTGGCCAATACCGACGCCCAGGCTCTGACTATGTCCAAGTCTGAACGTATTATTCAGCTCGGTGCAGCTGTGACCGAAGGTCTGGGTGCAGGTTCGCAGCCGGAAGTCGGCCGCGCAGCCGCTGAAGAGTGCATTGATGAAATCATCGATCACCTGAACGGCACACATATGTGCTTTGTAACCGCCGGTATGGGCGGTGGTACAGGTACCGGTGCCGCGCCGGTTGTTGCCCGTGCAGCGCGCGAAAAAGGTATTCTGACCGTTGGTGTTGTCACCAAACCTTTCCACTTCGAAGGCCAGCGCCGCATGAAAACGGCTGATATGGGTATCGAAGAACTGCAGAAGAATGTCGATACTCTGATCGTCATTCCGAACCAGAACCTGTTCCGTATTGCCAATGACAAAACCACTTTTGCCGACGCTTTTGCGATGGCCGATCAGGTGCTGTATTCCGGTGTTGCCTGCATCACCGACCTGATGGTTAAAGAAGGTCTTATCAATCTTGACTTTGCTGACGTTCGCTCGGTTATGCGCGAAATGGGCAAGGCCATGATGGGCACCGGTGAAGCTTCCGGCGACGGTCGTGCGATTGCCGCTGCTGAAGCCGCTATTGCGAACCCGCTGCTGGATGAAACCTCCATGCGCGGTGCGCGCGGCCTGCTGATCTCGATCACAGGTGGCCGTGACATGACACTGTTTGAAGTTGACGAAGCTGCTACCCGTATCCGTGAAGAAGTCGATCAGGATGCTATGATCATTCTCGGCGCGACCTTCGATGAAGGTCTCGAAGGTGTGATCCGTGTTTCTGTCGTTGCTACCGGAATCGATAAGCAGATCGGAGACGCGGCGCCTGCGCCGCTGGAATTTCGCCAGCCAGCGAAACCAGTAGCTAAACCAGCTCCGCAGCCAGCCGCTCAGGCTCCTGTTCAGCAGCCTGTTGCTCAGGCTAAACCTGTTGAACACGCCGCTCCGGCTCAGCAGTCCCTGCATCTGGGTGAAGGTGAGCAGCGCTCTTATGCGCCGCCAGCCGCTACCAATGATGCTGCTTTCCAGCCGCAGAGCCGTATTTTTCAGGCACCTGCACCGGATATGATGGAAATGCGCCAGCAGCCAGCAGCTCCGCGTCCGCAGATGCAGGCTCCGGTTCAGCCGCAGATGCAGCAGCCAGCGCATAATCTGGCACCTCAGCCGCAATTCCAGCCACAGCAGCACATGGATCCGGCTCTGGCTCCGCAGCAGCCGCGTCAGGCTCCGCGTATGCCAAGCGTATCGGACTTTCCTCCGGCTGTTCAGGCGGAAATGAATGCCCGTCGCGCACCGGCTCCGCAGCCGGCACAGCAGGCACATGAAGAACGCGGTCCGCTTGGTCTGCTGCGTCGTCTGACTGCCAGCCTGTCCCGTCGTGATGATGAACAGCCGACTGCCCGTCTGGAACCGGCTCAGAAACGCGAAATGCCGGCCGCTCCGATGCAGGCTCGTGCCCCTGAACAGCGTCGTCCGCTGTCGCAGGATGCCTCGATCTACGCACCGCGCAACGGTCAGCTTGACAGTCAGGGTCGTGCACAGCCGCGCATGGCTTCTGAAGATGATCAGCTTGAAATTCCGGCGTTCCTTCGCCGTCAGGCCAACTGATCTGATAAAATACCTTTTGCTTAAATTTCACCGCGTTCTCATCAGGGACGCGGTGTTTTTTTGTTTTAAGGCTGGGGTTTTATCGGGGAACAAGATTGAGCCTTGGGGCTGAGCGTCCTATATGAAACTGGCAGATAAGACAGGAAACAGGATTGTTATGAAAACTATGCAGCAAACAATAGCCGGTTCATTCCCGCTCTCGGGATTTGGTGTGCATGGCGGCAAACCTGTTACGCTGGATATCAGTCCGGCGCCTGTGAACCACGGTATTGTTTTTATTCGTCACAATAGTGAGGGGCGGCGTGAGAGCATTCCTGCATTGTCTGCCTCGCTTGGTTCGACAACACTGAATACGTCTATCGGTTCGGCTGATTTCGGTGTCAGCACGATTGAACATTTGATGGCAGCGATTGCAGCGCTTGGCATTGATAATCTGACTATTGCAATTGACGGCCCTGAAGTGCCGATCCTCGGTGGCGGTTCGGCTGAATTTATCAGTGCATTCCGCAAGGCCGGATTAGTGAAGCAGGATGCCCCGCGTCAGTATCTGACTATTTTGAAACCCGTGCGTGTGGAAGACGGACAGAACTGGGCAGAGTTTATACCGCATAACGGTGCCCGCTATGAGGTGGAAATTGATTTTCCTGTCGCCTCTATCGGCCGCCAGTCTTTCAGCTTTGACCTTGATGCGGATGTCTTCGAGCGTGAAATCGCTAAAGCACGTACCTTCGGCTTCATGCGCGATGTAGAAAAGCTGCGCTCCATGGGACTGGCGCTTGGCTCGTCGCTGGAAAATTCCATTGCTATCGGCGATGAGGGGGAGGTGCTTAATCCTGACGGGCTGCACTATCCGGACGAATTCGTGCGCCATAAATTGCTGGATTCTGTTGGTGATCTGGCATTGGCAGGTCATCCGTTTCGTGGCCTGTTCCGCTCCTATCGCGGCGGTCATAAGCTGAACGCGCTTCTGGTAAAGGCATTGCTGGAAAAACCGGATCACTATCGGTTGGAAAGCTGAGTTTTTGTTATCTGAAGAACACAGCACACAGCTATAAATGATAATCAGGACAAATTACTCAATGATTCTTTGAGAGTCTGTTCTGTCAGCCTTAATTGAGCCGCGAACACATGCAGTGTGATGGCGGTTTGTAAGAGATTTTGCTGTTTTATGACTGTACGGGTTGAAAAAGTCGTGTCTGGCAGGCATTGCAGTCTCGAAGCCGTGCGAATAAACTTGTATTAACATTGCCGATTGTTCTCAGCTATGGTTTATGAACCCTCTGACACAGGAATGATTTGCCCATGATTTGTGTTGCCGAAACACCGGAGACAGCATGACGATTTCTAAATTCCCAGATACTGCAGCCAATGTTACTGGTGCTGAGGGTTCTCAAATTCGTAAAATGACCAAGCTGGCTATGGCGACCAGTGCTGTCGTGCTGACAATGGCGCTTGCAGGTTGTGCCTCCGGTGACAAAGATGTTGACCTGTCCAAATATGTCGAGAGCATTGATCCGGCTGACAAGCTTTATAATGAAGGTCTTGCCAATCTCGAAGCCGGACGTCTGGACGAAGCGTCGAAGAAATTCGCTGCTGTTGACCGTCAGCATCCTTACACAGAATATGCGCGCAAATCGCTGGTGATGTCCGCATTCACCAATTACCGCAAAGGTAATTATGAAGAAGCCATTTCAATGGCCAAGCGCTACAACACGCTTTATCCGACTTCGGATGAATCCGCTTATGCCTATTACATCATCGGCCTGAGCTATTTCCGTCAGATTCCGGATGTAACGCGCGATCAGGCGGCAAGCCGCCGTGCGATTGCTGCGATGCAGGAAGTTGTCGATCGTTTCCCGAAATCGGAATATGTTGAAGACGCCAAGACCAAGATCCGCTTTGCCCGCGACCAGCTCGCCGGTAAGGATATGCAGGTTGGCCGTTACTATCTTGAGCGCAAGGAATATCTCGGCGCGATCAAGCGTTTCCGCAATGTGGTTGAGGAATATTCCAACACCCGTCAGGTGGAAGAAGCGCTGGCTCGTCTGACCGAGGCTTATTTTGCACTGGGTCTGACCTCTGAAGCGCAGACTGCTGCTGCGGTTCTGGGTAAGAACTTCCCGGACAGCCCTTGGTATAAAGATTCCTATAAGCTCTTGCAGGGTGGTGGTCTTGAGCCGCGTGAAAACACCGGTTCGTGGCTTTCCAAAGCATCTTCGCTCATCACTGGCGGCGCTTAATGAAAACAGAGCAAGTTGTGATTATAAGATAATTTCAGCTTGCTCTGCTTTATTGTTTCCCCGCATTTATACGATGCCAAATGTGGCCATTTGACTGTAAAATGCTATAAAAGGCAGCCATGCTAGCGCAACTGTCGATCCGCGATATTGTCCTGATTGAGAAACTCGATATCGAGTTTCAAAAAGGTCTGTCTGTCCTCACCGGTGAAACCGGTGCGGGTAAATCTATTTTGCTCGACAGTTTGTCTCTGGCACTTGGTGCCAGAGGCGATGCTTCCCTTGTGCGCCATGGTGCGGAGCAGGGGCAGGTGACGGCGGTGTTTGATGTCGGCATCAATCATCCCGCCCGTAATTTTCTCAAGGATAATGAAATCAATGATGACGGCGACATTATTCTGCGACGTGTGCAGAATAGTGACGGCCGTTCGCGTGTCTTCATCAATGATCAGGCAGCAAGCGTTGGTTTGCTGCGTGAGCTTGGCCGCCATCTGGTGGAAATCCACGGGCAGCATGATGACCGTGCGCTGATCGATACAGATTTGCATCGCACATTGCTGGATGCATTTGGCGGGCTGGACGGGCAGACTTTGCAGCTGCGTCGCTTGTACAAGCAATGGCGCGACAGTGAGAGTGCTCTGGTCAAGCATCGCGCTAAAGTGGAAGCCGCAGCGCGTGAGGCCGATTATCTGCGTGCCTCGGCTGAAGAGCTAGATAAGCTCAATCCGCAAGAAGACGAAGAAGATGAGCTGGCTGAAAAGCGCTCTATCATGATGAAGTCCGAGAAGATTGCGACCGATGTGAGCGAAGCCAATGACCTGTTGTCCGGTCATGAATCGCCGGTGCCGACTTTGGCCGCATTGGTGCGCCGTCTTGAGCGCAAAATGCCGGAAGCACCGCATCTGCTGGAACCGGTGATTAAAGCGATTGACGAGGCGCTGGATCGCCTAGGTGATGCGCAGAGCGGTATTGATACGGCAATGCGCGAGATTGATTTTGATCCGCGTGTGCTGGAGACAGTGGAAGAGCGTCTGTTTGCGCTGCGTGCAGCTTCACGCAAATTCTCTGTGCCGGTGGCCAATCTGGCTGCATTGCGCGACAAGATGGATGCGGATTTGCAGGATCTTGATGCCGGTGCGGAAAAGCTGGAGCAGCTGGAGAAGCAGGCTCAGGAAAATCGTGCAATCTACGATGCGGCGGCGTCTGCATTGTCGGCAGAGCGTGTAAAGGTTGCACAATCGCTGACGCAGGCTGTGATGCAGGAATTGCCGGCGCTGAAGCTGGAACGTGCGGAATTTATCGTCAATATCGAAACCGATGCGGAAAACCGCAGTGCTGAAGGTATTGATGTTGTTGAATATTGGGTGCGTACCAATCCGGGAACACGCGCAGGGCCAATGATGAAAGTGGCCTCGGGCGGTGAATTGTCCCGTTTCCTGCTGGCGCTCAAAGTGGCTCTTGCTGATCGCGGCTCAGCACCGACACTGGTGTTTGACGAAATTGATACGGGTGTGGGCGGTGCAGTGGCCGATGCGATTGGTCAGCGTCTCGCACGACTGTCCTCCAATGTGCAGGTGCTTTCTGTGACCCATGCGCCGCAGGTTGCCGCCCGTGCGACAACGCATTTCCTGATCGCCAAGGCGCAAGGCGAGAGCGAACAGATGCGCACCTCTATCCGCACGATGGAAGTGGCCGAGCGTCAGGAAGAAATAGCGCGTATGCTCGCCGGTGCCAGTGTGACTGATGAAGCCCGTGCTGCTGCCGAGCGCTTGCTGCGGGAAAACGGTGCTCTGACTGCATAAAATTCAGTCTTGAGCGTTTGATTTTCATCACCTGTGTTATATTGAATCCGTAAACGGAGACGGGTTGAATATGAGTGAAATCAGCGTTGAAAATTTGAGCGAAGAACAGGCCGCAGCTGAGCTTGAATTGCTGGCTAAAACCATCGCTGAGCATGATTTTCTCTATAATACGCAGGATGCGCCGACAATTTCCGATGCGGAATATGATGCTCTGCGTCGCCGCAATCAGGCAATTGAGCAACGTTTTCCGCATTTGATCCGCGAAGATTCGCCGTCGCTGAAAGTCGGTGCAGCGGTTTCCGAGAAATTCTCCAAAATCACCCATAATGTGCCGATGCTGTCGCTGGATAATGCGTTCAGTGATGAGGATGTCGGCGAGTTTGTCGGGCGTATTTACCGTTTTCTCAAGCTCTTTCCGGGCAGCCCGCTCGGTATTACCGCAGAGCCGAAGATTGACGGGCTGTCGCTCTCGCTGCGTTATGAGCAGGGGCGGCTGGTGAGTGCTGCGACACGCGGCGATGGCTCTGTAGGCGAGAATGTCACCAATAATGCGCGTACAATTGCCGATATTCCGCAGGTGTTGAAAGGCGATGCGCCGGATGTGCTGGAAGTGCGCGGTGAAGTCTATATGAGCCATGCCGATTTTGCGGCGCTTAATGAAAAACAGGAAAAAGACGGTAAACCGGTTTTTGCCAATCCGCGCAATGCGGCAGCAGGATCGCTGCGCCAGCTGGACAGCAAAATCACCGCCAGCCGTGTGTTGCGTTTTTTCGCCTATGCATGGGGTGAGGTGAGCGAAATGCCTGCCACTACGCAAATGGGTATGGTGGAAAAGCTCAAATCCTATGGTTTTACCATTAATCCGCTGATGCGCCGTTTTGAGAGTGTGCCGGAGCTAGTTGCTCACTATCATGCGATTGAAGAACAGCGTGCCACGCTCGGTTATGATATTGATGGCGTGGTCTATAAGATTGACGATCTGGCCTTGCAGCAGCGTCTTGGTTTTATTTCGCGCAGCCCACGCTGGGCAATTGCCCATAAATTTCCGGCAGAGCGTGCTTTCACCATTCTCAAAGGCATTGATATTCAGGTCGGCCGTACCGGTGCGCTGACGCCTGTTGCGCGTCTGGAGCCGATCACGGTCGGAGGCGTGGTCGTGACCAATGCCACACTGCATAATGAAGACTATATTCGCGGCTTTGACCAGAAGGGCAATGCGTTGCGTGAGGGGCGTGATATCCGCGTCGGCGATACCGTCATAATTCAGCGCGCCGGTGATGTGATCCCGCAGATCGTGGATATTGTTGCAGATAAACGTCCTGCGGAGAGTGTTGCCTATGAATTCCCGCGTCTGTGCCCTGTCTGTGGCAGCCATACGGTGCGCGAAGAAGGTGAGGCGGTGCGCCGTTGCACCGGTGGTCTGATCTGCGAGGCGCAGGCAGTCGAGCGTATCCGCCATTTCGTTTCGCGTAATGCTTTTGACATTGAGGGCTTGGGGGAAAAGCAGGTTGAGTTCTTCTTCAATGCCGAAGATGAGAGTTTAAAAATCCGCACGCCTGCTGATATTTTCACGCTGGAAAAGCGGCAAGCTGCATCACCGCTGAAGAAGCTGGAGAATATTGAAGGTTTCGGTGCGACATCGGTGAAGAAACTCTATGCCGCGATTAATGAGCGGCGTGAGATTGCCCTGAGCCGTTTTCTGTTCGGGCTTGGTATCCGCCATGTCGGTGAGGTCAATGCCAAGAAACTGGCACGCGCCTTTGGTTCTTATGCCAAGCTGGCAGAAGTGGCGTTGGCCGCTCTGGTGCCGCAGGATAAGGGCGACAAGGGCAATGATGCATGGCGCGAGCTGACGGATGTGGAAGGCATCGGCACAATTGTTGCTGAAGCGATTGTGGACTTTTATCAGGAGCCGCATAACACAGAAGTGCTTAGCGCATTGCTGGCAGAGGTAATACCGCTGGATGAAGTTCACGAAATCGTGAGCGGCTCACCGGTTGCCGGTAAAACCATCGTTTTCACCGGATCGCTGGTGCGCATGTCGCGTGATGAAGCCAAGACCATGGCGGAGCGCTATGGCGCAAAAGCATCGGGTTCGGTTTCAAAAAAGACAGATCTGGTGGTTGCAGGGCCGGGGGCAGGCTCAAAACTCACCAAAGCTGCGGAGCTGGGCATTGAGGTGATCGACGAAGATGCGTGGTTTACGCTTGTTGGTGCGGATTAAATATTACCTTTTATGACAGGGCAGGTGTGTCTGCCCTGCACTTGATTGGTTTTATGCATCAGCCTATTCATAACCAGTGTGGGAACGGAGAGCAGTTTTCTGCTTTAGTCCATTCCTCAAATGTAAACGCGGGCTTTAAGGCGCGTTTGAAAAATACTGGTAATGATGATGGATGGATGTAATCCAAAAATCCTGTCTGGTACCCAGACAGGTAAACTTGCACAATTCTGGGATGGTGCAAGACGCGGCGGGCCGGTTATGGCGGCGGTCGCGCCTTTTGGCATTTTGTTTGGTGTTGTTGCCGTTGATAACGGCCTGAATGTCAGTGAATCGGTATGGATGAGCGCGGCACTGTTTGCCGGTGCCAGCCAGCTGGTGGGTATGGAGCTGTTTGGCAAACATGTTGCACCATGGATGATCCTGCTGTCGATTTTCGCGGTGAATTTCCGCCATGTGCTCTATTCTGCAGGCACAGGACGGTTGATTAAGCATTTCACGCCGTTGCAGCAGATTGTGGCCTTCTTTTTCCTGACCGATGTTCAATATGCGGAAAGCGAAAAGCAGGCGGAGCAGAAAAAGCCGATTACCTTTGTCTGGTATATGGGGCTGGCCATTCCGCTTTATCTGTCATGGGTAATTGAAGCTTATATTGGTGCGACTTTCGGCGGGATGATCGGTGATCCGAAAGCCATCGGTCTTGATATGCTGCTGCCAATTTACTTCCTCGGTCTGGTGATGGGCTTTCGCTCCCGTACAAACTGGTTCCCGATTGTTGCGGCGAGTTCCGTGACTTCCGTTGCTGCTTATTTCTGGATCGGCTCGCCGTGGCATGTCACCGTTGGTGCAATCGGCGGTATTGTCATGGCTGTTGTGATTGCCAAGCCGCTGTCTAGTCGTGAAACCGTGATTACGCTGGATGATGAACCGGTGAAAACTGTGAAGGACGTGCAGTAATGTCTTCAACTGTTTGGATTATTTTTGGCGCGGCTGTGCTGACCTATATCACCCGTATCGGCGGGCATCTCATTCTTTCGCAGTTTGAGCGTGTGCATTATCGCGTTGAGGCTGGTCTCAATGCCGTGCCTGCGGCAGTGCTGACAACGCTTGTTGCTCCGGCTGCTTTCAATGCGGGGTGGAAAGAGTTTCTGACCATGGTGCTCTGCACATTGGCGGCATTCCGCATCGGTATTATTCCACTGTGTATTTTTGGTGGTGTGCTGATTGTGCTGCTGCGCCAATATATGCCGTTCTGAGATCGGTATGATATTGATAATAAAAAACCGGCGATTTCGCCGGTTTTTTTATGTCTGTATGGCAGGGCTTTACAGGGTTTCGGTCGCAGCAATCAGCCAGCTCTTTTCGTCTTCCGAGCAATGCGGCAGTAATTTGTCGCGTGTCTGTGCATGATAATCATTGAGCCATGTCAGTTCATCCGCATTGAGCAATGAAACATCGATGAGGCGACGATCAATCGGGCAGAAAGTCAGTGTTTCAAACTCATGCATTGCGATATCGCCGCCATCAATTGCTTGCGGCTCTTTGACGATAATCAGATTTTCAATACGGATGCCGAACTCGCCCGGACGATAATAGCCCGGCTCATTGGACAGGATCATGCCGGTTTTGAGCTCCTGCGCACCGCGCTTGGAAATGCTCTGCGGCCCCTCATGCACAGCGAGATAAGAACCAACGCCGTGGCCGGTACCATGTGCATAGTCATAGCCATGCTGCCAGAGAGCGGCACGGGCAAATGCATCAATATCCTGACCGCGTGTGCCGACAGGAAAACGCAGGCGGGACAGTGCGATAACGCCTTTCAGCACCAGCGTGAAAGTCTTCTTTTCAAAAGCAGAGACTTCACCAATCGCCACGGTACGGGTGATATCCGTAGTGCCGTCACGATATTGCGCACCGGAATCAATCAGATAAAGCTCGCCATCTTTGAGCTTGCGATTGGTATCGGTATTGACGCGGTAATGGATGATTGCTCCGTCAGACCCTGCGCCGGAGATACTGTCAAAAGACAGGTCTTCCAGAGGCTTCTGGAACATTTCGCCGACTGTGCGACGGCTTTCTTCCAGCTGCTGAGCGGCGCTGATTTCGTCCACGCTGCCGGCAGGCTGGCTGTCGAGCCATGAGAAAAACTTGACCATGGCCACGCCGTCACGCTCATGGGCGGCACGGGAGCCATCCAGTTCGGCTTTGTTCTTCATCGCGCGGGGCAGGCGGGCAGGGTCGGTGCCTTCAACCACTGTGCCATTGGCCTGCGTGATAATCATGCGCAGCTTTTCCGCAGCCAGTGCAGGATCAAGCATGAAGCTTGCACCTTCACCTGCCAGTTGAGCCAGCGTGTTTTCCATCAGATTTGGCGCAGTGATTTTGGTCAGCTGCGTCAGATAGGCTTCGGTTTCAATCGGCAGCTTACGCTTATCAATGAACAGAATGTGCTGGCCGTCAGCCGCAATCAGTGCAAAGCTCAAAGGCAGCGGTGTATTGCTGACATCGCGGCCGCGAATATTGAACGCCCATGCGATGGAGGCGGGGTCTGTCAGAATAGTGGCTGAAGCACCGCTTTTCTCAACTGCTTCACTCAAACAATTCAGTTTGGCACGTGGCTCCTGACCGGCATATTGCAGCGGCTGAATAGTCACTGGTTCCAGTGGGGCGGCAGGCTGGTCAGTCCAGACCAGATCAACCAGATTGTCCTGCACCGGCACGAGCTGGCCGCCCTGTGCTTCAAGGGCAGCTTTCAGCGCGCGAGTTTCTGCAATTGTATGCAGCCACGGATCAAAGCCGATGACCAGACCTTTGCCGTTTTTCTCCAGCCATGAGGCAGGCGGATTGTCGACCAGACTTTCAATGTCGAACACGGCCGGATCTGTTTGAGTGCGCACCTGCAATGTGTAACGCCCGTCAACAAAGACATAGGCTTTATTCTTCAGGATCAGCGCTGCACCGGCAGAACCGGTGAAGCCTGTCAGCCAGCCAAGGCGCTGAGCACGCAGCGGCACATATTCGCCCTGATGCTCATCGGCGCGCGGCACAAGAAAACCGTCCAACTGAAGACGGTTCAGTTCCTCGCGCAATTTGGCTACACGCGGCGCACCGGTTGCCGGATTGCTGCTGACTTCAAAGTTCTGAAACATGAGATTCTGATCCTGAAAAAGGTTAGACCCTCATTATAATCAGAGCTTTGGCTTGAGGTGAAGAGCAACCCAGCTTTCTTTGTAAATAGTTTTGTGATGCTCGATGCCAGCCGCTTCATAAGCTGCAATAACGCTGTCGCGCTGGGTTTCCAGAATGCCGGAGAGGATCAGCGAGCCATTATCTTTCATATGGGCGCGCATCTCGCTTGCCAGTTCAATCAGCGGATTGGCAAGAATATTGGCTACGATCAGATCAAATGGCGCACGCGCCTGCATTTCCGGATTGTCAAAACCGGTGGCGGTGAGGGTGGAAACCCATTTATCCGCACCGTTCTTCTCCACATTTTCCTGCGCCACATCGACCGCAACAGGATCAATATCGGTGGCCAGAACCGGAATATCGCGCAGCTTGGCAACTGCAATGGCGAGAACCGCACTGCCTGTGCCGAGATCAAGCACATTCTTAGGCTCTTCAAGCGCAACAATTTCTTCGATCATCTCAAGGCAGCTGGCGGTGGTGCCGTGATGACCGGTGCCAAAAGCAAGACCTGCATCGATTTCAATGCCGATATCGCCATCCTGCAGCTTGTCGCGGTCATGGGAGCCGTGAACAAAGAAGCGACCGGCTCGAACAGGCTTCAGACCTTCGAGAGAATGCAGAACCCAGTCAATATCCGGCAGTTCTTCCACACCGATTTCTTCCGGATTCAGACCCAGACAAGCGGCCATGCGCGGCAGGGCTTCATCGGCACCGGCTTTGTCTTCGGTATAAAGCGAGATTTCATAAATCTGCTTGTCTTCATCAATTTCAGTATTGGCCAGCGGCAGACCGTCTTCTTCAAATACCGGTTCCAGCAGATCGAAAATCTGCTCAGCCTGATCTTTGTCCCGTGTGAGATATAAGCGGTACTGTGCCATGTGGGGTCTCTGAATTGGAGTTATAAAAAAGAATAGAGCAGTTTCCTTACTCAGGAAAACTGCTCTATCACGAAGCTTAGTCAGATGCGAATGCTATCCGCTATAATCAGCCTGCTGCCAGACGTTTCAGCTTGGAAATTGCTGTTTCTGACGGTTCGCCATAGGCGATGGTTGAGCGCAGACGGCCGTTCTTGTCGAGAAGCAGGATAGATGCAGTGTGATCCATCGTGTAATTCTCGCCGTCTTCATCAACTTTCTTGGCATAGATATTGTAGGACTTCAGCATTGCAGCAATGTCCTTCGGGTCGCCAGTAATGCCGGTGATACGGTCGGAGACATTGGTAATGTATTTCTGAATATATTCCGGTGTGTCACGCTCAGGATCAACAGTGACCATATAGCCGCGAATAGCCGCGCCTTCAGGGCCGAGCTCTTTCAGCCAGCTGTCGAGATCGAAGAGGGTGGTCGGGCAGACAACCGGACAATGGGTATAGCCGAAAAACACGACTGAAGGATTGCCGCGCAGAGACTGATCGGTGATCTCACTGCCATTCATAGAGACAAGCTTGAATGCGCCGCCATAAGGGCTCTCTTCGCCGGAGGCCATTTGTTTGTCGCGATAGGCCTGAAAGCCGACAATGCCGATTGTGAAAGCGGCAACAAACAGCACCAGAACGGGAAGATATTTACGCATAAATCAGATCCTCAGAAGCACCATGAAATACCATCCATGAGCATGGTCATGAATATGGTGTCGCTGTAATTCATCCAGCCTGCAAACAAAGCGCCAGCGGCCAGAGCGGTGATTAATACCACGCCGCTAATCCAAAGCAATTTTCTGCTCTCGTGTCCGTTGGCCTGTCTATCAGCTGTCGTCATAATAATGTTATAGCTGGCTTGTGGCAGTTTGGCAAAGGCTGTCTGTATGATTTTCCCATCTTTTATGAAATTTCAGAAATTTTTGAAATTGAACTTATGCAGGAATAAAACGTGATGAGTGAGGATGTTTTGCAGTTTTCGCGTGATGTGCAGCCGAAAATTCATCCGAGCGCGCAGCTGAAATCCGTTAAACTCGGACAATATACCGAAATCGCCGAACGGGTGATCCTGCGTGATGTGCAGATCGGTAATTTCACCTATCTGGAGCGCAACGGAGAGGGGATTTATGCCGAGATCGGGCATTTCTGTTCCATTGCTTCCAATGTGCGGATCAATGCGCTGGAACATCCGATGCAGCGCCTGACTATGCATAAAATGACCTACCGGCCGAATGAATATTTTCGCAATATCGGCGTGGATATGGATTACCGTGCACACCGTTCCTCAAGACGGGTGACGATCGGTAATGATGTCTGGATTGGTCATGGTGCGGTGATTTTGCCCGGTGTGAGCATTGGCACCGGTGCCGTGATCGGCGCAAATGCAGTGGTTTCTAAAGATGTGCCACCCTATATGATTGTTGCCGGTGTGCCTGCAAAAATTCTGCGACAGCGTTTTGATGAAAAGACGGTTGAGCGCCTGTTGCAGAGTGCATGGTGGGATTGGCCGGTGGAGCTGATTTATAAAGCGCTGCCGGATATTCAGACCATGGAGATTAATGCTTTTCTCGATAAATGGCTGCCTTTGGCGGGGGATGCGTAAGTCACTCCATATTTGATTCAAATCTGAATGCAGGAGATGTTTATGAAGCAATTTCTGACCGTTACAGCTCTGGGCGCAATGTTGGCCTTGTCTCCTTTGACAAGCTTGAGCATGGTGCAGGCGGAGGAAATCGGCAAAGTTGGTGTGGACTGGCTCGGCAATGATATTGTGATTGATGCGGTCAGCGATCCGAAAGTGCAGGGTGTGACCTGTCATCTGGCATCTTTCTCTCGTGGTATGATCGACCGGCTGCAGAAAGGGAATTGGTTTGAAGACCCGTCCAATGCGTCGATTTCCTGTGAGCAGACAGGGCCGATTACCATCGGAGATATCAAGCTCGGCAAAGGCGGTGAGCGGGTATTTTCCGAGCGCACCAGCCTGATCTGGAAGAAGCTGGTCATTACCCGTATTTACGATCAGACCAATAATACGCTGATTTATCTGGCGCATGCCTCACAGGTGCAGGATGGTTCTGCCAAAACATCGCTCTCAACTGTGCCGCTCTATCGCGGTGATGTGATGTGGGAAAAAGGTAAGCCGCAATAAGCGCTTTTTTAAATGCCGGTTCTGAAGCGTAATTTTTAAGTGTTAGAGCGACCTTCGTGCGCCCAATGGGGCGCACGTCGCTCTAAGCTGCATTTTTTATGCCTGTATTTCCCTGTTACGATACGGGGAATTGTTTTTTCTTGACGACAGGAAAAATCAGGCATTTAGTTGCAAATGAGTTTCATTGTCATTTGTGCGCGAAGATTTTTCATGAAGAAAAATGAATTTCCACTGGCAGAGGGTGCTGACAATTCCGGCGCATGGCGTCAGGAACCGGCAGCGAAATCGCTGGCTGAGGTCAATGGTTCCATTGCAATTCCGCGTCATGGCACGCGGTGGAGAAAATTTGCCGCCTTTGCAGGGCCGGGCTATCTGGTGGCAGTCGGCTATATGGATCCCGGCAACTGGGCGACGTCTATCGCCGGTGGTTCGCGCTTTGGCTATACGCTGCTGGTTGTGGCGCTGGTTTCCAACATCATGGCTATTTTGCTGCAATCGCTTTGCACGCGTCTGGCTGTGGCAACGGGGCGCGATCTGGCGCAGGCCTGCCGCGATGCTTATTCTCCGGCGATGGCATGGTTCTTATGGATCGGCGCGGAGATTGCGATCTGTGCCACCGACCTTGCCGAAGTGATCGGCACGGCGATTGCGCTTAATCTGTTGTTTGGTATGCCGCTGGAACTCGGTGTGTTGCTGACCGCGCTCGATGTTTTTGTCGTGCTATATATGCAGAGCAAGGGTTTCCGCTGGATTGAAGCCTATGTGCTGGTTTTGCTTTGCATTATTGCTTTGTGTTTTCTGGTGCAGATTGCGCTGGCTGATCCCGACTGGGGCGCTGTAATCCGTGGCTTTGCACCGACCACTGAAATCGTGACCAATCCGGAAATGCTGTATCTGTCGCTGGGGATTATTGGCGCAACGGTGATGCCGCATAATCTCTATTTGCATTCAGGCATTGTTCAAACGCGTAAATATGGCGGTAATTTAGAGGAAAAACGCGAGGCTATTACCTATTCCACATGGGATTCCACCATTGCGCTGATGCTGGCTCTGGCCGTCAATGCGTCTATTCTTATTCTGGCCGCAGCGACTTTTCACAAGGTTGGACGTACTGATGTGGTGGAGATTGAACAGGCGGAAGCCCTGATCGCGCCTCTGCTCGGCAGCACGCTGGCACCAATCCTGTTTGGTGTTGCGCTGCTCTGTGCGGGATTGAACTCGACAGTAACGGCGACGCTGGCGGGGCAGATCGTGATGGAAGGTTTTATCAATTTTCGCATCCGGCCATGGCTGCGACGGCTGATTACGCGTGGTATTGCTATTATACCGGCGATTATTGTGACGATGCTCTATGGCAATAAGGGAACTGCCAATCTGCTGATCCTCAGTCAGGTGGTGCTGAGTTTGCAGCTGCCATTCGCCATTGTGCCGCTGATCTTGTTCACATCAGACCGTAAAAAGATGGGTGCTCTGCGCGCGCCTTTATGGCTGACAGGGGCGGCATGGATTGTGGCGCTGATCGTGATCATGCTGAACCTGAAACTGATCTATGATGTGGTGACCGGCGGATAATAAAAAAAGCCGGAGTTTCCTCCGGCTTTTTTGTTTTAAGCAGCAACGCCTTGCGCTGTCAGATGTGACGGATCGATATCGTCGATATTCTTTTCGCTGTTATAGACAGCTTCATCAAGAATACCTTCGCGCTTGGCAACAACGGCTGGTACCAGTGCCTGACCGGCAACGTTAACAGCGGTACGTCCCATATCGAGGATAGGGTCAATCGCCAGCAACAGGCCGACACCTTCCAGCGGCAGGCCGAGGGTGGAGAGTGTGAGGGTGAGCATCACTACCGCACCGGTGAGACCGGCAGTTGCAGCCGAACCCAGTACCGATACAAAAGCGATCAGCACATATTCCTGAAGGCCGAGCGGCAGGCCGAAATATTGCGCAATAAAGATCGCCGAAATCGCCGGATAGATTGCAGCACAACCGTCCATTTTAGTGGTGGCACCAAGAGGCACAGCAAAAGCTGCATATTCACGCGGCACACCCAGATTACGCTCGGTCACGGCTTCAGTTACCGGCAGTGTACCGACGGAAGAACGGGACACGAAAGCCAGCTGGATTGCAGGCCATGCACCGGCAAAGAAACGGGATGGTTTCAGACCGTGGAAGATCAGGATTGCCGGATAGACCACGAACAGCACGATTGCCAGACCGATATAGACGGCTGCGGCATACCAGCTGAGCTGAACCAGAGTTTCCCAGCCATATTGAGCAACAGCGCGGCCAAGCAGGCCGATGGTGCCGAGCGGGGTGAGGCGGATAACCCACCACAGGATTTTACGCACCACAACGAGCAAAGACTGGTTGAAGGCGAGGAAAGGCTTGGCAGCATCACCGGCTTTCAGTGCCGCAACACCGAAAGTAATGGCGATAACAAGGATCTGCAGCACGTTGAAATTGAGCGAAGTGGTGGCAGCATCTTTGCCAAGTTTGGTGCTGGCTTCAAGGCCGAGCATATTGGCAGGCACCAGACCTTTAAGGAAGTCGAGCCATGAGCCGGAAGAGGCAGGCGCTTTGGCAGCTTCTGCGGCAACACCGGAACCGATGCCCGGCTGAATAATCAAACCCAGAGCAATACCGATCAGCACAGCGATAAGGGATGTGATGGCGAACCACAGCAGGGTCTGCCAGACCAGTTTGGCGGCATTGTTAAGCGCAGCCAGATTGGCGATAGAGGCCACAATCGCGGTGAAAACCAGCGGCGGCACAAGCGCACGCAGCATCTGCACAAAGATAGAGCCTATTGTCTGCAGGGTGACAGACAGCCAGTTGGCATTGCCGTTGATATCTGGCCCCATATTACGGGCAACGAGACCGAGCAGCAGGCCGATAACCATCGCCGTCAATACCTGAAAACCGAAATTCAGATAGAGTGGCTTGGCCTGCGCAGAAGATTTTTTCACATGAGCGACGGACATGAATTTTTCTTTCAAAACAAGTGAAGCGAAGGGGCAAATTTGCTCCTTCGCTCGTTGGTTCGAAATTTAACGGAGATTCATGGCTCGGTTAAGCAATGTTATGCTGCGTTGCGTAGCGCCTTGATGAAGTTATACTCTCATACATATTAATGTTAGAATATTATTTCTAAACTCAAGCGTCAGCAGATTTTTATACCCGTTTCACAAAGCTGTCGATGACGCGTTTTTGTCCGGCATGGTCAAAGTCGATGGTCAGTTTGTTGCCATCAATTGAGGCGACATTGCCGTTGCCGAATTTCATATGGAAAACACGGTCGCCGACCTTAAAGTCTGACGGCGTTGAGGAAACGGATTTTGCCACCAGCTCGCCGTCAATCACTTTGCCTTTGACCGAGCCGCGACCGGCACCGAAGCCGGAATCTGTTTCGCCATAACCGATGCGCTCAACATTAGCACCGGAGCGGGAGCCCCAATTGTTGCGCGTGGCATCGGAGCGGTTTTGCTGCGCCCGCTGCCAGCCCGGTGTGGAATAGGAATTGGCAAATGGATCACCGCGTCCCACGGCATCAAAGCGTGACTGACCATAACCGCCGCCATAGGAACTGTCGGATTCCGCAATATCCACATGCTCTTCCGGCAATTCTTCCAGAAAGCGGGACGGGATCGTGGTCTGCCACATGCCGTGAATACGGCGGTTGGACACAAACCAGATATGCAGATTTTTCTTGGCGCGGGTCAGGCCGACATAGGCCAGACGACGTTCTTCTTCCAGCCCTGAGCGACCGCCTTCATCCAGCGCACGCTGATGCGGGAACAGGCCTTCTTCCCAGCCCGGTAAGAACACAGTTTTAAATTCCAGACCTTTGGCCGAGTGAAGGGTCATGATGCTGACAGCATCCATGCCTTCATTCTGTTCCGTATCCATCACCAGCGCCACATGTTCGAGAAAGCCGCGCAGGCTTTCATATTCTTCCATGGAGCGGATGAGTTCTTTGAGGTTTTCCAGACGCCCCGGTGCTTCGGCAGAGCGGTCATTCTGCCACATCGCCGTATAACCGGATTCATCGAGAATGATCTCTGCCAGTTCTGTATGAGACTTGTTATCCAGCAGTCCCTGCCAGCGCCGGAAGTTCTCGACCACTTCACGCAGTGCCGAGCGGGCTTTTGGTTTCAGCTCTTCCGTTGCAATTAGATCTTCCGCCGCCTGCAGCATCGGCATATTTTTTGCGCGTGCATAATCATGCACCAAACGCAGGCTGGCTTCACCAAGGCCGCGTTTCGGCGTGTTGACGATACGTTCAAAAGCCAGATCATCGGCAGGCTGGGCAACAACGCGGAAATAGGCCATTGCATCACGGATTTCCTGACGCTCATAGAAGCGCGGGCCGCCGATAACGCGGTAATTCAGGCCGAGTGTTACGAAACGGTCTTCAAACTCACGCATCTGGAACGAGGCACGCACCAGAATAGCCATATCATTAAGCAGATGACCGCGACGCTGCGCTTGTTCTATCTCTTCACCGACCGCACGGGCTTCTTCCTCTGAGTCCCAAGCCGCATGCACATGCACTTTTTGATCATCTTCACTGGCTGCCTGCGGCAGCAGTGTTTTGCCAAAGCGCCCTTCATTATGGGCGATCAGATAGGAAGCTGCACCAAGAATATGCGGTGTGGAGCGGTAATTGCGCTCAAGACGGATAATTGTTGCGCCCGGAAAATCTTTGTCAAAGCGCAGGATATTGTCGACTTCAGCCCCGCGCCAGCCATAGATCGACTGATCGTCATCGCCAACACAACAGATGTTAATCTGTTGTGTTGTTTTATTTGTGCTCACGCTGTCGCCGCTAGCGCGGCTGCGCTCCGCAGGGGCGGCTGAAAAGTCAGCCGACGACCAGTCGGTCGCGTTGGGAGTGCTATGTGGTTGTGTTGATGCTGATTGGGTGTTTGCGTTAGAGCTAGGCCTTTGCGCCAGCAGTCTCAGCCACATATATTGTGCGGTGTTGGTATCCTGATACTCGTCCACCAGAATATAGCGGAAACGTGCATGATATTCGCGCAAAATGTCCGGATGTTTGCGGAAAATCCGGATCGGATGCAGCAGAAGATCACCGAAATCACAGGCATTCAGCGTTTTCAGCCGTTCCTGATAGGCATAATAAAGTTCACGTCCTTTGCCATTGGCAAAAGCACGGGCATCACCCTCCGAAATTTCAGACGGGCCATAGCCTTTATTCTTCCAGCCATCGATCATCATCGAGAAAGAACGCGGCGTCCAGCGTTTGTCATCCAGCCCTTCAGCCTGAATAAGCTGCTTGAGCAGGCGGATCACATCATCCGTATCAAGAATGGTAAAGTCAGAGCGCAGTCCGGCCAGTTCCGCGTGGCGGCGCAACATCTTCACCCCGATAGAGTGGAAAGTGCCGAGCCATGGCATGCCCTCAACCGCACCGCCAAGAAGATGACCGATACGCTCTTTCATCTCGCGTGCGGCTTTATTGGTAAAAGTCACTGCGAGGATCTGACTTGGGAATGCCAAACCCTGCTGAATAATATGCGCAATACGCGTGGTCAGAACACGGGTTTTACCGGTGCCCGCACCGGCCAGAACCAGAACCGGCCCTTCAGTCGTTTCGACCGCCTGCCGCTGCTCAGGGTTTAGCCCTTGCAGATAATCTGGTTCACCGCGCTGCTGGTTGCGCGCCTGCATAGCCCGCGCGGCAATCCCGGCTTTTGGACCAGATTGCGGTTTAGGTGTAGCCGGTACATCCGGCTCCCCGAAGAAGGGAATATCGTCTGGAAAGTCTGACATAGTTCCGAATGTAATGATTCTTAAGCGAAACGCCATAGACCAGAACAAATAAAGTACCTGCAGAGCTTACAGGCACTTCATTCGTTGCGTTTTTTAAAATTTACAGGCTGGAAAATCCTATTCCATCTGCGTGATACGGCGATCCGTGAAGTTAAGACGATGCGCGGCGAGCGCTTCCACCAGCGGGCGCATATCCGGCTCGCGCAGCAGAAGATCGTCCAGTTCTGTCATCTGGTTCATGGCAACAAGGCGCAGAATATCTTCGCGCACAGTGCCGTCCTCACGGCGCGGCAAATGGGCAACCGGCTGGATCAGTTCGACTTTATAACCTTTAAGGCGTGCACGCAGTGACTTTTCGTCCGCATTCAGTGTTTCAACAAAAGCATAAATCCCCACACCTTTTGCAGGCAGGGAATAGAGACTCAGAGACACATCTTTCACACGTGGATCGGATTTCAGCGCCGCAATAATTGCCGGACCTTCATTATCAATACGGTCGCCCGTACCTTCACCGTCAGACCAGTTGAAAATGCCACGGGTAACAAAATTATAGACTTTTTTGCCTGTTGCCAGCCAGATACGTGACGGCAGTGACCGGCGTGCCAGAATGCGCTTTTCCGTTGGTGTCATCAGATCAGGTGCGAAATTGCGCTTCTGTTTGATGAGGTGGCGGAAATCCTCATAGGCCATCAACCGGTAATAAGCGCCACGGCGGCGATGCACGGAAGCCAGCTGAAAGTCGATCACAGCGGCTTCGCCTTCCGGCGTCATCAGCCAGTTTTGCGGCTTTTGCAGATCATTATGGGTAACGCCCATGCGGCGCATATCGCGCAGAATACGATGGGCAGACAAATACCATTCACGATGGGACGGGCGTGCCAGATGCAGCGGTGTGCCGTCCGTCCATGTGCGGAACAAGCCGTGTTTGTCTGTTGCCAGAAGCTGAGGTGTGCCTTTGATGCCGCGCACTTTTTTGAGGCCGCGGATTTCACGGCGCGCCAGCCACCATGCCAGCGGGCTTGACCACCACGGAGCTGCGCTGACAACGCGGCGGATGATACGGGTTTCCGGCTCGCCGACAAAATAGCCTGCACGGGTTTCCGAGAAAATATCCCGCTTGAAAACGGCTGTCTCATAGAAATCAGGAATGGTTTCCATAAGTTGGGAATTGGTCTCGGACGTTGAATAATTCATGATAATGTCACAGATATAAAGTCAATTCGGGTGTGAAGCGTAAGCGGCCGAAGATATGAAAACAAAATGATATTGGCTGTCATGTGAC
Organism: Pseudochrobactrum sp. B5; assembly: GCF_001939785.1. NCBI lineage: Bacteria > Pseudomonadati > Pseudomonadota > Alphaproteobacteria > Hyphomicrobiales > Brucellaceae > Pseudochrobactrum > Pseudochrobactrum sp. B5. The sequence continues at coordinate 258,698 of NZ_MOYL01000003.1, forward strand.
AGCTGTAGCGGTTAGATACCAGAGGATCAAGCCGTGTCCTTATCTTTGGACACGAGTTTACGGCTCTATTCAGGTGCATACAGCCTTTGTCATGGTGAAATTACCTTGTTGTCGCAGGCTGCGAGCCGCTATGGTGCGCGCTGAAATGTGATTCATAAATGACAATGACTGCAAAGCAGTTTTGTTAGCAGATGGCTGTACTCAGCCGGAGTGAGACTTTGGGGCGTTTGTTCGTTGCTATTGGTGGTTTGCTGGTACTGGTGCTGACTTTGGCGCTGGTCGTACCGCCTTTTATCGACTGGACAGGCTATCGCGACCGTTTTGAACTGGAAGCCAGCCGGATTTTAGGCCGGCCGGTGCATGTGAACGGGACAGCAAAAGCACGGCTTTTTCCGTTTCCGTCCGTTACTTTTTCCGATGTGCGCGTTGAAGGGAGAAACGGTCAGAGTGCCCTGACCATGGATCAGTTTTCCATGGATGCGGAATTAATGCCCTTCTTGCGCGGTGAAATTCTGATCTTTGATATGCGGATGGAAAAACCGCATCTTTTTGCAGGGCTGGACAAGCAGGGACATCTCAATTGGGTTTTACCGGAGAACAGTGATCTGGCCGGCTCCAGAATAAAGCTGGAAAAGCTGACTTTACGCGACGGGCAGATTACGCTGCAGGATGAAGTGCGCGGGCGTCGTCAGGAGTTGCAGACCATCAATGCTACCCTGTCTGCGGACAGTTTGATGGGGCCGTGGCGTATCAACGGCACATTGCAGGCCGACGGGCAGGTTTTCAATGTTGATATCAATACGGCCGAGAAAAAGCCTGATAATCCGCTGCGTTTGCGCATCGGCCTGCGTCCTTCTGATCTGCCGCTGACGCTGGATACAGAAGGTGATGTAACGGTTGCGGACGGCAAGCCTGTTTATAAAGGGCAGTTTTCATTTCTTACTTTGAGCGATGAAGAGCGGAAAAAGCAAGGTATTACCTCTGCCGTTACCCTTGATAAGTTGCGGCTGACCGGAAAATTCGAAGCACAGAACAGCGGCTTCAATATTGAAGAATTCCGGATGGAGCAGGGTGATGCCGATGCTCCTTATGTGATTAACGGTAAGGCACAGCTTGATCTGGCAGAGAACCCGCATTTCATGATTAGTGCGGATGGCCAGCAGGTCTATCTTGACGGGATGAAGCCGGATGTCAGTCTCAAAGATGAGACTGTTGCACCGACGCAGCCGGTGATGTCCTTCCGGCAGAAAATTGATTTCTTGCAGACATTGCTGGAGCGTGTACCGGTGCCGGATATTCCGGGCAATATTGATCTGCGACTGCCAGCTATTGTGGCAAGCGGAACAACCATCCGCTCTGTGATTATCCGTGCTGAACCGGATAAGGATTCATGGAATATCAGTCAGTTACAGGCAGATCTTCCGGGGCGTACCCAGATTGAAGCCAAGGGCAAATTGCAGCTCGGGGCAAATTTCGGTTTTGACGGCAGTTTCCTGCTGGCGTCACGCCAGCCTGCCGGATTTGCTTCATGGTTGTCCGGCGATAGCGGCAAAGCGCTGGCGGGGCAGGTTCCTGCCGCCGGATTTTCCGGCAAGATTAATCTGAATAAAGATGCCCAGAGTGTCGATGATCTGGAAATTGTGCTGGGCGAAACCGTTCTTCAGGGTAGTTTTGAACGCAGTGGCGGTGAAAGCCGCGCGGCATCTTCGGTACTGAATATTCAGGGCAAGGCTCTGGATGCAGGCACAATGCAGTTGCTGAGTGGGATGTTCCTGCGGGAAGGCGACCTGTCGGCACTTGCCGGTGAAAATCTGACGGTTAATCTCAAGGCAGGCCCCGTTAAATTTGCAGGGCTGGAAGCGGAACAGCTGGATACCGCATTTCGTCTGAGCAATGGCAAGCTGGATTTTGACAGGCTGCTGGTCAGCGGTCTGGAAGGCGCAACTGTTTCGGCAACCGGATCATTGCGGCCGTTTGATAATTCGGTCAATGCGTCTCTCGATGCGACAATTCTGGCTGATGATCTCAGCCCTGCCTTGCGCCAGCTCGATGCAGTTTTCCCGCGTGAGCCGCTTATTTCTGCGCTTTCCGCCAGAGCCAATGCTTATCCGGATTTGTTCTCCGGCACCAAGCTCGATCTGCTTGTGAATGCGGTTAACCTGTTCGGAGACGGAGCGCATGCGCAGAAGACTGACGATGCCGGAACCGAGAAAACGGAAGCAAAAGATACCAAAGCACGGGGCAGCCGTGTCAAGGCGGGAAGCAATCCGGCAGATGGTGCAAAATCCGATATTGCCGAATTTTCTTTCAGCCTGAATGGTCAGAGCGGCGCGCTGATCCTGTCTGTTGCCGGATCCTCAAAAGGGACACTGGCCGGTTCCGAGCCGATGCAATTATCGCTGACGGCCAATGCCAAAGCGGCCTCGGGTGAAGCTGCCTTGGCGCTGCTCGGCCTGCCTGTTGTGCCGCTGGGTCTGATGGGAGAGGCGGAGATTAATCTGCAGGCGCAGGGTGCGCCGGTTGCCGGTATGAAAACCGCGCTGGAAATCAGCGGTGATGATGGCAATGCCCGTCTTGATGGTGTGATTACACTGACCGGCGATGAACTGACAGCCAGCGGCAAAGCCGTGTTGAAAAGTGATGATCTGGAGCCGTTTCTGGCCACTGCCGGTTATGCCCTGCCATTTGGCCGTGGTTTTGGCTCAGGTTTGCCGGTGGATATCGTCAGCGATTTTCAGTTCGGGAAAAATATCGTCCGGCTGCCGAATTTGCAGGGTAAGCTGGATAATGAGACTGTAAACGCCAGACTGGACGGATCGCTCAGCGATCAGTCGGTTGCACAATTGCGCGGCGAGATAAAGCTGGAGCGTTTTGATCTGGCTGCATTATTTGCGGCGATGAGCGGTCTGTCGGTTGCAGATATCACGGGCGCTGACGGCCGGAGCTGGTCTGAAACCGGCTTTGGTAACAGAACCAATCTTCCGCTGGGTATGGATTTGAAAGTCAGTGCCGCACAGGCTGCGCTGACTGATGCAGCGACATTCAGCGATTTTTCTGCGCGTATCATCAAAAACGACCAGCAATTACAGCTCAGTGATATTGGCGGTGAGTGGGCCAATGGCAAACTATCCGGCAAACTGGAGCTGAATAATGCCAATGGAACCTTGCTCACCAACGGGGATTTGCGTCTTTCCGGCGGGGATATGCAGGTGCTCTATCAGCCGGAAGATATGCAGCCGCCAGTGAGTGGGGCCAGTGATATCAAGCTGGGCTTTACGGGCAGCGGCAAGTCGATGGCTGATCTGGTGCATTCTCTGGCCGGTGAGGGGGCGGTGACTGTTGAGCAGCCTGTTATTGCAGGATTTAATCTCACAGCTTTACCGGATTTGTTGCGACGCTCCGATGAATTGTCGGATACGGCTCTCTCTCAGGTTGAGCCGAAACAGGCCGAAGCCGAGCGCAGCACATTGTCGAAAAGCCTGACGCAGGACGGACAAATAAGCACTGCCCGGATTCAGGCTCCGTTGTCGCTTGCCGGAGGGATTATCCGTGCGCCGTCTGTTAAGGCAGAGAATGAAAGAGCCATAGTGCAGGCGGATTTGCAGTTTGACCTGAACCGCTTTCTCTGGGGCGGCAGCGGGCGGCTGGATCTGGTATTGCCGCAGCATGAGCGGAATGATGTGACCCCGCAATTGCAGTTCACGGTTTCCGGCGGATGGCAGCAGCCGCAATTGCAGTTCGATTATCAACCGATGGTACAGTTCTTGACCCAGCGCGGCTTGTTGCGGGAACAACAGCGGGTAGAGGCGGCACAGGCTTTGATTATTGAAAAGCAGCGTCTGAAGCGCGAGGCTGATTATTATACTGCGAAAGCAGAAGCCCGCAAACGCGAGCGTATTGAAGCTGAAGAAGCCTTGCGCAGACGTGCGGAAGAAGCTGCGGGTGCAGGAACAACACTTCCGCAGGAAACACCGCAGCGGCCAAATATTGCGCCTGATTTCAAACCAAGCCTTGATGAATTTCTGCAAACTCTGCCTGAAACGCAGTTACAGTAAAATTACCGCCGTTTTGGATTTTAGAGCATGTCGCAGCTATTAAGGTGCTTTGATGCTTAGCACCCAATCCAGCGCATAAAGACGCAGGCTGGAAGACAGATTGCTGTTGCGGTCGCGTTCATCATCAATCATGGCAATGAGTGAAGCCAGCGACTGACCGTTCTGCGCTGCAATCTGCACGATGATGTCATAAAATGCATCTTCCAGCGAAAAGCTGGTGGCATGGCCGTGCAATGTGATCGAATGTTTGCGCAGACGTGCTTTGCTGCGTGCTGCTGTGCTCAATGGCTGACGGGCAGTTTTATCGCTCATTCTTTTTCATCAACAGATGAGGTGGAGCTGCGTGGTTCCAGCCTGTTCTGGTCAAGGAACCGGACTTGCTTATCGTTCTGATTTTTATCGAAAGATTTTTCCGCTTTGGTACGACCGAACAGGATGCGATTGGCATCCGCTTCAACTTCTTTCGTCGCGCGGGCTTTGCGTTTTTTGAATTGTTTGAGATTGATAATGTCACTCATGACTATGCCCTCTCAAAATAGAATATTCTCATGAATATATTCCGGCCGCTGCCGGCCGGAATATTGCATCTGTTTATTTTTTGCGGAAAGCATCCAGCGATACAACATCGGCAGAAGGCTTCGGAGCCTCTTCCTTATCTGTAGTTTCGCTGCTGTCTTCCTTGGCCGTTGTCTTGCTGCGGTCAGCCTTTTTGGCTGGCTTTTTAGCAGGCTTGGCCGGAACGTCTGCTTCATCTTCTTCCGCATCATCCTGCAGACGCAGTTCCGATACGATTTCCAGATCATCCGTGTCATTGTCACCGGTCGGCAGCGCAACAGACACATCAAATTCCAGTTCGAAATTCACTGACGGATCGTAGAAGCCGCGGATTGCGGAGAACGGAATGACCAGCTTTTCGGCGATTTCACCAAAGGAAAGACCGACTTCAAAAAACTGCTCGGTAACCACCAGATCCCAATACTGGTGCTGCATAACAATTGTCATCTGTTCAGGATATTTTTCCTTCAAACGAGATGAAATGCGAACGCCCGGTGCCTCTGTCAGAAAGGTGATGAAGAAGTGGTGATTGCCGGGCAGACCGGCCTTGTTCACTTCCATGAGCACTTTGCGGATAACGCCGCGCAGCGCATCCTGAGCAAGAATATCGTAACGGATAAGATCCTGAACCATTAAATCCTTATCCCGCGGATTCGAGGAGTGTTGTCATATATGTTGTCTAAGTCAGCATTGCCGTATGATCAATTGATAATCAAGGATCAGGCATTTCCGTTGAAATGAAATGCGCCGGTCATTCTGGCCGAGACAATATAATCTGATGGATTAATACAGCAGCTTTTATCGCTTGTGCGAGAAAAATGCTGCAACCCTGTCTCATTTATCAATATACCGCTGTAATGAAAGGTGAAAGAACTTTCTCAAATAATTGCCGTTCAGATCCGTGTGTTACAGGATAAATCGCCTGAAATTGACGGTTGACCATTTTCCGCTTCACTTCTATTTTTGCGCTCCCGTCAGTCCGGATGATGTGACAAATCCGAATGCGATGACAAGCATCTGATTTATCTCGTGGATAATGATCTCTGCGCAGAGGCGGAGAAATAATCTGTCTTCATTTTTATTGCGCTTCTGAAAGTTAAACGCATGTCCGCTCGTTTGTACCGCACAGCTCTTGTGCTCGGTTTTATTTCGGCTATCGGGCCGTTCGCTATTGATATGTATTTGCCGGCACTGCCGACAATTGCCAAAGATTTACACGCCAATGATGCCGCCGTGCAGATGAGCCTGATGGTGTTCTTTCTGGCGACGGCTTTGATGCAGATGTTTTGCGGGCCGTTTTCGGATATTTACGGTCGTAAACTGCCGCTTTATCTGGGGCTTGCACTCTTTGCTGCGGGCAGTGTCGGTTCGGCAATGGCGGCCAATATCGAGATGCTGATTTTCTTCCGCTTTATTCAGGGTGTGGGGGCGAGTGCGGGTATGGTTGTGCCGCGTGCGATTGTCCGCGATCTTTATACCGGTGTGGATGCGGCACGGCTGATGTCGATGCTGATGCTGGTTTTTTCGATTTCACCAATTCTGGCACCCTTGACCGGCAGTTTCATCATTGAAGATTTTGGCTGGCGCGGCGTGTTCTGGGCTGTTCTGCTGGCGGCTATTCTCGGTCTTGCGCTGGTCTTTTTCGCGCAGGAAGAGACGCGTCCCGTTGAACAGCGTATTTCCGGCGGGGTAGGGCGTGCATTGCGCGGCTATGCATTTCTGATCCGCGACAGCAAATTTATCGGCCTGACCTGTATTGGCGGCTTCTGCATGGCCGCATTCTTTGTCTATATCGCCAATTCATCCTTCATCTTCATCGAGAAATACGGCCTGACCCCGCGCGAATATTCGCTGGTGTTCTCACTCAATGCGATTTCGTTTTTCGGTGTTTCGCAGCTCAATGGCATGCTGGCGAGCCGTTACGGGCTGGGTAAGGTCGTTTCCTATGCGGTAACCGGCTATCTGGTGACGATGGTTATCATGGTTCTTGCAGCCATATTCCTCACACAGAGCCTGTGGATGATTATGACCTTCCTGTTCATCGGTAATGGTTTTCTCGGACTGGTATTGCCGGGCACCAGTGTTCTGGCACTGGATGATCATGGTGAGATTGCCGGAACGGCAGCAGCTTTGCTCGGTACATTGCAATTGCTGGTCGCAGCGGCTGCTATGGCGCTCAGCTCATTCATTATGACAGGGAATGTTCTGCCGATGCTGGTCGCCATTGCGCTTTGCGGTTTTTCCGGCTGGGTACTGACCTATCTGACCATCATGCGGCACGGGCTTAAAAAGCCGTCATCGCATGTGACGGAAATTCACTGAGTGACTAAAATAGGGCATCGGAAATTCCGGTGCCTTTTTCATACCATCTTGTAAAGGGGAGAAGTGGAGGCTTCTGTTGCCAGGTGCCTCCGAACCCCGCCTTAAGGGGCTAACCCTAAGGACTTAGGTTGGGTTTCCCGCACCGCCATTAGGCAGCGAGAGCATAACCCTGAGCTTTGTTGTCATTTGCAACTACTCAATTAGCCCGATAACGGTGGTACAATGCCGAGTGAAAGATCAACCTTTACGCCCTTGTCGATCCTGTTTCGCCCCCGCCACAATACAGCCGTTTCAGTTTAAGCTGTATTCTGGTGGAGGCGCCGGGTACCGCCCCCGGGTCCAATAGGTTTATTACGCAGTCCATTTATCACCATAGCCGGTCAAGCCGACAAGGTTTATATAGGTGGCTTCCGTGCGCTTGAAAAGAGGGGAAAGGGCTTTCCTGAGTTTTCAGCTGTGAAAAATATAAAACTCCGGCGATTTTGTCGGGCAATCATTTATTGAAAAAGACTGAAATAACAGTTTGGTGTGTTTTCTGAAAGAATAGAGGTTTTACGGCATTGACAGGTTTTGTCTGCTGGTCAATCTTTCCATAATACAGAGGTAAATAGGCTGAATGTCGATTCAGCTATGATATTGAGCAATTGTCTTATTTACTTTTTCTGGTTTAACGGCCGTAAAAGCGGTCAGATTGAAGGAGACTGGTTTCATGACTGATTATCTAGCCGACGTACGCCGTTACGATGCTGCTGCCGATGAGGCTGTTGTTGCTAAAATTGTAAAACATCTTGGTATTGCTCTGCGCAGCCGCGATGCATCGCTGGTTGCTGCATCCGACCCTGAAGAACTGGCGCGTGTACGTACCAGCTGGATCGGCAAAAAGCTCGGTATTGAAGATGCTGAAAAAGCAAATGCGGTTATCGCCAGTGTGGCTGAAACCATGAAGGGTGACCACAGCAAGCAGCGTGTGACCTTCTATTACCTGACTGCAAAAGCACTCGGTAAGCTGGAAAGCCTCTGATAAGTTTAAAAAGCCCCGCATTCAGCGGGGCTTTTTTTATGGCTGCTGCGATCAAATAACTGTGCGTGCCCACGCTGTGCATTGCCGCAGATTGCGCGTGATATTTTCGCTGAAAAAGGCTAAAGACCATCTATGCGTACATATCTTGATCTTCTTCAGCACGTTCTCGACAATGGCACTGACCGCGGTGATCGCACCGGTACCGGCACACGTTCGGTTTTCGGTTATCAGATGCGTTTTGATCTCGCACAGGGCTTTCCTGTTCTGACAACCAAAAAGCTGCATCTGCGCTCTATCATCCATGAATTGCTGTGGTTTTTGCGTGGCGACACCAATATCTCCTATCTCAAAGAGAATGGTGTGAGCATCTGGGATGAGTGGGCAGACGAGAATGGTGATCTCGGTCCTGTCTATGGTGCGCAATGGCGTTCATGGCCTAAACCGGATGGTACGCATATCGACCAGATTGCGAATCTTATGAGGGATTTGCAGAAGAATCCTAATTCAAGACGTTTGATTGTATCTGCATGGAATCCGGCGCTGGTTGATGAAATGGCGCTGCCGCCATGCCATTGCCTGTTCCAGTTTTATGTGGCCGACGGCAAATTATCGTGCCAGCTTTATCAGCGTTCAGCTGATATTTTCCTTGGCGTGCCGTTTAATATTGCATCTTATGCGCTGCTTACCATGATGATTGCGCAGGTTGCCGGTCTGAAACTGGGGGATTTTGTGCATACGCTTGGTGATGCGCATCTTTATCACAATCATTTCGATCAGGCGAAGTTGCAGCTGACCCGCGAGCCGAAAGCGCTGCCGGTGATGGAAATCAACCCGCAAGTAAAAGACCTGTTTGCCTTCCGCTTTGAGGATTTCAAACTGGTTGGCTATGAGGCCGAACCATCTATCAAAGCGCCGATTGCGGTGTGATGACCATGATTATTTCTTTTGTAGTTGCCGTTTCTGAGAATGGTGTGATCGGGCGTGACAATGGCATGCCATGGCGTCTTTCCACGGATTTGCAGCGCTTTAAAAAACTCACACTGGGCAAGCCGGTGGTGATGGGGCGCAAAACATGGGAATCCCTTGGTCGCCCGTTGCCGAGCCGCACCAATATTGTGATTACCCGTGATGCCGGTTACAGCGCGGAAGGTGCGCTGGTTGTGCCCTCAATTGATGAAGCACTGATTGCCGGTGAAAAAGCAGCACGCGAATCCGGTGCCGATGAGATCTGCATTATCGGCGGTGCGCAGATTTATGCGCAGGCAATGGACAAGGCCACGCGCCTGCATGTGACACATATTAAAGCCAGCATAGATGGTGATGCTTTTTTCGGCCCTGTTGATCCGCAAGTCTGGCAGATCACCAGCGAAGATGACGTACCGGCGGGCGAGAAAGATAATTACCCGACCCGCTATGTGGTTTACGACCGGCGTTAAACGAAAAGACAGCTGCATAAAAAGCTGTTTTTTACCATGTCGATCAACTATTTTGCCAGAAAATTACAAAAGCGTGATGAATCTGCGTGTCCTGCGTTGAAAGACTGCTTTTGCGTACCTATAAACGGAACATACTGATTGATGAATAGAGGTGTTCCGCCTCTGACATCTGGCACGAGAGGTGAGGATGCCCTGGAGTAATCAAAATGGCGGCGGCCCATGGGGCGGCGGCGATAAGAATGGCGGATCCGGCAACGGCGGTTCCAATAATGGCGGCTCTAATCAGGGCGGACCATGGGGACAAGGCCCTAAAGGACCGCGCGGCGGGCCTGGCGGCTCGGGCGGAACGCCTCCGGATCTCGAAGATATTTTGCGCAAAGGTCAGGATCGCCTTAAAAAGGTGATGCCGGGCGGTGGCGGCGGTGGCGGCGGCCCTGCTTTGTATATTGTTGGTGCGCTTGCGCTCGCCGGTTTCTGGCTGTTCCAGTCCATGTATACCGTGCAGCCGGATGAGCTTGCGGTTGAAATGCGCTTCGGTGTGCCGAAAGAAACCATTTCCGAGCCGGGTCTGCATTTCCATCTCTGGCCGATTGAAACTTATGAAAAAGTTTCGACCGGTGAACGCCAGATCAATATTGGCGGTCAGGGCACTCGCGGTGCCACACAGGGGCTGATGCTGACCGGTGACCAGAACATTGTTAATGTTCAGTTCTCCGTGCTTTACCGTGTTTCCGATCCGCGTTCTTACCTGTTCAAGGTACAGGATCCTGACAATATGGTTCGTCAGGTTTCTGAAAGCGCGATCCGTGAAATCGTCGGCCGTCGTCCGGCACAGGATGTATTCCGTGACAACCGTGCGGCAATTGCCCAGTCGGTGCGTGATATTGTTCAGGATACGCTGAACGGTTATGGTGCCGGTATTCAGGTAACTGCTCTTTCCATCGAAGATGCTGCACCGCCGCGTGAAGTGGCTGATGCCTTTGACGAAGTGCAGCGTGCTGAGCAGGATGAAGACCGCTTTGTAGAAGAAGCCAACCAGTATTCCAACCAGAAGCTGGGTCAGGCACGCGGTGAGGCTGCGCAGGTTCGTGAAGATGCTGCCGGTTATAAAACCCGTATGGTTCAGGAAGCGGAAGGTGAAAGCCAGCGCTTTAACTCTGTCCTGAATATTTACAAAGAATCTCCTGATGTTACCCGCGACCGTCTCTTCATTGAGACCATGGAGCAGGTGCTGAAAGACAGCAATAAAGTGATTATCGAAGGCGGCAATAATGTCATGCCATATTTGCCTTTGACTGAACTGATGCGTCAGCAGGGCAAAGCAGGAGGCAACCAGTAATGAATCAGAATCGTTTGCCTTTTATTGTTGGTGCGATCGCTGTGGTCGCATTTCTGGTTTATTCCTCGGTTTTCGTGGTGAATGAACGCCAGCAGGCTATTGTCTTACGTTTCGGTCAGATCGTTGACGTGAAAACAGAGCCTGGTCTCTACTTCAAACTGCCATTTGCTTTCGCTGAAGCAGACAATGTGCAGATCATTGATGACCGCATGCTGCGCTTTGATCTGGACGATATCCGCGTTCAGGTTTCCGGCGGTAAATTCTATGATGTGGATGCGTTCCTCGTTTACCGCATTACCAATGCCCGTAAATTCCGTGAGACTGTTTCGGCAAATACAATGCTTGCTGAACAACGTCTGCGTACCCGTCTCGATGCGGCTCTGCGACAGGTTTATGGTCTGCGCGGCTTTGAATCGGCTCTGTCGGAAGAACGCGGCAGCATGATGCGTGAAGTACGCGACCAGCTGCGTCCGGATGCGGAATCCCTTGGTCTGACCATTGAGGATGTACGTATCCGCCGTACGGATTTGACCGCTGAAGTTTCCCAGCAGACCTTCGACCGTATGAAGGCCGAGCGTCTTGCAGAAGCTGAGCGTCTGCGTGCCCGTGGCCGTGAAGCAGCGCAGCGTATCAAAGCTGTTGCTGACCGTCAGGTTGTGGAAATCGTTTCCGAAGCCAACCGTGATTCTGAAGTACTGCGCGGTGAGGGTGAAGGTGAACGTGGTCGTATCTTCGCGGAAGCTGCAAAACAGGATCCTGACTTCTATGCATTCTACCGTTCGATGAATGCTTATCGTCAGTCCTTGCAGGCTGAAGGCACAACCATGGTTCTGTCGCCGGATTCCCAGTTCTTCCGCTTCTTTAAGGATGCCGCCGGTAAACTGCCGCAGCAGCCTGCGAATGCCGGTCAGAGCGTACAGTAAGGACCGGATGCCGCTGTGAGTGACCTGATTACAGCCATAGGATTGCTCCTCGTTTTAGAGGGACTTCTCTATGGCGGCTTCCCGCACTTTGCCAGACGTATGGCTAAAGACGTGTCAGAAGCTCCGGAAAATTATCTGCGAATAGCAGGTATTGTTGCACTGGCGCTTGGCGTCGGGGTGATATGGCTGGTCAGAGGCGGATCTGCCGGATAAAATTACAAAGAGGCGTATGATATTTCATACGCCTCTTTTTTTCAGAATTTGCAGCATTAAATCATAGCGACTGCTTGGGCTTCAAACTTCTGATAATGTGCTTCAGAGCACCGCGTGCCCGATTGGGCGCACAAAGGTCGCTCTAACACTTTAAAAGCAGAGCATAATGGGTTTAAACCTGAGCGTATTGCATTCAGGCAGCTCATAGAGGTGCTTCGGATTGCAGGTGAGTGTATGTTGCGGATATTAAATGAAGACATTTAACTGCGACATGCTCTGGCCGTATTTTGCTTGCAATCCGTTGTAAGTATCAGAGTTGGAACGACCTTTGTGCGCCCGATCGGGCGCACGGCGATCTAAATAACAAAAACAGGCGGAGTTTCAGATGGTTCGCAATCAGACTAAAAGCACGGTTTCATTTCCCCTGCGTACCGCACTTGCCACCTTGTCTGTGAGCACGGTACTGCTGGGCGCCATGACAGCTCAGGCGCAGCAGCAGACCGCTGCAAACCCGCCGCAGGCACCACAGCCTGCCATTACCGGCAAGCTGGCGCCGCTCGGACTGGCTGCCGGAACTGCCACTGCGGGACCTGCTTCTATTGCCGATCTGGCGCAGGGCTTGCTGGATTCTGTTGTCAATATTTCCACATCCCAGACCGTGAAAGATGAAAACGGAGAGGAAAAGGCCGAGCCTGCGCCGCAATTGCCGGAAGGCTCGCCGTTTCAGGAGTTTTTTGACGATTTCTTCTCTGAAGAAAATCAGAAAGACGGTGGCAGTGCTGCCCGCAAGATGCAGTCGCTCGGCTCCGGTTTTGTGATCGATGCGGAGAAGGGGCTGGTTGTCACCAACAATCACGTCATTGCAGATGCTGATGAAATCGAGGTGAATTTCACCGATGGTAAAAAGCTGAAAGCAGAACTGCTCGGCACGGATACCAAAACTGATATTGCACTGCTGAAGGTTGATCCGACGAAGCATAAGCTAACAGCAGTCGGATTTGGCGATTCAGAAAAATCGCGGATCGGTGACTGGGTGATGGCAATCGGTAATCCGTTCGGCCTTGGCGGTACTGTGACCCTCGGTATTATTTCTGCCCGCAACCGCGATATTCAGGCGGGACCTTATGATAATTTCATTCAGACCGATGCGGCGATTAACCGTGGTAATTCCGGCGGCCCGCTGTTTGATATGAACGGCAAGGTCATCGGCATTAACACCGCGATTATTTCACCGACCGGTGGCTCTATCGGTATCGGTTTTGCTATTCCGTCCGAACTGGCTGTTTCTGTGATCCAGCAGCTGGAAGAATTTGGTGAAACCCGCCGCGGCTGGCTTGGTGTGCGCATTCAGCCGGTAACAGATGATGTGGCTGAGAGCTTTGGTATGAGTGAGCCTAAGGGTGCGCTGGTTGCCGGGCTGATTGCCAATAGCGGTGTTGAGAATAAAGAACTGATGCCGGGCGACATTATTCTGAAATTTGACGGTAAAGATGTGGAAAGTGCCCGCGACCTGCCGCGCGTGGTGGCCGAAAGTCCGGTTGGCAAAGAGGTCAGCGTTCTGGTGCTGCGTAAAGGCAAAGAGCAGACTGTGAAGATCAAACTCGGTCGCCTTGAAGATTATGAGAACAAGGATAAAGCTGCGGCTGCCAAGGACAGTACTAAGGCCAAAGAAGCTGAGACAGTAAAGGTGCTCGGCATGACACTTGGCAAGCTGGATGACACGCAGCGCAAGCAGTATGAAATCTCCGCCGATGTGGAAGGTGTGGTGATTAGTGCTGTTGAAGGTAAATCCGCCGCCGAAGAAAAGCGGGTTAATGCAGGCGATGTGATTGTTGAATTCGCACAGGAAGTTGTGAAAGCGCCTGCCGATATTCAAAAGAAAATCGAAAAACTGCGTCAACAGGGACGTAAAAATGCATTGCTGATGCTGGCTGCGCCAAGCGGTGAGCTGCGCTTTGTAACCCTGCGTATCGATTGATCTGACATCAACAAGAATGCAGAAAAGGCCGGAGGATGTGTACATCCTCCGGCCTTTTTATTTGTAAAAACTTGAATCAGATGAACGGATTAGACGCCGGACTTACCATGTTAATTCAAACATTGCTCTTTGTTGATCGTGTAGAGCACATGACGTTTCAGTTGCGGATGTGTATCCGGTACTTTCGGATGGTCAAAGTCGCGTTCCGGATTATTGACCATGCCAATGCGCTTCATCACCGATGTTGAGCGGTGATTATTATGCACGGCAAAGGACACAACCTCATCCTGCCCGCGCTCATCAAAAGCATAGGCAAGAGAAGCAAGCGCTGCCTCGGTGACATAACCTTTGCCCCAATAGCGTTGTGCTAAGCGCCAGCCGATTTCCAGCACACCCTTTGGTACAAATGGAGGGATATCAGTTTTCATCAATCCGGTGAAACCGACGACATCACTGCTTGCTTTTTCCTGCACGGCATAAAAGCCAAAATTGTCTTCCCTGACCATGGCCACAATGCGATCCATCAGTGCATCGGATTCCTCACGGCTGCGCAGGGCAGGGAAGAATTCCATTACCACCGGATCGGAATTGATCTCGTGAAAAAATGCACGGTCATCTTCCTGCCAGTTGCGCAGGATCAGGCGGGGCGTTTCAATAATAGCGGTCATATTACAAAATCCGTTTTTCGATAGCCCTGAATATAGAGCAGGGCCGTCAGATCGCCATGATCGATACGGATGCGCGCCTGCGCTGCAACAGCAGGCTTGGCATGGAGTGCCACGCCGCTGCCTGCATGTTTAATCATCGGCAGATCATTGGCACCATCGCCCACGGCCATTGCTTCCTGCTCGGTAATGCCAAGTTTGGCACAGATATCATCAAGGCTGAGTTTCTTGGCATCGGCACCGAGGATCGGTTCTTCAACCAGACCGGTGAGATGTGCACCATCATCCAGCAGAATATTGGCGCGGTTTTCATCAAAGCCGAGCATAGCGGCAATCTTGGAGGTAAAGCTGGTGAACCCGCCTGAAACCAGAGCCGTATAGGCACCGTGTTTTTTCATGGTTGCGATCAGCTCTTTACCGCCGGATGTCAGAGTGATGCGGTTGGCGATAACCTGATCAATAATGCTGACCGGCAAACCCTTGAGCAGGGCAACGCGCTCACGCAAGGCCGGTTCAAAAGCGATCTCACCATTCATTGCACGGGCGGTGATACCGGCAATATGCTCGCGCAGGCCAACTTCTTCGGCCAGTTCATCAATGCACTCCTGCTGGATCATGGTGGAATCCATATCCGCAATCAGCAGCTTCTTGCGGCGGCTATCCTGCTCCTGAATAACGATATCCACAGGGGCGTCGCCCAGAGCGGCTCTGATTTTTGTTGTTGTTTCTGTGATATCTGTGCCGGTTTTCAGCGGCAGATCACAGGCAATACCATCTGCCAGCCAGTAAAGGGCTTGCGTATCAGCCGCCTCGCAGGCTTTATGCCCCAATTCAGGTGTCAGAACCGGATTGGCAGGATTGCAGATCAGTGTGGCAACAAGTGAGGCTGGCTGGGACATAATACCGGTTCCGCTTTGTGCGTTTGGAGAATGATGAGTGGTAGAGCAGAGAGACAGGCAAAAGACAATTCTGATCGCGGGGCCGACTGCCAGCGGTAAATCAGCATTGGCACTGCGTCTCGCACGGGATTGCGGCGGCTATATCATAAATAGTGATTCCATGCAGGTTTATGATGTGCTGGATCAGCTGACAGCGCGCCCGCAAGCTGATGATCTGCAAATTGTTTCGCATTATCTTTACGGCCATGTTTCGCCATTGCAACTTTATTCCACCGGCCGCTGGCTTCAGGAAGTGGAAGCCCTGCTGGCAAAGCCTGAATTGCAGGGGCGTGTCGCAGTCTTTACCGGCGGTACCGGATTGTATTTTAAAGCGTTGCTCGGCGGCCTCTCGGATATGCCGCAGGTGAAAGACGAAGTGCGCGATTACTGGCGCAACCGCATGGCGCAAGATGGTGCGCCGCTTCTGCATGAGGAATTGCAAAAGCGCGATCCGGCAATGGCGGAACGGCTGAAGGCGGGAGACAGTCAGCGCATTGTCCGTGCGCTGGAGGTTGTCGACAGCACCGGACGCTCTCTCATTGAATGGCAAAACAGTACAGGCAGGGCGTTGATTGATCCCGACAGCGCAGAGAAATTGGTGCTTATGCCGGACAGAGCATGGTTGCGTCAGCGTATTGCGCAGCGTTTTGATCTGATGATGCAGGGTAATGCTGTTCAGGAAGTGCAGTCGCTGCTGGCTTTGCAGCCGGATGCGGCTCTGCCGGTGATGAAAGCCATTGGTGTGCGCGAGATCGAAAGCTGGCTCAAGGGTGAGATAACGCGCGAACAGGCGGTGGAACTGTCAGTGATTGCCACGCGCCAATATGCCAAGCGGCAGATGACATGGTTCCGTAACCAGTTTGGGGATGACTGGCGGCGGCTGGAACGGGCAGAAGATTACTTCGCCTGAGCAGGCTTTGTTGTTAACGCAGGTGAAACACTTAAGATTTAATCTCCCACCTAAATCTGTTGTTGTGATACAACGGGTCAACGGGGGGATCATGCGTTATCTGCGGGCTGAACTGTTTTTCATCATCATGATTGTGCTGCTCTGCGGCGCAGGCCTGATGCTGTTTATGCAGTACCGGCTGATGCATGATCTTGGTGAGCCGTATAAATCCGGTTCCCTGTCCGATACGCCTTTGGGCATTGCTTTGCTGTTGCTGGTGGCTGCGGGGGCAGCCGGTGGCCTGATGCTGTTGCCGCAAATCCGTATGCAGGTCAAAAACAAAGGCCAGCTGAAAATCATCACATGGATGATTGCGCGCAACTCCAAAGATTTGGATCAGATCAGTTTCAATGATCCTTTGACGGGGTTGCAAAGCCGTCCTTATTTCGATGCCGCTCTGCACGAATATTTGCTGCAATTCGGCAAGATCAATCACCCTGTTACCGTTTTGCTGATTGGTATTGAGAAACTGCAATTGCTCTGCGAGCAGCGTGGCCGTGATACTGCTGACCGCTTGCTGATGGAAGCGGCTTTATGTATCCGCAATTGCACCCGCTATCATGATGTTCTGGCGCATATGGGCGATGGTGAATTCGCATTGATCGTGCCGGATCTGCAGGAAGGGGATGCTTCGAGGATGGCTGCGAGAATCTGCAAGGAGCTGGAAGCCTGCGAATTGCGGATGGGGCATGACAGCCATATTATTCATGCGGTGTCTGCGGTTGCCGAATGGAATGGTAAGGATAAAGCACCGGCTCTTTATAAAAAGGCGCGTGTCGCTTTGCAGAAAATGACCGGCCGCTGATTTTTCTTTAGAGCGCCGTGTACCAGACTTGGCACACGGCGCTCTAACACTTTAAAATTAGAGCGCAATTTTACCTTAAACTGATCCAAGTTTAAGGAATTATGCCTAATATTTTTCAATGGCTTGCGGGTCTTGTTTGTCTGTTAGATTCATGAGGGACGCAGGCTTGGCATCAAACGGTGCTTTTCTGCCCGAACCGGCAAAGAAAATAACAAGATTACGTTTTTTGCCATTGACGTGAAAAAAACAGCTGTTTAATCTCCCTTTATGGCTAAGAAAATTATTCTCGTGGTGGGTAAGCGTATGGGCAGGATGGTGTAACCATCCGGCGAAAGCTCCCATGCGCGAAACACAGGCTCCCTCAGGGGGCCTTTTTTATTATCTTCACACAACGAATATAGCTAAACAGTACGGGACTTCCGGTGGATATCAGGGAGTAATCACCGGAACAGCAGACGGGACATCGAAAGACAATGAGTACAGATACAAGTGGCACCACAGCCGCAGCGCAGAACGAAACCGGCAAACGGGAAATGACCGGTGCGGAAATGGTTGTGCAGGCACTGATCGATCAGGGCGTTGAGCATATTTTCGGCTATCCGGGCGGTGCGGTACTTCCGATCTATGACGAGTTGTTTCAGCAGGAAAAAGTTGAGCATATTCTTGTGCGTCACGAGCAGGGCGCCGGCCATGCGGCTGAAGGCTATGCCCGCTCAACCGGCAGAGTCGGTGTTATGCTGGTAACCTCCGGTCCGGGTGCCACCAATGCGGTAACACCTTTGCAGGATGCGCTGATGGATTCCATTCCGCTGGTTTGCATCACCGGTCAGGTTCCGACCAGTCTCATTGGTACAGATGCGTTTCAGGAAGCGGATACGGTCGGCATTACCCGTCCTTGCACCAAACATAACTGGCTGGTTAAGGATGTGAATGATCTGGCACGCGTTCTGCACGAGGCATTCCATGTTGCGCGTACCGGTCGTCCGGGTCCTGTTGTTATTGATATTCCGAAGAACATCCAGTTTGCCACCGGCATGTATACGCCACCGGCAACCAGCCCGCGCACCAGCTATAATCCGGTTCTGAACGGTGATCAGAGTGCTATCCGCACTGCGGTTGAACTGCTGGCCAATGCGAAGAAGCCGGTTATCTATTCCGGCGGCGGTGTTATCAATTCCGGTCTTGAAGCCTCGAAACTGCTGCGTGAACTGGTCGAAATTACCGATTTCCCGATCACATCGACCCTGATGGGGCTGGGTGCTTATCCGGCATCGGGCAAGAACTGGCTGGGTATGCTCGGCATGCATGGTACATTCGAAGCCAATATGACCATGCATGAATGTGATGTTATGCTGTGTATCGGTGCGCGTTTTGATGACCGTATCACCGGTCGTCTTGATGCTTTCTCGCCGAATTCCAAGAAGATTCACATTGATATCGACCCGTCGTCGATCAACAAGACCGTTCGCGTTGATGTGCCGATTATCGGTGATGTTGCCCATGTTCTGGAAGATATGGTGCGCCAGTACCGTGCCTCTGCCCAGCGTCCTGATAAGAAGGACATGAGCGCATGGTGGCAGCAGATCAATAAATGGCGTGCGCGCAATTCGCTGGCCTATAAGCACAGCCGCGATGTGATTATGCCGCAATATGCTCTGGAGCGTCTGCAGGAACTGACTAAAGATCGCAAGACCTACATCACGACAGAAGTTGGCCAGCACCAGATGTGGGCTGCTCAGTTCATGAAATTCGAGGAGCCGCATCACTGGATGACTTCCGGTGGTCTGGGCACCATGGGCTATGGTCTGCCTGCGGCTCTGGGTGTGCAGATTGCTCATCCGGATGCGCTGGTTATTGATATTGCCGGTGATGCTTCGGTACAGATGTGTATTCAGGAAATGTCAGCGGCCATTCAGCATAATGCGCCGATCAAGATTTTCATTCTGAATAACCAGTATATGGGCATGGTGCGCCAGTGGCAGCAGCTGTTGCATGGTAACCGTCTGTCGCATTCTTATACAGAAGCGATGCCGGACTTTGTTAAACTGGCTGAAGCCTATGGCGGCACAGGTATCCGTTGCTCCAAGCCGGATGAGCTGGATGATGCAATCATGAAAATGATTGAAACAGACGGTCCGGTGATTTTTGACTGTCACGTTGCCAATCTGGCGAACTGCTTCCCGATGATCCCTTCAGGCAAGGCGCATAATGAAATGCTGTTGCCGGACGAAGCGACGGATGAAGCTGTTGCCAATGCTATCGACGCCAAAGACCGTCACCTCGTCTAATACCGGAACAAGGATATTCATTATGAACGCACAAAATGCAGCTTCCGGTTCAGCTTACTTTCTGACCGAAGAAACCCAGCTAGTTGAAACACATACACTATCGGTACTGGTTGATAACGAGCCGGGTGTTCTAGCCCGTGTTATCGGCCTGTTTTCCGGCCGCGGTTACAATATTGAAAGCCTGACGGTTTCTGAAACCGAGCACGAAAAGCACCTGTCGCGTATTACGATTGTGACACGCGGCACTGCCAATGTTCTGGATCAGATCCGTCACTCGCTGGAACGCATTGTTCCGGTGCACCGCGTGGTTGATCTGACCTATCATGCCCAGCAGCTTGGTCATGAGCGTCCGGTCGAGCGTGAACTGGCGCTGATCAAAGTGGTTGGCAAAGGTGATGACCGTGCAGAAATGCTGCGTCTGGCTGATGCTTTCAAAGCCAAGGTTGTGGATGCAACGGTCGAGCATTTCATTTTTGAAATTACCGGTAAGGGCGCGAAGATCGATCAATTTATCGCGATTATGAAGCCGCTCGGTCTGATTGAGGTTTGCCGCACCGGCGTAGCTGCTATGATCCGTGGTGCAGAAGGAATGTAGTTCTTTCTGATAAGTGATTGAAAGCAGCACCGCTGTTCTCTGTCTGAGGCAGCGGTGTTGTTTTTTGCAACGAGAGCGTTTTCAAGATGTTGCTTTCTTATGATGTTTTTATGGCCTTGGTGGTGTTTGCCTTTGTGACATCCATCACACCGGGGCCGAATAATCTGATGTTGCTGGCTTCCGGCGTGAATTTCGGTTTCCGCCGTACCATTCCGCATATGCTGGGAATTGGCATCGGCTTTCTGTCGCTTCTGCTTGGCGTCGGCTATGGTCTGGGCGCTGTGCTCGAAACCGCACCGGCGCTGTATGTGGGACTGAAATTCGCCGGCGGTGCCTATATGCTCTATCTGGCCTATAAAATCGCCACATCGACGTCTGTCGGTCGTGTCGATGATGAGAGTGCTCAGCCGATGAGTTTCATGCAGGCATGGCTGTTTCAGTGGGTGAATCCAAAAGCATGGGTGATGGCCGTGACAGCAATGGCGAGCTATACAGTGCATGATGCTTATTCGCTTTCCGTGCTGCTGATCGGTGTTGTGTTTGCAGTCATTAATGTGCCGAGCGTGTCGTCATGGGCAGCCTTTGGCAGTTTGTTACGCCAATGGCTGGAAGATCCGGTGCGGCTTAAATGGTTCAATCTGACGATGGCTGCTCTGCTGGTGGTCAGCCTGTGGCCGATGCTGAAGTGATAAACCTTGCTCTTTCGGGACGAATCCGGTCAATGGAAGGCATGATGGCAGAGGCATAATGGAATTTTCACCGGAACAGGACAACGCGCTGCAGGCTGTGGCGCAATGGTTGGCTAAAGGCCGTTCACCGATTTTTCGCCTTTTTGGCTATGCGGGAACGGGTAAGACGACGCTTGCGCGCTATTTCGCCGAGCATGTGGATGGTGAGGTGCAGTTTGCGGCCTTTACCGGTAAGGCTGCACAGGTCTTGCGCTCTAAAGGCGCAAGCAATGCCCGCACGCTGCATTCGCTGATCTATCGTCCGAAAGGTGAGGAAGCGATTGAAGACGAAACAACCGGAAAGACCTCAATCTCGCCGACCTTTTCGCTCAATCGTCAAAGCCCTGTTGCCAAAGCTGCGCTGATCGTTGTCGATGAATGTTCGATGGTCGATGAGCAACTTGGCCGCGATCTGATGACATTCGGCACACCTATTTTGGTGCTCGGTGATCCCGGTCAGTTGCCGCCGATCAGCGGTGGTGGCTTCTTTACCGAACATGAGCCGGATTATCTGCTGACAGAAATTCACCGTCAAGCTCAGGATAATCCGATTATCCGTTTGGCACTGGACGTGCGTGAAGGCCGCGAAATCCCTTATGGCGATTACGGTGCCGCACGGGTCATCAGCAAGGCGGAAGTTAATCAGGAACTGGTGCTGGATGCCGATCAGGTGCTTGTCGGCACCAATCGCACCCGCAAGCGTTATAATCAGCGGCTGCGTGAGCTCAAAGGTTTTACGGCAGAATATCCGCAATCCGGTGACAAGCTGGTTTGTCTGCGCAATGATCCGGCCAAGGGGCTGCTCAACGGTTCGCTCTGGAAGGTGATGACATCTTCCAAGGAAACCGTGAAGCCCGGCATTAATTTGCTGATTGCACCGGAGGATGAAGAACCGGGTCGCGGCGTTGCCAAGATCAAGCTTCTGAAGGCGCAGTTTGAAGATCCTGATGCGGAAATTCCTTGGCAGACTAAAAAGCGTTTTGATGATTTTGACTATGGCTATGCGCTGACCACCCATAAAGCGCAGGGTTCGCAGTGGAATAATGTGGTGTTGTTTGATGAGAGCTATGCTTTCCGTGATACGCGTGAGCGCTGGCTCTATACGGCAATTACCCGTGCGGCGGAAAAACTAACAATCGTTCGCTAATAAATATAGCAGGGAGCTCGGATTATGGTTGCAACTCTGTCGGTTAATCTTAATGCGGTGGCAATGTTGCGTAACCGCCGTGATCTGCCTTGGCCGAGTGTGACCGGTCTGGGACGTATTGCGCTTGATGCCGGTGCTTCCGGCCTGACCGTGCATCCGCGCCCCGATCAGCGTCATATCCGTTTTTCTGATCTGGCAGATATCCGCGCATTGATTGATGATGAATTCCCTCAGGCTGAATTCAATATTGAAGGCTATCCGTCTGAAGAGTTTCTGGCTCTGGTGGAACAACACGAGCCGGAACAGGTGACACTGGTGCCGGATGATCCGGCGCAGAATACCTCGGATCACGGCTGGGATTTTGCCAAACATAAGGTGATGCTGAGCGAAGTGACCAAGCGGCTGAAAGCACGCGGTATGCGTGTTTCAATGTTTGCTGATCCGACACCGGATGGTCTTGAGATTGCGAAAGAGACCGGTGCCGACCGCGTGGAATTTTTCACCGGCCCTTATGGCGGTGCTTATGCGGATCCTAAAGCGCAGGCGCATGAACTGGCATTGCTGGAAAAGGCCGCATTGAAAGCTGCGGAACTCGGGTTAGGCATTAATGCGGGGCATGATCTGACGGTTGCCAATCTGCCTCCACTGGTCAAAGTCATGCCGACACTGAGCGAAGTTTCCATAGGTCATGGCCTGACAGCAGATGCACTGGAATATGGTATGCGCCAGTCGGTGCAGCGTTTTATCAAAGCACTCGGCTAAAATGCTTTTTGTGTTTTGATTCAGTTTTCTCTTGTAATATTTTGATTTTATTTAATTTCTGCCCTGATGAGCTATCCGTATTTGTGATGCCTCATCAGGGCAGTTATGCATTGATGCACATTGTTTTTGTGCAAAATTGAGCATTTATATACGGCCTTTCCGGCAGTTTTCTTTATGGCCGGAACATGGTTATACTGAGCACCGGATCAGCCTGTTTTCTTGTCTTCATATCCGGCTATCTGTGCTCATTCTGTATCAAAAGGTATTTAAAAGGTATTTTATGAATCAGGCGCAGCGTGAAGATATTGCCAATCAGGATGCGCCGGTCAGCGCAGATGAGGAAATTCTTGATCCTCATAATCATACGGGAAATCTGAAGCTTTTAATGATGGGCGCGCTTGGCGTCGTCTATGGCGATATCGGCACCAGTCCGATTTATGCATTTCGTGAAGCACTGCACGCTTCAATCACCGACGGCAATTTGCTGCGCACTGAAATTCTTGGCGTGATCTCTCTGATCGTCTGGTCGCTGGCGCTGATTGTGACCGTGAAATATGTGTTGTTTGTGCTGCGTGCGGACAATAACGGCGAGGGTGGTATTCTCTCGCTGATGGCGCTGGTGCGCTCCAGTTTTGCCAACCGACCGGATATTATTCTCGGTATCGGTATTGTCGGTGCGTCGCTGTTCTTCGGTGATGCGGTGATTACACCGGCAATTTCTGTGCTTTCCGCGGTGGAAGGGCTGGAAATTGTTGCGCCGGATATGACGCCCTATGTGGTGCCGATTACGATCACTATTCTGGTTGTGCTGTTTTTTGTCCAGAAGCACGGCACAGGACGCATGGCGAGTATTTTCGGACCGGTGATGCTGGTCTGGTTTCTGGCGCTTGGCCTCACAGGCTTTATCCATATTTTTGATGATCCGGGTATTCTGGCGGGGCTTAATCCTTATTACGCCTTTGCATTTCTTGGCGGTAATCCGGCTACGTCCTTTGCCACGATCGGTGCAATCTTTCTGGCGGTTACCGGTGCCGAAGCGCTTTATGCCGATCTCGGTCATTTCGGCCGCAAGCCGATCGTGCGGGCATGGCTGTGGGTTGTGTTTCCGAGCCTGATCCTGAATTATTTCGGGCAGGGTGCTTTCATCCTGACCCATAGTGCTGCGGGCGGCGAGGAAGTGCGCAATCCGTTTTTCCAGATGATGCCGCATTGGGCACTGCTGCCAATGGTACTGCTGGCAACTGTTGCCACAGTTATCGCCAGTCAGGCAGTTTTAACCGGTACTTATTCGCTGGCGCGGCAGGCTGTGCAGCTGAATATTCTGCCAAGGCTTGAAGTGCTGCATACATCAGAAACATTGCACGGCCAGATTTATATGCCGCGCATTAATATGCTGCTTGGTATTGCCGTTGTTCTGCTGGTGGTGACCTTCCAGAAATCGACAAATCTGGCGGCTGCCTATGGTATTGCGGTTACCGGTAATATGCTGGTGACAACAACTCTGCTGTTCTTTGTTATGCGTCGTCTCTGGAAATGGAGCCTGCCGGTTGTGGTGCTGACGATTGCCGGTTTCGCCATTGTTGATTTGATGTTCTTCAGTGCTAATCTGGTCAAAGTGCATCAGGGCGGCTGGGCGTCAATTGTTGTGGCCGCGCTGGTGCTGCTGGTGATGTGGACATGGGTGCGCGGCAGCCGCCATCTGTTCCAGAAAACCCGCAAGACAGAAGTGCCGCTGGATATTATCGTCAGTCAGATGGCGCGTAAGGAGCCGGTTATCGTGCCCGGCACAGCGGTGTTCCTGACCGGTGATCCGTCCAGTGTGCCGACGGCTCTGATGCATAGTCTCAAACATTATAAGGTTCTGCACGAGAACAATGTGATCCTGACCGTGGTGACAGCACCACGCCCTTGGGTGGATGAGGATGACCGTGCTCGCGTCTCGCAATATAGCGACCGGTTTATGCAGGTGACACTGACTTTCGGTTATATGCAGTCGCCTAATATTCCGCGTGCGCTGGGGATTTGCCGCAAGCTTGGCTGGAAATATGACATTATGACCACGTCATTCTTCCTGTCGCGACGCGTCTTGCGTATTTCTCCGCGTTCACCAATGCCACTCTGGCAGGCGAAATTATTTATTACGCTTGCCCGCAGCGCATCTGATGCCACGGAATATTTCCAGATTCCGACCGGTCGTGTGGTTGAAATCGGTACACAGGTCAATCTCTGAGTGTCTGACCCTAAAGACACCGGACATGGTTGCAAACAGCGATATTGGCCTCGGGCATGAACCGGCCTTTGCGGTGTTTAGAATGCTGTATTATTTCCTCTGTCTGTAGCGGGCAGGGGAAATAGCCTATAAAATTTGTTTCGACATAAAATCCCTCTTGCATTGTTGGTAAACTGGCGGCATAGTCCGAACCGTAACGTACGGTACGCATGATGAGAATCTCGTCAGGCTGCTGTTCAGACAAGAATTAAGGAGCGTGGAAGCGTGCAGTTGCAGCAACCTGAGAATGTCGTGAGCAATGTCGGAACCGGCACAGAGCTGACAGATCGTCAGAAGGATGTGCTGAACGCCGCGCTGGAACTCCTCGTTGAGGGTGGTGACAGTCTTACGATGGCGGGTGTTGCACGACGTGCAAGCTGCTCCAAGGAAACGCTGTATAAATGGTTCACCGACCGTGACGGTTTGCTGACTGCAACTGTGCAGTGGCAGGCGTCGAAAGTGCGTGTTGTGCCGGTGGCGCGGGAAGGGCTGGATGAAGAATCGCTCTTTACCAGTCTGGAGCATTTTGCCCGCGACTGGTTGCTGGTTCTGTCCGGAAGCACATCCATCGCGCTGAACCGTTTAGCGGTCAGCCATGCGGGTTCCGGTAAGTCGGATCTCGGTGAGATCGTGCTGAATAATGGTCCGATCGCTATGGCGCGTCGTCTCAAGCCGGTGCTTGAAACCGGACGCGATGCAGGCCTGCTGGACTTTGATGATATTAATGAGGCTTTTGCCTCGTTCTTCGGCCTTGTGGTGCGCGATATGCAGATCCGTCTGCTGCTCGGCGACCGTCATGAGGTCAGTGATGCAGAAATTATCCGCGATGCCAGAACGGCAACACGACAATTTTTTGCACTTTACGGAAATAAAGCCGGCGCCTGATTTTGCCGGTGTGGAATAGTGCCGGTTTTGAGGAAAAACGGCACAGACTAATAGCATAGAAGGAAGGGAATATCCTATGCGCGTTTATTATGACAGTGATGCAGACGTAAATCTGATTAAAGGCAAAAATGTTGTTATCGTTGGTTACGGTAGCCAGGGTCGCGCTCATGCGCTGAACCTGAAAGATTCCGGTGCCAAGCATGTCCGCATCGCGCTGCGTATGGATTCTGCCACTGTTAAAAAAGCTGAAGCTGACGGTTTTGAAGTTCTCAGCGTTGCAGATGCTGCTAAATGGGCAGACCTGATGATGATGGCAACCCCTGACGAATTGCAGGCTGACATCTATAAAGAACACATCCATGACAATCTGCGCGACGGCGCTGCCATTGCTTTTGCTCATGGTCTGAACGTTCATTTTGGTCTGATCGAAACCAAAAAGACTGTTGACGTTGTGATGATCGCGCCAAAAGGCCCGGGTCATACCGTGCGCGGCGAATACCAGAAGGGCGGCGGCGTACCTTGCCTGATCGCTATCCATCAGGATGCTTCCGGCAATGCCCATGATCTGGCTCTGTCTTACGCTTCGGGCGTTGGCGGCGGTCGTTCCGGCGTTATCGAAACCACATTCAAGGAAGAGTGCGAAACCGATCTGTTCGGTGAGCAGGCAGTTCTCTGCGGCGGTCTGGTTGAACTGATCCGCGCCGGCTTTGAAACGCTGGTTGAAGGCGGTTACGCACCTGAAATGGCATATTTCGAGTGCTTGCACGAAGTGAAGCTGATCGTTGACCTGATCTATGAAGGCGGTATCGCCAACATGAACTACTCGATCTCCAACACTGCTGAATGGGGCGAATATGTAACCGGTCCGCGCATCATCACTGCAGAAACCAAAGCTGAAATGAAGCGCGTTCTGCACGACATTCAGACCGGTAAATTCACATCCGACTGGATGCAGGAATACCGTGCCGGTGCTGCACGCTTCAAGGGTATCCGTCGTATGAACGACGATCACCAGATTGAAGAAGTTGGTGCCAAGCTGCGCGGCATGATGCCTTGGATCTCCAAGAACAAGCTGGTTGATAAGGCTCGCAACTAATTTGCTAAGCTTTTTGGCGATCCAAGTTTTCTTTTTCTCGGCATAGCCGAGGGGGAATCTCCAAAATCAAGCTGGTTGATAAGGCTCGCAACTAATCTGGCATTGCTTAATCACTGAATATCAGGCCCGCACAAAGTTTTGTTTGTGCGGGCCTGATTATTTATGGCAGTACTGCTGACGGGAGGAGTGAAATATGAGTGAAATTACTATCCGGCAGCTGGTGCCTGATGATTTTGCAATCATGCGCGAGATCAGGTTGGAGGCATTGCAGTTGCATCCGGAGGCTTACAGTTCGGCCTATGAGGACTGGGTAAAGTTCTCTGAAGCTGATTGGCGTGCAAAGTTAAATGCACCGGTTTTTGCTGCTTTTGACGGCGAGAGGCCGGTGGGACTCATCGGCCTGTGGCCGCAGGCTGGTGCGCGAACGGCTCACCGCGCCATTGTTGTGATGGTTTATGTGAAAAGCGAGATGCGCGGGCAGGGCATTGCGCAGAAATTAATGCAGGTTGTTGAAGCCTATGCGCGAGACAATGGCTTTACCCAGCTTGAGCTGAGTGTGCTGGCAGAGAATAAAACGGCATGGCAGCTTTACCTGCGCGAAGGATATACAGAATTCGGCCGCAGACCGAACTGGATTTCTCTCAACGGAGAAATGTTTGATGAGGTGATGATGCTGCGGTCAGTTGCTGAAAATGCATGATTGTTAGTTTTGTGCGGCTTATTTTGTTCGAATGTAACGAAATTATCCGTCAAATCGCAATAAAATGAATAAAGGTCAGCATTGCTGACATATTTTGCTTGTTTTGTTGTGAAATACGCATAAGGTGATAACCAAAGGCACACAGCTTTTAGTTAAGTTTTATGTTCTATTTCACGGCATCTCTTTTGACTTTATGAGGACCCCCCATGCTGGATTGGGAAAAAATATTCGCAACACGTTCATCGCGTATGAAAGCGTCGGAAATTCGTGAATTGTTGAAACTGCTTGAGCGTCCGGATATTATTTCTTTCGCGGGTGGTATTCCTGATCCGAAACTGTTTCCGGCAGAAGAATTCAAAGAAGCCTATGCCGATATTTTCGCCACGGGCAAATCCGATGCCGCGCTGCAATATTCGGTAAGTGAAGGCTATAAGCCGCTGCGCGAATGGCTGCAGGGTGAAATGGCAAAAATCGGCGTGCCTTGCACTGCTGAAAATATCTTCATCACTTCCGGTTCGCAGCAGGCGTTGGATTATCTCGGCAAGCTGTTTCTGTCGCCGAATGATACGGCGCTGGTTGTGCGTCCGACCTATCTCGGTGCGCTGCAGGCTTTCAATGCCTATGAGCCGACCTATGATACATTGCAGCCAAACGGCAACCGCACTCCGGCTTCCTATGAAGAAGCGGCAGAGAAGGCTGGCGGTAAGGTAAAATTTGCCTATTTCTCAGCAGATTTCAGCAATCCGACCGGTGAAACCATTGATCGTGAAGGCCGTGAAAAGCTGATCGATCTGGGCGATGAAATGGATATCGCGCTGATCGAAGATGCTGCCTACCAGTATCTGCGTTTTGACGGCACACCAATCCCGCCGGTTCTGGCGCTGGAAATTGAGCGCAAAGGCTCGATTGAAAATACCCGCACCATTTATTCCGGCAGCTTCTCCAAGACACTGGCACCGGGTTTGCGCGTTGGTTATGTCGTTGCCAATGCGACAGTCATCCGCAAACTGGTACTGATGAAACAGGCTGCTGATCTGCATTCCTCAACCATCAATCAGCTGGCTGTGCATCATGTTGCTGCCAATGGTTTTGATGCGCAGATTGCTAAAATCCGTTCTGTCTATTCACACCGCCGCAATAAAATGCTGGAAGCGCTGGATAAATATATGCCGAAATCGGCCACATGGACAAAGCCTGAGGGCGGTATGTTCGTCTGGGTCAATCTTCCGGATTATATGAATGGTGCTGATCTTCTGGCCGCTGCGATTGAAACCGAGAAAGTGGCTTTTGTTCCGGGTAAAGCATTCCATGCGGATGGCACCGGTGCCAATACGCTGCGCCTTGCTTATTCCTGTGCCAATGACGAGATGATTGAAGAAGGCATCAAGCGCCTTGGCAATCTGATCCGTGCCCATGAGAAAAATTGAGAATAAGCAATCTCACTGAATGAAAAAAAGCCGGAGCCCGCTGCTCCGGCTTTTTTATATCTTCACGGCCGGAGTTTCATCTGAAGTATATCACCGTTAAATGGATGTATTTAATTGCGATATGCTTTGGTGCTTAACCTGCTGAATTTACGGCTTTCTTTGCAAAAAGACGCTTGGCTTTGTCCGGCAATCCTGTAGCCTGACCTTGTTATAATTTTATAAATCTGAGTCCTTATACAGCGACAGGATTCAGGCGGAGAGATTGAGGGGAAACTCATGACTATAATTAAAAAATACACGCTGGCTCTGGCCTGTGCGTCGGTGCTTGGTCTGTCAGCGGTTGCTGCACAGGCGGCAACGCCGGCGGATACGCTGGTTGTGGCAATGGCCATTGATGATGTGATTTCTCTCGATCCGGCAGAAATTTTCGAGATCACCACATCGGAAATTCTGACCAACACCTATGAGCGTCTGGTGACCACAGATCCGAAAGATCCGACCAAGATCATTCCGCAGATTGCGGAAAGCTGGGTGGTCTCGGAAGATGGCAAGACCATTACTTTCAAGGTTAAGCAGGGGCAGAAATTTGCTTCGGGCAATCCGCTGACGGCGCAGGATGTTGTTTATTCCCTGCACCGCGCGATCAAGCTTGATCTCAGCCCTGCATTCATCATCAGCCAGTTTGGTCTGAACAAAGACAATGTGGAAAAGCTGGTGACTGCGCCGGATGATTATACGGTCGTGTTCTCCACGGAAGAAACTTTCGCGCCGAGCTTCGTGCTCAATGGGCTGTCTTCCAGTGTGGCTTCTGTTGTTGACAGCAAGCTGGTTGAAGAACATGCGGTTAAAACCGAAAAAACGGAAGCCAAGCCGTTTGATACAGATTTTGGTTATGACTGGCTCAAGCGTAATTATGCAGGTTCCGGCGTTTACAGCCTGAAAGAGTGGCGCTCGAATGAAGTGATCCTGCTGGAGCGCAATGAGAATTACAGCGGCCCAAAACCGGCTGTAAAACGCGCTATTTATCGTCATGTGAAGGAGAGCGTGTCGCAGCGTCTGCTGTTGCAGGCCGGTGATATTGATGTCGCCCGTAACCTTGAGCCGGGTGATATTGCAGAATTTGCCAAGAACAGCGATTTCAATATTCTCAGTGCTCCGAAGGGGCGCACCTATTATCTGACAGCCAACCAGAATGTGCCGAACCTTGCCAAGCTGGAAGTCCGTCAGGCGATGAAATATCTCGTTGATTATGACGCTATTGAAAATACGCTGATCAAAGGTATCGGCCGCACACATCAGTCCTTCCTGCCGCTTGGCATGTTCGGCGCGATTGATGACAAACCGTTCAAACTGGATGTTGATAAGGCAAAGCAGCTTCTGGCCGATGCCGGTCTGCAAGATGGTTTCAGTGTAACACTCGATGTGCGTAATACACAGCCAGGCGTTGGTATTGCTGAAAGCATTCAGCAGACTTTTGCCAAAGCCGGTATCAAGGTTGAGCTGTTGCAGGGTGACGGCAAGCTGACGACAACAAAAGTACGTGCGCGCAAGCATCAGCTTTCGCTGGGTATCTGGGGCCCTGATTACTGGGATCCGCATACCAATGCATCGACCTTCTCCTATAATCCGGATAATGGCGATGAAGTGTCGATGAAAACGACAGCATGGCGCAGTTCATGGGACATTCCAGAAATGTCCAAGGAAACCATGGATGCGGCAAAAGAAACAGACACTGCAAAACGCGAGCAGATGTATCACAAAATCCAGAAGGATTTTCAGGAGACAAGCCCGTTCGTGATGCTCTATCAGCAGATTGAAACGGCTGTTGCTGCCAAAAATGTCAAGAACTTCAATATGGTGGCTGATGCCAACTATATTACCGAAGTCAGCAAAGACTAAGCTTCAGCGCCTGCTGTAAATCATTTATGCCCCTTCCGCGATCAATGGCTGAAGGGGCATAATTATTTGAGAAGTCAATTTCAGAACGGCGAATTGCAGGTGGTGCGACTGCCGGCAAAAGGCTGATATGTATTATCGGACGCACGATATGAGCGGTACTGATTACTGCACCACTGCATATGATTGATATTGTCGCCCGCATTGGCTGATTTTGCCGAGCCGATGCGTTTTGTAGCACCGCGCTGCACCAGCGGATCGCCGTTTTTATAATGCAGCACGCCGTCTTCCGTATAATAGGCGCCGCTTTCTTTGCAGAGTGTGGAGCCGTAACAGTTCCGGCTGGCAGGGTCTGCACGGTTGCCGCCGGTAATGCCGCCGACAATCAGAAGGCCGGTCGGGTTCAGAGAGGGGATGCCACCGCTGATCTGGTTGCCGCCTGCATAGGCGGATGCGCCGGAAAGCAGGGCAATGCCCATTGTGAATGCGGTTTTCAGAATGAATCTGGACATAGGGATATCCGTTCGTGAATTTATATAGCTTAGGGCTAATATAGTATAAAAATGCTGCCAATTTAAGGGGCAGGCTTTCTGAAGAAAATCAGTTACAGGCAATATCACTGATTGCAATTCAACATATGGTGTTTAGGTTGAGTTATCGCATGCTGCGGAAAAGTGGGTGCCGGTTTATCTGTAAGCCGGATGTGAACGCAATGATGAGTAGCTTAATGTCTGAGACGGTTTCTGCGCAATCAACACCGGTTATGGATAATGTTCAGCCAGAAGGGCCGGTATTATTCACCTTAGCGACATTCAATATTGAAAACCTGATGCGCCGGTTTGATTTTACCGGTTATCGCAATGAGTTGCGTCAGGATCGCTCATTGCAGCTCTTTGCGATTGATAATGAAACACAATACCGGCAGCTCGAACAGGCGCGGATGGTGGCGCATACGGATGATACGCGGCAATTATCTGCTCTGTCGATTGCGCAGACACGGGCGGATATTCTCTGCTTGCAGGAAGTTGATGATCTCGCTGCACTAAATGCTTTTGAATATGGCTACCTGTTCAAGATGGTGGGGCAGGGCTACAAACATAAATATCTGATCGATGGTAATGACAGCCGCGGTATTGATGTCAGCGTGATGATGCGTGACGTAACGCGCAGCGGCCACATGATTGAGCTGGTGAAGCTGGAGAGCAATGCGCATCTGACCTATCAGGATCTTGGTATTTATGATCCTGTACTGTCCTCCGTGGGGATTGAAGCCCATGAGCGGGTGTTTAAACGCGATTGTCTGATGCTGGATCTGCGCATTGGCGGCAAGCCGCTGACGGTCTTTGTTACGCATTTCAAATCCATGGGCGGTGTACGCTATGGTCAGGATCCGAAACTGACGACGCTGCCGGTACGGCTGGCCGAGGCGCAGGCGGTTCGTATGATTATCGAGAAAAAATTTGGCCGTGACGGTGCTGCGGATGCTTCATGGGTGATCTGCGGTGATTTCAATGACTATTACGAGAAGCTCGCGATAAGCGGCGACCAGTGGGACGGCTATGATTTTACGCCGGTTCAGGAGCCGGATAATTGCCTGAATGTGTTTCTGAATGACGGTTTTGCGGTCAATCTGGTAGAGCGGCGGCCGGAGCTCGATCGCTGGACATTGTATCACACACGTGGCCCGCAGGAGCGCCACCTGTGCCAGCTGGATTATATCTGGGCATCACCGGCACTGGCACAGCGTAATGCACAGGCTGTGCCGGAAATTATCCGCAATGGGCAACCTTACCGCACCTTATTTCCTGAAGGGCAGGATGTGGCGCGTTTCCCGCGTATCGGCTGGGACAGACCAAAAGCAAGTGATCATT
Source organism: Pseudochrobactrum sp. B5 (assembly GCF_001939785.1). NCBI lineage: Bacteria > Pseudomonadati > Pseudomonadota > Alphaproteobacteria > Hyphomicrobiales > Brucellaceae > Pseudochrobactrum > Pseudochrobactrum sp. B5. Next base: position 291,561 of record NZ_MOYL01000003.1, read on the forward strand.
GTCCTGTTGCCGTCACACTTGAGCTTTAAGGACAGGCTCAGTCTAACGGAGCAGACGAATGCAAAGCAGAGATCAGAACAGGGTTTATCCTGTCCGTGACGTCAGGATACAGGTTGTTGCCGGTGTTCCGGATTATGTTGTCCGGAACCAGCAGGCTATTGATGAAAACTGGCAGCAGGAAGTAGCAAGCAATCCGACACTCTATGACGGAGAAATTTATCTGGCAGCAGAGGCGCGCCTGTCTGAGGATATTCTGAGTGCGCCCTATCAGCGTACCAGTTTTCGCAGTCTGCTTTACTGGCGCAAAGACAAAAGTACGGACAAGCCGTTTCATATTTTCGGCAGTGGCGTCATCGTCTCCTCAGATAATCAGCTATTGCTCGGACAAATGGCCTCGCATAACGCTGTCGGCGGCCGGATTTATTTTCCGGCGGGCTCCAATGACGATCAGGATATTGTTGACGGTGCGGTTGATCTTGACGGAAATGCCAGACGTGAAGTGCTGGAGGAAACCGGAATTGATCTGAATCATGCGGTGCGCACCAGCGGCTACAGTCTGGTTATGTGTGATCGCAGTCTGGCGCTGTTCCGTTGTTATTATTTCGACCGCACGGCGGATGAATTGCAGAGGCAGGCGGAGGAATTTATTGCAGCGCAAAAGCAGCCGGAATTATCGCGGGTGCTGATGATCGGGCAGGGCGGCATATTGGATGAACGCAGTCCCGATTATATTCGCACTTTCACCGACTGGTATTTTGCGCAATAGTAACGGCATATGATGCGGGCGGCTGAGATTTGAATTGCATATTATGCACTTCATGAATCATTTGAATGTTTTAACCGGCAATGCAAATGTGTTGAATCAGATACGGTACTTTTGAAAGTTCCGGAGCGGGGCGGACATGGATCATCTTAAAGGGCAGGGAATATGAACGGCATGGCTGTACAGGGGCGTTTCTACGAGATCTATGATGTTTTCACAGAGAAAGCTCTAAGCGGTAATCCGCTTGCTATTGTTCATGATTCTGAAGGGCTGGATGATGCCACAATGCTGGCCATTGCCCGCGAGTTCAATCTCTCGGAAACTGTGTTTGTTGCTCCTGCAGTTAATCCGCTGCATACAGCTTCGATACGGATTTTTACGCCGGATTATGAGCTGAATTTTGCCGGTCATCCGACCGTGGGTACGGCGGTTGCGCTGGCCTATAAAAATTGCAACGGACAAAAACCTCAGACCGACCTGATTATGACGCTTGAGGAAAAAGTCGGGCCGGTGCGTGTTGCGGTTCACTGCGCAGGCTCCGGTGACACAGAAGGACAGTCGGCAGCTTTCGCCGAATTTGACCTGCCACGCCTGCCTGAGCGCGTGAATATCACCGTAGAGAAGGAGCAGGCCGCCGCTGCCTTGCGCCTCAATACACATGAAATCGGCTTTGAAAATCACGTGCCTTCGGTCTGGAGCGGCGGTAAGCCGTTTGTGCTGGTGCCGGTGAAGAATATGATTGCCGCAGCCAAAGTTGTGGTCGATCCGGTTTTTGTGGAAGATCATATGCAGGCTTTTGAAGGTCGTGCGATACCTTTCTACATTTATACCCGTGAGACACGGCTCTTTGAGAGCAATTATCATGCGCGGATGTTCACATCCGGCAAGCATGTCTATGAAGATCCGGCCACCGGTTCTGCGGTTGCCGCCTTTGCCGGTGCAATCAACGAATTTGACCAGCCTGTAGACGGGCTGACACAGTTGTGGATTGAGCAGGGTATTCAGATGGGTAGACCATCGCGCATCCGGCTGGAGCTGGATGTGGCTGCGAAGAAGCTGACCGGTGCGCGCATCGGCGGCAGTGCGGTTAAGGTTGCTGAAGGCTATCTGAAGATTTAGAATATGTTGCATTGCGTGGCTGGTTCTTGATAAAAGTCACAAGATGCAACATTTCTGTATCTGGAGTTGTCTGTGGCAGAAACCTCATCGCAATCTGATCATCAAAATCCGGCTGATCCTCAAAACTCGTCCGGACAACGCATTCTGGCATCGCAGCGTCATGATGAAATTCTGCGCAGGCTGAATGAAGATGGCGTGGCGGGGATCAGTGAGGTTGCTGCGTTTTTTGACGTCTCACGGGAGACAATCCGTCGTGATCTGAAACTGCTGGCGCAGCGGGGATTACTGGCGCTGGTTCATGGCGGGGCGACAAAAATCCAGCTTCATGAACCAGCCTTCGGACTGCGCAGTCAGGAAAATAGCGGAGGTAAAGCCGCAATAGGTCAGGCCGCCTGTGCCTTGATCCGTTCCGGCATGGTAGTTTTTCTGGACTCCGGCACAACGACTTTGGCTCTTGCTCAGGCTTTAATACAGCAGGATAAAGCACCGGAAAACCTGACAATCTGCACCACAAGTCTGCGAATTGCATTGCAGCTTTGCCATGTGCCGACCATTCGCGTGCATATTTTAGGCGGTGAGATCAGTCCTGAAGAAGAGGCCAGCGGCGGCATTGATGTATTACAGGCGCTGGAGCATTTCCGGTTTGATCTGGCATTTCTTGGCACGGGCGGCATTACTGCCGAGGGCGAGATTACGGACTTTACCCGTAATGGTGCGGAATTGCGCTCACGGCTTGCCGTTGTTGCCGGTGAAGCATGGTTTCTGGCCAGCGCAGAGAAATTCGGACGCATGACGCCGCTTCGTGTTGCACATTATGAGCAAGCCGCAGGCATTATTACAGATCACAGACCGGAGCCGCAGTTTGTGACGGCACTGGCTGAGAAGGGCCTCCGCTTGCATATTTCATAAATGTGATTTTTTGTTGCATTTAATGTTGTTTTTTGTTGCTTTGTTTTTATAGTGATCTTAACCGGAGGGAGTGAGGTCATGACAGAGCATAATGCAGATCATAAAGACAAAGCAGACAGCTTTCCGTCTCAGGCGCGGGTGGTGATTATTGGCGGGGGCATTATCGGCTGTTCCGTTGCCTATCATCTGACCAAAGCGGGATGGACAGATGTTGTGTTGCTGGAGCAGGGCATTCTGAGTTGCGGCACAACATGGCATGCGGCAGGACTGGTGGGGCAGTTGCGCAGCCATGCCAATATGACCGGCCTGATCCGCTATTCCACTCAGCTTTACAGCGAACTTGAGGCAGAGACCGGCTTAGCGACCGGATGGAAAAAATGCGGCTCCCTGTCTGTTGCCCGCAGCAAAGATCGCATGACTGTTTTGCAGCGCACCGCTGCCTCTGCCCGTGCGCAGGGTGTCAATGTCGAGGTTATTTCAGCCCGTGAGGCAGGCGATCTCTGGCCGGTTATGGCCACGGATGACTTGCAGGGGGCGGTCTGGCTGCCGGATGACGGCAAGGCTAATCCCAGTGATCTGACACAATCTTTGGCGCGCGGCGCACGAATGCGCGGTGCCAGAATATTGGAACGGGTTCAGGTGACCGGTATTACCGTGAAAAATGGCCGTGCTTGTGGTGTTGAAACGGATCGCGGGAATATTACTGCAGAAATCGTGGTCAATTGCGCGGGGCAATGGGCGCGTAAAGTCGGGCAGATGTGCGGCGTAACGGTTCCTCTGCATTCGGCAGAGCATATGTATATCGTCACCGGAAAGATTGAGGGCGTGCATCCGGATTTACCGGTTATGCGTGATCCGGACGGTTATATTTATTTTAAGGAAGAGGTTGGTGGTCTGGTTATGGGTGGTTTTGAACCGCAGGCCAAACCATGGGGCATGCAGGGGATTCCCGATAAGTTTGAATTTGCTTTGCTGGAAGATGACTGGGATCAGTTTGAGCCGTTGATGGAAAATGCTCTGATCCGCGTGCCGCAACTGGCGGAAGCAGAAGTGAAGAAGTTTTATAACGGGCCGGAAAGCTTCACCCCTGATAATAATTTTATTCTCGGTGAGGCACCGGAACTGAAGAATTTCTTTGTTGGCGCCGGTTTTAATTCCATGGGTATTGCCAGTGCCGGTGGTGCAGGACGTGCGCTCGCGGAATGGATTATCAATGGTGCTCCGACGATGGATTTATGGCCGGTGGATATTCGTCGGTTTGCCGGATTCAACAATAACCAGCGCTGGTTACATGACCGCGTTAAAGAAACGCTTGGTCTGCATTATGCCATGCCCTGGCCAAACAGGGAGCTGGATACGGCGCGGCCGTTCCGCCGGTCGCCGCTTTATCATCTTCTGGAGGCAAAGGGGGCTTGTTTCGGTTCGAAAATGGGCTGGGAGCGGGCGAACTGGTTTGCGGATAAGGGACAGAAGCCGGAGACGGTCTATAGTTTCGGGCGGCAGAACTGGCATGAGAATGTCGGGCGTGAAATGCAGGCTGTGCGCGAGCGTGTTGCTCTCTTTGACCAGAGCTCCTTCGCCAAGCTGCTGATACAGGGGCGTGATGCCTGTCGGGTTCTCAACCATCTCTGTGTCGCTGATATTGATGTGCCGGTGGGGTCGTCGGTTTATACGGGCATGCTCAATGAGCGCGGCGGTTATGAAACAGATCTGACTGTGCTGCGGCTTGGTGCGGAGAAATTTCTGATTATTACCGGCTCCGCACAGGCAGTTCACGATGCGGATTGGATTAACCGGCATATCAACGACGAAGATTATGTAACGGTCACCGATGTTTCCTCCGCCTATGCAGTGCTGGCACTGATGGGGCCGCAGTCGCGCAGCCTATTGCAAAAACTGAGTGATACGGATTTCAGCAATGCAGCATTTCCGTTTGGTCAGGTGCGTGAAATCGGCGTGGGCTATGCAACCGCTTTTGCCAACCGCATGACCTATGTGGGTGAGCTTGGCTGGGAACTGATTGCGCCTGTGGAATTTGCCGTTGGTGTTTATGAAGCGCTGCAGGAAGCGGGGCAGGAATTCGGCCTGCGTGATGCCGGATATTATGCGTTGGAAGCTCTGCGCCTTGAGAAAGGCTATCGTGCATGGAGTCGCGAACTGACACCGGATATTAATCCCTATGAGGCCGGACTGGGATTTACTGTGGCGATGGACAAGGCCGGTGGTTTTATCGGACGGGATGCGCTGGTGAAGTTCAAGGCTGATAATATTCTGAAGCGGCGCATTGTGCAGCTGACCCTTGATGATGCAGATGCCGTTTTGTGGGGCGGGGAACTGATCCTGCGCAATGGCGTGCCTGCCGGTGAAATCCGTTCTGCCGCCCATGGTCATACATTGGGCTGTGCTGTTGCACTGGGGCTGGTCAGTCATGCGGAGGGCGCTAGTAAAGACTGGCTGGAGCAGGGAGATTTCGAGGTTGATGTCGCTGGTCAGCGCTACCTTGCGCATGTGCATTTGCGCAGCCCTTATGACCCGAAATCCGAGCGGGTAAAGATCTGATTTTGATTCAATAATCTGCCGGATGATGTTGTTTTATTTATAAAAACAGATCTTCCGGCGGGCTTCCGATTGTGGAGGCGACTATGTCGGGGCGGCGTGCCGCGACCGCTGTCACAATGGCATCTGCCAGCGCAAAGATTGCTGCCGGAGAATTCGGCAGCAAACGGTTTCGCGCCGGTGCGAAAAAGATCGTATCAGCAACCTGAACGAGCGGTGATGTCGGGCTGTCGGTGATTGCCAGAATCACTGCCCCTTTTTGCTTGGCAGCTTTGGAAAGCTGCACGGTATTGTTGGAATAACGCGGCATGGAAATAGCGATAACCACATCACCTTCATCCACCGAGCGCACAAAATTGTTGGAATATTGGGATGCGCCGCGTGACAGAATATTGGACACGTTTTTCTCCGTATAGAGAGCCAGTCCTTCTTCCAGCAGTGTCGCCGCATAATGGCTGGCGCCGGTGCCGAGAATGATGATGCGTCTGGCATTGATAATGGCTTCAATAAATGCCTCCGATGAAGGCGTATCAATATTGGCAATCGTGTCTTTGATATTGTCGGAACAATCGGCCAGGACAGTATGCAAATAGGCACTTTGCTGACCGGACTGGGCGTTTTCAGCGCTGTTTAATCTGTTAACTGACGGTGAAAACTGAAAATCCGAGACAATTTTTTCACGGAATTCACCATAGCCGCTATAGCCCGCCGCACGCACAAAACGGGTGATTGTGGCGGTCGAGCTGCCACTGGCATGGGCCAGCCCTTCAATCGACATGGCAACGACATCCAGCGGCTTTGCCAGAACAAAATCGGCAATGCGGCGATAGGATTTGCTGAATGAAGGATATGCCGCAGACATGCGGTTGGCAAAATCGGACTTGGGATTCAAAGTTTGCGACATGATGGTTTCCGGTGTTGACGGCATAAAATTTTCATATACTCTATTTTTGAAAATAACCATGTCAAATATAATGACAATCATATCAAAAATGACATTCGTTGGGGAACGGAGACTTTTATGTATAAAAAAATGCTCGTGGCGAGTCTGCTGGGAACAACTCTGCTGAGCTCTGCTTTGATGAGCGGTGCGGCATCAGCTGAAACACTGCGCATTGCGCTTGGATCAGAACCGACTGCAATTGATCCGCATTATCATGATCTGACACCGAATAATGCTTTGGCAGTCCATATATTTGACGGACTAACCCGTCAGGATGAAAAGCAGAATGTACATCCGTCTCTTGCAAGTTCATGGGAGAATGACGGCAAGAATACCTGGACATTCAAATTGCGGGAAGGCGTGACTTTCTCTGATGGTTCACCTTTTACTGCCGATGATGTGATTTTTACTTTCTGCCGCACGCTGAAAAACGAAACAGCGATTGCCGGTTCCTTTGCGGACATTACCGCGAATTTTGAGTCTGTTGAAGCACCTGATGCGCAGACACTGGTGATTAAGACCAAAGCGCCTGAGCCGCTGCTTCCGTCCTTTATCGGCACTGTTGGTATTCTGAGTTCCTCAATCGTCAAACATGACAAGATCAGCTTCGCACCGGAGCAGAATTGCGGTGTGACCGGTGCATGGCCGGTGGTTGGTGATTTCAATGATGGCAAACTTGCAATCGGCACCGGCCCTTACAAGCTGAAAAGCTATGTGCGCGGTTCTGCTATCGAGCTGGAACGCAATGATAAATATTGGGGCGAAGCCGAGCCATGGGAAGCTGTGCGTTTCCTGCCGGTTCCGAATGCCGGTCCGCGTCTCGCCGGTCTTCTCGCCGGTGACTATGATATTATCGAAAATCCGGCTGCCCGCGATCTGTCCCGTATCAAGGATGACAAGCGTTTCGGCTATACGATCACACCTTCAACACGCGTGATTTATTACCAGCTTGATGTGGCGCGTGATGAAAGCCCTTATGTCAAAGCTGCTGACGGCAAAAACCCGCTGAAAGATGTGCGTGTCCGTCAGGCTATGTCGCTGGCGATTGACCGTAATGCTATTGTTGCCCGTCTGATGGACGGTGCGGCGGAACCTGCCTATCAGTTCCTGCCTACGGGCATGTTCGGTACGCTGCCAAACCCGCCGGAACTGCGTTATGATCCTGCCGAAGCCAAGAAGCTTCTGGCTGAAGCCGGATATCCTGACGGTTTCCAGCTGACACTTTCCACCACCAATGACCGCTATATCAATGACAGCCAGATCACGCAGGCCGTGGCACAATATTTGACGCAGATCGGCATTAAGTCGGATGTGGATGCCATGACCCGCGCTATCTATTTCCCGCGCCGTTCCAAGAAGGAACTGAGTGTGGCAATCGGCGGCTGGGGTTCCACCAGCGGTGAGGCTTCATCCTTCCTGCGCCAGTGGCCGGCAAAGCCGAATGAAGAAGGCACTTTGGGCGGCTCCAATTATGGCGGCTATTCCAACCCTGCTTTCGACAAGCTGATCTATGAAGCTGTTGCAACAATGGACGATAATAAGCGTTCGGAACTGCTCCAGCAGGCGCAGACCGAAGTGATGAAAGACTATGCTTTCATCCCGCTGCATTTCGAAAGCGGTATCTGGGCGCATAAGGCCAATGTCACTTATACCGGTCGTTCAGATCAGTTCACGATGGCTATGTCTGCCAAGCCGGCCAAGTAACTGAGGGTTAAGACCGGAGCGTGTGACGTGGTTTAGTCTCATCGTCACCCGCTCTGGAGTCTTTCGTGGGTGCATCATCACAGTCAGACTTGTTCTTGCCTGACTGTGAAATATTTCAGCCCCAGATAATCTGAGAAGCATGTCATGACAGCTTATATTTTGCAGCGACTTATCCAGAGCGCCTTGGTGCTGCTTGCCGTGTCGGTCGCTGTTTTCTTTGCCGTATATGGCATTGGTGATCCGATTGAACTTCTTGTCCCGCCACAGGTCAGTGCTGCCGAACGGCTGGCTCTGATTAAGCGGCTGGGGCTCGATCTGCCGGTATGGCAGCAATATTTCACATTTTTGGGCAATGCCCTGAAAGGCGACCTCGGCACATCTTTCGTTCACGGTGTGCCGGTGGTCTCGCTTATTCTTGCTCGCCTGCCAGCTACATTTGAACTGGTACTGCTGTCGATGACGGTTGCCGCCGTTGTCGGTATTCCGCTGGGGCTTCTGGCAGGACTTAATCCTGACAGCCGTCCGTCGCGTTTCATTATGGCGGGTACGGTGATCGGTTTTTCGCTGCCGAGTTTCTGGAAAGGCATGATGCTGGTACTGCTGTTTAGCGTGGCGCTTGGCTGGTTGCCGACAGCAGGGCGGGGCGAAACGGTCTCGGTGCTGGGCATTCAGACCAGTCTGTTCACTACCAATGGTCTGCGCCATCTGATCCTGCCTGCGCTTAACCTTGCTATTCCGAATATGGCGCTGATGATCCGCCTTGTAGCCGCGGGTACTACTGAAGCGATGACGCAGGATTATGTGAAATTCGCCCGCGCCAAAGGTGTACGCCGCAAACGCATCGTCAACCGCCATGTGCTGCGCAATATTCTGATACCTGTTGTGACTGTTGTCGGCATTGAATTCGGCAGTCTCGTTGCCTTCTCCACCATTACCGAAACCGTGTTCTCATGGCCCGGCATGGGCAAACTGCTGATTGACAGTATCTACCAGCTCGACCGCCCTGTGGTGGTTGCCTATGTGCTGCTGGCCACGCTGCTGTTCGTCGCTGTGAATTTCATGGTCGATGTGCTCTATGCGGTTCTCGATCCGCGGGTCAAACTGTCCGGAGATATGGTATGAATAAGCCGATTATTCCGGATTATGCCAATACACCGCTGCGCCAGAAAGTGCTGCGCAGCATCCGTAACAAGCCGACAACACGCGGTGCGGGTATTCTGCTTGGGCTGCTGGTTTTGCTGGCGGTGCTGGCACCTTTTATCGCCCCGCAAGACCCTTATGATCTTGCCTCTTTGAGCGTGATGGATAACCGTCTTGCACCGGGCTCAACAAGTATGACGGGTTCGGTCTACTGGCTGGGCACGGACGCACAGGGCCGCGATATGGTCAGCGCCATACTCTATGGTTTGCGTACCAGCCTGCTGGTCGGTCTGCTGTCGACACTTGGCGCCATGACCATCGGTGTGAGTGCCGGATTGCTGGCCGCACAACTTGGTGGTGTTGCCGATGCGATTATCATGCGCGTCGTGGATTTTATGCTCGGCTTTCCGTCAATGCTGGTGGCGCTAGTGCTGCTGGCCTCTGTCGGGCGTGGCGTTGATAAAGTGATCCTCGCGATTATTCTGGTGCAATGGGCGCAATATGCCCGCCTGATGCGCGCTTCTGCTCTGGTTGAACGCCGTAAAGAATATATCGAAGCGGCCGTCAATTTCGGTTTGCCGACCCATTATATTATGCTCCGGCATTTGCTGCCGAACTCTATCGGTTCGGTACTGGTGATCTCTACTATCAGCATCGCCAGCGCGATTACACTTGAAGCTACATTGTCGTTTCTCGGTGTTGGTGTGCCGGTTACGCAGCCGTCGCTTGGCCTTCTGATTGCCAATGGATTTGATTATCTGTTGTCGGGCGAATACTGGATTGCCGTGTTTCCGGGGATTGCACTGGTTCTGCTGATTATCTCGCTCAATTTTGTCGGTGACCGCCTGCGTCGCAGCTTTAATGTGAGGGGCGTGTGATGACGGCTTTGCTTGAAGTAAAGGGTTTAAGGACCGTATTTCATTTGCTGGGCGGTGCATGGTCGGCAGTTGATGGCATTGATCTGAGCATTGCACGTGGCGAAGTGCTGTGCCTTGTCGGCGAGTCCGGTTCCGGTAAATCTGTTACCGGTTTCTCACTGGTGCAACTGATTGATCCGCCGGGGGAAATTGTTGAAGGCGAAATCCTGTTCAATGGCGAAAATCTGCGTGAAGCATCCGATGAACGTCTGCGTAATTTGCGCGGCGACCGCATTGCGATGATTTTTCAGGATCCGCTCTCGACGCTTAATCCGGTGCTGACCATTGGTGAGCAAATGTGTGAGGCGATCCTTGAACATCGTTCCTGTGGTAAAGCACAGGCGATGAAAGAGGCGGCGGATGCGCTGGGGCGGGTCGGTATTTCCTCACCGGAAGTGCGGCTCAAACAATATCCGCATGAATTTTCCGGCGGGATGCGCCAGCGCGTGGCAATTGCCACCGCATTGCTCAACAATCCTGATCTGATTATCGCTGATGAACCGACCACAGCACTGGATGTGACCATTCAAAGCCAGATCCTCTATGAGGTGCAGAAGCTGGCACGGGAAACCGGTACTGCCGTGTTGTGGATCACTCATGATCTTGCCGTGGTGGCCGAACTCGCTGATCGTGTGGCGGTGATGTATGCGGGGCAGATTGTTGAAACCGGTGCGGTGGATGATGTGCTGGACAGACCGCTGCATCCCTATACGCAAGGTCTGCTGAATTCGTCTTCCGGCATGGTGAAACCGGGGGAGCGCCTGCACCAGATTGACGGTAATGCACCGCGCATTGATGACCGGCCAAGCGGCTGTCCGTTCCGCACCCGCTGCGAGCGTGTCAAACCGGTTTGTGCAGAAGTTAATCCCGAACAGCAGGTGATCGACGGGCGGGTTTTCCGTTGTCACAATCCGGTATCGCTGCCTGTCCGTGAGGCATTTTCTCAGGAGGCAAGACCATGAGTGATGCATTTTTTGAAATGCGCGGGGTGAAGAAGCATTTTCACTCTAAATCCACAATGGCTGACCGCATTCTGCGTCTGACAGGGCAGGCCGCACCGGCTCGGGTTTTGCGTGCGGTAGACGGTGTTGACCTGAGCATCAAACGTGGTGAGGTGCTGGGACTTGTCGGCGAGTCCGGCTGCGGAAAGTCTACGCTGTCCCGTATGGCAACAGGGATTTATCAACCGACCGCAGGCAATGTGCTTTATGACGGTCGCGCCGTTGAAAAGCTCAAAGGCCGTGAAAAACTCGACTTTCTTTTGAAAGTACAGATGATTTTTCAGGATCCTTACGCTTCGCTTGATCCGCGCATGAAGGTCAATCAGATTGTCGGTGAGGCACTGAAGGTGCATCGCCTGATGCCGAAAGCCGAGATTGCCGGTGCGGTGAACAAAGCGCTTGAAGAGGTGGGGCTTGATCTCGCCTATCGTGACCGCTACCCGCACCAGTTTTCCGGTGGTCAGCGTCAGCGTATCGGCATTGCCCGCGCTTTGTCAGTGAAACCTGATTTTCTGGTTTGTGATGAGCCGGTATCTGCACTTGATGTGTCTATTCAGGCGCAGGTGATCAATCTGTTTATGGATTTGCGTGCCCGCTACGGGCTGACCTATCTGTTTGTCAGCCATGATCTCGGCGTTGTCCGGCATATCAGCGATCGCATCGCCATCATGTATCTCGGCCGTATCGTTGAGATTGGTTCCGCATCCGCAATTTTCAGCAAGCCTGCGCATCCCTATAGCGCAGCTCTGATTAATGCCAGTCCGTCGATCAGCCGTCGCAAACGCGATTTCCAGCCACTGACCGGTGATCTGCCGTCACCGCTGGCACCGCCTTCCGGCTGCCCGTTTCATCCGCGTTGCGCCCATGCCATGCCGGTATGCCGCGAGCGCCGCCCCGAACTAAAAGATGTGACAGCCGACCAGAGCGCTGCCTGTCATTTGCATAATCCGGAGACATAATGACTACCACCATTCTTCGTCCAGAAACCGGACGCAGCACGCTGCCGTTTGTTGATCAGTATCATCCGGACAGGCCGCTGGAAGTAAATTTCTATCGCCCTGAAAGCTACCGTCCTGAAGATCCGGTGATTATCGTGCAGCATGGTATGCTGCGTAATGGCGATGAATATCGCGACTTCTGGATTCCGGCGGCTGAAAAACACCGCTTGCTGATTGTTGCGCCGACTTTCCCCGATGCACAATTCCCGATGGCGGAAAGCTATAATAACGGGTTGATCCTCGATGAAAGTGCAGGGCTTGTGCGTGAAAAGCAGGACTGGCTCTATGGTGTGCCTGCCCGTGTTCTTGCAGCCCTTCAGGCCGGTGGGGTAACCACGCAGAAACAGGCGCGTTTATATGGCCATTCGGCTGGCGGGCAGTTCTCGCACCGTCTGCTGGCCACGCAGGATCATGGTATTTTCTCGGATGTGGTTGCGGCGAATCCGGGCTGGTACACATTGCCTGATCTGACACGTAAATTTCCGGAAGGTATGGGCGGCATCGGTCTTGATGAGGCACAGCTTGCCCGCTGGTTTGCCTATCCGATGCATATTTTTGCCGGTGATCAGGATATTGATGAGGCTGATCCCAATTTGCCGGATCAGCCGGAAGCATTTGCGCAAGGGCCTTCCCGCTATAAACGGGCATATTTCGTCTATGATTTTGCACAGAAACAGGCGCAGAGCTTAGGCATGCCATTCAACTGGAAGCTGATTGATGTGGCCGGTGTCGGCCATGACGGCGCTGCCATGTCTCGTGCAGCCGCGGCTTACTGGTTTGAGGGACGTATCCCACCCGCATCCGAACTGGTCTTTGAAGAAGCAACCAATCTCTAATTTTATTCAGGAATGATCCAATGAGCATGAATGACCGTCAGGACTTGTGGCAAAAGGTTGAGGATGAAAAGCAGCGCCTCATCGAAATGAGCGACCGCGTCTGGGGAATGCCGGAGGTTTGCTATACCGAAGAGCGCTCTATGGCTGAACATAAAGCCGAGCTGCTGCATCACGGTTTTCGTGTGACCGAGGGCATTGCCGGTATTCCGACTTCTGTGATCGGTGAAGCAGGTGAAGGCGGGCCGGTTATTGCTTTTATGGGCGAATATGATGCGCTGCCGGGTCTCAGTCAGGAAGCCGGAGCGTCCGAGCATCAGCCGATTGAAGCGGGTGGTCATGGCCATGGCTGCGGCCATAATCTGCTGGGTGCAGGCGCATTGCTGGCCGCTGTGGCGTTGAAAAATTATCTGGCTGAACATAAAATTCCGGGGCGTGTGCGCTATTATGGCTGCCCAGCGGAAGAGGGTGGTGCGGCCAAGGCTTTCATGGTGCGTGCCGGTGCTTTTGACGATGCAGATGTTGCAATCTCGTGGCATCCTTACAGCTTCTGGGAAGTGGCTCCGGCTTTGTCGCTGGCTAATACCCGTGCGGACTTCATCTTTACCGGTCGTGCTTCCCATGCCGCTGCTGCGCCGCATCTTGGACGCAGTGCACTCGATGCGGTTGAACTGATGAATGTCGGTGTCAATTATATGCGTGAACATATGCCATCTGATGCGCGTATTCATTATGCCTTGCTGGATACCGGCGGCATTGCGCCGAATGTGGTGCAGGCACATGCACGGGTGCGCTATTCTATCCGTGCGATGGATTTGCAGACCATGCTATCACTGGTCAATCGCGTGAATAAGATTGCGCAAGGTTCTGCGATGATGACCGAAACCCGTATGGAGATGAAGATCGTCAGCGCGGTTTCCAATACGCTGGGCAACAAGCCGCTGGAACAGGCACTGTATCGCACAATGCAAGAGCTTGGCGCACCGGAATTTGACGATCAGGATCGTGATTATGCCCGCAAAATCCGTGCCACTCTTTCATCGGAAGAAATCTCTTCCGTCTATAATGTGATCGGTATGCCGGAAACCGATGCACCATTGGCAGAGTTCTTAGTGCCGCTCGATCAGCCGCATAAGCCGCAGATCGGCTCGACTGATATTGGTGATGTCAGCTGGGTAGTGCCGACTGTGCAGGTTCATGCGCCGACAGTGGCCATCGGCACGCCTTTTCACACATGGCAGGTGGTGGCGCAGGGCAAATCTCCGGCAGCACATAAAGCCATGGTGCATGTGGCAAAAGCAATGGCCGCAACCGGTCTTGCCGTGCTGAGTGATCCGGTGCTGATGGCAGATGCCAAAGCGGCACTGGCGGCACAGACTGCCCGCACACCTTATATCAGCCCACTGAGCGAAGGCGTTGAGCCGCCGCTGGATATGTCCAAAGGCTGATGATTGTTTAAAGCGCTGATAAAATGAAAAAGGCAGCCTTCAGGCTGCCTTTTTTGCTGATGATTTTGAGTGCTCTCAATCATTCGATTTGGTGCGATACCAAATATATCCGATACCAATGATGGCTATAAATGGTGCGAAAGCCCATAGCAGCGCATTGATGAATAGTTTCAGCATCATCAGGATCAGCGCATTCATCAGGAAAATATTCTGTCCCATGACAAGATTTTTCAGCTCATCCCAGACGAGTTTTGAAAACGGGAACATAAGCGTGCAGATTGCAAAATAGAAAAGCGGGGCGACCTGCGCGCCGTTTTTTGCCTGCAAAGCTACCGTGACCATTAAAGCGAAGAAACAAGCACCAATTAACCAGGCACGGATCAGATATGTGCGTTCAACACCGTTCAGAATACGCCCTAACATTTTACCTCAGTCATATTTATGAATATTGATAAAGGGGCGTATAACTTTCATGTGTCGAAAAAGTAAACAAATCAAATAATTTGGTATTACTGAGACTATGTTCATGCCCGGTACAGTTTTGAATGTTATTGTGCAACTGTAATTTACGACAGGAAGTCCGGTATGTTTTCAAAACCTATAATTATCGCTTTGGCACTGGCAGTCTTTCCGGTTTCGGCACATGCAACAACAGGGCCGGGTTGTCTTCGCGTTGTGAATGTTGATGCAGGTGATGCTCTGAATGTTCGTGCGAGACCCTCTGCAAAAAGCAGAATTGTGATTTCAATTCCTGCCAATAATTATGGTGTGCTGGCTCTGAAGGGGGAATGCACACCGAAGACAATTCCGTGGGGACAGCGCTGGTGTCCGGTCAGCTATTCCTATGAAGACGGTACATTGCACGGTTTTGTTAAAGCCCGTTTTGTCCGGGATCAGGAATGCCCGTGATCAAATTCATTCATGGATGAACGGGATATGTATGACTAAAGTATAAGGCAGTCTTTTGACTGCCTTATTTGTTTTACTTGACCTTAATCAATCCCTTGGCCAATTAGACTGTGTGTATATGGCGGGGGAATCATGAAGATAAAATTAATACTAGCTCTGTCTTTGACAGTATTTTCTGTAGCATGTGCTAAAAGACCTGATGCTATAGTGCCGGTTGATATTCCGATGGCAGCTTATTCAAATTTGAACTGTCAGAGTTTGGCTCATGAATATTCCAGAGAGAAAAGTAATCTTGCTGTTCTTTCTAAACAGCAGAATGATGCCGCAACCGGAGATGCCGTTGGTGTGTTTTTAATCGGTGTTCCGGCTTCGAGCACATTTGGCGGAAATAAAGAAGGACAGGTTGCTGTGTCTAAAGGCAAAATAAATGCCATTGAAGCCGTGTGGAGAAACAAAGGCTGCAGATAGTCATTCGCAATTTTACAGAACCCCGCCAAGTGCGGGGTTTTCATTGAAGCAGGAATAGAGTGGCTACAAATGTGCAGATGAAAACAACAATCACAATTGCTGAAAAAGCAGTGCTATTCAGCTGAGTTTTAGGCGGAGGCGGAAGCATTTGCAGATTCTTTTCAGGATCTGCGTGTTTTACACTTCTGAATTTGTGGACATTGTTTCTCATCGGCTAGAGCATAATTTTAAAGTGTTAGAGCGAGTTTTGTGTGCCAAGTCTGGCACACGGCGCTCTATGTCGTTTCATCTAACGATACCGCGAGAATAAATCGAACTGGGCCTGATTGATTGTCTGTTCATTCCAGTCAACTTCCCGCTTTGATTGCGGTATGAAGCTTTTACGGTGATCGTTGTCGTAGAATAATGTCCCGTGAATGCCAACAGCATTACGTTTCAATATCGGACGTTCCCAAAGAGGAGCCAGTACACGATTGGTTTCATCGTCACCGAGCCGTGCAATGAGGTCTTCAATCAGCTCCATATCACATTCATCGGGAAAGATGATGTTATATTCACTCTCGGTTGCCTGAAATATGCTATAAGTGCGTTTATTGCACCGTCGATAATCTGGATATTTTTCATCATTATTATCTGCTGTTTTTATCGGACACACTATTACTGCAAGCTTATGTCATATGGATACTGGTAATAAGCAAGCGGTTTTCTGGTAATATATTCTACAGCTTATTGGCTGCCTTTTTTGTTGATCGCTGTTTCAGGCGCGGAGGTGTCGGGATCATCTGTCAGAGACTTTCCGTTGGAGAACATCCACAGGGTTAATAGTGCGAAAACCACAATGATGATTGCGACATCAAATGTGCCCATCGCACATGCGATGCCGACTGCGCCGGTGGCCCAAAGACTTGCGGCTGTTGCAGTCCCTTTGACTGAAGTGCTGAGGCGTAAAATTGCACCGCCGCCGATAAACCCCATGCCGGTGATGACACCTTCTATAATACGGGCAAGCGCTTCCGGATTGTCTGCAGTTATGCTTTCAGCTGCCTGAACAAAGCCGCAGCTGGCTACGGCAACTAAGGGGAAAGTTCGAAGGCCTGCGCTTCTTTCTTCCCTTTCTCTGTGCCAGCCTATAGGCAAAGCCAATATATAGGCCGCAGCAAGGGCGATAACATGCGGCCAGACATTGAAATTATCGGCGCTGAACGTGGTTGTGATTGCTGCCTGAAACGCTTCCATTCGCTTCCTCGCATCTTTGTGGTGATGAAGAGGAAAACGTGGTGATCTGCAGAATGTTCCAAAGAAGCGGTTGTGGCAGAAGCTCTTACAGTTCCGCGCGGATGCTCATTTTCTCAATGTGACCTTCCCGCAAATATAAGAATAATGGCAGCGCGAAGGATACGCCCGCAGCTAAGCCGATCAGAGCATAATATCCGGAAGGCATTTTAAGTTTCCGGCTCTGATGGATGATAAAGATAATCAGTACCAGTGCGGATATAGCAACATCTGCTGCGAAGAAGCGTGAGATATTGTTCGCAAATAAATGCTCAAAAAATAAAGCTGGGTTGAACCCGTTCTCGATCAGGAACAGGCAGAAAAAATATAAAGGGAATGCTGCGCCTATAATCATCAATAGATAATAAATCTGCCGCATTCTGCCCTCTGATTTAAATATTAAAACCCGAGGAGAATAAAACGCGACTTCCGGAGTAAAGCAAGAGGCGATAGCATGAAGAGCTGTAACGGTCAGGCTGGTCAATTAGTTGTCGTGTCTGCCACCAGCATAATAAAGTGCGATTGCCCCGTTTATGGCGAGTATCACAAAAATACATATCCAGAACCCTGCCATATCAATCTCCTGTCCGTGGAGAATGGCAAGTCAGAGGGCGTGTTGCCCAGCTATAATTTTCTGTAGTTTTGTTCGCTCTGAAAGTTTTGTTCTACAAGCAGGTTATCAGTTAAGATCGGTAAGCGAAGGTATGCCGTGCTTGAGCGTTTCACAGTCAAGTTGGATCAACTTGATGCCCGTGATAATGCGACCAAATAAAGAATTGAGACACGAGCGCTATGATCCAATCTGGTCGTAAACCGCTCTAGGCGTCGGGATATGCATGAAGAGGATAGTTGGAGCAAAATGATTTTCAGTCGGTTCTTCGCAGAAGATGTCGCTCATTTTTTATCCAAGAGAGGGAGCATAACAGGGGGTGTCTGTCTGCTTTGCGTTGTTGCTGTTTTTACTCCGGCTTCTGCCCATGCAAAAGATGTTGCAGACTGGGAAAATATAGCTTCAGGCACTGCATTTATGTCCAATCCTGCTGCTGTTGAATATAAAGTTGGCTATAGCAATATTGGTTATGACCATTTCCGTTCAGAAATTATGCTGAACTGGACTGATGGTGAGGTGCAGTCGCAGACTATTTATGAGGGGATTTATGACCGGCCTCCCGCTAAAGTCTGGGGTGCCGGTGACCGTCTCTGTGTATCGATGCAAACCTGCGCACGGTATGAGGATAGCTGCACAACACATATCATAGCCTATCACTATGATGCTGATATTAAAATGTTTTCTGAGTTTTCGGCTGGTGGCAATCTATGTCTTCAAGCAAAGAAATAATTGTGCGGCTTCAATATCCGAAGTCAGTCAGAATTGTGTAGAGTGTCTGCTTTGGCAAATAGTTAAACAATCCGGCGGGAATGACGCGGTGCAATTATTTTTCCGGCATGGGCGGCAATCGCCATTTCAAAACTGTCGGCAATGCGGCGCGCCCGATCAATAAAGATAATGGCTGCTTCCTCAGGAAAAATTTCCCGTGCAGTTTGCTCAAACAAGCCGAGCCAGCGGTCAAAATGCTCGCTTTTTAAATTGAGCTTCAGGTGAGGCGGCATCGGGCGACCTTCATAACCACCGGTTTTGAGAATGACCGCTGACCAGAATTCCGAAATCTGCGCGATGTGATGATCCCAGTCATGCACTGCATCGGCGAAAATCGGGCCAATTAATGCATCTTCACGGGCGCGACCGTAAAATCTGGCAACCAAAATCTGGATTGATGCCTTGTCGATGGATGGATGCGGTTGATTAATAAGAACAGTCATAACCGGTACAGGAAGCACTGCCCGATGGGAGGGCGCGCTTTTTTGTTGGAAGGATATAGCCGGAGTTGTACTCAAAACGGGCATGTTTTGAAAGCAAATTCACGGCTGGATTAAAAATTGCTTTGCAACCTGTGTAACCTGTCGGGTGAGACTGGTCAGTTCATTCGCTGCCAGATGATTTACCTGCCAGAACAAAGGAATTTCCAAAGCACTGTCGGGAACCAGTTCAACCAGACGACCAGATTTGATGTGTTCATGCACGATATGAACCGGATTCATGCCCCAGCCCATTCCGGCTAAACAGGCATCGATAAAACCTTGTGTTGAAGGAATCCGATGCGTGGGCATAGTAATAGTACGCCCCATTGTCCGGTTAATCCATTCCTGTTGCAGCCGGTCTTTCTGATTGAATGAGAGTGCCGGTGCTTTAGCAATTCCTTCTGCAATACCATTGGTAAAATGCTTCTCAATAAAGGCGGGAGTGGCCGTTGCCTGATAGCGCAATGCTCCCAGTTGCGAAACACGACAGCCCTTTATTGGCTTCGAAAGTGATGTAACTGCCGCAAGCACCCGGCCGCGCTCAAGCCATTCAGCCGTATAGTCCTCATCATCAATCGCAATGCTCAGTAAATAGCCTGTATCCTGCACAAAAGGAGCCATAGCCTTTAAAAACCATGTGCCTATACTGTCGGCGTTTACAGCTATGTTGATGGTAATTCGTTGCATCGCTGAGCTGCGCATCTCAGCCAGATTTGGCAAATGCTTGGCCAGCTCGCTTTCAAGCATGCTGACATGTTCCAGATGCCGGCAAAGCCATTCACCTTTCTCTGTTGCCACACACGGGCTTCCTCTTTCGATCAAAGAAACACCGAGGCGTTCTTCTATAATTTTCACACGCTGAGAGATTGCAGAGGGCGTAACATGCAGAGCTTTGGCAGCCTGTTCAAAACTGCCGGTTTGTACAACCATCTTGACAGCAAGAGCGGCAGGATAGTCAATCATGCATTAGTTTCCCTTACTTTGAATTAGATTGTTTAATTTTACTAAACTCACGCTTCTGATAACACGGTTTGCAATTCCAGCCGAGTTTAAAATTCAGATATGAGCTTATCAGTATTCATTACAGGCATGACGATGGGGCTGAGCCTGATCGTTGCTATTGGTTCGCAAAATGCTTTCCTGCTGCGGCAAGGCTTGCGCAACGAACATGTTTTTGCCGTTTCCTTAACCTGCGCTTTGTCCGATGCAATTCTGATCGCATTGGGGGTAGCGGGCTTTGGTACGATTATCGGCATGGCGCCCTGGCTTGATCCGGTCATGCGCTATGGCGGAGCCGCATTTCTTATATTCTATGGAGCGGCTAATATGCGCTCGGCATTGCGATCATCTGAAACCCTTGCATCCGGTAATTCTGTTGAAAAGCAAAGTTTAAAAGCAGCTGTGCTAACCTGTTTCGCGCTCACATGGCTCAATCCGCATGTTTATCTTGATACGGTGATGCTGCTCGGCTCTATCTCGACCCAGTTTTCAGGTTTTGAGTTTATGTTTGCTGCCGGTGCAATCTTAGCTTCATTTTTATTTTTCTTTTCGCTTGGTTACGGGGCAAAGTGGTTGAGACCGCTATTTGAAAAACCTTCAGCGTGGAGAGTTCTTGAGGCAATTATTGCATTTGTAATGTGGGGAATTGCTGCCCGCCTTCTTATTGGTTTGTGAGTAAATTACCGGAGTTTAACTGAATGCCTGTAGCCCCGTTTATTTCTGAGAAAGTAATGGCAATAGCGCCGGATTTTCGTGCGCTGAGCATCTATGTCGATACCAAGGCGGGTGTCATGAATGAGGCTGATCCAGTTATTCTGGACGATGCGTGTGCTTATGTGCTGGCAGGCGGACCATCATGGGCAGAGGATCACCTGGCTGGTTGGGCAGACATTTATCTGAAATTTGGTGCGAAGCCTAATCGCACTCCATGTTCTGCTCAGGCGCTTCGAAAGCGCGTTTTGAAAGAGGGGCGCATTCCTGCAATCAATCCTGTTGTTGATCTCTATAATGCAATTAGCCTGCGCTATGCGCTGCCGGTAGGCGGGGAAAATTACGATGCCTATGTAGGGCGTCCTCAATTGATGCTTGCTGAAGGAACCGAGATTTTTGACACTAAGAATAACGGCGAGGACGTTATTGAGAACCCGATACCGGGGGAGGTGATTTGGCGTGATGATCTGGGTGTTACATGCAGGCGCTGGAACTGGCGTCAAGGAGGCAGGACGCGGCTTGATCATGCTGGAGGCCGTATGTGGTTTATATTGGAAAGTTTAAAAGCAATGCCTGCATCTGCTCTTGATGAAGCAGGGGATATGCTTGTGAATGGTATCAGGAAAATGGCACCGAACAGTGAAATACTCATACAAAAAACTGCGGTTTAGCCGGTAGGTACAAAAAATTTTATGTCAGTATTAACCGGTCTCTCTGCGTTTCCGATCACGCCTGCCAATGAATATGGCGAAGTCTGCATAGAAAACCTATGTTCGCTAATCGAAAGAATAATTGTCGCCGGGGTCGATTCAATCGGGCTTCTCGGCAGTACAGGTACATATATGTATCTGAATTATGCAGAGCGAAAAAAGGCGATAGAAGCAGCGCATCAGCAAATTAAAGGCAGGGTTCCGCTAATTGTCGGCGTAAGTGCTCTGCGGACTGATGATGCCGTTAAACTTGCACAGGATGCGAAGTCTTTAGGGGCTACAGTAGGGCTATTAACGCCTGTTTCATACACAAGTTTAACGCAGGACGAGGTTTTTGAGCACTACGCTAGTGTTGCTAGAGATAGTCAGTTGCCGATCTGTATCTACGATAATCCGGGAACGACGCACTTTAACTTCTCTGATGCGTTAATAACCCGCCTTTCCAGAGTGACGGGGATTGTCGGCATCAAAAATGCATTGCCTGCAGATAGTAATGTGGAGCAGCATATACTGAAGCAACGCGCTTCAGTTCCGCCGGAGTTCTCATGCGGCTATAGCGGTGACTGGAAATGCTCCGAAGCTTTGCTCAAAGGCGCGGATGTTTGGTATAGCGTTTTGGGAGGTGTTTTTCCTGAGCTCTGTGTAAGTCTAACACGGGCGTCTGAAAGAAAAGATACAGAGCTGGCACACAAACTTAATGGGATTTTGCAGCCGGGTTGGTCTTTGTTTCAACAACATGGCAGCCTGCGTGTTGTTTATGAAATGCTTAATCAGCTGTCTTTGTCTGATGCTGTACTTCCACGTCCGCTTTTGCCGCTTAATACAAGCATTGCTGCTGAAATTGCAGTTGCAATAAGGGCAATTTCTGGAGCCACAGGGCAGGAATAAATAACAATTGCAGAGCTTTGTAACATGCGAGCCTGCCGCTAAAATTACATATAAATGTGCACGGTTTTTATATGTAACTACGCTGTTATGTTCTTGCGAGAAATCACTAAGTATTGAAAAATTGGTGAATACGATATTGCGCACCCTTGCCCCTCTGATTAGTGGGGGCAAAGGAAATAGACGAACTGTGCTATTGGTTATGATGCGGGAATTTACTGATTATTGAGCGGGCATATTGGGCGGGGCGAAGACGATAAACGGCGTTTTGGGTGTCTGGTTTGGTTCCACATATTCTGGGGCAGGACGCCCAATTTCCCCAAATGACTTCACATATTGATATAATGACCGCAACTCATGGTCAGTCATGGCATTTACTCCGTACCACGGCATAGGTGGACGGGCTTTCATTGTATGTCCGTATTTTACGAACTCATTTTCGCTCATTTTGGAGAGGGTAATGCGCAAATTAGCGGGATAAGTCGTCCCCCAAGGCCCTTGAAACCCGATTTGATTTCCTAGCAGTGCTTTCTTGGGATCCATTTTACCGCCACTTTCAGCGAAGCCTTCTGTGTGGCAGTCATGGCATCCGCCGACCACAGCGATACGCGCACCTTCTTCCACACTGGCCTTGTCGGCCGCTATTGCTGTACTTGCAAAAACAATAATGAAAGTCGCTGTAACAAACCTTATCATTTTTCTCTCCATTTAGCTTGATACCTATGACAGTTAACAAGGTAGAGGCGCTTAAGTAAGCTAGCTAAACGGAGTACAATATTAGCCTTTTGATGGAGGGTGTGGGCTAAATACAGAGCAGGATAAGTATTAATGAGGCAATCAATGATATTATCTGTTGTTGTGTAATCAACGTCTGCTCCGATTATCCAGCCTCTTTATCAGAGTAAATCCTGTTAAGACAGGAATGTCATGACTGTTCTCTGCCTGAACAAAAATAAGATCACCCGCGATGTATCGCAGTAAGTGGTCCGCTGCATAACCTGAACGGTACTATATTTACGGAATGAAATTGCCATAGGACAGTTTCCATAAGCAGGCTGTGTTGCTTGTGTTGTTGCATCTTTAGCCGCTTTGAGTTTGAAATTGGCCGGTGAGGGCACAGCAGTAATGAATAGCTTTAAAAAATCTTTGTGCGGAATTGCGATTGTTCTGAGCGTAGTATCTTTGGCGTCTTCTCAGGCTTTGGCTACGTCTGCAAACTCCGCTGATTTGACCGCCGGAGAGCAAGCTGAATTTCAGGCTTCCGCAGGTATCACCTGCGATGCCAATAAAAGGGATAATTGTTTGGCCGGTAATGTCGAAAGCGGCGACTATTACAATGTGCGCGTTTACGGAAGTTGTATTAATGCGCCTTATTTCGGCCGGATAAACGATAAGCCGGTTTCTTTGAGAAAAAGCGTTGCGACTACCGGTACTGAAGGCAAGACAGAGGGAATGCTGGCGCCTGAGCAATTGGTATGTATTCAAGCGGCTGCACAAGTGAATTCGACAGACATGGAATATTTCGTCATAGCGCTGCCTATGGATCATGGGCCGGAATGCAAAGGCGAGGAATTGTGCAAGAAGCCCGAGCCGCTTCCAGATAGCTATCAAAAGACGATGGCCAGCTGTCAGACTGACAATAAAAAGGATTATGTCGGCTGCCCGCAGGACTGGATTTTTGCGAATGAAATGGAGGCCTATTCTAACGGGCTGCCTGTTGCGCAATAACTGACATGAGCTGACCACATATATGAGGGACATGTCTCGCGTATTGGAGCGAACCGCATATAATCCTAGATGCACGAGCCTCTTCATTCCCTCGACGAAGAGGGATGAAAAATGTGATCCGGATTTATTGCTGTAATTCAGGTATGAGCGCTGTAACAATAAAACATGTGGCTCGGATTTAAGCTGCACTATTCCCTTCTTTGGGAGAAACCACTAAGCTATTGAAAAGCTTGGTGGGTGCGACAGGGATCGAACCTGGGATCCGCTGATTAAGAGGCGGATGTTGCAATTTGTATTTTCTAAGTAGTTATCCCCAATTGGCTGTTTTTGCATCCAAACATTTCAACAAGTTAGAACCTAATTGCAAACCATATGTGTCGCAAGATTTTATGTCGATGATGATATGACATTGCGCCTCAGAGGGCGATCCTAGGTTAGTGCTAGTGCATGCTTGTTGTGACCGTTACGGCTGGCTTTGTATCCGGGACTTCTATGTTGAAGCGAGTTTCTTTCTATAAGTTATCAAAAAATTTATGACAGAATATATTCATATAGTATTTATCATTATAATTTAAGTTTAAAAATACGATGAACAGTCGCGTGATTGAATAAGTTGATGGGCTTTGGAGAAGACGCTTTGAAATTGTTTGGTAAATTAGTTCATCCTAAGCATGTCATGCATAAACCGCAAAGTAATGATGGGCAGTAATCCCGATCCAATGCTATTCTAACGCCGATCATTCCGATACGTTCCAATCCGATGGATAGCTGGTTCGGTGGCAAACCTAAACTTCCGCAAAGTGCCTCTTGGCCAGAGATCAACGGGACACCATTACGCTTCGCTTGCCAGATCAATCTTTCGAGCTTGCCGAAAAATGTATGGGCGGGCAAAGGGCCTCGAGATGGCTGGTTGGTAGTATTTCTGCACCCTGAAACGGCAGCACCCAAAATTCTTCATTTTCATGGGGAAGGTGAAGAGCGTGATGGACCAGGCCAAATGTCGGCACATTGGGCTGGGATCTATGGAGCCTATGCCACTAAATTTAAAGTCTCTTTACTTCCTCGTTGGCCAATAAGGATTGAAGAGGGGCAGCTCCGGCCGCTAAATGCTTCAAGTCGCAATATCGATGCGGTGTGGAGGGGGGAGAAGCCTGACCTTGCTAATCCCGAAAATTATCCATTTGATCCTCTCACACTATCAGCGTTGCTCGACAGTTTGGAAGAGTTTTTTATTAGTCAAGTGAAGCATATTTGTCGTTTCCCGACCATGAAAAAACTCCGCGAACACGATGCAGTCTGGATGCAGCAAACCAAGGTGATGGCGTTCCAGAGCCTTGAGGAATTCTATAAGGTTGAAAGTCTTCTTGTTAATTGTAAATACAGGTTTGACCATGATGCGGTTGCTTCTCTTCTCCCCAAGATTGCTAACCTTCCGACATATGAAGATCAGTATCTGAAGGACGATGATGAGGGGTATTGCGTTTTGGAATATCAACGTTCGTCGCTGAGTGAAATGCCTACATTGTCTCCTAGTTTACCTAGGTGGTGGGCTAATTACACATCTATGCTGTATTGGCACTCCATCAATGCTTACACAAAAGACCCATCTAATCTGCACTCGGCAGGTCGAAGGAAGATGGAGCGAATTTGGAGGGAAGAGACCAACGGTTTTCACGGGGCAATGGGGCACGCCCCAGAAGGGCATATTTATACGCTTTACGGGCCCAATACGGATACTGAAGTGCTGTTGGAACTACCGACAAGCCAAATGCAGGGTTGGGTATGGGGGGATACTTATTCTCTTGTTCTTACTATCAAGCGAGAAGCGCTTTCCCGAGGAGACTTCTCAAATGTGACTTATGATATAACCAATTAAATGGCATTAAGTTTACAAACATATGTCGCAAAATTTACCACAAAGTGGTTCTGGACGTACAACCAGGAAAGATCCCTTATGGGTATTGGTGGATTACCTTGTCAAGATGTATCAACTGTGAGTTTTTTCTAACTTCCTCATTGCCATTTCCATAAATTCCTGTTGTTCACCGATATAATGAGTATCCAAGATACTCTTCACATCTCTCAGGCTGTGTCCGGTTATTGCGCCTATCTGGCTGGTGTTGCAGCCAGCCAGTGCAAGGCGGGTTACTGCAGTTCTACGAATGTCGTGAAACGTAAGGTCGGCTATGCCGGCTTTTTCGCATGCTTTGCCCTATGATGTGCGGAAGCCGTCTTCAGTTCATGGATTGCCACGGCTGTTTACCAATATTGTTGCGTCATGCTTTTGTGATTGTTTGAGCCACTCTTGTAGTGGCTGGCGGACAGGTATGCTCACCCGTGCACCGGTTTTACTTTGCTTAATGCGAAGTGTTTTCCCATCATAGGTCGACCATTTGAACGCCAGCAAATCGCCTTGGCGCTGACCTGTCCACAAAGCCATCATGAGTGCCATCTGCATGGGCTTTGAAGCTACCTTCATAAAGCGAGCGATATCGTCTGGTGTCCAGATGCTTTCGGCTCGATCAGCTTTGTATAGCCGTCCACCGCGTTCGCAGACATTCACGCTGATCATTCCGTGATCTTTTGAAAATGATAGTACACGTGCCAGTGTTGTTCATGCATAATCTGCTGTGCGTGGGCGGTGAGCCATGGTATCGCACCATTACTTGAACTTGCCTCGTGCGCGTGGCGACTGAATATATTTCAGCGTGAGATCCCCGAATATGTCCTCGATCTCAGTAAGAAAGCGAATATAGGCATGTTTGATTTTATCGGACTTTGATGTGAAGTCGGCTGAACGGGAATATTCTTTAATCAGGTAGGAGAGGGGGCACCGGCGCTCTTGCTTGTGCTTTACAAGCTTCTGCATAGGCAGCGTGAAACTCAGGCTCATGCGGTTGAAGTGGTCGACCTTCAATATCTTTCAGTAATGGACCACCACGCCAAGCATAAAAATAAACGCGTACGGATCCTTCAGCGAGGCGCTTTTTTACCTTGTGAACGACTTTGAGCAATACGCGCGTCAATTTTGGCCTCCATTTTATCAAATTCTAGTTCGGGTGTTTGGGTTGTGAGTGGGATGCCGGCAAGCTTATCCAGGCGATAATCGATTGCTTTAATATCCTATCGGTTTGTACCATGGACTGGTTTAGGGAGTGCCTCTTGTTTAACCCAATGCGCAAATGCCGATGGGCATACGCCGCAATAATTAGCGGTTTGTGCTTTGCTGATCAGGCGAGGGGCTGGCGAGGTTATGGCTTGGCTCAAGTTTCACCTTCTTGCGCCCTGGCTAAGTGGTTTGCGGTTAACCGCACATTCCCCAATACTTGTTGGTGTTGTGCATTCCATTGAGGTGGGGCAAAAAAACTAAAATTTAAAAATAAGAAATGCATAGTCTGGTTATGCTTATCATTCCTATGAATGGCTCCCACAAAGGAGACAATCAATGGGGTTATTAAATAATAAAGTTGCTATAATTACCGGTGCCTCATCGGGGATTGGCCGTGCTGCTGCATTGCTTTTTAGTGCAGAACGCGCTTCAGTCGTATTAAATGCTCGCGGAGAGACGGGGCTGCGAGAGGTAGCGGAAACTATTCGCGCTCAAGGCGGGCAAGCTCAGATTGTCGTAGGTGATGTTAGTTCGCAATATACACATGAGGAGCTTATCGAAGTAGCGTTGCGCTCATTTGGCGGCCTTGATATTGCCTTTAATAATGCTGCAATAATTGGGCCTGTTAAGCCGCTTTCAGAAGTTACACTTGCTGAGTGGAATGAAACAATTTCAGTAACCTTTACATCCGCCTTTCTTGGTGCTCGCGCTCAGATACCCGCTATGCTCGACCGCAAAGGCGGCTCTATTATTTTTACGTCCAGTTTTGTTGGAGCCTCTGTTGGGCTTCCCGGTATGAGTGCCTACGCTGCGGCAAAAGCAGGGCTCATGGGACTGGTGAAGGGAATAACGGCAGACTACGCAGATCAAGGTATCAGGGCAAATGCATTAATGGTCGGGGGAACGGATACAGCTATGGCGGGTGATGAAGCTCAGAAAGAGTGGGCTGCCAAGTTACATGCTATGAAACGTATTGCTCAACCGGAAGAAATTGCTAAAGCGGCACTTTTTCTTGCGTCCCCAATGTCTAGTTTTGTTGCTGGCTCTGGATTGTTCGTGGATGGTGGGAATTCCGCTGTGAAACTGTAGAACGCGGATTTTGTGTTATTAGCTTTCCGAGGAACTCTATAATGCTAGAAACGTAATCTTAGCCCTGCTGTCGAGCAGGGCTTTTTTGTAACTATCTATCAGGAAAAATCAGATGAACCCTGATCTTGGTGATACTCGCCGGATTGTTTCCGCTTGTCTGAGACATGGTCTGCTGCGCAATCAGTCCGCCTATGTGCTGGCGACTGTGTATCATGAGACCGCGCATACTATGAAGCCGATCAATGAAAAAGGCAGTGACAAATACCTCCGTACTAAAAAAAATATTGGCCATTTATTGGTCGCGGATATGTTCAGATCATATGGCGTGAGAATTATGTGAAAGACCAGTGACAAGCTATCTGTCGATTTTGTGAGTAATCCTAAGCTGTTACTCGATTCCGTTCACGCAACGGAAGTCCTTATTCTTGGTATGGTTGAGGGCTGGTTCGTCGGCAAGAAGCTTTCTGATTACATTACACTACAAAAATCTGATTTCCGTAATGCTCGGCGCATCGTCAATTTTATGGATAAGGCAGACCTCATTGCATATTATGCCCGTGACTATGACAAGCAGCTATTTGCTGAGGGTTATGGCGTTGAGCAGGTTATTGAAGCGCCAGTGAATGAGGTTCTTCCAGTACCGGAGATCTCCGAGCCACTCCGTAAATCAAAGCGCTTTTGGACGTGGTTGACCGCTGCGGCGCTTCCGGCACTTGGTTTGCTGGATTGGCGTATTCAATTGGCTTCTGTGGTTATCGGTGGCGGCCTTACCGGATACCTGAGGAAGAACTGCGCGAGATCGTCGCCAAGGCGATCGACGATTTCAAAGCCCCGCGCCAGACCGGAGATCGCTTCAATCGCGATATTAAACCGTCGCCGCTTGAGGAATACGTCGGCAAGGCGATCACCGGCCTGCTCGAAAAGGCAGTCGCCAAGCATATCGACGCGGCGCTCGATGTTACGCTTGATGAACACGGCCAGCGCGTCGCGAGCGAGATTATTCAAAAGGCGGTAAATGATGCCGCGCCGATGATGATCGAGCATTTCGTCAAGAACGCCGGAACGATGACCGCACATATGAGGATTAACCATCTGCGCAACGATCTCCGCAATAGTGGCGTGCGGTTTTAAGGGGGATTGAATATGGACAATAGTAGCCAGCTTTTAACCACGAATGAGGCCGCCGACTATTTGAGACTGAAAACGAACACTCTTGCCAGCTATCGCATGTCAGGACATGGGCCGAAATACATAAGGCAGTCGGCACGGCGCATTTTATATCGAAGGTCTGATCTTGAGGATTGGCTAAATAAGCGGTCTTTTCAATCCACTGCCGCCGCAACAGTAAGCGGAATTTGATTATCCCCAATAGAATATGATCTTCAAAGCCCTTGAGCGTCCTCCGCTTGAGGGCTTTTATTTTGGCTTACTAGTGGCTTACTAGCACAACAAAATCAGTTTCGGCGGTGTCCCGCCTTACTGAAAATATTCTGTATGTATTTGGATTGCTTTAAGAATATTTGGTGGGTGCGACAGGGATCGAACCTGTGACCCGCTGATTAAGAGTCAGCTGCTCTACCGACTGAGCTACGCACCCACTTTTCTGAATAATCATTCAGTAAGTGAGCGGTTCTATAAAGTGGAGCCGACGGCCTGTCTAGTCATGAAATTATTTTTTTGAAAAAAATGTGCAGTTTTCATGTCTTGTGATGTGAGGCAGGCAAGTGACTGATCCGGATTGTGCTTTTACGCCTGACTAAGATGTTTCGGTTCATAAACCGCAAAACAGGCGGCTAAATAGCCTTGATACGTGATAAATCATTGCACATATAGTTTGCATTGCAGACATATAGGTATATCACGCTGAATTAAGTTTCAGCCTGCATATCGGATTTTTAATAATCTAACAGCTATACAGACTGCTGAATATTGTTGCTGCTGACTGGTTTTGTCATCAGAGTTTTGTCTTTGTGCCATAATTAGGCGCAAAAAAACTGGCATAGCGTTTGCTATGGTTCTGGTTAATCCGCCTTCCGGGCAGTATTAATCATTTACAGGAATGATGGCGAAGCAGCGCGGAAATTTTCATGCTTTGCATGATCTGAGGGTTCAATGGACGGTTTTATCGGCGATCTCGGGCAGTTTATTTCGGCCAATCAGGCTTGGGCCGGACCGATTGTCGGGTTGATAGCATTTGGTGAGTCTCTGGCTGTGATCGGTATGCTGATTCCGGCAACACCAATCATGTTGGCGATCGGCGGTCTGGTCGGGGCCGGTATTATCGATCCTATTCCCGTCATGATCGGCGCTGTTATCGGTGCTGTTATCGGTGATGTTATTTCCTATTTGCTCGGCTGGTGGCTCGGACGCCGTGTTATTCACCAGTGGCCGCTGAACAAATATCGTTCCCATATTGCGCAGGCACGCCTGCTGTTC
This sequence comes from Pseudochrobactrum sp. B5, assembly GCF_001939785.1. Classification (NCBI taxonomy): domain Bacteria; kingdom Pseudomonadati; phylum Pseudomonadota; class Alphaproteobacteria; order Hyphomicrobiales; family Brucellaceae; genus Pseudochrobactrum; species Pseudochrobactrum sp. B5. The sequence continues at coordinate 322,068 of NZ_MOYL01000003.1, forward strand.
CGCAAATATGGTTTTGCTGCCGTGTTTTTTGGCCGTTTCTTCGGCCCTGTGCGTTGTACCGTGCCGCTGGTTGCGGGCATGATGTCCATGGATCAGAAGCGTTTTCAGACCGCTAATATTACTTCCGCGCTGGTTTGGGCGCCGGTTATGATCCTGCCAGGTTGGTTGGCCGGTAAAGGTGCGGGCATTTTTGCACGTCTCGATGGCACTGACTGGGTGTGGATGGCTGTTGCTCTTACAGTACTGGCGACAGTTGTCAGTATTGTTGGTGTTCGCTTTATGCGTGCACGCCCGAAACATGAGCGCAGACGCGGTGCCGCGAAGAGTAAAATCTCTGCAACACCGGCTGAATAATAGTTCCTGTCATAAGTTTCGGGGCAGTGTCTGATATACACAGCCACGTAAAATTGTTGCCGCATTGCCAGAGGTTTGGCAAAATAATCACCGGACGAACTTGATTAGATTTGCATTTGTATTCATTATAAATGCAAATTATCAGTCCGACAGACAGCCGTTTAACGTGCAATGGTCTGATTTTTAAAAGCTTTACGCTGAATATGAAATGTTTAACCGCGCAAATTGCGCCTAAAATGGGTCTTTAAAAACTCCGATGCCGGAAGATACTTCTGACGATTCGTCTATTCCGGATTGTTGCCGCTCCGAACCGGTAACAATCCGAAACACAATTTTCCTGCACGCCGCTGGCAGACATAACAGGTCTTTGACATATCAGACCTCTGTTCCACCGGTTGTGCATGTTTCCCGTCCTGTACAATTTCTGCGTGATAAGACTGCCGGTGCTGCAGCTGTCATCGCCCGCCTGTTTTCTGCAAAGGAGACCGGCCCGCGGGATAAAATCCTTCTGTTTTTCTCGGTGATGTATCAAACCTTGTTTCAGGTGCCTGAAGCGGCTCTGAAAAAAGGGATCTCTGATCCTGCACGATCAGCAGGAAATCACGCTGCCAATAAGCATGTCCGGTTATCTGATTTCAAAACCGGTAGCGGAACGGAACTGACACGGTTTTTTGTAACCGGATTCAGTGCCGAACCAGTGCTTGCGCGTTTGGCTGGCCAAAAACAGGCTTGCAACCGCATCCCGCAACAGAAATTCTAGGAAACGACAACCCATGGAATGGATTGCCGATCCCAATGCCTGGATAGGCTTGGTTACTCTGATTGTTCTTGAGATTGTTCTTGGTATCGACAATCTCGTATTTATTTCTATTCTTGCCGGTAAATTGCCACCGAGCCAGCGTAATAAAGCGCGACTGCTCGGCCTTGCGCTTGCGCTTTTGATGCGCCTTGGTTTGCTGGCCTCGATCTCGTGGATCGTAACGCTTACACAGCCGCTCTTTACCATTTTCTCCTTTGGTTTCTCCGGCCGCGATATCATCATGATCGTCGGTGGTGTGTTCCTGCTTGCCAAAGGTACGATGGAACTCCATGAGCGTCTTGAAGGTGAAAATGCCGTCAAGGAAGGTAATCCGGTTCATGCGGTGTTCTGGCAGGTTATTGCGCAGATCGTTGTTCTTGATGCCGTGTTCTCGCTCGATAGCGTAATTACCGCTGTTGGTATGGTGCAGCATCTGCCGGTGATGATGATTGCTGTTGTCGTTGCTATGGCGGTGATGATGGTTGCTTCCAAGCCGCTGATGACATTCGTCAACAAACATCCGACCGTGGTTATCCTGTGTCTTGGCTTCCTGATGATGATCGGTTTCAGTCTGGTGATTGAAGGCTTCGGTTATCACGTGCCTAAGGGCTATCTCTATGCGGCAATCGGCTTCTCGATCCTGATCGAAGCAGCCAATCAGGTCGGCCGTCACAACCGTGAAAAACGCGTGACGACCAATGACCTGCGTGAACGCACTGCCGGTGCCGTGCTGCGCCTTCTTGGCGGTGGTCGCGGCAGCGACAATGCTCTGTCGGAAACTGTTGACGTGATTGCGGAACATACTGCTGCGGCAGATGTGTTCCGTCCGGAAGAGAAGGAAATGATCCGCGGCGTGCTGGATCTGGCTGATCGTCCGGTGCGCTCCATCATGACGCCGCGTAATGAGGTGGAGTGGCTGGATCTGGATGCGAGTGAAGAAGAGCTTCGCAATGAATTGCGCCAGTTTGCTCATTCGCGTGTCATTCTTGCCCGTGGTCAGGTCGATGAATTTGTCGGTGTGGCGCTGACAAAAGACTTGCTGCTTTATCTGGCGGATTCCGCACCGATTGACTGGCAGAGTGCTATGAAACAGCCGCTGGTTGTTCATGAACACAGCAATGTGCTGCGGGTTATGGAGCAGTTGCGCGGTTCTCCGGTGCAGATGGCGGTTATCGTCGATGAACATGGTTCTTTCGAAGGTGTTGCAACGCCGACGGATATTCTTGAGGCCATTGCCGGTGAGTTTCCGGATGAAGATGGCGATGCTCCGAGTGTCGAGACCGTTGAAGACGGTGTCTGGATTGTCGATGGCTTTACAGATATCCGCCGTCTGAGCGGTATTCTGGATCGTGACCTTGTGGATGAGGATGACCGCTATACGACACTGGCCGGTTTTGTTCTCTGGCATCTCGGACATATTCCGACAGGTGGTGAAAAATTCACTGCCGAAGGTTTTGAGTTCGAGGTTCTGACCATGGAACGCCGTAACATCGCCAAAGTCAAAATCACAGCTTTGCCTGCTTATGATCTTTAAGCTGGCTGACTGATAAGAGAGAAACGCCGCATCATTTTTGGTGCGGCGTTTTTATATAAAATGCATTGTCCTATTCTGTGAACACTGTGTCGCAGGAGATAACTTGCAGTTTTTCTGAAACACTTTTAACAGGTGGCTGAAAAGAGGGGGCAGTTATGCCTGTCTGTTTTTCAGCTGAAAAAGGAAATATCCGTGCCAAAGCTTTATACAATCATTTGTGCAACACGTTCTGCGCGTCATGGCGATAAATTTGCCAAATGGTTTAATGATTTTGCAGCTGCAAATTCTGATTTTGATGCAGAGCTGGTTGATCTGGCTGAAGTTAAACTGCCGTTTTTTGATGAAGCCACACATCCGCGCGCGCAGAAATATGAGCATGAGCATACCAAAAAATGGAGCAAGCTCATTGATGCCGGTGATGCATTTGTCTTTGTGATTCCGGAGTATAACTATTCCCCGCCGGCTGAATTTTTCAATGCGGTGAACTTCCTCAATACCGAATGGAACTATAAGCCTGCGGCTATTATGAGCTATGGCGGTGTGTCCGGCGGTTTGCGTTCCGCACAGGTTGCCCGTTCGCATCTGAGCACATTGCGTATGATGCCGCTGCCGGAAGGTATTCCGCTGCCGAATTATCCGCAGTTCCTGAATGAGAACGGTGAATTTGTTGCGACTGAAATGGTTGAAGCCAGTGCAAAGACTGTTCTGGCAGAACTGAAAGTCTGGAATGACGGTTTGCAGACAATCCGCAATAAGTAAGCCTCCATCTTATTGATGTTGAATGAAAAACCGCTGCAGCAATGTAGCGGTTTTTTGTTGTTTAGCGCCAAATTAGCAATCTTAAATCACATAAAATTAATGGGATTATTGACAATAGCACTGCATTGGCAGACATTAACGGAATGTTAATTCTGGAGCATTTCCAGTTTATCTTGATCACAGGAAATGCTCTGTCTCTTTGTTTCTGCGCGTATCTTACCCGAAAACCGTTTCACACTTTTTGGGAAACGCTGGCAATCTGACAATACAGGAGTGTTATTCATGGCTCTATTTCAGTCTCTGAAGGGAATAATGAAGCAGCGCGGTCAGGCGTTTCAAAAATTCTGGCAGGAAATCTCTCAGGACGAGAAGACCATTGAGCGCCGACGCCAAAGCCGCCTTGCACCTAACCAATCCGAAAAGTTCGGCTGCTGGCGTCACCGCGGTATTTGGTAAAACCTTCCGCAAAGTGCGATTTTTCAAGCATGTTCCGGAAATCAAATTGCGTCATATGAATGTTCGCTAGCAAAATCTTGCTCATTCTTTTTCTGACGTATCATAGATTTCTGATTTTGTTTCTAAAAGTAAATTATCTATTTAAATCAATAATTTAGTATTGATTTCATGTGGCTGCTGCTTAATCTTTGGAGCTATAGATAACTCCAATCATTTGCCTCAGGCAAAGACACAGGCGGCGGGTATTTCATGAAAAAACTTCTGTTAGCGGCCGGGCTTGTGCTCGGTTTGGGAACTTCTTTGACTGCGGCACAGGCTGAGGATCCGAAAGAAATCCTCAATGTCTCTTATGACATTGCCCGCGAGCTGTATGAGCAGGTCAACACAGCCTTTATTCCGGTGTGGAAAGAGCAGACCGGTGAAACACTCACCGTCAATCAGTCTCATGCCGGTTCCTCCAAACAGGCCCGTTCTATTCTCGAAGGGCTGGAAGCCGATATCGTGACCTTTAATCAGGTGACAGATGTGCAGGTGCTGCATGACAAAGGCAATCTGATCCCTGCGGACTGGCAGAGCCGTCTGCCGAACAATTCCTCGCCTTATTATTCACTCCCAGCGTTTCTTGTGCGTGCAGGCAATCCGAAGCAGATCAAAAACTGGGACGATCTGGTGCGCGAAGACGTACAGGTGATTTTCCCGAACCCGAAAACCTCCGGCAATGCGCGCTATACCTATCTGGCGGCAACCGCCTATGCGCGTGAAGCATTTAACAAGGATGATGCCAAGGTTCGTGAATTCATTACCAAGCTGTTCAAAAATGTTCCGGTGTTTGATACCGGCGGACGCGGTGCGACTACCACTTTCACCGAGCGCGGTATTGGCGATGTTCTGGTGACATTTGAAGCCGAAGTGCTGGGTACTCAGAAGCTGCTGGGCAAAGATAAATATGAAGTCGTCGTACCGCCAATCAGCCTGCTGTCCGAGTTTCCGGTGACAATCGTTGATAAGGTTGTCGATAAACGCGGCTCGCGTAAAATCGCTCAGGCCTATCTCGATTTCCTCTATGCACCACAGGGGCAGGAAATTCTCGCAAGCAATTTCAACCGTGTGCATGACGCTGCAACCATTGAAAAGCACAAAGCCAATTTCCCTGAGGTGAAACTGGTGCGTGTGGAAGATGAATTTGGCGGCTGGGCAAATGTGACCAAAGAGCATTTTGCTGAAGGCGGTATTCTGGATCAGCTGTTCACGGGCAAATAACGTGACCTGAAAATGACAGCCGGTGCGTCCTCAAAGGCGCGCCGGCTTTTCCCGTATCTCATACAGAGCAGACCGGTTATGAAAAGACCAATCTTTAAAGTCAGAAAAACAGTGATGCCGGGCTTTGGCATTACAATGGGCTGTACGCTGCTTTATCTGACGGTGATTGTGGCTCTGCCGCTTTTTGCTCTGATTATGAAAACGGCCAGTCTTGGCTTTGTTGATTTCTGGGCGATTATCAGTTCGCCACGCGCTGTGGCGACATTCAAGCTGACCATACTCACCTCTGCCGCCGCGACGGTGTTTAATGCTCTGTTTGGTCTGCTGATGGCATGGGTTCTGGTGCGTTATGAGTTTCCGGGCAAGCGCCTGCTGGATGCTGCTGTTGATTTGCCTTTTGCGCTGCCGACCGCCGTTGCCGGTCTGGCTCTGGTAACTGTTTTATCGAAGAATGGCTGGATCGGGCAATATACTGAACCGCTTGGCCTGTACCTGGCCTATACCCCTGCGGGCATTATAATCGCGATGGCCTTTACCAGTATTCCTTTTGTTATCCGCACGGTACAGCCGGTACTTGAGGATCTGAATCATGATGTGGAGGAGGCGGCGGAGACGCTTGGTGCCAATCCGTTGCAGGTTTTTGCTCATGTGATCTGGCCGATGATCCTGCCTGCTTTTCTGGCGGGCAGTGCTTTGTCCTTTGCACGTGGTTTGGGCGAGTTTGGAGCGATTGTTTTCATCTCTGCCAATCTGCCGTTTAAAACCGAAGTGACTTCGCTGCTCGTTTTTGTACGGCTGGACGAATATGAATATCCGGCAGCGGCGGCTCTGGCGATGGTGATGTTGCTGATGGCTTTTGCCATGCTGCTGATAACCAATCTGATGCAGGCACGGCAGCTGCGCTATGCGGAGCGAAACTGATATGGCGATTTTGGCTTTTCCTGCTTTAGCTTCTGAAAAAACTTCACCGCAGTTTCGACGCAGACTTTGGGGGCGACGTTTCCTGATCGGGCTGGCCGTTGTGCTGTCGCTGATCGTGCTCGGCATTCCGATGGCTGTGATTTTTTCTGCAGCCTTTGGCAGCGGGATGGGGCGCTTCTGGGCAGAAATTACCAAGCCGGATACGATGCATGCGGTATGGCTGACTATGTTGACGGCGATTGTGGTTGTGCCAATCAATATGGCTTTCGGTGTCTGCGTGGCATGGCTGGTCACACGTTTCCGCTTTCCGGGGCGGCGTTTGCTGATCAGCTTTATCGAAATACCGTTTTCGGTATCGCCGATCATTGCCGGTACAGCCTATCTGTTTCTCTATGGTGCGCAGGGGATGCTGGGGCCATTGCTGGAGAGTTATGATCTCAAGATCATGTTCACCGTTCCGGCGATTTTTCTGGTCAGCCTGTTTGTAACGAGCCCTTTTGTTGCCCGCGAGCTGATCCCGCTTATGGAAATGCAGGGCGGTGAGGATGAAGAGGCGGCATTGTCACTTGGTGCCAGTGGCTTGCAAACCTTCTTCTATGTGACGCTGCCGAATATCAAATGGGCACTGCTCTATGGTGCCGTGCTGTGTAATGCACGGGTTATGGGCGAGTATGGTGCGACATCTATCGTGTCTGGTGCCATTCGCGGTAAAACCAACACGCTGCCTTTGCAGGTTGATCTGCTGTTTCAGGATCAGAACACAGTTGGCGCATTTGCCGCGGCTTCAACTTTGGCGGTACTGGCTTTGCTGACACTGGTGCTGAAAGTCTGGCTGGAACGCAAACAAGTTGATTAAAAAAATAGAGAAGCCGCCTCTGAAATTGATTCAAAGGCGGCTTTTATCTTTTTGTAATTGTTTATTTTATTGCGGCTGCGCAGCTGCTTTACGCTGTGTCAGGATCATCACCAGTGCAATCAAGATTGTACCGACAATGAAAACGAATGCAGCGGCGGCAATAGCCGGACTGATATTCTCACGGATGGTCGAGAACATCTGTCGTGCCAATGTGCGCTGGTTCGGACCTGCGACGAACAAAGTCAGCACCACTTCATCCAGCGAGGTTGCGAAAGCAAAGACCGCACCGGAAATAATGCCGGGCTTTGCCAGCGGCAGTGTTACTTTTTGCAGGACTATATGGGGCGGTGCTCCAAGACTCGCAGCCGCCTGTTCCACGCGCCGGTCAACACTTTGCAGCACAGCCAGCACATTGATGACCACGAATGGTACTGCCACAACCGTATGGGCGATAATTACGCCGATATAGGAGTTGAGCAGGTCATATTGCGCAAACATCAGCTGCATGCCCACGCCGAGCACCACAGCAGGTACGACCATCGGCAGCAGAAACACTGTTTTGATCGAATTGAACACGAAGGAATACTGATTGCCGCGCAGCCCCAGCGCTCCGACGGTGCCCAGTACTGTTGCCAGTGCCGTGGTGCCGACAGAGATAATCAGGCTGTTGATGATCGACCTGCGCCATGCGTCCGCCTGCACCAGTTCCTGAAACCAGCGTGTGGAATAGCCTTCCATCGGATAGCCGAGCAACGCCCCGCTGGTGAAGGCCAGTGGCAGGATTGCCACCAGCGGTGCCAGCAGGAAGAATACGACCGCTGCGCCAAACAGAAGTTTGAGGAGTTTGAAGCCGTTCATGAACGTACCTCCTTCTCGGTCGAGAGACGCATATAGATCGTATAGAGCAGAATGGTTGCAATCAGCAGAACCATGCCGAGCGCACCGGCCATGCCCCAGTTTGCAGCGCCCATTGCGTAGAACGCGATGACCGAGCTGATGAGCTGGTCTTTAGCGCCGCCGATGAGAGCAGGGGTGATGTAATAGCCAAGCGCTGTCATGAAGACGAGCAGCGAGCCGGAGACCACGCCGCGCATAATCAATGGTAACAGCACATGAAAGAAAGAACGCAGCGGATGTGCGCCGAGTGAAGCGGCGGCTGGCATCAGATTTTTCGGAATGCCAATCAGCACACTGAACACCGGCAGCACCATGAAGGGCAGCAGCACATGGGTCATGGCGATAATTACGCCGGTACGGTTGAAGATCAGTGCCAGCGGTTCGCTGGTAATGCCGATTGCGATCAGCGCATTATTAATCAGCCCCTGATCCTGCAACAGGATGAACCATGCGGCCGTACGTACCAGTAGCGAAGTCCAGAGTGGCAGCAGTACTGCACCGAGCAGTAGCTGGCGTTTCCAGCCTTCAACAGAGGCTGCAACCATAGCGAACGGAATGCCGATGAGAATGCAGGCAATGGTAACGCTGAGTGCAGTGATGAAGGTACGCACCATAATGGTGACATTGGCAGAGGCATCGGATGGCAGAGAGCGGATTTCACCGGAGATGTCGCGCTCCATATCCACAGCAGCCAGCAGATTACGGTCTGTCAGCGTGGTTGAAGCCGCTGAAGCAATGGCCTGCCAGTATTGCTGTTCGCCCCATTTCTTGTCGATGGTGACGAGATCAATCTGGGCATAATCAACCGGCTCTTCAAGCTTGGTCAGCTGATTGCGGGTTTTGCTCATCAATGTGCGGAAGCCGGGTTGCGCACTGTTGAGGCGGCGCACAAGATCACCGAAGAGCTGGGCATCATCATTGTTGCGGATATCTTCCGCCAGTGCGGCTTTCATTTCCGGTGTCGGCGGTGCTTCCGGATTCCAGTCGCTGACAGCCTGTGCCGTGAGCGGCAGCGCTTTAGCGGCAACCGGATCGGATATGGCCTCTTTCATCATCGTCACCAACGGAATGATGAAAAAGACCAGCAGGAACAAAGCCAGCGGTGCCACCAGTGCGAAAGATTTCAGCCGTTGTCGTTGCAGTTCATTCATGCCGCCACCTGAGAATTACGGGCAGGAACTGCAATCGGCCAGCAATCCGCAGGCAGGAAAGATAAGGTGACCGGATCACCGGCTTTCAAATTATGGAAACTGCGGTCGGCCTTGGTGACAAGGCTCTGGCCTGCAAAATCCAGCGCTACACGCAGATGGTCGCCATGATAGACAATATCGCTGACGGTTGCTGTCAGATGATTGGCGGCACTTTCCTCTGTATTCAGCCGCACGCGCTCAGGCCGCAGCGACAGGCGGATATCCTGACCGGCATGGAACGGTGCTTCGGCGTCTACACGGATATCCTGACCATTGTTCAGGCGGATCTGGGTTTCGCCATTGTGGATGCCGGAGACTTTACCGTCGATCAGATTGGTTTCACCGATAAACTCCGCAACAAATTGTGTGGCCGGATGGTCGTAAATCTGTGACGGCGTGCCAATCTGCTCAATCTTACCGCGATTGAACACGGCAATGCGGTCGCTCATAGTCAGCGCTTCGGACTGGTCATGGGTCACGAAAACAATGGTCAGGCCGAGACGATGATGCAATTCGCGGATATCGAGCTGCATCCGTTCGCGCAATTGCTTGTCGAGCGCGCCGAGCGGCTCGTCCATCAACACCACTTCCGGTTCAAAAACCAGAGCACGTGCCAGTGCCACACGCTGTTGCTGGCCGCCGGAAAGCTGCGAAGGTTTGCGCTCCAGCATGGTGCCAAGCTGCACCATATCCAATGCACGCTTCACACGATCCTGCATTTCAGACTTGGATAGCCCGCGCATTTTCAGCGGGAAAGCCACGTTTTCGGCAATGGTCATATGGGGAAACAATGCGTAGTTCTGAAACACCACGCCCATATTGCGCTTATGCGGCGGGAGCTGATCGATACGCTTGCCGTCCACGCTGACCGTGCCGCCGGTAGGGCGCTCAAAACCGGCCAGCAGCATCAGCAAGGTGGTTTTGCCGGAACCGGAAGGCCCGAGCATACTGACAAACTCACCTTTGCCGATGGTTAAATCCAGATTATCTACAACTGTCAGGGAGCCGAATGCTTTGCTCACCTTGTCAAAATGAATGAAGGGATTATTCACGCGTAAAACCTCGAATGGAGCGAAGCACCGTCAGACCGTTTTCGGGAGTCAAACAGGACAGTGTTTGCTGTTGTCTGCTGCGGGGCGGCAACAGGAAATGCGCTTTTGAATCGAATGACTGCCGTGCAGTCGGGGAAACGATGACTGCTTAACAGTCAGGAAAATTAAGCTGCGAAGTGCAGCCGTTCCGGAGAATTTGCATCCTTACGGGGGAAGGTATGCAAATTCCGGAACAACTGCATAACCGGTCACATGATTGCCGGTCTTTGACTTCAGCTTACTGGGCAAGCCATGCGTTGAAACGCTGGTTCAGGCTTTCAGAATTATCTGTCCAGAATTCCACGCCAATGGCTGCTGCATCGGTCATATTGGCCGGTGTGGTCGGCAGATCTTTGCGGTATTTTTCGTCAACGAATTTATCGGCTTCGATATTCGGCAGACCATAGGTGATATATTCAGGCAGTTTGGCCTGATTGTCGGCCTTGCTGGCGAAAGCGATGAAATCCATCGACTCTTTCGGGAAAGGCGTGCCTTTCATGATTGCCCAGCTGTCGACGGCATAGATGCTGCCCGGCCAGACAAAGCCGAAATTCTTATTCTCGGTGCGGTTGAGTGCATTGATACGGCCATTATAGACCGAGGCCATTACCACTTCACCGGAAGAGAGCAGCTGTACCGGCTGCGCACCGGCTTCCCACCACACGATATGCGGCTTGATTTCATCGAGTTTTTTGAAGGCACGATCCACACCTTCCGGCGATGCCAGCACATCATAAACATCTTTCGGAGCAACGCCGTCAGCAATCAGCGCAAATTCAAGAGAATATTTGGCGCTTTTGCGCAAAGAGCGTTTGCCCGGGAATTTTTTCACGTCCCAGAAATCAGCCCATGATTGCGGGGCATCTTTCATCGTGTCGCCATTATAGGCGATGCCGGTAGACCAGACGATCGCGCCGACGCCGCAATCATGAACCGCTGCCGGAATGAATTTATCTTTGCCGCCGAGCTGTTCCCAATTGATATTTTCATAAATACCGTCGGCACAGCCAAGCTCAAGCTCCTCAGCTTCAACCTGCACCACGTCCCAGTTGGTTTCACCGGCTTTGACTTTGGCTTGCAGAACGCCGTAGCCGCCATCCCAGCTCTCATCGAGAACCGGTTTGCCCAGCTCTTTGGCAAAAGGTTTGAAATAAATTTCGCGCTGTCCGTCCTGATAGCTGCCGCCCCAGGAGACAACTGTAAGGTCGCGTGCCTGAGCAGAACCGGCTGCGAGAGCCAGACCGCCGAGCATGGTGCAGGCCGTGAATGCAATATGCGTAAGCTTCATTGATTATTCCCCACAGTTTATTGTTATGAAATTTGTTGCAACAAGTTTTCCATAGGAAATGCAGGGGGGCAATAGCTGATTGTGCAGTTGCCATACAATTAATGTCGCATAGTGCAGGTACTAATTTAGCATTGTGACAATGTTGAATGAGAGCCTTTGCGGCAGCTCCTGCGCAAAGAGCATGAAGCATTTCTGCAGCCTCATTGCAGGGAAATGGTCTTGAAATCATAAAACCACAGTAAGAATGATGTGTGTTTTCCTTGGCTTGAAAAGGCTGACTTCCGTTTACGTCACACAGATATATTACAGTCCGGAAATGGCGGAGTTGATGCGTTTTAGGAATGATTTTGTGTTTAAAATGTATGGACTGCTGATTTTACTGAGGCTTCCGCGCACCGGAATAAATTAAAAAAATAGTTTTTATCTTTGGGGAGTTGCACTTCCCTGAGAGGATTTTAATGTGGTTCTGCGTTGCTGACGCTGCCACCTTGCCGGAGATTGCTGATAAACTCAGCCGGTTACGGACAAATGCAGCTGGTCGCCACGGGCCGGATTTTGCTTGCAGCAGACTGCCGGATTTCAAATTTGATTCGCATATGGAGAAGTGACATGGGCCAGATTGGTCGTAGCTGGACATTTTATAAAGGCAAATGGCATGAAGGCGATGTGCGCATTCTCGGCGCGTCATCACAGGCAACATGGCTTGGTTCGCTGGTTTTTGACGGTGCACGCGGTTTTGAAGGTGTGATCCCTGATCTGGATCGTCATTGCGCACGCGTTAACCGCTCCGCAGAGGCACTCGGCCTGAAACCGACGAATACGCCTGAAGAAATCATGGAACTGAGCCGTCAGGGCATGACAAAATTCGGCGAGAATGCTGCGGTCTATATCCGTCCGATGTATTGGGCGGAAGAGGGCGAAGCCAATGTGGTTCTGCCTGCTGCCGAAAGCACGGATTTTGCGCTGTGTCTGGAAGAAATTCCGATGGGCGAGCCAACCGGTTTCACCATTACCACCACACGTTTCCGTCGTCCGACAATTGAGACCATGCCGCTGGATGCCAAGGCTGCCTGCCTCTATCCGAATAATGCCCGCATGATCCGTGAAGCCCGTGCCAAAGGCTTCGGCAATGCGCTGGTTTGCGATATGCTGGGTAATGTGGCCGAGCTGGCATCTTCCAATGTGTTCATGGTGCGCGATGGTGAAGTGTTTACACCTGCGCCAAACGGCACATTCCTCAACGGTATTACCCGTCAGCGCGTAATCGGTCTGCTGCGTGATAATGGTGTGTCTGTAACGGAAACCACGCTGAAGGTTGAAGATTTCCGTGAAGCCGATGAGATTTTCTCAACCGGCAATCATTCCAAGGTTGTGCCGGTGATCGGCTTTGACGACAAGCAACTGAGCTATGGTCCGGTTGCGCAGAAAGCCCGCAAACTCTATTGGGACTGGGCGCATTCGTAAGAGTGTCATCCCTTAACGAAAAAGCCGCGAAACTTAAGTTTCGCGGCTTTTTTGTTTTCAAGACTTGATATCAAGTTTGCGTTTTTTGGAGAATTCACTCTTCTCAAAAATCAGCACGACAATCAGAGAGATACCGAACGGTATCAGCAGATAGAGCAGGCGGAAGACAATCAGCGCCGCCAGCACATCGGCCGGATTGAGATTTGGCAGGCCGGTGATGAACAGAAACTCCAGAACGCCGAGACCGCCCGGTGCATTGGAAATCAGAGCTGCCGAGAATGAGATCAGGAAAATACCCAGCACAATCAGAAAGCCCGGATGGTTCACTTCAGGCAGAGCGAAATAGATGATGCCAGCGGCGCCGATCAGTTCCAGAGGGCCGATCAGCAACTGCCATGACACAACGGACAGGCGCGGATAGGATAGCTGGAATTTTGAGCCGATGCGCAAAGGCCGCAATTGCATGAAGCTGCCAAATACATAAAGCGCAACCAATACGAGAATGACGACACCGGCAGCTATTGCGAGGCTTTCAGGAATATCATTGTTAAAGCGCTGAAGCAGCTCCGGCTCAACGAGCAGAACAATAGCACTGAGGATCAGCGTGCCGAGCGCAAAGGTGAAAGAGCAGAAACCGACCAGAACGGCAACTTCCGCACCGGAAAGACCTTTGGAAGAATAGGCACGGTAGCGGACAACCGCACCGGAAATAACCGAAGCACCGATATTATGGGACAGGGCATAAGCAGTGAAAGAGCACAGGCTGATAAACAGCCATGAGATTTTTTTGTGCAGATGCTTGAGCGCGATGCGGTCGTAACCGGCCAGCGCCATATAGGAAAGCAATGCACAGGAAGCACTCAGCAGCCATTGTTTCAGGGTAATCGCCGCGAGACTGTCAATTACATCCTCAAGAGAAATGCTGCGCAGTTCATTATACAGAAGCCATACGGATACAATAACCGCGCCGATGCCGATTGTCGGCCAGATGTAATCTTTCCATTTCATCTATCAGATGACACCCTTTTGTTGTTGGTGTGGTCACACAAGTCATCACCGGAATTCCGTCTTTTAAGGGCGGATGTCTGCTGATTGATTCCACATCACTCATTTGTAACAGGTATTCACATGTTGTCAGTTTTTATACTTCGTCACTTTTAACGATTTTTATGTCTTAATCATTAATTTATGGAACTTAAGGGTTCTTCAGGTGAAGTTTCTGTCAAGTTTTTTACATAATCTGTCTTTGTCCCGGAAATTTTTCCGAGAATGCCGCGGGCAATTTCTTCTTCTGCCAGAATAATCGTACCAATCCCGAGATCACGCAGATAATCAGCTTCGACCACCGATTCAGCACGGGCAATAATATGCAGGGACGGATTGATCTGGCCGGCCTGCGCAATAACACGCGCTGTCTCAAATGCATAAGGCAGAGCGAGGATCAGGCATTGTGCATCTGCAAGACCGGCTCTGGCCAGTGCATCTGCATCGGCGGCATTGCCGAGAATAACTTCGACACCTGTTTCACGTAATTCTGTGGCTGGTTTCTCGGCATTCTCAATCACGACGAGCGGGCGCTTTTCTTCAATCAGTCTGGCTGCAACACGCGAGCCCACCTCACCATAACCGGCAATGATCGTGTGGCCGGTCTGTGTGGTTGTATAGGTGCTGAATGCATCTGCCGCGCTGTTTTCGTCATCAGCGTCGAGATCTGTGACATCTGCTGATTGTTTCGCTCCAAGCTTTCTTTCAATAAACGGGCGCAGTTTTTCAAAGCCGATAAAGACCAGCGGATTACAGAGAATGGAAAGAATAGCACCGGCCAGCACCAGATCGCGTGCTTCCGGCGGCATGATTTTCAGCGATACGCCAAGACCGGCCAGAATGAATGAGAATTCACCGATTTGCGCAAGGCTGGCGGAGATGGTCAGTGCGGTACCCGTCGGATGTTTGAACGCGCGCACAATAAAAAAAGCGGCAGCGGATTTTCCGATCATAATAATCAGCAATGTCGCCAGCAGGGACAGAGGATTATTAATCAGCACCATCGGATCGAACAACATGCCGACCGAGACAAAAAACAGCACCGCAAATGCATCACGCAGCGGCAGGGATTCCTCGGCAGCCTGATGGCTGAGTTCTGATTCACTCATCACCATACCGGCAAAAAATGCACCCAGTGCCAGTGAAACGCCAAACAGGTTGGCAGCGCCAAAGGCCACGCCAAGCGCAATGGCCAGCACACCGAGGCGGAAGAGTTCACGCGAGCCGCTGGCGGAAATCACCTCAAGCACCCATGGCACAACTCTTTTGCCGACAATCAGCATCAGTGCAATGAAGACCGCGATTTTGATCAGTGTCAGCAGGATAATACCGGTAATGCCAAGCCCCAGATACGAAGCAATCGGGTCTGACGGAACCGTGCCGGAATTGCCATGTAAAAGACCGGCAATGGCTGGCATCAATACGAGTGTCAGCACCATGACCAGATCTTCAACAATCAGCCAGCCGACGGCAATGCGGCCGCGATCGGTTTCCATCAGGCGGCGTTCCTGCATAGCGCGCAGCAGCACAACGGTCGATGCAGTGGAGAGTGCCAGACCAAAAACCACAGAGCCGGTAAGATCCCAGCCGATAATCAGGCCGAGGCCGGTGCCAAGAGCGGTTGCGGCAAAAATCTGCGCCAGCGCTCCCGGAACCGCGATGGCTTTGACCGACAACAGTTCCTTGACGGAGAAATGTAGGCCGACACCAAACATCAGCAGGATGACGCCGATTTCAGCAAGCTGCAGTGTCAGTTCCTGATCGGCAACAAAACCCGGAGTGTAAGGGCCGCAGAGAACACCGGCGAGGAGATAACCCACCAGCGGAGAAATGCGCAGGCGATTGGCGATAGCCCCGAACAGAAAGGCCAGACACAGACCAACAACAATCGTAGCGATCAGGGGAGTGTCGTGAGGCATAGCGGCTTGTCCTTATAAAACCAAAGTCCGTTGAGTGAAACTCAGTGGACTTTGGTTAAGCCCGAGTGGCGATTGAACTTTCCAAGGCGTGATGCGCAGCATCTCATCGCCTTGCGATAAGCGTCTTTTGCCGTTTGTCTCAACTGCAATATCGGCGGAATTATGCAGGTTCAGAAAAAGGGCAATAGGAAAAATGGAGAGAAGAAGCGTGGAGTATCGCGCGGCAAAAATGCCGCGCGATTGTTTGAAGCCGGATTATTTGGCTGCGACTGCGTCGTCTGTCTCGCCGAGGCCGCGCTTATGGGTACGCTCCCACCAGGTGCCGAGCAGCATCAGGATCGGTGCTGCAATGAAGATCGACGATGTGGTTGCAATGAACACACCAAACAGCATCGGGATTGCGAAGTTCTCAACCGCGCTGCCGCCCCAGATTGCCATCGGAAGAACAGCAAGGAAGGTACAAAGCGAGGTATAGATACAACGGGCGAAAACCTGATTGATACTCAGATCAATGATTTCACGCAGCGGCTTGGCCTTATACATACGCATATTTTCACGCATACGGTCATAGACCACCACCTTATCATTGACCGAGTAACCGACCAGTGTCAGCACGGCCGCAATCGCTGTAAGGTTGAAGTCGAGCTGGGTGATGACGAAGAAACCGACCAGCTTGGTGGTATCAAGAACCAGCGTGGCAATCGCACCCACGGCGAAATACCATTCAAACCGCCACCAGAGATAGATCAGCATCGCACCGGCAGCCAGTACCAGAGCGATAAAGCCGGAACGTGCAAGCTCGCCGCTGACCTTTGGACCCACGACTTCTGTACGCTCGATCTTCACATCCTTGTCGATCGACTGAACAGCTTCACGAACCTTGTTAACCGCAACGGTCTGCGCTTCTTCACCACCATCCTGACGCTGAACGCGGATCAGAACATTTTCTGGGCTGCCGGCATTCTGCAATGCGACTTCACCCAGACCAAGTCCGCCGAGCGAGGAACGCAATTGTCCCAGATCAGCCGGTTGGGATGTGGTGATTTCAACCTGAATACCGCCGGTAAAGTCGAGACCGTAATTCAGACCTGGTTTGAAGAACAGGAACAGCGAGGCGACCGACAGAACCACAGATACCAGAATCCCGAAATAACGGGCTTTCATGAACTGGTAATTGGTGTTTTCCGGTGCAACACGAACCCAAGGTTCAATCTGCAGAACCTTCAGCTTACGGCGGCGGACAGACCATGCCATGATGATGCGAACGACCGAAACAGCCGTGAACATGGAAATAGCGATACCGAGCATCATGGTGATAGCGAAGCCGCGAACAGGGCCGGTACCGAACATGAACAGCAGAACGGTTGCAATCACCGAGGTGACGTTGGCGTCAACAATGGTTGAATAAGCGGAGTTGAAGCCTTTATCGAGCGCAGCCATAGCGCCCATGCCTTTTTTGGTTTCTTCCCGAATACGCTCGTTAATAAGAATATTCGCATCCACAGCAATACCAATACTGAGGATAACACCGGCAATACCGGGCAGGGTCAGCGTTGCCCCAATCAGGGTCAGTGCCGCAAAGGTCAGAACAATATTCAGAAGCAGCGCGAAATTCGCGATCATACCCCAGAAACCGTAGAGCATGACGATGAATGCGGCGACCAGAATAAAGCCGAGAATACCGGTATAGACACCCATTTTAATGGCATCGCCGCCGAGATCCGGACCAACGGTACGTTCTTCAATAACTGTCAGCGGCGCAGGCAATGCACCGGCACGCAGCAGGGCGGACAGAACCACGGTATCTTCAACAGTGAACTGACCGCTGATCTGGCCGGAGCCACCGGTGATCGGCTCACGGATTGTCGGTGCAGACAGAACCTTGTCATCAAGAACGATAGCGAAAGGACGGTTCACGTTCTTTGTGGTGATTTCAGCGAACTGACGGGCACCCTGACTGTCAAAGCGGAACGAAACAATCGGCTCGTTTGAGCGCTGGTCAAAACCGGCGCGCGCATCGGTCAGGCGTTCGCCGCTGAGTGCGACCTGATCTTCGATCGGATATTTAATGTCCGGATTTTTGGAATCTTCCATAATCGTGACGCCCGGAGGCGGCGGGCTGTTCGGATCTGCATCCGCAACCATATGGAAGGCCATTTTAGCCGTTGAACCCAGCAGCTGACGCAGCTGTGTCGGATCCTGCAGACCCGGCAACTGAACCACGATACGGTCACTGCCAACGCGCTGGATGGACGGTTCGGAAACACCGACCTGATCCACACGCTGACGGATGATTTCAAGGCTCTGGGTGAGGGCGCTGTCGAGACGGTAGTTGAAACCGGCTTCTGTCAGCGACAGACGGATCTGTTCGCCTGGCGTTGTCACATCAATATCATTGATCGGTGTGCCGAAACCGCTGGACGATACAGGATTAATCAGGGTTTTCAGTGCTGTTACCGCACGGTCACGCTGCGCAGTATCGGCAATATTGACCAGAACCGCATCGCCGGCCACACGAATGGACTGTGGCTGAATGCGTTCTGAGCGCAGCTTGCTGCGTGCATCATCCAGCAATGTACGCAGACGGTCTTTTTTCAGACCGGCAGCATCCACTTCAAGGACGAGATAGGAACCGCCGCGAAGATCAAGCCCGAGTGTAACCTGATTTTTCGGGAACCAGCCGGGCATATTTTCCAGCTGTTGCTTGGTAAAAACGTTCGGCAGGGCAATGAATATGCCCGCCAGAATGATGAGACTGTAAAGATATACAGCCCATTTGGGTGTACGCATGAGAGTAATCCGGTCCGATTGTTTGCGGCAGGAATGGCTATATTCAGACAGACCGTGCCGTAATGCAGATGGAAATCATAAGACCTGTCAGACAAATAAAGTCCAATAGGGCTTATTTTAAAAGAACTGCCGGAAAGCAGAATTTAAATTTGGAAGAAAGCAGGCGGTGCGCGGGCGCGGATAGCGCTCCGGCGGGCATCTGTCTGCGGGTTATGCTGAATGCGCAGAACGGATGCGGAAATGAAAGCTGCCAGAAGGGCAAATAATGCAGGCACAATGAAAGTGCCGTCAGCACTGAAAGGCAGAGCCTTGCTGCTGAAATATAGCGCAGGGGTAAGGATTGCCCGAACCGGCGCTGTCAGCGTGCTGTTCGGTGCGCGCCCTGAAGGATCAGTGGTCTGAACGCTTTGGCGATCCTGCACCAGTGCTGCAGTCTGATAGCTGATTGTGTTTTGATCACCGGCAGTAATTAATGCCGATTGCAGAGCCAGCAGTCCGGACAGAAACCACAGCAGGCCGAAAGAATAAAGCACAGTGCGAAGAGACAGCCTGTGCTGTTCCTGTCGTGCTTTCCCCGTTATCGCGCTGCAAAGTCTGGATCTGAAAATTGTTCCGGCTCGCTTTTGTCCTGATTTGCGAAAATCATGTCTGACTTGCGTAAATTTGCAGAAGGTCTCCGGCTTATGCAAAAATACTGTTTCATCTCATTAACCATTCAGCATCTTAATCACAAGGAAAATAGCTGACATGACACGGCTTTGTTGCATTTTACCGACAAAAAACAGCTATGTCTGCTGACGACCTGCACGAGAAGATAAACAATTTCTCTGTGACATGAAGCTGTGGCCTTAATCTTATTTGCGCCTATATTGTGCATAAGAAAGCAGCGTTTGCGCCCATTTATTTCTATGCTGTTATTTGTGGATTGACGGCTCTGAAAAAGCCCCGGAAAAGTCAATAATATGAATCGGAAGCAGCAGTTTATTGAGAGACAGATTTTGAAACTCCTATCAGCAATCTCCTTAAGGTTTTTATTGTGCTTTGTATTGCTGATATCGGGCATTGCTGCAGGGAGCGTGACCGGAAACGGCTGGGATATGGCTCAGGCGCAATCCGTGTCGCAAAATCTGGCAGCGCAGCAAAAGACGATTGTCGAGGACTTGCGCGTCCAGATTGATGAAATCGGCAAAACTCTCGATAAATCCAAAAGCAATGATGAAACGCTGGCCAATATTAAGGTCAAGCTTGAGGGAATTTCCAAAAAGCTTCTCGATGCCGGTCTCGCATTTCGCCCGCGTCTGAGCGAAATCAATTCCCGCCTTGACCAGATGGGGCCTCCGCCTGCGGAAGGTAAGCCTGCTGAATCCGAAATTGTTGCGACTGAGCGGGAGCGGCTGACAGCAGAAAAGGCCGAGATCAATACGGTTCTCGGCTTTACCGAAGATGCATCGGTACAGGCCAATCAGCTGATTGAGAAAATCGGCTCCATGCGCCGTGACCTGTTTACGCAGACCCTGTCTCAGCGCGTTGATATTAACACGGCGCTGGTGACCGAGGTTATCAATGCGGCCGGTTATGAAACCAAGACATTCTATTATCTGCTGAAATCATGGTGGGATTTCACGCTCTATCCGCGCCTGTGGACATTGCTTGGTGTTTTGGCGATTTCTGTTATTCCGGCATTGCTTATTCACTTAAGTGCAAGGCGCTGGCTCGCCGATCTTTATGAGCGCGATCCGCTGGAGGACAGGCCGAGCTATCTCAGCCGCTTGTCCGTTGCCTTCTGGTCAACAGTCATTCCGTCCGTGGCGATTGTCGTGTTTCTGGGGCTGGTCTATGTGTTGTTCCAGCGTTTCGATCTGCTGCGGCCTGATGTGGCGCAGTTGCTGGCTGCCTTATTTTCTCTTTTCTGTGTGGTGCTGTTTATTTACCGGCTGGCACGGGGCGTGCTTAGTCCCGATATGCCGAACTGGCGTCTGTTGCCGATTGCACCGAAGCCCGCGCAAATCCTGATCTGGTTGCTGACAGCCGCTGCAATTACGCAGAGTATTGAATATTTTCTGGAAATTCTGAATGGCGTGATGTCCTCGCCCTTGTCTCTGACCGTGGCGAAAAGTGTGATCGGCACAGCAATGGTTGGTGCTCTGCTGCTGGCGATTGCCTTCCTGAAACCAATTCAAAATCCGAGAACCGGTGAATTGCGCGAATGGCCGAAACTCACCAAGATCATTCTGATCGTGCTGGGACTGGTACCAATTTGCGCTGCGATTTTTGGTTATATCGGTCTTGCCCGTTTTGTGGCGCAGCAGATTGTGGTGACAGGTGCATTTATCGTCACCATGTATCTCGGTTTTCTGACAGCCCGCGCCATTACCCATGAGAAAGCCTTTGCCAATACCAGTCTCGGACGGAAGTTGCGGGACAAGTTTAATGCCAATGAGGCCACGCTGGATCAGCTGGGGCTGCTGGCGGGTATCGTCATTAATCTTATCGTCCTGCTGATTGGTGTGCCGCTGGTTCTGATGCAGTTCGGCTTCCAGTGGTCGGAAATGAGCACGAGTTTCGTGCGGATTATGACCGGTTTCCAGATCGGCAATTTCTCGATTTCGCTGCTGAGCATTCTGACCGGTATTGTGCTGTTCATTATGGGCTATTTCCTGACACGGTTGTTCCAGAACTGGCTGGACGGCAGTGTCATGGCACGCGGGCGTATTGATCCGGGTGTGCGCAATTCCATCAAAACCGTGGTCGGCTATGTCGGTCTGGCTTTATCGGGGCTGCTTGGTATTTCTGCTGCCGGTATCAATCTCTCCAGTCTTGCGCTGGTCGCCGGTGGTCTTTCGCTTGGTATCGGTTTCGGTTTGCAGAATATTGTCTCGAACTTTGTTTCGGGTCTGATCCTGCTGGCTGAACGGCCGCTGAAGGTCGGCGACTGGGTGCAGACAGGCACTGTCAGCGGTTTTGTGAAAAAGATCAGCGTGCGTGCAACGGAAGTGGAAACCTTCCAGCGCGAGACGATTATTGTGCCGAACTCGACGCTGATTAATGACAATGTCGGCAACTGGACACATCGTAACAAACTTGGTCGTTCCGATATGCAGCTTCTGATCGGGTATCGTACCGATGTGCGCCGAATTCAGGCAATGCTGTTTGAAATTGCCAAAGAAACGCCGCTGGTTCTGAAAAATCCGGAGCCGATGGTGTTCTTGATTAATATGACCGAGCTGGTCAGCAGCAATATGATGATGCGCTTCGAGATCCGTATTTTTCTGGCTGATATTACCAGCGCTCTCGGTGTACGCAATGAATTGCAATTCACGATTGTTGAGCGGTTTGCAGCAGAAGGGATCAGTGTGATGCCTTTGCCGTCTCCGATTCCTTTGCCTGAGCCGCATGTAAATTCAGAAGAGGTCGCTTAGAGCTGGTCATGAAGGAAATGCCAGAAAGTTGTTCGATTCTTGTCTGGATTAAGCTTTAATTAACTTCTCATTCAGTTGCGGTTCATCGGCAATGATTATAAATAAGGCCATGAAATGATGCGGTGCAGACTAAAATGTGACTGACACAGAGATTGAAACCGCAGTGAAGTTCAGAGTTTGAGGAGTGCTATGGTGAATATGAAAAAAACCGGATTTGGCAGCCTTGTTATGATTGCAGGCATTCTGGCCGGATCAGCATCTGCTTTGGCAGCATCCGTCCTGAACAGCGACAGCACAGCACAGACGCTTGTGGTGACGGAAGGTTCTTCCAAGCAGCAGGTGACAGTGCAGCCCGGTGAAACAGTATCAATCTGCCCGAGCGGCTGTTTTGTGACCTTTCCGAACGGCGACCGCGAGGCGCTGACGGGCAATGAGGCCATCACAATTCTCAATGGCGGCGGTACGCATAAATAACCGCTTCAAAGCGACTGATTTTTTTAAAGCCGCAATGGTCACAACCGTTGCGGCTTTTTCTTATGCTTAAAGCAGCAATCCTTGTTTTGACATTGCCTGCGCGGGTGAATTTACACTGCGGAGAGGTCGCGTCGCGGCGCTTTTCGGCTGTGTCGCAAACAGACCTTACAAGTCACTGAACTGACAGCATAGTAAGCGCAATCTGCTTTGAAACACCGGAAGAATGGTGCGCCTCAAGGTGGGAGATTTGCGCCCTGCCACGTTATGACCGCACCGGATAAAGGGGCTGAAATAACAGGCTGTATCAGAATGTTGCAGTGCCGGACCGCTTCAGAACAAGACGCGGCATTGCCGGTTCAGAGGATGAAGTTTCATGAAGACCCATGCCCGTGCGGTGGTTATTGGTGGCGGTGTGGTAGGCGTGTCAACGCTCTATCATCTGGCGAAGAAAGGCTGGGCAGATTCTGTGCTGATCGAGCGCAAAGAACTGACCTCCGGCTCGACATGGCATGCGGCGGGGCTTTTGCCTCTGTTTAATCTGAGCTATTCGGTCGGGCAGATTCACAAATATTCCGTCAAATTCTATCAGGAACTGGAAAAAGAGACCGGTCTGAATGTCGGTTTCAGTAAGTGCACCAATATTCGCTTAGCGCGCACCAAAGACCGCTGGGACGAATATATGTATTATGCCGGTGTGGCAAAGACCATTGGCGTGCCGGTGAATATTCTGACGCCGGAACAGGTCAAAGAAGTCTGGCCGCTGGCGGAAACGGACGGTATTCTCGGTGCGATCCAGCATCCGGATGACGGTTATATCCAGCCTGCCGATCTCACACAGGCGCTGGCGAAAGGTGCCCGCGATATGGGTGCTACGATTTATCGTTACACCACCGTGACCGGTATTGAACAATTGCCGGACGGTAAATGGTTGGTGAAGACCGACAAGGGCGATATTACCGCTGATCACGTTGTGTCCGCTTCCGGCAGTTTCGCTGCGAAAACCGGCAAGATGGTCGGCCTGACTGTACCGGTTGTGCCGGTCGAGCATCAATATATTGTCACCGAGCCGCATCCGGCAATCATGGAACGCAAATCGAAAGGCCTGCCGGAAATGGGCGTGCTGCGCGAGAGTGACAGCTCATGGTATATGCGTGAGGAAAATGGCGGGTTGTTGCTCGGGCCTTATGAAATCGGCGCGCCGGTCTGCTATCGGGACGGCCCGTCCGACGAGAGCGAATATGAGCTGTTTCAGGAAGATCTCGAACGCCTGATGCCATATATTGAAACCGCAATTGCGCGTGTTCCTGCCTTTGGCGAGGTGGGGATCAAGAAAGTTTATAATGGTGCGATTGCCTATACGCCGGATGGTAATCCGATTATCGGTCCTGCACCGGGGTTGCAGAATTTCTGGCTCAATGAAGGCCATTCCTTTGGTGTGACTGCTGCGGGTGGTGCCGGCTGGCAGCTGGCCGAATGGATTGTCGAGGGCGAACCATCCATTGATATGATGGGCGTCGATCCGCGCCGTTTCGGCCCTTATGTGACTGAAGGCTATCTTAAAGAAAAAGCGGAAGAAGCCTATGCTGATGTTTTCACTGTGCATTATCCTGATGAGGAACGCACGGCTGCGCGTCCGCTGAAGCGCTCGCCGTCCTATGACCGCCAAAAGGCTTTGGGCGGTGTGTTCGGTTCCGTCTATGGCTGGGAGCGTGCCAACTGGTTTGCACCGGAGGGCTATGGCATTGATGTTGCATCGCTGGATAAGCCGGATGTGCTGCTGAACCATAATCATCCGGAGCCGGATGCCAATGGCAAAGTTCAGGAACTCTGGTCGTTCCGCCGCTCGAATTATTTCGAACATGTCGGCAATGAAGTGAAGAATGTCACCAACAATGTCGGCCTGCTGGATATGTCACCTTTCGCCAAGATGGAAGTGACCGGTTCCGGCGCGCGCCAGTGGCTGGAAAGCATTCTCGCCAATCGTGTGCCGAAGAAACAAGGCCGCGTGGCACTGAGCCATATGCTGACACCGCAGGGTGGCGTGCAGAGCGAATTCACCGTCTATGAGTGGAAACCAAACAGCTTCTATCTGGTGTCCGCCGGTGCCTATGAGAATATCGATCATGATTATCTCTATAAGCTGGCACCGAAAGACGGTTCGGTTATTCTGCGTCCGATCACCCAGAAATATGGTGTGCTGGTTCTGGCTGGGCCGAATAGCCGAAAAGTCTTGCAGAAACTGACCCGCACCAGCCTGTCCAATGAAGACTTCCCTTGGCTGACAGGTAAGGAAATCAGTGTCGGCACTGCAACCGCCCATGCATTGCGCGTCAACTTTGTTGGCGAGCTGGGATGGGAACTGCATCATCCGATTGAACAGCAGAACACGATCTATGATCTGGTGATGGAAGCCGGTGCTGAATTCGGTATCAAGCCGTTTGGTATCCGCGCCATGCTGTCGATGGGGATTGAAAAATCCTATCGTCTGATCCCGCGCGAAATGTCGGTGGAATATAATGCTTTTGAATCCGGTCTGGATCGCTTTGTTCATCCGAATAAAGGCGAGTTTATCGGCCGTGATGCAGCTGTGGCTGCCCGCGAAAAAGGTCTGCGCTGGAATTTTGTAACGCTGGAAATCCACGGTGTTGAGGATGCCGATGCCCGTGGTTCCGAGGCGATTTACAAAGACGGCAAGCTGGTTGGCCGCGCCACCAATGGCGGCTTTGCATGGCGTCTCAATAAGAGCATTGCACTGGCAATGGTAAAGCCGGAACATGCTGCAATCGGGACGGAACTGGAAATCAATATTCTCGGCAAAAACTACAAGGCGACGATCGTACCGGAATCGCCGTTTGATCCTGAAAATGAACGCCTGAGAGCTTAAAACTCTCCGTCATTGCAAAGACAAAATCACCGGCATTTCCTTTGAGATGCCGGTGATTTTTTATGGATTGAGCGCAAAATAAAAAGGCCGGTAAAACCGGCCTTTGCAGTGTTCTTAAGCAGCAATCAGCTGTTTTCTGTCGGCGCGTTCCTGCTGTGGTGAACGGCCGTAAAGTTCGCGATAGCATTTTGAGAAATGCGAGGCGGAGACAAAGCCGCAGGCAACAGCCACTTCAACCACCGGCATAGAAGACTGGATCAGCAGATGGCGGGCGCGGTCAAGACGGATTTCCAGATAATAGCGGGCAGGGGAACGCCCCATTTCCTGACGGAACAGGCGTTCAATCTGGCGGCGGGACAAGCCGACATTACCGGCAACATCCAGCAGTGACAGAGGTTCTGTGAGGCAGCCTTCCATCATCTCAATGATTGAGAGCACCTTGGAATTCTGTACGCCGAGGCGGGCACGCAGTGGCAGGCGCTGGCGGTCATGCGGTTTGCGTACGCGATCTGTCAGTGCCTGTTCGCAAATGCTGTTGACCAGATTTTCATCAAAATCATCGCCGATCAGTTTCAGCATCATATCCAGTGCCGCGGTGCCGCCTGCGCAAGTGTAGAGATTGCTGTCGATTTCAAACAGATCCGCATAGACCTCAGCCTTCGGAAAGGTTTCAGAAAAGCCGGGCAGATTTTCCCAGTGGATGGCGCAGCGTTTGCCGGAGAGCAGTCCTGCCGATGCCAGAATATGAGCGCCGGTGCACAGTCCGCCAACGGAAATGCCGCGATTATAGGATTCACGGAGCCATGCCAGTGCAGATTTATTCTGATAATTCTCTACATGGACGCCTGAACAGACAAATACCATGCTGGGGCGGTTCTCGCCGATCAGGTTGCGGCGTTCATCATCCAGCGATGTGTTTGCAGCAATTTCAATATCGCTGGATGCCATGACAGGTTTACCGTCTGCGGAGGCCAGCCGCCAGCGATAGGCTTCAAAACCGAGCATACGATTGGCAATGCGCAATGGCTCAATCGCCGTAGCAAAAGCAATCATAGAAAAATTCGGCACCAGAAAAAAGACAATAGACCGCTTAAGCCGTGCTTTATCATTCATGGCCATGTTCCCGCATTTTCAGAGCTGTCATGTCGTAAAACAAGATGCTCAATTATTAATTTGTGCAGATCAGATCGGGCCAGAGAAGAGCCGGGTTTATCCTTTAAGGTGCTTTTCCCGTAAAACACTCTCTGTTTTGTCTGAACCGCTTTGTATAGTTTGATCTCTGACAGGCCGGTTTTCTGTCCCACACAGACGGCGCAATCAGGATATCGGTATTGAGACATATTCTTTGGTCTTAGGGAAGTGCGGCCAAATGCCTGTCGCGAAATGGTAATTTTGTATCGAAAAATGGCGTGCAGACGCAAATTTTTTGTAATCTTAGAATTGGTGTAAAATGAAATTATGTCGCGAACGCTATATTGTTTGCGTCTCTTGATATTGTGCAAGGCACAGCCGGTAAGGCGCTCAATTATTTCCTGAATTATGTTTTAGTGATGCAACCAGAAAGGGGCGTTCCGCGTTCCTTGTCATGAAACTGTTCGTTTTCTGTCAGGAGTGATGCGGTTTTCTAAGGTTATTCTTTGGGAAAACGCCCCGTAACTGACAGGCGATCAGGTTTTGGTTCATGATTTGGGAGATATCTTGATGAAAACTTCTGTATTCGCCCCGCTTGTTATTGTTATCTGT
The DNA here is from genome assembly GCF_001939785.1 of Pseudochrobactrum sp. B5. Taxonomy (NCBI): domain Bacteria; kingdom Pseudomonadati; phylum Pseudomonadota; class Alphaproteobacteria; order Hyphomicrobiales; family Brucellaceae; genus Pseudochrobactrum; species Pseudochrobactrum sp. B5. The sequence continues at coordinate 349,210 of NZ_MOYL01000003.1, forward strand.
GCGCTGTCGCTGGCCGCTTGTGCCAATACGGTGCGTGGTGTCGGTAAGGACGTGAAAGACACCGGCCGTGCTGTTCAGCAGACCATTGAGTAAATAAGCACACAAAATACTTTAAAAGCCTGCATTGAGGGATCAATGCAGGCTTTTGCTAGAGCATTTCACAGTCAAGCTGGATCAACTTGACGCCGGTGATAATGCGACCAAATAAAGAATTGAGACGCAAGCGCTATGATCCAATCTGGACGTAAACCGCTCTAGTTAAGCCTCTAAAGTTTAACGGCGTATCATCGCAGCCATAACCGAACTGACAGATGCCTGGCCGATGATGATGCCTTTTTCGCAGCACACATTGACCTGTTCAGTTTTTTCATCCACGAGCTTGCGCATTGCCTCTTCCAGCAGCGTATCAAAACGGATTACCGGCAGATTGGTGTCTGCACCTTGCGGGGGCGTCATAATCGTATCCACACGGATAACCCGCCCGCGATTGACCTCCTGCACAAAGCTTTCAATATAAGCATCTGCCGGATGAAGCACGATATCCTGACCTGTGCCTTGCTGAATAATTTCACCATCGCGCAAAATGGCAATCCGGTCACCCAGCCGCAAAGCCTCATCCAGATCATGCGTGATAAATACAATGGTCTTTTTGATCTCTTTTTGCAGATCGAGCAGCACAGATTGCATATCCACGCGGATCAGCGGATCAAGCGCGGAAAAGGCCTCATCCATGAGCAGGATCGGTGCATCATTGGTCAGCGCTCGGGCAAGTCCCACGCGCTGCTGCATACCGCCGGAAAGCTGGTTCGGATATTTTTCCTCAAAGCCTTTCAGGCCGACGCGTTCAATCCAGCGATGGGCTTCCTCCAACTGTCTGGCACGCGGCACCCCTTGTATCTCCAGTCCGTAGACGGTGTTTTCCAAAACTGTGCGATGAGGCAACAGGGCAAATTTCTGAAACACCATCGCGGTTTTGTGCCGCCGGAATGCGCGCAATTGCGCAGGCGTCATGGTGACCACATCTTCATCACCGACCAGAAGTTCACCGCTGGTCGGGTCAATCAGCCGGTTAATATGGCGGATAAGGGTGGATTTTCCGGAGCCGGACAAGCCCATCACCACCTGAATACAACCCGCAGGCATATCAATATTAATGTCGCGCAGCCCCAGAATATGACCATGCTTGTCATTCAGTTCTGCTTTGGTCATGCCTTCTCTGACAAGCTGCACATAGGCTTTCGGATCATGACCGAAGATCTTGTAGAGATTGCGGATGGAGATGCCGGCTGCAGGTGTCTCAGCCGTCGATACAGACGGATTATTGGCCATGCGTGATCTCCAGATGTTTCTGCAACCGTGCGCCATAGGCCTGACTGATGCGGTCAAAAATAATGGCAATACCGACAATGGCCATGCCGTTGAAAATACCCAAAGTGAAATACTGGTTGGAAATAGCTTTAAGCACCGGCTGTCCCAGTCCCTGCACGCCGATCATTGAGGCAATCACCACCATGGCCAGCGCCATCATGATTGTCTGGTTGATACCCGCCATAATAGTTGGCAAAGCCAGCGGTAGCTGCACATTTTTGAGCTTTTGCCACGGGGATGAGCCGAAAGCATCTGCCGCCTCCAGCACGTCGCGGTCAACCTGCCGGATGCCGAGATTGGTCAGGCGGATAATCGGCGGAATGGCGTAGATAACCACGGCAATCAGCCCCGGTACGCGGCCGATACCAAGCAGCATCACTACCGGAATGAGATAAACAAAGCTTGGCATGGTCTGCATAATATCCAGCACAGGGCTGATGACACTTTGCAGGCGGTTGGATTTGGCCATCAGAATGCCGGTCGGGATGCCGACGAGAATGGCGATAACCGTACAGACAAAAATCATCGAGATTGTCTTCATCGTATCATCCCACATGCCGAGATAGCCGATGATAAACAAAGTGATGACAGAGCCGATGGTGATTTTGATGCTGCGGCTGGAGAACCATGCGATTGCGGCAATGAGCAGTAATATGACCGGCCAAGGTGTGCCTGTCATAAAGCGTTCTGCTTGAATCAGAAAATATTGCAGCGGGTTGAAAAAGCCCTCAATGGCATCCCCGTAGGCACGGGTGAAGCTGCGGAATGTCTCGTCAATGGCTTTTTTGAGATTGGTAAGTGTCGCATTGTCGAGATTGGGAAAGCGGTACAGCCAGTCCATGAAGCGTCTGTTCTCCGATTTGCAACTCATTCAATTTCTTAAACACTCCCTGTCCGGCATAATGAGGCCGGACAGGAATTTTTGAAGAGGCTTTGTCACTGATAAAAATCAGTGACTAGAGCGGTTTACATCCAGATTGGATCATAGCGCTCGCTCTAGATTCTTTTCATTGTCGCATGTTCGCGGTAGCTCAAATGAATTCATTTGAGCGCGACATGCTCTAAGGATCAGATCGCAGCTTTCACTTTCTCAGCAACATCTGCCGGCACCCACTTCGTCCACATATCTTCCTGTGTTTTCAGGAAGTGAACGGCAGCCTGTTCACCGGTTGCCTGATTGTCGGTCATCCATGCGAGCAGCTTATTCAGCGTTTCATTCGACCATGACCGGTTTTTCAGATAATCGAGGGCAGGGCCTGCACGATCAGAGAATTTCTTGGTGACCAGTGTTTGCACACGATCTTTCGGCCAGCCGTTTTTCTTCGGGTCCGGGCAGTCGAGCACTGTGTTGCAGCGTTTCCATTCGGCTTCATCAATGTCATAGCCGGTTTTCAGCATGACCATTTCATATTTGCCGAGCAGGGCAGTTGGTGCCCAATAGAAGGCAGCAATCGGCTCTTTGCGCTCATTGGCTTTGGCGATAGCGCCGTCCAGACCTGCTGCGGATCCGGTATCGATCAGGTTGAAACCGGCCTTTTCAAATTCAAAAGCCTTGTAGAACTGGCTGGTAACAACCGTGCCGCCCCAACCCGGTGCACCATTATAAATAGCACCCTTGGATGGATTTTCCGGATCGGGAAACAGATCAGGATGTTTCAGCAAATCGTCAAAGGTTTTAATGTCAGGGTTTTTGTCGGCAATATATTTTGGAATCCACCAGCCCTGTTCACCGCCATCGGGCAGGGACTCGGACACGGCAATAATTTTGCCGTCATCAAAACCTTTTTTAACAATATCGGGCAGCAAATCGACCCAGCCTTCCGGAGCAATATCCGGCTGACCTTTTTCTACCATGGATGTGATGGTCGGTACTGTATCGCCGACAACGATTTCCGCATTGCAGCCATAGCCTGCGGTGAGAATGATTTTATCAAGATTGGAAAGCAGTTCTGCGGACTGCCAGTTCATATTGGAAATGGTGACTTCACCGCATTCGGCAGCTTGTGCAGACACAGACATCATACCGGAAGCCGTCAAAAGACCGGCGGCCAGAATAGTTGAAGCAAAGAGCCTCTTCATATGTGTTCTCCTATTCCCCGTGGTACCGGTTGTTATCTGTCTTCCGGTGGTACCGGTGCCGGAGACAGTTAATTTTTTATAATGATATGCAATATTCTAAGCAGCAAACTGTGCGGCTTCACAACGACGATCTGTAACGAATTAGCGACATTCCTATTTAAAGAGTGAAAAACTTTGCTGCTGTCAGTTGTTTTGTGACAGAGGAGAAATGGAGTGCTTCAGTTTTAAAAATGTGACTTATTTTGTCATGAAGATTTTGTGGGTAATATTTAGCTTGGTGTAAAATCAGATAAAAATAGTGATATTATACTTTGAGTAATTTTAAGTATCACTTTGATAGTAAAGAGATTTTTGGGGGGCGTAAGCAGTCTGTGCTACAGGCGCGAAAAAACGCGCTCTGGCATAACAGGCGGGGAAGATTTCTCAGAATTTAGAGCGGAGAAAATACAGGTGCAGGCTTGGCTGCGGCTGCGCATAGAGAGCAGATACGGCAAAAACCGCGCTATCGCTTTTAAGCTTGCGCGGTGATTGCCAAAATACGCTTGGCTTATCTGCCTCACTCAACGCGGCAGATAAAATACAACTCCGGTACGCAGTACCTGATCCGGAGCGGGAGACATAAATATCTCTTATCCACTCTTTTAAACACACATCGTTACCGTTCGGTTATCAAGAGTTTAACGGGTGGTAAATATGCAATTTTTTTGATTGTTTTTCTCTCGGGATGCAGATTATTTCTATTGTGCAATACATTAAATAATGGGCTGCGTGACCATTATTGTTAGTAGCATCTGAAAACTCAGAAGATTATTTACAAGAAACGCAGAAGACAAAGTTAAGGAACAGACAATGACGGAAAGCTGGCAATTCTGGGCGCTGGTATCAGCTGCATTTGCGGCACTGACAGCAATTTTTGCCAAGCTGGGTATTGCCGGAATTAATTCGGATTTTGCGACCTTTATCCGTACATTGGTGATTATCGCAGCCTTGTGCCTGTTTCTCACAATCAGCGGGCAATGGCAGAAAACATCCGATATTTCGGCAAAGAGCTGGTTGTTTCTGGTTCTGTCAGGACTGGCAACCGGTGCGTCATGGATCGCTTATTTTCGTGCGCTTAAAATCGGGGATGCCGCGCGGGTTGCGCCGGTAGACAAGCTCTCAATCATTATGGTGGCAATTTTCGGCGTGGTTTTTCTCGGCGAAAAACTCTCCGCGATAAACTGGGCCGGTGTGGTGATGATCGCAGGTGGTGTTATTCTGCTGACCTTAAAAGTTTAAAACCCGATCCAGAGACGCAGCGGATTGCTTGGCTCCATCAGCAGGCGGATTGTCAGCAGGATACAGGTGATAATCAGCAATGGCTTGATGAGACCTGCGCCGACGCGCATTGCCAGATGGGCACCCGCTGTTGCGCCGAACATTTGGGCGACACCCATCACCAGACCGATTTTCCAGTTAATCGCACCGAAGGCCAAAAAGGTCAGGAAGCTGCCGAAATTAGAGGCAAAGTTGAGCAATTTTGTGTGGGCGGTTGCTTTGAGCAGGCCATAGCCTGCCAGCGACACAAAGCACAGCATGAAGAATGAGCCGGTGCCGGGGCCAAACAAGCCGTCATAAAAACCGATCAGCGGCACGATGGTTACGCCGAAGAGAAACGGCTTCATACGCTGAACGCGGCTGACATCGCCTGCATTTGGTTTCAATGCGAAGTAAATGGCGATAGCGATCAACAGAATTGGCAGCAAGCCATAGAGAAAATCACCCGGAATATAAGTGGCCAGCAGGGCACCAAGCACAGCACCGAGACCGGACATTAAAGCTTGCGGCAATTGCTCTTTGATATTGACATGGCCTTTGCGCGCATAGGACAGGGTTGCGGAAGATGAGCCGAACAGCGATTGCAACTTGTTGGTGCCCAGTGCCTCAACAGGGGGAATACCGGCCAGCATCAGCGCCGGAACGGTAATCATCCCACCGCCGCCTGCAATCGCATCAATAAACCCGGCAATAAAACCGGCGAGAGCGAGCAGCAAAAGCAGGGAATCAATGGAGGCGGTCATAGACGCGAACATGGGGGAACCGTTCAGAACTGTGCAGCGGGTCTTGCGGAGAGGGGCAAAGCAGGCGGCGGGCTTTTATGTTGGGAGCAATTCATAAAGACTGCCGGATAGAGGTGCAAGATGGGACAGAACAATAACGGAATTGTTTATTTAAGTTCGTCTTATTTCTAAAGAGTTGCTAGGCAGGGCTTGTCATTTGGCCGCAGTCTTGCCAACACTGCATTTCTTAAAAGACTTGCGTTTTTCGGGGACGATGATGAGTGAAACGATTTTTGAGCGTATCAGCGCTTATCTGAGCAAAAAGACTGCTGTGCAGCGCCTGTCGGAGGATCCGGCTCTGGTCTCCGAATTGCTGCTGCTGGTGCGGTTGGTTTTTGCCGACGGACAGAAAAATCAGGCTGAAATGAATGCATTATTGCGCATCATGCAGCATGATTTTGATATCAAGCCGGAAGAACTGCCTGAAGTGGCAGATTATCTGAAAACATTCTCCTATGAGACGACCAGTACACAGGCCGCCGCTTTGTTCAGCGAAATGGTGCCGGAACGCCGTCAGTCGCTTGTCGGACATCTGCTGACCATTGCAAAAGCGGATAATGAAATTCATCCGGCGGAAAGTGCATTGATTGCCCGTGTGGTTGAGCAGCTGAATGTTACACCGGAAGAACTGTTTGAGCGCCGCCAGAACAGCGGACAGGTTGAAGATTAAGCACACTCCCTCAAGCGGGGTAATCAACAAAGAAAGAGCGCGCCCCGACCGGCGCGCTTTTTATTTATTCTCCGGCCATGCTCCAGCACGAGAACAGGTCATTTTCTCTCGGTGCAGCATGATAAACTCCGCGTGCTACAGCGCGTGCCATGGTTGAAGCCGCAGCGGCACAAAGATCAATAAAATCTTCAACCGAGGGTTCAATGCCGCTGGCACCGGTGGCGAGTGCAAAGATCAGATCACCGTCAAAAGGTGTATGTGCAGGCCAGATCGCGCGGGAGTAACCGTCATGAGCAGCAATTGCCAGACGCTTGGCCTGCGCTTTAGTTAAAACCGCATCGGTGGCAATGGTACCGATGGTGGTGTTGGCTGCAGGTGGCAGTGCAGCGCCGTTGTCACGGAATTTGATGCGCAGGTCTGTTGCATTTGCAGGCATCGGTGAGGGGTAACCAATCCCGCCGAATTCATTATCCTGCTCAAATGGTGCAGCCCAGAAGTGCTTTGTATCGCCGACTGTGACAGAACCGACCGCATTGACGGCAACCAGTGCGCCCATAGTCATGCCATTCGGCAGTCTGTGAGAGGCAGAGCCAAGCCCGCCTTTGAAACCGGCAACCAGAGCACCGGCACCGGCACCATAACTGCCAAGTTCAAATTCTTCTGCCGCATTTTCCGCTGCCAGATAGCCAAGCTCGCGATAGGGCGGGTAACGTCCCCAGTCTTTATTGCCGCCATTATGCATGTCAAAGAGAATGGCAGAGGGGACAATTGGAATATAATGCCCTGCCGCTTCAAAACCGATTTTTCTCTCGCGCAAGTAAGCCTGCACGCCGGAGGCAGAATCGAGACCGAATGCCGAACCGCCGGAAAGCACAATCGCATTCACGCTTTGCACGGTATTATGCGGCTCCAGCAGATCGGTTTCCCGCGCTCCGGGCGCGCCGCCGAGCACTTGCACCGCAGCAGTGGTTTCACGGTCGCAGAGAATAGTTGTGACGCCGGTTTTGATATGCTCGTCCTGCGCATTGCCAACCCGCAGCCCCGCCACATCGGTAATCAGATTTCGCAGGCCGGAAACAGTGGTGTTGTGGCTGTGGCTCAGCGGCTTTGTCATTTTCTGTCCCCCCATTTTGGTTTTCCCATTTCTGACTTTATTGTACCGGTTCAAAATCCTTGCCGTTAAAGCGCATCAGCCGGTAGGGATTTTCCTGCCGCAAACCTGCAGGTGTAAAGCTGAAGGTGCCACCGGCTGTTTCAAAACGGGTTGCATATAAAAGCTCGGCAGTGGTTTTTTGCGTTTCTGACGGATCGGTCAGGATCTGTGCGGCAATTTGCAGGGCGCTATAGGCAGTTAATGCATAACCGTCAGCCTTCATATCCTGCGTATCCGGTTGCTTTTCAGCCATAGCGGTAATGGCTTTAACTGCGCTTTCTGCCGAAGCCTGTGTAGTGGCTTCAGGAATGGCACTCATCAGCAGTCCTGCTGGCAACGGGTTTTGCGGATCAATGCGCAGAAAGGTTTCGCTGCCTGCTATTGTCAAAGGCCAGTTGGCAGCTGCTGCACTGCGGGCAATGACTGAAGCATCATCCCCTTCACCGCCGAGCAGAATATGGTTGATACCAGCACGTTTCAGCCGTGAGATTAAAGCATTTTGCGAGGTTTGTGCCGGACGGTAAGTGTCGGTCAATGCCGGTTCAAGGCCGCGGGATTTGAAAGCCAGCAGAGCATCGCGCGCAAAGTCACGACCCTGAACGGTTCCGTCTTCAATAAGAGCAAAAGGAGCGGTGCGCCAGAGGGGGGCGAGCTTATCAGCGAGAACTGCCGTTGCGAGCTTGCGATCCGGCTGCAACCGGAAAATGCCAAAACTTTGTCTGGTTTCCTGCTCAAGAATTGTTGGCTGGCGGCTGCCGAGGCTGAGAATGGCTATGCCGTCGCGCGCCAGTACCGGTGCCGCACCTTCAAGCGATTCACTGCACAAATAGCCGATAACGACTTTGACTTTTGCCTGTCTGAGTTTCTCGGCTGTGGCGGCATCCTGATCCGCTTTACAATATTCCTGCATATAGACAAGACTGACGGGATATTGGTTTTGTATTTTAGCCGCTTCTGCACCAAGCATGATCTGTTTTGCCAGAGTGGCATAGGGCCCCTCAAACGGTGCAACAATACCGATTTGCAGGGGAGAATTATCAGCCTGTGTCTGGCCGTGAGCGGTGCTCATGATCAGCGCTGATAGTCCGGTACAAAGACAGTAAAGCGTGGCGGCAAGTCTCATGAGATGCGGGTTCAACCTTGATAAGAAAATTCTGATCTCAGAGGTAGAGTGTTCTGCATCTGCTTGCAATGGCTTAGTATCTGATCCAAAACCGCCTGACTTGGCTGCAAATGGCAATTTTCTCCGCTTCCGTACTCACATACATTAAGTACGCTCCGTGCGGATGCTCAAAAATCACCATTTTCGCTTGTGTCAGTCGCTTTTTGATTCAGATACTTAAACTTGTTCTGGCCATACCTACGTAACTGTGCTGATTTTCTGTTGTCGTGTTTAGAATTCTGCTTTTATAGAGTTAAACGACAGTCCTCACTGTCATTTGATTGCTAAAATCGAAGAGTTGGTACTGTAAAGTGGGCACCGGACGTGTAAGAGGGTGTTGAAATCTTATGCGCATTTTATAGTGGTGCACTGGCAGAGCGATATAAATGAATATGGTAAAGTCTATTGTGACGACAAATCAGGCTGTGGATCCGCTGAACTATCGCAATGCGATGAGCCAGTTTGCCGGTGCTGTGAATATTGTGACGACTGACGGTCCGGCCGGACGCCGTGCTCTGACGCTTTCTGCCGGTTGTTCCGTATCAGATAATCCGGCGACCATTCTGATCTGCCTGCAGCGTGTGCATACCGATAATCTGATGTTCATTGAAAACGGTGTTTTTGCTTTCAATGTGCTTCATGCGGGGCAAAAAGATCTCGCAGAGGCTTTTGCCGGCCGCAATCACCTGACCATGGAAGAGCGTTTTGCCTTGGCTGAGTGGGATGTCATGGCGACAGGCTCGCCGGTTCTCAAAGGCGCGCTGGCAAGTCTCGATTGCAAGATCATCTCGCGTCAGGATCATGCCACGCATCATGTTCTGTTCGGGGAAGTGCTGGCCTTGCGGCAGATTTCTGCGGAACAGTCGCAGGCCGAGGGCAATGAAGCGCTGGTTTATCTCAACCGCTCCTATCATCAGCTCAAAATCTGAAGCCTGTTAATTAAACGAGACTTGGTTTGACAAAAAAGCCCGTGCGCAGCACTCTGCGCGCGGGTATTTTTATTATGAGAATGCTCAAGGACTAAAAGGGGAGGCTGCAAAGGGAGATTGCAGTGGGAGTTTTGGGAATTTCATTGCGGCCTGCGGGGGCGCTGGTTCTGGCTGCGGGATTATTCTGCGCTGGTATGGCTCATGCGCAACCGCAGTTACAACCTTTCAAAGATGACTTGTTTTCTGCACAGACCGTGCTGAAAAGCGCCGATGGCGGCAATTATCTCATCCTCGATTATAATGAAATGCGCGACATTAACGGGCGCGACACCATTGTTGAGAAACGGGTGCAGGATAAATATGTCTCGCTGAAAATACGGGCGCAGCAGAAGGATGTTGCTGTGCCGACTGCAGCGGGCATGGTGAAGACCTATCAGGTCGGCAAATTGACATCACAGACCTCCATGATTGTGCTCTATCTCCATGGTAAAGGCGGCAACCGCCATCAGGGTGTGAATGACTTTACATTTGGCGGTAATTTTAACCGGCTTAAGAATCTGGTGGTGCAGGGTGGTGGTGTCTATCTCGCCCCTGATTTTTCGGATTTCGCAGCCAAGGGAACTTCAGAAATTTCCGGTTTGATTGCTGCCATGAAGCAGCAGGCACCACGTGCCAAGGTGATTGTCACCTGCGGTTCAGCGGGTGGTGTGCTGTGCTGGCAATTGACTGCGGATGCAACTGCGGCGCAGCAGATTGACGGGCTGGCACTGCTTGGCTCCCTCTGGGATGACCAGTTCCGCAAGAGCATTGCGTTTAAACGTAAGGTTCCGGTTTTCCTAAGCCATGGCAGTCGTGATCCGGTTTTTGCGATTGACAGTCAGGAAGCTTTTTACCGGTCTTTGCGCAAAACAAAGGGCGGATATCCGGTGGTGATGCATCGTTATGAAAGCGGCAATCACGGTACGCCGATCCGCATGACAGACTGGCGGGTGGCATTGAACTGGCTTGTCAGCAAGGCTCCATAAAATCTGTTGCGGATAATGGCCGTGCAGGACATTTTGACTGTGGAGCATGAAGGATTGTTGGTCAGTGTGACTGTGCTGCCACTCGACATTTGGGAAAAAGCGAATAGGTTCGGCTCAGAAAAAAGTGACGATTTCACTGCAATAACATCTGTTTTATGAATGAGGCATGGTATGCGCACCAGCACAGGTTCCGCAAAACGTTTTGTACTTCTGGCAATGTTTGCTCCGCTGGTTGCCGCCTGTACCACAACATCCAATACAACACCGGCTCCGACAACGGCTGCTGCACAGGCGCCGGTTCCGGTTGCTTCGCAAATGCCTAGCTTCCCGCAATTCGTGCGCAGCAATGTAGCGCCTGAACTGGCAAATCCGTGCATTACAGCAGCGGCTAACCGCTACTATATTCCGGAGCGCGTGGTTACTGCTGTAGACAGCCGTCCGGGCGGCGGTGGCAATACGGATGTGATCCTGAAAGTGGATTCCCGTGATGCACGCTGCACAATCAGCGCCAACGGCACTGTGCGTTCGGTTGTTGATACCAGCCCGATGAGTGCCGATCAGCGCGCAGCCAATGAAGCAGCAGCTAAAGCGCCTGCAGCAACGCCTGCCAAGGCTGCACCTGCGAAAAAAGCCGCAGCAAAACAGAAAAAAGCCAGCTGATTTTTTAGAGCGCCGTGCGCCCTCCCGGGCGCACAAAGGTCGCTCTAACATTTTATAGGCTGAGAATTACAAAAAAGCCGCTCTTAATACAGAGCGCCTTTTTTGTTTGAGAAAATGATTCCGATAGTGGTGCTAACCATCTGAAATCATTGTGTAGATGAAGAAAAGGCCGCGGTCGTGAGACACGCGGCCTGATTTTTTAATGATGTCAGGAAATCAGCGTTTGAAGCCTTCACTGGCAACCATCAGATTGCGTGTATAGTCTTCTTTCAGATTGCCCTTGGCGAGATCATCAGCTTTGAGTTTCTCAACAATCGTACCATTTTGCATAACTGCCAGCTCATCACACATATGAGTGATAACTGCGAGATCGTGACTGACCATAACGAAGGTCAGCTTACGGTCACGACGGATCTGCTCCAGCAGGTTGAGCACTTCCGCCTGAACGGAAGCATCAAGTGCGGAAGTCGGTTCATCCAGCAGCAGAATGCTTGGCTCGACGATGAGGGCGCGTGCAATCGCAATACGCTGACGCTGACCACCGGAAAGCTGGTGCGGATAGCGGAAGCGGAAGCCGGAGCCCAAGCCTACTTCATCCAATGCACGGACAATACGCTTCTCCGTGTCTTTGATGCCGTGGATAGCCAATGGCTCAAGCAAGAGGCGATCTACAGTCTGGCGCGGGTGCAGGGAACCGTAAGGATCCTGAAACACCATCTGTACTGTGTTGTAGAAGGCCTTGTCACGCGGATTTGGTATTGGCTTGCCGTTGACCTCAATCTTGCCGGAAGAGGTTGGTGCCAGTCCGGCAACTGCGCGCAGCAGTGTGGACTTGCCCGAACCGGATTCACCGACCAGACCAAAGGAGGAGCCATTAGCAACCGTGATCGAGGCATCTTTCAACGCGTGGAAGTCATTGAACAATACATTGAGATTTTCAATGAACAATGCCGGATTGGCAGGTGTTTTTGTACTGGTACCGGTCATACGCTCCACTCCGCCTGACGTTGCAGGGTTGGCAGCGGATGACGGTCAGCGCCGATCTTAGGCATGCAGTTCAGAAGCCCCTGAGTATATGGATGTTTTGCATTGGCCAGATCGCTTGCGGCAATTTCCTCAACAATACGACCGGCATACATCACGATAACGCGGTCGCAGAATGAGGAGACCAGACGCAGATCGTGGCTGATAAAGATCAGCCCCATTCCGCGGTCTGCCACCAGCTTGTCGAGAATACCAAGCACTTCAAGCTGAACGGTGACGTCGAGAGCCGAAGTCGGTTCATCGGCGATCAGCAGTTCAGGCTGGGCAATCAGCATCATCGCGATCATTACGCGCTGTCCCATGCCGCCGGATACTTCGTGCGGATAGAGATCAAAAACGCGCTCCGGATCACGGATCTGTACCGCTTCCAGCATTTCCAGAGCCTTTTGACGGGCTTCGGATTTTTTGACCGGTGCATGAGCCGAAAGCGTCTCAATAATCTGGCGACCAATGGTCATAACCGGATTGAGCGAATATTTCGGATCCTGCAATACCATTGCCACGCGGCTGCCGCGCAAAGCACGGCGTTCTTTTGCAGAGATGCCGAGCAGATCAATACCATCAAATTCCAGACGCTTGGCAGTGATTTTTGCATGGGGTGGTGTCAGCCCCATGATGGCGCGGCCGGTCTGGGATTTACCCGAACCGGATTCACCCACAATACCCAGACGCTCACGTCCCAGTGTGAAAGACACGCCGCGAACAGCCTCAATCGAGCCGGTGCGGGTAGGGAATGATACCCGCAGATCGTCAACATAAAGCAGCTTATCACTCATTGGTTGTTGCCTCGCGGATCAAGAGCGTCACGCAGGCCGTCACCAAGCAGGTTGAAGCCAAGGCTGACAATGAGAATGGCCATGCCCGGTACAGCGGCTACCCACCACTGGTCGAGAATGAAACGACGGCCGGAAGCAATCATTGCACCCCATTCAGGCAGTGGCGGTTGAGCACCGAGACCCAGGAAGCCAAGACCGGCAGCAGTCAGAATAATACCGGCCATATCCAGCGTCACACGAACGATCAGCGAGGACAGGCAGAGCGGCATAATATGACGGATGACGATACGGGCAGGGGATGCGCCCATCAGTTTCACAGCTGAAATATAGTCCGAATTGCGCAATGTCAGTGTTTCTGCACGGGCAATACGGGCATAAGGCGGCCATGAGGTAATCGCAATCGCGATAACCGCATTTTCAATGCCGGGTCCGAGAGCCGCAACAAAAGCGAGCGCCAGAATGAGCTTCGGGAAGGCAAGGAAAATATCGGTAATACGCATTAGCAGCGCATCAACCCAGCCACCGGCATAACCGGCTACAGTGCCGACCAGAAGGCCGACCGGTGCGGACAGGATAGCAACCAGCAGCACAACATAGAGTGTCCAGCGTGAGCCGTAGATCAGACGGGAGAGAATATCGCGCCCCTGATCGTCTGTACCGAGCAGATAGCCCGGTGAGCCCATTGGCAGCAGGCGTGAATTGGCCAGATCACCGGAAACCGGTGAATGCGGTGCCAGCCATGGTGCAAAGGCAGCCACAAATACCAGCAGACCGATGATAATCAGGCCGAGTACCGCAAGTTTATTCGCGGTAAAACGGCGCCAGATCATGTAGGAACGGCCGAGTTTGGCTTGTGCACGGGATTGCGGACGCTCAGTGAGCAGCCATTCCCGCCATGTTTCTTTTGGAAGTGTTGTCTCACTCATCGTGCGCGCGTCCGTGGGTCGAGTGTCCGATAGAGCAGATCGGAAAGCAGATTAAGGGCAATAAACACAGAGCCGATGATAATAGTGCCGCCGAGAACAGCATTCATATCAGCGCTTTGCAGAGAATTGGTGATGTACAGACCAAGACCCGGCCATGAGAATACGGTCTCAGTCAGAACCGAGCCTTCCAGCATACCGGCATAGGACAGGGCAATCACAGTCACAAGCGGCACAGCCGCATTGCGCAGGGCATGACCCCAGATGATCTTGGTTTCGCTTAAGCCCTTTGCACGCGCTGCAACGATATATTCCTGATCCAGTTCATTGAGCATGAAAGAACGGGTCATGCGGCTGATATAGGCCAGAGAGAAATAACCGAGCAATGATGCAGGCAGAATGATATGCGAGAGAATATTCCCCAACGCATCCCACTGGCGCTGAATAATCGCATCCAGCATATAAAGACCGGTGATCGGCGTGAAGGTATATTCATAGGCCACGTCAATACGACCCGGACCTGCAACCCAGCCAAGTTTGGCGTAGAAAATCAGCAGACAGATCATGCCGAGCCAGAAGATCGGAACGGAATAACCGAACAGACCGATAACGCGCACCAGCTGATCGATGAAGCTGCCGCGCTTTACAGCCGCGAGCACACCGAGCGGAATGCCGAAGACAGCGCCGATCAGCGTGCCGATTGTTGCCAGTTCCATTGTCGCAGGGAAAACGCGCTTGATATCAGTCATAACCGGATTGGAGGTCAGAACCGACATGCCGAAATCGCCGGACAGGGCTTTTTGAACATAAATAATGAATTGCTGCCAGATCGGCAGATTTAATCCTAACTCTTCGCGGGTGCGCTCAATAACATGAGCCGGTGCGCGGTCACCGAGAATTGCAAGAACCGGATCAATCGGAATGACGCGACCAATGAAGAAGGTCACAGCCAGCAGTCCGAGATAGGTTGTGATGACGACCAGCAAGAAGCTCCCGATCCCGAGAGCCCATTTGCTGACCCGGGCGTTTTTGCGCCCGGATGCTGTAATAGTGGTTACACTCATACCGTATTATTTCTTCGATACGTCGTAGACAGAGTTGGTGGTGAAGGTCACGCCCAGCTTGTAGTTTTCGACATTATTGCGGTAAGCGGCAACTTCAGTCTGCTGGAACAGAATGACAAACGGACCGTCATCAAGCAGTTTCTTCTGCAGGTCCATATACATCTGTGTACGCTTCTCAGTGTCGCGTTCCAGAACAGCAGCTTTGGTTTCCTTGGTCAGCTCAGGAATATCCCACGCGTTGCGCCATGCCAGTGTTTTGGCCGATGCATCGTCTTTATTGTCAGGATTGCTGGCAAAGGTATCCGCATTGGTGTTTGGATCCCAGTAGTCTGTGCCCCACTGACCGATATAGAGATCATGCTTGCGGGCACGATATTTGGTCAGGGTCTGTTTGCCGTCGCCCGGAATGATTTCCATCTTGATACCGGCCTGAGCAAAAGTCTGCTGAATGGATTCAGCAATACCGGTTACAGGCTGGCTGGAACGCACATCCATGGTGATGTTGAAACCGTCTTTCAGACCGGCTTTTTCCAGCAATTCCTTAGCCTTGGCTACATCGAGCTTGTACGGTTTTTCATCCGACGCGCCGAGCAGACCCTTTGGCAGGAATGTCTGGTGCTGAACACCGATATGTTTAATCAGTGTTGATTCAATCGCGCTGTAATCAACGAGATATTTCAGAGCTTCACGCACTTCAGGCTTGGCCAGAGTTTCGTTTTTCTGGTTGAGGCTGAAGTAATAAACAGTGCCCTTTGGTGCGGATGCCAGCGAAACGCCTTCAGTCTTGGCAATCGCATCAATGTCGCCCGGCTCAAGGTTACGCGCTACGTCGATATCGCCTTTTTCAAGCATCAGACGCTGGGTCGCGCTTTCCTTGACATAGCGGTAAATCGCGCGTTTCAGCGGGGATTTGTCGCCACGGTAATTGTCATTGCGTTCCAGAACAACGATTTCATTGGCGCGCCAGTCGCGGACAATCATCGGGCCGGAACCGGCATAGTTGGTCTTCAGCCAGCCATAGCCGTAATCGCCGTCTTTGGCGTTTTCTTCAACCAGTTTCTTGTCAACAACCGAAGCCACGTCAGCGGTCAGGCAGTTCAGCACGAAGCTTGGCGCATAGGACTGGTCAACAGTGATAACCAGTGTATTGGCATCGGTTGCCTTGATCTTCTCTTCCACATTATCCGGCTTGAAACCGAACTGGGTGAGGATGAAAGACGGGCTCTTGTCGATCTTAACAGCGCGGATGAGCGAGTAGGCCACATCTTCAGCTGTCAGCGGGTTGCCGGAGGCGAATTTCTGGCCTTCACGGATTTTGAAAGTATAGGTCAGGCCGTCTTCGGAAACTTCCCAGCTTTCCGCAACGTCGCCGATGACTTTGGATGCATCATTCGGGTCGAGACGCAGCAGGCGGTCATAGGTGTTGCCGAGGATTTCACCGGTGGAGAGCTCGAAAGATTCCGCCGGATCCAGCGTAATCATGTCATCGAATGTCCAGCCCAGAACCAGTGTATCGGCCGGTGTTGCGGCCTGCACTGCTGCTGCGCTGACAAATACGCCCAGAGCGGCGGTGGCTGCGAGATAACCAAAACGATTTAATGTTTTAATCCCGTTGGATTTTTTAATCATTATATACCCCATATTTCATCCCAAATGATTGGCCGTTCAACGTGCCTGCGATACTGAAAACACGTGTATCGCACCGTGTTATTTTCTTTCTGCCGAGCTAATCCGGCAGAAAGATTTTTATCTATCATATGATTGAATGGCAGGACTCCGCAAGGAGGCTGACACTTGTCGTCAACTGATTGTTTTTGTGCTTTTTTATGATTGCTCAGTGGTGTTCATGCCAGGCAGAGCGCAGCACACGCAGCCAGTTTTCACGACAGATTTTTGCAAGATCATCCTCGCCATAGCCCGCTTCCCGCAGCGCCTGAACGAGATTTTGTGTACCCGCAGCATCCGTAATACCTTCCGGTATCGGGCCGCCGTCATAATCCGAGCCGAGCGCCACACCATCGATGCCGACTTTCTTCACCAGATAATCAATATGGCGCACCATATCGCTCATCGGTGTTGCCGTATTCACCTGACCATCTGCGCGCAGCATGGTGGTGACATAGTTCAGGCCGACCAGACCATTGCTCTCGGCAATTGCATCCAGCTGTTTGTCGGTGAGGTTGCGTGCAACCGGTGTCAGGGCATGGGCATTGGAATGGCTGGCAATCAAAGGCTGATTGCTGAGTTTGGCCACATCCCAGAAGCCTTTTTCAGTGATATGCGACAGGTCGATCAGGATGCCGAGGCTATTGCAGGCCTTAATCAGCTCTTTACCGGCATCGGTCAGTCCCGGTGCGGTATCAGGGCTCATCGGATAGGAGAACGGTACGCCGTGGCCGAAAATATTATGGCGGCTCCAGACAGGGCCGAGCGAGCGCAAACCGGCCTGATAGAACAGTTCCAGTGCCTTCAGATCCTTGTCGAGCGCTTCACAACCTTCCATATGCAGAACGGCTGCAAAGTCGCCGTCTGCAATGGCATTGTCGATATCCTGACCGGTACGGCAGATTTTCCATCCGCCTGCGCGTTCAAGCTTATAGGCAATGTCGATAAATTCGCTGGCGATGTCGAAGGAATAGGTGCGGTCAAGCGGGGCAGCAAGCGGCGTGTCGTAATGACCATTGCTGTCCGGTTCGCCGAAAATTGTTTCGCCGGTAGCAGGGTTGGGAATGTAAATCGCGCAGAGACCGCCGGCAAGGCCGCCTTTGCGGGAGCGTGGCAGATCAATATGACCCTGCGTGGTTCCTTCGATAAATTCCTTTATCGGATCTTCGCCTTTATTACGGTTCTCCCAAAGACGAAGCAGCACATCATTATGGCCGTCAAAAACTGCTTGCATGATTAAATTCCCAATTTCCTCAGCTTAACTTTAAAATCAGGGAGCCTGTTCAAGTCAAGCTGCGGGGCACACTCAAGCTGTTGACCGGTTGAGACGGCGCAAAGGTGCGCACAGAAAAGCGGTGAAAATGACGAAGACAAAGAGGAAAATGCATCGAAAAAGTTATTATCCTGACATTAATCAGGTGGGGGAATGCAAAATTTGCATAAGCCTATGCTGAAAAAACAAACCATATTCAGAATGGATACGCTTATTCAAGCTTTTGTTTTTTATAATAAAATCAATGTATTTTAGCAAAAAATCTGAAAATATGAAAAAAGCGCCGTATTTAAGAAAATACGGCGCTTTGGTTTGTTTTGTTCAAATACTCAAGAATCAGAAGCGGTAATTAACACCGGCTTTCAGAGTGTGAGTCTTGAGATTGTTTTCATAACGTGTGTCATTCACGCTGGTTTTTACGCCATTGTGACGCATATAGTTATATTCTGCTTTGACAGAGAACGGACCGGAGAGCTGTTGCTCAACACCAACGCCCATCTGTACGCCGCCAGCCCATTTGCTGCCGGATGTAACATTGTCTTTTGGTTTGAAACGGGTCAGGCCATAACCGACAGTACCGTAAACCAGAGTCTTGTCCATGGCATAACCGGCTTTCACCTTGGCTACACCGCTCCATGACTGCTGCAGACGGCCGCCATCCTGAATTTTATGTTCCGCTTCACCGAAGTTGCCTTCGACTTCACCACCATAAACGAAGTTGCCGGACTGGAAGTTCTTACCGGCAACGATACCGCCCATTGCCGAAGTACGGCTGGAGAACGGGCTTGGTGTTTTGGAAGAAGTGGTGCCGAGATGCGCGCCGACATAGTTACCTTCCCATGTCGCAGGCGCATCATAGCTCGATGAGCTGTCATTGTAGTTATAGTCATTATTGAAGGAATCTGCTGCGAAAGCAGAAGCCTGTGTAAGTGCCAGCGCGAGTGCTGCTGTGCTCATAAGTGTAAAGTGACGCATAGTCCGGCTCCGTATTTGCCATGTGAGGCAATCTTGAAATTTGTCTGGCGCCCGAGTCTTTTTAGTCTTGCGCCTTTGAGCCGGTTATGCCGGTTAATTGTGACCAATTTGGTTTGTTTATGTCATGTTTCTGTTAAGCCGGTCTTATTGTTTTGTTTATAATTAATAATGGGTTAACCGGATTTTTGTGCGTATTTTTTCAGATAAGTCCGAGGCCGCGCATACTGATATGACCAGCTTTGCCGATGATAATATGGTCGTGGACAGCGATATTCAGCGGCGATGCAATTGAGATAATTACCTTGGTCATATCAATATCGGCGCGGGATGGTGTTGCGTCACCGGACGGATGATTATGGAATAAGATCAGGGCAGTAGAGGACAGTTCCAGTGCCCGTTTGATGACTTCGCGCGGATAGACCGGTGTATGATCGACAGTACCGATTTGCTGTATTTCATCGGCGATCAGGCGGTTCTTCTTATCAAGAAACAGGATGCGGAATTGCTCGCGGTTTTCATAGGCCATTGAGGTCATGCAATAGGCGATGACCTTGCTCCATGAATCCAGCACATCCTTTTTCATGATTTCACTTTTGCCGGAACGGCGGGCACAGGCGTTAAGCAGTTTGATATCCTGCGCCACGGCTTCACCGCAGCCTGCAACTTCCCTTAGTAATTGCGGTTCTGCCCCCAGCACACCGGCAAAACTGCCGAACCGGTTGAGCAGAGCTTTGGCCAGAGGTTTGGTATCTGCCCGCGCAATGGTGCGAAACAACAAAAGCTCCAGCAGCTCATAATCGGCCAGAACGTCGTCGCCATGATTGTTGAAACGCTCGCGCAGGCGCTGACGGTGGCCGCTATAATGGGGTTTGTTTTTCTTTGCAGCTGCAGAGGTTTTAACAGGCTGTTCCGGTTGCGGAGGTGTTTCTGCCGAACAAACCGGATGGTTTTCGGTTGCTCCGGCAGGCACAGACAAGCGGCCGGAAGGCTGTTGCATTATGCCAGCCTCGTTGAATATCTGCAGATGAAGTCTCTCATCAGCAGGCGGAAACAGATCTGTCTCATCCGCTGACGCAATTTTATTTGCCATACTGCAACGTGCCCCCGAATGCACAGATGGCTACCGCAGGGATGAGCGGTTTCCGTTTACAGATTAAGCGGAAAATCTCAGAATGGTCTATCGGAAAATAGGTTTTAAGAGGCAGTTTAACAATTTAAGTATTTGATTATATTTCTTAAATTGTTTTTATGGCTGAGCTGATTGCTGTGTTGTGTCTGTCAGACCCGGCCAGTAAAAAGCGTCTGCAGTCGGCCTTGGGCCAAAGATTGCCTGACCGACGCGGACAATATCCGCGCCTTCTTCAATCGCCGCCTCAAAATCACCGGACATGCCCATCGAGAGTTTGGTGATACCGGAATGATGCCGCGCCGCCTGATCACGCAGGTTGCGCAGAAGCCGGAAGCATGGGCGCACTTTATTAAGATCAGAGCTGAACAGAGCAAGGGTCATCAGGCCGCGCGGTTGCAGACGCGGAAAATCGGGCAGGCGCTCGATGAATGGCAGCAGATCATCGGGATGCAGACCATATTTGCTCTCTTCACCGGATGTGTTGACCTGCACAAAGACATCCAGATCTTTGTTTTCACTTTCCAGCCGACGGTTCAGTTCTTCCGCAAGGCGGATACTGTCGAGCGCATGAAACTCTGTGGCGAAACGTGTGAGATATTTGACCTTATTGGTCTGGAGATGGCCGATAATGCTCCAGTTAATCGCAAGATCTTCCAATTTCGCACGCTTGTCGCGGGCTTCCTGAAGTTTGTTTTCGCTAAAATCTGTAATGCCTGCGGCAAACGCATAGCGCAGAATATGTGCAGGAACAGTTTTGGTAACCGGTAGCAGACGCACATCTTCTGGCTTGCGATCACTGCGCAAGGCTGCCGCAGCAATACGTTCCTGAACCAGCTGCAAATTCTGCGCAAAGCGAATTGCGGGTGTTTCACCAAAGCGGGCAATATCTTCGGCAGAAAGCGGGGTGAGCAGTTGATCCATGGCATGTGTCTTTCAGTCGTGCTGCCTTGAGTGCAGGCAAAATACGACACAGAGCATAGTATAGAAATGGCTGGCTTAGACCGGCCACTTTTGAATTCACTGGCAGGCCATTTGAAATTTCAGATTTTGATGTTCTGAAAAGCTGTTTTGAGCTTTTTAACGGCAATTTCCAGTTCTGCCGGTGTATAGGCCGCAAAACCCATCAGAAATCCGGCTCTGCCGCTGCCGGATGCATGAAGCGGCGATAGCCCCAGCAATTCGATGCCGACACGTCTTGCGGCATCAATGGCTGCACGCTCCGATATTTCGCAGATCAACAGACACGGCATCTGCAAGCCGCCGATTGGTACACGCGGTTCAATAAATTCGCTCAGATGTATCCCGACGAGTTTTGTCAGAACTTCGAGACGCTCGGCATAAATATTGCGCATGGCACGTATATGCGCACCGAAATGACCGCCCTCCATAAAACGCGCGAGTGTAAGCTGAGCCACGGATGCTGTATGACCATCCAGCAAGGTGCGCGCTACGGTCATGGGTTTAACCAGTTGTGGCGGCAGCACGATATAGCCAATGCGAAGACCCGGAAACAGAGATTTGGTGAAAGTGCCGATATAGATGGTACGGTCATGGGGGTCGAGCCCCTGTACGCAGGCTGTCGGCTTGCCGGTATAGCGAAACTCGCTGTCATAATCGTCTTCGATAATCCATGCCTGATGTCGGGATGCCCATTCGATCAATGCCAGACGCCTGTCCAGCGCCAGTGTTGCACCGGTCGGAAACTGATGGGACGGGGTGAGAAACACGGCTTTGGCTTTAAGCGGATCTTCGAGAATATGCTCAGCTATAATGCCTTGCCGGTCAACGGGAATTGGCACGGGGATCAGTCCCGCCGCATCAAAAGCTCTGCGAGCGCCGTAATAGACCGGATCTTCAATGAAAATACTGTCACCGGCATCCAGCAACATATTGGCGCAGAGTGTCAGTGCTTGCTGCGAACTGGTCAGCACCAGCACACGGTCGGCGGTGGCACGGGCGCCACGCTCCAGATTGACATAATCGGCAATCGCACGGCGCAGCGGCTCAGTGCCTTGCGGATTGCCGTGCAGCAGTGCCTGCGTGCCGGTTTCTTTGAGAACCTGCCGTTCCAGCCGCTCCCAGAGTTGTATCGGGAAGCTGCGGGTTTCCGGCAGACCTGGTGCAAAAGGGCGGGGAACCAGTTGTTCACGCACACCGCCGCTTCGAAACATGGCATTGCCGCGTTTGCTCAGGTTCGGTGCCTGATTGCGGGCAAGCGCATCGCGTTGCGAGAGCCTGCGCCCCGCAGAGAAGTCGGTCATCTCGGCCACGAAACTGCCACTGCCAACCCGACGCTCAATAAAGCCTTCTGCATGAAGCTGGCTATAGGCAGCCTCAATCGTATCACGCGAGACATCCAGCGATTTTGCCAAGGCGCGGGAGGCGGGGAGCGGTTTACCCGATGCCAATGCACCATTGACGATCAGTTGGCGGATGGCGCGCTGTATCCGTGCATGAAGCGGCATCGTGGCATGAGCCGGATGGGCAATCCATGCTTTGACAGATTCAAGTTGGGAGTGCCTGAACAATTGGTCTGGCTCCAAAGCGATAAGTGGATGGAGATAACAGACCATTCACAGGTTAAAAGTCAAGCGCATCATGACCATCCTGTGACCGTCGGCTTTATGCAGAACCGGCTGCGCCACAGCCATATTAGAGAGCCTGTCTTATGTCGCACACTATTCCGCCACCATCTCCTTTGCGCTTCAGCGATCTGACCCATCCGATTGTTGCCGGATTGATTTCGGTGATCGTCAATTACGGAGGAACTTTTATTCTCGTATTTCAGGCGGCAAAGATTGCCGGTCTCAGCCCTGAACTGACTGCGTCATGGGTCTGGTCTGTGTCTATTGGTGTCGGTGTAACGGGGCTGATACTGAGCTGGCATTTTCGTGAGCCTATTATCACCGCATGGTCAACGCCCGCAGCGGCCTTTCTGGTTACTGCGCTGGCCACAACGCCTTATGCAGAGGCGGTTGGTGCTTATATTATCTCGGCGCTTGCTTTTGTCGTGCTCGGGCTTTCCGGCACATTCGAGAAAGTAATCCGGCTTATTCCGGCAAGTATCGCTTCCGGCCTGCTGGCCGGTATTCTGCTGCAATTCGGTATTGGTGCATTTGGCGGTGCAACCATTGATCCGCTGCTCGTTGGCGGGCTGATCGTGGCCTATGTTTTGCTCAAGCGCTTTACTGCACGCTATGCGGTGGTCGGGATTTTGGTGCTGGGCATCGGTTTTCTGCTGGTGCAGGGGCGGGTGGATTTCTCCAATTTGAGCCTCACTCTGGCAGCTCCGGTGTTTACAATGCCGGTCTTCTCGCTGAATGCATTGCTGAGCGTTGCCCTGCCGCTATTCCTCATTACGCTGACCGGCCAATATATGCCGGGCATGCTGGTGCTGCGGAATGACGGTTTTAAAACCAGTGCCAATCCGATTGTCACAGTCACCGGTCTCGGCTCGCTGATTATGGCACCATTCGGCTCGCACGCTTTTAATATTGCTGCGATTACCGCTGCGATTGCCACAGGGCGTGAAGCGCATGAAGACCCGCGCAAACGCTGGGTTGCCGGTATTGCTGCGGGCGTTTTCTATGTGCTTGTCGGTGTGTTCGGTGTCACGCTTGCTGCGGTCTTCATGGCTTTTCCATCAACATTTATCACCACGCTCGCTGGTCTTGCTCTGCTCGGCACCATTGGCGGCAGTCTGGCAGGTGCGCTGGCTGATCCGAAAACCCGTGAAGCGGCTTTAATCACTTTTCTGGCCTCCGCTGCCAATATTAATCTGCTCGGTATTGGCGGGGCATTTTGGGGGCTAGTGATTGGTCTGGTTGCTTATATGTTGCTGAACGGACAGTTACCGAAGCGGGATCGTGAAGCGCTGGTCGCTGCCAAAGAAGGAGTAAAGTAATGTCGCAGCCATTATCAATGCAGACATCAGTGATTTCCATTCAAAGTCAGGTTGTCTACGGCCATGTCGGCAATAGTGCTGCGGTACTGCCAATGCAGGCGCGCGGGCTGAATGTTGCGGCAGTGCCGACGACATTGCTCTCCAACCATCCGGGCTATGAAACTATGCGCGGGCGCGTGCTGGAACCGGAACTGGTGAGTGACCTGCTGCGCGGCGTGGAAGAGCGCGGCTTAATCAGTACCAGCCGCTATATTGTCTCCGGCTATCTGGGGTCGCGTGCCAATGGCGAGGTTGTTGAGGATTTTGTCAAACGGGCGCGTAAGATCAATCCGGAAATCATCTATATTTGTGATCCGGTGATGGGTGATACGGGGCTGGGTGTATTTGTGGCCGATCCGGTGGTGGATTGTATTATCAATGAGCTGGTGCCGCTGGCAGATCTCCTGACACCCAATCAGTTTGAAGTCGGACTGATTGCCGGAAGCGATGCTTCATCCTTTGATATTCTGCAGGAAAAGGTGCGGCAGATACAGGCGTTCAACAATGCGCGGTTGATTGCGACGGGCTGTATGTTTCCCGATACGCCTTATGGCTCGCTGGAGAATGTGGTGTTTGAAAGCGGGGAGGTGACAAGACTGACTTCGCCGCGTGTGCCGATTGTACCGGTGGGAACCGGCGACCTGTTCACCGGCACGCTGACGGCCAATCTGGCGCATGGCAGCACTTTAACAGAAGCAGCCCGTGATGCGGCGTCAACCGTGCTCAACGTTGTCGGGCGCACTGCTGAACAAGGCGAATATGAGATGCAGTTGGGGAGTGCAATCGATATATTGGTGCCTGCTTAATCCAAAAAAATGGCCGCGTCTTCGATTAAAGGACGCGGCCATTTTGTTATTTGTTGCCGGTGGTGAAGAAAATATCCTTCGGCGACAGTGTGAAAATCTCACAGCCGTCTTTGGTCACACCAATTGTATGCTCATATTGTGCTGTCAGCGAACGGTCGCGGGTGACGGCTGTCCAGCCGTCTTTCAGCACTTTCACATCAGGCTTGCCGAGATTAATCATCGGCTCGATGGTGAAGATCATGCCCTCGCGGATTTCCACGCCATCAGTCGCTTTGCCATAGTGCAGAATATTCGGGGCATCATGGAATAACTGTCCCACACCATGACCGCAAAAGTCGCGCACGGCAGAGCAGCGTTCCGCTTCCACATAAGACTGAATGGCGGCACCGATTGCACCGGTTTTTGCGCCGGGCTTCACCGCTGCAATACCGCGCAGCAGGCTTTCATAGGTGACTTCCATCAGGCGCTCGGCAGCGCGCTTAATCTGGCCAACCGCATACATGCGGCTTGAATCGCCATACCAGCCATCCTGCAGGAAGGTGATGTCGATATTGAGAATATCGCCTTCACGCAGCGGTTTGTCATCAGGGATACCGTGACAAACAACGTGGTTGATCGAAGTACAGGAGCTTTTGGTATAGCCGCGATAATTCAGCGTGGCAGGCACCACTCCGCGATCGGCACCGAATTCAAAGACAAAACGGTCGATCTCATTGGTAGTGATGCCCGGTTTGACAATATCATTCAGCGCATCAAGACATTCGGATGTGATTGCGCAGACCTTGCGCATGGCTGCAAAACCTTCAGGTCCGTAAAGCTTGATCTGGCCTGTATATTTAAGCGGGGCGCTGTCGGCATTGACATAGGTTACCATCGGGTGATCCGTATATATGTTAGGACAGCGCTCAGGCTGTACCGGAATTGACTGCCTTGCGACTAAGGCAAAGCAAAAGATTTACAGGTTCAGAACGGGAACCGTCTGATCCGCGATAATTGATTCAGGACTTATGTGGCACCGAATTGCGTAAGCCTCAACCCCATGCTGCCGCGCATTCGCAAATGCTGCGGCATAAGCAGGATCAAGATCGCCGCATATGGACAGAGAATCGCAATCCTGACGCTGAATAACGAAGACCATAACACCGCGGTGACCGGCTTTGACCATCTCGCTGAGCTCAACGAGATGTTTGGCACCACGTGCGGTTACGCTATCGGGAAACTCTGCCAGTTGTCCTGTGCGCTTAAAATGCACATTCTTGACCTCTACATAGGTCTGCTGATGCGTTTCTCCAAGAAGCAATAAATCAATGCGGGAGTTCTGCCCGTATTTTTGTTCGCGCTTGAGCGTGGTGAAGCCGGATAATTGCGGAATCATGCCGGACAGGATCGCTTCCTCAGCAATTTTATTCGGCAGGCCGGTATTGATTCCGACCAGAGTGTCGTCGGCCTGCACAATTTGCAGCGTATGGGCATATTTGCGAGTCGGGCTGTCGGATATACTGAGCCATGCTTCTGAACCCGGCGTGGTCAGGCCGCGCATAGAACCGGTATTCGGCACAGATGCGGTAATCAGTTCACCGCTATCAAGCCGGATATCCGCCAGAAAACGTTTATAGCGCTGCAATAATGTGCCGCGAATAAGGGGAGAAGGAAAAAGCATGTTTCTGGTTAGATCAAAGCTGATCTGAATGCAAAACTGAATTTTTATTCTTGGAGATTTGTTTCCGGAAAACTGAATTTCTCAAGAGAGAAAGTGGTACGCCCAAGGGGAATCGAACCCCTGTCTGCGCCGTGAAAGGGCGCTGTCCTAACCGCTAGACGATGGGCGCCTGCCGGTGAGCGCTGTATAGCTAAGCCGTATTGAATGCGCAATAGGGAAAATGCAAAAAAATACAAAATATGTGAAAAAAATCTGATGCTTATGAAAAAGCAACGAAACAGCCGGAATCAGAATCGCGGCGGATTAAAGCGCGTTACGAAGTTCGGTTTCGAGTGTTTTGATTTAGTTCAGAAGGGGAGATTTTATATCTGATCCTGAGATCATTCATCTTCATCAGCCTAGAGAAGATGGTACGCCCAAGGGGAATCGAACCCCTGTCTGCGCCGTGAAAGGGCGCTGTCCTAACCGCTAGACGATGGGCGCCTGCTGGTGAACCGGCTTATAGCGGCATGATATTTATCGTGCAAGTGGGTAAAATAAGAAATTTGCAAAAAATGCAGATTTTTTTCATTTGGCAGTGCTCTGCCTGTGAATAAAGCCACGGAAGCGCTGCTTTTGTCGTGTGGAATTAAGTGTTTAGCGCTGAATGACGGGAGCTGAGGCGTGTTCGGGTGCCATTTTGCCCTGCAAATAAATGCAAATCTGCTGCACAAATCACCAGAGCGGTTCAGAAAATGAAGACAGGCCGGAATCAGATAGCTGATCCGGCCTGTAAAATGATTTGTCTGACGGTATTTTTTAGCCGCGACGGCAGCGCCAGTTCCAGTCGCGCTCCGGCCCGACATCGATATGTACCGATTCTGTATGGCAATAGGTGCCGACACCGCCGCGACTTGGCCATGTGCGTACCTGACGGGCGATTTCCCATTTGGAAACGCCTGGAATCTGCAGATCAGCTGCTGAGCACGACATATGCAATGAGCGTTTCGCACCTCTGACCGAACGGTTGTGCGCCGGACTGCGGTAGCCGGAGGTGATGACAACCGGTTTGCGGTAGTGGCTTTCAAGGCGTTTAATCATTGAGACCAGCTGCGGTTTCAGGCAGGAAACCTGTACTTTATCATGCTGGGTGCGCAGGCCGTTCGGCGCAAGACGCGCCATGCCGCCTGCGGAGGCGAGTGTTACCGGCGCGCTGAAATCGTCTTCATCAAGATCAATATCGCTTTCGTCGAACACTTTATTACTGTGGCGAATCTCTACGCCGCCATTCGCACGCACACCCGGCAGCGTATAATTATAGTCGCTTGCTCTTTTAGGAGTGGCAGAAGCTGTGACCGTAGCTTCCTGCTTGCCGGTGCCGCGCACACTGTTTTTGCCCGGTGAGAAAAGACGGGCTGCCGCGCCTGCGCTCTGGCTTGTTCTGTCAATTGCAGGAGTTTGTGCGGTATTTGCGCTTGCATCCGGCTTGGCAGTTTCGGCCTGAGCAGCATTATTCTGCGGCTTTGTCTGGTTTGTCGCCGGTGTTGCTGCTTCTGCCTGCGGAATCGCTGCTAAAGCAGCAGTAGGCTTGTTTCGTGTGCCGAAAAGTGCAGCCAGAGTGCTCGGTTGTTCGGCAGGGGCTGCTGCTTCCGGTGTTTGTACAATCTGATTGGTTGCGGCGGCGGCTGTATCAGCCAAGGCGACCTGTACCGGTTTTTCCGTTTGTGCTTCTGCTGTCTGTTTTGCGGCTTCTGCCGCTATAGCAGAGGCCGGAGCAGTTTTTGCCGCAGCGGTTGCTGTATTTGCCGCCGGAGTTTCAGAAGCGGAATCGCCGGATTTATTTTCGGCCAGAGTCGTATCATTGGCGACGCTTTCCAGCAGGGATGTGCCGGAAGATGTGGTACAGCCACTGATGCTTAAAGCGAGAATGATAGCTGAGCCGCAGAAAAGCTGAGCGTTTTTTTCTCGTATACGTTTTATCGTATCGAACAAAGCAGACCCTTCATTATGCTGCGACTTGTCTGAGTGCATCTGCGGAAACTGAACTCAAATCAAAGGTTTCCTGTGCAACTGCTGGCACAAAGGGCTGTAAAGAGGCTCCGTTTGTGCAAAATTCTGGCTATTATTAATATATGCGGAATGACTGTTTTCGTCGCAAAAATTGTTAATTCTTTATTAATTGGGGCGCAAGTTATGCCCTGTAACAATTCTTTTCAAAACAATAACAATTGTTACATTTCGTGTTCGCGGGCAGACTTGGCAGAATGGCGTAAATAAGAGTGTTTTTCACGGCGGAAATGAAAGCTTCCTGTTGCGAAATGCGTCTATACGTTTATTGTCCGGTTATTCGGCCAGAGTTACGACCAGAATTCGATATGCAGGGAATTTCCTCTATGAGCGCACAACAGACACATCACTTCGCAACGCTGCGTAATGCAATGTTTGCCGTGGCTGCTGTGGCGCTCGCGGGTTGCACAAGCGGGCCTTCTGCCGGTGTGCCGCAGGAGGGTGCGCTGCGTACCGGAGCTTATCCGAATTTCGGGATTATGCCGCGCGGTGAAACCAAGCAGCTGACCTTTGAGGAAAAAGACCGGATTACCGGTAGCCTCAGCAGCGCCAAGGCGCGTCAGGGAAGCGCACCCGCAACAGGATCGAGCCGAGCGGAAATCGAAGCCCGCAAACGCCAGTTGCAGGCGGAAACCGATGCCACATTAAAGGCAATCGAAGCCACAGAGTAACAGGCTGATCTGACGACAGGCGTTTTGATACGCCATAAATTTATTCGCATTTTAGAATTTACAGATCGGAGTGCTGTTTTGGCACTCTGGATTCGGGTCGTACTGATCCGGACTTTTAACAGCCGTGCAGTTTTACAAGATTATGCTGCATCGCATTTTAATTAAACGGAAGAGAGATATGTCGGAACAATTCCATAAAATCCGTCGCCTGCCACCTTATGTCTTCGAACAGGTTAACCGCCTGAAGGCGAGTGCGCGAGCGGCGGGTGCCGACATTATCGATCTTGGCATGGGCAATCCCGATCTGCCGACACCGCAGGGCATTATTGATAAGCTCTGTGAGGCTGTGCAGGACCCGCGCACCCATCGCTATTCCTCATCCAAAGGGATTCCGGGCTTACGTAAGGCGCAGGCCAATTATTATGCGCGTCGTTTTGGTGTGAAGCTCAATCCGGATACACAGGTTGTTGCCACGCTTGGTTCCAAAGAAGGCTTTGCCAATATGGCGCAGGCAATTACTGCGCCGGGTGATGTTATTCTGTGTCCGGATCCGACCTATCCGATTCATACTTTCGGCTTTGTCATGTCCGGCGGTGTCATCCGTTCCATCAGTGCAAAACCGGATGACAGTTTCCTCGTCTCGCTGGAGCGCGGTGTTAAGCACTCGATCCCGAGCCCGATTGCGCTGATTCTGAGTTTTCCGTCCAACCCGACTGCGCAAGTGGCGACACTCGACTTCTATAAGGAAGTGGTGGCCTTCGCCCGTAAGCATAATATTATCATCCTGTCAGATCTGGCCTATTCGGAAATCTATTTCGATGAAAACAACCCGCCGCCATCGGTGTTGCAGGTTGAGGGCGCAATGGATGTGGCGGTTGAATTTACCTCCATGTCCAAGACATTCTCGATGGCCGGTTGGCGTATGGGGTTTGCGGTTGGCAATGAAAGGCTGATTGCGGCGCTCACACGGGTCAAATCCTATCTCGATTACGGTGCTTTCACGCCGGTTCAGGTGGCTGCAACGGCTGCACTGAACGGCGACGGCAGCGATATTGAATATGTGCGTAATGTTTATAAGACACGCCGCGATGTTCTGGTTGAGAGTTTTGGCCGTGCAGGTTGGGAAATTCCGTCTCCTGAGGCGACAATGTTTGCGTGGGTTCCGATCCCTGAACGCTACCGTGCCATGGGCTCGCTCGATTTTTCCAAACTATTGATCGAAAAAGCTGATGTAGCTGTTGCGCCCGGCCTCGGTTTCGGTGAACATGGGGATGAATTTGTGCGCATTGCTTTGGTGGAGAACGAACATCGTATTCGTCAGGCCGCGCGTAATATCAAACGCTTTCTGGGAAATGCTGACGGAGCTGCCTGATAAAAAGGCGGCTTCAGGGAATGTCCTGAGCCAAGCGAATAAAGTGAGGCGGGAGCATACAGTTCCCGCCCGTTGAATTAAGTATATATTGCTGAGGCACAATAATGAGTAATGCATTGCGGATCGGTGTCGCCGGACTTGGCACCGTAGGAGCATCGGTTTTGCGCATTCTGCGCGATAAAGCCGAAATGATGACAAGGCAATGCGGACGCGAAATTGTAGTGACTGCGGTCAGCGCACGTGACCGTACGCGTGACCGTGGTGTTGATCTCAGCAATATTGAATGGTTCGATGATCCGGTTGCACTGGCAAAATCAGATAATATTGATGTTTTTGTTGAGCTGGTTGGCGGCTCGGAAGGTACTGCACGCGCTGCGGTTGAGGCTGCACTCAATTCCGGTCGCCATGTGGTGACTGCCAATAAAGCCTTGCTGGCCTATCATGGTGTGGAACTGGCTAAAATCGCGGAAGCTAAAGGCGTGTTGCTGAATTTTGAAGCAGCGGTTGCAGGCGGCATTCCGGTGATTAAGGCGATGCGTGAATCGCTGACGGGGAATACTGTGTCGCGCGTTTACGGTATTATGAACGGCACCTGTAACTATATCCTGACCCGTATGGGTGAGGAGGGGATTTCCTTCACCGAATGTCTGAAAGATGCACAGCGTCTGGGCTATGCGGAAGCTGATCCGACCTTTGATATTGAAGGCAATGACACGGCGCATAAGCTGGCACTGCTGACCAGTATCGCATTCGGCACGCAGATTGCGGCGGATGATATTTATCTGGAAGGGATCAGCAATATTTCGCTTGCGGATATCCGTGCAGCGGAAGAGCTTGGCTATAAAATCAAGCTG
Source organism: Pseudochrobactrum sp. B5 (assembly GCF_001939785.1). Classification (NCBI taxonomy): domain Bacteria; kingdom Pseudomonadati; phylum Pseudomonadota; class Alphaproteobacteria; order Hyphomicrobiales; family Brucellaceae; genus Pseudochrobactrum; species Pseudochrobactrum sp. B5. The sequence continues at coordinate 380,556 of NZ_MOYL01000003.1, forward strand.
CTCGGCGTGGCTCAGAAAACAGAAACCGGTGTGGAGCAGCGTGTGCATCCGACATTGGTGCCAACCTCTTCTGTTATTGCACAGGTGCATGGCGTGACCAATGCGGTGGCGATTGAGACTGATCTGCTTGGTGAGTTGCTGCTCTCAGGTCCGGGTGCCGGTGGCAATGCCACGGCCTCTGCTGTGATTGGTGATATTGCCGATATCGGTAAAAGCCGTCCGGGTTTCCAGCACGGACCGGTCTTCGGTACGCCTGCAAAAGATCTGAAGCCGACAGCGCGCGCGAAAATGCGTTCTCATGCCGGTGGTTATTTCATTCGCCTGAATGTGCATGATCGCGCCGGTGTATTTGCAACGATTGCCAAGCGCATGGCGGAAAATGATATTTCGCTGGAATCTATCGTACAGCGCGGCACGGGTGCCAATGTCGAAGAGGCTGTGATTAAGACAGTTGTACTCGTAACCCATGCAACGACGGAATCAGCGGTTAAGCAGGCTTTGAAGGCGATTACCGAAGATGGTGATCTCTTCGACAAGCCGCAGATGATCCGCATTGAACGTGCGGGGTAGAGCATAATTCCTTAAACTTGGATCAGTTTAAGGTAAAATTATGCTCTCATTTTAAAGTGTTAGAGCGAGTTTTGTGTGCCAAGTCTGGCACACGGCGCTCTAATAAAGACAGAAATTGATAAAAACCGCCGGAATTTCCGGCGGTTTTTTGTTGCGGATAGCTCTTGTCAGCAAAAAATCTATTTGATAAATTTCTGAGCAGCTCAACGCAGTTTAGGAAAGGAGGGCCGTAAGATGTTTTCTCTGCGATATCAGCATCATCACACATTCGGCCCTGATTTCGCCCTGTCTCATTAATTTGTGCAGGGCCGATTAAGACTGTAAAATCTGTCTTTATCAGCCTTTTCTGAAAGGTGCAGTTCTGCTTGGAGTATGCTGCATCTGATTTGAGCCATCCTGTTACCAGTTTGCATCTATGCGATGCTCTGTGCGGCTATGGCAAATTCTGAGCTGATCTTATGTCCTACCTTAATCTTCAAAATCTTTCTCTCACTTTGTCCGTTGAACTGTTTCGTAATTTAAGCCTTGTTGTCGGTGAGGGGGAACGTCTTGGTGTGGTTGCCGCCAACGGACGCGGTAAATCCAGTCTGATGCGTATCATCAGCGGTGAGCTGGAGCCAACGGATGGTCTGGTGACCCGTGCCCGTGGTTTGAAAACCGGTGTGGTGCCGCAATATGTGCCGCAGGACTGGCTGGATATTTCCTTATATAATGTGGTGCTGAGCGGGCTGGATGAGGACGCGCAGCTGCATGAAAGCTGGCGCGTTGATATTATTCTCGATGATCTGAGTGTGCCGCAGGATATGCGTGATCGTGCAATGCGACAGTTGAGTGGCGGCTGGCAACGACTTGCTTTGCTGGCGCGAACGCAGATTGCCGAGCCTGATCTGTTGCTGCTGGATGAGCCGACCAACCATCTGGATTTGGAAAAAGTCCATCTGCTTGAAGGCTGGTTGAATGATCTGCCGCGTTCAACAGCAGTGATTATGTGCAGCCATGACCGTGCTTTTCTCGATGCTGTGACCAAGCGTACATTGTTTTTGCGGCCTGAAAATTCGCAAATCTATGCGCTGCCTTATAGCCGTGCCCGTGTCGCATTGGATGAGGCTGATGCTGCGGATGCGCGCCAATATCAGAAAGATATGAAAACTGCGCAGCAATTGCGCAAACAGGCGGCCAAACTCAATAATATTGGTATCAATTCGGGCAGTGACCTGCTGGTGATAAAAACCAAACAGCTGAAGGACCGTGCGGAGAAGCTGGAAGATGCTGCCAAGCCTGCGCATCTGGAGCGGTCTGCCGGTGTTATCAGGCTGGCAGGGCAGAGCAGTCATGCCCGTGCACTGGTGGTGATTGATAATCTTGATGTAGTCACACCGGATAATCGCATTCTTTATAAAACCGGCCGTTTATGGATCAATCCGGGTGACCGTATCGTGCTGCTGGGTGCCAATGGTACCGGTAAAACGCGGTTGCTGACCATGGTACGGAATGTGATTACGGGTGTTGAGCCGGAAAGTCCGGCACTTAAAGCCACGCCGTCACTGGTGCTGGGCTATAGCGATCAGGCATTGTCGGAACTCAATGACAAGCATACGCCGCTGGAAACCATCATTCGTCGTTTTGATATCGGCGATCAGAAAGCGCGTTCGCTGCTGGCAGGGGCGGGTATGAATATTGATATGCAGGGGAAGGCGGTTGCACGACTTTCCGGCGGGCAAAAAGCGCGGCTTGCTATGCTGGTGCTGCGGCTGACACATCCGAATTTCTATATTCTCGATGAACCGACCAACCATCTGGATATTGAGGGGCAGGAGGCGCTGGAAGCTGAATTGCTGAACAGTGATGCCGCCTGTCTGCTGGTGTCGCATGACCGTAATTTCGTGCGCAATACCGGCAATCGTTTCTGGCAGATTGTGAAGAATAAGCTGGTTGAAGTGGAGTCACCGGAAGCATTCTTTGAAGAAGCCGGACAGCTTGCGGGCTGAATAGTCTGATATATAACAAAAGATACCGGCAGTGTAATTCTTACGAAAATACACTGCCGGTATCACTCGTTTTCAAATGTGATGGTTTTTCAACCGAGTATAATCGATTTACTTTTTCTCCCCGCGCTTTATCCCTTGCAGGGAGAGCCCGACTTTGCCAAAAGATGGCGACCATGTCTGACAATCCCCTGTCATCATAATCGGCTACAGCAGTTTTGTATCCGTTGCGCAGCGATACTATTCCGGATTGCAGGCATATCTTTCGATAACGAATTTAGGACTGTTTAAATGGCCAATTCTGCAGATCAGACCCCGCAGGGTCTCGACCGTATTCTGACACTCGAGCTGGTTCGCGTGACCGAGCGCGCCGCTGTGGCTGCTGCCCGTCTGCGTGGCCGCGGTGATGAAAAAGCTGCGGATCAGGTTGCTGTTGACGCAATGCGTAAAGAGCTGAACCGTCTGCCGATCTCCGGTACTGTTGTTATCGGTGAAGGTGAACGCGACGAAGCGCCGATGCTTTATATCGGTGAAGAGGTTGGTACCCGCAACGGTCCTGAAGTTGACATTGCGCTTGACCCGCTGGAAGGCACCACCATCTGCGCCAAGAACCTGCCGAACTCGCTGGCTGTTGTTGCAATTGCTGAAAAAGGCAATCTGCTTTACGCGCCGGACGTTTACATGCAGAAAATCGCTGTTGGTCCGGGCTATCCGCGCGGCGTTGTAGATATTGATGCTTCTGCGACTGAAAACCTGAACGCGCTGGCAAAAGCCAAAGGCGTTAAGGTCAATGAAATCACCGCCTGCATCATGGATCGTCCGCGTCATGCACGCCTGATCGAAGAAGTACGCGCAACCGGTGCTGCAATCCGTCTGATCGGTGACGGTGACGTTGCCGGTGTAATGCACACCACCAATCCGGATGAAACCGGCATTGATATCTATCTCGGCATTGGCGGCGCGCCTGAAGGCGTTCTGGCAGCTGCAGCTCTGCGCTGCATCGGCGGCCAGATGCAGGGTCGTCTGCAGTTCAATTCCGATGATCAGATTGCCCGCGCTCTGAAAATGGGCGTTACAGACCCGAACAAAGTTTACCTGATGGAAGAAATGGCCAAAGGCGACGTGCTGTTTGCAGCCACCGGTGTAACCGACGGTAACATGCTCTCCGGCGTTAAATTTGCCCGCGACTACATCCAGACCCACACCATCGTCATGCGTGCTCAGTCACAGACTGTGCGTGAGATTAAGGCGCGGCACCAGGACCTCTCCAAGTTCGCATAAAGTAAAAATCGCCAGCTTGGTCTGCAAATGGCGTCTGTCTCGAAATCCGGTGCTCACGTACTAACAGTACGCTCCGCTCCGGTTTCAAAACAGCCACCATTTTCGCCGCAACCTGATGATTTTTAAACTCGGCGCTAGTTTGCCTGCTAAGACAATAGCCCAAAGAGTGGCACCACAATTAAATTCTGCTATAAGGCGACATTGAAAAATGTCGCCTTTATTGTTTCGATCAAGCTCTGAAATGACAAAGAGCGACATTTTCTTCTTTATGCGCATAATCTTGTCCGGACAGTCATGCAACTTTTCGGGATTATGCTGATATCGCCTTTGTTGTTTGTAAAAACAGGAGTTGCCCGCGTGGATATGAATGAGCGTTTGTTTCTCGGAATACGTTCTTCTGCAACGGGCATGAAATGGGTTGATCGTTTAGGTCTGCGGGAAGCCAATACCGCCCTCGCTATCGCCCAGAATTACGGTATTCCCGATCTGGTTTCCCGCGTTATGGCCGGTCGTGGCGTTGGCCTTGAAACCGCCGAAGAATTTCTCAATCCGAGCATCCGCTCCCTCATGCCTGATCCGCTCACTCTGACGGATATGAAACAGGCTGCCGTACGCATTGCCGATGCTATTCAGCGCCGTGAGAATGTTGCCATTTTCGGTGACTATGACGTGGATGGTGCCTGTTCATCAGCGCTGTTATCCCGCTTTCTCAATGCCTATGACATTAAAAATCTGATCTACATTCCGGATCGTATCTTTGAAGGTTACGGCCCAAATCCCGATGCCATGCGTGAGCTGGTTGCCAAAGGTGCATCGCTGATTGTGACCGTCGACTGCGGCACTAACAGTGCCGTGTCGATTACCGCTGCGAAAGATGCCGGTGCTGATGTTGTGGTTCTGGATCACCATCAGGTTGGCGGCGATTTGCCGGAAGATGCCGCCGCGATTGTTAACCCGAACCGTGAGGATGATATTTCAGGGCAGGGGCATCTCTGCGCTGCCGGTGTTGTCTTTATGACTTTGGTGCAATTGGCACGGGAATTGCGTGAGCGCGGTATTAAAGCGGCAAATGGTACGCCGGATTTGCTTAGGTTTCTCGATCTGGTGGGCTTGGCCACGGTTTGCGATGTGGTGCCGCTGATCGGTGTGAACCGTGCTTTTGTTGTAAAAGGTTTGCTTGCTGCCCGCAATCAGAGCAATGCAGGTTTGGCGGCGCTGGCGCGGGTATCTCGCATTGGTGAGCCGCTCAATAATTTCCATTTCGGTTTTCTCATTGGTCCCCGCATTAATGCAGGCGGGCGTATCGGTAATGCTGCTTTGGGTAGCCGTTTGCTGACATTGGATGACCCTGTTGAAGCCAATACCATCGCCGAAGAACTGGACAGGCTGAATGCCGAGCGTCAGGCGATGGAAGCAATAATGTTGCAGCAGGCGGAAGCGGAAGCCTTTGCTGAGCTTTCCGGCAAATCGGGACCTGCGGTTCTGGTCACTGCCAATGAAGACTGGCATCCGGGTATTGTTGGTCTGCTGGCTTCCCGTCTGAAGGATAAGGCGAAACGTCCGACATTTGCCATTGCCTTTAATGGTAATGGTGTGGGCACAGGATCGGGGCGTTCGATCAGCGGTTTTGATCTTGGCAAACTGGTACGCAAAGCCGTTGAACAGGGCTTGCTGGTCAAAGGCGGCGGTCATGCTATGGCGGCGGGTATCACGGTGGAGAAATCCAAACTCGGTGCTTTGCGCGCATTTTTTGAAGAGCAGGCTGCCGAGCAGGTGGATGAACTGCGCGCTGAGCAAAGTCTGGCGATTGATGGTGCGGTTTCTGCCACAGGTGCCACGGTTGCGCTGTATAATGCTTTGGAAAAAGCAGGGCCATATGGTGCTGGTCATGTGCAGCCGCTGCTGGCACTGCCAAACCATACAATCGCTGATGTGCGTGTTGTCGGGCGCGATCATGTGAAAGTTGCCCTGAAAGGGCTGGACGGCAAACGCGTGGACGGTATTGCCTTCCGTGCTGCTGACAGTGATCTTGGGCGTTTCCTGTTCGATCAGGCCGGACACATGGTGCATGTTGCCGGCCATTTATCGCTCAATCACTGGAATGGCTCTGTTTCAACGCAGATCCGCATCGTGGATGCCGCGAAAGTTGATCTCTCGCGCCAATAAGAGGCAGTTTAACAGCTTGCTGAGGTTCGTTTACCAGCTGCCGGTATTTTCCATAGATGCCCATGGTTCCTGCGGTGCCAGTCTTTCGCCTTTTTGCAGAATTTCAATGGAAATACCGTCCGGTGATTTTACAAAAGCCATGCGGCCGTCGCGTGGCGGACGGTTAATGACAACGCCTTTGTCTTTCAGATTTTGGCAGAAGTCATAAATATTATCGACCTCATAGGCGAGATGGCCGAAATTGCGTCCGCCGCTATAGGTTTCCGCATCCCAGTTATAGGTCAGTTCCAGCTCCGGCGCGCGGGAGCTTTCTGCATTTGCCTGATCTTTCGACGCGCTGAGGAAGATCAAAGTGAAGCGTCCCTGTTCACTTTCCGTGCGGCGTGTTTCCACCAGTCCGAATTTTTCAACAAAAAAATCCAGTGACTCATCAATGTCACGAATACGGATCATGGTGTGCAAATAGCGCATGTTTGCCTCCTGTTTTACCCTGTTTGATCCTGTCTGTTTTAGCAGGTGTCATATTTAAAACAGGGCAGATTTGAAATAGTTCACCGCTGTTTTAGCATGCCTGCTCATAAAGTCTGTGATCGAAACAGGAATATTGAAAGTTTGCTCTTGCCGGATACGGTTAAGGAAGTGTTATCTTGAAGATGAGAATCAACCTGATTTGCCCGGCAGATGAAAGGAGGAGCGTGCCATGACTGACAAGTCTTTGTCCCATGAGTTTATGGATGGTACCAACTCCGCTGAGGATGCAACCGATATTGTCGAGATTTCCGGTGCCATTAAATGGTTCGACGTCGCGAAGGGCTATGGTTTTGTCGTTCCCGATCAGGACGGCTACGGTGATATTCTTGTTCATGTGACGACATTGCGCCGTGACGGTTTTCAGACCGCACAGGAAGGTGCGCGTGTTGTTTGCGAAATTCGCCGCGGTGAACGCGGCTGGCAATGTTTCCGCGTTTTGTCTCTCGACCTTTCCGATGTTGCGCATCCTTCAACGCTGCCGCCTGCACGCACCCATGTTGTGGTTACGCCGTCGAGCGGGCTGGAGCGGGCAATTGTCAAATGGTTCAACCGTACCAAAGGTTTTGGCTTTCTAAGCCGCGGTGAGGGGACGGAAGATATTTTTGTTCATATGGAAACGCTGCGTCGCTTCGGTATGATGGAACTGCGTCCGGGACAGGTGGTTCTGGTACGGTTCGGTCATGGTGATAAAGGGCTGATGGCGGCAGAAATTCATCCGGATATTGGTTCGCCTTTTACTAATCCGCATTAAAACCGGTCTCTGACCGGTTTTTTTATATTTGCTATAATGGTCTGCACGTATATTTTCTCTCAAACATGTTTTGAAGTATGGTTTGCCCGATGAAACAGTGGTTTGCTTATTTGGTATTTGTGGCCGCGCTTTTGGGTGGCAGTTTTGCGGTATCAGCGCAGGAAGAGCCGATGCGCGTTCCTTTGGATGCGCAGGCTTTGAAAATACAGACCGCATCGGGCGAGAAAAGTTTCGGGCTGGAAGTTGCCGATACGGATCAGAAACGCAGTGCAGGACTGATGTATCGTAAGGATTTTCCGGCTGACCGTGCGATGATCTTTGTTTTCGGTGAAGAGCGCCCGGTCATGATGTGGATGGCCAATACGCCGCTGCCGCTGGATATGTTGTTTGTCCGTAATGACGGATCAATCGCGCGGGTTGCTGAAAATACGGTGCCTTTTTCAAAAGATATTGTTGCTTCCGGTGAGCCGGTGGCTTTTGTCATTGAAGTGAATGCAGGCATTGCCGCTAAACTTGGCATCAAGGCTGGTGATACAGTCAAGCACCGGATAATATGCGGGCAATGTCAGTGAATTTGAGTCCTGTTGCGCTAAACAGGGCGGAAGATAAATCTCGGAAGTGAACTATGGTCGTGAATGTGAATGAAGTCCGTTATTTTGAACATGACGGATTAAAGCTGGCTTATCGTGACGAAGGACAAGGTGAGCCGGTTTTATTGATCCATGGTTTCGCATCTTCCGGTATGGTCAACTGGCTCAATCCGGGCTGGATTAAAACACTGACCGATGCCGGTTATCGCGCGATTGCGATTGATAATCGCGGCCATGGCCGTTCTGACAAGCCGCATGATCGTGAACTCTACTACCCGTCATTAATGGCGGCTGATGCTGTTGCCCTGCTGGATCATCTGAATATCGATAAAGCCCATGTTATGGGTTATTCCATGGGCGCGCGGATCAGTGCTTTTGCGGCGCTGGAACACCCGTTACGGGTGCATAGTCTGGTATTCGGGGGCTTAGGCATTGGTATGGTCACCGGTGCCGGTGACTGGGATCCGATTTATGATGCGCTGTTGTCGGAGGATGTGGACAGTATCACCCATCCGCGCGGTCTGATGTTCCGTAAATTCGCGGATCAGACAAAGAGCGACCGTTTTGCGCTTGCAGCCTGTGTTATCACGTCCAAAGAGCTTATTCCCGCACAGGCTATGGCGATGATCAGCCAGCCTGCACTGGTTGCTGTCGGCACGAAGGATGATATTGCCGGTGATGCGCAGGATCTGGCCGATCTGATGCCGCATGCAACGGCTGTTGATATTCCTGACCGCGATCATATGCTGGCGGTCGGAGATAAAGTTTACAAGCAGGCTGTGCTGGAGTTTCTGAAGGCGCATCCGATTGACTGAGTGCTGCCGGACAGGTTTTCTATGAAAATGTGACGATCCGCTCAGGTAATTTTACCGCAATAGCAGCAGAGGGATTTTCATCTCTTGTAATGCGGTTTAAACTCGCCCAGATAAATGCCGGAAGCAGCAGCATGAAGGACTGGCGAAAATAATCGGAAATATTTGGTTTCCGGTAAGATTTTCCAGCCATTTCAATGCATTTGGCGGTTTCCGGTGATTGAAGAATAAGTGAATGCTGTAAAGCCAGGAGTGATGCAATGGCCGCACATGGTTCTATTCCGGTGAGCAAGGTCGTCGATCATATGGATCCGATCTGGTATTCCGTGCGTGCTGAGGCCGAAGCTGCAGCCGTGAAAGAGCCGTTGCTGGCGGCGTTTCTGTATTCCACAGTGCTTAATCAAGGCAGTCTGGAAGATGTGGTTATGCATCGCATTTCCGAGCGTCTCGGTCATGCGGATGTGGCTGCTGATCTGCTGCGCCAGACTTTTGTAACGATGAGCAAAGCCTCGCCGGAATGGTCGCAGACTTTGCGCATTGATTTGCAGGCGGTTTATGACCGTGATCCGGCGGCAAACCGTTTTCTTGATCCTCTGCTTTATATGAAGGGCTTCCATGCCATCCAGACCCATCGTCTGGCGCATTGGCTGTGGAAAGAGGGACGCAAGGATTTCGCCTATTATCTGCAGAGCCGCTCTTCATCGATTTTCCAGACCGATATTCATCCGGCGGCGAAATTCGGCAGCGGTATTTTTCTCGATCATGCGACCGGTGTGGTTATCGGTGAAACTGCGGTGGTCGGCGATGATGTGTCGATCCTGCATGAGGTAACACTGGGTGGTACCGGTAAGGCTGGGGGTGATCGTCATCCGAAAATCGGCCGTGGGGTGCTGATCGGTGCCGGTGCAAAAATTCTTGGCAATATCACGATCGGTGAATGCTCAAAAATTGCTGCCGGTTCCGTGGTGGTTAAAGCCGTGCCAGATAATGTGACGGTCGCCGGTGTTCCGGCGAAAGTGATCGGCAGTTGCGATTGTGCTGAGCCTTCGCGCGCGATGGATCAGCTGATTAATGCTGCTGAATAAAAGCACGCCCCGAAAAGTGTAAGCGGTTTTCGGGTAAGGCGTGCGTAAGAATAAATGCACGCCCCGAAAAGTGTGAGCGGTTTTAGGATAAAGCGACATGTTGCCCCTTTACATATCGGGCACAGGGGCGCATGAGACAGCCCCGTAAAATGAAACAGGAGAATCCGTTTGAAACCCGAAGAAATTAAGAAACTGGACGCCTATTTCAAGCGGACTTTTGATAATCAGAACCTGACTGTTAAGGCGCGTCCGCGTAAGGATGACTCCTGCGAAGTCTATATGGATGATGAGTTTCTGGGCATCATCTATAAGGATGAAGATGAGGGCGAACTGTCCTACAACTTCTCCATGGCCATTCTGGAAATGGATCTGTAATTTTAGCAACCCTGTTTGCTGAAGTTAAAAATCTTTTGAATTACAAATATTTATGGCGGCTTATGCATGAAGAGATTCATTCGCATCAGCCGCCGTTTTTATATGTAAGCCTTCAATCTGTGTAATCAGGTCGCAATAGCGTAAAATCTCTTGTGATGTGTTATATTATAACATATCAATATCGCCTTTCCGATAATGACGGGCTGTGCGCTGAAGCGCGCATGACCCATAACATGGCGATATTCAGGAGATGAAATGGAACAACGTTTACCTGTCACGGTTTTGTCCGGTTTTTTGGGCGCCGGAAAAACCACTTTGCTCAACCATATTCTGAACAATCGTGAAGAGGTGCGTGTTGCCCTGATCGTGAATGATATGAGTGAAGTGAATATTGATGCGGCTTTGCTGCGTGATGGCGGTGCCAATCTGTCCCGCACACAGGAGCAACTGGTTGAGCTGACCAATGGCTGTATCTGCTGCACTCTGCGCGATGATCTTTTGCAGGAGGTGACGCAGCTCGCAAAACAGGGGCGGTTTGATTATCTGCTGATTGAATCGACCGGTATTTCCGAGCCTTTACCGGTAGCCTCGACTTTTGAGTTTCGCGATGAGGAAGGTTTCAGCCTTTCTGATGTGGCGCGGCTGGATACGATGGTAACGGTTGTCGACAGCGCCAATCTGCTGCGCGATTATGCATCGCAGGATTTTCTGAGCGATCGTGGCGAGACAGCCGGTGAGGGCGATGAACGCGGTATTGTGGATTTGCTGGTGGAGCAGATCGAGTTTGCCGATGTCGTGGTGCTGAATAAGATCAGCGAAGTTTCGCCCGCGCAAAGACAAGATATTTATAAAATTATCCGCGCACTCAATCCGGACTGCGATGTGGTTGATGCTGACTTCGGCAAAGTGCCTTTGGCGAAGATCATGAATACCGGCCGCTTCAGTTTTGAAAAGGCCGAGCAACATCCGTTATGGTTTAAAGAACTCTATGGTTTTAAAGATCATGTGCCGGAGACTGAGGAATATGGCATCTGTTCTTTTGTCTATCGTGAGCGCCGCCCGTTTGATCCGGCTAAATTCCATGACTTCATTCAGCAAAGTTGGGCAGGGCTGATCCGCTCGAAGGGTTTTTTCTGGCTGGCCACCCGCCCGCGCTATGTGGGTGAGCTTAGTCAGGCGGGGGCATTATTGCGCACCGGCAAGCGCGGATTGTGGTGGGCGTCAATCCCGAAACAATATTGGCCGGAAGATGAGGGTTGGCGTCAGTCTATGCAGCCTTATCTTGATCCGTTCTGGGGTGACCGGCGGCAGGAACTGGTTTTTATCGGTACTGCCGCGATGGATGAGGGGGCAATACGGGCTGCGCTGGATAATTGTCTGGTTGAAGCCGATAATTTTGTGCCCGATGAATGGGCATCGCTTTACGATCCGTTCGAGCCATGGGATCAGCGCGCAGCATAATTTATTATTTTAAAACAATATTATACGCCTTTGCGTGAAGAAATAGATTCACGCAAAGGCATGACGCTTTTAAATCCCGATTGCCGAGGTTTCTTTAACCTCCTCCATCACCGGATAGGTATGGGTTTCACGTACGCCCGGTAGCGAGAGCAGGGAGTCTGCCAGAAAGCGGCGATATTGTTCCATGTCCGCTACACGTGCTTTCACTAGATAATCAAAGCCGCCTGCCACCATATGGCATTCCATCACCACCGGATTGTTTTTTGTGGCCTCGGCAAAGGTTTCAAAAACCTCCGGTGTTGTGCGGTCGAGCTTGATCTCAACAAAGACAAGCATGGAGCGGTTGAGCATTTTTGGTGAGAGCTTTGCCGTGTAGCCCAGCACATAACCATCGCGGGTTAAACGCTTGACCCGCTCGGCCGTTGCGGTCTGTGACAGGCTGATTTTCTCGGCCAGTTCGGCATTGGTCAGCTTGCCGTCCTCCTGCAATGCACGGAGGATCTTTTTGTCCATAGCGTCAATTTGCTTCATTTTAGCTAAAATTCCGATTTTTGCAGTGATATCCACCGAATAAGGCACTTTAATTAGTGAGATAAACTATATGAGATAAAATATACAGTTAAAAACCCGTCGCAAGACTCTACAGGAGCCTTTTTATGACACTGCCCAATACAGCCCTTTCAAACGCCCCTCAGGTTGTTTCTGAAAAGGCTCAAAATACAACCCTGCCACTGCCGCCTTTTACCGCGCCTTATGCACCGGATGACCATGAGCTGGTCAGTGCATTGCTGGCCAGCGTAACATTCGATGATGCCGCCAACCGCCGCATTGATGCGCGGGCTTCGGAATTCATCACCAATATCCGCAAGCAGTCCAAAGGGATTGGCGGTGTTGAAGATTTCCTGCGTGAATATGGCCTGTCCACCCGTGAAGGTCTGGCGCTGATGGTGCTGGCCGAAGCGCTTCTGCGCGTGCCGGATAGTGCGACACAGGACAAGCTGATCGAAGATAAGCTGAAACAGGGCAACTGGTCTGAGCATCGTGCGCAGGGCGATACATGGTTTGTATCCGCTTCCGCATGGGGGCTGGGTCTGGCAGCTAAAGTTATCCGTCCGGGCGAAACACCGGAAGGCGTTCTGTCTTCGCTGGTTAAGCGTATGGGCTTGCCGACAGTTCGCACAGCCACCAAACAGGCAATGCGCTTTCTCGGTTCGCATTTCGTGCTGGGTGAAAATATTCACGATGCATTGAAGCGCGCCAAAGTCGCTGAGAAAAAAGGCTATCGCCATTCTTTCGATATGCTGGGCGAAGGTGCCCGCACTGCAGAAGATGCCAAGCGCTATTATAAGTCCTATTCCGATGCGATTGATGAAATCGGCAAAGCTGCCGGCAATGGCAAACTGCCGGATCGTATGGGTATTTCGGTCAAACTTTCGGCACTGCATCCGCGTTATCTGGCAACCCATCATGCGCAGGTGATGCGTGAACTGGTGCCGGATGTGCTGGCGCTGGCTCAGAAAGCCAAATCCTATGATCTGAACTTCACCATTGATGCGGAAGAAGCAGACCGTCTGGAGCTGTCGTTAGATCTGATCGACCGCGTTTTCGCTGATCCGTCACTGGCTGGCTGGGATGGTTTTGGCCTGGCGATTCAGGCCTATCAGAAGCGCGCTCTGCCGGTTATCCAGCATATTGTTTCCCTGTGCGAAAAGACCGGCCAGCGCATGATGGTGCGTCTGGTGAAGGGTGCTTACTGGGATACAGAAGTGAAGCGTACGCAGGAGCGCGGTCTGGAAGACTATCCGGTCTTCACCCGCAAAGCTGCAACCGATGCGTCTTATATTGCTTGCGCCCGCTATATGCTGAATCAGCGTAAGCATATTTTCCCGCAATTTGCCGGACATAACGCCCTGACAGTGGCGATGATTCTGGAAATGGCCGGAAATGATAAGAGCGGTTTCGAGTTCCAACGCCTGCATGGCATGGGTGAAAGCCTGTTCAAACAGGTGACAGAAGCCGGTGAAAAGATTGCCTGCCGCGTTTATGCGCCTGTTGGCGGCTATCGCGACCTGCTGGCTTATCTGGTGCGCCGCCTGCTGGAAAATGGTGCGAACTCGTCGTTTGTTTCCGTTGTGGGCGATGAAAATGTGCCGGTTGCAAGCCTGCTGAAGCGTCCGGTTGAAATTTTGAATGATGGCAGAGGCATGCGGAATGCAAATATTCCGTATCCCGTTGATATGTATGGGCAGCGTCGCAACTCTGCCGGACTTGAATTTGGTGACAGACTAGTATTGGGGACTTTTATGGACGGGATCGTTAAGGCGCGGGCGAATGTTGATGCAGTGCCATTATTTGCCGGTTTTGCTAAAAAAGGCTCCGGTCAGCCTGTATTGTCGCCGGTAGACGGTTCTCAGGTGGGTACAGTTGCCGAAGCAACTGCTGAAGATGCTGCAAAAGCTGTTGAAGTTGCACGTAAAGGCTTCGCCGGCTGGTCACGCATGAGCGTTGAAGACCGCGCAACAGCGCTGGAACGTGCCGGTGATCTTCTGGAGAAGAACCGCGACTGTTTCATCGATCTTCTGTCGCGTGAAGCCGGTAAGACAATGGATGACGGTATTGCCGAAATCCGTGAAGCCGTTGATTTCTGCCGTTATTATGCTGCGGAAGCCCGTCGTCATTTTGCCAATGAAACCATTATGCCTGGCCCTACAGGTGAAGATAACCGTCTGCGTTATCGCGGTCGCGGTGTGTTCGTTTGTATCAGCCCGTGGAACTTCCCGCTGGCAATCTTCCTTGGTCAGGTGACCGCTGCACTGGCTGCTGGTAACGCCGTTGTCGCTAAGCCTGCGGAACAGACCCCGCTGATCGCCTATGAAGCAATCAAGCTGCTGCACGAAGCCGGTGTACCGCAGGATGCAGTGATTTATCTGCCGGGTGACGGTTCCGTTGGTGCTGCTCTGACCTCACATGCCCGCATTGACGGTGTGTGCTTCACCGGTTCGACCGATACAGCATGGGCAATCAACCGTACTTTGGCCGCCAAGAAGGGGCCGATTGTGCCGCTGATCGCTGAAACCGGTGGCCTGAACGCCATGATCGTTGATGCGACTGCTCTGCCAGAGCAGGTTGCGGATGATGTTGTTATGTCGGCATTCCGCTCTGCCGGTCAGCGTTGTTCGGCTCTGCGTATTGTTTATCTTCAGGAAGATGTTGCTGACGGCATGCTGAAGATGATCGAAGGTGCAGCACGTGAAATGCATCTCGGCAATCCGGCTCTGGAAACCACAGATATCGGCCCGATCATTGATCGTGAACAGCAGACCATGCTGAACGACTATGTTGAGCAGATGAAGGGCAAAGCCAAAGTGACCAAGGTTGGCGTGACACCGGAAGGTGAATTGCAGGCCGGTCATTTCTTTGCACCGCATATTATTGAGCTGAAAGATGCATCAGAACTGACACGCGAAGTGTTTGGTCCGGTTCTCCATGTCGTGCGCTGGAAGGCATCTGAACTTGATAATGTTCTCGATCAGGTTGCCAATTCGGGCTTCGGTCTGACCTTTGGTCTCCATAGCCGTATTGAAGCGGTTGTGGCTCGTGCGGTTGAGCGTCTGGATGTGGGTAATATCTATATCAATCGTAACACAATCGGTGCGGTTGTCGGTACGCAGCCATTCGGCGGTTCTGGCCTGTCCGGCACCGGTCCTAAGGCTGGTGGCCCGAACTATCTGCTGCGCTTTGCGCTGGAGCAGGTTGTGTCGGTTAACACCGCAGCAGCCGGTGGTAACGCTTCGCTGATCGCGATGGGCGAATAATATAGCCAACGCGATTGCCCTCAATCAGGGCACTATGTTGCGTTTTATCGAAAAAGAATCGCCTGCCGCATAAAATGTGGCGGGCGATTTTTTATTTTCTGTTTTGCACAGAATTTCGTTGACGAAAAATACAACCTGAGGTAGTTTTGATCTTGTACTGAAAAGCATACTTCACTTAGTTATTTTAGATCTGAGCATAATATTTTTTTGAAATTAATTGCTTTTGAAAAGCGGGACGGGCAAATCTTCCCCATATGATCGCCTGCCTGACAGTTCGCATATCGGACATTTTAACCCGGATCTTTTTGCTGATCCGGGTTTTCTTTTGGAAGTTTTTGATTGATGGCTTGATATAAGCTTCTGTTATTGTGCTGTTATATGAAAATGTGCTCTTTACCGGCTGGGGCAGTTCTCAGAGGTTTGATGTAGTGAATGGGGTGTGAGCGTTTGAGCATTTGTAACGCGGTGGCTCATAGTGCAGACTCATGTCGTGTGTTGAATGGGCTTGATCGGCGTTTATTCGAATGAAATTTAAAATGCAATTTTAAGATGTATGTATTTGTTCTGCGCAATAATATCTTTTCCGCAAAATGATAAAACAGAAGAGCTTGCAAGGTCTGAAAAACAGAGCTAAAAATAGCGCATGACTAATTTTACTTTTGCATCTCTTATTTGGTGGTGGGCTCGCTTCTAGCGGCCAACGCAGACATTTGCATAAGTGTCATTCAGGTCGCTCAGGGGTTCACCGGGCGGCCGTTTTTATTTTCTGCCCTGAAATCCTGAAACGCCTGAGTATCTACTTAAAATCAAAGCAGAGATGCTTTGTTGAAAAACAGGTGCGAAACCGGCCGTTTGGCAGTATAGGGATCGCAGCAACAGGAGCAGAGCGATTATGGCAAAAACTGCCGATCAGGATCAGCACGATCATATCACGCAGGGCGGCATTACTGTCGCACGCCGCCGTCATCTGGTGGATTATAAAACGGCTATCGACAAGCGTATTGATGCGCTGGATACAAGACGCGGCGCTGTCTTTTCATCCAATTATGAATATCCGGGTCGTTACACACGCTGGGATACAGCAATTATTGATCCGCCGCTGGTGATTACCTCCAAAGGCCGCTCTATGCGCATTGAAGCACTGAATGCCCGCGGTGAAATTCTGCTAGGCGGTATCCGCCCTGTGATCGGTGCTTTGCAGGAAGTGACGATTAATGATGAAACAGAGCAGAAAATTCAGCTGACGATTGCTGAGCCGACACGCCAATATATGGAAGAAGAACGCTCGCGTATGCCGTCGGTCTTCACCGTGCTGCGTGAGATCGTCTCTCTGTTTTATTCCGAGGAAGACAGCAATCTCGGCCTTTACGGTGCTTTCGGCTATGATCTGGCCTTCCAGTTTGAGCCGATTACTTACAAGCTGAAACGCCCTGAAGATCAGCGCGATCTGGTCCTGTTTTTGCCGGATGAAATTCTCGTCGTTGACCATTATTCGGCAAGAGCATGGGTGGATTCCTACGACTTCACTGTCGGCAATAAGAAAACTGATGGCTTACCGCGCGAAACACCGTCTGACGTGTTCAAAGCAGCTGAAAAACTGCAGGCAAAAGGCGATCACCAAAAGGGCGAATATGCTGCTCTGGTTGAGCGCGCTAAAGAAAGCTTCAAATGCGGAGATCTTTTTGAAGTCGTGCCGGGGCAGATTTTCTATGAGAAATGTGAAAACCAGCCGTCAGCCATTTCCCGCAAGCTGAAAAGCATTAACCCGTCACCATATTCTTTCTTCATCAATCTGGGTGATCAGGAATATCTGATCGGTGCTTCACCGGAAATGTTTGTGCGGGTGAATGGTCGCCGCATCGAAACCTGCCCGATCTCCGGCACGATCAAGCGGGGTGAAGATGCGATTTCAGATTCAGAGCAGATTCTGAAACTGCTCAATTCCAAAAAAGATGAATCCGAACTGACCATGTGTTCCGATGTGGATCGCAATGATAAAAGCCGCGTTTGCGAGCCGGAATCGGTGCGTGTAATCGGTCGTCGCCAGATCGAGATGTATTCCCGCCTGATCCATACGGTTGACCATATTGAAGGTCGTCTGCGCGATGGGATGGATGCATTTGACGGTTTCCTCAGTCATGCATGGGCTGTAACCGTGACTGGTGCGCCGAAGCTATGGGCAATGCGTTTCATTGAAGAAAATGAGCGTAGCCCGCGTGCATGGTATGGCGGTGCGGTTGGCATGATGCATTTCAACGGTGATATGAATACCGGTCTGACACTGCGCACTATCCGCATTAAAGACGGTGTGGCGCAGGTGCGGGCAGGGGCAACTTTGCTCTATGATTCAAACCCGCAGGAAGAAGAAGCCGAAACCGAGCTGAAAGCATCGGCAATGCTGACAGCGATCCGTGAGGCGCATATCAAGCCGGAATTGCAGGAGAAGGCGCAGTCTATGAAAGCAGGAACCGGAATTTCTGTTCTGCTGGTCGATCACGAAGATTCCTTCGTGCATACGCTTGCCAATTATTTCCGCCAGACCGGCGCCAATGTGGCGACTGTGCGTTCGCCGGTGAGTGATGAAATTTTTGACCGCTTCAAACCGGATCTGGTGGTGCTTTCACCGGGACCTGGTACGCCGAAAGATTTCGACTGCACGAATACAATCCGCAAAGCACGTGAGCGTGATCTGCCGGTCTTTGGTGTGTGTCTCGGCTTGCAGGCGCTGACAGAGGCCTATGGCGGCTCGCTGAAACAGTTGGAAATTCCGATGCATGGCAAGCCGTCACGGATTAAAATTCTGAAAAACGGCGTGGTGTTTGATGGACTCGGGCAGGAAGTCACCGTTGGCCGTTATCATTCACTTTATGCGGATAAGGCAACATTGCCAGCGGATTTCATCGTCACTGCTGAGACAGATGACGGCGTTATCATGGGCTTTGAACATGCAAAAGAACCGGTGGCTGCAGTACAGTTCCATCCGGAGTCAATCATGACACTCGGCGGTAATGCCGGTATGCAGATGATTGAAAATGTAGTGTCAAAGCTCGTCAAGAAATAACTGCAAGTGATGTTTAAAAGAAAAGCCGCGTAACATCTGTTGCGCGGCTTTTTTTTGAAGCAGATATGCGTATCTGACAAATACCAAGATTAAGCAGACGGTCTCATAGTTTGCAGCTGCATACGGGCGTTTTCTTCCCGCACGGCCTTAGCCAGTTCGATGCTGACAACACGTCTGCCAACCGGCCAGAAGGAGATGCCGGCCAGTTTGAAAGATTGTATGCCGAATGGAATACCAATGATGGTTATGCAGTTGATGATACCGGCAATGATGTAAGAAAAGAACAGCACGATACCGAAGGTGCATGCCCAAAGAACATTAAATATAAAGCCTATCGTTCCGGTGGTGGCAGTGGTGGCCGTTACGCCCTTGCGGTCTAACTCCCTGACATGGACGACATCTTTACCGAATGGAAATGCAGACATTTTAGCCATTTCAATCGCTGCACGGGTCAGCGGTAAGCCAATAATAGAAATAGCGAAGACTGCTGCACCCAAAAGCCATATCAAGGCAAGAACTGCACCGCCGAAAACAAACCAAATAACATTTCCTGCAAACCGCATATTTATATCCATTATTATGAGTGAAATTATATAATAAAATTATTCATCTAAAGGTTCAAACTTTCTTTTTGCATGTCCAATTTATTGGGGTGTTAATCTTTGATGTACGATAAAATTACTTTGCCCGTTAAATCCACGCTTCGTCGCCGGTGAAACTCACAGTAATCCAGCGTTGCGGTCCTGCGCCGCCGATTTCCTCGCCGATCTCTTCGCGGATTGCATCCAGTGTTGCGATCGAAGTTATCGGGAAGTTAGCGGGCAGAACGATGTGAATTTCAATGAAACGTGCGCGACCGATTTTGGCTGCATAGCTGGCATATTTTTTGAAGCCATGTTTGGCCTTCATTCTATCCATGATCTTGCGCACCCGCAGATCCATGCGTTCCGGTGTGACCAGCAAAATTTCGCGAAATGCACCCAGAACTGTTTTGAGCGGCACAAAGATAAGGCCTGCCGACAGAAACAGCAAAATGGCGGGGTCTGTATAGACCGTCCATGGCTCAAAAGCTGTACCCTGTAACAGCCATGCCAGACTGAAGGCGATCAGAAGAGCCATCGTAATCAAAGCGGTCATCAGCCAGCTTTGCGTATCAAGCGTGATAAAGTTCGATTTGAGCCGTTTATTGATCTTGTGCTGATAGGCCATCATGACAAAACAGATGATACAGACAATCACGGCGTAGAGAATTGCCCAGTCAAAATTCAGCTCTGTGCCGCCTTGCAGCAAGGTGCTGACGGCGTTGATGAAAGCATAGAGACAGAACAATATCAGCACGATGCCGTTAAAAGCGAGAACGAGTGGTTCAATATGCCAGAAACCATGCTGGAAGCGGCGTGTTCCTTCGCTGGTCAGGAGTCGCGCGACAAAAAGGGCAAGTATCGACATGACAGCATCGGTTGAGGAGAACATGCCGTCAAAAATGACTGCGCTGGAACCGGAGAGTATGCCGAAGACTATTCCGAAGAGGCCGATAAAGATTGTGACAAATATTGATCTTCGTAAAATCAGTTGTTCAAAACGTGCGAGACGTTGCATTTTAAAGGGTCTGCCTTTGTAGAAAGAACAACCATCTGTGAAACCGGAAGGCACAAGTAATTTATGCCGTGAAAACGGTTTAGCTGGCTGCTTTTTTGTTTTTAGCACTTTTTCTGCGCTGATCCGGACAGATATTGTCTTATTACTGCTGTGCGTAATTTCGGATCGGGATGTTAAGCTGCGCATTTATGCATAGGCACTCTATATATTATTATTATGAAAATTAAAAGAGATGCCGCTTTTTGACCGTTTGGCACGTCAGTTTCGGATGGTTATCTGATTCGAATTGCCAGTTTTTCCTCATCTGTATTTGCAAATGATTTGCAGTTAAACCATATGTAAGTCTATGAATTTGCTGATTTATTAAAAATACAGCGCTGAGTGAAAACCAGTTGCAACTGGACGGCAGAAATTAGCGAAAAATGTCAGGTCTGGTACTTTAGAGATTTGGAATTGGCACATTTTGCGCTAAGGGTAATTACATCTCAGCGAGTGCTGAATTGAATTTATTTCGATGAGGGCGGCTTTGGATGACTGTTAAGCAGTCTCTGCATAAGCTGCCGAATTTTATAAACTGCAAAATTGTAAATCTCCGGCTGTCCCGTCGTTTTTCAATAAAACGGCGCAATAACATGTTCGGAGAGATAAAAGGTTTGGGTATGGATGCTAATCTGAGAATTCGGCGACTGGCTACATGGACAATTCCGGTATCCATCGGCGTGATGGCGCTTAAATATCTGGCCTATCTGCTTACCGGTTCTGTTGCGCTTTATTCCGATGCGCTGGAATCGATTGTCAATGTCATCGCTGCTGTCGGTGCATGGTGGGCAATTACAGTCAGTATTATGCCGGCAGATGGTAATCACCCTTACGGGCACCATAAAGCGGAATATCTTTCTGCTGTGGTTGAAGGTGTACTGATTGTTGTTGCGGCACTGCTGATTGTGCGTGAGGCATGGAGCGCTCTGGAAACACCGCGCACGCTGGATGAACCATGGCTTGGGTTGGGCATCAACCTGATTGCAGGCGTGATTAATATGCTCTGGGCAGGGCTGCTGATCCGTGTGGGACGCGCTGCCAAATCACCGGCTTTGCTGGCTGATGGCAAACATATTATGACGGATGTGGTGACTTCCGCAGGCGTGCTGGTCGGTCTGGTTGCAGCAATTATCACCGGCTGGTCAATTCTTGATCCGATTTTGGCGATTGTTGTGGCGCTAAATATTCTCTGGCAGGGCTGGCATGTTATCAATGCCTCCGTGCAGGGGCTGATGGATGTGGGTGTTGAACCTGTTGAGGAAATGCAGATCCGCGATATTATTTCCACCAATGCGGAAGGGGCACTTGAGGTACATGACCTTAAAACCCGCATTGCCGGACGTGTGACTTTTATCGAATTTCATCTGGTTGTCGCAGCCGATATGACAGTCGGTGAATCGCATATTATCTGCGACCGCATCGAAGATGCGCTGCATGAGAAAATTGATAATTCACGGGTTGTGATTCATGTTGAGCCTGAGGATGAGGCAAAGCTTCCACCGGGAACTGCAGCCGTTCCTTTTGCATGATGGAAATTTAATGCATTGATTTTTCATAATAAAAACGCTGTCCTGTCATCGTGCGGGGCAGCGTTTTTATTTTTCTCTGAATAGGCCTGTAATTTTATTTCGTTTGCGGGGAAGTCTCTTGCAACTTGTTATCAAGGCGTATAGCATTTGTCCCATGAACAACGCGCATCATCATACCAGCTCTTTTGTGAGCTTCGGAGCAGATCAGGGCTTTGCAGCCGCTGAGTCTTGCGCGCGTCCACTCTCGCTTCTACTTCTACTCGGCCTTAGCGGCGATCGCCGGGCTCGTTGATTGGAGCGTCCGGCGGTCGTACAGAGCCGTCAGACTCATGCTCCGGTCAAAGAAACCGTTTCGATTGTGCACGATATTTCTGCATCTTCATTCTATAATTGAGCAGACAGGGCGTGTTTAAGGCGGCTGTATATTGCAGTTGCTGTGGCTGATGAGACTTTAAAATGACCAATATTATTTCCGCTTCCAAATCCCCTCGCAAAGGCATGCCGATTGCGGCTGAAAAATACACGCCGTTCAGAACCACTGTTTTGCAGGATCGCCAGTGGCCTTCAAAAATGATCGAAAAGGCACCGATCTGGTGTTCGGTTGATCTGCGTGACGGTAATCAGGCGCTGATTGACCCGATGGGTCATGACCGCAAGGCACGTATGTTCCAGTTGCTGATGGATATGGGCTTTCCGGAAATTGAAATCGGCTTTCCGTCCGCTTCCCAGACTGATTTTGACTTCTGTCGCTGGGCGATTGAAGAAGGCAATGTGCCGGATGATGTGGATTTGCAGGTGCTGGTGCAGTGCCGTCCGGAATTGATTACCCGCACATTTGAAGCGCTGGAAGGCGCTAAGACCCCGATTATCCATTTCTACAATTCTACCAGTGAGTTGCAGCGCCGCGTTGTGTTCGGCAAGGATGTTGCCGGTATCAAGCAGATTGCCACCGATGCCGCCAAGATGATTATGGATATGGCTGCCAAAGCAGGCGGCGGCTATCGTTTCCAATATTCACCGGAAAGCTTTACCGGCACCGAGCTGGAAGTGGCTTTGGAAATCTGTAATGCGGTGACGGAAATCGTTAAACCGACTGCTGAAAACAAGCTGATCCTCAATCTGCCGTCCACGGTGGAAATGAATACGCCGAATGTCTATGCCGATCAGATCGAATGGATGTGCCGTAATCTGGATAATCGTGAAAATCTGATTATCTCTCTGCATCCGCATAATGACCGCGGTACAGGTATTGCCGCAACCGAACTGGGGCTGATGGCCGGTGCCGACCGCGTGGAAGGCACATTGTTCGGCAATGGCGAGCGCACCGGTAACGTAGATGTGGTGACACTGGCACTGAACATGTTCACGCAGGGTATTGATCCTGAACTGGATTGCTCGGACATCAACCGCATGAAGGAAGTGTACGAATATTCCAATCAGCTGGTTATTCCTGAGCGTCATCCATATGTCGGTGAGCTGGTTTATACGGCGTTTTCCGGCTCGCATCAGGATGCGATCAACAAGGGTATGAAAGCCAAGAAAGGCGCGAATACGCCGGTTTGGGAAGTGCCTTATCTGCCGATTGACCCGCAGGATGTCGGCCGTTCCTATGAAGCGATTATCCGTATCAATTCCCAGTCAGGTAAAGGCGGTATCGCTTATATCCTGCAGCAGGATTACGGTCTGAATATTCCGCGCAAGATGCAGGTGGAATTCCGTGAAATCATTCAGCAGATTACGGATGATGAAGGTAAAGAACTGCAGGCACCGCGTATTTATGAAGAGTTCAAGAAAGCCTATGTGAGCCAGCCTGGCTCGCGTCTGGAATTTGTTGATCACCACACTTTTGCGGATCCGGACAATAAAGCTGTCCGTATTATGCAGGCCGAGATCATTGATAATGGTGTGACAAAAACCATTGAAGGACGCGGCACCGGTCCCGTGGACGGCTTTATTGATGCGCTGTCAAAACATATCGGCATTGATATTTCCGTTGCCGATTATTCGGAACATTCGTTGCAGCGCGGTTCGGATGCATCGGCGATCAGCTATGTGGAACTGTCGCATCCGCAGGGTTCTGTGTTCGGTGTCGGGGTCAACCATAATATTGTGACGTCATCGCTTGCTGCGATTGTTTCTGCCGCAAACCGTCTGATTAAATAAGATCACTCTGAGTGATACTAAAAAGGCCTGAAACTATACGGTTTCAGGCCTTTTTGTTATAATGCCGGTCTAAAGTCATAAAATCGCCATGCATGAGATTGCCTGTAAAATGCAGCAAGATAAAAGGCGGCGGTATGAATAAAAGCGAAGATGATTTCACGATATATCCGCCTGCATCTGTGCCGGAAGCACATTTATCCGGCGAAGACCGGCTGAAAGCTGCAATCCGGCAGGCGAAAACTGCACAGGCCGACCGTCTCGACAGTATTACCGATATCAGAGAGACGGATATTGCCCGTCTGGAATTGCTGTTGCAGGATTTGCAGCCGGTTTTTGATGCGGTGCCGGCAACGGATGAGCAGTGGGATTTCTGCCTGAATAAAGGTATGCAACCGCGTTTGTGGCTGGATGCCAGCGCCTTTGTGATGATTGCCCGCGACCGGCGCAGCTATCGTTTTGTCCGTGATACCCGTCTGGGGCGGATTATTCTGGCTGATAATAAAGATATCAAGGTCATTTCAGAAGCTGTGACGCGCTATATTGCCTCGCGGATTCTTGAGCGCGAGCGGCTGATGGATGACTGGACTTCTGATGTCCCTGTTGCAGCGCAGCAGTTTGCTGTCGCTGAAAATTCCACAGAACAGAGTAGCAGCGCAGAAATTTCGGAAAATCCGGCGCTGATTAAACTATTATGGTTTGCAGGCGGTGCTTTGCTCGGCTGTCTGGTGCTGATTTTAGCGCTGCACTATTATGGCATCACTCTGCCGATGCTGCCGGAATTGTTGCCGCGCTGATTTGCGGTGCAGCTTTGCCAAGCATTAATGTGCGTTCACCAATCAGCTGCACTTCAGTATTTTCACCGGTAAAACCATATTGCTGCCAGTGACATTGCCAGCTTTGCGGCTGATCAAGTGCTTCAATAGAAAACAGATTATAGCGCGCCGGTGGTTTTCGTCCTTCATGACCGATCGGATAAGGCGCCTGGCTGGCCGATGGCACGCAGATTACCGGCACAGCGCCATGCGGAGACGCAATTTCATTATAGGTTGCCAGATGGGTATGGCCGTGCAGCACCAGTTCGGCACCGGCTTCACGGATGACTTTCTGAAAACGGCCAATGCCGAACAACCGCTTATAGGCCGGTGTTGCATTGCGGATCGGCGGGTGATGAATCAGGATAACGCGGCACAGACCTTGCTCGCCGGTTTCAATCAGCATTTTTTTCAGCCGCGCTGCCTGTGCAGGCAAAAAATCACCGCTGGCCATGAACGGACCGGTTGCACGCGCCGAGCTGACGCCAATAATCGCCACACCGTCACGCACACGTAAATAGGGAAATTGCGGACGTTTTTCACGATTGTCGATGCCATCGCCGCGCATCCACGGTTCCCATTTGCAGCAGGATTTATCCAGCGCACCCGGAACATAGGCATCGTGATTGCCCGGCACGAAAGAAACGTCTTCCTGTGACCCTAGCTGTTTAAGCCATTCAAAGCCATTATCAATTTCAAGATTAAGCGCGAGATTTACCAGATCACCGGTGACGGCAATATGATCCGGCTTGTGGCTTTGCAGATCTTTAATCAGCCCTTCCAGCACCCAGTCATGCATGGCACCTTTACGGTGACGCTTCCAGTTAATATAGCCGGTGATGCGTTTGGAGGCCAATTCGCGCAAGCGAACCTGCGGCAGCGGCGACAGATGAATGTCTGAAATATGGGCAAGTCTGAACATTGGCGAAGATTTAGCTTTCAACTGCGCATAGTCAATGAAAAACATACATATAAGAGTTTGGCGTGTAAAAACGCATGCGGGCTAATAGTTTTGTCAATTGACTGGATCGTAAGCCGTACTCTTTATATTTAGTATCTCCGACCATTGCAGAAAAGCCGATTTATGAATTTTAAAAGCTGGTTCTTTCATACGTATTTTTTGTTCCGCCGTCCTATGACGCTGGGGGTGAGGGCTGTCGTGCTCGGAGACGAAGGAAAGAGTGTGTTTCTGGTACGCCATACCTATGTCAAAGGCTGGCATTTGCCGGGCGGCGGTGTGGAACGTGGAGAAACATTTGGACAGGCTCTGATTAAAGAGCTGCGTGAAGAGGCCTGTATTGAGCTGACTGCTACGCCGGAACTTTTCGCTTTGTATAAAAATACCAAAGCTTCCAACCGCGATCATGTGGCGCTGTATATATGCCGGTCTTTTGAACAGAGCGGAACGCGCTCACCCGATTGGGAAATTGCCGAAGCCGGATTTTTTCCGCTCAGTGACTTGCCTGACGGCGTAACAGAGGCCACGATGCGTCGTTTGAAAGAGATCACAACCCATGCGGAGCCCGATGCGTTGTGGTGATTTGAGCTTGAGAAAACGGAGATACCACCATGCCGGTTTATGTGTTGGACGGCCATAATCCACAATTCGACCATCGTGCCAGTAACTGGCTGGCACCGGATGCGACGTTGATCGGCAAAGTGCGTGTCGGTGAAAATGCGGGGATCTGGTTCGGCGTTGTCGCCCGAGGCGATAATGAGTTGATTCATATCGGTAAGGATACGAATGTGCAGGAACATTGTGTTTTGCACACCGATATCGGTTTTCCGCTGACCATTGGTGAGGGCTGCACAATCGGCCATCGGGCAATGCTGCATGGCTGCACGATTGGTGAGAACAGTCTGGTCGGAATCGGCGCAATCATTCTTAATGGTGCAAAAATCGGCAAAAACTCACTGGTCGGCGCCGGTGCTCTGGTCACCGAGGGAAAAGAGTTTCCGGATAATTCGCTGATTGTCGGCTCACCGGCGCGGGTATTGCGGGAACTGACCACAGAGCAAATTGAGAAACTGCGTGATTCCGCACAAAATTACGTTGCCAATGGTAAGCGTTATCAGCGCGGTCTGGAAATCGCGCCTTAATTGCTCTACGGCATAATTTCTTAAGCTTGAATCAGTTTAAGGTAAAATTATGCTGTAAATATAAAGTGTTAGAGCGAGTTTTGTGCGATCAAGAGGGCGCACGGCGCTCTAATTTCCCAGCGCTGATGTTGCAATACCGCTCATCAGCATTTCCGGTGCGTGACGAATGTCTACCCACTGGCCGCTGTGACGGGCGGACTGACGCTTGAGATAGGTGTAGTCCGTCTGGCTCCAGTTTTTGACGCTGTCTTCAAGATTATCCAGAATGAAATCACCGCGGTCTGTGCGTACTGTCAGTACGGCATGGCCTTCGCCATTGCTCTGACGGACAACAGTAATCAGCAATGTATTCACCGGAAAACCGGCATTAATCAGCATGCGGCGCTTGAGCAGCACATAGTCTTCACAATCGCCATATTGTGTCGGGTAAGACCAGACTTCTTCCTTGCCCCAGATTTCCATATCGGTGCGTGGCAGAATTGCAGTGTTTACCTGTGCATTGACCTGAACGATCTTGTTCCACAGAGCCTGTGTGAGCTGCAACGGGGCTTCTGAACGGCTGGTTTGGCTGCATTCTTTTTTATACTGTTTGCAGAAGTCGTAATGACCGACCGGCTGGGTTGTGCGGCCTTCCGTCTGCATCCATGGCTGAGCAGCCTGACTTGTCGTCGTACCGCCGAACACTGTTCCTAAAACTGTCATTGTAAGCAGCAGAGTTGCGGCAGCCAGCTTATTCTTTGCTGTTGTGCTGCGGGCACTCTTTTTATGTGCTGTCTTTTTATACATTGTGACGCTCCTTGTTGAGAGCACCATGGCAGCGAGACATTGACACTATCCAAAGGGATATGAATAAGACAAAGTAAACGCAGAAGTGAAAATTCGTAAACCTTAACTGCCTGTAAAATCAGTGTTTTAACGAAAATTAGGACTTACTATACGCAAAATTCACGCAGGTTTCGGTTGTGTGAAAGCTTGAGGTTAACAGAGCGTTGTGCAGTTAACAGCGGGTTGAAATCCGCCGGATGTCCACAGCCTCTGGTTAATATGCGGTGTAAGACGTGCCGTGTGCGATAAGCTTATATTTACCTAGCCGTTTTGTTCTTTTACGAATTTGTAAAAATGAATTTCAGCGTTTGATAACTATAAAATATGAATGCGTGGCTTTTTACACAGGCTTGCCCTGAAAATGGTGATGCCTCGCCCTTAATGCACGGCAGCAAAGATCACTCAGAATCATAGATACAAGGGAAAAGGGGGCTTTAGTACCGGATCGTTTACGCGGGCCGGTTGATAAAATCTGCGCGCGCCACAGCATTCACCCGATGTCCGGATGAATATAATAGGGCAGGATTAAATGCGGGATGCTTTAGTCTTTTGGCAGGTCGGTTTGCAGAACCAGAAACTCAATGCCGATGCCATCTTCAAAATGGCGCATGACTTTCGCCTGACTGTTGCCAAGTGTTACAATGCTGCGCAATGGTGGTCGCAGATTGGTGGCGACGGCTGCGCCGGACAGTGACAGATCAAGAATTTTACAGGCATGTTCCGAACCGTCATCAAGGATCAGGATCGCTTCGGTACGCGTAGGTGTATGACGGGCATGACGTCTTTGCTCTGACTGCTGACTGGTGTTTTTGCTCAGCCAGTTGATTTTTGCAGCCAGTTTATTTTTCTGATGCACAGTCTGGATCAGCTGCAGCGTGAAATCATCCCGCTGAACACTGATGACAGTGCCTTCGATCCGTCCGACATTGTCTACATAAGCAATAATATGATCGTCCGCACGGATGATGATTTCATCATCGCTCAGAGTGAGGTCGGCATTATTGGTGGAGATACGCCATAATTTGCAGGCATATTCACTGCCGTCAGCGCGCATGAAGCGGCCGTCCAGAGGTGATTTCAGGGTTAGTCTTACGGCAGAATCCGGTTGCTCCGCAGTCTTTGCAGGCGATGTGAATGAGGCGTGCGAAGATGGAGGTGTTTCTGCCGACATATGATTCAAAGGTGCCTTTGAGCGATTCTAAAAATATGAAAGCCGGTGTTTCCCCTTCACCGGCGATAATACGATACGATAAAATTTAACAGTACGCTACTAAAAGCTTAATTTTGTAGCGTTTTTACTTCACCATTCTATGGGGATAACAAATTTTACATCAGTACTGCCGGTTATACTGACGTCACAAATCAGGATTTGTCTTTGCCGCCGGTTATCAGCTTGAGATGTGCTGCCTTGGGTGCCTGATAGGCAGATTCGGTTTCCGGTGCCGCTGTATGAATACTTTTAATGAGATCAGCAACCGTCAGAGGAGCAGGTGCGCCGGTTATTGCCGGTGCGGGGCGGGCAGAATGCGGAACAATTTGTTCCGTTGCCCGCGAAGCCGGCATCAAAGCTTCGATCTGGGGAAGTAAGGCTCTGGCAAAAGCCGTATCTGCTACACCGATACCGTCAATTCTGATGCTTTCATCAAGAAGAGGGGCAGTGCCCGCTGATGCGGTTTTCGCAATCGGCATATTATCTGCATTCGGCAGAAGTTCGTGATGGCGATCGAGCAAGACCTGAAGAACAGACTTCATACCTTTCGCCGCATTCAGATTATCATCCTGAACCGGTAGCGCAGCATTATTGTCCGAGAGACCCATGCGGTTACTGATGAGCGGTTCACTGCCAAGCCAAAGCGGCTGATCCAGCGCAACCATGCTGCCGATCCATGCAAGGGAACCGTCTGCCTCATGCAACGGCATTAATAATGTTTCGAAATGGCAGTTTTTTTCGTTCAGCGTCTGGCCGGTATGTTCCAGCCGCAGCGGGCGGTAATCCAGACCGGAGAGATGCAGCTGTTCAGCAAGCCATGAACGGACATCATCATGCCAGAGAGATAAAAAGCGGGTATTGCGCAATTCTCTGCCATAAATTGTGCAGAGGCGGGTACCGGCCAGCCGGAACTGCCATTGCTTTGCCTGCGGAATATCTGCGGTCTCAGGCTGCTCTGTCGCGCCGCTGATTTCAGCGTCACTACGCAGAATGAAGATATTCGGTAGCTTGCCACCCAGCGCACGCGGGCTGATGTCACGACGATCCGGCGCTGCGCGGGTTCCGCGCAACCTGTCCCAATATGTGAGCAGATCTGCCGTCCAATCATGTTTCATGATATGGCGCTGTCCTCGTATCTTCCTGCGACCGGATGTTTTCTGCTTTTGCAGCGGAATACCGGCTGTGTGTAACATGTTGAGCGCGCATGTCTTTCAGATTGAAACACTGCTTTCGCGAAACATATTTTAATTTTCAAAGCCCGATAAAAATTCCCAGCCGGAGCTGAGATTGACGGGTTTTTGAATATGTTTGATGGCGATAATATGCGCACAGGAACGTAAACAAGCCATGATTGAGCGCCGAACATCCACGAACAATAAAATTTATGGTTAACGCTTTGCTTCGATTGCATTAATCAATTAAGTATGTTTAGATACTTTTACGCAAAAGTTGCAGGCGTTTTATTGGGAAGCTGCCAATTGCATCTTATGCTTGAACTCCAGAATTTATGTCCGGACGATATTGTCCGTTCGCCGCCTGTTTAACAGGCGGTTTTTTCTTATCTGGACAAGGTTTTCAAGAATTTCACCGGAATGTTTCAGGTTTGCCTCACGCCTGCATATAAATGTGCGATGTAAAATGCCGCGACAAAACCGCTTTCCACTTTTACCGGAAGTGCTCTATGTTCCTGTTTGAGCGATAAATTCCGCAGACAGACCTTGTCGCATTGTGTTCTGACAGCACTCTGCCGATAAATTTGTAAATCATGATGAGGATAATATGCAGCAGCCGGTCAATGAAACCCGGACAGAGGATGACCGCGGACAAGGCGGTTCTCAGCCGGTCTTTAATATGCCGCCGGTTGTTGTGGCATTAATCGGTCTCTGTGCCGCTGTATATATTGTGCAGTTCTATCTGCTGAGCGATCCGCAATATATCTGGTTCCTGCTGAATTTTGCTTTTATCCCGCAGCGCTTCAGTGCGTGGGGCGGCTTTACCGATATTACAGCATGGTTCACTGCGATCAGCTATTCCTTCATGCATGGCGGATTTGCTCATCTGGCGGTGAACAGCGTGTGGTTTGCCGCTTTTGGTTCGCCATTGGCCGGTCGTATCGGGACACGTAAATTTCTGTTGTTCTGGATACTTACATCCATTCTGGCGGCATTCACCCATTATGCGCTTTATCCGGACAGTAATATTCCGCTCGTCGGTGCTTCCGGTGCGATATCCGGCATGATGGGGGCTGCGGCGCGTTTCGGTTTCCGCCGTGTTACTTATTATACAGGGACGGGGCGGCAGGTACCTGCTTTCGGCGGGCCGCTATTGTCGGTGGCCGAAACTTTGCAAAACCGCACCGTTCTGACATTTGTCGGTTTCTGGCTGCTCATCAATGTGATTACAGGACTTTATGCAACGCCTGCCGGTGAATTGTCAGGCATTGCGTGGGAGGCACATATCGGCGGTTTTATTGCAGGATTCTTCGGCATAGCTTTGTTGCTGCGCGGACGCTCCTGAAACTGCTTTGTTTTATCGCCTTCCGCGATTCTGTGTTAGACTGAATCAACGGTCACCAGTACGCATGCTGCTCTTCCGTTCTTGTAACATTATGCAGTATTTTGTGTGCCGGTCAGCCGCCTGATGCCATAATCCTCTCTGTTTTCAGGAGGAAAATGTGATGTGTTTCATTATCGGGAGGAAATAATGACTGTACGCGCAATTCTGGAGCAGAAGGGCAGTGATGTTTTCACTGTCAGGTCAGATGCGAATCTGGAAACAGCAGCAAAACAACTCTCAGAGCACCGGATCGGTGCTTTGCTGGTTGATGACGGCAAGGGCCGATATACAGGGATTCTTTCCGAGCGGGATATTGTGCGCGCCTGCGCTAATCACGGAATACAGGCCTTGCAGCTGCCGGTTTCAAAAGCAATGACGACAAAAGTGCTGCATTGCAGCCCGCAGGACAATGTTCATTATGTCATGGAAATGATGACACGGCATCGTTTCCGCCATGTACCGGTGGTGAATGAAGCCGGTGATCTCGTCGGTATTATTTCGATTGGTGACGTTGTGAAGCGTCGTATTGAACAGGCCGAACAGGAGACGGCCGAGATGATTCAATATATCGCCACTGCCTGAGTGCCGAATTTTACTGAAGCATGTCGCAGCTAAATGGCCTCATTTAGCGTTCGCGAACATGCGACAATTAAAAGAATCTAGAGCGAGTGCCATGAATACTATTAATCGCGACACGCTCTAGAAAAGCCCTGCATTGAGTGATTCAGGAGAATGTCACGGTTAAAAGCGGCACTCCGCGAATCCCCGATACAGGGCTTTGTTGTTCAAACTTGTTATTTGCTCAGGAAACGCTGGGCAGCATAAAGTGAAATTGCAGCGGCGTTCGAGACATTGAGCGATTTAATTGCGCCCGGCATATCAAGCCGTGCCAATGCGGTAACTGTTTCGCGGGTTTTCTGGCGAAGACCTTTACCTTCCGCGCCAAGCACGAGAGCAATCTTGTCGCCCTTGAGCGTGTGTTCCATTTCCTGAGGGCCTTCAGAATCAAGGCCGATAGTCATGTAACCCAGCTCATGCAGCTCCTGAATCGCTTCAGCAAGATTGCGCACTTCGATCTGGTCGATCATTTCCAGGGCGCCGGATGCTGATTTGGCCAGAACGCCTGATTCCTGCGGGCTGTGACGGGATGTTGTAATCAAAGCATCTGCACCGAAAGCCACAGCCGAGCGCAAAATAGCGCCGACATTGTGCGGATCAGTAACCTGATCCAGAATCAAAAGCAGGCTGCCTTCTTTCAGATCCTGCAATTTACGCGGTTTAAGCGCTGCAGTTTCAATAAGAACACCCTGATGAACAGCGTCGGAGCCGGTCAGCGCATCAATATCGCGCGGCTCAACCATTTCAGGAGCGAGACGGGCGATTGTTGCTTCATCCAGCTCCAGACGGGCGAGGGCGTTTTTAGTGACCATCATACGGAAAATTTTGCGACGCGGATTTTCCAGCGCGGCTTTTACCGTATGCAGGCCATAAAGACGGGTGATTCCGTCGCCCGCAGGCGTGCCTTTTACAGGTTTACGCTTAGGGAACCGGTTATTTTGCGAATTTTGTTCGCTGCCGCCGGATTTTTGATCACGAAACTGGCGCCGCAGACGCGCATAATGCGAATCTTTTGGTGTGCCGGAGGAGGAGCCGGATGAGTCCGGTGACGATTTTTTATCTTTCATGAGCGCTCTATACCGATTTTCCTGTCTTCAAGGTAGCATCTTTCCTTATTCACAGGCAGGAAAGTTTCATGATGCGAAAAAACTACCCCTGAAAAGCCCTATATTGTGGATGATTGATAAGCCTGTGAAAATTTTGTGCATTTTTTTCAAAAAGAGCTGTTGACTTATCAGGGTGTTATCGGCATAACCCGCCTCGTTCACAGCGACAAACGAGCCAAGCGCTACGGGGTCACAGTGAACGGAATGCCTAGTCGCTCAACTCTGCTTGCAGTGAGTTTCTGGAGGAGTGCCCGAGTGGTTAAAGGGGGCGGACTGTAAATCCGCTGGCTTAGCCTACGTTGGTTCGAAACCAACCTCCTCCACCACTGCCAGAGCAGGAGTTTAGAGTGCGCGGGTATAGCTCAATGGTAGAGCAGCAGCCTTCCAAGCTGAATACGCGGGTTCGATTCCCGCTACCCGCTCCAGATTTATTTCAGGGCGGTTTGGCGTGAGTAACTTGGCGGGCTTTGAATAAAGCTTAAGCCGGAAGCGAGTTGATAGAGTTCCGATCCGGTAGCGGGGCGGGGCTTTAGTTCTACTATATAATATCCTTGACTGTCAGGTCGTAGGGTAAGTTATATGGCAATTAAAATTGTTGCAGCGCATTAAATTAAGCGTTGTGGTGAAAGAGAGCGACAGCGATGGCAAAGAGCAAATTTGAACGTACCAAACCGCACGTCAATATCGGCACAATCGGTCACGTTGACCATGGTAAGACCTCGTTGACAGCTGCAATCACCAAGTTCTTTGGTGACTTCCGCGCTTACGACCAGATCGATAACGCACCGGAAGAAAAAGCCCGCGGTATCACCATTTCGACCTCGCACGTTGAATATGA